>NZ_JAFEJS010000001.1 GCF_018555385.1 Bifidobacterium santillanense
CTCCACAAAAGCCTTGCGCCGCAAGGCCTCGCAGCCCATTGCGGACACACATTCTGGCCGGCCTTGAAAGTCCCGGCAACCACATTCAAACCAGCGAAACGCCAATCAGCACAAGGCCTCACAAGCCGAAACAGACACACATTTTGGCCTATAACCCGGAAGCGGCGAGGGGCGATGGCTCCCCTCGCTGAAGGGAAGCCGTCCGCGCATGTGGACCCGAGCGGAACTGCGTGTGGCGGCTCGGTGTCGCATGGCGCTTTATAGCTGTGGTAGCTTGTTGCGTGGTTTCCCCGAGGTGTTCGGGGGAGAGGGGAGAAGACCATGCAGCTGGCGTTGGAGAGCAACATGTTCTTCATGGGGGTGGAGTATCTCGCGGTGTTCTGCTGTGGACTGGTCGGAGGACTCGCGGCCGTGCACAAGGAGTACGACCTGTTCGCCATCCTCGTCACCGCGTGGCTGACCGCGTTGGGCGGCGGCGTGCTGCGTGACGTGCTGCTCGAGGTGCCGCCCGTCGGCATCACCGACCGGTGGTCCGTGATAGCCGCCCTCGTCTCGGGAATCGCCATCGCCGTGCTCCATCTCGAGGTCGACAAGCTCAAATGGTCGATGCTCACGCTCGACGCCTTGGCGTTGGGCCTGTTCGCCGTGATCGGCACGTCCAAGGCCATGTATCTGGGCTCCTCGGGCATGACGTCGGTCTTCCTCGGCATGGCCACGGCTCTGGGCGGCGGTCTCGTGCGCGACATGCTCCTCAACGACGTGCCGATGATCATCCGCGACAAGCACTGGTACGCCGTGCCCTCGGCAGTCGGATGCATCCTCGACGTCTTCGTGTGCAAGGGGCGCATGGCCGGGCTTCTCAACGTCGAGCAGGAGATCGCGCTCGATCTGGTCATCATCGCGCTGATCGTCGGCATGCGCCTGTCGTCGGTGATCTTCAACATCACGTTCCCCGGCGCGATGGAACGTCACAACGTCTACCTGCCCGGCGAGGCCCGATATCTCAGGCGTCCGGACATCACCCCGCACCGGTCGGGGCCTTCGACGGGAAGTCATGCCGGTGGGCGGGACCGTCGCGGCGACGGGAGCCGGGAGGACGAACACGTCTGATCCGTCCCGGAACGCGGGAGGCGCGGTCAGACGGTGTGCCCATGGTCCCGGTTCCGCATCGTCGGGTCGCTGCCGCCGGAAGACGGACACGCCCGGGCGGCCCCAGGCGCATCCGGGGAGGGGTTTATCCGCGCCGCGTGCTATCATCTACGTCTCGTATGTCCTTATAGCAAACGTCGTTTGGAGTTACATTGGCAAACATCAAGTCGCAGAAGAAGCGCGTCATCACCAACGAGAAGGCGCACCAGCGCAACGTGGCCGTCAAGTCCGCGCTGAAGACCGCGATCCGCAACACCCGCAAGGCCATCGAGTCCGGTGACAAGGCCGCCGCCGAGGCCGCCTTCAAGGTCGCCGCCCAGAAGCTCGACAAGGCCGCCGGCGCCGGCGTGATCCACAAGAACCAGGCCGCGAACCGCAAGTCCGGCCTCGCCGTCGCGATCAACGCCCTGTGATCATGAGTCGCCCGTAGACGGCGACGAATTCGCGTGAAGACCCCGTGAACCCGTTCGGTTCGCGGGGTCTTTCGCGTCGAGTACACTGGTTTCGTTTGACCTGAGTAAGTAGGAGGCACGTTCAGTGGTCAGCCCGCACAACCAGCCCGGTTCCACCGATCAGTCGTTGATTCGTAATTTCTGCATCATCGCGCACATCGACCACGGCAAGTCCACCGTGGCCGACCGCATCCTGCAGTTGAGCGGCATCGTGCCCGAACGCGAGATGCGCGACCGCTTCCTCGACCGCATGGACATCGAGCAGGAGCGCGGCATCACCATCAAGTCGCAGGCCGTACGCGTGCCGTGGACCTTCGACGGCACCGAGTACACGCTCGGCATGATCGACACCCCCGGCCACGTCGACTTCACCTACGAGGTGTCCCGTGCGCTGGCCGCATGCGAGGGCGCGGTCCTCCTCGTCGACGCCACGCAGGGCATCGAGGCGCAGACGCTGTCCAACCTGTACATGGCCATCGACCACAACCTCACCGTCATCCCGGTGCTCAACAAGATCGACCTGCCCTCCGCCGAACCGGAGAAGCACGCCGAGGAGATCGCGAACCTCATCGGCTGCGAGCCGAGTGATGTGCTGCGCGTCTCCGGCAAGACCGGCGAGGGCGTCGCCGACCTGCTCGACCGGATCGTCATGGAGGTGCCCGCGCCCCACGGCGATCCGGACGCCCCTGCGCGAGCGCTCATCTTCGACTCCGTGTACGACTCGTACCGCGGCATCGTCACCTACATCCGTATGGAGGACGGCGAGCTGCATGACCGCGAGAAGGTGCACATGATGGGCATCGGCATGACGCACGACCCCATCGAGATCGGCGTCATCAGCCCCGACATGACCCGCACCAAGGCGCTCGGCGCCGGCGAGGTCGGCTACATCATCACCGGCGCGAAGGACGTAAGCCAGTCCAAGGTCGGCGACACCCTGACCTCCGCCGTCCGCCCCGCCGCCGAGCCCCTGCCCGGATACCGCGACCCGAAGCCGATGGTGTACGCCGGTCTGTTCCCGATCGACAACGCCCAGTTCCCCGAACTGCGCGACGCTCTTGACAAGCTCAAGCTCAACGACGCCGCCCTCATCTACACCCCGGAGACGTCCGTCGCGCTGGGCTTCGGCTTCCGCTGCGGCTTCCTCGGCCTGCTGCACATGGAGATCGTCAACGAGCGACTCTCGCGCGAGTTCGGCCTCGACCTCATCCAGACCGCCCCGAACGTCACCTACGACGTGACCGCCGAGGACGGCTCCGAGCATCACGTCACCAACCCGAGCGAGTTCCCGGACGGCAAGATCAAGAAGATCGTCGAACCGATGGTCGCCGCCGACATCATCACCCCCAAGGAGTTCATCGGTGCGGTCATGGACCTGTGTCAGGACCATCGCGGACAGATGGGCACGATGGAGTACATCTCCACCGACCGCGTCGAGATGCACTACCGCATCCCGCTCGCCGAGATCGTCTTCGACTTCTTCGACCAGCTGAAGTCCCGCACCAAGGGCTACGCCTCGCTCGACTACCACGAGGACGGCGAGCAGTCCGCCGACCTCGTCAAGGTCGACATCCTCATCCAGGGCGAGAAGGTCGATGCGTTCAGCGCCATCGTGCACCGCGACAAGGCGTACTCGTACGGTGTGATGATGACGAAGAAGCTGCGCGAGCTCATCCCGCGCCAGCAGTTCGAGATCCCGATCCAGGCCGCGATCGGCTCGCGCATCATCGCCCGCGAGAACATCCGCGCCCTGCGCAAGGACGTGCTCGCCAAGTGCTACGGCGGCGACATCACCCGCAAGCGCAAGCTGCTCGAGAAGCAGAAGGCCGGCAAGAAGCGCATGAAGATGCTCGGCCACGTCGAGGTGCCGCAGGAGGCGTTCATCGCCGCCCTGTCCACCGGTGAGGACTCCAACGACCGCGACACCAAGGACAAGATCCGTGCCGCGCAGAAGACCGAAGGCTGATTGCATAAGGCTGAATTCACAACTTAGGCAGTTTTTTCGTTTCCTAGGCAGGTGCCGGTGGATAGCGGCGCCGGAATCATGGTTTCCTCATGTCGTTGACGGCAGGCACCTGCCTAGGAAATGCGGAATGTGCCTAGGAAATGCGGAAGGTATGCCCGAATGACCTACGAGCTCTACATCCATGTGCCGTTCTGCCTGCGGCGCTGCGGATACTGCGACTTCAACACCTATACGGCCGTGGACCTCGGCGCCGGCGCCTCTCGCGGCAACTACGCCAATATGGTCATCCGCGAGATGGGTCTCGTGCGTGAATGGCAGGAGACGCACGGCGTCGCCGAGCCACCGGTGGACACCGTGTTCTTCGGTGGCGGCACACCCACCATCCTGTCCGCGGACGACCTCGTCGCGATGCTTGACGCCATCCGTTCGACATGGGGCGTTGCGCCGGATGCCGAGATCACCACCGAGGCGAACCCGGACACCGTCAACGAGTACTACATCAACCGTCTGGCCGAAGGCGGCTTCACCCGCATCTCCTTCGGCATGCAGTCCGCCGTGCCGCATGTGCTGAAGACCCTCGACCGCACGCATACGCCCGAGAACGTCGTCGCCGGCGTCAAGGCGGCGGACAAGGCCGGACTGCGCTCCAGCGTCGACCTCATCTACGGCGCGCCGGGGGAAAGCCTCGACGACTGGCGCACCTCGGTGCGCACCGCTATCGACCTCGGCGTCAACCACATCTCCGCCTACGCCCTGACCGTCGAACCGACCACGAAGATGGGGCGTCGGATCGCCGCCGGCACGCTGCCCAGACCGGACGACGACGACGAGGCCGCCAAATACGAGATCGCCGACGACCTGCTCACGGCCGCCGGACTCTCATGGTACGAGGTCTCCAACTGGGCGAAGCCGGGATACGAGAGCCGGCACAACCTCGGCTACTGGAGGAACGTCGACTGGGCCGGTCTCGGTCCCGGCGCGCACTCGCACTACAACGCCGTCTCCTCCGGAGGCGACGCCGCGGCGCACGCCCTGCGCGCATGGGACATCGCCCACCCGCGTCTGTGGGGCGTCGCCCTCAACGAGGGCCGCATCCCGTGGGCGGGAAGCGAGGAGATCACCGCGGGGGAGAACCTCGAGGAGCTCATCATGCTCGGTCTGCGCATCCGCGAAGGCCTCGATCTGGACCGCATCAACCGAGTCATCGTCTCCGCGCGCGAATCGGACGGCTCCACCTCGCTGAGGCCCGTCGATGCCGCACGGCTGCGGCCGATGGCCGACGAGGGGCTCGTCGTCATCGAGACCGATTCCACGGGGCGCTCCCGCGTCGTCCCCACACGCAGGGGACGTCTGCTCAACGACGCCGTCATCGAACGCGTATTCGACCTCGCCGGCGTGTGAAGCACGATGACTTGCATTTTGCTAGGTACCTTGTATTATTTGCAAGGTGCCTAGCAAAATGTCGTGATGAAGGAGGCCGCGGCCATGCCGATGGACGACCGGGAACTGGTGGAACTGTTCCATGACGTGGCACGCGCCAGCCATCAGCGGGAGGTGCGCAGCAACGACGTTCTCGCGCATGGCAGCGGCCAGTCGCGCTGCCTGCTCACCCTCAGCGGTCTCGGACCGGTCAGCCAGCGTCGTCTCGCGGCGATCCTGGGCATACGATCGGCGTCGATGAGCGAACTGCTCGGCAAGATGGAGTCGCGCGGATGGGTCTCGCGCACCCCGCATCCCGAGGACGGGCGCACCTACATGGTCTCGCTCACGGGGGAGGGCATGGCCGAGGCGATGCGTCGGCGGTCCGCGGGCAACGACGCGTCCGGCGAACTGCTGGCGGCGCTCAGCGAGGATCAGCGGGAGCAATTCGGCGAGATCCTCACCGCAATCAGACGTCACTACCGCGAGCTCGACGAGCGTGGGGCCTAGTCCATCGTCGCGCAATGACCGGGACGGCCGGAGCCGATCCCATGACGTGCGATCGCACGACACCGGCATCACAGTGAATTCTCAGCAGGAAGAGACGTCTATCATGCGCAGCAACACCATGTCCACCGCGGAACCGGCCGCATTGAGCGACCGCCGACGCACGCTCATCTTCGTCAACATCATGCTCTCGTGCATCGCCACCACCGTCATGGCCACGGCGCTCACCACGGCCCTGCCGCCCATCGTGGCCGATCTGGGCGTCAGCATGCAGACCGGCCAGTGGCTCACCAGCGGCTATTCGCTCGCCATGGGCATCGTCATGCCTCTGACCGCGTTCCTCATCACCCGGTTCCCGACCAAGCCGCTGTACCTCGCCGGCGCCGCGTTGTTCATCGTCGGCTCGCTGATCTGCGTGGCGCCGGTGCCGTTCGCCGTCATCATGGTCGGCCGCGTCGTGCAGGCGTGCGGCAACGGACTGCTTATGGCGATGGCGCAGGTCGTGCTCATGACCATCTATCCGGACAGCCGAGGCACGATCATGGGTTGGTACGGGCTCGCGGTCGGCGTCACGCCGGTGATCGCGCCGACGTTGTCCGGACTGATGGTCGACGCGTTCGGCTGGCGGTCGGTCTTCTACCTGGTGGTCGGCGTGATGGCGGTGTCGCTGATCGCGGCGTGCCTCGTGTTCGACAACGTGCTGAGGACGTCGAGGCGCTCCTTCGACGTCCTGTCCTTCGCAGTGAGCATCGTCGCGTTCGGCGGCGTGACGCTCGGCATCGGCAACATCGGCTCCATGCCGTTCACGAGCATGGCGGTCCTGCCGCCGCTGGCGCTGGGCGTCGCGGCGTCCGTGTGGTTCGTGGCGCTGCAGCTCAGGCGCGAACGTCCGTTCCTCGACGTGCGCATCCTGCGCCGCCGCGGGTTCGCGCTGAGTGTGATCGGCAGCATGCTGCTGTACTTCGCGATGATGGGATCGTCGGTGATGCTGCCGCTGTACGTGCAGACCATCAAGGGCGGTTCGGCATCGATGGCCGGCCTGGTGAGCCTGCCCGGCTCGCTCGCCATGGCGGTCATCAGCCCGATGGCTGGCAGACTGTACGACCGGTTCGGCGTGCGGCGGCTGTTCCTCATCGGCGGCGTCTGTCTGACCGCCAGCAACCTGTGCATGGGGGTCCTGCCGCTGTCTGCCTCGATCTGGGCGGCCTCGGCGATCAACGTGGCGCGCTCGCTCGCGATCGGCTGCCTGATGATGCCGCTGGTCACCTGGGGCACCGGCGCCGCGGGGAAGGGGCGTCTCGCCGACGCGAACGCGCTGCTCACCGCGCTGCGCACCATCGCCGGCGCGATCGGCCAGGCCGTGTTCGTCGGGATGATGACCGCGCTGGCGGCGTCCGCGCACGCCGGCGGTATGACCATGGCGGCGGCGGACATGCACGGCCTGAACCTGACATATCTGGCCATGGGCGCGTGCGCTGTCCCGCTGATCGTCATCCCGCTGGTGTTCCTGCGCGGCGATGGTGAGCGTCGCGCGGCCTGACGGACCGCGGTACGTGGGCGGCCGTGACCATCACTCCACGCCGCCCAGCAGCGTGTGCGCGTAGGCATGGAGCTGCTCGCGGGTGAGCGTGTGGCCGCGCAGATACGCCCAGTCGAGGACGAGCATCACCGTATTCGCGTAATGGTCGGCGATGAGGTCGGCCGGCAGATCGAACCGATCGCGGTCGACGCAGGTGCGCATGATCTCGTGCGCCCGCCCCTCGATGAACATGTGCAGGCTGGAGAACAGCGGTCCCTCGGGCGGATTGTGCTCCAGTACCGCTCGCAGCAGCTCCGCGTTGGACTCCAGCAGATCGGCCATCGCGTCGAGCGCCGTGTCCACGCGATGCTCCGGTTCCGATGACGCCAGATCCGAGAGATTCGCCTGATCGGACAACGCCGTCCAACAGTAATTGAGCAGATCATCACGGTCCTCGAAGTAGTTGTAGAACGTGGCGCGCGGGTACCCGGCGCGCTCGCACAGCGCATTGACGCTGATGTCGGTGAACGACGTGGTCGCCAGCAGTCCGGTCGTCGCGTCGAAGAACGCATCGAGCGTGCGCTGCGCGCCCCTCGTGAGTTTGGCGTTGAGGTCCTTCTTCATGATTGTTCAGCATATCCCATCGTCCAGAATTTTGCAGTTGTCAAACTTTATGCTAATTTAGACAACTGTACAAACATGGACGTATGAAAAGGTAGAAATCATGACAAAGGACACGAAGACACCGTCGCTCGCCGAACCGCTGACCCTGCCCTGCGGGGTGACGGTCAGGAACCGGTTCTACAAATCCGCGATGAACGAGGCGCTCGCCGGCCGCGACTGCGCGCCGACCGAAGCCCACGTGCGCCTCTATCGTGCATGGGCGCAGGGAGGGGCCGGTGTGCTCGTCACTGGCAACGTGATGGTCGACCGCACCCAGCTCGGCGAGCCCGGCAACGTCGCCGTCGAGGACGAGCGCGACCTGAACATGCTGCGTCGATGGGCGGCGGCCGGCACCGGGAACGGCGCGCACTGCTGGATGCAGATCAACCACCCCGGCAGGCAGTCGCCCATCACCATCAATCCGCATCCGCTCGCCCCGAGCACCGGCAAGGTCGACGGCGACTACGGCAGGTTCTTCGCCGAGCCCACCGAGCTCACGTGCGAGCAGATCCGCGACATCGTCCGCCGGTTCGCCAACACCGCCCGTATCGCGAAGAAGGCGGGCTTCACCGGCGTGGAGATCCACGCGGCGCACGGCTACCTCATCAACCAGTTCCTCTCGCCGCTCGACAACCGGCGCACCGACGAATACGGCGGCGACATCGAGCACCGCGCCCGATTCCTGTTCGAGGTATTCGACGCGGTGCGCGAGGCCGTCGGCCCCGACTTCCCCGTGGCGGTCAAACTCAACTCGTCCGACGTGCCGATCGTCGTCAAGGTCAACGCGCGGGACGGCGTGCCGGGCGGCTTCAGCGAGGAGGAGTCCATCTGGGTCATGAAGCAGCTGGAACGGCGCGGCGTCGACCTCATCGATATCTCCGGCGGCACCTACGCCAAGCCGGTCATCCAGACCAACGGCGGCGCGGCCGAGGACCGCCGACGCGGCGTCTACTTCACCGACTTCGCCCGCCGGATCAAGGGCGAGCTGACCGTGCCGGTCGCCCTGACCGGCGGCTTCCGCAACGCGCGCGACATGGAACGGGCGCTCGACGAGGGCATCACACAGATGATCGGCATCGCGCGGCCGCTCGCGCTCGTACCCGACCTGCCGAACCGCATCATCCGCGACCGGTGGGACGGTTCCGTCGAACTGCCGCGCGTGACGACCGGCATCAAACCGCTCGACAAGGCGTTCGGCGGCATTCTCGTCATCAGCTGGTTCGAACTGCAGATGCGCCGCATCGCGCGCGGGCTCCGCCCCGACCCGCGCATCGGCGGCATGCGCGCGCTCCTGTTCGCCTTTGGGCAGCATGGTCCCGCGGCCCTCGCCCCGCGACGCCGCAAGGGGCGTCAGTGAGGCGACGGACCGTCCGTCATACATCTGATGATTCCGTCCCCGCCCTCACCACAGCACGTCGATGGGGGCGGTGGTCTTGTTGATCTCGATGATGCGGCAGATCTCCTCGGGCGTCTCCTTGCAGCCGCGGCGGATCCACAGCCAGATGATCGAGGAGACCGCCGAAACGAGGATCTCCATCGCGTAGTCGGCGGGGATGCCGTTGTATGAGGCCTGCGGGTCGGCGCCGAACCGCTTCGCCTGTGCGACGATCAGCTGCTTCAGCACCTTCTTGAGCTTGTCGTAGAGCTGCATGTCGTTGCCCGAACGGGAGACGGCGTTGAAGAACGCGTAGTCGTCGCGTACGTAGCGCAGCGCGGCGGAGATCGACTCGGCCTGGAAGGCGTCGCAGATGGCGCGCCCCGTGGCGCTCGACGTGATGCGTCCCTCCGGGTCGGCGTTGTCGATGAGGATCGTCGTCAGCTCCTCGATCGTGTCGTCGATGAGCTGCTGGCGCAGATCGAACTTGTCGAGGTAGTGCATGTAGAAGGTGCCGCGGTTGATGCCGGCCGTGCGCGCGAGGTCGCTCACCGTCATCGCGTCGAACCCCTTGGACTGCACCAGCGTCGTGAATGCCGCCTTGATCTTCGCCTCGGTCCTTGTGTTGCGTTTGCCGGCCATGGCCGATGCCTCCTTCGATGCCGTGTCTCGTTTCGTCATGCCTGCCACGATTATATCAACGTGTTGTTCGATTAACAGGCATAATCGCCACTTTCCGCCGATGTGTCCAAACTGAACGGAACGGGCGAAACCGTTCATTGACCGCCGTTTCGGCCTTTTCTACAATCGCAGGCAGTTAAATCAACATGTTGTTCATTATGAAAGGCAGTGACGA
Organism: Bifidobacterium santillanense; assembly: GCF_018555385.1. Classification (GTDB taxonomy): domain Bacteria; phylum Actinomycetota; class Actinomycetes; order Actinomycetales; family Bifidobacteriaceae; genus Bifidobacterium; species Bifidobacterium santillanense. The sequence continues at coordinate 9,907 of NZ_JAFEJS010000001.1, forward strand.
TGGCGTACATCGAGATGATCCACAGTTTCAAGCGCTACCACATGGGCGACACCACGATCGTCGCCAACAACGATGTGAGCTTCGGCATCGAGAAGGGCGAGCTCGCCATCATCCTCGGCTCGTCCGGCGCCGGCAAATCGACCGTGCTCAACATCCTGGGCGGCATGGACGCCAACTCCGAGGGGCGGGTCGTCATCGACGGCAAGGACATCTCGAACTACACCGCCCGACAGCTCACCGACTACCGCCGCCACGACATCGGCTTCGTGTTCCAGTTCTACAACCTCGTCGCCAACCTCACCGCCAAGGAGAACGTCGAACTCGCCTCCGAGATCGTGCGCGACGCGCAGGACCCGGTGCAGGCGCTCGTCGACGTGGGGCTCAAGGACCGCATCGACAACTTCCCGGCGCAGCTCTCCGGCGGCGAGCAGCAGCGCGTCGCCATCGCGCGAGCCGTCGCCAAGAACCCCAAGATCCTGCTGTGCGACGAGCCGACCGGCGCGCTCGACTACAACACCGGCAAGCAGGTCCTGCGGATCCTGCAGGACCAGAGCCGCGTCAAGGGCGCGACCGTCGTCATCGTCACGCACAACTCGGCCATCGCGCCCATCGCCGACCGCGTCATCCACATGCACGACGCCCGCGTCAAATCCATCGAGACCAACGGGCATCCGATGGACATCGCGGATCTGGAGTGGTGAGCGAACATGACCGAACTCACCGACTTCACCGAACCGGCCGGAACGTCCGGACCGGACCGCCCGGTCTCCCGTACCCACGCCGCCGGGCGCACGCGCAACCGTCGTGGCGGACCGGTCCGCAAGCGCATGCTGTGGAAGGACATCCGCGTCACCCTCGCCAAATCGAAGGGCCGGTTCCTGTCGATCGTCAGCCTCATGACGCTCGGCTCGTTCGCGCTCGTCGGCCTGTTCGCCACCGGACCCGACATGCAGGCGACCGGCAGGGACTTCTACGGCGAGCACAACCTCGCCGACGTGACCGTCATCAGCGACTACGGTCTGAGCCGGGACGACCAGACGATCATCCGCTCGACCGAGGGCGTGCGCCAGGCCGAATTCGGCTACTTCAAGGACATCACCATCAAGGGCAGCAACCACAGTCTGCGCATCTACTCCAAACCCGACGCCGTCTCCAGATACCGCGTGATCGAAGGCCGACTGCCGGCCGAACCCGGCGAGATCGCGCTCGATTCCGCCGAACGCGACCGGTACGCGATCGACAGCACCGTCAACGTCACCGAACCGCCCGACATCGCCGGCGATACCATCCTCAGACGGACCGAATACACCGTGGTCGGCTTCGTCGACGCCAGCGAGATCGTCTCCGACCTCAACATGGGACAGTCCACGGCAGGCACCGGCGAACTCGACGGCTACGGTGTGGTCGTGCCGGCCACCTTCGACTCGGACGTGGCGATGATCGGCCGCGTGACCTTCGACGACACGAAGACGCTCGACTATTGGACGACCGACTACCGTGACCGGGTGCAGGCGCACAAGGAAGCGCTCGCCAAGCGTCTCGCCGGACGGCCCAAGGCGCGCGAGGCCTCCATCCGCGAGGACCGCCGCGCGCAGATCGACAAGGCGCAGGCCAAGGTCGACGACGCGAAACGGCAGCTTGCGGACTCCGAGCAGCAGCTCGCGGACGCGAAGACGCAGATCGAAGCCGCCAAGGACCGGATCACCCAGGGCGAACTCGACGCCGTCGACCAGGGATCGGCCGCCGCCGCGGAGCTCTCCGGCGCGCTCGCGCAGATCGCCGCCGCCGGCTCCCAGATCACCGCCGGGCAGACCCAGCTCATCGCCGGAACACAGCAGCTCGCGCAGGGCCAATCGCAGCTCGACTCGTCATGGCGGCAGCTCGCTCAAGCCAAGACGCAGCTCGACGCGGCACGCACCGTCCTCGAAACGGTCAAGCCGGTCCTCGACAGGACCGGCGCGCTCCTGACCCGCTGGGCGGCCAGCGGACTGACCGGCGGCGTATACGACACGGTCAACACCCAATACGACAAGGCCCTCGACGCCTACAACAATGCCGTCGCGCAATACAACACCCAGCTGAACGCCTACGACGCCGCCCTGAAGCAGTGGAACGACGGTGCCGCGCAGCTCGAGGAGGGCACGGAGGAATACCGGCGGAACGCGGCAGCGCTCGCCGAAGCCTCCCGTCAGCTCGCCGCCAAGCAGACCGAACTCGGCCAAGCCGTCTCCACCGCATCGTCCGGCGCATCATCCGGCAGCGCATCGTCCGGCGCCTCGCAGCTCATCCAAGGCCAACGCGACATCGACAAGGCCGAAGGGGAATACGAGGAGAAACTGCAGGAGTTCAACGACGCGAAACCCGCCGCCGAGAAGAAGATCAGGGATGCGGAGCACGACATCGCGCTCGCCCGCGAGAAGGTCGACACACTCGAGGTGCCCGCCTACTCGATCGACGGCCGGCGCGAGGGGCTCACGTCCAACGGCTACCGTGTGTACGAGATCATCGCGAACATCGTCGGCAAGCTCGCGATGATCTTCCCCGTGTTCCTCTACTTCGTGGCCGCGCTCGTCACGTTCTCCACGATGGGGCGCATGGTCGACGAGGAACGCGTCAACTCCGGCACCCTCAAGGCGCTCGGCTACGGCGATGCGGACATCCTCAAGAAGTTCACGGTCTACGGCTTCGCGGCGTCCACCGTCGGCACGATCCTCGGCGTCGCGGCCGGCCACACCGTCCTGCCGCTCATCGTCTACCACGCGTACAGCGACGGGTTCACCATGCCGGTCATCGAACTGAAGTTCCATCCGGTCGTCACCGCGGTCGCGTTCCTGCTCGCATGGGCGAGCTCCGTCGTGCCGGCCGTGCTCGCCGCCGCGCGCGAACTGAAGGACAAGCCGGCGGCGCTCCTGCTGCCCAAGCCCCCGGCGAACGGGTCGACGATCCTCCTCGAACGGTTCGGCTTCATCTGGAACCGGCTCAGCTTCACGCGCAAGGTCACCGCCCGCAACCTGTTCCGCTACAAGACGCGCGGCTTCATGACGATCTTCGGCGTGATGGGCGCGGTGTCGCTGCTCGTCGCCGGACTCGGCGTGCAGGGGTCGATCAACCAGATCAGCGAACGACAATTCGACGAGGTGATCCACTACGACATGATCGTCGCCGAGAAATCCGACGACAACGACGAGCAGCGCGCCGCCGTCGCCAAGGACATGGCCGACAAGGCCGTGGACCAGGCGATGTCGATCCGCTACGAGGAACTCACCAGGACCGCCGGCAGACAGGGCGACAAGCAGTCGATCACGCTGCTTGTCACCGACGACGCGTACAACCTCGGCGACTACGTGACCCTGCGTTCGCGCGTCGGGCACAAGCCGCAGATCCTCACCGACCGCGGCGCGGTCATCTCTGAGAGGATGGCCTCGATGCTCGGAGCGAAGACCGGCGACGTGATCCGCGTCACCGGCGAGGACGGCGCCGAACGTTCGGTGCGCGTCGACGGCGTGAGCGAGATGTACATCGGGCATCTCATGGTCATGTCGTCGGGCGGCTACGAGCACGTGTTCGGCGAGAGCTACCGGTCGAACGCGTACCTCGTGCGGCTCAAGGACGATTCGATCGAGAACGCCGAGCGGCAGGGCGCGCGGTTCATGGAGAACGACGGCGTCAGGGGAGTGGTGCAGAACACCACCATGAAGAACCAGGTCGCCACGATCGTCGACTCGCTCAACCAGATCATGGAGGTGCTCGTGCTCGTGGCCGGCATGCTCACCGTGGTCATCCTGTACAACCTCACCAACCTCAACGTGTCCGAACGCATCAGGGAGCTGTCGACCATCAAGGTGCTCGGCTTCCACTCGAACGAGACGACGATGTACATCTACCGCGAGACCATCGTCCTCTCCGCGCTCGGCATCCTCGCCGGATACGGCTTCGGTGCAGGGCTGCACCGGTACATCATCACCGAGGTTCCGCCGGACGAGGTCATGTTCGACCCCGCCCTCGGCTGGCCGGCGTTCGCGGCGCCCGCCGCACTCGTCGCCGCGGTGCTCTCCGCGCTCGGCGTGGTCGTCTACCGTCAGCTCAGGAACGTGGATATGCTCGCCGCCTTGAAGTCGGTGGAGTGAACGCCGGTCCGAAGTCGGCTGGGGAGTCCGGAGCCCGACCGCATCGGCGTCGACGGGCGACCATGCGGCCGGGATGTTGCCGATCACACATCTCATATGGTCCGACCCCAGCGCGTTCAGCGCGCCGGAGTCGGCGAGTTGCGTAAAATTGGGTCTTGACTTTTTGCTCGACTCGGTATATGGACAGCGAAACGTTCGTGACACACCGCGACGCTACGCTGTCAACAGCAACTGCCCAAGTGGCGCGGTTTTCGCGCGCCCGCTATCCAATTGAGGTGATTTCGGTGACATTCAAAGCCCCGCTTGATCTCACGGTCCATGCTCCGGACGGCATGTACGACCCTTCCAACGAGCATGACGCCTGCGGTGTGGGCATGGTCACCACGCTCAACAAGCGTCCGGAACACAAGATCGTCAAGGACGCCATCGAGGTGCTCGTCAACCTCGACCACCGCGGCGCCGTGGGCGCCGAGGAGAACACGGGCGACGGCGCCGGCATCCTCATGAGCATGCCGGACGAGTTCATGCGCGCCACCGTGCCCGCCGAACTGCCCGAGGCCGGCCACTACGCCGCCGGCATCGCATTCCTCGACCGCGACATCGAGACCTCCGGCCAGCAGGAGCAGGCCATCGCCAAGATCGTGCGCGAGGAGGGCCTCGAGGTCCTCGCATGGCGCGTCGTGCCGACCAACCCGGACGGCCTCGGACTGCAGGCGCTCGCCGCCATGCCGAGCTTCAAGACGCTCGTCGTGGCCGACCCGGAGGGCGGGCTGGCCGGTATCGAGCTGGACCGCAAGACCTTCCGCATCCGCAAGCGCGTCGAGCACGAGGTGGGCGTCTACTTCGCCTCCCTGTCCGCCCGCACCATCACCTACAAGGGCATGCTGACCACCATGCAGCTGACCCACTTCTTCCCGGATCTCGTGGACGAGAGCATGAAGGCCACCGTCGCCATCGTGCACTCCCGCTTCTCCACCAACACGTTCCCGAGCTGGCCGCTGGCCCAGCCGTTCCGTCTGCTCGCCCACAACGGCGAGATCAACACCATCCAGGGCAACCGCAACTGGCTGTCCGCCCGCGAGGGCCGCCTGAGCTCCGAGCTACTCGGCGAGTTCGAGCCGCTGCTGCCGATCACCACGCCCGGCTACTCCGACTCCGGCACCTTCGACGAGTGCCTCGAGCTGCTGCACCTCGCCGGCCGCTCCCTGCCGCACGCCATCTCGATGATGCTGCCGCCGGCATGGGAGAAGAACGACCAGCTTGACCCGGACCTCAAGGCCTTCTACGAGTACAACAACACGCTGATCGAGCCGTGGGACGGCCCGGCCGACATCGTCTTCACCGACGGCACCCAGGTCGGCGCGCTGCTCGACCGCAACGGCTTCCGCCCCGGCCGCTGGCAGCTCACCGACGACGGCTACCTCGTGCTCGCCTCCGAGGCGGGCGTCCTGCCTGAGATCGAGCAGGAGCACATCGTGTCCAAGGGCCGTCTCGAGCCGGGCAAGATGTTCCTCGTCGACACCGCCGAGGGCCGCATCATCCCGGACGAGGAGATCAAGAAGACCCTCGCCTCCCAGCACCCGTATCGCAAGTGGGTCGAGGGCAACTCCGTCGAGATGAGCGACCTGCCCGCCCGCGAGCACGTCAACCACTCCGGCCAGTCCGTCCAGCGCCGCCAGCGCGCCTTCGGCTACACCGAGGAGGACCTGAAGATCGTCCTCACCCCGATGGCCAACACCGGCAAGGAGCCGCTCGGCTCCATGGGCAACGACACCCCGCTGCCGGTGCTCTCCAAGCGTTCGCGCATGCTGTTCGACTACTTCCACCAGAAGTTCGCGCAGGTCACCAACCCGCCGCTCGACTGGGAGCGCGAGGAGATCGTCACCTGCCTCGAGTCCGCGATCGGCCCGGAGCCGAACCTGCTGACCGACTCCGAGCTGCACGCCAAGAAGATCCTCATCCCGCTGCCGGTCATCAACTCCGACGAGATGGCCCAGCTCAAGCGTCTCGACAAGGCGCGCATCCTCGGCGGCTACTACCGTCCGTACGTCGTCAAGGGCCTGTACCAGGTCGCCGGCGGCGGCGAGGCCCTCCAGCAGCGTCTTGACGAGATCTTCGCCGAGATCGACGAGGCGATCGACAACGGCAAGAACTTCATCGTGCTGTCCGACCGCGACTCCAACCACACGTGGGGCCCGATCCCGTCCCTGCTGCTCACCTCCGCCGTGCAGCACCACCTGCTGCGTCGCCACACCCGCACGCAGATCTCCATGGCCGTCGAGGCCGGTGACGTGCGCGAGATCCACCACGTGGCCCTCCTCATCGCCTACGGCGCGGCCTGCGTGAATCCGTACCTCGCGTTCGAGTCCGTCGAGAACCTCTCGCGCGAGGGCTACGTGAAGGTCGACCCGGCCACCGCCGTGAAGAACCTCACCAAGGCGCTCTCCGTCGGCGTGCTCAAGATCATGGCCAAGATGGGCGTCTCCACGATCATGAGCTACCGCGGCGCCCAGCTGTTCGAGGCCGTGGGCCTGAGCCAGGAGGTCGTCGACGAGTACTTCACCGGCACCACCACCCGCGTGGGCGGCGTCGGACTCGACGAGATCGCCGAGGAGGTCGCCTCCCGCCACCGAGTCGCCTACCCGAACCAGTGGACCGCCTCCCCGCACCGCAACCTGCGTACGGGCGGCATCTACAAGTGGCGTCGCACCGGTGAGGACCACCTCAACGACCCCGAGGCCATCTTCCTGCTGCAGCAGTCGACCCAGCGCGGCGACTACGACATGTTCAAGAAGTACTCGCACCACATCGACGACACCTCCAACCGTCTGATGACGCTGCGCGGTCTCATGAAGTTCACCAACGCCCGCAAGCCGATCGACATCTCCGAGGTCGAGCCGGCCTCCGAGATCGTCAAGCGCTTCTCCACCGGCGCGATGAGCTACGGCTCCATCTCCCAGGAGGCGCACGAGACGCTCGCCATCGCGATGAACCAGATCGGCGCGCGCTCCAACTCCGGCGAGGGCGGCGAGTCCGACGACCGCATCGAGGACCCGCTGCGCTACAGCCGCATCAAGCAGATCGCCTCGGCGCGATTCGGCGTCACCTCCGACTACCTGGTCCACGCCACCGACCTGCAGATCAAGCTCGCCCAGGGCGCCAAGCCGGGCGAGGGCGGCCACCTGCCGGGCGCCAAGGTCCCGCCGTGGATCGCCAAGGTCCGTCACGCCACCCCGGGCGTCGAGCTCATCTCCCCGCCGCCTCACCACGACATCTACTCCATCGAGGATCTCAAGCAGCTGATCAACGATGCGAAGATGGCGAATCCGAAGGCCCGCGTCCACGTCAAGCTCGTCTCCGAGTTCGGCGTCGGCACCATCGCGGCCGGCGTGGCCAAGTGCCATGCCGACGTGGTGCTGATCTCCGGCTACGACGGCGGCACCGGCGCGGCCCCGCTCAACGCGATCCGCCACGCGGGCACCCCGTGGGAGATCGGCCTGTCCGAGACGCAGCAGACTCTGATCCTCAACGGTCTGCGCTCCCGCATCGTCGTCCAGTGCGACGGCGAGCTCAAGACCGGCCGTGACGTCGTCATCGCCGCGCTGCTCGGCGCCGAGGAATTCGGCTTCGCGACCGCCGCGCTGATCGTCGAGGGCTGCGTCATGATGCGCGCCTGCCAGAAGAACACCTGCCCGCAGGGCATCGCCACCCAGGATCCGGAGCTCAGGGCCCGCTTCCGCGGCAAGCCCGAAAGCGTCGTGAACTTCTTCATGTTCATCGCCGAGGAGGTGCGCGAGATCCTCGCCCAGCTCGGCTTCCGCACGCTCGAGGAGGCCGTCGGCCACGTCGAGTGCCTGGATCAGGACGAGGCGATCAAGCGCTGGAAGTCCGACGGCATCGACCTGACCAACGTGCTCAAGCAGGCCGGTCCGGTCCCCGGCACCATCCTGCACAACACCGAGCCGCAGAACCACGAGCTGGAGAAGGCGCTCGACAACAAGCTCATCGAGCTCGCCGAGCCGGCACTCGACCACAAGGAGCCCGTGCGCATCGAGATGCCGATCCGCAACGTCAACCGCACGGTCGGCACGATGGTCGGCTACGAGATCACCCGCCGCTACGGCGCGCCCGGTCTGCCCGACGACACCATCGACATGACCCTGCACGGTTCCGGAGGCCAGTCCATCGGCGCGTTCATCCCGCGCGGCGAGACCATCCGCGTCTACGGCGAGGTCAACGACTACGCGGGCAAGGGCCTGTCCGGCGGTCGCCTCATCGTCCGCCCCGAGGCCGGAATCACCTTCGATCCGCATGAGGACGTCATCGCGGGCAACGTCACCGGCTTCGGCGCCACCTCCGGCGAGATGTTCGTCGCCGGCAAGGCGGGCGAGCGATTCGCCGTGCGCAACTCCGGCGCCACGTTCGTCGTCGAGGGAGTGGGCGACCACGGCTGCGAGTACATGACCGGCGGCACCGTCGTCGTGCTCGGCCCGACCGGCCGCAACTTCGGCGCCGGCTTCTCCGGAGGCAACACCTACGTGCTCGACCTCGACATGAAGCAGGTCAACCCGGAGGCCGTCGAATCCGGCGCGCTGCTCTTCGAGCCGCTCGACGCCGAAACCTCCGACCTCGTCAGGGGTCTGGTCAAGAAGCACGCCGAGGAGACCGGCTCCGCGTTCGCCGCGGGGCTGCTCGAGGACTGGGACGCGGCCGCCAAGCGCATCACGCACGTCGTGCCCAAGCACTTCCTCGCGATGACGAAGGCCATGACCGAGGCCGAAGCGGAACACATCGATTTCAATACGCCCGGCGCCTGGGAGCAGGTGTACGAGCACGTCATGGAAGGAGCGCGCTGAGATGGGCGACCCGAGAGGATTCCTGAAAGTCCGCACCCGTAGGGAGCTTGCGGAGCGTCCCGTCCAGGAGCGCATCAAGGACTGGTTCGACGTGCACGCCGAATCCGGCCTGCAGTCCTGGACCACCGAGCAGGCGGCCCGCTGCATGGACTGCGGCACCCCGTTCTGCATGACCGGCTGCCCGCTGGGCAACCTCATCCCGGAGTTCAACGATCTGGTCCGTCAGGAGCAGTGGGAGGACGCCTACCAGCGTTTGTCGCTGACCAACAACTTCCCGGAGGTCACCGGCCGCATCTGTCCGGCACTGTGCGAGCAGGCCTGCGTGCTGGGCATCCACCAGCCGCCGACGATGATCAAGAACGACGAGTGCACGATCATCGACCAGGCGTGGGACCTCGACTACGTCAAGCCGATGCCGCCGCAGCGTCTGACCGACCAGACCGTCGCCGTCGTCGGATCCGGCCCCGCCGGCCTCGCCGCCGCGCAGCAGCTCACGCGCGCCGGCCACACCGTCGTCGTCTACGAGAAGGACGACGCTCTGGGCGGCCTCATGCGCTACGGCATCCCGAACTTCAAGCTCGAGAAGACGCTCATCGACCGCCGCATCGAGCAGATGGAGGCCGAGGGCACCCGCTTCGAGACCAACGTCGAGATCGGCAAGGACATCAGCTGGGACGACCTGCGCGACCGTTACGACGCGGTCGTCGTCGCCATCGGCTCCCGCGTGCCGCGCGACATGAAGATCCCGGGCCGCGAGCTCGACGGCATCCACTTCGCCCTCGACTTCCTGCCCGACGCCACCCGCCGCATCTACGGCGTCAAGCCGGTCAACGACATCACCGCCAAGGACAAGCACGTCATCGTCATCGGCGGCGGCGACACCGGCTCCGACTGCCTCGGCACCTCGATCCGTCAGGGCGCGAAGGACGTCACCGTCCTGCAGATCATGCCGAAGGAGCCGACCGAGCGTCCGGACAACCAGCCGTGGCCGACCTTCGCCCGCACCTACCAGAAGACCACGTCGATGGCCGAGGGCGGCGAGTACCTGTACTCCACCGATTCGGTGAACTTCATCGGATCCGACGAGGAGCAGGAGCGCGTCCACATCGAGAACTCCACCACCGCGGAGGGCTTCGTCGCCGACGAGCACGGCCACGTGACCGGCCTCAAGGTCGTGTCCGTCGCCCCCGGCGAGAACGGTCCGTTCACCCGCCAGCCCGGCACCGAGCGCGTGCTGCCCGCCGACCTGGTCCTGATCTCCGTGGGCTTCCTGCACCCGGACACCGCCACCATCGTCGACCAGCTGCCCGTCGAACTCGACAAGCGCGGCAACATCGCCCGCAACGACAAGTTCGCCACCTCCCAGGACGGCGTCTTCGTGTGCGGCGACGCCGGCCGCGGCCAGAGCCTCGTCGTGTGGGCCATCGCCGAGGGCCGCTCCTGCGCGGCCGCCGTCGACGAGTACCTCTCCAGCGAGCACACGAGCGAGCTGCCGGCCCCGATCAAGGCCTCCGCCCGTCCGATGATGCTGCCCCGCTGAACGATCCGGTCCATCCGGACCGATGCACGGGGCGCGTAGCGTCACTTGCAACGGAGGGTTCCCTCCCGCGTATGCGGGGGAGAACCCTTCGTTTCCATATGTGATCCGTGCCGCCGTATGCCGCCGCCGATTGTCGGCGGATGATTACAGGAGATGCTCGCGCACGCAGATGCGAATCGCTTCGGCACGGCTGTGAACGCCCATCTTCCGATAGGCGTTGTTCATGTGCGTCTTGACCGTGCCCACGCTCATATGCATCAGACTCGCCGTGGCGGCCGTGGTGCGGCCCTTCAGATATTCGCGCAGTACGGCGATCTCCGTATCCGTCAGCATCATGCGTTGAAACGCCAGCGACCGCTCCTGCCACGTCGCGGCATGCTCGTTGCCCGTGATACGGCCGATCATCTGCACATACTCCTGAACCGCCGCCTCCTTGCGTATCACCGCATCCATGCCCGCCGCACTGAGCTCGTCGGAGGAGTGCATGAGCTGGAACGCGGTCATTCCCAGAATGCCGATCTCCGGGTGTGCGGAGTGCAGCTTCTCCGCCAGATCCCTGCCGTCCATGTCCGGCATCTGCAGGTCGGTCATCACCACACGCGGGCGCATGTCGGCGGTGTCACACAGCGACAGTGCCTCCCGCGCGGAGACGACGGTCCAGAGCACCCGCAGGGGAGTGGGACGGTCCCCGAACATCGTCTCCAGGGCGTGTGCCACCAGCGGATCGTTGTCCACTATGCCGATGGAGATGTAATCCGTTCCGTTCATGAATTCTCTCCATTGTCATGTCCGTGATTCGGCTCGTGGCCCGAATCGCCCGGTGCCGTCTGTCGGGGAATGAAGACGTACACGGACCACTCCCCGTCCTCTTTCCCGGTCGATATGGTTCCTCCGGCGTCGTGCAGTTCGCCGCGCAGCATCGTTAGTCCGCTTCCCGACGAGGTGATTCCGGCGTTCTCGACACCGTTTGCGGGACCGGCGTCGCGGCACGTGTTGGAGGAGATGACGGTCGTGCCGTCATCCGCGATCGACACGACGAGCGCATATTCGCCGGGACGGCCGTACTTGGCGATGTTGCCTCCGATCTCGCGTATGCACAGATTGAGTATCCGAGCGGTCCGACCGTCGATGCGCGTGGGGTCGCCGACGACCTGCGGTGTCCCGTAGAACCCCTGTTTGTCGAGTCGGCGTTTGATGAGTGTCAGGTTCCTGCCGAACTCCGGCGGCGCATCGGCGTCGCTCCCTGCGTCGTTGCTCCGTACGTCGCCGATCGTAGGATGTTCGTCGAGTTGATCCCTGACCGGCATGATGATCTGCTGCCTGATCTCCATGAGCGCGGATTCGAGTACGCCGATGATTTCCTCGAGGTCCTCGATCTCGTTGCGGCTTCGGAGCCTTGTGGCGAGGCTCCGGCTGCGGGAGACCGCGTAGACGAGGTCGTTGGCCACGGAGTCATGCAACACGTGCAGCATCTTCAATTGAGATTCGCGATGCCGCACCCGCTGCTCGGCGGCCACCTGTTCCCCCTGTGCCTGTGCGGCATACCGCATCAGTGTGCCGATCAGCCATGAGATCGCCATGGGCTCGAGCATGAACGTGATGCCCCGCAGTGGTTCGTTGGCCAGCAGGGTGCCGACCAACGACAGTATCTGGGTCAGTAGCACCGCCGGCAGTGCCGAGGCGTATCGCCCCCACCGTCGCCCCAGCAGAATGACCGCCAGCAGGAACGGATTGCATACCAGCCAGTAGGAATCGGCGCTCACGGCATACAGTACGGGGCAGAGCGCGGCGATGCCGAGACTCATCTGCAATGGCCATAACGGCAGCAGGGCGAGCAGCATGATCATCAGCGCGTTCTGCACATGCATGAGCGGGGTCAGTCCGACGCTGTTGACCCATTCGACGCATTCCGCTCCGATGCAGCAGACCGAGGCCACGATATAGAGCGCCTTCTCGAACCTCATCGGGTTCCTCAGCAGATCCTTCACGTTCTTCATCATCCTGCGGACATGATACTGCGCATACAGAGGGCCGAGGTGCCGTTCCACTCATGCGAATGGACAGTTCGATGGGTCAGGCGCTGGGGTAAAGTAGCACGCAGTGTCATTTCGCACAGAACGATAAGGAGTGGTTCCAATGCCGAATCGTGCAGAACGTCGCGCCAAGGCGAAGGCCGACCGCAGGGGAGTGCCGTCGCAGTACGACTCCACCCGTGGCCGCGGCCGCGCCGGAATGATCGATGAGTACCAGCTGCAGGAGCGTTCCCGCAGGCTGCAGGAGGGCGAGTCCCTCGGCCCGTGGAAGCCGACCGGCGGCAAGGTCGTCGAGTCCGACGTTACGCTGACCACGAACCCCGACTACAAGGATCCCAAGGCGTTCAAGGCGCCGCACTCCACGCGCCAGTGGTTCCGCGTGGGCAGCTGGACGCTGATCACGCTCGCGGTCATCGCGTTCTTCGTGGTCATGTGGCTGCCGAGCGCGATGCGCCCGATGTGGCTGGTCGCCACCGTCGCCGGCGTGTTCATCGTCGGCGTGGTGAGCCTGTTCTTCACCGCCGGCGATTCGAAGCACAACCCGAACCTCGACCAGAACGGCACGGCCGTCTGATCCGGTCGCGGACGACACGATTTTCTTGGAAGACGCACGACTCAGGTTGTGCGTTTTTCCGTATGTCGTGCCGTAGAGTGGGTATTGCTTGATTTTCCGTTCGGAAAGAGAGGTAGGAAACCAATGAAGGTTGACATTCTGACCCGCGAGTACCCGCCGCACGTCTACGGCGGCGCCGGCGTGCACGCCGAGCAGCTGTCCAAGGTGCTGGCCGAGCGCATCGACGTGACCGTGCGCGCCTTCGACGGCCCGCGCACCGAGGCCGACGTCCCGGCCATCCCGAACGCCGCCGAGGCGAAGGGCTCCCTGAAGGTCGTCGGCTACGACACCCCCGCCGAGCTCAAGGACGCCAACGGCGCGCTGAAGACCTTCGGCGTGGACCTGCAGATCGCCAACGACGTGGACGCCGACATCATCCACGCCCACACCTGGTACGCCTGCCTCGCCGGCTACATGGCCAAGATGCTGCACGGCACCCCGCTGGTCATCACGGCGCACAGCCTCGAGCCGTTCCGTCCGTGGAAGCGCGAGCAGCTCGGCGGCGGCTACAACCTGAGCTCCTGGGCAGAGAAGGACGCCTACGAGCACGCCGACCGCGTCATCGCCGTCTCCGGCGGCATGCGCAAGGACATCCTCACCGCCTACCCGAACCTCGATCCGGACAAGGTCGTCGTCGTGTACAACGGCATCACGATGTCCGAGTTCGCCACCCCGGCCGACGACGATCCGGGCTGGAAGGTCTTCGAGCGCTACAACATCGACCGCAGCAAGCCCACCCTGCTGTTCGTGGGCCGCATCACCCGCCAGAAGGGCCTGCCGTACCTGCTCAAGGCGCTGCACTTCGTCGACCCGGGCATCCAGATCGTCCTGTGCGCCGGCGCGCCCGACACCCCGGAGATCATGGAGGAGGTCAAGAACTCCTTCGCCGAGCTCGACAAGAAGCGCGGCAACATCGTCTGGATCGAGGAGATGCTGCCGAAGAACGAGCTGTCCGCGCTCGAGCACGGCTGCGACGCGTTCATCTGCCCGTCCATCTACGAGCCGCTCGGCATCGTCAACCTCGAGGCCATGGCCTGCGGCCTACCGGTCGTCGCCTCCGCCACCGGCGGCATCCCCGAGGTCGTCGTCGACGGCGAGACCGGCTTCCTGGTCCCGATCGACCAGCTGCACGACGGCACCGGCACCCCGACCGATCCCGACAAGTTCGTGCACGACATGGCCGACGCGATCAACAGGATCATGGCCGACCCCGAGCTGCGCAAGAAGATGGGGCAGGCCGGCTACGAGCGCGCCCGCGACGTCTTCAGCTGGGAGTCCATCGCCGACGAGACCGTCAAGGTCTACCAGTCGGTGCTCGACGAGCAGAAGTGACGATTCCGGTTCACCTCAGCCCGCTTTTCCCATTCGCCATCTGATCAACCCGGCTCCCCTCCGTCGAGGGGAGCCCTTCGTATTCCGTGAGGTTCCCCCATGAACGACAGCATCCAGTCCCCGTCACAGTCCGTCACCCCGTCCGACGACGTCGTACTCAAACTCGAGGACGTCGAATTCCGCCGCAACCGTCGCGTGATCATCGCCGACGTGAACCTGACCATCCGCGCGGGGGAGCGCTGGGTGCTGTTCGGCCCCAACGGCATCGGCAAGTCCACCGCCGTCGGCATGCTCGCCACGCGCACCTTCCCCTCCTGCGGACGCGTGTTCATCCTCGGCCATCAGCTCGGCAAATACGACGTGTTCAAACTGCGCACGCGCATCGGACTGGCCTCCGCCGATCTTGGCCGCCAGTTCCCCGAGTTCGAGGATCCGCTCGACGCGGTTGTCACGGGCCTGAGCGCCGTGACCGGACGCTGGCGCGACACCTACACCGAGGAGGAGTACGCGCGTGCCCGCGGACTGCTGCGCGACTTCCGCGTGAGCTACCTCGAAGGCAAGGAGATGTGGAGGCTCTCCGAGGGCGAACGCACCCGCGTGCTCATCGCGCGCGCGTTGATGGGCGACCCAGAACTGCTCATCATGGACGAGCCAACCACCGGCCTCGATCTGGGTGGACGCGAGCAGGTGATGCGCACGCTGAGCCGCATCGGCGAGGAGCGTTCCGACCGTGCGGTCGTGCTCGTCACGCACCGTCTGGAGGAGATTCCCGCCGGCTTCGACCACATCGCCATCATGGGCAGGAAGCCCATTCCTGTCGAGGACGCCACCGAGGAGGGTCTCGACTCCTCCGGCAACCCCGGTGCGGGCACCATCGTCTACACCGGTCCGCTCGAGGAGGGGCTGACGGACGAGCGTCTGTCCGACCTGTTCGGCATGCCGATCGAGGTCCAGCACGCCCACGGTCGCTGGTCCGCCTTCGCGGTGTGAGCGGAGGATTCCCGGCGATGTTCGCCGCGGCGATCTCTGCGATGGGCTGTCCGGACCGTACGTTCCGGACAGCCCTCGGTGCTTCTAGTACACGGAATAGCCGCCGTCGACCTGCAGGTTGGTGCCGGTGACGTACGAGGAGGCGTCGCTGGCGAGGAACAGCACGGCCGCGGCGATCTCCTCGTTGGTGCCGAATCGGCGCATCGGCACCGGTGCGGTCATCATGTCGTGTGCCTCGGGGACGATGCGTCCCTCGAAGATGCCGGACCACACGTATCCGGGCGAGACCGTGTTCGAGCGGATGCCGTACGGGGCCAGCGCGGCGGCGAGGTAGCGGGCATACTCGTAGATGCCGGCCTTGGAGGCGCCGTATGCGGCCACAGGCGAGGGGCCGCCGCCGATGAAGTTCGCGTTGTGTGCGGACAGCGACGACGTGAACACCAGGGAGCCGCCGTGGCCGTGCTCGCGCATGATGTGCTGCGCGATCCGCGCGGTCAGGTACGCGCCCGTCAGGTTGATGTCGATGGTCTTTTGCCACACCTCGTACGGTTCGTCGGCATCGTCGCCGGGCACGTTCACGCCGGCGTTGATGAACGCGACGTCCACCGTGCCGAGCCGCTCGATGAGCGACGTCTTCAGCATGTCGACCTGCTCCCGGTCCGACACGTCGCAGTAGAGCGGCACGACGTTCACGCCGTATCGCTCGGACAGTTCGGCGGCGAGCGGTTCGAGCGTCTCCCTGGTGCGAGGCAGGTCGACGATCGCCACGTCGGCGCCCGCCTCGGCCCATGCTGCCGCCACGTTGCGTCCGAGTCCGCCGGCGCCGCCGGTGACGAACCCCTTCTTCCCCTTCAGCGAGAACCGGTCCATGATGCGATGGTCCGGATCCTTCCACTGATCGAGCGGGTACTGGTCGAAGATCGAGTCGTCGGGCATGAGGTCCTCCATTCTGGATGGGACGGCATCGTCGCCGTCGTTGTCAGCGAGCCTATCACAGGAGACACGGTCGATTCGCGAGGACTCGCTCCTTCCCTCCGGTTCGCTGCGTGATACATGCATCGTCGGTGGAATATACTCTCGGGAGTGTAATCTGGAGTATTCCCATCGGGCGGATATGAGGAGTGCAGATGGCGGGAGCGTACGGTAATGAGACCATGAGGGGTGAGCGACGCTATCGCTTGCCATTCACGATTGGGGGACTATTCACTTCTCAGAGATGCATCCTCGCCTTGCTGTTTACAAGTGATGACGATCCGGATGGCGACGATTCCTCTCCAAGAAAACGGGGGAGCACGTTGTCCGGGTCCGGCAGCGAGCCATCGAGGTTCACAAGGGCGAGAGACTGCATACCGCTATCAAGGAATGCATCGACTGCGAGCGTGACCTTCCCATCAACCTCGATGACGGCATCCCTGTCGGCTATCTGCGTATGAGCAAGGCCGTACGCACCATCAAACCCATCGAAGCCAAACGTCCAATCTTGGACTTGGCCCGTCAACCCGCTGGAGGCATAAATTGACTGACGACTTGCATCTGACCGATCCTCTGACTGGATATATTATGCTGGGCGGGGAGCGTGAAGATGCAGTACCCGCAGTTCTTCGCGACACCGGAACGCGGATTGAACTCTCCGTGCCGTTTAGGGATATACGAACTGTTCCCGGATGTTGGTTCGTTTCCTCATGGAGAGATTCCAATGGTGGTCTAGTTGTCGGCAATCAAATTCCTGATTCGTTGCCGCATGAGCTGCTGTTCGTTTGCAATGCACGCAGTTTTGTGTTGGTGGGGTGTCGCAGCTCGGGTATGTCTATGTCTGTGGGCTTTGGCCCTGGTACTGGGAAAGTTATTCCTACGTATGTGGTTTGCGGTGGAAGGCATGGTCGCTATGCGGAAATAAATGGTTTGCGAACGCGGTGTTTGGATTCGGTTCGCTGGTTTGATTTATCATCAACATCGCTTCTTGTGACGAAAGATGAAGAAGGAAAATGTAAGAATGTGAAGGTTTGCTCTTCAGCAATTCCTCCTGTAGATATCGATAAGCAAGCAGGTTTGGTAATTCGTCCTGATTTTGAGGTAACTGAATCAGGTAAAACCGATTCAATTATTTCTCGTCAATCAGTTCTGATTGAGACAAAGAAGGATTGTGAGATGAAGTGGGAAGAGCATCTATCAGTTCACCATGCAATTAAAGATCTTATATCAATATCTGATTGGAATTCGCGAGAATTTACTGATATGTCAGTGATGAGATTGGATGATCCTAAATTAGTAATAGACGGTAAAATAGTTTATGAAGGGTGGTTCCCCGTTATTTCCTACTATCCGCTTGTACAAAGAAATGGGGTTGATAATATTCAAGATACTTTTATCTTTTCGTATCGTGATATAGGTATTTTTGGTATTAAAAAATGGTTGTCTCTTAGGCAGGCTTGCAGTCAAGGTATGACGTTACTATCTTATTTGGCTCGCGAACACCAACATCTTGCTTTGGAGACCTTGTCCATCCTTGTAGGAACGGCTCTTGAGTGTGTGGCTTGGTATGTTGCAACGACTGAGAGGGATGTTTATCTTTTTCAGAGAAACAAGAGAAATCGGATGTTGCGTTTTGTCTCTTATGAAAAAGCTCTTACTTGTGTAGTGGAAAAATTTGGAAGTTTCTTTCCTTTTAATGATTCAACTCGATGGAGATTTGAGGCTTGTAAAACTTTCATGGGCAATAAACATCCGGATGCGAAAAGTTCCGATTTTCAGACTATGTATCAAACCACTATGCAAAGTCTTATTATTCTACGAATGTGGCTAGGTATTCAACTTGGTGCAAATGTTGCGGAAATGAAGAAGAGGCTTTATCGGGATGAGATAGGTAAGAACATAAGGGATTTGCTTATTTGATGGAGTACGGCAGCTAAGGAAGAATGGGTGAAAAGATGAATTATCTATCCGGTGAATCCAAGAACGTTGAGTACAAAGTGGTGTTGCCGGATCGGAGCATCAAGTACACGAAGACGGCAGTGGCGTTCGCCAACGGTGAGGGCGGCCGCATCGTATTCGGCGTCGAGGACCAGACGCTCAACGTGGTCGGTGTGCCTGACGATCAGGTGTTCATCATCATGGACGCCATCTCCAACGCCATCGCCGACAGCTGCGAACCGCTCATCATCCCGGACATCTCCATGCGCGACATCGATGGCAAGACCGTCATTATCGCCGAGATCCTGCCCGGCGCCCAACGTCCGTACTTCATCAAGTCGATGGGACGCGAGCAGGGTACGTTCGTGCGTGTCGCCGGCACCACGCGGCAGGCCGACACGGCGACCATCAAGGAATTGCTGTTCGAGGGCAGCAACCGCAGCTTCGACCAGACCGTATGCCTTGGACTGGAGGCGACCAATGACGACATCACCGAATTGTGCGAGCGGATGACGACGGTCGCCAAAGCCAATGCGAAGTACGATGCCGGTCAGGTCAAGTCGGTGACCGTCAAGCAGCTCCAATCGTGGGGCGTGCTCGTCGAACGTGACGGCGAATTGAAGCCCACGAACGCGTACGCGATTCTGACCGGAACCAACGGTCCGGTGCGCTCCATCATCCAGTGCGGCGTGTTCAAGGGCTCCACCAAGGCCGTGTTCGTGGATCGGCGGGAGTTCACCGGTGTGCCGTGGGAACTCATCGAGCAGGCGTATCGGTACGTGCTGCGCAATATCCACATGGGAGCCCGGTTTGAAGGCGTGTACCGACAGGACGTATACGAAATCCCACCGGACGCAATCCGCGAGCTCATTGTCAATGCCGTTGTGCACCGCAGCTACATCGATCATTCCAGCATCCAGGTCGCCATCTACGATGATCGGCTCGAAATTACGTCGCCCGGACGGTTGCCGATGGGGCAGACCATCACGCGCATGAAGGAGGGATACTCGAAGATCCGCAACGAGGCGCTGGCCACTGCGTTCTCCTACATGCGTCTCATTGAACACTGGGGCAGCGGCATTCCGCGCATCATCGAGGAGGTACGTGAAGCGGGACTGCGCGAACCGGAGTTTCTCGGCGGTGATACCGACCTGCGCATCAACATCTACCGCAAGGCCGACGAGGCGGCGCGGGATGCCGGTGAAGCGGTGCCAGATGCCGCTGACACGGTTCGCGATACCGCTGGCGAGATGCCGGATGATCCTCAATCGGTTCGTGATAAGTTCGCGATAGATTCGCGATTGGTTCGCGATAGCATTGAATTAAGTGAGCAGGAACAACATGCCTATGCGTATGTCCGTGAGCATCGGGGGGTCCAATCGGATGAAATCGCTGCACTGCTGAATGTCGGCAAGCGGCAAGCGCAGAAGATTCTCACCGGTCTGGTGAACCGTGGATTGCTGCGTCGCATCGGTGCCGCGCGGTCCACCCGGTACGTCTGTGCAGACGGGGTCGCGGGAGAATGACTGATGACCGATTCGTACGTGTTGACCATACGGGGGTGGTGACGTTTTGCTGGACTTCGTTGTCCGGATGGTCGCTCGTCAGCGTATCGGATGTGTTCATGCGACGAGACCGAGTGGGATGCGCTTATCCATGATGTTCATTCTGTATTCGGTTGTGATGCGCTTGTCTCGCCGCATCGACGAGAACTCTCGCATGGCGTGAGGCCCGTACCGTCATGCGCGATGGCCGGTGGTGATTGGGGTGCGTCAGTGTATTATCGTGCGTTATGAGTGAGACCGAACCCAAGTTCCGTTACAACGCCGCTCTGGCGCAGGACATCGAAAACAAATGGCAGAAGAAGTGGGATGACGAGGGCACGTTCTGGGCCGCCAACGTCTCCGGTGATCTGAAGGACGGCAAGGGCCGCAACGCCGAGGGGCGCCCCTCCTACTTCGCGATGGACATGTTCCCCTACCCGTCCGGCAAGGGCCTGCACGTGGGCCACCCGCTCGGCTACCTCGCCTCCGACGTGGTCTCCCGCTACCACCGCATGAAGGGCGAGAACGTGCTGCACGCCATGGGCTACGACGCCTTCGGCCTGCCGGCCGAGCAGTACGCCGTCCAGACCGGCCAGCACCCGCGCATCACCACCGAGCAGAACATCGCCAACATGTCCCGCCAGCTGCACCGCATGGGCCTGAGCTTCGACAACCGCCGTTCGTTCGCCACCATCGACCCCGGCTACGTGCGCTGGACCCAGTGGATCTTCTCGCGCATCTACGAGTCCTGGTACGACGAGGACGCCACGAACCCGTCCGGCACGAAGGGCTCCGCCCGGCCGATCTCCAAGCTCGTCGCCAAGTTCGAGTCCGGCGAGAAGGCCATCCCGGGCCACGAGTCCGACGGCAAGGCGTGGGGCGACCTGACCGAGGCCGAGCAGCAGGACATCCTCAACGACTTCCGCCTCGCCTACATCTCCAAGTCCCCGGTCAACTGGTGCCCGGGCCTGGGCACGGTGCTCGCCAACGAGGAGGTCACCGCCGAGGGCAAGTCCGAGCGCGGCAACTTCCCGGTCTTCCAGCGCGAGCTGCGCCAGTGGTCGATGCGCATCACCAAGTACGGCCACCGCCTCATCGAGGACCTCGACGGCATCGACTGGCCGGAGAAGGTCAAGCTCATGCAGCGCAACTGGATCGGCGAGTCCCACGGCGCCTCCGTCCACTTCGAGGTCGACACCCCGAACGGCACGCGCGACATGGAGATCTACACCACCCGTCCCGACACCCTGTTCGGCACCACCTTCGCCGTCGTCTCCCCGGAGCACCACCTGCTCGAGGACGTGCCCGCCGAATGGCCGGCCGAGACCCCGGATGCCTGGAAGGGCGGCTACGCCACCCCGGTCGAGGCCGTCAAGGCCTACCGTCTGGCCGCCGAGTCGAAGACCGCGAAGGACCGCGTCGACGAGGCCGGCGAAAAGACCGGCCTGTTCACCGGCCTGTACGCGATCAACCCGATCACCGGCGCGAAGCTGCCGCTGTTCACCGCCGACTACGTCCTCATGGACTACGGCACCGGCGCGATCATGGCCGTGCCGGGCGGCGACCAGCGCGACTACGATTTCGCGACCAAGTTCGGTCTGCCGGTCATCTACACCGTCCAGCCGCTGCCGGAATCCGGTGACGACCTCGCCAACTACGAGGGCAAGGCGCCGTTCGTCTCCCACGACGGCATCGTCATCAACTCCAGTGTCGAGGCCACCAAGGCCAAGGGCGACGCCCTGAGCCTCAACGGCCTTCGCGTCGACGACGCCATCGCCAAGGTCAACGAGTGGCTCGAGTCCGCCGGTGTCGGCAAGGGCACCGTCTCCTACCGCCTGCGCGACTGGCTGTTCTCCCGCCAGCGCTACTGGGGCGAGCCGTTCCCGATCGTCTACGGCGAGGACGGCACCCCGCATCTGCTGCCGGACTCCGCGCTGCCGATCAACCTGCCCGACGTGCCGGACTACCAGCCGCGCACCTTCGATCCGATGGACGCCGAGTCCAACCCGGAGGCGCCGCTGAGCCGCAACGAGGACTGGGTCAAGGTCGAGCTCGATCTGGGCAACGGCGTGAAGACCTACTACCGCGACACCAACACGATGCCGAACTGGGCCGGCTCCTGCTGGTACTACATGCGCTACATCGACCCGACCGACACCAGGCACATGGTCGAGAAGGACGAGTTCGACTACTGGATGGGCCCGAAGCACAACAAGTACTCGGGCGCCGAGGGCGGTGTGGACCTGTACATCGGCGGCGTCGAGCATGCCGTGCTCCACCTGCTCTACTCCCGCTTCTGGCACAAGATCCTCTTCGATCTGGGCTACGTGGATTCGGCCGAGCCGTTCCACAAGCTGTTCAACCAGGGCATGATCCAGGCGTACGCCTACACCGACGACCGTGGCCAGTACGTGCCGGCCGACGAGGTCGTCGAGGGCCCCGCCGACGCCAACGGCGATCCGACGTTCACCTGGCACGGAGAGCACGCCAACCGCGAGTTCGGCAAGATGGGCAAGAGCCTCAAGAACATCATCACCCCGGACTACATGTACGAGAACTACGGCGCGGACACCTTCCGCCTGTACGAGATGAGCATGGGCCCGCTGGACGAGTCCCGCCCGTGGAACACGCGCAACGTGGTCGGCGGCATGCGCTTCCTGCAGCGTCTGTGGCGCAACGTCATCGACGAGGAGACCGGCGAGGCCCACGTGAGCGAGGACGCGCCGGACGCCAAGACCCTCAAGCTCCTGCACAACACGATCGCCGACGTGACCGTGGAGATGGAGAACATGCGTCCGAACACCGCCATCGCCAAGCTCATCGTGCTCAACAACCACCTGACCTCCCTGAAGGCCGTGCCGCGCGCCGCCGTCGAGCCGCTGATCCTCATGCTCGCCCCGATCGCGCCGCATATCTGCGAGGAGATGTGGTCCCGCCTCGGTCACGCGGAGTCGCTGTCCGCCGCTCCGTGGCCGGTCGCCGACGACAAGTACGTCGGCCAGGACACCGTCACCGCCGTCGTGCAGATCAAGGGCAAGGTGCGTGCCAAGCTCGAGGTCTCCCCGGACATCGACCCGGCCGAGCTCGAGAGGCTCGCGCTCGAGGCCGTCGCCGCGCGCCTGGGCGGCAAGGAGCCGCGCAAGGTCATCGTCAAGGCCCCGAAGATCGTGTCGATCGTACCGTCCGAGTGATGTTTCCGGACGGGGAATGTGAAGAAACCCGAGGGCTTCGTCCACATTCCCCGTCCGACTGGACTTCACGCCCATACCCGCCCACCGTGGTGGATATGGGCGTTCATCATATGAGGCCGGATGCCGATCCCCGGCCGTATCCGTACGACATTCCCGCGACTCCGCGACCGTCGATGGCCACGGTGCCGCTGCCTCCGCGACCATCGACGGCCGCGACCGGCATCATCGCCGCGAATCCGACGGCGGCCGACGACGAACCGGAGAGGGCCGGCATGGCCGGATCCTCAGTCCGGGCGCTGTCCGATCTGACGGGCGTACGCAGCGAGGACATGGACGACGATTTCGAACGTCGGGCGAAACACGGCAAGCCGAGGCTGAGACTCACCGCCACCCATGCGTTGGCGGCGGTCCTGATCATGACGTTCGTCACCTGCATGAGCCTGACACTGCTCATCCGGCAGTCGCTGAACTACGCGGCCCTCGAACGGGATCGCAGCGAGCAGTCGCTCACCGTGGATGACGGAACGTCGGGCGGCTCGACGGCCGGACCGGACGAATCGAACGGTGGCCGGACGACCCAATCACCGGACGGGCCGACCGACGACACCGGACGGACGGATGCGGACGGTTCGACGGATGGTTCACCGTCGGCCGGCTCGTCATCGGTCCCGGCTCCCGACCCGGCGGACACGCGCATCGACCTCAACACGGCCACACTGGAGGAACTCGACTCCGTCCCCGGCATCGGACCGGTCACGGCTCGGAAGATCCTCGAGCATCGCGAGCGGATCGGACGGTTCACCAGCGTCGACCAGCTGCTCGACGTGTCCGGCATCGGCGAGAAGACGCTCGAGAAGATACGCCCGGAGGTCAGGGTCTGATGCGCCGGCGAGACGCCGGGCCCCGCATCGAACGCGGCAGTCGGGACCATCGGCTCCTGCCTATCGCGGCGACGCTGTGGACGGCCTGTCTGGCGACGAACCGGCTGTTCGTCCTGCTCGCCGACGCGTCTTCGGGAAACGACGGCGAAACCGCGTGGGACATCCTCGCCGAATCATCGTGGCGGGAACCGGATGCTCTCCTCATCGCGGTCGCCATGCTGCTCGTCGCATGTGCCGCCGTCTGGCGGATATCGACGGCGCTCGTCCACATCGGCGTCGGACGGACGATCGTCACCGCGTGCGTGACCACGGCGCTGCTCGGCGCGTTGACGACGTGGGCCGTCTGCGCGACCACCTGGCATGATCCGGCCATGGCCAGGGCGCGGGAGGGATCCGGATACCTGAGCCTCGAGGGAACCGTCGTCGAACCGGTTCTGGTCTCATCCAACCGCAAGGCCGACTGTCAGGCGGAGATGCGCGTGCAGATCCTCGACGACGGACTCGTGCGCGTCCGTTCGAACGCCGACGTGCGCCTGTTCGCCTCGGGCGATGATTGCTCGCGCATCCATCGCGGCGCCGTTTACCGGGCGTCCGGCACGTTCGCCGAGGCCGTGATCGGCACGACCCCGCTATGGCTGACCGTGCACGGAGAGGACGGACTCGTCGTCTTGAAGGAACAGCCGTGGCCGGAACGATGTCGCGAACACATGCAGGAGTCCTTCTTCAGGGCCACGGAGGGACTGTCCGACCAGGGACGAGTGCTCGTGCCGGGACTGACGATGGGATTCCTCGGTCAGGACCATCCGTCGTCCTCGTACGATGCACGGCCGATCAACGACACCTACGCCAGCCAGCTCGAGGAACGGTTCCGCACGGCCGGAATAATGCACCTGATGGCCGTCTCCGGAGGGCATTTCGTCATCGTATCGGGGCTGATACGCCGGATATGCGCGCGGCTGCTCGTGCCGCGACGGATCGTCGCGGTGCTGATGGTCGGCTGCACGTCGCTGCTCGCCGCGCTGATGGCTCCCGGCGACAGCGTCTCGCGGGCGCTCGTCATGGGATGGATCGGCGCCGCCGCCCTGTATCTGGGCCGTCGGACTCAGGCGCTGAGCGCGCTGTGCGTGACCGTCATCGTCATGCTGCTGCTCGACCCGGCACTGGCGTGGAGCTACGGGTTCGCGTTGTCCTGCGCCTCCGTGCTCGGCATCGTGATGATGTCCCGGCCGATCTCGGGCGTGGCTGCGCTGATCCTGCCGGACCGGCTCGCCGACGCCGTCGCCATGACGATCGCCGCGCAGACGGCCACGCTGCCGATACAGGTGATGATGGAGCCGCAGCTGCCGTTGTGGTCGCTCGTCGCGAACGTCCTCGTCTCCCCAGTCGTGGACTTCGCCACCATGGCCGGGCTCGCGGGGCTCGCCGTCGCATGGGCGAACGTCGATGCGGCGGCGGTGCTCGCCTGGGTGGCCTCGTGGGGTACGCGCGTCATGGAGCGCGTCGCCATGTGGCTCGGCGGCGGCGAGCATGCGGTCGTGCCGTGGGCAGGGGGAGTGCGGGGCGCGATCCTGCTCGCGGCGATCGAGACCGCGGTCATCCTGACGATCGTGCGGATCGCGCGGCTCGCCGGCCCCTCGCGCGCGGAGCACGCGTTGCCGGGCGAGCCGTTCACCCGGAATCCGCGCAACCGTCTGCGCATATGGTGGGACGACACGATGCGCATGATGCGTGACCTCGACGCATACCGGGAGTGAGACGACGCGGCCGCCGCGGGACCGTCAGGCGAGCCTCCTCATCAACGACTCCACGTGCCCCTTCGCACGCACGTTGTAGCGGGCGAGTTCGATGCGCCCGTCCGTGCCGATCGCGAACGTGGAACGGATCACGCCCACATGCGTCCTGCCGTACAGCTTCTTCTCGCCGTATGCGGCGTAGCGCTTGTGTACCGTCAGATCGGGGTCGCTCAGCAGCGGGAACGTCAGGTGGTCGCGCTCGCGGAATCGCTCCAGCTTGGTGAGCGGGTCCTTGGAGACGCCCAGCACCGTGTAGCCGAGCGAGGCGAGGCGTGCGATGTTGTCGCGGAAGTCGCAGGCCTCGGTCGTGCATCCCGGGGTCATCGCCGCCGGATAGAAGTACAGGAGCACGCGTTCGCCCCGGCCGGTCAATGTGGACAGTGTGATTGTGGTCTTCTCGCCGTCGGTGTCGATCGCCGTCAGCGTGAAGTCGGGTGCAGGCTGGCCGGCCTCGAGCCGGACCGGCAGATCGTTCGCGGACGTGGTCTCATTGGGATTCGTTTCGCTCATACGGGACAATCGTAGTCGGTCGCGTCTCGCGTCGACCGTGTGGAACATGAAGCGGCACATCGCGCGCACCGGATTGCGATACAGTGGGATCCGGGGATTCGCGCGAGGAACGCACGAATCGGAGAACCGCGTATCCAAGGAGCCGACGATGCCGTTTGCCCATATCCCGATCACCACCAGGAGACAATGAGATGAAGGATGATCTGCATCTGTCCCTGCAGGCACGGTCCGTCTGGGGCAAGACGGACAGACAGAACGGGGACTACTGGCTGCCGCTGTACGTCCACATGGCCGACTCCCTCGCCGCGGCCGAGCGCATCTGGGACCATTGGGCGCCGGAGGGCACGAAGGACATCATTCGTCGCGATTGCGGCGGCGAAGAGAACGCGCGCATGGTGTATGCGTTCCTTGCCGGCATCCACGACATCGGCAAGGCGACGCCGATTTTCCAGAGCAAGCCCATCCGATTCGACCCGAACGCCGATCCCGCGGACAACACGCTCGCTTGGCTGCCCGAACGCGCGGGACTACCGGTCAGGACCGATTTCCGCCGAAAGAACGATCCTACGCATCCGGTCGCCGGACAGGTGATCCTCGAAAAGCATATGACCGACCGGTACGGATGGGATAACGACGTCGCTCGATCGTATGCCAGCGTGGTGGGAGGGCACCACGGCACCCCGCCGCCGGACAGCAGGGCCCTCAGGGACGCCGCTCTTGGAGAACCTGCGCGAATGGGCTGGGACGCCGCGTCGAACGGGGGTGACGATGGCATCGGTTGGCAAGCCGTCCAGACCGAACTAGTCGAATACGTCATGCGGATGGTCGGGCTGACCCGACTCGACATGGACCGCATGTCGAAGCGACGACTGAGCCCGCAGACCGAATCGCTGCTGACCGGACTGGTCATCATGGCCGACTGGATCGCCAGCAACAGCGACGACGACCTGTTCCCTCTCGTCCCAATCAACGGGTCGCTGGGGGATGGGCCGCTCGAGGACGGCAACGGCAACGATGTCCGCTCATGGAGGGGGTTGACGGCACGTGCGGAATCGGCGTGGCGACATCTGGGACTGTGCTCGCCGTGGAAGGCGCCCACGAACGATCTTGGACAGCTCGCCGATCCAAACGCATTGGGCGCGTGGTTCTCCTCCCGATTCCGCCTGCCGCAAGGCGCCTCCCCACGCCCGGTGCAACGTGAGGTCGCGCGTCTGGCCGCGACGGTGAACGAGCCGGGGCTGATGGTGATCGAGGCGCCCATGGGCGAGGGCAAGACCGAAGCCGCGCTCGCCGCCGCCGAGATTCTCGCGCAGCGCACCGGTCGCGGCGGCGTATGCATCGCACTGCCCACGATGGCCACCACCGATGCCATGTTCGGCAGGGTCCACGCCTGGCTGGATGCGTTGCCCCAGCCGGACGACGACATCGAGAAGACGATATGGCTCGCCCACGGCAAGGCGCAGCTCAACGAGGAGTTCAGAGGGGTGATCGCCGCCTCCCGCCGCGCGTTGTCGTCGGTCGACGTCGACGAATCGGTCCATGCGATGGAATCGGCGCGACGCAGCGTGAACCGGGTTCCGGTGGAATCGGTCGTGTCCAACTGGATGTGGGGACGGAAGAAGGGCGTACTGTCGAACTTCCTCATCTGCACCGTCGATCAGGTGTTGATGGGCTCCCTGCAGATGAAGCATGTGGTGCTGCGTCAGCTCGCGCTCGCCAACAAGGTGGTCGTCATCGACGAATGCCATGCCTACGACACCTACATGCAGGAGTATCTGAAGCGCATCCTCGAATGGTTGGGCGGATTCCGCGCGCCCGTGGTGCTGTTGTCCGCGACGTTGCCGGAATCGCAGCGTCGTGACATGGTCGACGCGTACATGCGTGGGCGTTCGGCAGCCGAATCGGTGAGGAGCGGTGCTGATGATGACTCCGCGGCGGATGGATCCCCCGAAGAGCAGAGCACGTTGCCGGCGTTCATGCGCAAATCCAGCAGGTTCTCGGGGAAGCGGAAGAGAACTCCCGCCCGGGGCGCTCATGACGTTGACCAGGTTCAGGGATACCCGTTGATCACCTACTCCGCAGGAGAGACGATGATGTCGCAGCCGTTGGAGCCTTCCGGACGGTCTCTGGACGTCTCATGCCGGTTGCGCGGCGATGACGATGCATCGCTGGTCGAGTTGCTTGATGAGCTGCTCGATGGCGGAGGATGCGTCGGCGTCATCTGCAGTACGGTGGACCGTGCGCAGCATGCCGCGACGCTGCTTCGGGAACGGTACGGCGACGGTGTGGCCCGACTGGCGCATTCCCGATTCGTGGACCTTGACCGTATGGACAACGAACGGGAACTACGTGACCTGTTGGGACCGCACAGCACCGTCGGCAACGGTCGTCGTCCCAGCCGATTGATCGTCGTCGGGACACAGGTGCTCGAGCAGTCGCTGGACGTCGATTTCGATGCGCTGGTCACCGACATCGCGCCCATCGATCTGGTGATGCAGCGGCTGGGCCGTGTGCACCGTCATCATCGTGGCGCAGACGAATGCGACCGACCGGTGCGACTGCGCGATGCGGTCTGTTATGTCCGGGGCATCGCATCCTGGACGGCGGATGGTCCCGAGTTCGACAGCGGTGTGAAGGCCGTCTACGAGGAGGCCTCCCTGATGGAATCGTTGGCGGTGATGGGACTGACGGATGGGGATTCGTCTCGGATGCTGCATCTTCCCGAAGACATCGCGAGCATGGTCCGTACTGCGTATGGCGATGCGGCTGCCGGATTGATTCCATCGGCCTGGCTTGAACGCTACGATGCCGCGGTGGGCAAGCGCGCACTGAACGGCGCCGAACAAAAAGACAAGGCCAGGTCGTACCTGCTGTGTTCGCTGAAGGACATGGCGGACAATGAGAAGACCCTGACCGGCTGGTTCGACAGGCACCAGATTGACGATGCGAATGACGACAAGGGACAACGTGCCGTGCGGGACACCCGGGAGACCGTCGAGGTCATGCTGCTGCGCGGTGATGATGGGGAAGCCGTGCGGCTGCTGCCATGGATCGGCGACGAGCATCATGGCGTCGACCTCGGCGATGCGGTTCCCGTCCATGAGACGCCATCCGATCGTCTCTCCATGGTCATGTCGCAGTGCTCCGTACGGTTGCCGGTCAGGATGAACGGCAGTGAGGGCATTGACTCTCTGATCGCCACGTTGGAGGACGGCTGCGGCGAGGAGACGATGATGTGGCAGGAATCGCCGTGGCTTGCCGGCAGGCTGGCCGTGATGCTGCGCGACGACGGGAGCGGGGGATTGCATGCGGAGATCAACGGTTTCGTGGTGAGGTATTCCAGGGAGGAGGGCCTGGTCGTGACGTCGGCGGATGAATAGGAGTCCTTGCTCGCGGGGATGATGGTGGTGTCCCCGTTTTGGGGATTCCGCCAGTTCGTGCACCGGGGCTGGAGGAGTCGTTTTTAAAGGTGTTCCCCGCATAGCTGTGGGGATGACCCTGTTGCGGTAGGAGGGTGCGTGGTGCTCCTCATTGTTGTGGGGATAGGAACTCACCCTCCAACTGCAACGTTGAGATTATAGATTTGTTTTGCTATCCTTTTCTGTAGGAGTTAAATCCTGCCGGCATCGGAGCCGGCGGAAAGGATGGGTATGAACGAAGACGTCAAACCCATATGGAACCTGATCGATAGACCATGGTTGCCATGCGTATGCGATGACGGGGGCGGCAAGTCGCTTTCCCTGCGTAACCTGTTCCATGAGGCGCCGCATATCCGGTCGTTCGCCGGCGACCTGCCGCAGCAGTCCGTCGCGTTGCTGCGTCTGGCGCTCGCCGTCCTATACCGGGCATACGCCCTGCGATACGACGGTGATATGAACGAGCGGGACCTGCGCGAGATGTGGTCGTACACATGGCAGCAGGGGCGGTTCGACACCGAGATCATCGACGAGTATCTCGACGGGTTCCATGACCGCTTCTATCTGATTCATCCGACCCGGCCGTTCTATCAGGTACCCGGGCTGTCCTACGCCGCGGGCAAGGACATGGACGCGGTCGGCGAGATGATCGCCGACGTGCCCAAACCGGACAAGTTCCTGTTCTCCATGCGTTCCCAGAAGGCCTTGGACGGCATCGACCTCGCCCAGGCCGCCAGATGGCTGGTCTTCCTTCAGGCGTTCGACACCGCCGGCATCAAATCCCCGGTCGTCGGCAACACGCATGTGAACAAGGGCAAGGTCTATGCGCCGAAGGGCGCGATCGGCACCGGTTGGCTGGGAGCCGTAGGTCCCGTGTTCGTCGAAGGCGGGAACCTGTTCGAGACGTTGATGCTGAACTGGTGCCTGTATGGCGGGCAGACGAGGATGTTCGGAGTTCCGGACGATCTGCCGCCATGGGAACTGGACGAACCGGCAGGAGACGATCTGGACATGCATCCGTCGCTGCATGGTCCGGTGGGCATGATGACGTTGCAATCCAGACGTATCCGATTGATCCCCGATGCCGATCGCACCCGCATCATCGGCCTCGTCGACTGCTACGGAGACATCGTCACTCCGATCAACAAGGACGACGTCGAGACCATGACCGCCTGGCGTGAGAGTCCGGCGCAGCAGAAGAAGCTGGGATTGTCCACGACGCCGCTGATGCCGGTGACCCATAATGCCGGTAGGGCGTTGTGGAGAGGGCTCGCCCCGATTCTCGAAGTGGATGGCGGCAAAGATCGACGTCCGGCCGTGATCCGATGGGTGGAGACACTGCAGGAGGCGAAAGTCCTCGAGAAGGACGCCCATATGCTGTCGCTGGGACTGTCCATCCATGCGCAGGGCATGACGTACGGCACCCAGAGCAGCGTCTACGAAACCGGCATTGATGACACGCTCGCGCTGGACATGGCATTCCTGCGCAAGGACTATCCGGCTATCGACGCCGTCACGAAGCTCGTCTCGGCGACGGATGATGCGGTGCGGGCGCTTGCGAACTACGTGCAGAACCTACGTGTGGTCGCCGGTGACAAATCCTCCGGAGGTCCGGCGCAGAGCGCCGCCGACCAGATCCGCGAGGAGACCTACGGCAGGCTCGACGGACTGTTCCGGGATCGAATCGCGGGATTCACTCCGGATGAGGACGTCGAATCATATGGCAATGCGTGGCGTGACGAGGTGTATCGAACGATCGTCGCCATCGGACGGAACTATGAGGATGATGACGACGTATCGGCGTTCTCCCAGCGCGATGCCGGACGAATGGGAACGATGAACGCCGACAGGGCGCGACGTCTGTTCTACGGCGCCCTCAACAAGGCACTGAAACGGTAAGGAGAAGCGACATGGGACGTTACTACTCACAGGACACGGCAAAGGCGCTTGCGGAATTCGTCGACAGAAAGATTCAGGGACTGCAGGATAAATACACCGGCAGGGACGGTGGCACTCCTGAATCCAGGGCGCGACTGGCGCGACTGCGACGCGGTTTGGATGGCGCGGAGCCGTCGTGGATGATGATCGGCGATGAACTGTTCACCGGATGGCCGGATTCCCTGCCGGATCCCGACGTTGCCGATGAGGAGATCCGTGCAGCCAAGGCCGCGTTGGAACTCTATGCCCTGCACCAGCAGTCCAGACGGGATCGCATGGCGCAGCGTCCGGGACAGGAGCCGAGCAAGCAGATGACGTTCGGAAGGGCGTGTCGTCTGATAGAGCCGCCCGACTCGGATTCAGGTCGAATGAATCCGGTGCTGTCCAAGCTCCGATTCATCGAGGGGGCTCCCGATTTCGACGGCGTTGTCAGAGGCATTCGCGGACTGGTCATGCTCATGCGCAGACCGGGGAAGCCGGTCTCCCTCAACTACCGTTCTCTGACGCGGGACCTGTACCGTCTGCAGTTCCCCGATTGCAGGGCACAGGTGTTCGAGCGCTGGAGTTCCGACTACTTCTCCGCCCCATCCACCCGGAACGATAACAACGTCTGACGGGGCGATCGAGTCGTTTCCCCAGTACCATGCGTCGTGAGACGACCCGCTGATTCCTCATCCCGTAATCGGGACATCAACACATCAACACTCATTCAAAGGAGAATCCATCATGTTCATCGACCTGTACGACCTGCAGAACGTTCCACCGAGCAACATCAACCGCGATGACACCGGCAGTCCGAAGGTGGCCCATTATGGCGGTGTGCTGCGCTCCCGCGTCTCCAGCCAGGCATGGAAGCGCGCCATGCGAGAGATGTTCCCGAGCCTGCTCGATAAGAGCAGACTCGGCGTGCGCACCAAGAACGCCATCGCCTTGATTCACGATGCCATCACGACCAAGCGCCCGGACCTCGATGAAGCCGCGGAAGATTTGGCGAAATGCGTATTGGGAGCCACCGGCGTCACGGTTGTGACGTCCGATCGTGCCGGCGCGGATAAGGGCACATCGGTCACGCAGTATCTGATCTTCATAGCGCGTAGGGAGATCGACGAGCTGACGGACATCGCCATCGCATGGCATGACGCCGGAACCGATATCGCGAAACCTAACGCCTCGATGAAGAAGGAGGTCGCCGCGGTCTTCCACGGCATCCAGGCCATCGACATCGCCCTGTTCGGGCGCATGCTCGCCGACGCCCCCAACCTCAACACCGATGCGTCGGCGCAGGTGGCGCACGCCATCTCGGTGGACCGAGTCACCCCGGAATACGACTACTTCACCGCCGTCGACGACTGCGCGTCCGACGACAACGCGGGTGCCGCGATGCTCGACACCATCGGATTCAACTCGTCGACCCTCTACCGCTACGCGACGCTGAACGTCGACTCCCTGCAGGAGCAGCTGCAGGACGCCTCCGCCACCGTCGAGGGAGCCGTCGCATTCGTCGAGGCGTTCATCCGATCCATGCCCACCGGCAAACAGAACACCTTCGCCAACCGTACCCTGCCCGGAACCTGCGTCGTGGCATTGCGCGAGACCCAGCCGGTCAACGTTGTCGACGCTTTTGAGGACCCGATCCGGTCCAAGGAAGGTGAATCCATCTCCCATCAGGCGGCGGTTCGCTTGGGCAGGAGGCTTGAGAACATCCAGTCGGCATACGGCGAGACGCCAGCCAAGGCATGGAACATCACCACCGACGGCCCAATCGAGGAGCTCGATGCCATCAGCGAGCACGTGTCCCTTCCGACTCTGAAGGACGAACTGAAGAACGCGCTCGCCCAGGCGCTCGCCGACGAGGGCTGACCGATGAGTGTTCTGCTGCTGCAACTCGCAGGGCCGTTACAATCATGGGGCGCATCCTCCCGGTTCATCCGCAGGGAGACCTGCACCGAACCCACCAAGAGCGGTGTACTCGGCATGCTTGCCTCGGCCCAAGGTCGAACCCGTGAGGATCCGATCGAGGATCTGCTGGGCTTGTCGTTCGGAGTGCGTGTCGAACAACGCGGTCGGGTCATCCGGGATTTTCAGACCGAGAAGTCGATGACCCGCAAACGTGGATCGAGGGACTACGACAAGGTCATGCCGCTGACCTACCGGTACTATCTCGCCGACGCCCGGTTCCTCGTGGCCGTCGGTGCGGAGAGCAGGGAGACGCTCGAGGCGTTGGACCATGCCATCCGTTCGCCCAAATGGCCACTGTATCTGGGGAGACGTTCCTGCCCGCCCGAGTATCCAGTCACCCTCGGCGTCCATGACGAGTACGCGGACGTACGACAGGCGTTGGAGAACGAATCGTGGAAGGCGTCGCCTTGGTATCGGCGTCGTTATCCGCATCCGCAATTGGAGATCGTCTGCGACGCCATCGAGGGGGAGCCCTCATCTGATCAGATGGATGCACCGGTGACGTTCAGCCAGCTCGGGAGACGGTACTCCGGTCGTGCCGTGCGTCGGTACCGTATCGACAATCCCGATACGAGAGCGGCCGAGACCGATGAACCGCCGTCTTTCGGGACGGTGGAAGACGATCCCATG
Organism: Bifidobacterium santillanense; assembly: GCF_018555385.1. Classification (GTDB taxonomy): domain Bacteria; phylum Actinomycetota; class Actinomycetes; order Actinomycetales; family Bifidobacteriaceae; genus Bifidobacterium; species Bifidobacterium santillanense. The sequence continues at coordinate 44,170 of NZ_JAFEJS010000001.1, forward strand.
AATTTCGCGTGAAGGATATTCCATGTACATTTCTCGAGTACCGTTGAATGTCGCGCGCGTCGGCGCGGTGCAGCTCATCGAGTCCCCGTATAGGATGCATGCCGCCGTCGAAGCGGCGTTCCCTCCGGATTCGGTCAGGGATGATGACGAAGGACGTATCCTGTGGCGTCTGGACTCACTGGACCAGGGACGGGGCATGTGGCTGTACGTTGTCAGCCCCGAGCCTCCCGACCTGACGCATGTCATCGAACAGGCCGGATGGCCGATGCGCATGGAATGGGAGAGCAAGGACTATACGCCGTTGCTGTCCCGCATCGCGGTCGGTCAATGCTGGCAGTTCCGTCTGCGCGCCAACCCCGTCCGCAGAGCGCGCGAGGACAAGGGACGGCGCCCCAAGGCCGATGCGTCGGCGATAGTAGGCAAACTACAGGGGCACGTCACAGCCAGCCAACAGGCGGAGTGGCTGATCGCCCGCGCTTCATCGCATGGGTTCGAAGTCATCGCCGATGATACGGGAGCCCCCTCCATGGTCGTCAAGCAGCGGCATAGGGAACGATTCGGCAGGAACGGAAAGACCGTCACGTTGAGCACCGCCGTGTTCGAGGGACAACTGCGCGTCACCGATGCGGATGAGTTCCGTCGCACCTTATGCCACGGGCTGGGACGGGCCAAGGGATTCGGATGCGGGCTGATGACGGTGACTCCCGTTCGTGAGGCATCGGCATGAGCACGATCCCCGGTTCGCGGCCTCCCGAGCTCGGCGAACTGGTCCGAGCCGAGGGCCGGCTGTCATTCGTCTACTTCGAGCACTGCAACGTCAATCGGGACGACAATGCCATCACCGTCTCGGACGTCACCGGTACCACTCACGTGCCGGCGGCAACCCTTGGCGTGCTGATGCTGGGGCCGGGAAGTACGGTCAGTCATCAGGCGATGACCGTGATAGGCGAGAATGGAGCGACTGTCATATGGGTCGGCGAACGGGGCGTGCGCATGTACGCCTTCGGCAAGCCGCTGACCCATTCATCGGCGCTGCTGCAGAATCAGGCCAGACTGGTGTCGAACACCCGGTCTCGACTTGCGGTGGCCCGCGCGATGTACCAGATGCGTTTCCCGGGCGAGGACGTGAGCCGTCTGACCATGCAGCAGCTGCGCGGTCGAGAAGGCGCGCGCATCCGACGCGTGTACCGCGAGTGTTCGGCACGCACCGGCGTCGACTGGGACAAGCGCACGTACGATCATGCCGACTTCGACGCGGGGACGGAGATCAACAAGGCACTGTCCGCGGCGCACACATGTCTGTACGGCATGGCCCATGCGGTCATCGTCGCGCTCGGATGTTCACCGGGATTGGGATTCGTGCACGTGGGACATGAGCGGTCGTTCGTCTACGATATCGCCGACCTGTACAAGGCGGAGCTCTCCATCCCCGTCGCATTCGAGACGGCCGCGATGCAGCCCGACGATATCGGCTCCGCCGTGAGACGCGCCATGCGGGATGCGGTCTACGATCTGTCCATCATGAAGCGCATGACCCGTGACATACGAATGCTGTTGCAGGGGGATGGCGGTGACGACGAGTCGGCCGAGATCGTCGATGTCGATCATGTCGGGCTCTGGGATGGGGGAGATGGGGAAGTTGCCGCCGGCGTCTCCTACGGTCTTGATGAGGCATACGACGTGGAGTGGTAGGAGAGAACCATGGTGGTGATTGTACTTACCGCTTGTCCGGTGGGACTGCGTGGCGACCTCACGCGATGGTTGCTGGAAATATCCGCTGGGGTGTTCGTCGGCCATGTGAGCGCCAAGGTGCGTGACCGTCTGTGGGAACGCATCGTCGGCATGGTAAAGGACGGTCGGGCCATCATGGTGTATTCCGCCCGCAACGAGCAGCATCTCGCATTCCGTGTGCATCGCTCTGATTGGAGACCGGTCGACTGCGAAGGTCTCGAGCTCATCACGAGGCCGGCTCCTGTTTCTGGAAGCCGTGCCGAGGAACCGAGGGGTTCCGCATCCGATGCCGATGCGTCGAGATCCTCGAACGGTGCCCGCCGTCGTGGCTGGAGCAACGCCAGCAAGTGGAGAAAAGCACGCCGCTACGGCTGATGACGCCAACATACGACCCCAATGAAACTGAATCAAAAAACCGATTCCCGTTTGCCATGTCTGTTGCAATTACTAGCCTTCCCAAGGTGTTCCCCGCTTACGCGGGGATGATCCCGTGACCGGCGTGGTGGAGAACGCGCCGACGCGGTGTTCCCCGCTTACGCGGGGATGATCCCCGGACAACACGCGGTTAGAACGGCTGATGTTGGTGTTCTCCGCTTACGCGGGGATGATCCCAGGCCGGCCCAATGCGGTCAATCCCGCGCCGTGTTCCCCGCTTACGCGGGGATGATCCCTGCTTATTCGTACAATCAGTCATCTAAGCGTTGTGTTCCCCGCTTACGCGGGGATGATCCCGGATAAGCCGTTATCTGTTACGCAATGCCGATGTGTTCCCCGCTTACGCGGGGATGATCCCCGATGGTCACGTCGTAGGTGACTCGAATCTTCGTGTTCTCCGCTTACGCGGGGATGATCCCGCTCGGACGGCAGCGACAAGGACGCCACGATGGTGTTCCCCGCTTACGCGGGGATGATCCCATCACCCCCAGCTTCACGAAGACCAACAAACAGTGTTCCCCGCTTACGCGGGGATGATCCCGCGCAGCCATGCGTGTAGGCGGATACCACGGTGTGTTCCCCGCTTACGCGGGGATGATCCCGACCGGCCGAGAAAGACCCTCGGGTTTGAAAGTGTTCCCCGCTTACGCGGGGATGATCCCCGTGAAGGCGAACCCCACATCCACGACCACCTGTGCTCCCCGCCCATGCGGGGATGATTCATCTACAATAACTGGGCTTTCACAATTGGAGCAGTGCTCCCCGCCCATCCAGATACGCGACCTTCGCCCTGAGGAACGCGATCTCCTCCTCGAGGATCTGCTCGCGCGTGGGGGCCGGCTTCGGTCTGGATCTCGCGCCCTTCGGCCTACCCTTCGGCTTCGGGTGCAGCGCCTCCGGGCCTCCCGCGCGGTACTCGCGGCACCAACGCTCCAACGGGGCGATGCTCGCGATCCCGTATCTGGCCATGACCTCGGCCTTCGTCAGGCCATGCTCCACATGGTCCCGCGCCGCCGCGAGCTTGGTCTCGTAGTCGTAGGTCCTGTTGCCCTTGCGTTCTCCCATGAGCGCCGCCTCCCCGCCGATCCGGTACAACAACACTCATCTTCCCGCGGTCGGCTGCGGCACACCAAGTCGTCCGGCGAGGGAACGATTCCCCGCACCCCGCCGGATCAGGTCGACAACGATCCGCATGAAATCATCACTGTAACGACGTCTGCGATCCCGTGACATGAGAAACCGCACCTCCGATCATCGAATCTGAATTACTTCAGTCCAACAATCGGGGTGCGGTTCAAACGCCTCAAATTAAGTGGATTGATTTGATAGCAAAAGAGCCTAGGTAGTGCTAGTACCTAGGCTCACTCATTCATCGATAATCCGGCGAAGACTCATAAGCAAGTCGTCTTTCGACTTGTACCTATGAATACCCGTCGGCAACCCATCGTCAAACAACCCACGTTCGAACCCGTCAAAGTCAGCGTCCGAACGTAGCACGGTATCCGTAGGCAGCGGAACCGGGAACTTATCCCAATCCACCGTCCCGAACACCGCATACTGATGCACGAACCGATTAACCTCAGTTCGCAGACGAACCCTATACCGTCGCCATACAAGACGTTCCAACCGTCGATACCGACGTTGAATCACCTCCGCACAACGACGCATCGCAAGATGCCCCATGAATCACACCGAAGCGAACTCACGGACAAGCGCGTGACGCATAACAGCATCGACGGAAACACCACGCCGCTTCGCCACAGCATCCAACATCGCCGACATGTCGGCACTCAAAGCAAACGTCCGATTAACCGGATCAGCCGGAGACACGTCGAACACAGGTCCCGAATACACCGGCCCCGCCGTACCACCGAAATCACCACGCTCGGCATCGTCCGCCCACTTGTCCAGCATGTCGTCAGTGACCACACGGCCACCCTTGGCAGTGAAAGCCATAACAAACCCCCCTTTTACAAAAGCCTTAACTCGTGCAGCACCTTGGGCGTGGCCTTCATGGCATGGAACACATGCCACCGGTCCGCTGCGTCCAGCACCGCGACCATTTCCAACAACCGACCTTGTTCGTCGTACCCCACTGCCACATACCGCAACGGGTCCGTTCCCTCGCGCGGCATGAACCGGACAACATCCGACCATGCCACCCGCACCGAATAATCGGACACATCGGGATGACGTTCATGGACCCGGGGATCGACGATAACATCGCCTAACGGCACGCCTCACCACCTTTCACTAGTAGTTTCCAGCGTATTCGCATGGACTGTGAACACGCTGTATCGTGCCCGACACCAGTCATGAAGACTGATGTGTCGGGCTTGACGGCATATCATGCCTACCGTCGGGCCACGCTTAGGGCACACACCTAACTACTCGTTAGTGTTTTCTTTCGGACCATCGTCCTCCAACAGCTTGCGAAGATTGGACACCCGTAACGCGTCACCGATCTTGACAGCCATTCCAAGTGACATGTTCTCAATCGGACGCGCCCCACGCTCCGTATCAGCAATACGACTGTATGGGACACCAGCCTTATCGGCCAGCTCGCGTTGCGTCCACCCTCGTTTCTGTCTTAATTCCCTTAAGCCCATGGTGTACCTCACTCTCTAGTGTGTACACCATTCTATTTGACAACATGTGGCTGGTTGCTATTAAGTGAGCCTAGGTACTAGCACTACCTAAGCTCTTTGCGGCGCCCGGATTCTCTTCATCGGCGACGAGGCGTCCGCGTCTGCGCGGTGATAATCCACACGCAGCGGGTAGGGTAGTGGGCATGAGCAATCTGCCCGAGATTTCGGAAACCGGCCTGACCGCCGACGAGGTCGATGCGCGCATCGCCGCGGGTGCGGTCAACAGGGTCAAGTCGTCGACGTCGCGTTCGGTCGGGGACATCGTGCGGGCCAACGTCTTCACGCTGTTCAACGGCATCATCCTCGCCGCGATGGTCATGGTCCTCGCCACCGGCTCCTGGAAGGACGCCGTGTTCGGGTTCGTGATCATCATCAACACCGGTATCGGCATCGTCACCGAGCTCAGGGCGAAGCACACGCTCGACAGGCTCTCCATCCTCGTCGCCTCCGACTACCTCGTACGGCGAGAAGGCCGCGACGTGGAGGTCCCGCACGACGGCATCGTCATGGACGACCTCCTGTGGATTCGCTCCGGCGAGCAGGTCCCCGCCGATGCCGACGTCGTCGCGAGCTGGGGACTGGAACTCGACGAGTCGATGCTCACCGGGGAATCCCGCACCGTGCGCAAGAAGGAGGGCGACGACGTCTACTCCGGCTCCACCGCTGTCTCGGGCATGGCCCTCGTGAAGGTGAGTGCGGTCGGCGCGCAATCCTATGCGGCCACGCTCACCGCGAAGGCCAAGGTATACAGGAAAACCGTGTCCGACCTCAACAAGGGCATCAACACCATCCTGAAGTTCATGACGTTCCTCGTCGTGCCGCTGTGCGTGCTGCTCATCCTCTCGCAGATCCGCACCGTTGGAGGATGGTCCGTCGCGATCGCGACCGGACAGTGGCGTCAGGCGGTCGTCTCCGCCGTGGCCGGCGTCGTGGGCATGATCCCCGAGGGGCTCGTGCTGCTCACCTCGCTCAACTTCGCGGTCGCCGCGATGCGACTCGCACGGCACGACACCCTCGTGCAGGAACTCGAATCCGTGGAGACGCTGGCACGCGTCGACTGTCTGAACCTCGACAAGACCGGCACCATCACCGACGGCGGCATCGCGTTCGACCGGATCGTCATGCTGGGGGAGAGCGGCGGACGGCAGTCCGCTGCTGAACACGAGATCCTGCAGGCACTCTACGATCTCGCGAACGAGGAACAGCCCAACGGCACCGGCAAAGCCGTTCTCGCCGGTCTCGGGGAGCGCGGATACGGGGCCGGGGCCATCGCCGTCCGCGTGCCATTCTCGTCCGCGCGCAAATGGAGCGCCATCGTACGAGCCGATTCCGCTTCAGGTCCCGCAAACGGCAGGGGCCGCGTCCCGAAGCGCGGAACCGTATGGTACATGGGTGCGCCGGAGGTCATCCTGTCCGCGATCGACGGAGACCATGCCGATGTCATCGATCAGGTCAACGCATACGCGAAGGCGGGGGACAGGGTCCTCCTCATCGCGCGTGCCGATTTCCCGGATGACGCCCCCGTGCACGCGGACGAAGGGCGACAGCCGCAGACATATTCGGACCGGTTCGTCGACTCGCCGTTCCTGAGCCAGGTCACCACACCCGTCGCACTCGTCCTGTGCTCCGAACGCATCCGCCCCGACGCGGAACGGACGCTCGCATGGTTCCGTGAACAGGGAGTGAGGTGTCGCATCATCTCCGGGGACAACCCAGTCACTGTCGGCGCCATCGCCCGCAAGGTCCGGCTCACCGGTGACCGCGAACCGTCGTATATGGATGCGCGCGAACTGCCCGACGACGTCAACGAACTCGGCCGTATTCTCGAGGATGTCGACGTCATCGGCCGCGTCCTGCCCGACCAGAAGAAGCTCATCGTCGACGCCCTGCACGCGCGTGACTACACGGTCGCGATGACCGGCGACGGCGTCAACGACGCGCTCGCCATCAAAGAGGCCGACCTCGGCATCGCGATGGGCAATGCGGCCCCCGCGACCAAGGCGGTGGCTCAGGTCGTGCTCGTCGACTCGAAGTTCAGCCATCTGCCGGATGTCGTGGCGCGCGGACGTCAGGTCATGGCCAACATGGAGCGCGTCGCAGGGCTCTTCCTCGTCAAGACCGTCTACTCCGCGCTGATCTCGCTTGGTGTGGTCCTCACACAGATCCCGTACCCGTATTTGCCCCGTCACATCACCTACATCGGCGCCCTGACGATCGGCATGCCGGCCTTCATCCTCGCACTCGCACCGAACACGCGCCGGTACATCCCCGGGTTCCTCGGACGCGTCGTACGCTTCGCCCTGCCCGGAGGCATCGCCACGGCGCTGTCCGTGCTGATTGCCGCATGGACCCTGCCCGGAATCATGGGATGGAACATCTTCGCCTCGACCGCGGACCTCGCGCGTCTGCGCGCCACCGAGGCGATCATCCTGTTCGTGATGGGCGTGTTCGTGCTCGCCCGCGTCGCCCGCCCCCTGAACGGCTGGCGCGGCGCGCTCGTCGCGGTCTTCGCTTCGGCCGGCGTCATCGGCATGCTCATCCCGTTCGTGTCGCGGTTCTTCGCCCTGATCATCCCGACCGGATCGACGCTCGTCGCCACCCTGATCGCCCTCGCCGGATCTGCCGTCATCTTCGCCGTGTGCCTGTTCGCCGTTCCGGCGCTGACCCACACGATGCTTGACCGCCGCCTTCATCGCTGAACCGAACCGATCGACTTCGGCGGCGAAAATCGCATATTGTCTCACGCCTCAAGCCGACACGCCAGAGGGAAAGTAACGTACCCGTACCATTCGAAGTGAATAATCAACGGCATCACAGCCGACTAATGATTTCGGAGGAAGTATGTCCGTACGTGACGACCAGCTGACGACGCTAAGCGTCGGCGGCAAGGACTTCGATTACTACAACATCGCCGATCTGAAGGGGATCGACCGCCTGCCCTACTCGCTGAAGGTGTTGGTGGAGAACCTCGTGCGCAACATCGACGGGGCCAACATCACCGACGAGCACGTCAGGGCGCTCCTCGACTGGGATCCGAACGCCCAGCCCAGCCACGAGATCCAGTTCACCCCGTCGCGCGTCGTCATGCAGGACTTCACCGGCGTGCCATGCATCGTGGACCTCGCCACCATGCGCGACGCCGTCAAGGACCTCGGGGGAGACCCCGAAGTCATCAACCCGCAGGTCCAGTCCGACATGGTCATCGACCACTCCGTGCAGATCGACAAGTACGGCGTCGCCGACGCGGTCGAACAGAACATGGACATCGAATACCAGCGCAACGGCGAACGCTACCAGTTCCTGCGCTGGGGCCAGCAGGCGTTCCGCAACTTCCGCGTCGTGCCTCCGGGAACCGGCATCATCCACCAGGTCAACATCGAGTATCTCGCCAAGGTCATCATGACCAAGACGGGGGAGCGTGGTCGTCAGCTCGCCTACCTCGACTCCTGCGTCGGCACCGACTCGCACACCACCACCGAAAACGGACTCGGCGTGCTCGGCTGGGGCGTCGGCGGCATCGAGGCCGAGGCCGCCATGCTCGGCCAGCCGATCTCCATGCTCGTGCCGCGCGTCGTCGGCTTCAAGCTCACCGGGTCCATCCCCGAGGGCGTCACCGCCACCGACGTGGTCCTGACCATCACCGACATGCTGCGCCAGCACGGCGTCGTCGGCAAGTTCGTCGAATTCTACGGCGAGGGCATCGCCTCCGTGCCGCTCGCCAACCGCGCCACCATCGGCAACATGAGCCCCGAATTCGGCTCCACCTGCGGCATCTTCCCGATCGACGACGTCACGCTCGACTACCTGCGCCTGACCGGCCGATCCGACGAGCAGGTCGCGCTCGTCGAGGCCTACGCCAAGGCCAACAAGCTGTGGGGCGACGCCAAGGACCCCAACTACGTCGAACCCGAATACTCCGAATACATGGAGCTTGACCTCGGCGACGTGGTGCCGTCCATCGCCGGACCGAAGCGTCCGCAGGACCGCATCAAACTGTCCGAGGCGAAGCGGATGTTCGAGAACACGCTGCCCGCATACGAGACCGAGAGGACCGTCCACGAATCCGTGCCGGTCTCCACCTCGTTCCGCGGCGACTTCGACCTCGACAACGGCGACGTGGCCATCGCCTCGATCACCTCCTGTACCAACACCTCCAACCCCTCCGTGATGATCGCCGCCGGTCTCATCGCCCGCAACGCGCACGCCCTCAGGCTCAAGCCCAAGCCGTGGGTCAAGACCTCCCTCGCCCCCGGCTCCCAGGTCGTCGCCGACTACCTCAAGGCCGCCGGGCTCCAGGACGACCTCGACGCGCTCGGCTATCAGCTCGTCGGCTTCGGCTGCGCCACCTGCATCGGCAACTCCGGACCGCTGCTGCCCGAGATCAGCGAGGCCATCAACGCCAACGACATGACCGTCACCGCGGTCCTGTCCGGCAACCGCAACTTCGAGGGACGCATCAGCCCCGACGTCAAGATGAACTACCTCGCCTCGCCGCCGCTCGTCATCGCCTACGCGCTCGCCGGCACGATGGACTTCGACTTCGAGACCCAGCCATTGGGCGTCGATCAGAACGGTAGGGACGTGTACCTCAAGGACATCTGGCCGACCAACGAAGAGGTTGCCGCCGTGGTGAACGGGACCGTCAACCGCGAGATGTTCCTCAAGGACTACGCCTCCGTGTTCGAGGGCGACCGCCGTTGGAAGGGACTCGACGTGCCCGAGGGCGAGCTGTTCGCCTGGGACCCGAAGTCCACCTACGTGCGCAAGCAGACGTTCTTCGACGGCATGAAGGCAACGCCCGATCCGGTCGCCGACATCCATGGCGCACGCGTGCTCGCCCTGCTCGGTGATTCCGTCACCACCGACCATATCTCCCCGGCGGGCGCGTTCAAGGCGTCCAGCCCGGCCGGAAAGTACCTGACCGAGCGTGGCGTCGAACCACGGAACTTCAACTCCTACGGCTCGCGTCGAGGCAACCACGAGATCATGGTGCGCGGCACGTTCGGCAACATCCGACTGCGCAACCAGCTGCTCGCCTCCATGGGCGAGGAGGTCACGCCCGGCGGATTCACCTACGACTTCACCACCGGCAAGCCGTCCACGATCTTCGACGCCTCGCTCAACTACAAGGCCGCGGGCACGCCGCTCGTGGTGCTGGCCGGCAAGGAATACGGCACCGGATCGTCGCGTGACTGGGCCGCGAAGGGCACGCTGATGCTCGGCGTCCGCGCGGTGATCACGGAGAGCTTCGAGCGCATCCATCGCTCCAACCTCATCGGCATGGGCGTGCTCCCGCTGCAGTTCCCCGAGGGCGAGTCCTACACGTCTCTGGGCCTCGACGGCACCGAGACCTACGACATCGCCGGCGTTGAACAGCTCAACGAGGGCGTGACCCCGAAGACGGTCCACGTCACCGCCACGCATCAGGACGGCTCCAAGACCGAGTTCGACGCAGTCGTGCGCATCGACACCCCCGGTGAGGCCGACTACTACCGCAACGGCGGCATCCTCCAGTACGTGCTGAGGAACCTCATGCGCAAGTGACGCTTACGTCCATACGGTCCATACGGTGCTTATCCTTGTGAGCCGCATAATGCGAGTGAGCGGATAATGAATGGATGGGCTGCGGACGGCCAATGGGATCTTTTTTCGTTGTCGTCCGCAGCCCATCCATGCTTCACTGGGTGCCGGCGTTTGATTTTCGGCATGAGCATCAGGACAGGCAGCGGGAAGAACGTTTCGCAAATCTATGTCTATTGTGATAGCCGCAGGGTCGCGATTGCCGTCGCCGCTGAGCTTCCGTTGCCAATGAAACCGAATCAAAATTAAGTTCTCCTCTGCCATGTCCTTTGCAATCATTAGCATTCCCAAGTGTGTTCCCCGCCTACGCGGGGATGATCCCAGGGCGAGCCCGCCGAACATGCCGTCCGACCAGTGTTCCCCGCCTACGCGGGGATGATCCCTGGAGGACGATGGGCACCGGCGCCGGCCTCGTGTGTTCCCCGCCTACGCGGGGATGATCCCCAACACGTACGGCGCGGAATATCGCCCGCCCGGTGTTCCCCGCCTACGCGGGGATGATCCCATCGCGCAGAAGGGCACACCGCTAGTACCGAAGTGTTCCCCGCCTACGCGGGGATGATCCCACGGCGATGTAGATGGCGGCGGCGTAGCGGGCGTGTTCCCCGCCTACGCGGGGATGATTCCTGCTCCGCACAGATACATGGCGGGCAGTCATTCTCGATGCTGCGTATCGCAGGCACCCAGAAAGCGTTTCGAGTGAAATTCGACGAAATCAAGACGGGTAGCGTTGCGGAACGGCGGCAGACGGCGCTTCGGCGGCTGTGCGGGGAAGTTCAGTCACAGTTGAGCGCTGACGGGAATTTATTCTATTCATGACATGTTCCAAGCAGGATTGGGAGCCGTGGCTATGAATTACGCGCAGATATCCCATTTCGGGCATGCGTGCAAGAACTACTTCGAGACAATCGGAGTCCGGGAGGGAGGGGCATTCGCGGAAATGACGGCCGCTCAGCTGACCGACGAGTATTCATGGGAGATAATGAAGCAGTATTTCCCCAACGCAACAGAAATGTTCGAAAAGATGGTTATGGAGGCACTGCATGGCCCTACCGTGGAGTAACGGTTTCGAAGGCCTACTCAATCGCTATTCGGATGTATTTCATGAGCCGTACTTCCATTTCGGCGAGGACTATTCAATGGACGAGAAGGAACTGACTGCCGATATCAAACATTGGCTTGATGCCGGACAACCAAGGCCTTGGGACGATTCTCCAGACGGATCTCTCGTCTAACATATTCTCAGCCATCCCGCATGTGGTGGTTTTGTGTTCCCGCCTACACGGGGATGATCACAACGCATTGCTGATATCGTCGATCGATGCCCACACATACGCCGCATCATCGGCCACTGTCCCGATTGCGGCCACGAGATTAACGCCGCCCGAAATGAGACCATCCGCCGATGCAACCACTGGGGACTGTCCCATTAAGTGTGCAACTGGTGGTTTGGTTATTGGTTCTCGCTGGCGGGCCAGCGGTCGGCGAAGGTGATGGCGAACGCGTTGAGCGCGGGTTTCCATCGTGCGGTCCATTTTATCTGGCCCTTGCCTGTCGGGTCCAATGACCTGGCGGTCAGATACAGGCACTTCAACGCGGCCCGCTCGTCGGGGAAGTGACCACGCGCCCTGATCGAACGGCGGAACCTCGCGTTGAGGCTCTCGATCGCGTTCGCCCGGGCGGATCACCCGGGATCTCCACGTCGTAGTCGAGGAACGGGACGTACCGGTCCCACGCGCCCATCCACAATCCCCGAATGGCCGGATACTTGCTGTCCCACTTGGCGAGCATCTCGTCTCGCGCCCGTTCCGCGGCCTTCTCGTTGACGGCGGTGTAGACGGGCTTCAGATCGCGTTTGAGCGCATCCCGGTCCTTCTTCGACGCGTACCTTAACGTGTTGCGCAGCAGATGGATGACGCAGGTCTGCACGACGGCGAGGGGCCAGGCCACCCCGACCGCGTCGGGGAGGCCCTTCAACCCATCGCAGACCAGGAAGAACACGTCCGCCACGCCCCGGTTCTTCAATTCGGTGAGCACCGCGAGCCGGTACTTCGAGCCCTCGGCCGCGGGCGAGCCCCAGATGTCCAGCACGTCCCGGTCGCCCTCCAGGTCCACTCCGATGGCCGCGTAGAACGCGCGGTTGGCGACCTGCCCGTCACGCACCTTGACCACGATCGCGTCGATGAACACGTCCGCGTACACGGCATCCAGGGGACGTGACGCCCACTCGTTCATCTCCGAGACGACCCGCTCGGTGATCCGGCTTATGGTTTCCTTGGAGACGGACGCGCCGTAGATCTGACTGAAATGGGCGCTGATCTCGCCCGTGGTCAGGCCCTTGACGTACAGGGAGAGCACCACCTCGTCCACATCGCCCAGGCGGCGCTGCCGTTTTCTGACGGCGACGGGGTCGAACGAGCCGTCCCGGTCGCGCGGCACCTCGATCGTGACCGGTCCGACCGCCTCCGTCGTCACGGTCTTGACGGTGGTGCCGTTGCGCGTGTTCGCGGCCCGGCCTTCCGCGCTTTTCTCGTGCTTTCCTCGGCCGAGGTGCTCGGTCATCTCCTCGTCGAGGGCGATCTCCGGCACGGTCTTGGTGAACTGCTTCAACAGGCCGTCGGGGCCGGTCAGGTCGAGTCCTTGCTCCTTGGCGCGGTGGATCATCTCCAACGCGAGTTCCCGCTCGGCCGTGGTTGATTCCGCGCCCTTGCGTTTACGGGGTTTCGCCGCGGCTTCCTTGCCGGCGGCAGTCTTCGCTGTCATGGTTTCCATTATCCCGGTCGGCATGCTCATCACAGGCTCCTTTCCCGCCGGCCTCACGACCGGCGATCAAAGCCAGTTACACACATTCCGAGACAGTCCCTTCGTTTTGCCGTCGGGGAGTCTGTGGATGATGGGGTTGTCCTCATTTTTTGGGGATGACCCTATGAAAATGGAAGGGTGTGTAGTGTTCCTCATTCTAGTGGGGATAAAAAACAAAACACAACCTTCCATATTCATGTTGAAATTTGTGAATCCACTACGTACAATGAGATGGAACGCTACGTCTCATCGATTCGGATTCGCGCCTCACCTAACTGTGCATATGTGCTCCGGATGAAGATGGGACTGACCAATCCGGCAAGGAGGACGGATATGATGAGGTATCCCAACCACTACACCTATCGACTTCGATGGTCCGATGAGGACGGGGAATACGTCGGTACGTGCGAGGAATTCCCTGGACTGTCCTGGCTGGACGGGTCGTCCTCGGCCGCTCTGGCTGGCATCCGCAAGGTCGTGGACGAAATCGTCATCTTAGACCATATGCAAATCCGAAAGCCAACATTGCGCAGATGGGAGGATTAGCCGATGAGGCTTGCATATCCAGCCGTTCTCATGCCGTTCGAGGACGAAAGCGACGGCTATGTCGTCCGTTTCCCCGACTTCGACAATGCCGTCACGGAAGGGCTCAATCTCGCCGATGCCCTGTATATGGCCCAGGACTTGGGCAACATTCTCGCGCTCGATGCTCTTGAAGCGGGCCAGGAGCTGCCCGAGGCGTCGTCATTGAACGATCTTCGGACCAAATCCGATGCGGACATCGTCACACTGGTTCTGCTGGATCCGACCGAGTATGCGAAGCGATTCGGAAACCATATGGTGACCAAGGAGGTCGAGGTCCCCGCTTGGCTGGCGACGTGGTCGGACAAGTACGGCATCGACTATTCGGATGTGCTGTGTCGACGACTGGAGGCCATGGCGCGGAGATTCAGTGATGCTCTCACGGACGACACCGACGGTGAGGCCGACGACCACAAGGCAAGTGGCAGTGCCTGACAAAATTGTGCACCGGGTGCCGTTCGAGCGGGCACTGCCGCCGCATCGTCGAGGATGACGAACATACGGTAGATGATGACCGGCGCCGTACGAACGTCATCGAGCTGCGTGAGTCGTAAGTGTTATGCGGTGAGGTGGTCGGGATGGCAGCCGGAGAATCATTGCTCCGGCCGCCATCCCGAACCAGGTCTCGCTCACTCCTCCACGGAGAGCACCTGACCCAGCGTGTGCGATTCTCCGGGGGAGAGGGTGATCAGGCGATCGCGGTTCGCGGCGGCCTCGACGCAGACGAAGCCGCGCCACTCGCCGTCCTCGAGGTCGCCGATCGCATTGCCCGCCTCCTCGCCGGGGTTCCACACGACCACCGCCTTCGCGCCGGGCGTGGCGACACGGATCGTGCGGTCCAGCGCATCGTCGCGCACGCGCAGACCGTCGTCGTTCCCGCGGTCATCCCCGGCGCTCGCGTCATCGGCCGAATCGCCGGTCAGATAGATGCGGTCCACCATCGAGCCGTCGAATCCGATCGGCCCGTCCTGCACACGCACCGGGAACCCGGGCAGCGTCGTATCCAGATACTCCGCGCCGTCAAGTCCGAGCACCTGTGCGCGCGCCACGTCGCCTACGTGCAGGTACGTGTGCAGGGCGGCCTCGTAGGAGAACGGCTCGTCGCCGTCGTTCGTGACGGTGAGCGCCATCGACAGCGAGTCGCCGACCGTCACATCGTACGTGGCGTGGAACCGCGGTTCGGGATTGCCGACGAACTGCGCGAGGATCGACGGGTCGATCTCGGAGGAGTCCATCGTGTAGCGCACGTGCGCGTCGTCGGACGATGCGGGGTCCGGCGTCCAGAAGCGTGTGCGTCCGAACCCGTGCTTCGGCTTCTTCGCGGGGGTGTCCTCGCCGGCCTCGGCGAGTGTCGGATCGTAGCCGGAGTTGAACCAGGGGAAGATGATCGGCACGCCGCCCCGGATGGCCTTGCCTTCCTGCAGATAGATCGTCCTCGGCTTCCAGACCACGTCCGGCATGCCGGACGGCGCCCAACGCAGCACGTGCGCGCCGTAGTCGCTGATCGATGCCGCGCCGTCCTCGTTGACGATGTCGCGGATCGCGAATGATGGTGTACCCATGGATCCTCCAAACTTCCTGGTTGATGAGTGCGCCGTACAATTATGCGCCGTACGTCGGCGCATTGTCCAACGGGTGTGGGGTGATGGGAGTCATGGCAAAACAGGCAGGGAACTCGGCGTTCCGCGTGGTGTTCGGCGGTGACGCGTACTTGAACGAACGAACCGCACGGGAGCTGTGCGACAAGGCGCTGAAGGACCGTCCGGATGCGGAGCTCATCGAACTGGACGCGGCCTCGGCCGACAGGTACGCCTTCGACGAGGCCGTCAGCCCGTCGCTGCTCGCCGAAACCGCCGTCGTGCGCGTGGACAACCTGCAGTCCGCCGACGAGAAGCTCGGCGAGGCCATGGTCGCATACGTGAGGGAGTCGAAGGACGACCCCAACGCCAGCATCGTCATCTGCCGCCACGAGGGAGGCAGCAAGGGAAAGCGACTGGCCGACCAGCTGTTCCGGGCCGGAGCGGTCAAGGAGGAGGTTCCGGATCTCAAGAAGCCGGAGGCCAAGCTCAACTTCGTGATCTCCCGCTTCGAACGTATGGGACGCCGCGTCGAACCGCTCGCCGCGCAGCAGCTGGTCGACGTGCTCGGCGAACGCACGGGCGAACTCGATGCGATGTGCCGCCAGCTGTGCTTCGACTTCGACGACGATCCGATCGGACTGAACCGGGTCAACCAGTACCTGACCGCCAACGCGCAGGTCACCGGGTTCGCCGTCGCCGACGCGGCCATGGAGGGGCGGACCGCCGACGCGATCGTCATGATGCGCTCCGCCGTCGAACAGGGCACGGCGCCGATCGCCCTGATCGGCGCGCTCGCGGCCAAACTGCGGAACGTGGCCAAGGCGTCCGCCGTCAAGACCGGCGCGATCTCCGCGTCCGAGGCCGGCATGCCGAGCTGGATGCTCAAACGCGTACGCCTCGGCGGATGGACGTCGCAGGGGCTGTCGAACTGCATCCGGACCCTCGCCTGGGCCGACGAGCAGAGCAAATCGAACGGCGGCGACCCGATGTACGCGCTCGAACGCAGCATCGAGACGATCGCCGCGAAGGGCCGTCGCTGACGAAGGACGACGGCGGACACGAACGAAAGCGAGGAGGAGAACGACATGAACGACACGACGGACGAGACGCGTACGTGGCGGATCGAGGTACCCACGGGGGAGGACATGCACGCGTTGGGCCGCCGCGTCGCGCATCTCGTGCGCGGCGGTGACGTGCTGCTGCTGTCCGGGCCGCTGGGCGCGGGCAAGACCACGTTCGCGCAGGGATTCGGCGAGGGACTCGGCATCGGCGAACCGATCGTCTCGCCCACGTTCACCATCGCCCGCGAACTCGACGGCCGATTCGCCGACGGGAGCCCCGCTCATCTCGTGCACGTGGACGCCTACCGTCTCGGCGGATCCGACTATGCGCCCGGTCAGGCCGCCGTCGACAGGCTCCTCGACGAACTGGAATCGCTGGGGCTCGACGAGGAGCTCGAGGACACGAGTGACGACACCGTCGTGCTCATGGAATGGGGCGAGCAGATGGTCGCCGCCCTCGCGCCCGAACGCCTCGAGATCCACATCGAGCGTCCGATCGACGTCGACGCCTCGGGAAGTCCGGCCGCGGCCCCAGATCCGGACGCCGAACTCACCGGCGACGGCACGCGCATCGTCACCCTCGTGCCGGTCGGCCCGCGCTGGGAGGGCTTCGCGCTGTAGACGATCCCTCCCGCTCCGGCCGTGGCATGCGCCAGTGGCGTTCGGTGTACACTCGCTAGAGGTCTAACGTGAGATTGACGGCGGGGCACGGGGTCGGACCGGTCCGCCCGCCGAGAGGTTCGGGAGGTTCCATGGGCTGCACATTGGTGATCGACACGTCATACGGTTCGACCGTCGGCGTACTGGGGCATGAGCCGATCGTCGAGACCGACTCGCGCACCCACGTGGAGCGTCTCCAAGTCAACATCGCCCGCGCCGTCTCCGATGCCGGATTCACGCCCGCCGACATCGAGACCATCGTCGTCGGCACCGGACCCGCACCGTTCACGGGCCTCAGAGCGGGCATCGTCACCGCCAAGGCGCTCGCCTTCGCCGCCGGCGCGAAGCTCATCGGTCAGGACATCCTCGAACCGCAGGCCGACCTTCTGTCCGGGATCATGACCGGCAACGGCGCGTTCGACGGTCTGGAGCTCCTCGCCGACGTGCCGCGCATCACGCCGGCGGGAGACGCCGTCACCCCCGACGACGCCCGTGAGATCGACCGCCACGTCACCCTGTGCGTCAACGATGCGAGACGCAGACAGCTGTACTTCACGCTCATCCACGGCACCACGTCCAACCCCGACGACGTGGCCGCGGCCGACCGCTGGATCGCCATGGACATCGACTATCCGGACGCCATCGTCGCCCGCGTCAACACCGCCCTCGCCGCACACGCCGCGGAACTGCCGGACGACGGGCGCTACATCGTGGATGTGATCGGCCACGGCGCCGCGAAATACGCCGCCCACTGGGAGGGATTCGGCGACGCTCTGGGCACCGTCGTGGACGGTTCGCTGCTCGATTGCGGCAGAGAGGGGCTCGCCATGTTCGCCGGTTGCGCGCTCGGACGCGAGACCCGCGGAGACAAGCCGCTGCCCGTCGAACCGCTCTACCTGCGCCGACCCGACGCGGAGGTGCCCGCGCCCCTCAAGCACGTCCTCGGCCACGAGGGCGCCACGCGCGGCGACGCGAAGGCACGACGATGACGGGGACGAACGCCACGCGCAGCGGGACGCCGGAGGAACGGCCCGCGCCCCTTACGGACGGTCTGCGCATCATCGGCATCGATGCGATCGATCGCGATGCGGTCGTCGACGCCATCGCCAGGCTCGAGAGGGAGCTCTTCGGACGCGGCGCATGGAGCGCGAACATGGTGCGTGAGGAACTCGATGCGCCCGCCCGCACGTACTACGCGTGCATCGACCGGAACGGCGACGACGGCGACGACATCGTCGGATACGCGGGATTCTGGTACGACGGCGACGACGCGGAGCTCATGACCATCGGCGTCGCCGAGTCGCATCGACGTCGCGGCATCGCGGCGCACCTGCTCGCGACGCTCGTCGACGAGGCCAAACGGCAGGGGGCCGCGCGCATGCTGCTCGAGGTGCGCGTCGACAACGATCCCGCGCTCGCGCTGTACGAACGCTTCGGCTTCGCCAGACTCGGACTGCGAAAGCGCTATTACCAGCCCGAGGGCATCGACGCCTACACGATGGCGCTTGATCTGGAGCCGCGCGTGGTCGGCTTCCGGTCGCCGTCCGAGACGGACGAGACGGACGCGAGCGGTCAACAGGAACTTCAGGAACGCAACGAACGGAAAGAGGACAACCGATGAGCGAACCCGTGGTGCTGGGCATCGAATCGACCTGCGACGAGACGGCTGCGGCCGTCGTGCGGGGACGCACGCTGATCTCCAACGTGGTCGCCTCCTCGATGGAGGAGCACGCGCGATACGGCGGCGTCATCCCCGAGATCGCCTCGCGCGCGCACGCCGAGGCATTCGTGCCGTGCGTCTCCAAGGCGCTCGCCGATGCGAACATGACGTTGTCCGACGTGGATGCGATCGCCGTGTCCGCCGGTCCGGGACTGGCCGGCTGCCTCGCCGTCGGCGTCTCCGGCGCCAAGGCCCTCGCATGGGCCTCCGGCAAGCCGCTCTACGGCATCAACCACGTGATCGGGCACATCGCCGTCACCCAGCTGCAGTTCGGCCCGTTCCCGGCCGATACGCTCGCCCTGATCGTCTCCGGCGGGCATACGTCGCTGCTGCATGTCGAGGATGTGGCGCGTCACATCGACGTGGTCGGCACCACGCTCGACGACGCGGCGGGGGAGTGCTTCGACAAGGTCGCGCGACTGCTCGGGTTCCCGTATCCGGGCGGTCCGCACATCGACCGTCACGCCCAGCATGGCAATCCGCACGCCATCAAGGTGCCGCAGGGCCTGACCCAGGGGCAGGCAGGCGCCAAGCATCCGTACGATTTCAGCTTCTCCGGAGTCAAGACCGCCGTCGCCCGGTGGGTGGAGGGCGAACAGGCGGCCGGACGCGAGATCCCGGTCGACGACGTGTGCGCGTCGCTCGCCGACTCCGTGGCGACCGTGCTCGCGAAGAAGGCCATGCGCGGCTGCCGCCAGTACGATTCGAACACGCTGATCGTCGGCGGCGGGTTCTCCGCGAACTCCCAGCTGCGCGCCAAACTGCTCGAGTTCGGCAGGTCCAACGGCGTCGAGGTGCGCATCCCCGAATTGAAGCTGTGCACCGACAACGGCGCGATGGTCGCCATGCTCGGCGTGAATCTCGTCGAGGCCGGGGTCGCCCCGAGCGCCCCCGACTTCGCAATCGATTCGGCGATGCCCCTGACCAAGGTGTCGATGTAGCCGATCGTTTCCGAAGGAGGATCTTTCGTCCGACGGGCGTCCACGCCGGGCGAAAAGCCTTGCGGCTGGCCGAGACACGCCGAATTTCCATTTTCGGTGATGTTCCTGTACAGTATCCGTCTTGTGCGAACGAGAGAGATCTTGTGAGCAAGCCATTCCTGCGTAGCTCAGTTGGCAGAGCATCCGACTGTTAATCGGACGGTCGCTGGTTCAAGCCCAGCCGCAGGAGCTTCTTCCGGTCGGGCGTGAGTCCGGTTGGTTGATAACTGAATATTCCTGCGTAGCTCAGTTGGCAGAGCATCCGACTGTTAATCGGACGGTCGCTGGTTCAAGCCCAGCCGCAGGAGCCCATCGAAAGCCGCTGGCGCATGCCCGCGGCTTTCTGCATGTCCGGGCGCAACGAAGCCGTTGCCGCAACCCCTCCGTGTGTCCGAACGGCGCGTCGTCCGCGGCGGCGCTAGCATCACAGGTAACGAACGGATGTACGGCAAGGAGGCCGGGATCATGGACGTGAGAATCATGAGGATAGAACGTGGCGTGTTCGCCGTGCTCCATGACGGCGTGGGGGCCGGCACGGTGCGCAAGCAGCGCTTCGGCATCAGACGCATGTGGCTGGCCGACGGAGCCAACGGCGCACAGGGCGTGTTCCCGTCGAAGAAGGTCGCCGCCGAGTGGCTGGTGCAGCGTGCCTGACGCGTCTGAACGGAGGGCCTCCCGCGAATGAACGTTGCGTGACCCATCCCGCCAACCCGTTCGCCAAGCGAACGCGGCTTGCGCATGTCGCCGTACGTGCCTATCGTGTTGCACTGTTGATTACACGGTCCAGGCCTGCCCATTGGTAACGCGGGCCCCGATAGCAAAGGACACATCATGGCGCAAAGCTCCATCTCCATCACGGTCAACGGCGAAGCGAAGGAGGTGGAAGCCACCACCACCGGCGTCGAGCTCTTCGCGGACGACAAGGACATCATCGCGGTCCGTCTCAACGGCGAACTGCGCGATCTGTACACCCCGCTCGCCGACGGCGACACGGTCGAGTCCGTCGCCCTCGATTCCGAGGACGGCCTCGGCATCATGCGCCACTCCGCGACGCACGTCATGGCTCAGGCCGTGCAGGAACTGTTCCCGAACGCCAAGCTCGGCGTCGGCCCGATCATCAAGGACGGCTTCTACTACGACTTCCAGGTTGACCAGCCCTTCACGCCGGACGATCTGAAGCAGATCGAGAAGCACATGCAGCGCATCATCAAGTCCTCCCAGTCGTTCCGCCGTCGTGTGGCGACCGAGGAGGAGGCCCTCGCCGAGGAGGCCGATCAGCCGTTCAAGATCGAGCTGATCCAGGACAAGGAGGCGCATCTCGACCCCTCCACCGCCACCGAGATCTCCGGCAAGGAGCTCAGCTTCTACGACAACGTCGACCGTGACGGCAACGTGGTGTGGAAGGACCTGTGCCGCGGACCCCACCTGCCGAACACCCGCTTCATCAAGGCGTTCAAGATCGAGCGTTCCGCCGCCGCCTACTGGCGCGGCAGCGAGAAGAACCCGACCATGCAGCGCATCTACGGCACCGCATGGGCCACCAAGGAGGACCTCAAGGCCTACCAGACCCGTCTGGAGGAGGCCGCCAAGCGCGATCACCGCAAGCTCGGCGCCGAGATGGATCTGTTCTCCTTCCCGGAGGAGATCGGACCGGGCCTGGCCGTCTTCCACCCGAAGGGCGCGGCCGTCATCAACGCGATGGAGGACTACTCCCGCGAGATGCACCGCAAGTACCACTACAGCTTCGTGCAGACCCCGCACATCACCAAGGGCGGCCTGTACGAGACCTCCGGCCACCTGCACTGGTACAAGGACTCCATGTACCCGGCGATGCGTCTGGACGAGGAGCGCGACGCCGACGGCAACATCACCAAGCAGGGCTTCGACTACTACCTCAAGCCGATGAACTGCCCGATGCACAACCTGATCTTCAAGTCCCGCCAGCGCTCCTACAAGGAGCTGCCGCTGCGACTGTTCGAGTTCGGCACCGTGTACCGCTACGAGAAGTCCGGCGAGGTCCACGGTCTGACCCGTGTGCGTGGCCTGACCCAGGACGATTCCCACATCTACTGCACCCGCGAGCAGATGAAGGGCGAGCTGACCAACCTGCTGACCTTCGTCCTGAAGGTCCTCAAGGACTTCGGCCTGAACGACTTCTACCTCGAGCTGTCCACCAAGGACGAGCACAAGTACGTCGGCTCCGACGAGATCTGGGAGGAGGCGACCAATACGCTCGCCGAGGTCGCCAAGGACTCCGGCTTGAGCCTCGTGGCCGATCCGGGCGGCGCCGCCTTCTACGGCCCGAAGATCTCCGTGCAGGCCCGCGACGCGATCGGCCGCACCTGGCAGGTGTCGACCATCCAGCTCGACTTCAACCTGCCCGAGCGCTTCAAGCTCGAGTACATCGCGGCCGACGGCACCCACCAGCGTCCGGTGATGATCCACCGCGCGCTGTTCGGCTCCATCGAGCGCTTCTTCGCCGTGCTGCTCGAGCACTACGCCGGCGCGTTCCCGGCGTGGCTCGCCCCGGTGCAGGTCCTCGGCGTCCCGGTCGCCGACGAGTTCGCCCCGCACCTGGCCGGCTTCGTCAAGAGCCTCGAGGACGAGATGGTCCGCTGTGAGATCGACTACTCCGACGACCGCTTCGGCAAGAAGATCCGCAACGCCTCCAAGTCCAAGGCGCCGTTCATCCTCATCGTCGGCGAGGAGGACATGAACAACAACGCGGTGAGCTTCCGCTTCCGCGACGGCAGCCAGCTCAACGGCGTCCCGGTCGACGAGGCCCGTGCGAAGATCCTCGAGGTCATCAAGAAGCGCGTCCAGGTCAACACGGCCGACGACTTCAAGGCCGCGACCGAGGACTGAACCTCCCCACGCCTCCCCATGCGGCGTGCGAGGCGCGCCGCGGCCGGTGCCGCTCCCGAACCGACGTGATTCGGCGTGACCGGCCGGCGTTCCCCGATGCGGGTTTTCCGCACCGGGGAACGCCGGTTGTCGGCGAACCGGCCTAAAATCGTCTCGTTTGTCAGTTATCCGTACATATAACCTGCTAGGAGCATTATGTCAGGTCATTCCAAGTGGGCGACCACCAAGCACAAGAAGGCCGCCATCGACGCCAAGCGCGGCAAGCTCTTCGCCAAGCTCATCAAGAACATCGAGATCGCGGCCCGCACCGGCGGCGGCGACCCGGACGGCAACCCGTCCCTGTACGACGCCATCTACAAGGCCAAGAAGGCCTCCATGCCGGCCGACAACATCAAGCGCGCCGTCAAGCGCGGCTCCGGTGAGGAAGCCGGCGGCGCCAACTACGAGGACATCGTCTACGAGGGCTACGCCCCCGCCGGCGTCGGCCTCATCATCGAGTGCCTGACCGACAACCGCAACCGCGCGGCCGCCGAGGTCCGTTCCACCCTGACCAAGGGCAACGGCTCCCTGGCCACCTCCGGTTCCGTCTCCTTCAACTTCGAGCGCAAGGGCCAGATCGAGGTCCCGTCCGAGGGCGTCGACTTCGACGACCTGTTCGAGAAGGCCGGCGACGCGGGCGCCGAGGACGTCGTCGACGACGGCGATGTCTTCACCGTGGTCACCGATCCGTCCGACCTGCACACCGTCCGCAAGGCCCTGCAGGATGCCGGCTTCGACTACGATTCCGCCGATATGGTCATGCGCCCGAAGAACGAGGTCGAGCTGACCCTCGAGGACGCGCGCAAGGTCTCCAAGCTCATCGACAACCTCGATGATCTGGACGACGTGCAGAACATCTACTCCAACTGGACCGCCTCCGATGAGGTCATGGCCCAGCTCGACGAGGAGTAAATCCTCGTGATCATCCTAGGCGTCGACCCCGGGCTCACACGCTGCGGGGTCGGCGTGATCGAAGCCGGCGCGCACCGCCGGCTTTCGTTTATCCACGTGGACGTCGTGCGCTCCTCGCCGGACGTCTCGCAGGATCTGCGACTGCTCGCCATCTACAACGGGCTGGTCGACAAGATCGAGACCTACGCGCCGGACGCCGTGTCCATCGAGCGCGTGTTCGCCCAGTCCAACCGCAACACCGTGCTCGGCACCGCGCAGGCCGCCGGCCTCGCCATGCTCGCCGCCGCGCAGCGCAACATCCCGGTCGCGCTGCATACGCC
Organism: Bifidobacterium santillanense; assembly: GCF_018555385.1. Lineage (GTDB taxonomy): Bacteria > Actinomycetota > Actinomycetes > Actinomycetales > Bifidobacteriaceae > Bifidobacterium > Bifidobacterium santillanense. The sequence continues at coordinate 68,085 of NZ_JAFEJS010000001.1, forward strand.
GACCGAGGCGAAGCTCGCCATCACCGGCAACGGCCAGGCGCAGAAGATCCAGGTCGAGCGCATGGTCACCCGCATCCTTAACCTGAACAGGATGCCCACGCCCGCCGATGCCGCCGACGCGCTGGCGCTGGCGATCTGCCACGCGCTGCGTCCGGCCGGCGCACTGCAGGGCGGGGAGCGCGAGGAGCACCTCACCCCGGCCCAACGGCAGTGGGCCGACGCCGCCAAGAAGGCGACGAAGCGGCGCATCAACGCCGATCGAGGCATGTGATACACTATCGAACAGTTGTTCGATAGGAGGTGTCGTGATCGGTTCGCTACACGGCATGGTAGAGACGGTGGACGCCTCGGCCATGCTCATCGAGGTCGGGGGAGTCGGGTACGAGGTGCGCATGCCCGCCGCCGACCTGTCGCGCGTCCATGGCGGCATGGAGACGAAGGTCTATACCTATCTCAACGTCTCGCAGGACGCGATCACGCTGTACGGGTTCCTCGAGCCCGCGGCAAAGCGCACGTTCCTGCAGCTGCTCAAGGTCTCCGGCATCGGTCCCAAGGTGGCGCTGTCGCTGCTGTCCACGTTGAATCCCACGCAGCTGGCCAAGGCCATCGCCGACAACGACGCGACCGCCCTCGCCAAGGCTCCGGGGCTTGGCAAGAAGGGTGCGCAGAAGATCATCCTCGAACTGAAGGGTTCCATCGATCTCGAAGCACTCGAGGAGACCGGCTCCGCGGTCACCACCGCCCGGCCCGAGGACAAGGGCGCGCTGCAGGTCGTCGAGGGGCTCATGTCCCTCGGCTGGCGCGAGCAGGACGCCGAACACGCGGTGCAGGTGGCCTGCGAGGCCAACGGCATCGCCACGCCGATCGCCGACGACGACGTGCCCAGGGTGCTGCGCCTCGCCCTGGCCTCGCTGGACAGGGGACGGTGATAGCGGCATATGAACGAACCGTACATCAACGGCGACTTCGCGCAGCCGGGAGGCAACGAGAACATCGGTGCGAACGAGGAGTCGCTGCGCATGGTTTCCTCGCAGCCGGTCGGCAACGAGCCGGTCAGCGACGAGGAGCTGCGTCCGCACGTCCTCGACGGATTCATCGGCCAGCCCCGGCTCAAGGCACAGCTCCAGCTGTTCCTCGACGCCGCGCGCAAGCGCGAGGTGCCGCCGGACCACATCCTGCTCGCCGGCCCTCCGGGACTGGGCAAGACCACGTTGGCGATGATCGTCGCCAACGAGCTCGGCGTGCCGATCCGCATCACCTCCGGTCCGGCCATCCAGCACGCGGGTGATCTCGCGTCGATCCTGAGCTCGCTGGACGCTGGGGAGGTGCTGTTCGTCGACGAGGTGCACCGTCTGCCGCGCGCCGCCGAGGAGCTGCTCTACATCGCGATGGAGGACTTCCGCGTCGACGTCATGGTCGGCAAGGGTCCCGGCGCATCGTCGATCCCGCTCACCCTGCCGCGCTTCACGATGATCGGCGCCACCACGCGCGAGGGCATGCTGCCATCGCCGCTGCGCGCCCGCTTCGGCTTCACCGCGCATCTCGACTTCTATCCGGTGGGGGAGCTGGAGAAGCTCGTCGAACGCTCGTCCGCGGTGCTCGGCGTCGCGCTCGACGAGGGCGCGTCGCATGAGCTCGCGTTGCGTTCGCGCGGCACGCCGCGTATCGCCAACCGTCTGCTGCGCCGCGTGCGTGATTGGGCGATCGTCCACGATCTGCCGTCGGTCGGTCCGGAGGATGTCAAGGAGGCCCTGGCGCTCTACCAGATCGACGCCGAAGGCCTCGACCGCCTCGACATCGCCGTGCTCAACGCCATCGTGCGCAACTTCAACGGCGGCCCCGTCGGCCTCAACACGCTCGCCGCGATGGTAGGCGAGGAGTCGGAGACCGTGGAGACCGTGTGCGAGCCGTATCTGGTGCGTGAGGGATTCCTCATCCGCACGCCCAAGGGCCGCGTCGCCACGGACAAGGCCTGGCGTCATCTCGGCATACGACCGGACGCCGACGGAGGGAAGTCCGATGTCAGCAAGCTTTTCTAAACTTGAGGTTTTGGACTAGTCATTTCCCGACCGGAAGGACCATTTTTCATGGATCAGATCGGATTTATCCTCCTGCTCGTCGTCGTCATGGGCGGCATGATGTGGTGGCAGTCGAAGAAGGCCAAGGAACAGCAGAAGAAGGTCAAGGACTTCCGCTCCAACCTGCAGCCCGGCACCGAGGTCATCACCATCGGCCAGATCATCGGCACGGTCGTCTCCGTGGACGAGCAGTACGAGGAGGTCGTCATCGACTCCGAGGGCTCGAAGCTGCGCGTCGGCTTCAACGCCATCTCCCGCGAGTACGTCCGTCCCGCGTACGTCTCCGACGACGAGGTGGACGAGAACGGCAACCCGCTGCCGAAGGATGATCAGGACGGCCAGAACGCCGAGGCCGAGTACGGCGAGGCCCAGGTGAACGTCGAGGAGTCCCTCGCCGCGAACAACGCCGAGACCGCCGGCGCCGCCGAGACCGAGAAGGAAGCCAAGTAACCCATGGCCGGCAGCGACATCACGATCAAGGACCTCGCCAAGGTCGGCGCCGAAGACGCCGAATACCTCGTCTCCCTGGTCCGCTCCATTCCGGGCTTCCCGAAGGAAGGCATCATCTTCCGCGACTTCATGCCGGTGCTGGCCGACGCCAGGGGCCTCGACGTGCTGATGCGCGCCCTCGAGGCGGCCCTGCCGCTGCCGGCCGACGAGTTCGACTCCATCGCCGGGCTCGAATCGCGCGGATTCCTGTTCGGCCCGGCGCTGGCCCACCATCTGGGCAAGGGATTCATCGCCATCCGCAAGGCGGGTAAGCTTCCGCCCGAGACGATCGGCGAGTCCTACGAGCTCGAATACGGCACCGCCACCGTCGAGATCGAGACCGCCGCGGTCGCACCCGGCGAACGGGTGCTCATCGTCGACGACCTCATCGCCACGGGCGGCACCGCCAAGGCGGGTGCAGACCTCATCGAGAAGGCCGGCGGCACGGTCGCCGGATTCAGCTTCGTCATGGGTCTCGACGGCCTCGACGGCCTCGACAGGCTCGGCGACGTCCCTGTGAGCACTCTGATCTCCATGCCGGCCTAGCCGACGGGATGATACGGGCGGACCACACAAAACGAAGAACGTAAGTTCAACCACACTACGGAAGAGCAATGGATCTTTACGAATACCAGGCGCGTCAGCTGCTCGAAGAACAGGGCATCCCCACGCCGAAAGCCATCTACGCACAGAACTCGCATGAAGTGGCCGAGGCCGCCGACCAGCTCGGCTACCCCTGCGTCGTCAAGGCCCAGGTCAAAATCGGCCACCGCGGCCAGGCCGGCGGCGTCAAGCTCGCCAAGAACCGCGACGAGGCCATCCTGGACTCCGAGGCCATCCTGCCGATGACCATCCACAAGCACAAGGTCAACGGCGTGCTCGTGGCCGAGGGCAAGAACATCCTGCACGAGTACTACGTGTCCATCTCCGTGGACCGCACCTCGCGCGACTACGACGTGCTCGCCACCGCCAACGGCGGCACCGAGGTCGAGGAGATCGCCAAGGAGCACCCCGAAGCGGTCAAGCGCCTGCACATCGAGGCCCTCGACGACTTCGACCTCGAGGCCGCGACCAAGATGGCCGAGAGCATCGGCTTCTATCACGCAGACGTCGATCAGGCTGCCCAGATCCTGCTCAAGATGTGGAAGTGCTTCAAGGAGAACGACGCCACGCTCGTCGAGATCAACCCGCTCGCCAAGATCGGCGATCCGGACGACGAATCCTCCAAGAGCCTGTGCGCGCTCGACGCGAAGATCTCCCTCGACGACAACGCCGCCTTCCGTCACGACGGATGGAAGCGCTTCTCCGATCCGCTGGCCAACGACGAGTTCGAGCGTCGCGCCAAGGACCACGGCCTGCACTATGTGCACCTCAAGGGCCAGGTCGGCGTCATCGGCAACGGCGCCGGTCTCGTGATGAGCTCCCTTGACGCCGTCTCCGGCGCCGGCGAGGAGCAGGGCACCGGCGTCAAGCCCGCCAACTTCCTCGACATCGGCGGCGGCGCCTCGGCCGAGGTCATGGCCGCCAGCCTCGAGATCGTGCTGTCCGACCCGCAGGTCGAGTCGGTGTTCATCAACGTGTACGGCGGCATCACCTCCTGCGAGCAGGTCGCCAAGGGCATCCTCGAGGCGGTCGACGCGCTCGGCGGCACCAAGCCGATCGTCGTGCGATTCGACGGCAACGCCGCGGCCGAGGGCCTCGCGATCCTCGCCGAATCGAACACCCCGAACGTGCACGTCGCGCAGACCATGGAAGAGGCCGCCAGCGAGGCCGCGCGCATCGCCGCGGCCGCCCAGAAGACCAAGGAGAACAACTGATGGTGCTGTTCATCGAAGACGACGCCCCCGTCATCGTGCAGGGCATGACCGGCCACCAGGGCATGACCCACACCGCACGCATGCTCAAGGCGGGCACCAACATCGTCGGCGGCGTCAACGCGCGCAAGGCCGGCCTCGACGTGACGTTCCCCGCCGCCAGGAACGGCGAGGACGCCACGGTCCACGTGTACGGCTCCTGCGCCGAGGCCCGCGAGGCCACCGGCGCCGAGGCGTCGGTCGTGTTCGTGCCGCCGCGCTTCGCCAGGGACGCGGTGGTCGAGGCCGTCGAGGCGGGCATCAAGCTCATCGTCGTCATCACCGAGGGCATCCCGGTCGCCGACTCCGCCTACTTCGTCGAACTCGCGCTGCGCAAGGGCGTGCGCATCGTCGGCCCCAACTGCCCGGGACTCATGACCCTCGCCTCCTCCGAGGAGACGCACGGCGTCAACCTCGGCATCATCCCCGACGGCATCGTCGGCCGCGGACCGCTGGGTCTGGTCTCCAAGTCCGGCACGCTCACCTACCAGCTGATGGGCGAGCTGAGCGACATCGGCTTCACCGCCTGCCTCGGTGCCGGCGGCGATCCGATCGTCGGCACCACGCTGCTCGAGGCCCTGCAGGCATTCGAGGCCGATCCGAACACCAAGGCCGTCATGATGATCGGCGAGATCGGCGGCAGCGCAGAACAGGACGCCGCCCAGTGGGCCGCCGAGCACATGACCAAGCCTGTCGTCGCGTACATCGCCGGCTTCACCGCCCCGGAGGGCAAGCAGATGGGCCACGCCGGCGCCATCGTCTCCGGCGGCAAGGGCACCGCCAAGGACAAGAAGGAGGCGCTCGAGGCCGTCGGCATCCGTGTCGGACGCACGCCCGGTCAGGCCGCCGACATCATGCGTGAGGTGCTCGCAGGTCTCCAGTGAAACTGAAACCAGGACGTCTCACCGCCATCATCAAGGGCGCCATCGCCTCCATCGGGGCGATGGCGCTCTATGCGATCTCGCTCGGCTGCTTCACCGCGCTGATGCTGCTGGTCATCTCGATGGAGGAGGGAGGGGAGAACCTGCCTTCCTCCGCGATCCGGCTGACCCAATCCATCATCCTGCTCAGCCAGGGCACCGGCTTCGTCATCGGCTCGGTCGATCTGACCATCACACCGTTGCTGCTCACCCTGCTGCTCATCCTGCTGATCGCCCAGTGCGTGCGCAAGGCCGGGGGAGACCTCATCAGCTGGGCCGTCGGCCTCGTCATATGGGTGGCCATCAATCTCATGTGCGCCGGCGGCGTTCCCGAGCTGATCGGCGGTTCGCCGCTGGCGATCATCGGTAAGACCGCATCGGTCTGGACCGTGGGCTTCCTCATCGGCGCCCTGCCCGGATCAGGCGTCATCGCAGCAGTGCGCGTCGCCGTCAGGGAACGCGTGAACAGACGTTTCTACGATTCCGTCCTGCTCGCCCTGCTGCTGACCGGAACCATGATCGCGGTGGCTCTTGTGGCCGGGCTCGTCGTCGTGATCGTGTGGATCGCGCGCGATTGGCAGGGCATGGCCACGCTGTTCGACATGGACGGCATGGAGAACGGCTCGCGCATCCTCACCACCGTCGCGTCGTGTGCATGGTTGCCGAACCTCATGATCTGGGCCGTCTCCTGGCTACTCGGCGCCGGATTCCATATCGGCGAGCTCGGTTCGTTCACCCTGTGGGTCGGACAGGCCGCGGGACTGCCGCCGCTGCCCGTGTTCGGGCTCATGCCCGAGGGCGTGGCCGATGACCGCGTCCGGTTGGGTCTGCAGTGCATCGTCCCCGCCATCTACGCGGTCATTGCGCTGCTCGCCATGTTGCTGCCCGGTCCGCTGAAGGTGCGCCCGGCGGCATTCGGCGACAAGGACGGCGTCAAATCCCTGATCGTCACCATGCTGTGCCATCTGGGCGCGTTCGTCGGATCCACCGTGGTCACGCTGGCGTTGTACGCCGGCGGCTTCGCCCTGTCGAACGGCGGTCTGGGCACGCAGCGCCTTGCCCATGTGGGAGTGGATGTCCTTCCCTCGCTGCAGGTGACGGCCCGTGCACTTGGATTCGGCCTGTTCGCGGCCTGGCTCGCCGTCACCGTGGTGTTGGCGGCCATTTACGGGATACACTGGATTGTCGAGTATCGGGCCGGGCGTCGTCCGTCGTCGCCCGCCGACGGCACTAAGGTGAAATCCGAGACGAAGGACTCCGGCAAGACGCGGGTCATGTCGCTGCGTTCCAAGGAACCCGACTCCCGTCCCAAGCCCAGATCGGCGGCCGGTTCGACCGGTCGCGGCAAGGATTCGGACCTGCCGGCCGGACCTGCCGGACCGGACAAGCCGTCGTCCGACGCGCCCGACGGCGAACGCAGGCCGCGCACCGTTCGCGGCGTCGAGGGCAAGGGCGGACGCGTCCCGCGCTCAGTTCGCGTCGTGCGTTCCGCCGGGGAACCCGTGAAGCCTGAACAACCATCAAAGGAGGAAAACAATGACAACAACCAACCGTCCGATTAAGAGGGCGCTGGTCTCCGTCTTCCATAAGGAAGGCATCGAGGTGCTTGCCGAGGCCTTCGTCAAAGCCGGCACCGAGGTCGTGTCCACCGGTTCGACCGCGAAGCGTCTGGCCGAGCTCGGCGTGCCCGTCACCGAGGTGAGCGAAGTCACCGGTTTCCCGGAGTGCCTCGACGGTCGCGTCAAGACCCTCGACCCGCACATCCACGCCGGCATCCTCGCCGACATGACCAACCCCGATCACGCTGCCCAGCTCGAGAAGTTCGGCATCAAGCCGTTCGATCTGGTCGTCGTGAACCTGTATCCGTTCGCCGACACCGTGCGCTCCGGCGCCGACGAGGCCGCGACGATCGAGAAGATCGACATCGGCGGCCCGTCCATGGTGCGCGGCGCCGCGAAGAACAGCGCCACCGTCGCCATCGTCACCGATCCGGCCGACTATGCGCTGGTTGCCGCCCGCGTCGAGAACGGCGAGGGCTTCTCCCTCGAGGAGCGCCGCTGGCTGGCCGGCAAGGCGTTCGCCCACACCGCCTCCTACGACGCGACGATCAACGAGTGGACCGCCAAGCACTGGCCCAAGCCCGCCACCATCGACGAGATCGATCGCGACGACGAGGACCAGCCGGTTAACGACGCCAAGTTCCCGGCCGCGTTCACCCGTACCTGGGACCGTGCGCACACGCTGCGCTACGGTGAGAACTCCCACCAGCAGGCCGCTCTGTACCTCGATCCGCTCGACCAGACCGGCTTCGCCCACGCCGAGCAGCTCGGCGGCAAGCCGATGAGCTACAACAACTACGTTGACGCTGACGCCGCCTGGCGTGCTGTGTGGGATCTCGCCCCCGCCATCGCCGTGGCCGTCGTCAAGCACAACAACCCGTGCGGCCTCGCCATCGGCGCGACCGCGGCCGAGGCCCATAAGAAGGCCCACGCCTGTGATCCGGTGAGCGCGTACGGCGGCGTCATCGCCTGCAACAGCACCGTCACCCTCGAGATGGCAGAAAGCGTGCGCCCGATCTTCACCGAAGTCATCGTGGCCCCGGCCTACGAGCCCGAGGCGCTCGAGCTGCTGCGGACCAAGAAGAAGAACCTGCGCATCCTCAAGGTGGCCGAGCCGCCGAAGGGCCACACGCAGTTCCGTCAGATCGACGGCGGTCTGCTCGTGCAGGACATGGATCTCATCAACGCCGTCGGCGATGATCCGGACTCCTGGAAGCTCGTCTCCGGCGAGCCGGCCGACGAGGATACCCTCAAGGACCTCGTGTTCGCCTGGCGCGCCATTCGCTGCGTCAAGTCAAATGCCATCCTGCTGGCCCACGATCAGGCCACGGTCGGCATCGGCATGGGCCAGGTCAACCGCGTGGACTCCTGCCACCTCGCGGTCGAGCGCGCCAACACGCTCGCCGACGGCGCCGATCGTGCCACCGGTTCCGTCGCCGCGTCCGACGCGTTCTTCCCGTTCGCGGACGGCGCCGAAACGCTGATGAACGCCGGCGTCAAGGCCATCGTCCAGCCCGGCGGCTCCATCCGCGACGAGGAGGTCATCGAGGCGGCCAAGAAGGCCGGCGTGACGATGTACCTGACCGGTACCCGTCACTTCTTCCACTGATCGATCGGCGAACGGGCTCGGATCAAGATGAAGAACCATCCCTACGTCTCCGAGGACCACGAAGGCAAGCCGTGGTTCGAATGGTGCGTCGCCGCGGCCGTGGTGCTCTCGGGCGTGGTCGCGGTCCTCGGATACACGATGGCCGCCACGGTGCTGATCTCCGTGACGGCCATCGTTACCGGGCTGCTGCGTCTCGCCATGCGTGAGCGCAGCCCATGGAAGGTGAGGTCAGTGGCGTTCGACGCCACCATCGGCATCTGCCTCGGACTCGGACTTCTCGTCCTCTACTTCAGCGGATACCTGCTGTGAACCGTCCGGATCATCGGACGACGCATCGGCCGTCGGTTCCCCATCGGAGCCGGCGGCCTCGTCGTATCCGCCCAGCTGAGCGGGATCGTCGCCCTTCTTCCTCGGTGCGTGGGCCATCTGCATGATGATCATCGCCAGCGCGACCAGGGCGGCGGCGAGGACCGGGCAGATCCAGAACACCCACAGCTGGCTCAGCGGTTCCACGGACAGGCTCTGGTTCTGGGAGACCAGGGCGATGCCGGTCGCACGGGCCGGGTTCAGCGCGGCGCCGGTCACCGGGAAGGTGACGGCGGCGGCAAGCGTGTAGGCGACGCCGGTGGCCGGGGCGTACTTCCTCGTGCCGTAGGTGGCCATCGCGACGCCCACGATGAGCAGACCGGCGACGACCTCGACGGCGATCGCCTGCGTGATGGAGAAGTTCAGACCGTACTGGTTGAGCGTCGTGTAGGACACGGAACCCTTGTCGAAGCCGTTGACCGCGGTCGTCAGCCACTGGGCCAGCGTCACGTTGCTCGAGGTGGGCAGCAGGAAGCGCACCAGCAGACCGGCCAGCGCCGCGCCGAGCGTCTGGAAGACGATGTACAGCACGCCGTCGACGATCCTCGTCCTGCCGGTGAGCATGGCCGCCACGGTCACGGCCGGGTTGAAGTGTCCGCCGGAGACCCAGCCGAGCGCGTACACGGCGGCGGCGTAGGCCAGACCGGTGCCGAGCGCGAGGTAGGCGAGGTTGACGGAGAAGATGATCGAGCCGAACGTGCTGAAGACATAGACGGCGAAGCAGATGAGGAAGGTGCCGATCAGCTCCGCTCCCACCCTAAGCGGCCACGGCTGCTCCTTCGTAACGGTTTCCTGTGATGTCATATCAATCCTTCGATAATCGGAGATACTGCGTGTCCCTGCCGGGGACCGCCCCGAGGACGCTGCCAGTCTAGCAGCGCCGCGGGTCGTGTCCGGAGTTTGGACCGGAGGTCACGATACACTATCAAGGTTGGAAATATACCCCTAGGCCACGTTGGGAGAACGATGCCAAACGCATATTCCCGCGCCAGAAAGGCGCATGAAGACAATCAGGAAGGCATTCGCCTTCAGAAGCTGCTCGCTCAGGCCGGATTCGGTTCCCGCCGCAAGTGCGAGCTCATGATCACCGAAGGCCGTGTCGAGGTGGACGGGGAACTCGTCACCGAGCTCGGCACCCGTGTCGATCCCCAGCGCCAGCAGATCCGCGTCGACGGATCGCGCGTGCGCATCAACAACAACCACGTCACCCTTGCGCTCAACAAGCCCAAGAAGGTTCTGTCCGCTATGGAGGATCCGAAGGGCCGCTACACGTTGCGTGACATCGTCGGCGACAAGTACGAGCGCATCTTCCACATGGGCCGTCTGGACTACGATTCGGAAGGCCTCATCCTCATGACGAACGACGGCGAGCTGAGCCAGCACGTCATGCACCCCAAGTACGAGGTTGAGAAGACCTACGTCGCCACGCTCGAGGGCAAGATCTCCGGCACCGTGTGCCGCCGTCTCGTCACCACCGGCGTGCAGCTGGACGACGGCTGGATCAAGCTCGACCACTGCGCGATCATCGATTCGAACCGCGACGCCACGATCGTCAAGGTCGTGCTCCACTCCGGCAAGAACCGCATCGTCCGCCGTATCTTCGGCTCCATCGGCTTCCCGGTCAAGCGCCTCGTGCGCACCCAGATCGGCCCGATCAAGCTCGGCGAGCTCAAGTCCGGCTCCTACCGCGTGCTGAGCCAGACCGAGGTCCGCGCCCTGTCCAAGGAGGTCGGCCTGTGATCCGCGTCGCCATCGACGGTCCCGCCGGCGTCGGCAAGTCCTCGACGTCGAAGGCGCTGGCCAAGTACTACGGCTTCGCCTACCTCGACACGGGCGCGATGTACCGCGCCTGCGCGTGGTGGTGCCTCAAGCAGGGCATCGACCTCGATGCCGCCGAGATCGACGAGCGCGTCGTCACCGAGACGGTCGGCGAGTTCTTCACCGGCGACCACTTTGACATCTCCGTCGACCCGGACAACCCGTCCGTGACCGCGGATGGCGAGGACATCTCCGAGGCGATCCGCTCCTCCGAGGTTTCCACGCACGTCTCCAAGGTGTCTGGCATCATCCCGGTGAGGAACGTCCTCATCGCGGCCCAGCGCGCCTACATCGCGCGCGAGGCGTCCGCCGACTCCTTCTCCGGCGGTCTCGGCGTCGTCGCGGAGGGCCGTGACATCACCACCGTCGTCGCCCCGGACGCCGAAGTGCGCGTGCTGCTGACCGCCCGCGAGGAGGTCCGCCAGGCGCGCCGCACCGGTCAGTCGGTCAAGGGTGTGGGCGCGGAGGACGTCGCCGCGCGCGACCGCATCGACTCGAAGACCACCAACTTCACGACCGCGGCCGACGGCGTCACCACCATCGACAACTCCGATCTGACCTTCGAGCAGACGTTCGACGCGCTCGTCGAACTCGTCGATGCGGCCATCGAGGAGCAGGAGTATGAGCGCTACGCCGCCAACCTCGAGGGCTACGACCTGGACGAGGGCGACGAGGCGCTGATCGGCCGCGACGGTCCCTCCGGGGCCTCCGACGGCCAGTCCGGCCCGAAGCAGGTCGGCGTGCTCGCCATCGTGGGTCGTCCGAACGTCGGCAAGTCGTCGCTCGTCAACCGCATCCTCGGCAAGCGCGTCGCCGTCGTCGAGGACACGCCCGGCGTCACGCGCGACCGCGTCAGCTACGACGCCGAATGGGCCGGCACCGACTTCAAGCTCGTCGACACCGGCGGCTGGGAGGTCGACGTCGAGGGCATCGACTCGGCCATCGCCTCGCAGGCCGAGGTTGCCGTGAACCTCGCCGACGCCGTCGTACTCGTCGTCGATGGCCAGGTCGGCCTGACCGATACGGACGAGCGCATCGTGCGCATGCTGCGCGCCTCCGGCAAGCCGGTCACGCTCGCCGTCAACAAGATCGACGACCGCGAGAGCGAATACCTGACCGCCGAGTTCTGGAAGCTCGGTCTGGGCGAGCCGCACTCGATCTCCGCCATGCACGGCAGGGGAGTGGGTGACCTGCTCGACGAGGCGCTCGACTCGCTGCGCAAGGCGAAGAAGACCTCCGGCTACCTCACGCCATACGGTCTGCGCCGCGTCGCGCTCGTCGGCCGCCCGAACGTCGGCAAGTCGTCGCTGCTCAACCAGCTCGCGCACGAGGAGCGCACGGTCGTCAACGATCTCGCTGGCACCACTCGCGATCCGGTCGACGAGATCATCGACATCGACGGCGAGGACTGGCTGTTCATCGACACGGCCGGCATCAAGCGTCGCCAGCACAAGCTGCAGGGCGCCGAGTACTACTCGTCGCTGCGTACGCAGGCCGCCATCGAACGATCCGAGCTCGCGCTCGTTCTGTTCGATGCATCCGTGCCGATCTCCGACCAGGACCTCAAGGTCATGAGCTCCGCCGTGGACGCGGGACGTGCCATCGTGCTCGTGTTCAACAAGTGGGACGCGATGGACGAGTTTGACAAGCAGCGTCTGGAACGTCTGTGGATGACCGAGTTCGACCGCGTCACCTGGGCCCAGCGCGTCAACCTGTCCGCCAAGACCGGCTGGCACACCAACCGTCTGGCCAAGGCCATGCGTGAGGCGCTGGAATCCTGGGACAAGCGCATCCCGACCGGCAAGCTCAACGCGTTCCTCGGCCAGCTGCAGTCCGCCCATCCGCATCCGCTGCGCGGCGGTAAGCAGCCCCGCATCCTGTTCGCCACGCAGGCCTCGACGCGCCCGCCGCGCTTTGTGATCTTCGCCACCGGCTTCCTCGAGCACGGCTACCGCCGCTACATCGAGCGTTCGCTGCGCGAGGAGTTCGGCTTCGAAGGCACGCCGATCCAGATCTCGGTGAACATCCGCGAGAAGAAGAAGCGCAAGTAGTCTCCCGCAGCAAGTCGGCTGTAACGCATGTCGGGGCCCGCACGGTTCGTGATGAACCGTGCGGGCCTCTGCGTCGCGTTTTGTGGTACAGCGTGCGTGTCGGACATGGGATCCGATGCCCCTGCCGTGCTTACTGCCGGAACTCGTCGCCGTCGAAATACCCGGCGATGTCGTTGCCGTCGATGATGAGCTGCGGCGCGATGGCCAGGGTGTGATGCGCGTCCTCGGTGCCGCAGTAGACCATGTCGTGTTCCAGGAGCCGCTCGTCGAAAAACATGCGTAGCCCGTCCAGGAACAGTGGTCCGACTGTGCCGACATCGTAGCTGGTGCGTTCCCTGACCAGTTCCGGCGAGGCCAAATGAATCTGATGGAGCCCCAGCGCTCGTCCGAGTCGGCGCCATTTCAGGTGACCTGTGGCGCAGGCCACGACGGCGAACACGCCCTCCTTCGCCTCGACGATGTAGGTGGCCGCCGCCTTGGTGATGTCGAACACCCGTGCGCCCGATTCCAGATCGACGATCGCGGTGTCGTGCGCGATGATCCGGGCCTGATCCGGGTGGTTCTCGGCGAACCGCCGTATCTGTTCGTAGGTGGCCATGCCCATGTTCCTTCGCTGTTATGGAAGATGCCGTCGTATGTGATTATCCTCCATGCGGGCGGATAAACCGTGTCGTGAATATGCGGAACACGCCGATTTGCGTTTTCCGATTCATCTGGTAAATTAATCCACTGTTGCGAAACGCAACATCGGACCATAGCGCAGTTTGGTAGCGCACTTGACTGGGGGTCAAGGGGTCGCGGGTTCAAATCCCGCTGGTCCGACCAAGAAGCCCGGAATTTCAACGATTTCGGGCTTTTTTGTTTGCGTCGATAATTGGTCTGGACACGATTGGACACGATGACCGAATCACCTCGGCTGCTCGCCTGCATGGACCACACATGAATCAGGAATCATTTGAGTCATGGGACGGTTCGGTGACGCATCTGACTGGGAAGGTGGGAAGTCGCGGGTTCGTCCTCGGCTGATTGGTTGTCTGTCGGATACTTCCGCGCGTTCCAGACCGACCCGGCGCACGGTGACGACACGCTCCGGCCGGGCATCACGACACGCGACTTTCTCGAACCATACCGTCTCGACGAGGAGCTGCGGACGCTTGTACTGCGTGGCACAGCGACGGTCGAGCTCGTCACACGTTCGCGGTTCGCGTACCTGATCGCCTCGAATGGAGGCGCGTACTCATACCTCGACATGGACGCCTACCAGCCGGCCCGCAACAGCAAGGTATGAGCACATTGCCGGTGTCCGCCCGGCTGAACTACGGGCCCATGCGCATGCGCCTGTACGACGCCGTATCCGAACTGAAGGTCATGAGCGTCGTCCTGCCCGGCGATTTGCAGGGCATCTACCGGTTCGCCGCCGACGTGATACGCGCGACTACCGGATGTGGCTGCATGAGCGCGGGTAAACGGAAAAGCCCCGGCGCGAGGCCGGGGCGGGAATCAGTCATCCAATTCCACGGGAACGTACAGATAGAGCCTATCGGTTGCGACGGGCTCGAACCATTTGGACCAGATGTGGTACTCGGGGTCGTCCTCGTCCACGCCCTCGTCGATGAAGCCGAGATCGGAGAACAAATGAACGCTCGCATGATTCGACGGGTCGATCTGCGTCAGCACGTACGGCTCCCGCCTGTGGCGGGCCGCGTCGTTCGCCATCCAACGCAGGACGCCGTCCAATAGGTAACGTCCCAGATGCCGCCCCCGTTCGGACGATGCGGTGGCGATGAACGAGATCGCGTAGCCGCTGGACTCCGGGGATGCGGGATCATAGCCGAACTCGCAGAATCCGACGACCGCCCCTCCCGCCTTGTCGCCGTACTGGAGGACGAGCCGGCACACGCCCGGCTCATCCCTGACACGCAGGTCACGGATGTAGCGCTGCACGTCCATCGCGTACTCCGGCGCTCCCGGAGGACAGCATGCGAAACGGCGCAGCGACAGCTGGTCGTCCGGCGTGCAGGGACGGCTAGTGACGATCGCTATCCTCAACCTCGTCGGCCTTTTTCTTCGCGAGTCGTGCGGAACGGTTCAGCATCGCGCGGTGCAGGCGCATCCATTTCGCGTCCACCGCGTTGCGGGGCTTCCCGTCGGCGGGCGGCGTGTACACCGGGATGGGCTTCACGCCGACATCGGTCATGGTCATGGCCGCCTCCTCTCGACGTTTTTCATCGGAAACTGAATATTTTATACGACACCGTGAGATGTCGCAAACCGTTCTTACCCACGATTCTCGTGGAGCCGTGGACAGAAGGAGTGTGACGGCATGGCAAATGTGACCAAGTATGTGACCAGCAAAGGCGAGGCGCGGTATCGGGTCCGTTACAGGAAGCCCGACGGCACGCAGACCGACAAGAGGGGCTTCAAACGCAAGATCGACGCGGTCAACTGGATGGCCGAGCACGTCGTGGTCGCCAAGGCGCAGGGCACCTACATCGACCCGCAGGACGGCAAGGCCACGGTCGGCGACCTCGCCGAGGCATGGCTCGCGAAGAAGAAGCTCTCCACGAAACCCAGCTACTACGACGACCTCGAGGGCGCGTGCCGCAAATATGTCACGCCCGAATGGGGCGGGGTCCCGGTGTCCGCCGTCACGCGCGAGGGCGTGCAGCGCTGGGTGGCGGACATCAGCCGCGGCCGGAGCACGCGGGACGAACGCGGCCGGGAGATCGTCCTGGCCAGACCGAAATCGGCGAGCGTGGTGCTCCGCGTCCACGGGGCCCTCGCCGGCATACTCGACGACGCGCTCGACGGACTGCTCCTGAGGGAGAACGTGGGCAAAATGTGGGCAAAGGAGATTTTCGAGGCGACGTAACCCAATCGGCAGTAGGGCTCACGGGACTTCGTTCCGCGGGTTCAAATCCCGCTGATCCGACCGGGAAGACCGGAATTTCAACGATTCCGGGCTTTTTTGTTTTGCGACACGCCGTGTCGGACACAACCGTGGACACAATGGGACACGCCGCCGCGACGCGCCGACCGGGGGTGCACCCCGCGCAGACGGGATGATGCGTACGGTCGGCGCGGCTCCGATCACTCGCCACAGACGACGAGTTCGCTGGCGACCATGCAGGTGGTGTCGTCGGTCAGTGCACCGTCCATCGCACGCTGGTTGAACAACTCGTCGACCCATGTCCTGTAGGCCGCGTAGTCCGGATCATCCGGCAGGGGACTGTGCGAATGCGAGTCCATGTAGGCCCGCCATGATTCGCGCGTATAGTGCATCGGATTGGCGAACGAACGGATTTCGGGATTGTGGAAGAACGCGGTCTTTGTGTCCTCGAAGTGCCGGATGCTGCCCGTGATGACGTCCCCGTGCCCGTCGCGCCGTTCGTTTCTCATCGCCGAATCGAAGGACGTGACGTTGTACAGCGAAACCAGCAGATACCGTCCGTTGCGCGCGATGCGGCGGCATTCGGCCGCGAAGGTCCCCGGATCGAACCAGTGCAGGGCCTGTGCGACGGTGATCACGTCCACGCTGCGAACCGGCAGACCGGTATGGTCGGCGGTGCCGGCGACGACCGTCACGTTGTCGAGTCCGTTCGTGCGGTCGATCAGCTCCGTACGCATGTTCCCGTCCGGTTCGACGGCGACCACCGGAAGGCCGAGTCCGGCCAGTTCGATGGTGAGCTTGCCCGTTCCGGCGCCTATGTCCGCGATCGTCATCTCGCCGTCGGCGGGCGATGTGAGGTCGCGTCGCATGAGTTCGCTGATATACCGGATCGCCGCGGTGGGATAGCCGGGTCGCCCCGCCGCGTATGCCTGCGCTTTGCCGTGAAATCTTGTGTTCCCCATGCTTCACAGCATAGGTGTCAATTTCGGCTGGTGTGTTCGTCGCAAGGACGCTGGCGTGTCCGTCTCGGTCATTCGTAGACGTGGATCATGTCTGCGGATACGGTCTGCGTGATCTGCTGCTGTAGCAATTGCAGGATGGTCGTCGCCATACGGTTGTCCTGATCAAGCATCAGAACGGCTTTGGTCTCGAGTCCGCATGTTCCTCTGTCGCCGCAGATCCACATAAGATATCCGGCGACGGCGTGGAGATTCGGATTGTTGCGTATCCAAGCTTCGTGTGCGATGCCTTCGGCTGCCGACATGATGCGTATTCCCATCGTTCTTTTTCTGGGAACATCCCGTTTTGCCCGTAGTATAGGACCTTAAGGAGGTTCCCGGTGGCAGCACAGGTTAAGTCGAAACAGCGCGTCGAAGAGCACGGTGAGGTCTTCACCAACGAGCGTGAGGTCAATGCCATGCTCGATATGGTTAACCGGGAGACTGAGCGCATCGATAGCCGTTTCCTCGAACCCGCGTGTGGCGATGGCAACTTCCTGTCCGAGGTTCTGCGCCGTAAACTCGCCGTGGTCGGCGAACGCTATGGCAAGAGCCAGCTGGAGTACGAGCGGTACACGTTCGTAGCTGTGTCTTCCATCTACGGCGTGGATATCATGGCGGACAACGTGGAGGAATGTCGTGAACGACTGTTCGGCATCGCGAAGGACGAATACGAGCGGCGCTTCAAGACCGAGTGCCGTTCCGAGGTGCTGGGTTCCATCCGGTATCTGCTCTCGAAGAACGTCCTGTGCGGTGACGCGCTGACCCTGACCGACAGCAAGGGCGAACCGATCGTGTTCCCCGAGTGGTCACTGGTGATGGGCAGCAAGGTCAAGCGCCGTGATTTCACGTTCGCCGCGTTGCTGAACGTTTCGACGCAGGAGCCGACGTTCGACATGCTGGACGAAATCGATGAGGACGAGATGGGCAAGATTATTCCCAAGCCCATCAAGGAGTATCCTCTGACGAGTTTTCTGGAGGTTGCCAAATATGAGTAGCCGACTGTATTTCGGTGACAAACCGTACAACCCGGACGTGCTTTCATGTCTGGCGAACCTGTCGAACGACGAGGTGTTCACCCCACCTGAAGTCGCCAACAAGATACTTGATTTGCTGCCCGAGAAAATCTGGTCCGACAGTTCGGTCACTTTCCTCGATCCGTTCACCAAGACGGGCGTGTTTCTGCGCGAGATTACTCGGCGTCTACTGATTGGGCTGGAGCCGGAGTTTCCGAACTTGCAGGAACGTATCAACCACATCCTGAACTATCAGATTTGGGGCATAGCCATCACTGAACTGACAGCGCTGTTGTCTCGTCGTACCCTGTACTGCTCGAAGAAAGCTAATGGCAAGTACTCTATTGACTCGCTGTTCGACGACCCTGATGGCCACATTAGGTACAAGGCTGGAGAACATCTATGGGCCGGAGATCGCTGCCATTTCTGCGGTGCATCGAAGCAGCAGTATGATCGCGACAGCGCACTCGAAAGCTACACGTACGAGTTCATCCATACGCCTTACCCGGAGAGGATTTTCAACAACATGCAGTTCGATGTCATCGTCGGCAACCCGCCTTATCAGCTCAGTGATGGTGGTTATGGTAAGAGTGCCGCCCCCATTTATCAGAAGTTTGTGGAACAGGCAAAGAAGCTGAATCCTCGCTATCTTTCTATGATTATTCCTTCCCGTTGGTTCTCCGGTGGACGTGGATTAGACGAGTTCCGCGCAGAGATGCTGTCCGATAAGCATATCCGCGAACTGACCGACTATGAGAGCTTCAAGGAAGTGTTTCCTGGAGTTGATCTTGCGGGCGGAGCATGCTACTTCCTCTGGGACCGAGACGATGAGGGTAGCTGCAAAATCGTCAATATCCGCGACGGAAAAAGAACAAAGGCCAATCGTTTTCTCGATGAGTTCCCTGTGTTTGTCCGAGACAATAAGGCTGTAGACATTATTCGTAGGATTCGATCCATTCATGAGGGGCGTTATTTGGATGACGTGGTATCGTCTTCCAAGCCCTTCGGACTGAGGACGTTTTACAAACCTACAAAGAGTGGCGTCCCTTGCCATTTTATTCAACGCATTGGTGATGGTTTCGCCAACCCAGAAGACGTGACGGACCAGTTCCAGTTGTTAAATAAGTGGAAATTGCTGATTCCTCGTTCTCCAATTGCGGGGCAGACCGATTTCTCCAAAGCTGTCAAGTTCTATTCCGATCAAAATACGGCAATCGTTCCTCCGGGGATGTGCTGCACGGAATCGTTCTTGGTTGCGTACGCTGCTGATTCGAAAGAAGAGGTATTAAGCTTCAAATCCTATCTATTCACGAAAGTTGCGCGTTTCTTGCTGCTGCAAGCGGTCGCTTCACAAGACGTGACGAAGAGGCGCTTTCTCTTCGTGCCGGATCTGGGTAAATATGACCACATTTTCACGGACAATGAACTTTGCTCGCATTTCGATTTAACGGACGAAGATTGGGAATACATCGATTCCCGCATCTCTGAAACCGATCAGGTGAAGTGAAGCATGGATAATTTCTTTCCTCTTCGCCCAGACGTTAATCCGACCATCTATGCCTACACGATTGACGCTCCGACTCATAAAGGACTATTGAAGGTCGGATATACCGGACGCGATGTCCCCACTCGCGTCAAGGAACAAGTAGGAACTGCTCACGTCAGTTGCAGAATCGTGCTGGAGGAAAGCGCGATGCGTGACGACGGATCCGCCTTCGATGACAACGCCGTGCACAAAATGCTGGCCCAGCAATTCCCTTGTGAATTTGGCGAGTGGTACCGCTGCTCGGTCGAGGACGTGAAGTGCGCCGTCGCGGCGGTGCGTGAACGCCGTGATTCTATGACGCAGCGCACACAGAGCTTTGGCATGAGACCGGAGCAGCGTGCGGCCGTGGAGAAGACGCAGGCGTTCTTCGCCCGATTCGAGAAGGACAACCCGGGTGTTCCGCCGCGTTTCCTGTGGAATGCGAAGATGCGCTTCGGTAAGACGTTCACCAGCTATGAGTTCGCCAAGGCACAGGGCTACAAGCGTGTGCTTGTGCTGACGTTCAAGCCGGCTGTGGAGAACTCGTGGCGTGAGGATCTGGAGTCGCACAAGGACTTCGCCGGCTGGCAGTTCATCTCCCGCGAGACTGAGCTCGACTACGAGCATGCAGACAAGAGTCGTCCCATCGTGTGCTTCGGCTCGTTCCAGGATTACCTGGGTAAGAACGAAATGGGTGGCATCAAGGCTCGTAACGAGTGGGTACACGAGGTCAACTGGGATCTGGTCATCTTCGACGAGTACCATTTCGGCGCTTGGCGTGATAGCGCTCGCGAATTGTTCGAGCAGGAGGACAAGCGCGAGCAGAGCGACAACATGAACTCGGTCGCTCAGATCATCGACGAGAGCTTCGAGCAGGGTGACACGGACTTCCTGCCCATCACTACGGGTGCGTATCTGTTCCTGTCTGGCACGCCGTTCCGTGCGATCGCCAATGGCGAGTTCATCGAGGAGCAGATTTTCAACTGGACGTACTCCGACGAGCAGCGGTCTAAGGAACGCTGGAAGCCGTCGGACGGCAAGAACCCGTACGAGTCGCTGCCGCGTATGGTGCTGATGACCTATCAGATGCCCGATCAGATTCGCGAAATCGCGTCGGACGGCGAGTTCGACGAGTTCGACTTGAACGAGTTCCTCGCTGCGAAGGGCGATGGCAAGGACGCCGAGTTCAAGCACCCCAGCGAGGTGCAAAAGTGGCTCGACCTGCTGCGCGGCGGGTTCGCCGAGACCACGGTGGACATGCTCAAGATGGGCGCGAAGAAACCGCCCATGCCGTACTCGGACTCTCGCCTGAAGAACATCCTGACGCACACGTTCTGGTTCATGCCCTCGGTCGCCTCGTGCTATGCGATGGCGAACATGCTGGCGCAACGTCAGAACGTGTTCTACCACGACTACACGGTGAACGTGTGCGCCGGCACCGCCGCGGGCATCGGCCTTGAGGCGTTGGGCCCGGTGCGTGAGTCGATGGCGGATTCGCTGGAATCGAAGACCATCACCCTGTCGTGCGGCAAGCTGACCACGGGCGTGACCGTCAAGCCGTGGACCGGCATACTCATGCTGCGTAACCTCAAGAGCCCGGAGACGTACTTCCAGGCGGCGTTCCGCGTGCAGTCGCCGTGGACCATCGACAACCCCGACGGCTTGCACCCTAACGAGACCGCAATCCTCAAGCGCGAGTGCTACGTGTTCGACTTCGCGCCTACACGAGCTCTGCGGCAGATCGCGGATTACAGCTGCTCGTTGCATCCCGACCAGACCATCTCGCCGGAGCAGAGCGTGGGCGAGTTCATCCACTTCCTTCCGGTGCTGGCCTATGACGGCAGCAGCATGAAGCAGGTCAACTCCACCGACGTGCTCGACATCGCGTCCTCCGGCACTTCGGCCACCCTGCTGGCGAAGCGTTGGGAAAGCGCGCTGCTCGTGAACGTGGATGACCTGACCCTGCGCAAGCTGATGAACAACCAGCGTGCCATGGACGCGCTCATGAGCATCGAGGGCTTCCGCAAGCTCAACGACGACTTGGAGAAGATCATCAACAAGTCCGAGCAGATCAAGGAGATGAAGAGCAAGGACGAGAAGCCCTCCAAGGAGGAGAAGAAGGAACTGCGCGAGGCGGAGAAGGAGACTAAGATCCTTCGTAAGCAGGTGCAGGAGAAGCTCATCAAGTTCGCCACGCGCATCCCGATCTTCATGTACCTGACCGACTACCGCGAGCAGACACTCAAGGATGTCATCACGAAGCTGGAGCCGGAGCTGTTCAAGAAGGTCACTGGCCTGACCAAGGATGATTTCGAGCTGCTGCTGAGCCTGAACGTGTTCAACCCGGCGCGCATGAACGATGCCGTGTACAAGTTCAAGCGCTACGAGGACGACAGTCTCTCGTACGCCGGCATCGACAAGCACGAACAGGATGCGCAGGTCGGCTTGTTCGACACCGCCATCCCAGCGCAAGAGTTCGAGGAGATGTGACCCGATATATGGGGAATCAGCAAAATATCTCAGGGCATCCTTCCGAAAATGCCCGGCTCATCCATTTTCGAGAGTCAGTGGATTTGTACGACAAATTCAAAACAATGTTGCTTGATTTTAATGGATCCATTCCGCTGGGTGCAGATACTCGTATTCAAGATGACCCGAAGGTAATGAAGCTTGCCTTACGGGCTGCTCTTTTGCGCAAGTACTGGGCCAAGAGGGAGGAACTGCGATTGGATAGGGTTATCGATGCGCTACAGCAGGTCCTCATTGATGCCGATTTGACGGAAAGCGATTATTGCCGAATCCTAAGTCAAATAAAGGTGTGGTTCTTTAGTCAATATCCTGAGGTTCAAGATGGAGTAAAAGCTGTTGATCACACCGGAAATGAAATAGAATATGAGGGGTCGCATGATCTTGTCCGCGAAGATTTATATGGGCTTCTTTTACACGGTGATTATCAGAAATGGCTTAACGCCAGCTCGTCTGGCTCTCTCAGCGCTATCGCCTTGGGTGCCGATGTGGAGGGGCTTGAAGCTCGTATTCACACCGTAAATACAATTCTCATCAAGCTTTTTGAGGAAGGACAGTTTGAACCTGATCTTGAAAGAATTGTCGCCGATACTCCATCGAGAAGAGCTCTGAAACTGTAACAATGTCATCGAATGAGAGAACAGTCACATGGGAAAAAATCTAGAAAAATACAAGCACCAGCTCATCGTGCTTGGCAATGGCTTCGATCTCGCGCAGGGGTTAAAGACCGGGTATGCGGACTATTTCAGGGACAAGTATGGCGACAATCCATCCATGGATTCGATGGACAACGCTTGGGACATGGTGCTGTTTGACCGCAAACTGCATAACCACAGCGAATGGGCGAATGTGGAACAGGCCATCCGGGAACAAGTCACAGAGCATGAGGCGTTAGCCCGGGTCAGGAAGGGGCTTGACAACCCCAATGTTCTGGATACGAGCAACCTGCTTGGAACCTATATCGCCAAGCGCATGACCTCGATGATTGACGAGGTTCAGACAGTCGGTTTTCTACAATCTTCAATCAATCATAAGAACACGGTTTATTTGCGGTTCATGCGCAAAGAATTGACATTGTTCGAGCATTCTCTGTACGCCTATCTGAAGAAAATAGTCAAGCAATCCCAGAACGATGATCCATGGCAGTACACGGTTTCCTCCGGTGGCTTGTATGAGAGCATCGCCGGAATGCCGGCGTTCAGCGATGCGAGTGTCTTGGAGAAGCATCACAACACCATTCTGACCTTCAACTACACGTCACCGTTCCAAAGGCGCAATGAAGGATATTTCCCCGGTCTTGATTCCGTCCGTTTTATTCACGGATCTCTTGCCCAGGGCGACATCATCATCGGAATCGACGCATTGAAGCAAGGGCCGCGGGGACAGCGTGCACTAATTGATGACGAGGACGTAATTCCCTTTACCAAGACATTCCGCACCTTGGAATCCACATCCCACTATGACGCGTTCAGCGATGTATTCGATAACGAGCCACCGGATTGTATCAAGTTCTTCGGGCACTCTCTATCCGAAGCTGACTATTCGTACTTCCAATCCATCTTCGACCACGTTGATTTATACGGGGGAACAACCGCGCTCATGTTCCTATACCGTCCCGATGGGAGGTATGACGGATCCGACCTGTATCTCAAGGTCACGAAGCTGATTAACAGGTACGGAGATACGCTCGACAACAAGGATCACGGTAAGAACCTCTTACATAAACTTATTCTGGAGAACCGCTTATCGATTAAGCGCGTGTACTAAGGACGGTCATGTTCCTCAGTCATTCCAGCTGCTTCAGCAGCTGGAATGATGCTCGTCATCGTGTCTGTGGCCCAGACACGATTCAGACACGATGCCCCCTGAAAACGGCGAAATCAGTGGCAATCAACGAATCTGGCGCGGGTAACAGAACCGGCATCATTGCAACGAAAACGCAACTAACGAAGCTCTCGAAAATCAGCGAATCAACCCCTCAAAATAGCAAGGGGTCGCGGGTTCAAATCCCGCTGGTCCGACGGTTTAGCCCGGAATTTCAACGATTCCGGGCTTTTTTGTTTACGTCGATAATTGGTCTGGACATGAGGGTTATAGGCCAAAATCTAGCATCTAAATTAGATGCTATTACTTTTCCGGTAAGGGGAACGTTCATTCCTCGTCGGTGACATGGGCCAAGGCGATGGATCCCAGGATGTTGAGTCTTGGGATGCCCAGCTCGTCGCATGCATGCAGGTCTAAAGCGGTAGCGACGGTTCCGTCTACTTGCTGGATGAGTGACGTGGTTTCCGGTAGAGGTCGTGCGCTGAGAACGATGGAGCTTTCCCGTACGAAACGTCGTTGCGGGAATCGTGCTATACGGTCTTGAACGTTCATGTGCCGTTGCTCGCGCAGCCATGTATCGGCCGATTCCACATCGGAGGATCCGTCGGAGGCCCCGTCGTATTCGAGTACTCGCGCCACGGCTCTCACGGCATTGGATCGTCCGAACTCGGTGTATGCGACGGTCGACGCCACATGGTCATCGCCATACCGTTCGGTCAGAATATCCCGTGCGGCGCGTGCAAGACCGGGTTCGGTCCGTAGGGTCAGTATCGGGAAGACTGGCTTCTTCTCGTTAATGAAACTTTGTGCCGTTACTCCTCGCTTCAGCGGGTTTACTTGTGTGATGCCCAACGCATAGCACACGAGGCTGGCGGCGGCGATCCCCTCGCCGGGCGTGAACGTGTGCCCCTCTTCCTGAAGACGATGCTTCACGTCGGCGACCGCCAGCAGGTATTCTTCCGCATTCACTAGCCGTATCGCATGAAGCTCATGCGCCACACGTTCCCTGACGTCGTCAGTCATGGAGACTCCCAGACGCCGCAACCCGTTTTCGGCCAGTTCTCGTATCGCGTCGTTCGCGGTTTTGCCCGGACCATAATCGCTGGTTGGCATCAACGAACCCGCAGGCTGCGGATGGAAATTCGCTTCGCATCTTTCGGCGATTCGCAGAGTGTTGTCGCACGCCTCAGGAATATCCGAGAACAGCTGCCTCATTTCCTCGCCGGACTTCAGATAGTATCCGTCCCCATCGAAGCGGAACCGATCCGGATCATCCCAGTGGCATTCGGATTCGATGCATAGACGCAACTCCTGAGTCATGCGATCAGCAGCTTTCGCATAATGTGCATCGGCAGTCGCCACGATTGGGGCATTCAGCTTGTCGGCGATCTCGAGCAGACCGGAACGTACTCGTCGCTCGATCTCCAACCCGTGATCCATGATTTCGATGAAAAAGCTATTGCGACCAAAGATGTCCTGCAATTCTCCGGCCATGCGCAGGGCGTCATCAAACTGGCCCAGTCGCAGCCGTGTCTGAATAGCTCCCGATGGACAGCCGGATCCGCAGATCAGACCCGTGGCATACTGTGCCAGCAGCTGCTGATCTACGCGCGGATATCGCCCGACTCTACCTTCAAGATTCGCGGCGGCCGACATGGCGAGCAGGTTCGACAGGCCTTCGTCTGTTTCCGCCCACAGGCTGAGATGGGTGAATCTCCCGTTGCCGCCCACGTCGTCGGGGTTTCTGCGTTCGCCCGGAGTCCGTTCCCATGAAATCGAAGATGCGTCACGGCGATCGGTTTCGGGGGTGACATACGCTTCCAGGCCGAGGACCGGTTTGATCCCCGTCTTTCGGCAGGCTTTCCAGAAGTCGAAGAGTCCGGACACACAACCATGATCAGTTAGACCGATAGCGGGTTGCCCCATGTTCGCCGCCGCCGTGACCAGCTCATCTACAGTCGAACCGCCGTCGGTCATCGAAAAAACACTGTGCACATGAAGATGCGCGAAATCGTCGACACTCATCATCGATATCCTTCCGTGCGAACGTATCGTATAGCTATTATCTCGTATCTCGTGTTATTGCGGAATTCCGACACATGTTTCCATGGAAAATGCGGACATCGGATGGAGGAGACCTGTTAGGTGGAGCCGGGCCGAACGTAACGCGTACGCCATATGTGCTGTGGCTGCGTGTGGTGATACCTGCGGATGCGCCGGCATCTCGGCGTTCCGTCCGGAAGTCGGGTAACCTGTAGGCCGTGACTGACGGAACCACACGAACCGCGCAAACGCTGAAGACCACGCGAGCGCGGAAGACCGGCAAACCGGCGCGGCCGGATAGGCCGGAGAAATACGAGCGCGGCACGCGTTCGTACACGATGTCGCACATCCGCGGCAAGGACACCTCGATCGAGGTGCTGGTGCGCAGCTACCTGTTCCGCCGCGGTCTGCGGTTCCGCAAGAACGACCGCCGCTATCCCGGGCACCCCGACGTGGTGCTGCCGAAATACCGCACGATCGTGTTCGTCAACGGCTGCTTCTGGCACATGCACGAGGGGTGTCCCCGCTGCTCGATGCCGAAGTCGAACGTGGAGTTCTGGACCGCGAAGCTGCTGCGCAACCGCGAGCGCGACGTCGCGCAGCGGGCCGAGCTCGCGGCGGCCGGGTGGCGCGTCATCGTCGTCTGGGAGTGCGAGTTGGCGAAGGCGGTGCGCGAGGATCGTCTCGCGCGTCTCTACGATCAGATCGTCGTCGGTGCCGACGCTGGTGCCGGCCCGGGCATGGATGCCGGTCCGGGTCCGTCGTCCGAGGAATCGGTGGGCCGGAACTGAGGGGCGCCGCGCATCTCCCGTCCGGCTGTGCGTCCGTCATCCGAACGGGGAAGACATGCAGGATGTCTTCCCGCATACCCCCTCCGGACGGCGTGTTCACGATTCCTTCACCCCCTATGTACCCCCGTTGCGCGGGAACGGGCGTGTTTCCACTAGACTGGACACCAGTTTCGAAAAGCGAAGGCCGCAAGGGCCGCAACCTCGCAACCTAAGGAGTACAAGAGTGTCCGACGTGTTCGACCTGTCCGCAGCCAAGATGCGCGACCACGGCATGAGCGAGATGGCCATCAACCAGTTCAGGCGGCTGTATGACGTCTGGCGCAACGAGGAGGCCTCGAGCTGGATCCGCGAATCGGACGTGGAGCCCCTCACCGGCGTGCCGAGCTTCCATGACGTCTACAAGACCATCGATCACGACAAGGCCATCGACGCCTTCTCCAAGACCGCGTTCCTCAAGCTCAACGGCGGACTCGGCACCTCGATGGGACTCGACTGCGCCAAGTCGCTGCTGCCGGTGCGCCGCCACAAGGCCAAGCAGATGCGGTTCATCGACATCATCCTCGGCCAGGTCATCACCGCGCGCACCCGTCTCGGCGTCGAGCTGCCGCTGACCCTGATGAACTCCTTCCGCACCTCCAAGGACACGATGAAGGTGCTGCACTACAATCGCAAGTTCCATCAGGAGAACATCCCGATGGAGATCATCCAGCACGTCGAGCCGAAGATCGATCTGGCCACCGGTGCGCCGGTCTCCTTCCCCGCGGATCCGGACCTCGAGTGGTGCCCGCCGGGACACGGCGATCTGTTCTCCACCATCTGGGAGTCGGGTCTGCTCGACAGGCTCGAGGAGAACGGCTTCAAGTACCTGTTCATCTCCAACTCGGACAACCTCGGCGCGCGCCCCTCGCGCACGCTGGCCCAGCACTTCGAGAACACCGGCGCCCCGTTCATGGTCGAGGTCGCCACGCGCACCTACGCCGACCGCAAGGGCGGCCACATCGTGCGCGACAAGAGGACGGGCCGTCTCATGCTGCGCGAGATGAGCCAGGTGCACGCCGACGACAAGGCCGACGCGCAGAACATCAGGAAGCACCCGTACTTCAACACGAACTCCATCTGGGTGCGCGTCGATGCGCTCAAGGCCAAGCTCGCCGAGTACGACGGCGTGCTGCCGCTGCCGGTCATCCGCAACCACAAGACCGTTGACCCCACGGATCCCGACTCCACGCCGGTGCTCCAGCTGGAGACCGCGATGGGCGCGGCCATCGGCCTGTTCGACGGCGCGATCTGCGTGCAGGTGGACCGCATGCGCTTCCTGCCGGTCAAGACCACCGACGACCTGTTCATCATGCGCTCCGACCGCTTCCACCTGACCGACACGTACGAGATGGAGGACGGCAACTACATCTTCCCGAACGTGACGCTCGACCCGCGCTACTACAAGAACATCCACGACTTCGACGAGCGCTTCCCGTACAACGTGCCGTCGCTGGCCGCGGCCAACTCGGTGACGATCGAGGGAGACTGGACCTTCGGCCGCGACGTCATCATGTTCGCCGACGCGAAGCTCGAGGACGAGGGCGAGCCCCGGTACGTGCCGAACGGCGAGTACGTCGGCCCCCAGGGCGTCGAACCCGACAACTGGATCTGATCGCCGTCCGCCGCCCGGTCAGCGTCGCTGGCGCGCCCCGTCCCGCACCAGGAACGACAGCGCGAACGCGAGCAGCGACACCGCCGTCGAGACCATGAACACCGCGTCGACCCCGTGCGCGAGGCCCGCCTCGGACGAGCCCGCCACGGAGGCCGGCAGCGTGTGCGTGGTCATCACCGTGAAGCAGATGGCGATGCCGATCGCGGCCATTGTCTGACGCAGCGTGTTGTTCATCGCCGTGCCGTGGGGGATGAGCGGACCGGTCAGCTGGTTCAGGGCCGTGGTGGTCAGCGGCATCAGGCAGAACGCCACGCCGGTCATCATCAGCGTGAAGAACAGGGCCGGCCACCATGCGGGCGTGTCGGCGCCCATGCGCGAGAGCATGAACGCCGAGAACGCGACCAATGCGATCGCCGGCGGCGCGATCCTGCGGATGCCGACGCGGTCGAAGAGGCGTCCGGCGACCGGATTGAAGACGCCCTCCGCGACGCCGCCGCCCATGAGCAGCAGGCCGGACTGCAGGGCGGTCATCCCCAGCGAATCCTGGATGTACATCGGCAGGATGTTCATCGTCGTGATGAACGTGACGAACACGAGCACCACGACGATCATGGGCAGCGTGAACATCGGTTTGGCGAAGACGCGGAAGTCGAGCATCGGGCGGCTCAGCCGCAGCTGACGGCCGATGAACAGGCACAGCGCGACGACTCCCACGACGAGCGACCCGAGCGTGTCCGGGGAGGTCCAACCGGACTGGCCGGCAAGGCTGAACCCGAGCAGCAGACCGCCGAATCCGAGCGTGGAGAGCGCGACCGATGCCACGTCGATGGTCGGATCGGTGGGCGTGGTCACGTCGCGCACGGTCGGGACGGCGACGGCCAGCACGACCACGGCGATGACGATGAGCGGGACGAACAGGAACCTCCACGGCAGGAAGTCGATGATGAACCCGGACATGGTCGGGCCCAGGGCCGGCGCGAACGCGATCACCAGTCCGAACCACCCCATCGCGGTGCCGCGGCGCTCCGGTGGGAACGTGACGAACAGGACCGTCTGCAGCAGCGGCATGAGAATGCCGGCGCCGGTGGCCTGCAGCACGCGTCCGGCCAGCAGCACCCAGAATCCGGGCGCCGCCACGCACACGAGTGTGCCGAACAGGAACATGCCGACCGCGTAGAGGAACAGCTGGCGCGTGGTGAACCTCTGGATGAGGAACGCGGTGATCGGGATCATGATGCCGTTGGTGAGCATGAACCCGGTGCTCAGCCACTGCGCCATGTTGCTGGTGATGCCGAACTCGCGCATGAGGTGCGGCAGCGCCGACGTCATCAGCGTCTGGTTGAGGATCGCGGTGAAGCTGCCCACCATCATCACGACGATCGGGATCAGGGAGACGGAGCGGCGCTGCGGCAGTGGCGTCCGTACGGACCGGTCGGACCGGGATGACTGGTTTTCGGGCGTGACGGAACTCATGGATGCCTCCGGATATCTCGCGTGTGGTGAAAGGAATATCCGGCCGATTTCGGTCGTCGCCGCATGTCCGCACGGAACGCGCGGATGCGATCCGCGGATTCGCGGGCCGCGGCGTCGTAGCCCCCGCCGGGTGTTGACGGTTGACCAGTCTATCGCCGCGGGGGACAAGATGCCCCGGCCCGGACGCTGCCGGGGGCGTCCCATGTACGTTTCGGTGTGTAAGGTCGGCTGGTATGAGTCAGCAGGGGACCCGCGCGCAGCGCCGCTTCGACCCGGAACGCAGGGAACGCATCATCGACGCCTGCCTCGACGTGATAGCCGAGCGCGGCGTCTCCGGCACGTCGCACCGCACGGTCGCGGCCGCCGCGGATGTGCCGCTCGGATCGATGACCTATCATTTCGACGGCATGTCGGACCTGCTGCATCAGGCGTTCGAACGGTTCGCGCAGCGCAGCATCGACGTGTTCGCCGACCGCATGCGGGGCGCGCGGAACGCCGACGAGGCGTGCGAGATCGTCGCCCGACACATCGAGGGCGATCTGCTCGTCACGCAGCGTGATCTCAACATCAACCTCGAGTTCTACACGCTCGCCGCGCGCGATCCCGCCTATCGAGACCTCACCGACCGGTGGATGCGCGCGTCCCTGACCGAATTGGAGCGGTTCTTCGATCCCGCCACCGCCCAGCTGATCGACGCGCTGATCGAGGGGCTCACCCTGCACCGCGCGCTGGGCGGCGGCCCGCGCGACCACGCCGTCATCCTCGATGGCGTGCGTCGCGCGGCGGGTGCGGCGTCCGCCACGCGCGCCGTCTCACCGTGATCCGCCCACCGTGCGGTACCCCGGGCCGCTCCTGTGCCGGACGGGTGCTATATTGCCCCGCGTGGCGATCGTCCGACGACACGCGGGCGGTCCCGGAGAAGTGAGGTATAGAAGGAGAGATACATGGCGGAGCGCGGCATACGTACCAGGGCGTTGCGGGCGGCGTTCCCGCTGACCGTGCCGATCGCGCTGGGATTCCTGTTCCTCGGTTGCTCGTACGGCATGCTCATGGGCGCCAAGGGGTTCTCGTTCATCTGGCCGATGTGCATGAGCGCGCTCATCTTCGCCGGATCGATGGAGTTCGTCACCGTGAACCTGCTGCTGTCCGCGTTCAACCCCGTGACGGCGTTCCTGCTCGCCCTGATGGTCAACGCGCGCCACCTGTTCTACGGTCTGTCGATGCTGGGCCGGTTCAAGGGACTCGGATGGAAGCGGGCGTATCTGATCTTCGGCATGTGCGACGAGACGTTCGCCATCAACTCCACCGCGCGCATCCCCGATGGCGTGGACCGGGGATGGTTCTACCTGTGGGTCACGCTCCTCAACCAGCTGTACTGGGTGGTCGGCGCCACGGTGGGCGGCCTCATCGGCGGTAACCTGCCGTTCGACACGGACGGCCTCGAATTCGTGCTGACGGCCCTGTTCCTCGTCATCTTCCTCGACCAGTGGGTCGGGGAGAGCGCCGGATGGCGCGGCCATGCCAGCGCCCTGATCGGCGTGCTCGCCTCGGCCGCCTGTCTGGCCGTCTTCGGTCCGGACGACTTCATGATCCCGTCGCTGATCGCGCTGATCATCCTGTTCGTCGCGCTGCGGCCGTGGCTCGACGAGCTCGCGCCGGACCGGAAGTCCGCCGACGTGCGGCACGGCGACGGACGGTGCGATGACGCGGACCATGCGGATGATGTGAGCGACGCGAAGGAGGAGACGCGATGACGATGACCGTGATCCAGGGGGTGCTCACCGTCGCGGCCGTGGCGATCGGCACGATGCTCACCCGCTTCCTGCCGTTCCTCGTGTTCCCCGAATCGAAGCGCCCGCCGCGCATCGTGGAGTACTTCGGCAGGGTCCTGCCGTACGCGATGACCGGCCTGCTCGTCGTCTACGCACTGCGCGACACCCCGATCACCACCGGCAGCCACGGCGCCCCCGAGCTCATCGCCTGTCTGGTGATCGTCGCCCTGCACCTGTGGCGGCGCAGCATGCTGCTCTCCATCGCCGGCGGCACGATCGTGTACATGCTGCTCATCCAGCTCGTGTTCTGAGAATCGGAAGCCCCAAGGATCGGGAAGAGAAAGGGAGGAGAGGTCGATGCGGCAATTCGACATCGTGCTCGGCCAGATGGTCGGCATGGCCGTGATGATGGCGGTCGGCTACATCTGCGTGAGGACCAGGGTGCTGGGCGAGGCCGCGCTGGGCGGCATCTGCTCGCTGATCCTCAAGGTCGGCATCCCGCTGCTCGTGTTCTCCAACGCCGTCGCCGGCACCACGCGCGCCGACCTCATCGGCTCCGACTCGATCATCGTGATGACTCTCGTCATGTACGGCCTGCTCATCGCCGTGTTCACCCTGCTGTCGATCGCGCTGCGTCTGAGGCGCGAACGCGGCCGCATGTTCCGCGGCTGTTTCGTGTTCGGCAACGCCGGCTTCATCGGGCTGCCGCTCGTCATCGCGCTGTTCCCGACCAAGGGCGCGCTCTACTTCGCGCTCATGTCGATCGTCGACCAGTTCCTGCTGTGGACGTATGGCGTGTGGACGTGCCGGAAGGTCGACGACCGTCAGACGAGCGCCGACGGGCGCCCGGCGCGCGGCTGGCTCGACCGGCTCGCCCCGCTCGTGAGCCCGGCCCTGATCGCCGTGGTGCTCGCCGTGGTCCTGATCCTCGCCGACGTGCGCGTGCCCGGGGTGGTGCTCGCCCCGCTGCAGAAGCTCGGCGGCGTCGCCTCGCCGCTGTCGATGGTGTATCTGGGCGGACTGTTCGCCCTGCGCGACTGGACGGGCGTGCTGCGCAAGTACGAACTGTACGTGGGTGTCCTCGCCAAGATGCTGGCGTTCCCGATCGGCTTCTACGCGCTGCTCACCTACGTGCCGCCGATGATCGGCCTGCCCGCCGCGAACCCCGATATGGTCCACATGATGACGCTCATCTCCGGCCTGCCGACGATGAGCACGATGGTCATGTTCGCCGAGCGCGAGCGCAACCAGCCCGAATACGCGATCGGCATGGTGCTCGTCACCACCCTGGCGAGCCTGTTCACCCTGACCGCCGTCTCGTTCCTCGTGTTCTGATCGTCCCTCCGCCCGTTTCTCCGTCGGACCGCGTCACCGGCGCGGTTTGCCGCCGTTCATGAACGCGGCGATGCGCCGGGTCAGTGCGCGCGGAAGCGCCCGCTCGGCGAACGCGCCCCATCTCGTGAACGAGCCGTGGTAGGCGAGGACGGCCCCGGCGTTCATCCTCCGGTACGCGTACAGCGCGAGCGCGCGGGCGCTCGCGGGCCGGGTCATCGTGAAGAAGTTCCGTCCGGACATGCGCGCCGCCTTCGCGAAGCCGGTGGACGTCGGCCCCGGACACACGCACGTGACCGTCACGCCGGTGCCGCGCAGCTCGTGGGCGACCGCCTCGGACAGGGACCGCACGAACGCCTTCGACGCGAAGTACATCGCCATGTACGGGCCGGCCATCATCGAGGCGACCGACGAGATGTTGAGGATCCTGCCGTGCCCGGCGTCGCGCATGTCGCGGCCGTACAGGTAGGTGAGCGTCGCCAGCGCCTCCATGTCGAGCCGCATCATCGTGCGCTGACGGCTCCAGTCGGCGTCGAGGTACGCCGTCCAGTCGCTGAATCCGGCGTTGTTGACCAGGACGTCGACGTCGAACCCGCGCGAACGGGTGAATTCGTGCAGGCGCTCCGGTGCGCCGTCCTCGCCCAGATCCGCCGCGAACACCGCCACATGCACGCCGCAGTCGCGTTCCAGCACCGACTTCACATGCTCCAGTCCCGTCTCGTCGCGTGCGGCGACCACCAGATCGTGGCCGTCGCGGGCCAGCAGCGTCGCCAGCTCACGGCCGATGCCGCCCGACGCGCCTGTCACCACAGCGTATGCCATTGCCTCCGCTCCCGTCTTCGTCGGCCGGTCGACGGCCGGACGAACATTGGATGAGTGCCATTGTACGTCCGGTCGGATGACGGTCCCGGCCGGGTCGCGTCGCCGTTCGCCGGGCACGATCGCCGGGAGATGAAACCCGGGCCTCGGTCGCGCGAGACCGGTATCATGAGGTGTTGGCTTTCAGGCCGTCAACGGCCGAAACAGGGGGAATGCGAAGATGAGTCGTCACTCGGAATCCGCGCGTGAGCGCCGCAGGAGGTCGGATTCAGTCCTCGCCGTCAGAATCGCCGCGTGCGCGGCGCTCGCGGTCGTCATGTGCGTCGCCGCGCTCGCATGGAGCGGCTACCGCGCCGACGACGCGGCACGGGTGCCGGAGTCCTCAGCCGTGGTCGAAACGGCGGCCGACCGGACCGTCGAATCCGGCTCGGCCCACGCCCTGACCCGCGCTAAGGTGCCGTCCGTCAACGCGAAACTGGCGCGCGAACGGTGGATGGACCCCACGGGCGGCGAGCAGCCCGACCTGTCCGGATACCGCGACCTGAGTGTCGAGGTCAGCATCGCCCGGCAGCGTGTGTACGTGAAGTCGGCCGGCAGGACCGTCTACACGATGATCGTGAGCACCGGCGCGGACGACACCACGCCGCGCGGCTCCTTCACGCTGGGCGTGCGCGGGGACCACTTCTACAACCCCGAGGAGCGGATGGGCGCCGACTACTGGGTGCGCATCCAGGGGCCGTATCTGTTCCACTCGGTGCCCACCGGCGAGCAGGCCGGCAGGTACCTCGAGGACGAGGCGGCCAAGCTCGGCCGTCCGGCCTCCCACGGATGCGTCCGACTGAGCGTCGCGGACGCGAAGTGGTTCTACGACCAGGTGCCCACCGGCACGCCGGTCACCATCGTCTGAACGCTCGGTGAACTTTTCCCGCGGGCTCCGCACCGGTGCCGGCGCGGGGCCCGCCGTTCGGCTACGCTGGTGCCGATACCGCACGACACCGGAAACGAGGCAACCGCATGAGCATGCCGCTCGATCTGTACGTGATCCGCCACGGCGAATCCGAGGCGAACGTCATCGTCAACGCCGGCAACAGAGGGGACAACTCCCTGTACACGCAGGACAACGTGACCGTGCCCGACCGGTCCTGGAGACTCACCGCGGTGGGACGCAAGCAAGCCGACTGCATCGGCCGGTGGCTGGTCGGCCAGCAGCAGCTGTTCGACCGGTACATGGTCTCCCCGTACGTGCGCACGCGCGAGACGGCCGCCACGATGGCGCTGCCCAAGGCCAAATGGGAGGAGAACCGAGTCATCCGCGAACGCTCCTGGGGCGAGATCAACACCATCACCAAGGACGAGTTCAAGACCAACTACGCGCGCAACTGGATGTTCAAGAACACGGACCCGCTGTACTGGCGGCCGCCGGCGGGGGAGTCCATCGCCGACGTCGCCGAGGACCGCGTGCACAACGTGCTCACGTCGCTCACGCGCAAGTCCGATCTGGGCAGCGTCGTCATGGTCACGCACGGCGACTTCATGCTCGCCCTGATGCTCACCATCGAGGACCTGTCCGACGAGGAGTTCCTCCACCGCGCGGACTCGCCCGACTGGGCGATCACCAACTGCACGTGCCTGCACTACACCAGACGCGACCCGGAGACCGGGCGCACGTCCAAGCGCGTGCGCTGGGAGCAGACCGCACGGCCCGTCCTCGACCCGCAGAGCGGCAAATGGGAGGTGAAGGTCTCCCCGTGGCGCGAGTTCAAACGCCCGTACCTGTCCAACGGCGATCTGGTGGACGTGGTGCAGGCCGTCGACCCGCATCTGCTCGAATATTACGGCAAGTCCGTCGGCCGGTGACCCGCCTGTGCCCTTGGGCGGCTACAATGGCTTCGAATCGCGGGGCGGTCGTATGCCCCCGCGTCGAGAGAAGCTAAGGAGAGTCTCACATGAGCACGCCCAAAGGCAACATCTTCCAATGGAAACTGCACGGCGACGGCAAGACGCTGCACCCCGGCGAGGTCGTCGAACCCGACGAGCGCCTGACCTGGGGCCGCACCGCGGGCATCGGCGCCCAGCATGTCGTCGCCATGTTCGGCGCGACGTTCCTCGTGCCGATCCTGACGGGCTTCGACCCGTCCACCACCCTGTTCTTCACCGCCCTGTCGACCGCGCTGTTCCTGCTCATCAACAGGAACGTGCTGCCGAGCTACCTGGGCTCCAGCTTCGGCTTCATCGCCCCGATCGCCGCGGTCACCACCGCGCACAAGGGCATCGCCGTCGCCAGCTTCGGCATCATGGTCACCGGTCTGCTGCTCGCCCTGATCGGCGTGGCCGTCCACTACGCCGGCTCCAAGTGGATCGACATCATCATGCCGCCGGTCGTCAACGGCGCCATCGTCGCGATCATCGGCTTCAACCTCGCGCCCAGCGTGTGGAACAACTTCAAGGCCGCGCCCGACACCGCGCTCGTCACCCTCGTGGCCGTGCTGCTGGTCGCCGTCCTGTTCCGCGGCCTCGCCGGACGACTCAACATCCTGCTCGGCGTGATCATCGGCTACGCGTACGCCTGCGCCCGCGGCCAGGTCGACTTCTCCGCCATCGGCAAGGCCTCCTGGCTCGGCCTGCCGCAGTTCCACACGCCGCAGGTCGACTTCTCCATCCTGCCGATGTTCCTGCCGGTCGTGCTCGTGCTCGTCGCCGAGAACGTCGGCCACGTCAAGTCCGTCGCGCAGATGACCGGCCGCGACTACGACAACCAGATGGGCACCGCCCTGTTCGCCGACGGCCTCGGCACCGCGATCGCCGGCTTCGGCGGCGGCTCGGGCACCACCACGTACGGCGAGAACATCGGCGTGATGGCCGCGACCAAGGTCTACTCGACCGCCGCCTACTGGTGCGCGTCCGGCTTCGCGCTGCTGCTGAGCCTGTGTCCGAAGTTCGGCGCGATCATCAACACGATCCCCGCCGGCGTGCTCGGCGGCGTGACCACGCTGCTCTACGGCATGATCGGCATGATGGGCATCCGCATCTGGGTCGAGAACAAGGTCAACTTCGACAAGCCGCTCAACATCATGGTCGCCGCGATCGTGATGATCATCGCCATCGGTCAGTTCGAGTTCGCGTTCAACGGCATCCAGTTCAACGGCATCGCCATCGGCACGATCGTGATCCTCGTCGCCTACCACGGCCTCAAGGCCATCGGCAAGGCCACCGGCACCATCGCCAAGGACGATCCGGACATCCTGTAGCCCGGAAGACGAGAGACGACCGAGGGGGAGCGGACCGACGAGGCCCGGCTCCCCCTCGGCCGGTTCTGGGCGACGCCCGCCGCGAGAGGATCACCGCCGGGCCCGGTACTCGCGCGGGGTGACGCCGAGACGCCGGCGGAACACGTTGATGAAGTAGCTCGACGACGAGAACCCGCATGCGCGTCCGATCTCCGCGACAGCGCCGTCCGTTTCGCACAGGAGCCGCTTGGCCTCCTCGATCCGACGGTCGGTCAGATACTCGTTCGGCGTGCGGCCCACGTAGCGTTTGAACAATGCGCAGCACCGGCTGCGGCTCACGGCGCCGGCCGCCGCGATGTCATCCAATCCCAGGGGCTCCGCGAACCGGCTCTGGACCATGCCGGTCATCTCCAGCACGACGATGCGGTTGCGCTGGTCCATCCCGTCCCGCCTGCCGCCGGAGGCACCGCCGGTCCCGTTCGTTCCGGTCCCGTCGCCCGCGCGCGCGTCGTCGTCCCCGGCATCCGTCCCCTCGTCCCCGCACGCCGGCCGGAAACGGTCCAGCACCCGGTCGTACAGGTCGATGGCGGTCATCACGGCCGGCAGGGGGTCAAGATCCGTGAGGTCATCCGCCCGATCGTGCTCCCGCCACGCCGATCCCATGCTCGGATGACGGTCGCCGCGCATCTGCGTGATGAGCCGGTCGACGCCCATCAGCACGTCGCGTTGCCATTCCACCTCGGGGGAGAGAAGCAGGAAGTCGTCCATATCCTGCGCGAATGCGCGTTCGCAGCGGACCCGTACCTGCGACGCGATCCCCTCGACGATCGATGGGCCGATCACCGCGCACGAGAACCAGGCGTCCCTTCTCTCCGGCGAGAACCCGTAGTGCAGACGGGACGAGTTGACCACCATGCCCTCGCCCGGACGCAGCAGCGTGACGCGGCCGTTGACGAAGTAGCGCATCTCGCCGCTGATCACGCGGACGAACTCCAGATCGCGATGCCAGTGGCAGGCGCACCGGTAGTCCGCGAAGATCGACAGCGCGTCGCGTCTCGCGTAGATCGGCAGTCCCGGTATCGCATACGGCACCCGCTCGGACAGATCCGACAGCACCGAGATCCGCTTCGTCCCCGGTTCCTCCGTATCTCCGCATCCGTGTGCCATGATCCGCTCCGCCTCCAGTCCCATCCCGTCGTCATCGCTCATCGCGCCGTCCCGCATGAAATACGATTTTACTATTCCTCGGCCCGTAAGCGATATGTCTCGGCCGGTGCGGACCCGCGACGCGGCATATTCTGTAATCAGCTTCCAGCTGCAGTGGACAAGCGAACGGATAACCAACAAATCGCACATGCCCTGCGGATGATTCCGACATCCGCTCCGGCATGCCATACCGCTAAGGAGCAATGATCGCGATGCGTAGCCACACGAACGGAACATCCCTGAACGTCCTGCTCTCCGCCGAGTACCAGACCCTGATCGACGACTTCTTCGCCGTCGCCCGCGGCTGGGTCGCCGAACACCTGGCCCACCCCGACGAGGAGAACTGGTTCGCGATGTGGTACCCGACCTCCGCCTCGCGGATCGCCTGACGCTCCGAACGGGCCGAAACCCAGCGTTTCCGGGCGAAACGCGCGTCCGTCCGGTTCGATAGCCTTGCCATGAGATCCAACCGCACCGGAATCCTATACGACCGGTGCAACGCAAGCAGGAGGTCATCATGGCGGATGCCGCGAACGGCAGGCACATCGCGATCGTCACCGGAAGCGCCCTCGGACTCGGCTACGAGCTGACCCGGCGCCTCATCGCCAAAGGCTGGTTCGTGGCCGGCATCGACTTCAACGCCGAACGCCAGGCCGCGCTCGCCGACGAATTCCCGGCCGATCAATACCGGGGCTTCGTCGGCGACGTGTCCGATGAGGCGTTCGCCCGGGAGTCCGTCGCCGAGATCGCGGGGCTCGGCCACATCGATCTGCTCATCAACAACGCCGGACAGCCCTCCTTCAAGAAGCCCACCGCCTACG
Source organism: Bifidobacterium santillanense (assembly GCF_018555385.1). GTDB lineage: Bacteria > Actinomycetota > Actinomycetes > Actinomycetales > Bifidobacteriaceae > Bifidobacterium > Bifidobacterium santillanense. The sequence goes on from NZ_JAFEJS010000001.1 coordinate 106,742, forward strand.
AGGCCGCCGACGTCGACAAGTGCCTCAAGGGACTGAAGGGCATGATCCTGTGGAGCGTCGAGACCCTCAAGGCCGATGGCGAACGGGATCTCAAGATCGCGAACGTGATGAGCACCGCCGCCACGCGCGGCAATGCAAACGAGTCCGTCTACTGCGCCACCAAGTGGGGCGAGAAGGGCTACACGCAGAGTCTCAAGGCCGCCTACAAGGGGTCGAGCGTCAAGATCGTCGGCGTCTACCCGGGAGGCATCGACACCGCCTTCTACCGCGACAGCCACGACTACGTGTCCGAGGAGAAGCAGCACACGTTCATGGACCCCGGCCAGCTCGCCGACGTGATCCTGTTCAACCTCGTCAACGACGCGAACCTCACCGTCTCCGACATCCTCATCGAACGCAACTACGTCTGAGCCGGATCGGGCGGACGGCAGGGCGCGGCGGGAAGTAGCGGGCACGGGGTAATGTGGACGGGTTTGCGCGGGGATTGCCGCGCCTTGTCCACATGAAAGGCCACCGTGCCCACTGCATCCTTCGATTCCGATTCCGTCTTTCCCTCGTCGTCCGTGAGCGGCGACGACCGTACCGTCACCTTCGCCGAACTCGGCGTGCCCGGCCCGCTCCTGCGCGTGCTCGACGCCGACGGCAAGCGCGAGGCGTTCCCCATCCAGGCGGACACCCTGCCCGACTCCCTCGCGGGCCGCGACATCCTCGGCCGCGGCCGCACCGGCTCCGGCAAGACCCTCGCCTTCTGCATCCCGACCGCCGCGCGCCTCAACGAGGCCGCGTGGGAGCCCGGCATGCCGATGGCCGAGTACCGGCGCAACGTCAAGCACGTGCGTCGCGAGCGCCTCGCCGAACGCGAGGCCGGCGACTTCCTGCCGCATCCGCGCGGCCTGATCCTCGCGCCGACGCGCGAGCTCGCCAACCAGATCAACGACGTCATGCGTCCGCTCGCCCAGATGGCCGGCATGACCACCACCACCGTGTACGGCGGCGTCAAGCAGAACCGCCAGGTGCGCGACCTCATGGCCGGCGCCGACGTCGTGGTGGCCTGTCCGGGCCGTCTCGAGGATCTGCTGAACCAGCGTCTGCTCACCCTGTCCGACGTGGAGGTCGTGGTCCTCGACGAGGCCGACGAGATGGCCGACATGGGCTTCCTGCCGCAGGTGCGCCGTCTTCTCGAGCGTATCCCCGGGGACGCGCAGCACATGCTGTTCTCCGCCACGCTCGACCACGGCGTCGACGAGCTGGTGCGCGAGTTCCTCCACGATCCCAAGACGCACAGCGTCGACGACGTGAACGCCGAGCCCGATCTGATGACCCAGCACGTGTTCGAGGTCGAGAAGGCCGACAAGTTCGAGGTGGTCCGCCAGCTCGCCTCCGGCGTCGGGAGGCGCATCCTGTTCACCCGCACCAAGTTCCAGGCGAAGAAGCTCGCCAAGAGCCTGACGAACAGCGGCGTGCCGGCCGCGCAGCTGCACGGCAACCTCAACCAGAACCAGCGCGACCGCAATCTCGCCGCGTTCGAGGAGGGCGACGTGAACGTGCTGGTCGCCACCGACGTGGCGGCCCGCGGCATCGACGTGTCCGGCGTCGAGCTCGTCGTCCAGGTCGACCCGCCGGCCGACCCCAAGTCGTTCACGCACCGTTCGGGCCGCACCGCGCGCGCAGGACGCGCCGGCGACGTGGTCACGATCGTGCTGCCCTACGAGCGTCGCGAGGCCTCGCGCCTGCTGAAGGCCGCGGGCATCACGGTCAAGCCGGTCAAGGTGACCCACGCCTCCGACGAGGTCAGGGAGCTCATGGGGGAGAAGGCGCCGATCGTCAAGGACTGGAGCCTCGACGACACCCAGCCCGCCGGCGACCCGCGTCGCAACAAGGCCAAGGCCGCCAAGGCCAAGGCGGCGAAGGTGACGGGCGAGGACGAAGCCAAGGCCCTGGCCCACATGCCACGGCATTCGGCGGAGGACGCCGAGGAACGGGACGGGGCGAAGCGCGTCCGTCGGAACCGCCGCGGCGACGAAGGGAGCGCATCGAGCCGCCGCGACCGCGGGGCGAACGGAGGATCCGGCAAGCCGGCCCAGTCGATGAGGTCGGCCAAGTCGGCCAGATCAACCAAGTCCGGCAAGCGCATCCACCGCCGCGATGAGAACCGCATCGTCATCGACGAGCGTTCCGAGGCCGTCAAGCGCCATGAGCGCCGCATGGCCGCCAAGTACGGCGAGAGGAAGGACGACCGCCGTCATGGCGGTTCCGGAAACGCCCGCAGGAGCGGTGGCCGCCGCGGGCGCGTCCCGTTCCGTGGCCGCTGATCAGTAGCGGTAGAGCATCGTCCCCGCCGCGTCGCGGATCGAGAACGACGGCTTCGACTCGACGTCGAGCTCCACGGTGAGCCGGTCGGAGCCGTCCGCCGCGACCGTGCGGTAGACGAACCGCCTGTTCTCGAGCAGCACCTTCTCGGTGCGCGCGTCGAGCAGCCACGGATTGCGCCGGCGGATCGCGATGAGCGCCTGATGCATCCGGTACACGGGTTCGCCGAGCCGCGAGAGCCGATCGGGGGAGTCGGGGAACTTCGGCCTCACGTCGTCGTCGCCGCCGAAGCGCTGCTCCTTGACTCCCACGTACCCCTGCTCGTCGCCGTAGTAGATGCTCGGCACGCCGCCGACCGTCATCAGCACCGCCAGCGCCAGCGCGGCCTTGTCCGGACCGATCTGGGAGGCGATGCGCGTCACGTCGTGGTTGCCGATGAACGTCTGCGGCACGAACGCGTCGAGGAACGCGTTGTGGCGCGTGAGGTTCCAGTCGAGCTCGAAGAAGTTGTCGGTCTCGAGCGCATGCTGGATCGACTTCCACAGCTCGTACTGCGTGACCGAATCCATGCCCGACTCCTCGACGACAGCCGGATAGTCGCCGTGGATGACCTCGCCGAAGATCCACGTGTACGGGTGCGCCGCCCTCACGCGGGGCAGCACCTTCGCCCAGAATCCGGTCGGCACCGCGTACGCGGCGTCGAGACGCCATCCGGAGGCGCCGCGGTCGATCCAGTGGTTCATCACGCGCGCCACGTAGTCGACGGTCGCCTCGCTGTCATGGTCGAGGTCGACCAGGTCGTCGTGCCCCTCGAACACGCCCAACGTCGGGTTGCCGTCGGCGTCGCGCGTCGCCCGCACCAGTCCGCGCCACTGCCCGTCTTCGGGCGAGAGCGCGCCGTTCGCCTCGTCGATCGCGGCCCTGACGGCCGGATGCGAGCGGGAGACGTGGTTGAACACGCCGTCGAGGACGATGGACAGGCCCATGTCCCGGCAGGCCGCCGCCAGGCGGTCGAACGCCTCGTCGCCGCCGAGGCGCACGTCGACGTGCATGTGGTCGAGCGTGTCATAGCCGTGCGTGGCGGATTCGAAGATCGGCCCCAGCAGCAGTCCCGACGCTCCGAGATCGCGTACATAGCCGAGCCACGGGATCAGGGCGTCGAGCCCGCGCCCGTGGAACTCGCGCGGTCCCGAGGGGCGGATGTCGCATCCGCAGAACCCCAGAGGGTAGACGTGCCAGAAGATCCCGTGGCGGGCCCAATCGGGCATCGCGGCAACGCGGGCGAGGGTTCCTTCCATGACGCACCTCCAAGCGCATCGTAAATTGACATCATGTCTATTTTCATGTCCATTGTCGCACATCCGCGTCCGACATGCCCGCAGGGCCGGAGTGGTGTGGATGAAGGACACGATCGGCGCGGAGTCGGCTACGTAGTCGCGCATCGGTTACAATCGACCTGACGGTTTCCGCCCATCCTGCGAAGAAGAAGGTGATCGATCCCTTGGACGTGTCGTTGGCCCATTTCATCCAACAGATGCTCGCGAACCCGGCGCTGCTCGTGACGACGTTGCTGACGCTCGGCGTCATCTTCGTCAACGGCTGGACGGACGCGCCCAACGCCATCGCCACGTGCGTAACCACCCGCTGCATGCGCGTGCGGTCCGCGGTGATCATGGCGGCCGTGTTCAACTTCCTCGGCGTGTTCCTCATGACGCAGATCAACTCGTCGGTCGCCTCCACCATCAGCACGATGGTCGACTTCGGCGGCGACTCCCACGCCGCGCTGATCGCGTTGTGCGCCGCCCTGTTCTCGATCGTCGTCTACAGTGTCGGCGCCTCGACGCTCGGCATCCCCACCTCCGAAAGCCACAGCCTGATCGCGGGCCTGTCCGGCGCGGCGATCGCCATCCAGGGCGGCATCGCCGGCATCAACATGGGCGAATGGGTCAAGGTGCTCTACGGTCTGGTCGCCAGCCTCCTGCTCGGCTTCGCCGTCGGCTGGCTCGTGTGCAAGGCCGTGACCCTCGTATGCGCCGGCATCGACCGTCGCCGCACGGACGGCTTCTTCACCGGCGCGCAGATCGTCGGCGCCGCCGCGATGAGCTTCATGCACGGCGCCCAGGATGGCCAGAAGTTCATCGGTGTGCTGTTCCTCGGCATGGCCCTGAGCAACGGCCAGCCGTCGGTCGCCGGCGTGATCATCCCCGTGTGGCTGATGATCCTGTGCAGCACCATCATGGGCGTCGGCACCTCCGTCGGCGGCGAGAAGATCATCAAGTCCGTAGGCATGGACATGGTCCGTCTCGAGAAGTACCAGGGCTTCTCCGCCGACCTGTCCAGCGCGCTGTGCCTGCTGCTGATGACCGTGCTCGGCATCCCCGTCTCCACCACGCACACCAAGACCAGCGCCATCATGGGCGTGGGCGCCGTGCGCCGCCTGTCCGCCATCAACTTCGGCGTGGTGCGCGACATGATGCTCACCTGGGTGTTCACGTTCCCCGGCTGCGGCATCATCAGCTACGCGATGGCCAAGCTCTTCATGTTCGTCTTCTGACATCCGACACGCCCGTTCACAAGGAAAGGACAACACATCCCATGGCGAGGAAGAACGACTCCTTCTACTTCGACTCGTTCCGCGACAGCGCCGAGCACGCGTGCAGGGCCGCGCATCTGCTGTCGGACGTGATGCACGGCTTCGACCACGAGCGTCTGCGCGATCGCATGGAGGAGATGCACGGTATCGAACAGTCCGCCGACAAGATCCGCCACGGCCTCATGGACGAGCTGGTGACCGCGTTCATCACGCCGTTCGACCGCGAGGACATCGCCGAGCTGAGCCACGTCCTCGACGACGTGACCGATTCGATCGAGGGCGTGCTCGACCGCCTGTACTACGACAACGTCACCGACATGCGCGACGACGCGATCGAGATGGCCGACATGGTCGTGCGCGCCACGGAGCGCATCCGCGAGCTGGTCGACGAGCTGCCGCGCTTCAAGCGCTCCAGGACGCTGCGCGAGCTCGTGTTCGCCGTCAACACCATCGAGACCGACGCCGACCACGTGTTCATCAAGGCGATGAGGACGCTGCACACCACCTGCACCGATCCGCTGCAGGTCTTCGCCTGGCACGACGTGTACCGCCACCTGGAGCAGTGCTCCGACGACTGCGAACGCGTCGCCAACACCGTCGACAGCATCGTCATGAAGAACAGCTGACGGTCGGTGTAGTCGACGGACGATCTGCTCACTCGTAACGGTCGAGCAGGATGCGGCCGGCCCGTCGCAGCTCATCCCGGATCGACTCCGGCTCCAGCACCGTGATGTGGACGCCGCTGATGGTGTATTGCAGAGCCCACCAGGTCGTCGACCACGGGGTCGCTTTGACGGTCACTTCGTAGGCGTCGTCACCGACCTGTGTGGCCTGCGCGTCGGGAAACCAGTCGAACACCGGCTCGAGACCGCCTTCGACGCGCAACCTCACCGGTACCGCCGGCCCCGGTGAGGGATAGGGGCGTTCGTCCATGAACGCCGTGAGGTCGATCGGATCTCCGTTTTCGTCAGCGAAGCTGTCGAATGTGCGATTCAACGTGTGGTCGTCCACGTCGACCATCAGATCGCGGATGCGCTCGACGTGCAGATAGGCCAAATCATCGTATGGCTGCAGATGACAGATGAGGTAGTATTTCCCGTTCTTGTACCGCAGATCGTACGGGTCGGCCATATATTCCCTCGGATGACCGTCCGCTCCTAGTCGGGGCACGAGTTCGCCGTCGACGTCATACGTGCAGTAGTGGAAGCGGATTCCCCGCTCATGGGCAATGGCATCGTTCAGTCGTTCGATGTTGCTGAGGGACTCCCGATTGTAGTGCTTGGGAGTCATCAGCGGCCCGCGTATACCGAGCTGTCTGGAACGGCCGGCAAAGGCGTAGATCTTGGCGACAAGATCCTGCAGGTATGCCCCGTCCGAACGGGATAGCGCCGCGCCGTCGGCGAGCAGCCGCATCTGTGCTGTATCGAACACTGGTTCGATGTACCAGCCGGGACGCGGATCCGGACTCTCCGCATCCTTGAGTTCGCCGCGCTCGATGTGGCCGACCCCGCGTCCGAAAGGACGCATCTCCCTCAAGGCGTGCAGATGGCCCCTGACCGTCTTCACGGTGACGCCGAGCCGGTCGGCGATCCATGCGGCAGTGACCCCATGCTCGCGATCGGTGTTCTCGTCAAGCAATTCGAGGATGCCGATGACGATCTCCGACCGCACGGCGCCGTTGCGAGCCGAATCCCGTTCCATGGCCACATCCTTTCGCTATGTTCGGTCAAACCGCATCTGAAGCATGAAAACCGGTAGAAACCTACCTGCTCATTATATGTCCCTCGATACTGGCGATGTGGAGTTCATCCACTGGATCGGCGGATGACGGCTCTTGTCTCGGCCGGATTCCAATGGTCATGATGAATCGGAATGGGACGTAAGGAGATACGGATATGAGCGGGAACATCGATTCGGGAACCCTTCTTGATGGGGCCTTGACCTTCGACACCTTCGTGCCGGGCGACTGCAACAGGTTCGCCCGAACCGCGGCGCTCGCCGTGGCCGATGACTCCGGACAGTGCTTCAACCCGTTGTACATCTATGGCGGATCCGGCGTGGGCAAGACCCATCTGCTGCATGCGATCGGCAATTACGCCATTGCTCGGAATCCGACGTTGAAGGTCCGCTACGTCACCGCCGGTGACTTCTCCGAGGAGTTCGTCGAGGCGCAATCGCAGCGGCGAACGGCGGAATTCAGCCGTTGCTATCGCAACCTCGACATACTGCTCGTCGATGATGTTCAGTCACTGATCGGGGAGGACGACGCCTTGGAACAGTTCAGGCGCACGTTCTGCACGCTGTCTTGGGCGAATAAGAGCATCGTCGTCGCCTCCGACGTGGCGCCGTGGCGGTTGGACGTTTTCGGGTCCGACCTCGTCTCCCGTCTGCAGGCGGGACTTGCCGTCGATGTCAAAGCACCCGATCGCGACACCCTCGTCCGGATTCTCCGGATGTATGCCGTGCGAGGTGGCTGGAAGATTCCGGACGGGGTGTTCGATCTCATTGGCGCTTCCTGCGAGGTCCCCACGAACATGGACCGGTTCATGGAGTTGACGAGAACCACCCTGTTCGAGATGAAGGATCGGCTGAGGGGAATGAACGACTCCCTGAATGAGATAAGGGGAGCATTGCGGAACGTCGGGGGAGGCTCGTCGAAATATCGCGACATGTGATGTCCCACGATTCATCTTCGGGATGACGCATGCATCGTTGCATGCGGAAACGGTTCTTTCATCGGTGTCATCGTCGATGAAAGAACCGTGATTGCTCTGCTCAGTTGGCGTTCAGCCCGAAGGCCCTACTACCGAGCTTCTGCTTGTACACTCCTTCGAGTGCAATGACGTCCGTCATGGGCGTGGTCTTGTCAAGAATCCTGAGCACCGTGTACTGGAGAGCATGGTACCTGTCCGGATGTTCGGACATGAGATCATGCATCAGCTTGTTGCCGCCTTCTCCATTGGTGCTGGCGTATTCCGTCCATCTGCCCCACAGACCGTTCTCTCCGTAGGCGGAGCCGACGTACTGCTGGCCGCTCACCGTGTCCACCACGAGGTAGACGGCTGAGACCTGACTCATCGCATCGCGGTAGGCACTGTACAGTTCCGGATTGCCGATGATGTCGGACAGGTCGTCGAATGACAACAGGAGCTTGTCGAATCCCGGGAACTGCGGCTTGCGTTCCTCGATGGAGACGATACGCTTGTCGTTCGTGCCGTATTGAGCCCACTTGACATATGAACCGCCCCAATCGATGGTCAGACGGTTCTCGTACTCAGCAAGCAAATCGCATGGAACGAGACTGTACATCTCATCGCCGGGATTGAACTCCTGGCTCGGGTATCCGGCAGGTAGACCTGTCTCAAGCGGTTGTCTCCCCGTCAGCTTGTACAGTGCGGCAAAACGGGTCGTGCCTCCGGGCTCGCCCATGAACGTCATCCAATAGGACTTATCTCGTCCGATGAACGATTCGGACTGCATCCCGGTTCGCTCACGCAGATATCCAAGTCTTGCGAACCGTCCGACTCTGGCCACCGTATGGCGGATCAACACGACATCGTTCGGGTCGATGCCCGCGTTCCTCAGCAAATCAATGGTTCCCAGCGACATTGCATCCTCCTTTGGCTTCATGCTTTCAGGTAGATTCCATGATAATGGCCGCACCTATGGCGAGTAGAAAATTACCGGCGCCTGCAGTCGCGCAACGTTGGGCTCGGTCTGTTGGCAACGGATCGAGGGGATGGGATCGATCCTCCGGCCCGTTGCCAACATGCTGCGTATTCCCGTATGCCAGTCATCCGTTTCATGTCACTGCACGGCGTCAGCGGGTGCGCCGTCGATGTAGGGGCCGCCCTCCGCGCCGTCGATGACCCCGTTGCCGTTCTCGTCGACGGGGATGAACTCGCCCTGTGCGTTCGCGTTCTCGTAGCCGAACGGCAGATAGGCCATGCTACCGCCCATGAGCACGTAGATGTTGCTGCACGTGGTCAGCATGCCCGAGTTGCCTTCCGCGCACTGGTAGCTCGCGTACTTGTCGTAGCCGATCGCGTCGGACGGCGAGCCCATGTTGCGTAGCCCATAGCCGGGGCCGGGGACCGTATCATTCTGCGATGCTTGAGGAAGATCGGTCGAACCGGTTGATGATGATGACGATTCGGAACCGGTCGAACCGGTGGAGGAACCGGTCGAACCGGAAGAGGCATCCGATGATGCTCCGGCTGTGTTCGTTGAGTCTGATGACGTTGCGTCATCGGATGCCGCATCATGCCCACCGTCTGAAGAAGAGGAATCGGAATCCGTGTCGTCGGACGACTGATCCGTCTCATCGTATTGTGAATAGTCGTCCTTCGAACCGGATGCCGTCGTGGAATCCGCCGCATTGTTTGAGACGATCACCAATCCGTCGCACAGCAGTGCAACTCCCAACAGAACGCCGGCTGCGATCAGTAGCAGACGGGTTCTGCGTGCCTTCTCCCTATATTCGTCCATGACCGTCACCTATTGCCTCATATGTTGCAGATCGTCGCGCAGGCCGCGTAGCTCATTCGTCTGACGATGCGCCTCGAACGCCTGACCGACCTGCGCGGCCGCGGAGATCCGAAGCGCCGTCGTCTGCTTACGCGCCTCCTCGACCTTCATCCGTTCGAAATTCTCCATGCGCATCATGTGCGCATGCGACTCCCAGAGCGTGATCGCCGTATTGAAATCCGTCGCGCGACCACACAGCAGCAGCTCCAGCATGTACGCGTTCGCCTCTGCATTCCGACATGAGTTCGGAAACAGCAGACTGACCGGCCTGATGCTCTTGTTCGTTTCGGCGATCAGCTTCCGATCTTCATTCATGGCCTCAAGCGCCTTCGGGATCACCCCGTCCACATACCCCGCGTATTTTGCATATTGGGCGTGGGCCGAAAGCAGGGAGAGTCCACCGATCAGCACGCCTGCAACGAGTAGGACGATCTTCACGGACATGGGAAAATCGGTTTCGTCCGCGAATGCGACCACCAGCGCGTACACCGCCATGAAGATCGCGACGCACGACCATCCGACCGACCTCGAACGTGCCTTGTCCGCGGCTTTCAGAATCTCCTCTCCGGCCGCGATGTCGTCCTCCAGTTCGGCCAATCTCGCGTACCGGCGGTCCAACGGCTGCATGATCGCAACCAGTTGATCCTTAGACATCTCCGATAACTGCATCGGTGGTCATCAGCTCCTTTGTCATCCGGGAAATTTCATCATGCACCCCAAACGGGGACAGGTCGGCGATTGCCCATTCTTGATCAATCTTATAGAGGTCTTCGTGACCCCACACCTGCTTTCCCGGCGATTTGCGTCATGCCGCGTGCCCTGGCGACGTTGCCGAGGGCGACCTGCATGAGTGCCGGATCGTTGTATTCGGCGACGGCGTTCAGATAGGCAATGACGTCCCGCTCGCTCTCGAGGTATTCGCTGGTGTCGTAGTCGGTGAACTCGGTGCTCGTTGCCGTTGCTCCTTGTAGCCGTTGAGGATCATGCCCTGCGGTTGACCGTTGTTGGTTCGAATGGAATAGGCTCATGCGGGACGCGGTCAACGGGGTCACCGGTGCTCGCGGATCCATAGGATCGCGAGCTGGGTGCGGTTCGTTAGGCCCAGCTTGTCGAGAATCGCGCTCACACGGTTGCGCACGGTGCCCTCGCTCAGGAACAGTTTCGCCGCGATGTCGCGGTTGTCCAATCCCTCGGCGACGAGCGCGGCGATGTCGCGCTCGCGGTCGCTCAGCATCGCGTCCATCGCACCGTCCGCCTGGATGACGGACGCTGCGGCCGCATCGGAACCGGACGCGGTGGCGGAGGCGCCACCTCCACGTCCGACGGTACCGGCCGACGCCGCCGGCGCAGTGAGCTTGCCGAGCACGTCGGCGCCCAGCACCACCTGACCGGCCATGACCGCGTTGAGCGCGGGGACCACGGAGCCCACGTCCTGTTTGATGAGGTAGCCCCTCGCGCCCAGCGCCATCGCCCGGTCGATGTACGCCTTGTCCACGAACGTGGTGAGCACGAGGATGCGGGCGGCGGGATCCTTGGAGAGGATCTCGCGGGCCGCGTCGAGTCCGTCGCGCCCCGGCATCTGCACGTCGACGAGCAGCACGTCCGGCCTGCTCGAGGGCGACTCGAAGTACCGGCGCACGGTGGAGTCGCCGTCGTTCGCCGTCCACAGCACATCGGCCGTGCCCGTGGCCTCGAGGATCGTCGCCAGCGACTGGCAGACGATCGGATCGTCATCGGCTATCGCGATGCGCATCATGCGCCTCCGTTCGGTTTCATGATTCCGGCGTCGTTCCGCCCGGGGGAGACGGGTCGCGGCCGCGTATCCGGTTGCCGCGTGGTCGACCATGGCCCTTTGGGCACGGCGACGAACACGCGCCATCCGTCGCCGTACGGGCCGCACACCGACGTGCCGCCGACCGCCCGCACGCGTTCGGCGATGTCCGCGAGCCCCATGCCGCGCGGCGCCTCGCCCTCGGCCCGCGCGGCCTCCTCGTCCTCGTCGAGACGGGGGCCCGGATCGAGCACGACCAGCTGCCAGATCGCGGGGAAGTCGCGCAACGTGACCGTGGCGGAGCGCGCCCCGCTGTGCCGCGCCACGTTCGACAGGGACTCGCGGATCACCGTCGCGAGACATCGGGCGACCGGGGCCGGCGCGGAGGCGACGTCGCGCGTCAGCGCCACATCCAGACCGGACGACCCGCCGTCGAACGCATGGGCTGCCGCGTCGATCTGCGCCGCGAAATCGGTGCCGTCGTCCTCCAGATCGTGCACGGAGCGGCGCACCATCGTCATCGCGTCGTCCAACGTTCCGCCCAATTCGGCGAATCCGCGCGAGGCGACGGCGTCGCCGGTCGCGTCGGCCACGACCCCGCCCGCCTTCGCCTGCATGATCGCCCGCGTGAGCAGATGGCCGACGTTGTCGTGGATCTCGCGGGCGATGCGCGTGCGCTCGCCGAGCGTGGCGATGCGCACCGCGCGCGAACGCTCCTCGTCCATGTCGGCGATGCGCGTGCGGGCGCCGCGCGCGGACTCGCGGGCCCGGTCCCGCTCCATGCGCAGCGCCCGGCGCGACGCCGCGGCGACGTCGTCCGAGCGCCCCAACGCGAATCCGAGCCCCGCGCACAGGGCGGCCGTCAGCAGAAGGGACGGTGCGACGGACGCCTCCGGGCCTTCGACGCCCCGGAGATACGGGAGGTACGGGAGCGCGCATCGCAGCAGCGGGACGATCCACGCGAACCGGACGACGAGGCGGAGGACGGGGCGCATACCGTCGGGATGGACGCGCGCCGCGTCATAGGCGACCGTCGGCAGGAACAGACACCACCGCGGTTCGAACAGGGCCATCGCCACGTACGCGGCCGGCGGGACCCAGCCGGCGCCGGCCGCCGCCCCGCTCCCCAACCCGGGGGAGCGCAGCCACCCGGCGGACGCCGTCGCGCACACGGCCAGCAGCATGCCGGCCGTCATCGGCGCGTCACCCGCGACCGTCCACGGGGAGAACGCGTCGAGTACCGGGGCGGAAAGCGCCAGACACAAGGCGAACAACAGCGTCTTGACCGCCAGCTCGCGCATACCCGCCTCCCCTCGTGGTCTTCCCGAACACCTCCAGCTTAGTCCGCGCCGGCGCGCCGATGACAAATGTCACGCCCGCCCGCGCGGGAAGGTGACGTTCGTCGGTGGAACGGCGACGCCGCACGCAGGACAATGAGGACAACGGACGTGCACGACGCACGGGAAAGGGGAAACGGTCATGACGACACAGAACGGAACGACGGCCGGGCCGACGCCTCCGGCGGTCAAGGTCGACGGACTCGTCAAACGCTACGGCGACATGATCGCGCTCGACCACTTCGACCTCGAGGTGCGCCGGGGCGAGATCTTCGGCCTGCTCGGACCCAACGGCTCGGGCAAGACCACCGCCATCAACTGCATCCTCGCGCTGCTCACCTACGACTCGGGCGCCATACGCGTCTTCGGCGAGCCGATGACCCCCACCAGCTACGCGCTGAAGCGCCGCATCGGCATCGTGCCGCAGAACGTGGCCGTGTTCGACGAGCTCACCGTCGCCGAGAACATCGACTACTTCTGCTCCCTGTACGTGCCGAGAAAAGCCGAACGCGCGCCGCTGGTCGAGGAGGCCATCGACTTCGCCGGCCTGGGCGACTTCCGCAAATACCGCCCCCGCAAGCTCTCCGGCGGCCTGCTGCGGCGTCTCAACATCGCCTGCGGCATCGCCCACAGGCCCGACCTCATCTTCTTCGACGAGCCCACCGTGGCCGTCGACCCGCAGAGCCGCAACGCGATCCTCGAAGGCATCGAGAGGCTCAACCGGGCCGGCGCCACCGTCGTCTACACGAGCCACTACATGGAGGAGGTCGAGCGGATCTGCGACCGCATCCTCATCATGGACCACGGCCGGCACCTCGCGCTCGGCACCGCCGACGAGCTCAAGGCCATGATCGACACCGGCGAGCGCATCACCATCGAGACCCTCGACCTGGACGACCCGGCGCTCGCCGCCGTGCGCGCCCTGCCGTGCGTCATCGAGGCGACCTACGACGGCCGCGAACTCGACATACGCTGCCGCCGCGGCGAGCACAACCTCGTCGACCTCATCGGCGCGCTGCGCGAACGCGGCGCCAACATCGGACACCTCACCAGCCGGCCTCCCAGCCTCAACGACGTGTTCCTCGAACTGACCGGCAAGGCCCTCAGGGACTGACCCGCCGACCGGCACCGAAAGGAGGACACCATGTGGTCCACATTCGTCACGACCCTCAAAACCAATCTGAGAAACCGCAGCGCCCTGTTCTGGCTCATCGTCTTCCCCCTGGCGCTCTCGACCCTGTTCAACGGCATGCTCGCCGACCTGAACGAGGGATACGAGATCAAGGCCATCCCGCTGGCGGTCGTCCAGGACGCGAACTGGGACAAGGCCGACGGGGCGAAGGCCTTCGTCGACGTGCTGTCCGGGGAGAAACGCTCCTCGTCCGACTCCGGCGACGACGCCTTCGCCGGCGCCGGCGGCGACCGCACGAGACTGCTCGAGGCCGTCGACGCCGACACCCTCGACGAGGCCCGCACGGCGCTCGCCGACGGGAGGGCCGCCGGCTATCTGCGCGTCGACGGGCACGGGATGCTGTCCCTGACCCTGTCGCCCGCCACGGCGAGCGCGATCCGCGGCGGCGCGATGTCGACGGCGGGCGACTCCAACACGGCCATCACCGTGGCCGCGATCGACACCATGCTCAATCTGTACAACCGCACCGACGCCTCCGTCAGGGACCTGATCGCACGCCGCCCGCAGGCCGCGGCGAGCCGCGAGTTCTGGTCGTCCGTCGGCGACGTCGCCGGACTCACCCGGGAGACGAGCCTGACGAACGCCAAGCCGAACATGACCGCGCGATACTACTACGCGCTGCTCGGCATGGCCTGCCTGATGGCGATGGGCTACTCGATCTCCGCGGTCACCACGGCGCAGGCGAACCTGTCCGCGCTGGGCATCCGCCGCACGGTCGCGCCGCTGGGACGCGGCAGACAGCTCATCGCCGGATTCCTTGCCAGCTGGCTGTGCTCCGCGGCGAGCCTGACCGTCGCCCTCGCCTACATCCGCTACGTCTGCGGCATCCCGCTCGGCGGGCGCGAGCCGGCCGCGGTCGCCGCCGTCGCGGTCGCCTCGTTCACGGCCTGCGCGCTCGGCACGATGATCGGCGCGATCCCGAAGCTCCCGCACAGCGTCAAGATGGGACTGTCCAGCGCCATCCCCTGCACGCTGTCGCTCCTCTCCGGCCTGTACGGCCAGTTCGCGATGAACCTGAGCGACTGGATCACCCGCCACGCGCCCGTCCTCGCCCTCGTCAACCCCGCCCAGCAGGTGACGAACCTGTTCTACGACATCCTCTATTTCGACAGCTACCGTCCGTTCGCCGCGACCTGCGGGATCCTCATCGCCATGAGCGTCCTCTTCCTCGCCGCCGGCGTCATCATGCTGAAGGAGCAACGCTATGAACACCTGTAAGGCGACGCTGCGCATTCTCGTCGCGCACCGGCTCTACATCCTCATCTATCTGGTGCTCATCGGCGTCATGATGCTCTCCGTCGGAGGCTCCGCCCTGAGCGGGGCCGGCGACGACGCCGGCGACACCTACACGCCCGGCCGGGCGACGGTCGCCATCGTCGACCGCGACCGCGACCGCGGCGACATCGCCTCCGCGATGCGCTCGTACCTGGCCGAGGGCAACGACCTCGTCGACATCGACGACGACCCCGAAACCCTCCAGCAGGCCGTCGCCTCGAACTGGGTCGACCTCATCGTCATCATCCCCGACGGGTACGCCGACGGGCTGATCGCCTCCGTCACCACGGACGGCGCATCGGACGCCGACGCGGACGCGGCGAGGCCCCCCGAGGTCGAGACCGTCACCAGCTACACGTCCGGCGCCGGCTCGATGGCCTCCATGGGCGTCACCGGATTCCTGTCCATGACGCGCACCTCGCTCATCGGCGAGCACGTCGCCGTGGACTTCGCGAACGTCGCGAACGGCACCGATCTCTCGAACGGCGTGGAGGGCACGCTGACGGGACTGACCACGAGCGACCTGTCCGCCGCGGCGAAACGCGCGGGCGACCTCGTCCGCGACGACAAGGCGAACCCCGCGGTCCGCATCGACCACACGGGCGAATCCGCCGACGAGAACGAGGCCGAGGCCCGCGCCTCGCTCGCCGACGGGTTCGGCGGCATGATGAAGACCGTGCTCTATCCGATCTTCCTCGCCATGACCGTCTGCACGGCGCTGGTGATGGGCGTGTTCAACATCGGCGAGGTCCGACGGCGTCTGATCGCCTCGCCGCAGCGCTCCGCGGCGATGGGCATGCAGCGCATGGCCACCCTGTGCGCGTTCGCGCTGATCGTCGTGGCCGGCTACCTCGTCGCGGCCCTCGGGCTGATGCTCGCGGCGGGCCTTGACCCCATGCGTCTTCCGGCGCCGGGCGTCGCGATGACGGCCCTGTCGGCCTGCGTGTACGCGGTGATGACCGTCGCCTGCGGCTTCATGCTCGGCGAGACCGGCTGCAGCGACACGATGGCCAACGGCTTCGCGAACGTGTTCGGTCTGGTGCTGCTGTTCACCTCCGGCGCCACCTTCCCGCTGGACATGATCCCCGCGCCGATGCTCGCGATCGGCCGCATGCTGCCCGGCTGGTGGTACTGCATGTCCATCGACGACGCGCTCGGCATCGGCACCGCCGCGACCGGCGGCACAGACGTCGCCGGATGGGCCGGTTCCCTCGGGCTCGTCGCCCTGTTCGCGCTCGCGTTCACCTGCGTGGGGCTCGCCGTGGGGCGGATCAGGCGCTCCCGTCCGACGTCCGCGTCGGCCGACGTCACGCGTTTCGCCGAGGCGTGAACGGCGTCCGCCGGCCGATCGGCGGTGGGGTTCCTTCCTCTCAGTTGCCCTTGAGCCGGTATCGTTGGTCCGGGTCGTCGCGGAACCTCACCCGCGTGACCCGGCCCTCGCGTATCAGCTCGCGCATGCCGGAGGTCGCGGCCAGCGGGGTCAGATGCAGCTCGCGGATGATCTCCTTGATGCTCATCGCCGAATGACGCTCCAGCACCGTCATGATCGCGCGCGACACGTCCGCCGGCGATCCGAGATTCGCGGTGCGTCGCTTGGTGATCGTCATCGTGAACGTGTTGATGGTGTTGCGCGTCGTCGCCGGTTCGATGCCCGCCTCGCGCAGGCTCGCCGCTATCCGCTGGTAGCCGTCCCCGCCCGAGGGGTTGACGAATCCGCCGCCGGGGTAGGGGGTCGACTCGAGCAGCGTGAACAGGAACTGGTTGCGGGTCGAGACGAACGGGACGCCCGTCACCGGATGCGGGTTGGCGAGCACGTCATGCGTGACCGTGCCGAACAGGCCGCCCGGATTGGTGATCTCGATGCGGTCGGTGAACACGGTGATGCGCACCTGCGTGCCTCGCGCGTCGGGGGAGTAGTCGCGGTGGGTCAGGGCGTTCGCGATCGCCTCGCGCAGCACGATCGGCGGATAGTCGGGCTTCTTCGCGCCGATCCAGCGCATGAGCGAGTCGACCGCGTCGTCGATCATCACCGGGATCGAGCCGACCACGGTCCTCGAGGCGACGAGGCTCTCGTCGCCTCGGAACACGTCGTCGTGGCGCGTGCCCGGGAAGACCGCGATCGCGATCGACAGACGCGGGAAGAACTTCTGCGGATAGCGGCCCAACGCCAGCAGTCCCGCCAGCGTGGGGCGCAGCACGCCGCCGACGCCCGAGACCGGGACGTCGGAGTCGTCGTGGCGCAGCACGTCCAGATCGAGCAGCACGTCGGTGTCCGAGCGACCCGCGAACACGCGGGGATGCTGCTCGCGCACACGTCTCAGCATCCCCTCGACCAGGGCCGGGTCGAGGTCGTCCCTCGTCGCACCCGGAACGATGTCGAGATCGTAGGTGGGCTGCAGATGCTCCTCGATGAGCCGGTCCACCTCGTAGGCGGTCATGCGCCGGTCGCCGTCGCCGGTGCGGATGAACGAGCCGCCGTGGGGTCCGAGGGCCGTCGTGAAGCAGGGCTTGTCGCGCGGCAGCATCTCGTTGATGCGCGCGAACACGAGGTTCGCCCCCTCGAACGGACAGGTGACGATCACCGGCCTGACCACGGGGGTCATCTTCTCGCACGCCTGACTCAGCGCCTCCTGCATCGATCGGGCGTTGAACCCCTCGACCGGCGTGAACCCCTCCTTCTCCGACAGACCCAGGATGATCCAGCCGCCCGAGCCGTTCGAGAACGCGGAGAGCGTGTCGGTGATGGTCGAGGAGATCTTGCGCTTGCACTCCTTGACCTCGCACTGCTGCGTATCGTTGCCGATCAGACGCATCAGCTCGATCAGCTCGGTCATCTTCGCGGTGTAGTCATCGACCATGGCGGGCCTCCTTGCCACCATTGTGCCGTACCGCGCGTCCGCCCGCCAACGCCACGACCCTCCCGGACGCCCGGTTCACGGAAAGTTCATCTATAATTCTCGGGTCATAATTCAAGCTCATACCTCGCCGTTCGAAAGGGTGCCACAGCACATGCGACAGGGATTCGACAACGACAAGTACATCGGGATGCAGGCCGAGAGGATCCGCGAGCGCATCGCGCGTTTCGGCGGCAAGCTCTACCTCGAGTTCGGCGGCAAGCTCTTCGACGACTACCACGCCTCGCGCGTGCTGCCCGGCTTCGAACCGGACGTCAAGTTCCGCATGCTCTCCAGCCTCGTCGACGACGTGGAGATCGTCATCGCGGTCAACGCGAACCACATCGAGAAGGCCAAGACGCGCGGCGACCTGGGCATCACGTACGACGAGGACGTGCTGCGTCTGATCGACGTGTTCCGCTCGCGCGGCTTCCACGTCGGATCCGTCGTGCTCACCCAGTTCGCCGGACAGCCTGCGGCCGAGGCGTACCGTCGTCGTCTGGACCGTCTGGGCGTCACCTGCTACCTGCACTATCCGATCCCCGGGTACCCGCACGACATCGAGCGCATCGTCTCCGACGAGGGATACGGGCGCAACGACTACATCGAGACGACCCGGCCGCTCGTGGTCGTCACGGCGCCCGGCCCGGGCTCGGGTAAGCTCGCCACGTGCCTGTCGCAGCTCTACCACGAGCACAGGCGCGGCGTCGAGGCCGGGTACGCGAAGTACGAGACGTTCCCGATCTGGAACCTGCCGCTCAACCATCCGGTGAACATCGCGTACGAGGCGGCGACCGTCGACCTCGACGACGCGAACATCATCGACCCGTTCCACTTGGAGGCGCACGGCGAGACGACCGTCAACTACAACCGCGACGTGGAGGCCTTCCCGGTGCTCAAGGCCATGATGGACCGCATCATGGGGGAGAGCCCGTACCGGAGCCCCACCGACATGGGCGTCAACATGGCCGGATACGCGATCGTCGACGACGAGGCGTGCCGCGAGGCCGCGAACATGGAGATCGTGCGCCGCTACTTCACGGCCGCCGTGCGCTTCAGGCGCACCGGCGAGGGCGGGGAGCAGGCCGAGCGTCTGCGTTCGATCATGAAGAGGGCCGGCGTCGACGAGGACCTGTCCCCGGCGCGCGCGGCGGCCCTGCGCCGTGAAGAGGAGACCGGGGCCCCGGCCGGCGCGATGGTGTTGCCCGACGGTCGGGTCGTCACCGGCAAGACCGGCGTGCTGCTGGGAGCCGCGAGCGCGTTGCTGATGAACGCGCTCAAGGCCGTCACCGGCGTGGACGCCGATCTGCCCGTGATCGACGACGCCGCCATCGAGCCGATCTGCAGGCTCAAGACCGAGCACCTCAACAGCGTCAACCGCCGTCTGCATTCCGACGAGACGCTGATCGCGCTGTCCATCACGAGCGCGGGCGACGAGACCGCGGCCCGCGTGATCGCCGGACTCGAACGGCTGCGCGGATGCGACGCGTTCTTCTCGGTCATCATCTCGGACGCCGACGAGGCCCTCTACCGCAAGCTCGGCATCAACGTCTCCTGCGAACCCAAGTACGAGCGCATGAGCCTGTACCACAAGTGACATCCGCAGGATCGCCGAGGGCCGTCGTCCCGACCCGTCTCGTCGGGAAACGACGGCCCTCGCGCATATGCGATCGCGATGGTCGGTGACGGCCGCACCCGTCGGTCGTCGCCGACCATCGTCGGCTCTCAGTCCGCTTCCCTCTCGTCGAAGCTGATGGTGAGGGTGCGTCCCATGCCGCGGGCGAGGGCCTCGAGCGTCTTGAACGACGGGTTGATGTGCGCCTGCTCGATGCGCTGGATGGTGATGCGCGAGACGCCCGTCGCGTCGGCCAGCTGCTGCTGAGTCAGGCCGATCTCGTGCCGCGCCTTCAGGAGCGCCGCCCCCACCTCCGGGTAGATGCGCTCCCTGGAAGCCTGCTTCGCCGCCGTCCCGTCGGTCATGGTGCCTTTCCTTTCTGATGTATCGTCGATGGCGTTTCCTCGTCTCCATCATGCAACGGTCTGAGGCGCGACGCTCCGAGGGGCGTCCGGCGGCGGTTTCGCGGGCGGCGCAGGAAGATCGGGGGGATTCGGGTAGGGTGGACGGGTTGAATCCTCGCGGCCGTGCACGCGCATCCGTGCCCGGACGGCCGACTCCTATTCACATCAAGCAGTCAGGAGCATGCATGACCCAGACCCCTCCCATCCACGAGGGCCTCCTCGAACCGGGTGCCGTCAGAATCCACCGCGGCAAGCGCCGGCTCGTCGAATTCACCCATTCATCCACGCGCGCCACCATGCTCATGGTGTGCGCCGCGCTGGCCGCATTCGCCATCGAGAACACGCCCGCGCTGCCGTACTTCAACGAGTTCTGGCACTCGGTGCATCTGGCGTTCTCCGTCGGCTCGTTCCATGCGGACATCAGCCTCGAGCACTTCATCAACGATTTCCTCATGGCCCTGTTCTTCCTCATGGTCGGTCTGGAGATCAAGCACGAGATGCGCGCCGGTGAGCTCACCGACCCGCGCAGGGCCGTTCTGCCCATCGTCGCGGCGGCCGGCGGCGCCCTCATGCCAGCCCTCGTCTACCTCGCCGTCAACCGTGGGGGAGAGCACGCCGGCGGCTGGGGCGTGCCCATGGCCAACGACATCGCCTTCTGCCTGGGCCTGCTCGCACTGCTCGGCCGTCGCGTGCCTTCGGGGCTGCGAGCCTACCTGTCCACGCTCACCATCGCCGACGACATGATCGCCATCGGCGTGATCGCCCTGTTCTACACCGCCGACCTCGACCTGCCGTGGCTGATCGCCGCGTTGGCCGCGTTCGCGGTGCTCGTCGTGTTCAACCGTCTCCACATCCACGACCTGCCGCCCTATCTCGCGGTCGGGTTCGTCATGTGGGTGTGCGTGCTGTTCTCCGGCGTGCACGCCACGCTCGCCGGCGTGATGCTCGCCCTCGCCATCCCGGCGAGGTCGGAGATCAAACTCGACCGCGTGACCAGCTGGTTCGAGCACCGCGCCCGTTCGGCCGACGACCGCTACGATCCGGGCGAGCCCGACATCGCGCAGAAGGAGTACCTGCGCGAGGTGTACTCGATCCGCCGCGTCTCCAGCGCCACGATCCCGCCCACCATCCGCCTGGAGAAGGCGCTGCACACGTTCGTCTACTTCTTCGTCCTGCCGCTGTTCGCGTTCTCGAACGCCGGCGTGGTGCTCTCCGGCATGTCGTTCGGACAGGTCGTGACCAGTCCGGTCGCGATCGGCGTGTTCCTCGGCCTGCTCGTCGGCAAGCCGCTGGGCATCTTCCTGTCCACATGGGTCACGGTGCGCCTGGGCGTGTCCGGACTGCCGAAGGGCGTCGCCTGGGGGCACATCGCCGGCGTGTCCATGCTGGGCGGGGTCGGCTTCACGATGGCGATCTTCGTGACGAACCTGTCGTTCGTCGACGCGCAGACCGCGGCCGTCGCCAAGACCGCGATCCTCGCCGCGTCCATCGTCGCCGGCGCCATCGGCTTTCTCCTCCTGCGCAGGGAGGCGCTGAACGCCGAAGGCGAGTGACCCGCCCGGGGGGCAACGTTCCGGGCGCATACGCGAGGAGGGCGCGAACCCGTACGGTTCGCGCCCTCCTCGCGCATCCATGTTCGGTGAAACGGCCGGCGGCCACTTCCGCGCGAACGTCACTCGGCGGACTGCGGCGCCTCCTTCGGGGCGGACAGGAAGTGCTCCTCGCCCGGCAGGACGGCGTTGAGGATCACGGCGACGACGAACGCTACCGCGATGCAGTTCGAGGCGAAGATCTGCTGGAACAGGGCCGGGAACCGGTCGAAGATGTCGCTCACCTGCGTGAAGCCGATGCCGATGGTCAGCGAGAGCGCCGCGATCGTGATGTTGCGCTGCGTGAAGCCCGCCTCGGCGATCATCTGGAATCCGGAGAGGATGATGTTGCCGAACATCATGATCGTGCAGCCGCCGAGCACCGCCTGCGGCAGCGAGTTGAACACCTCGGCGATGGCCGGCACGAAGCTCGCCACCACGAGGATCAGACCGCCGGAGAGGATGACCTTGCGGTTGACGACCTTCGTCATCGCCACCAGACCGATGTTCTGCGCGAACGAGGTCAGCGGCAGGCAGCCGAACAGGCCGGAGACCGAGGAGATGAGGCCGTCGCCGGCGATCGCGCCCGCGGTCTCCTTCTCGGTGGGCAGACGGTTGAGACCCACCTTGGTCAGGGCGGCGGTGTCGCCGAGCACCTCGACCGAGGAGACGACGTACAGCAGCGCCAGGGAGATGATCGCGCCCGGATCGAACTCGGGCCTGAACGGCATGAACTGCGGCACGGAGACGATCGCGAGGTGCTGGAATCCGGAGAAGTCGACCTTGCCCATGAGAATGGCGGCCACATAGCCGACGACCAGACCGAAGAGCACGGACAGCTGCTTGGCGGTGCCCTTCATGAGCAGCTGGAACGCGAGGCACGCGACCAGCGAGATGAGACCCAGCGTGAGGTTCTGCCACGAGCCGAAGTCCTTCGCGCCCGAGCCGCCGCCGAACGAGGTCGCACCCACGTTGAGCAGCGAGAAGCCGATCGACGTGACGACGATCGCCGAGACGATCGGCGGCACGAACCGGCGCCAGTACTTCGCCGTCAGACCCAGCACCAGCTCCAGCAGACCGCCGACCAGGACCGCGCCGACGACCGCGCCGTAGCCCTTGTCCGCGCAGATCGCGACGGCGGCGGCCACGTACGTGAACGAGATGCCCGTGACCATCGGCAGACGCGAGCCGATGCGCCACGCGCCGTACAGCTGCAGGCAGGTGCCCAGACCCGCCACCAGAAGGCCGGCCTGGATGACGGCGGCCGACTGCGCGGCATCCATCTTCGCGGCCGAGGCGACGATGAAGATCGGGGCGAGGTTCGCGACGAACATCGCCATCACGTGCTGCAGGCCGAAGGGAATGCCCTTCCAGAAGGAGACCGGCGCGTCGAGGGAGGTCAGCGCCTCCATCGAGATGCCGGAGTTCTTGGTGTTCTTCTCCATTGGTTCCTCTCTTGGTTCTCTATTCATGAAAACGGCTCCCTCGCGAAAGGGAGCCGAGCGTGGAATCACGCCGAAAATCGGGATGCTCAGGCGCGGAACTCGATGTCGCCGGTCTCGGGGTCCATCGATTCGACGACGGCGAGCGAATCGACGTCGTAGCCGTCGGCGCGCAGCGCGTCGCCGCCGCCCTGGAAGCCCTTCTCGACGGCGATGCCGATGCCCTCGACCGTCGCGCCGGCCGCCTCGCACAGGTCGATCAGACCGCGCAGCGCCTTGCCGTTGGCGAGGAAGTCGTCGATGAGCAGCACGCGGTCGCCGGCGTTGAGGTACTTCTTCGCCACGATCACCGGGAACTCCTTCTGCTTGGTGAAGGAGTAGACGGTGGTGGAGTACTGGTCGCCGTCGAGGTTGATCGACTGCGCCTTCTTCGCGAACACCACCGGCACGCCGCCGAAATGCCGCGCGGCGACGCACGCGATGCCGATGCCGGAGGCCTCGATGGTGAGGATCTTCGTGATGGTCCTGCCTGCGAAATGCTCCGCCCAGGCCGCGCCCATGTGGTCGAACAGCGTCACATCGCACTGATGGTTCAGGAAGGCGTCCACCTTCAACACATTGCCGGGCTTGACGGTGCCCTCCTTGCGGATGCGCTCCTCGAGTTCCTTCATACAACCCCTTTGACGAATTGCGGGTAACGAATGGTTGAACCGTCAGTCTACGCCGTGTCGATGACCACGCCCGCGCCGCCCTCCCGATCCGACGACGGCATGTGGTAGACATGTATGGCCGAAATACGTTCCGGCACACATGCAGGACCATTGCAGGACTATCGAGGGGAGCAGCGTGCAGCAGGATCCGGATGTCATCGCAAGGAGCGCCGACGAGCTCGTGGGGGACCTCAACCCGCAGCAGTCGCAGGCCGTGCAGTACCGCGGACCCGCCCTGCTGATCGGCGCGGGCGCGGGATCGGGCAAGACCCGCGTGCTCACCCGCCGCATCGCCTGGATCCTCAGCCAGTTCGGCGCATGGCCCAGCCAGATCCTCGCCATCACGTTCACCAACAAGGCCGCCGCCGAGATGCGCGAACGCCTCCAGACCCTCATCGGCCCCGTGGCCCAGCGCATGTGGGTGTCCACCTTCCATTCCGCATGCGTGAGGATCCTCAGACGTGACGGCAAGGAGATCGGACTCAAGAACGGCTTCTCGATCTACGACTCCGCCGACTCCGAACGCCTCGTCAAGATCATCGCCACCGAATTCAACATCGACGTCAAACGCTACACGCCCCGCGCGATCCTCGCACGCATCTCCGACTACAAGAACCAGCTGATCGGATGGAAGACCCAGCTCGCCACGTACGCCCCGGACTTCAGGCCGGGCCAGCGCGGCTACAAGATCGGCACCGTCGGCGACATCGAGGCGCTGTACGCGGTCGTCTACGCCGAATACGAGCACCGGCTGGCGCTCGCCAACGCCGTCGACTTCGACGACCTCATCGTGCGCACCGTCGAACTGCTGCGCGAGCATCCCGAGGCCGCCGAATACTACCGCCACAAGTTCCGCTACATCCTCGTCGACGAGTACCAGGACACCAACCACGCGCAGTACGTGCTCGTGCGCGAGCTCGCCGGTGTCGACTCGCATGAGAGGGCGGAGTCCGACGCGGTCGCGGCCGGTCATCAGGGGCCCGCGTGGATCACCGTGGTCGGCGACTCCGACCAGTCGATCTACGCGTTCCGCGGTGCCGACATCCGCAACATCCAGGACTTCGAGCAGGACTTCCCGGACGCGAAGACCATCATGCTCGAGCAGAACTACCGCTCCACGCAGACCATCCTCGACGCGGCCAACGCGGTGATCGCCAACAACGAGGGGCGCAAGCCGAAGAAGCTGTGGACGGCCCTCGGCAAGGGCGAGCCGATCGTCGGATACGCGGCCGACAACGCCCAGCAGGAGGCCCAGTGGGTGGCCGGCGAGATCGCCCGGCTGCACGCCGAGGAATCCGTCGCCTACTCGGACATGGCCGTCATGTACCGAGCCAACGCGCAGTCACGCTCCCTCGAGGAGGCGCTCATCAACGCGGGGCTTCCGTACCAGCTGGTCGGCGGCACCAAGTTCTACGAGCGCCGCGAGATCAAGGACGCGATGGCCTATCTGCAGGCCATCGTCAACCCGGACGACGACGTGAACCTGCGCCGCATCCTCAACGTGCCCAAGCGCGGGCTCGGCGCGAGGGCCGAGGGCATCGTCCTCGACTACGCGCGCGCCCACGGCGCGAGCTTCTTCATGGGCCTGATGCACATGGACAAGATCGAGGGCATCCCCACCCGCACGCTCAACCAGCTGCACGCCTTCCGCGACCTGATGGCCGGCCTGTCCGCGTTCGCGCGCGCCAACGACTCCCATCCGAGCGAGATCGTCGCCGAGGTGCTCGACAAGTCCGGACTGCTGGACGAGTTGCGCAAATCCGCCGACCCGCAGGACGAATCGCGCATCGAGAACCTGTCGCAGCTGCAGTCCACCGCCGCCGAGTTCGAGCAGAAGACCCCCGACGCCACGCTCGCAGGCTTCCTCGAGACCACGGCGCTGGTCGCCGACTCCGACCAGCTGCCCGGCGAGCACGAGGACTCCGGCAAGGTCACGCTGATGACCCTGCACACCGCCAAGGGCCTCGAATACCCGGTGGTGTTCCTCACCGGCATGGAGCAGGGCACGTTCCCGCATTCGCGTTCGCTCGAGGACACGAGCGAACTGTCCGAGGAGCGTCGCCTCGCCTACGTGGGCATCACCCGTGCCAAGCGGCGTCTGTACGTCACGCGCGCCGCCGTGCGCAGCCAGTGGGGCAGAGCCGCGGAGATGCCTCCCAGCCAGTTCCTCGACGAGATCCCCGCCGATCTCATCGATTGGAAGCGCCTCGAGACCTCGGCCGACCGTCTGCGCTCCGACTGGGACGACGACGAGTTCGGCGGCTGGGACGACGACTTCTCATCCGGCCCGACCTTCGGCGGCTCCGGCTCGTCGTACGGTTCGTATGGATCACGGGGATCCTCGTACGGTTCGTCCGCGTACGGCGGTTCGTCCGCGTACGGCGGCTCGTCTTACGGATCATCCTCGTCCTATGGATCCGGTTCGCGTCGTTCCTCATACGGCGCGAACCGGTACGGCTCGTCCTCCTCGTACGGTTCGTCGTCGTACGGCTCCGGCTCGTCCGGCAGGTCCGGCTCGTCCCGTTCCGGCAAGGTCTCGACCCGTCGCGTCGCCCCCAAGGCGCCGGCCGGGTCGGCGCCCGCGTCCGCGCTCACGCAGGACAACGGCCTGAGCATCTCCGACTTCGCGATCGGTGACCGCATCACCCACGACCGCTACGGTCTGGGCAAGGTCGTCGACGTGCAGGACAAGGGCCGCAACTCGATCATCACCGTCGACTTCGGCTCCGCCGGCGTCAAGCGTCTGATGCTGCGGGTGGCGCCGATCGAGAAGCTCTGACGAGGAGCATCCGCCGTCGGTAGCAGAAAAACCGGGGAAGTCAAGACTTGTTTTTCGTGGGCGTATCTGCTCATAATGCGTGGCGTTTGTTGTCCGAACGCATAGCAGAGATAGAGAGAATCCCATGAAGCACAAGTTGATCGCGTCCGTGCCGGCCATCGTCCTGGGCGCCCTGATCGCCGTCGCTCCGCAGACCTTCGCGCACGCCTGCCAGGGCCACGGCACGCCCGGAGCATGCCACTACTCGCAGCAGGCCGCCACCGGCATCGGCGCGGCCATCCTCGTCCTCGGTGTGATCGCCCTGTTCGTCGACCCCAGGGTCCGCATCGGCCTCAACGTCGCCGTGATCGTCGACACCGTGCTGCTGCTCGCCGTGCCCACCGTCCTCATCGGCATCTGCAAGGGGACGATGATGCACTGCCGCATGGTCATGCTGCCCACGCTCGTCGTCCTCGGCGTGCTGGCCCTCGCATTCGCCGTCATCGGCATCCGTGTCGACTCGCGTGCGGCCTCCGCGTCCGCCGGCGGCGCGCGCTGAGCGGAAACCGGACCCGCATCATGACCTCCATCGTCATCACGGCGAGGACCCTTCCCCTGGAGAACCTCAGGCGCCGGCCCATGCGCACGGCGGCGCTCCTCGTCGTCGTCGCCGTGCTCGCCGTAGCGTTCTTCGGCGGCTCGATGCTCGGCATCAACCTCGGAAACGGCATGCGCAGCATGGAGCGCCGTCTCGGCGCCGACCTGATGGTCGTGCCCCAGAACACCGAGTCCAAGGCCGAGGCGCTGCTCACCGACGGCAGC
Source organism: Bifidobacterium santillanense (assembly GCF_018555385.1). Taxonomy (GTDB): domain Bacteria; phylum Actinomycetota; class Actinomycetes; order Actinomycetales; family Bifidobacteriaceae; genus Bifidobacterium; species Bifidobacterium santillanense. Next base: position 133,981 of record NZ_JAFEJS010000001.1, read on the forward strand.
CCCAGCACCTTCTATTTCACCAAGGAGATCGCGCATCGCATCGAGCGCGCCGACGGCATCGCGCAGGCGAGCGAGCAGACGTACATCGCCTCGCTCGCCGCCGCGTGCTGCGCCGAGAAGCTCCAGATCATCGGCTACGACCCCGCCACCGACTTCGTCATCGAACCGTGGATCGCATCCCAGTTCGACGGCGCGCTGGAGGACGGGCAGATGATCGCCGGCGCGAACGTCAACGTCTCCGCCGACGGCACCATCGAACTCTACGGCCGTGCATGGCCGGTCGTGGCGCAGCTGGCGGTCACCGGCACCAGCCTCGACAACTCCGTGTTCATCAACCAGGACACCGTGCCCGACATGGTCGAGGCGTCGGCGTCCGCCTCCAGGCGCGTCATGCCCGCCGAATACGCCGACAAGGCCGTCTCCACCGTCATGATCAAGGTGAAGGACGGCTACGAGCCGCAGACCGTCGCCGACTCGATCAAGAGCATCGACCCGAGTCTCGGGCGCCTCGGCTACGTGTATCCAGGCGGCGTGACCGCGGCGGCCAAGACCGCGCTCGGCACGCTCGTCGGATACGTCGTCGTGTTCGTGGCCGCGCTGTGGGCGATGGGCGTGATCGTGCTGCTGGCCGTGTTCGCCGCATCCGCCAACGAGCGCAAGCGCGAGTTCGCGTCGTTGCGCATCATGGGCGCGACGCGCGGCATGCTCTACGGCGTCATCGCCCGGGAATCGGCGATCGTCGGCCTCGCCGGCGGCGTGATCGGCGTGGCCGCCGCCTCCCTCGTGCTGTTCCCGTTCAGCGCGCTCATCGGCAGCCGGCTGGAGCTGCCGTATCTGCAGGCCGGCCCCCTCGTCGTGATCGGCGTGGCCGCGGCGTCGCTCGTCCTCTCCACGTTCGCCGGCACGTTCGCCTCGCTCGTCGCGATGCGCGGTCTCGCCCGGCCCGAGGCGTACCTCACGCTCAGACAGGGGGAGTGACATGGACGATCTGACCACGCATCTGCTGCACGTCGCCGATCTGACCAAGCGCTTCACGCGCCGCGGGGAGCCGTTCGACGCGGTCAGCCACGTCTCGTTCGACGTCGATCCGGGCGAGTTCGTCGCGATCGTCGGACGCTCCGGCAACGGCAAGAGCACGCTCATCAACATGATCGCCGGACTCGTGCGGCCCACGTCGGGACTCGTCGAGATCGACGGCGCCGTCGTGGCCGAGATGGGCGACCGCGACCTGTCGCTGCTGCGCAACCGCACCCTCGGGTTCGTCACGCAGAGCCAGACGCTGCTGTCCAACCTCACGGTGCTGGACAACGTCGTGTTCCCGGCGACGATGTTCCCGTCCGGACTGTCGGCTTCGGATGCTCCGGGCGCGACGGGCCCGGAGAACGAGGACTCCCTCGTCGACCGTGCGCTCGGACTGCTGCGCCGGCTCGGCGTCGAGGACCTCGCCGGCTGCCGTCCGCGCGAGCTGTCGGGAGGGGAGATGCGACGCGTGTCCATCGCCCGCGCGCTGATGAACTCGCCGAGGCTGCTGATCGCCGACGAGCCGACCGGCGACCTCGATCAGGAAAGCACCGGCATCGTGACCGGGATGCTGCGCGAACTCGCCGACGGCGGCACGGCCATCCTCATGGTCACGCACGATCCCGACGCCCTGAAGGTCGTCGACCGGGTGCACCGCATGGACGCCGGCAGACTGTCCGACGCGCTGTCCTCGATCTAGGTCCGGGGCTTGGGTGTATATTGGTCGATTGGTGTCTGCCGCAAAGCGGACATTATCTGGAGTCTTAGCCCGTCAACGGGTCGGCGGACGGAACGGGGATGCATTCCCCGGGAATCCGCTCGTGAGCGATCACGACGAAGCGTTGGAGAGGCCCGACTCAGCGTGGGGGACCGTCGTGGTCGTCCGCGTTCCGTTCAGATAACGACAGAAAGATAAAGGAATACATCATGACGAACGTTCAGCGTTCCCGCCGTCAGGTGCGCCTTTCCCGCGCCCTCGGCATCGCCCTAACCCCGAAGGCCCAGCGCATCTTCGAGAAGCGCCCGTACGCCCCGGGTGAGCACGGCCGCACCCGTCGTCGCACCGAGTCCGATTACGCCGTGCGTCTGCGCGAGAAGCAGCGTCTGCGCGCCCAGTACGGCGTGTCCGAGAAGCAGCTGCGCCGCGCCTACGAGGAGGCCACCCGCACCGCCGGCCAGACCGGTAACGCCATGCTGACCGACCTCGAGGTCCGTCTCGACAACCTGGTCCTGCGCGCCGGCTTCGCCCGCACCACCGCCCAGGCCCGTCAGTTCGTGACCCACCGTCACATCCTGGTCGACGGCAACATCGTGAACCGCCCGTCCTACCGCGTCAAGCCGGGCCAGACCATCCAGGTCAAGGCCAAGAGCCAGACCATGGTCCCGTTCCAGATCGCCGCCGAGGGCGTCCACCGCGACGTTCTGCCCGCGGTCCCGGGCTACCTGGACGTCAACCTGCCGTCCCTCAAGGCCACCCTGACCCGCAAGCCGGAGGCCGAGGAGGTCCCGGTGCAGGTCAACATCCAGTACGTGGTCGAGTTCTACGCCCGCTGATCCGGGCCCACTTCTGTATCAATTACAGTCAAGGACATACCGCTCAAACCCCGCGCTCCCATGGGACGCGGGGTTTCCGCGTTCTCGGGGCGCCATCGCGCGGCGGACGCGGCCGAGGTAGAGTGGACGCATGATTCTTCATCTGCATCTGGTCCGCCACGGGCAGACCACGTTCAACCGATACAACCGTCTGCAGGGATGGTGCAACGCGCCGCTGACCGAGGCCGGTCTCGCCGACGCCGACAAGGCCGGACGCAAGCTCGAGCACTACGACTTCGCCGCCGCCTACTGCTCCGATACCTCCCGCGCCCAGATCACCGCGGCCCGCATCCTCGACATCAACGAGGCCGCCGGCCATCCCCGTCCCGAGCTCGTCTCCGACATGCACTTCCGCGAGCAGTGCTACGGATACTTCGAGGGACAGGACATGTCCCTCGCGTGGACGGCGGCCGGCGGCCCCCACGGCGCCAGGAACTACAACGAGATCGTCGAGAAATTCGGTCTGGCCGCCACGCGCGACTTCCTCAAGGAGGCCGATCCCTTCCACGACGCCGAGTCCGACGAGGAGTACTGGACCCGAGTCGAGGGCGCGTTCGCGCTCATCGCCTCGAACCCGGCGCTGAAGGACGGCGACGACGTGCTGCAGATCTCGCACGGCAACACGCTGCTCAGCCTCGGCCACCGCTTCGGCGGCGACGACCTCGACCTGAGCGAGCGTCCCGCCAACGGCTCCGTCACGGACATCGACTTCGACACCTCCAAGCCGTTCTCCGAGGCGATCGCCATCGTGTCGTACGGCAAGTGATACCCTATTGCGAGTAACTGTGACATAGGAGGCTTTATGGGAGTTGGAGAGATCGCCGGTCTGGTGGCCGCCATCGCGTTCGCCGTGCTCGCCGGGTTCATGATCTATCCGCTGATCCGTCTGGGCAAGCTGTTCGACCAGATCGCCGAAACCGTCAAGGAGTCCGGCGAGCATGCCATCCCGGCGCTCGACGAGGGCGTCACCACCGTCAAGCAGGTCAACAAGTCGCTGGAGGACGTCAACAGGATCTCGGCGGCCGCCTCGACCACGGCCAACAACGTCGGCGCGCTGACCGACCTGTACGGCTCGTTCCTCGGCAGGCCGGTGATCAAGATCGCCTCGGCCGCGTACGCCCTGAAGTCCACCGCCGCCTCCTTCCTCTCCGAGCAGAAGAAGGGGGAGTGATGTTCAAACGCATCTTCTGGGTCGGTCTCGGCTTCGGTCTCGGCGTGATCGCCGTCTCCAAGGCCCAGGCCTACGTCAAGGCCAACACACCCGACGCCGCGCGCCAGTTCCTGCTCGGCCCGGACCAGGACAACGTCGCCGTGCGCACCCTGGCCGGACTGTTCGACGAGTTCAACGCCACGCGCAAGGCCCGCGAAAGCGAGCTCAACGAACGGTACTCGAAGGCCGGACGCTGAGCCCGCATTGAATCCGGCGGGCCGCCGCGCGGCCAAGCGCGGCCTCGTCCCGCAAACAATCACAGTCCTTCCTGGGCTTCACCATGCCCGCAAACACACACAAGGAGTTCCAACCGCTTATGCGCACTTCAGAAATCGCGAAGCGCTATCTCGATTACTTCGCCGCGCACGACCATCTGGTCGTCCCGTCGGCGTCGCTGATCTCGCCGAACCCGACCACGCTGTTCACCATCGCCGGCATGGTCCCGTTCATCCCGTACCTGATGGGCGAGCAGACCCCGCCGAAGCATCGCATGGCCTCCAACCAGAAGTGCGTGCGCACGCTCGACATCGACGAGGTCGGCAAGACCACCCGCCACGGCACCTTCTTCCAGATGCTCGGCAACTTCTCCTTCGGCGACTACTTCAAGGAGGAGGCCATCCACTATGCCTACGAGCTGCTGACCACCCCGCAGGACAAGGGCGGCTACGGCTTCGACCCGGAGAAGCTGTGGATGACCACCTTCACCGACGACGAGGAAGCCCGCTCGATGTGGAAGAACGAGGGCGTCGACCCCGAGCACATCCAGATCATGGGCATGGAGGACAACTTCTGGACCACCGGCGGCCCCGGCCCCGGCGGCCCGTGCTCCGAGATCTACGTCGACCGCGGCCCCGCCTTCGGCAAGGAGGGCGGCCCGATCGCCGACGAGAACCGCTACATCGAGATCTGGGATCTGGTCTTCGAGAACTACGAGGTCGACAACGTCAAGTCCAAGACGGACCTGCACATCGTCGGCGAGCTCGAGCACAAGAACATCGATACCGGCGCCGGTCTGGAGCGACTCGCCTATCTGATGCAGGGCAAGGGCAACATCTACGAGACCGACGAGGTCTACCCGGTCATCGAGGCCGCCGAGAAGCTCTCCGGCCGCAAGTACGGCGAGGACGAGGCGATGGACGTCAAGTTCCGCGTCGTGGCCGACCACGTGCGCTCCGCCCTGATGATCATGTCCGACGGCGTGCGTCCGTCCAACAACGGCCGCGGCTACGTGCTGCGCCGCCTGCTGCGCCGCACCATCGAGGCCATGCGCGTGCTGGGCGTCGAGGACGCCGTGCTGCCCACCCTCTTCCCGACCTCCAAGGCCGCGATGGAGCCCAGCTACCCGGAGCTCAACGACACCTTCCACGAGGTCTCCGAGTCCGCGTACGGCGAGGAGGACGCCTTCCGCCGCACACTGTCCGCCGGCATCGACATCCTCGACGTGGCCGTGAACAAGGCCAAGAAGGAGTCCGGCTCCAACGCCGTCGTCTCCGGCGACGACGCGTTCAAGCTGCACGACACCTACGGCTTCCCGATCGAGCTGACGCTCGAGATGGCCGCCGACCAGGGCGTCAAGGTCGACGAGGCCAAGTTCCGCGAGCTGATGGCCGAGCAGAAGAACCGCGCCCGCGCCGATGCGCTCAAGAAGCGCCACAACGTGGACCTGTCCGTCTACGACGACTTCAAGAAGACCCTCGTCAAGCCGATCGACTTCCTCGGCTACACCGACATGTCCGCCCGCGCCACCGTGCTCGGCATCATGCAGGAGGGCAAGGGCTCCGTCCCTGCCGTCACCGGCCCGGCCAACATCGAGGTCATCCTCGACCGCACCCCGTTCTACGCGGAGGCCGGCGGCCAGCTCGCCGACCAGGGCGAGATCCTGTCCGACGACGGTGCGGTGCTCGAGGTCGACGACGTGCAGAAGCCGATCAAGGACCTCATCGTCCACCAGTGCCGCCTGACCGAGGGCACGCTGGTCGTCGGCACGCAGGTCAACGCCAGCATCGATCTGGAACGCCGCGGCGCCATCGCCCGCTCGCACACCGCCACGCACATGGTGCACAAGGCGCTGCGCGAGGAGCTCGGCCCGCAGGCCACCCAGCGCGGCTCCGAGGACGCCCCGAACCGTCTGCGCTTCGACTTCCAGTGGTCCAGCGCCCCGACCAAGCAGATCATGAGCGCCGTCGAGGAGCGCGTCAACGACCGTCTGCGCGACAACCTCGTCGTCACCACCAAGGAGATGAAGTTCGACGACGCCATCGCCCTGGGCGCCATGCACCTGTTCGGCGAGAAGTACGGCGACATCGTGCGCGTCGTGTCCATCGGCGAGGACGGCTGGAGCCGCGAGCTGTGCGGCGGCACCCACGTCGACCACGTCGGCAAGATCGGCGCGATCAACATCATGTCCGAGTCCTCCATCGGCTCCGGCGTGCGCCGCGTCGACGCCGTGGTCGGTGCCGGCGCCTACGAGTACAACGCCCGCGAGCACGCGCTGGTCTCCCAGCTGAGCGACAAGCTCAACGCCCGTCCGGACGAGCTGGCCGAGCGCGTCAACGCGCTGCTCGCCAAGCTCAAGGAATCCGACCGTCGTCTCGCCGCCATGTACGAGGGCCAGCTGGCCGCCGCCGTGCCGGATCTCGTCAGGGCTGCCGATGCATCCTCGGCACCGGTGAAGGTCGCCGCGAAGAACGTCGGCCACTTCGGCTCCTTCGACGCGCTGCGCAAGACCGTCCTCGACGTGCGCTCCCGCCTCGGCGAGGAGTCCCCGGTCGTCGTGGCGCTGGCCGGCGTCAGCGCCGAGGACAAGCCGATGGTCGCCGTGGCCACCAACGAGGCCGCTCGCAAGCTCGGCATCAAGGCCGGCGATCTGGTCCGAGGAGCCTCCAAGATCCTCGGCGGCGGTGGCGGCGGCAAGCCGGACTTCGCCCAGGGCGGCGGCGCCGACGCGTCGAAGCTCGACGAGGCCGTCTCGGCGCTCGAACGCGAGGCGCTGAAGGGCTGAGCCGCTTGACCTGGCTTGGCATTGATTTGGGTGACGCCCGGGTCGGACTCGCGATGTCCGACCCGGAGCTCACCCTGGCTCATCCCATCGGCAACGTTCAGGTGTACGGGGATTCGTTCCGTGCACTTGATGATGTTATCGATATCATCGAAGACGAACACATCGATCGTGTCATCGTCGGTCTGCCGTTGCAATTGGACGGCACGGAAGGAAAGAGCGCCAAGAAGGCGCGCAGATGGGCGTCGAACCTCGCCAAACGCATCGGTCGTTTGATGGAGGACGGGGAAATCGAACTGGATTCGGCACCCGAGATAGAATTGCAGGATGAACGACTGACCACAGTCAGTGCGCATCGTCAATTGTACGATGCGAATGTCGCAGGCAGGAAGCACAGGCCTGTCGTCGACCAGCAATCCGCGGTCGTGATATTGCAGTCCGCGTTGGATCGCAACGAGCACTAGGGGAGAAGTGATGGCCGAGAGCTTCAACGATTTCTTCGAGGAGAACACCCAGTGGGTGTCGGGTAACGGCACGGCGCCGGCGGCCGAGCCGCCGCGTCCGCCGAAGTCGCGTCGCGAGATGCGCAAGAGGCGCAAGAACCACCGGCGCAAGCACACCGTCGTCGCGATCGTGATCCTGCTCGTCGTCGCCCTGATCGGCGCGGGCTGCTTCTTCGGCTACCGCCGCATCGCCGCGATCCGCGCGGTGAACGACTACAACGACCGCGTCTCCCAGGAGTACCCCGGCCCCGGCTCCGGGTCCGTTCTGTTCACGATCGACCAGGGCGAGGACTCGGTGTCCGTCGGCAAGCGGCTCGTCAAGGAGAAGATCGTCAAGTCCGCCGAGGCGTTCGCCTCCGCGGTCTCCGCCAACTCGGCCACGCTCTATCCGGGCACGTTCAAGCTCAAGCGGCACATGCGGTCCGCCGACGTCGTGGCCATCCTCTCCGACCAGACCAAGGCCACCGGATTCCTCGACGTCAAGTCCGGCGAACGCGTGTCCGACGTCATCAAGGCGGCGGCCAAGCTCAGCGGCATCGACGAAAGCGAGTTCGAGTCGGTAGTCGACGGCGGAGGCGAGGGCATCCTGCCCGACGAGGCGAACGGCAAGTTCGAGGGATGGCTCGAACCGGGACAGTACGACGTCAAGTCGAAGAAGTCCGCCTCCGACATCCTCAAGATGATGGTCGACCGCCGCATCGAGAAGCTCGATTCGCTGGACGCCCCCACGGGCAGCGAACGCGAGCGCATCCTCATCATCGCATCCATCGCCGAATCCGAGGTCAACTCGCAGGAGTACTACGGCAAGGTCACGCGCGTGATCCTCAACCGACTCGACAAGGACATGACCCTCGGCATGGACACGACGGTGGCCTACGGTCTGGGCATCAGCGCCAGCCAGCTGACCAACTCCCAGCTGGCGGACAAGTCCAACCCGTACAACACCCGCGTCAACAAGGGGCTGCCGCCCACGCCGATCTCGAACCCCGGCGACAACGCCCTCAAGGCCGCCATCGAACCGGAGGACGGCGACTGGCTCTACTTCGTGACCACCGACCTCGACACCGGCGAGACCAAGTTCACCGACAACGAGGCCGAGTTCAACAAGTTCGTCCAGGAGTACAAGACGAACAACAAGGACGCGAACTGACGCGCTACCAGACCTCCGCCGAGGGGAGTCCCGCAACGGGCATGTCGCCCGGCGGGGCTCCCCTCAGTCGTCTCGGGGCCGGCATTCCGCTTCCGAACCGGGGAGAAGGATGCCGGCCCGTCCGCCCTCTACAGCAGCACCGCGAACACCGCTCCTGCGGCGATCGCGGGAACGAACGGTGTCCTGCCCCTGTACCGCGTATGACGCTGCGGATCGAAACGTGTCCAGAACAGGATCCACACGAGCCCTGCAAGGCTCATCGCCACCCACCACGTGACGACGCTTCCCAATCCGTACATGCCGACCGCCAATCCGAGCGGCAGCATCGCGGTCACGTCCCCGAACCCCAGCGCCCCCGGTTTCGCCAGGGCGAGCAGCAGCTGGACGAACGCGCACAGCAGTGCGAACATCAGCGCCTGCAGCACCACGAAGAACTGGTTAGCGATCCCCGCCCACACGAGATCGGCGATCAGCTGCGCCAACGTGAACACGCCCACCCACGTGCGCGGCACGCGGCGCCGGCGCACGTCCTCGACGCTGAGGGCCAGGCAACAAATGAGACTCGGCAGACAATACAGGTACGGCATGTCTTAACATTAACCCCTAGTGAACACGCACAACGGCCCCGTATCCCGCGGGCGCGCGGGTGCCGTCACGCCCAGAGCGTAAAAGCTCGCCCCTGGGTGTGTCGGCTGCATGGACGGCGCCGGACAGGCGACGTCGGGAAGCGGCGACGCGGGACGGACGGCCGTGACCGAACCTGATGGAGGAGAACAGATATGTTGCGTTGGCAGACCGCGGGGGAGTCGCACGGCGAGGCGCTGGTGGCCATGATCGAGGGGCTTCCCGCGGGGGTCTCGGTCACCAGCGGCGATGTGGTGGACGCGCTGGCGCGCCGCCGTCTCGGCTACGGCCGCGGCGCCCGCATGAAGTTCGAGCAGGACAAGGTCCGTCTGCTTACGGGCGTGCGCCACGGCTCCACGCTCGGCGGCCCGATCGCCATCGAGATCGCCAACACCGAATGGCCGAAGTGGACCGAGGTCATGAGCGCCGATCCGCTCGACCACGACATCCCGCGCGAGGGCCGCAACGCGCCGCTGAGCCGTCCGCGTCCGGGCCACGCCGATCTGACCGGCATGCGCAAGTACGGCTTCGACGACGCCCGTCCGGTCCTCGAGCGCTCCAGCGCCCGCGAGACCGCGTCGCGCGTCGCGCTCGGCGCCGTGGCCGCGAGATTCCTCGAGCAGGCGTTCGGCATCCGCACCGTCGCTCATGTCATCTCCATCGGCGGCGCCGGCGTCGAGGACGCCGACAACGCGCCGCTGCCTACCCCCGACGACGTCGCCGCGCTCGACGCCTCCCCGGTACGCACGCTCGACAAGGCTGCGGAGGAGCGCATGGTCAGGCGCATCGACGAGATCAAGGCCAACGCCGACACCGTCGGCGGCGTCATCGAGGTCATCGCCTACGGCGTGCCCGCCGGCATCGGCACCTACGTGGAGTCCGACCGCCGTCTCGACGCGGCCCTCGCCTCCGCCGTCATGGGCATCCAGGCCATCAAGGGCGTGGAGATCGGCGACGGCTTCCTCGAGGCCGTGCGTCCCGGCTCCGCCGCGCACGACGAGATGGTGCCCGGCGAGGACGGCCGCATCACCCGCCTGACCAACCGCGCCGGCGGCATCGAGGGCGGCATGTCCAACGGCCAGCCCATCCGCGTACGCGCCGCGATGAAGCCGATCCCGTCCATCCCGCGCGCCCTGCGCACCGTGGACGTGGCCAACGGCGAGGCCGCGCAGGCCATCAACCAGCGTTCCGACTCCACCGCCGTGCCGGCCGCGGCCGTCGTGGCCGAGGCGATGGTGCGACTGACCCTCGCCAAGTACGCGCTCGAGAAGTTCGGCGGCGACAGCGTCGAGGAGACCCGTCGCAACTGCGAGAACTACCTCGCCTCCTGGCCGGAGCACATGCGTTGAGCCGTAATCGAAGCAACAGCAGCCGGGGCCGCGGTCGCGGTCGCCGCGTGAACGACGAGATCACAGACCGTCGCGCACGGGTGGGCGTCGACGTCACCGCCGACACCGGAACCTCCACGGTGCGTCGTCCGCGCGCCGTCATCATCGGCATGATGGGCGCGGGCAAGACCCGCGTCGGCAAGGAGGTCGCGCACATGATGCGCATCCCCTTCGCCGACGCCGACGTCGAGATCGAGCGCGAGGTCGGCATGAAGATCCCCGCGTACTTCGACAAGTACGGCGAACCCGCCTTCCGCGAGGTCGAGGCCGATCTGATCGCCGACTTCCTCGAGACCTTCGACGGCATCTTCTCCCTCGGCGGCGGCGCCCCGATGACACCGTCCACGCAGGTCGCATTGGCCGACTACATCTCCGCCGGCGGCCGCGTCGTCTACCTCGACGCGGACCCCGAGGAGGCCATGGAGCGCGCCAACCGCGGCGGCGGCCGTCCGATGCTCGCCGGCGACGCCAACGCCCGCTGGAAGAAGCTCTACAAACAACGCGATCCGGTGTTCCGCGAGGTCGCCAACGTGCTGGTGCATACGCGCCGGCAGACGCCGCAGGTCGCCGCGAGAAAGGTGATGGACATGATTTCCGAACGCAGCGTGCATGTGACCGGCACCGCCATCGAGCCCTACGACGTGGTCATCGGCGAGGGCACGATGAACCACGTCGCCGAGGTGTTCGGCGACAAGGTCTCCAAGGTGGCCCTGATCCACACGCAGCCGGTGCAGCGCCACTCCGACCGCGCCCGCGCCCTGCTGCGCCAGGCCGGCTACGAGGTCTCCGACATCGTCGTGCCGGACGCCGAGGCGGGCAAGACCGTCGAGGTCGCCAACGGCGTGTGGGAGCGCCTGGGAGACGAGGGCTTCACCCGCTCCGACGCGATCGTCGGCGTCGGCGGGGGAGCGGCCACCGATCTGGCCGGCTTCATCGCCGCCACATGGATGCGCGGCATCCGCTACGCCAACTGCCCGACATCGTTGCTGGCGATGGTCGACGCCTCCACCGGCGGCAAGACCGGCATCAACACCACGGCGGGCAAGAACCTCGTCGGCTCGTTCTACACGCCCGCCGGCGTGTTCGCCGACACGAAGACCCTGGCCTCGCTGCCCAACGACATCTTCATCGAGGGGCTCGGCGAGGTCGCGAAGTCCGGATTCATCGAGGACACCGAGATCCTGTCCATCCTCGAACGGCACGCGGCCGAGCTGCGCGCCTTCGATGGAGCGACGTTCCTCGGCTCCGGCCTCGAGGACGTCGTCTCCGAGCTCATCGAGCGCACGGTGACCGTCAAGGTCCACCACGTCTCCGCCGACCTCAAGGAGAAGGGCAAGCGCGAGTTCCTCAACTACGGACACACGCTCGCCCATGCCATCGAGAAGCTCGAGCACTTCCGCTGGCGCCATGGCAACGCGGTCGCCGTCGGCACCGTGTACGCGGCCGAACTGGCGAACATCCTCGGCTACATCGACCGCGATCTGGTCGACTACCACCGTTCGCTTCTGAATTCGCTGGGTCTGCCGACCTCGTGGAACGGCGGCTCGTTCGAGGACGTGCTCGCCCTGATGCACAAGGACAAGAAGGCGCGCGGCAACATGCTGCGCTTCGTCGTGCTCGAAGGCGGCCCCGGCCACGTCGTCCATCTGGAGAACCCGCCGGCGGACGCCGTCGAGGAGGCCTTCCGCCGCATCCAGCGCTAGCAGCGGAAGAGAAGCAGAAAAGAAGCAGCAAAGGAGACAACGCATGTCCACCAAAGTCATCGTCGTCAACGGCCCCAACCTCGGCCGTCTCGGCATCCGCCAGCCCGACGTCTACGGACGTCAGGACCTCGAGGAGCTGCGCCGCCTGTGCACCGGGTGGGGAGCCGAGCTCGGACTCGAGGTCGAGGTCCGCCAGACCGACGACGAATCCGAGATGGTCCACTGGATGCACCGGGCCGCCGACGAGAAGACCCCGATCGTCATGAACCCGGCCGCGTTCACCCACTACTCCTATGCGCTGGCCGACGCCGCGCACATGGTCGGCGACGCGGGCCTGCCGCTCATGGAGGTCCACATCTCCAACCCGTCCGCCCGCGACGAGTTCCGCAAGCGGTCGGTCATCTCGCCGGTCGCCACCGGCACCATCACTGGACTCGGCTTCTTCGGCTACAAGCTCGCGCTGGAGGCCGTCGCCCACATCGTCAACGGCTGATCTCCATCGTCCCGACCCGAGTCGGCCCGGGCCCCGTTGCCGCGATCGTTCATCCGCGGGAACGGGGCCCGTCGCGTCCTCTTTCCGGTCCCGTTCGCGTTCGGCTCGCGCCGATGCGATGAACACGCCGCGTCATATGCGGATGATAGTATGAAATTCCATGGTTAGAAGAACACATGGCAATTCCCAAGAGCACGTCACCAAGCACATCTTCGTCACCGGTGGCGTCGTTTCCTCCCTCGGCAAGGGCCTGACCGCTTCCTCCCTCGGCCGTCTGCTGCGTTCCCGCGGTCTGCATGTGCTGCAGCAGAAGCTCGATCCGTACATCAACGTCGATCCGGGCACGATGAACCCGTTCCAGCACGGTGAGGTGTACGTGACCGAGGACGGCGCCGAGACCGATCTCGACATCGGCCACTACGAGCGCTTCCTCGACGTCTTCCTGAGCCAGAAGGCCAACGTCACCACCGGCCAGATCTACCAGGAGGTGCTGCGCAAGGAGCGCGCCGGCGAGTACCTCGGCCAGTGCGTCCAGGTCATCCCGCACATCACCAACGAGATCAAGTCCCGTATGCGCGCCCAGGCGAGCGACGACGTCGACGTGATCATCACCGAGATCGGCGGCACCGTCGGCGACATCGAATCCCAGCCGTTCCTCGAGGCGGCCCGCGAGGTGCGCCGCGACCTCGGTAGCGACAACTGCATGTTCGTGCACGTCTCCCTCGTGCCGTACATCTCCGCCGCCCACGAGCTCAAGACCAAGCCGACCCAGCACTCCGTCATGATGCTGCGCCAGCTCGGAATCTCCCCGGACGCCCTCGTGCTGCGCTCCGACCGTCCGCTCAACCAGTCCATCAAGGACAAGATCTCCCTCATGTGCGACGTGGACGCCGAGGGCGTGGTCAACTGCGTGGACGCCAACAGCATCTACGACGTGCCGAAGATCCTGTTCGACGAGGGTCTCGACGCGTACGTCGTGCGTGAGCTCGGTCTGCCGTTCCACGACGTCGACTGGGACGAGTGGGAGGACCTGCTCGAGCGCGTCCACCACCCCAAGCACGAGGTCAACGTCGCGATCGTCGGCAAGTACATCGACCTGCCGGACGCGTACCTGTCCGTCACCGAGGCCATCAAGGCCGGCGGCTTCGCCAACTGGGCCAAGGTCAACGTCAAGTGGGTCGCGGCCGACCGCTGCGAGACCGAGGAGGGCGCGGCCGCCGCGCTCGACAACATCGACGGCATCGTGATCCCGGGCGGCTTCGGCATCCGCGGCATCGAAGGCAAGATCGGCGCCCTGAAGTTCGCGCGCGAGAACGGTCTGCCGGCCCTCGGCCTGTGCCTCGGCCTGCAGTCGATGGTCATCGAGTACGCGCGCCACGTGCTCGGCATCGAGGACGCCAACTCCACCGAGTTCGAGCCGGACTGCGCCAACCCGGTCATCGCCACGATGGAGGAGCAGAAGGACATCGTCGCCGGCCATGGCGACATGGGCCACACCATGCGCCTCGGCTCCTACCCGGCCGAGCTCGAGGAGGGCTCGCTGGTCGCCGAGCTGTACGGCACCACGCACGTCACCGAGCGCCACCGTCACCGCTACGAGGTCAACGTCGCGTACAAGGACCGTCTGCGCGAGGGCGGCCTGCGCATCTCCGGCCAGAGCCCGGACGGCGAGCTCACCGAGTTCGTCGAGCTGCCGCAGGAGGTCCACCCGTTCTACGTGGCCACCCAGGCGCACCCGGAGTTCAAGTCCCGCCCGACCAAGCCGCACCCGCTGTTCGCGGGCCTCGTCAAGGCCGCGCTCGACCACAAGGAGAACCGCTGAGTTCCCCGCGTCGTTGCCGACGGAGGCGTGAAGCCTGAATCGATGAGCACATGAAAAGGCGGTGGCATGACCGAAAGGTCGTGTCACCGCCTCCTCGTATGCGGTCTTCGTGCTCTGTCAGAACAGCATGTAGTTGCTCATCACCATGCCGATGAGATACAGCACGACGATGTGCGCGGGGTAGAAGACGTAGAAGAACCACTTCACATGCGGCCCGCGCTTGTGGTTGTACAAGAGCATGAACGGCAGCGCGAAGACCATCATCCACTGGTAGTTCACCGTGAATGGGGACTGGCCAAGGGCGAATTGCGAAATGCCCGCGTTCTTCAGCATGAAGTTGGCCACGTGATTGATGGGACCGTCGCCCATGACGACCGCGGTCAGTCGACTGGCGACGGGAAGAGCGGAGACCAGATATATGAGGGACATGCCGCCGAATGCGAGTGACGTGAGCAGTCTATTGTCATGAACGGCCCACAGGACAACGCCGATCGCGACATCGAGCCATCCTCCCTCGAGCCCTAGAACGGTGCCGCTCGCCGCCAACAGGACATAGAGAGTGAAATTCGCATCATAGGGCAGGGCATCTATGAAGTAGGCGGCGAAGATCATCACCACGCCGATGATGAGCTGCGCCGCGATGTAGATCGAGATGTTGCGTAGTCGTTCTCGTCCCGTGGGGGGGGGCGGATAGCAGGCAGATGATCAGGCTCATCTGGAACAGCGTGGCGAAGATGTTGTTGCCGATGGGATTGAGCATCACACCGCTGGAGAGGGGCGGCAGCAGGTAGGAGACCGCCTGTATGAGGGACATGCCCACGCTGGCGAGGTAGAGGCGCAGGAGGAATCGTTTGCGGTTGCTGGTGTACATGCAGCTCCATCCGATGAGGAAGAAGAAGATCGGCGCGGATAGTCTGCCGATCCAGTGCATCCACACCGGCATCTCCGGCAGGAACTCGGCCACATGGTCGATGAGCATCAACACGCAGGCCAGGATCTTCAACTGGAAACTGGTCATGCCACTTCGTATGGAGAGTTCGCCGTTCATGGAATCCGTCCTCCCTGCCGCATTGCACGCCTTGACGGGTTCCATTGTAATGAGCGCGAGGTCATCGCGAGCGGTGGATGCTCTTGGAGAGCCGGCGGGTGCGCCGCAGAGTCATCTCCCCGTCCACCGCGTCCGTACGGGCGATCCGACCCGCGTGGACCGCGTTACCAAACTCACGTTCGCATGTAGCCGACATACGGTGTCGATATGGAGATGAGGTGCGCCTTCTGCTAGATTTGCGTAGGAACTTATGTGAACGATTGGAGGCAGTGTACGGTGAGCGACACCCAAGCACCCAACGCCGCAGCTGACGTGGAGATGAGCCAGTACGTGGCCGACAGGTCCCGCGTCAATGAGGAGAAGATCAAACAGGACGACGAGATCATCCAGCAGTTCGGCGACTACAGCTACGGCTGGCATGATTCCGACGCGGCCGGCGAGGCCGCCAAGCGCGGCATCGACGAGAGCGTCGTGCGCGGCATCAGCGCCGACAAGGGCGAACCGGAGTGGATGCTCGACATGCGTCTGCGCGGCTACAAGGCCTTCCTCGAGAAGCCGATGCCCGAGTGGGGCGTCGACCTGACCGGCTTCAACGCCGATGATTTCAAATACTACGTCAAGCCGATCGACAAGCAGGCCAAGACGTGGGACGAGCTGCCCGACGACATCCGCAACACGTACGACCGCCTCGGCATCCCGGAGGCGGAGAAGAACCGTCTGGTCTCCGGCGTCGCCGCCCAGTACGAGTCCGAGGTCATCTACAACTCCATCCAGGAGGACCTGAAGAAGCAGGGTGTGATCTTCGTCGACACCGACACCGCCGTGCGCGAGTACCCCGATCTCGTTCGCAAGTACTTCGGCACCGTCGTGCCGCCGGAGGACAACAAGTTCGGCGCCCTCAACACCGCGGCCTGGTCCGGCGGCTCGTTCGTGTACGTGCCCAAGGGCGTCCACGTGGACATCCCGCTGCAGGCGTACTTCCGCATCAACACCCCGGCCATGGGCCAGTTCGAACGCACCCTGATCATCGCCGACGAAGGCTCCTACGTGCACTACGTCGAGGGCTGCACCGCCCCGATCTGGTCCGAGGACTCCCTGCACGCCGCCATCGTCGAGATCATCGTCGAGAAGCACGCCCGCGTGCGCTACACCACCGTGCAGAACTGGTCGAACAACGTCTACAACCTCGTCACCCAGCGCGCCTATGTGCGTGAGGGCGGCACGATGGAATGGGTCGACGGCAACATCGGCTCCAAGGCCACGATGAAGTACCCGGCCTGCATCCTCGCCGAGCCGTACGCGAAGGCCAGCACCATGTCGCTCGGCTTCGCCGGCAAGGGCCAGTATCAGGACACCGGCGCGAAGATGAT
Source organism: Bifidobacterium santillanense (assembly GCF_018555385.1). Lineage (GTDB taxonomy): Bacteria > Actinomycetota > Actinomycetes > Actinomycetales > Bifidobacteriaceae > Bifidobacterium > Bifidobacterium santillanense. The sequence goes on from NZ_JAFEJS010000001.1 coordinate 150,903, forward strand.
CCACCTCGCCCCGCACACCTCGTCCACGATCGTCGCCAAGTCGATCTCCCGCGGCGGCGGACGCTCCGCGTACCGCGGCCTCGTCAAGATCGTCAAGGGCGCCGAGGGCTCCTCCAACTCTACCGTGTGCGATGCGCTGCTCGTCGACGACTTCAGCCGTTCCGACACGTACCCGCACGTGGACGTGCGCGAGGACGACGTCTCGATGGCGCACGAGGCCACCGTCTCCAAGATCTCCGAGGACCAGCTCTTCTACCTGATGAGCCGCGGCCTGTCCGAGGAGGAGGCGCAGGGCATGATCGTGCGCGGCTTCGTCGAGCCGATCAGCCGCGAGCTGCCGATGGAGTACGCGCTCGAACTCAACAGACTCGTCGAATTGCAGATGGAAGGATCGGTGGGCTGATTCCCATGGCGGAAAACAAAGCAGCAGAACTCAACATCCCCGTCGCGGATCCGAACGACCCGTACAAGGTGCCGGCGGCCATGCCGTCGAGCGCGGACCGCGCGCCCCGCTCGTTCGAGGTCGCCGCGTTCCCGGTGCCGGACCGCAAGCAGGAGGACTGGCGCTACACGCCGATTGACCGCATCGCCGAGTTCTTCGAGACGTTCACGCCGTCCGGCGAGACGCAGATCGAGGTCGGCATGATCGACGGCTCCCCGCTGGCCGACGGCGTCACCATCGAGCAGGTCAGGCTCGGCGAGGCCGAATCCGGCACCGTCTCCAAGCCGAACGATCGCGTCTCCGCCGTCGAATGGAACTCCGGCGCCACCGCGACCATCGTCAGGCTCGTGGGCGAGATCGACCAGCCCGTGCTCGTCAAGGTGCACGGCGCCGGCGAGGACCTCGACGCGTTCCATCTGGTCATCGTCGCCGCCGACAGGGCGCACGCGGACGTCGTCGTCGAGCACGACGGCGACGCGAGGCTCGCCGAGGGCGTCGAGATCACCACCGGCAAGGACTCCCACGTCTCCGCCACGTTCATTCAGGAGTGGGACCGCACCGCCAAGCACGTCGGCAACCACCGCATCCACGTCGGCGAGGGCGCGTCTCTGCGCCACTCCGTCGTCACCCTGGGCGGCGACGTCGTGCGCATCCGCATGGATCAGGACTTCGGCGGCGAGCAGGGCGAGCTCAACATGCTCGGCATCTACTTCGTCGACCCGGGCGAGCACATCGAGCACCGCACGATGGTGGTGCACAACCATCCCGACTGCAAGAGCCGCGTCGTCTACAAGGGCGCGCTCGACGGCAAGGGCGCGCACTCCACGTGGGTCGGCAACGCGCTGATCCAGCCGACCGCCCCCGGCACCGACTCCTACGAGCTCAACCGCAATCTGGTCCTCACCCCCGGCGCCATCGCCGACTCCGAGCCGAACCTCGAGATCGAGAACGGCAACATCATCGGCGCCGGCCATGCATCCTCCGTCGGCCGCTTCGACGACGAGGAGCTGTTCTACCTCGAATCCCGCGGCATCCCCGAGACCGAGGCGCGCAAGCTCGTCGTGCGCGGCTTCTTCGGCGAGCTCGTCGAGGAGATCGGCATCCCGGCCGTCTCCGACCACCTCATGAACGTGATCGACCGGCGACTGGCCCGCGGCGAAAGCGAGGCCATGGCGCAGGTGCTCGAAGACAAGTAACGAACGCAAGTTTTTAGGAGTAATCAATGTCCACTCTGGAAATCAAGGACCTGTACGTCCACGTCGAGACCAAGGAAGGCACCAAGCAGATCCTCAAGGGCGCCTCGCTGACCGTTCATTCAGGTGAGACCCACGCGATCATGGGCCCCAACGGCTCCGGCAAGTCCACCCTCGCCTACACGCTGGCCGGCCATCCCAAGTACGTGGTCGATTCCGGCGAGGCGCTGCTCGACGGTCAGGACATCCTCAAGATGACCCCGGACGAGCGTGCCAAGGCCGGCCTGTTCCTCGCCATGCAGTACCCGGTCGAGGTGCCGGGCGTGTCGATGACCAACTTCCTGCGCACCGCGAAGACCGAGATCGACGGCGAGGCGCCGTCCGTGCGTACGTGGGCGCGTGAGCTGTCCCAGGCGATGAAGCGCCTCAAGATGGACCCGAAGTTCGCCTCCCGCTCCGTCAACGAGGGCTTCTCCGGCGGCGAGAAGAAGCGTGCCGAGGTGCTGCAGCTCGAGCTGCTCAAGCCGAAGTTCGCCATCCTCGACGAGACCGACTCCGGCCTCGACGTCGACGCGCTGCGCATCGTGTCCGAGGGCGTCAACCGCGCCAAGGAGGCCAACCAGTTCGGCATCCTGATGGTCACGCACTACACGCGCATCCTCAAGTACATCAAGCCTGACATCGTGCACGTGTTCGCCGACGGCCACTTCGTCAAGACCGGCGGTCCGGAGCTGGCCGACGAGCTCGAGGAGAACGGCTACGACGCCTACCTGCCGGAGGGCGCGGACTCCGAGTCCGCCCTGGCCTGATTCGCCACCGTCGGGTAACCGCGTGGAATCGTGATCATCGACTCGCGACACACTCAAGGCCGTTCGGCCGAGCCTACGGTCGCGAATCGATGATCACGATTCCACGCTCGATTGCGTCGGACGTCGCGCAGCGACTTTGCGCAGGTAATCACACAAGGGGGATAGATGACAGATTTCGCAGCGATCAGGGATGAGTTCCCGATCCTCAAGCAGGAGATCCACGGGCACCCGCTCGTGTACCTCGATTCGGCGGCGACCTCGCAGAAGCCGGAACGCGTGATCGAGGCGGAGGCGGAGTTCTACCGCACGATCAACGCCGGCGTGCACCGCGGCGCCCACGAGCTCGCGGCCCGAAGCACGATGGCCTTCGAGGACGCGCGCGTCAAGGTCGCGCGTCTGGTCGGCGCCAACGCCGAGGAGGGCAACGAGGAGATCGTCGTCACCGGCGGCGCGACTGCGGGCCTCAACCTGCTCGCCACCGCGTTCGGCAACGCGTCGCTCGGCCGTGGGGGAGCGGCCGCGAAGCGCTTCGCCCTCAAGCCCGGCGACGAGATCGTCGTGTCCAAGGCGGAGCATCATTCCGTGCTGCTGCCGTTCCAGGAGCTCGCCTACCGCACCGGCGCCACGTTCAAGTGGATCGACCTGACCGAGGACGGCCGCGTGCGCACCGACAACCTCGACGAGGTCATCACCGAGCGCACCAAGGTCGTGGCCGTCACGCACGTGGGCAACACCACCGGCGCGATCACCGACATCGCCCCCATCGTGAGGCGCGCGCACGAGGTCGGGGCGGTCTTCATCCTCGACGCGTGCCAGTCCGTGCCGCATCTCAAGGTCGACTTCCATGCACTCGACGTGGACTTCGCCGCTTGGAGCGCGCACAAGATGTACGGTCCGACTGGCGTCGGCTTCCTGTACGGCCGCCGCGAACTGCTCGAGGCCCTGCCGCCGGCGAACTTCGGCGGATCGATGGTCGAACTCGCGTGGATGGACCAGCCGGCGCAGTACATGGAGCCGCCGGCGAGGTTCGAGGCCGGCACCCAGCCGGTCGCCCAGGTCGTGGCCGCAGGCGTCGCCGCCGAGTGGATGATGAACGTCGGACTCGAGAACATCGAGGCACACGAGAGGACCATCGCCGCGGAGCTGCTGAAGCTCGGCGACATCGACGGCATCCGTATCCTGGGCCCGCGTGAGAACGTGGACCGCATCGGCACCGTTGCGTTCGACGTGGCCGGGGTGCATCCGCACGACGTCGGCCAGTACATCGACGCACAGGGCATCGCCATCCGTGTCGGTCACCATTGCGCGCAGCCGGTCCATCGTCACTTCGGCCTGTACGCCTCGAACCGCGCATCGTCCGGCGTGTACAACACGGTCGAGGACGCGCAGGCGCTGGTCGAGGCCGCGAAGGGCATCAGGAAGTTCTTCGGGGTCTGACCGAATGTATGCGGTCCTGCGGGAATCCGCGCGAGGACCGTGGTCTCGGTCGCGATTCCAACGGAACGCGGAAACCGCCCTCCCCACAGGTCGTGGGGAGGGCGCTATATTGAGGAGATTATGAACGATTACGGCATGAGCGGCGACGACCTCGAACAGATGTATCAGGAGGTCATCCTGGAAGCGGCGAAGAACCCGCACGGCAAGGAGTCCTTCGCGGCGGACCTGACGAAGGAGCAAACGAGCGAATCCACGGGCGACACCGTGGTCCGCGCAACCCACGAGTACTGCACTCCCGGCGAATCCCATCAGTTCAACCCGACCTGCGGCGATGAGGCGACCGTGCACGTGGAGATCTCCGACGACGAGCCGTACACCATCAGGCGCGTCGTGTGGGACGGTCAGGGATGCTCCATCTCGCAGGCCAGCCTGTCCGTCATGGTCGATCTCGTGGACGGGCAGACCGTCGACAAGGCGATGGAGTTGGAGCGCACCTTCCACCGGCTCATGGAATCGCGCGGCAAGGGGCTGGATGATGAGGCGGCCGAGGAGAGCCTCGGCGACGGCATCGTGTTCCAGGGCGTGTCCAAGTACCCGATGCGCATCAAGTGCGCGCTGCTCGCGTGGGAGGGTCTCAAGGACTCCATCGCGAAGGCCTTGGCCGCCAAGCACTGAGCGAACGGCGGGTGACAACGCATGCGCGCCCGCGTAGAGTAGACACGTAACCCTTTTCGAGGTATGGAGTGACAATGAGCGATAACCTGGTGCCCGAACCGCAACCGACCGTGTTCGATGCGGTCAACGGCGTCCTACAGGACGAGGAGGCCGCACGTCGCGTGATGGCCAATCCGGCTCTGGCCAAGGGCTTCCCGAACGGACGCCCCGCCGAGTCGGCGGCGGCCGACGACGACATGTGCGCCTGCGGCCGTCACAAGAAGAGTGAATGCGGCCATGGCGACGAGCACGGAGACGACGCCGAGATCCCGCTGAAGTTCGTCGACGACATCGGCCGAGCCACCGCCGAGGACGTACGCGAGGCCCTCCATCAGGTCATCGACCCGGAGCTTGGCATCGACGTCATCGACCTCGGTCTGGTCTACGGCATCGAGATCGACGATCTGGGCCGCGCCATCATCACGATGACGTTGACCACGCCGGCGTGCCCGCTGACCGACCTCATCGAGGACGAGTGCGCAAGCACCCTCGCCGGTCTCGTCGAGGAGTTCCGCATCGACTGGACGTGGCAGCCGCGCTGGACGATGGACAAGATCACGCCCGAGGGTCGCGACCAGCTGGCCGCGCTGGGATTCAACTTCGAGAATCTGCCGCAGTACTGAGATCGGCGGCACCGGTTGCCGCCGAACGACGTCTCCGGTATCACCGATTCCTCGTCCGGCATCGAAAACGGGCTTCCCTCTTGTGATGAGGGAAGCCCGTTTTCGCTATGCGATTATGCGACGGGAGGATCAGTCGTCGACGACGGTGCCCTTCGGAACCACGGTGATACCCTCCGGAGTGACGGTGAAGCCGCGCGCAAGATCGTGCTCAGTGTCGATGCCGACGGTGGAGTTCTCGGTGAGGACCACGTTCTTGTCGAGGATCGCCTTGTAGACGCGGGCGCGACGGTTGACGATCACGCCGTCGAACAGGACGGAGTCCACGACCTGCGCCCACGAGTGGATGCGCACGTTCGGAGAGAGCACGGAGTGGTGCACCTCGCCGCCGGAGACGATCACGCCGGGGGAGACGATCGAATCGGTCGCATGGCCGAGACGGTCACGGCCGGCGTGCACGAACTTGGCCGGCGGCAGCGTGCCGGAGTTCGTGTAGATCGGCCAGGCCTGATTGTACAGATTGAACTCGGGCACGTAGGCGATCAGGTCCATGTGCGCATCGTAGAACTGCTTGATCGTACCGACGTCGCGCCAGTAGGCGTGGTCGGTCGGGGTGGCGCCCGGAATCTCGTTCGTGTTGAAGTCATACACGCCGGCCTCGCCGCGGGAGGCGAAGTACGGCGCGATGTCGCCGCCCATGTCGTGCTTCGTGTTCTCGTTCTTCTCGTCCTTGGCGAGCGCGTCGAACAGGGCGTCCGTGTTGGCCACGTAGTTGCCCATCGAGGCGAGGAAGGAGCCCGGATCGTCCGGCAGGCCGGCGCAGGTGTCCGGCTTCTCCAGGAAGCTCTTGATCTGGTTCGGGTGCTCCGGATCCACGTCGATCACGCCGAACTGGTTCGACTGCTCGATCGGCTGACGGATGCCGGCGACGGTGAACTCGGCGCCCGATTCGATGTGCTGCTGGACCATCTGGCCGAAGTCCATGCGGTAGACGTGGTCGGCGCCGACGATCACGACGATGTCCGGCTGGACGTCCTCGATGATGTTGATGGTCTGGTAGATGGCATCGGCGGAGCCGAGGTACCAGTGCTTGCCGAGGCGCTGCTGCGCCGGGACGGGGGAGACGTAGTTGCCCAGCAGCGAGGAGAAGCGCCACATCTGGGAGATGTGACGATCCAGCGAGTGGGACTTGTACTGGGTGAGCACGACGATATGGCGGTAGTCGGAGTTCACCAGGTTGGACAGCGGGAAGTCGATGAGGCGGAACACGCCGCCGAAGGGCACCGCCGGCTTCGCGCGATCACGGGTCAACGGCATCAGTCGGGTTCCCTCGCCGCCGGCCAACACGATCGATAGAATCTTCTGCTTGTTTTTGGCCATTATCTACGTTGCTCCTCTCAACAACTTCCAGCGCCTTTCAACGCCGCTCGGGGTCGTAAACCGGGCATCCTTGCCCCGGCTTCACACTGACAATGATGGCACAAAAACCGCGACACGCAAGCAACGCCGCTCCGCGCGTCCCGGCGTGTCCCGGCGCGTCGTCAGTGACGCACGTCACATATCGGGGTACATCGGGGATGTGCGGTTACGGGGGATGACGGGGTGCCGTCCCCGCGTGCGGCTACGCGCGATGCGGACGCGTAGCGTAGAAGGCGACCGCGCTGGAGGCGGCGACGTTGAGGGAGTCGACGCCGTGCGCCATCGGAATCTTCACAGTGAGGTCGGCGCGCGCGATGGTGTGGTGGGACAGACCGTCGCCCTCGGTGCCGAAGATGAGGGCCAGCCTGTCGATGTGGTCGGCCTCGGCCGGATCGTTGTCGAGTCGTCGGGTGAGTTCGTCGAGGCTGATCGAATCGTCCTCCAGCGCCATGGCCACGGTGGTGAAGCCGAGCTCCTTGAGCTCGTCGATGCCCTTGAACGGCCAGTAGTGTTTGTCCTCGCCGCCGATGCGGGTCCACGGGATCTGGAACACCGTGCCCATCGAGACGCGTGCGGCTCGGCGGTACAGGGGATCGCCGCAGGAGGGCGTGACCAGCACGGCGTCCACGTCGAGCGCCGCGGCCGAGCGCATCAGCGCACCCACGTTCGTATGGTCGACGATGTTCTCCATCACCGCGACCCTGGTCGCGCCGGCACACACCTGGGCGACGGAGGGCAGCGGCCACCGCCTCATGGCGGACAGGGCGCCGCGGTGCAGACGGTATCCGGTGAGTCGTTTCAGCTGATCGGGGGAGGCGACGTAGACCGGCACGTCCGGTCCCCAATGCTCGTCGATGTAGGAGAACTCGTCTCCCATGCCGTCGATCCACTGCTCCTCGACCAGCAGGGAGATCGGCTCCCGGCCGGCGGCCAACGCCCGGTCGATGACCTTGGGGGATTCGGCGATGAACAGGCCCTTGGCGGGCTCCAGACGGTTGCGCAGCTGGATCTCGGTGAGATTGACGTAGGCCGACACGCGTTCGTCGTCGATGGATTCAAGATGGACGAAGCGCATGGGGACTCCTTCGTGTGGGTTGCGGTGCTGTTCGGTGTCGCGCGGGTCAGACGTTTGCCGGCTGCGTGGACGGCGGCCTGTGGGAGCGTCTGCAAATACGAGAAAACCCCTTGTCTCCAAGGGGTTTATCTGTGCCCGAGACGGGACTTGAACCCGTACGCCTGTTAAAAATAGGCACTAGCACCTCAAGCTAGCGCGTCTACCATTCCGCCACCCGGGCAGGTGTCGCTGCATGGCAACGAGTGAATACTCTAGCATCGATTCGTCGGCGTGCAATCGTCGGCGTGTCGCGCTGGTGTTGATAGCCTTGGAGACATGACGAACGCTTTGTTTTTGCTGGATCCGGACCGCGACGACGTGCCGGTCAATTCCGACGAGTTCAACGCCGGGTGGCGGATCACCCTGCCCCAGTCCGTCAGGCGTCATGCCGTGCAGGCGATGAGGCTCAAGGACGGCGACGAGCTGCAGCTCTCCGACGGCAGGGGACTGCGCATCATCGCGCGTCTGACCGATGCCGACGCGGGATTGGCCGAGGTGAGGGACTTCGTGCGCGAGCCCGGGCCGACCACCCGTCTGGCGCTGGTGCAGGCCCTGGCCAAGACCGGTCATGACGAGCAGGCCGTCGACACGGCCACGCAGATCGGCGTCGACGAGGTCGTCCCCTGGCAGGCCGACCGGTCCATAGCCAAATGGAAGGCCGGACGCACGGACCGCAAATGGGACGCGGTCATCGCGGCGGCCACCGAGCAGTCCCGACGCGCATGGCGTCCGCAGCTGGGGGAGTGCGTCTCCTCCAAGCAGATCGTGTCGATGTGCCTGCGCGCCAACGTGCACGGCGATCTGGTCGTCGTGCTCCACCAGGATGCCACCGATACATGGGACTCCGTCGAATCGCTGGTGTCGGACATGTCGGAGCGGTGCCTCGCGGACGGCAGACCCCGTACCGTGTACGTGGTCGTCGGCCCCGAGGGCGGCATCAGCGAGGATGAGGTTGCCCGGTTCGTCGATGCCGGCGCGCACAGCGTCGTGCTCGGACGCAACATCCTGAGGGCCTCCACGGCCGGACCGGTCGCGCTCTCCCTGCTGAGCCGCGCGCTCGGACGGTACGCCTGACGCGGTAAGCTGGCACGAGAAACGAAGGAACCCCACAAGCAAGGAGCACGCATGAGCGAAGCCGATGACTGCCTGTTCTGCAAGATCATCGCCGGACAGATCCCCAGCAGCAAGGTCTACGAGGATGACACCACCTACGCCTTCAACGACATCAACCCGAAGGCCAAGATCCATGTGCTGATCGTGCCGAAGAAGCACTACGCGAACGTCGCCGAGCTGGCGGCCGCCGATCCGGCCGAACTCGCGCACATCGCCGAGGTCGCGCAGCACATCGCCGACGAGCGGTTCCACGGCGCGTTCCGCCTCGTGTTCAACACCGGCCTCGACGCCGGACAGACGGTCTTCCACGTGCACGCCCACGTGCTCACCGGCGAAGTGCTGGACGAGTAGGGAAAGGGCTCCGTGGCGACGACAACGCGAACCATCACCATTCCCACGCAGCTCGACCCGGTGGCCGTGCTCGGGCCGGTCGACGAGGTGATCCGCGAGGTGGAGCGAGCGTTCCCCGACCTGACGATCCTCGTCCGGGGCAACCGCGTGGCCATCGTCTCCAGATCCAAGCAGACCGAATCCGACGCCTCGAAGGCGGAGGACCTCGTCAACACGATCATCGAGGCGGCCCACACCGCTCCCATGGACGCGGACACCGTGCGCAGGATGATCGACCAGGACGTACTCGACAACCGCACCAGGGTCACGCATCCGGGACACGGACGCACCGTCGAGGCGCTGCAGCGCATGGAGTCGAACATCGCCCTGCGCTCCGGCTCCCCGGAGCGGCGCAAGCCCTCGGTGCCGGGCGTCATCACCTACGCGGCGGGCAACCCGGTGCGCGCCAAGACGGCCGGACAGGCAGCCTATGTGGCCGCCATCGAATCGCATACCATCACGTTCGGCATCGGACCGGCCGGCACCGGCAAGACGTATCTGGCGGTCGCCAAGGCCGTGCGCGCGTTCCAGGACAAGCAGGTGAGGCGCATCATCCTCACCCGTCCGGCGGTGGAGGCCGGCGAGAGCCTCGGCTTCCTGCCCGGTACGCTCAACGACAAGGTCGACCCCTACCTGCGCCCGCTGTACGACGCGCTGGGCGACATGCTCGGCGCCGACCAGATGAGGCGACTCATGGACGACGGCACCATCGAGGTGGCGCCGCTCGCCTACATGCGAGGACGCACCCTCAACGACGCGTACGTCATCCTCGACGAGGCGCAGAACACCACCGAGCAGCAGATGAAGATGTTCCTCACGCGTCTCGGATTCAACACGAAGATGGTCATCACCGGCGACATCACGCAGGTCGATCTGACCGTGCCGCGTTCGGGGCTCGCGACCATCGAGCGCATCCTCGACGGCATCTCGGACATCGCGTTCGTGCATCTGAACCCCGAGGACGTCGTGCGCCACCGACTGGTGGGACAGATCGTCGCGGCGTACGACAGGCACGACGCGATCGACGGCGACCACCGGCGCATCTCGCGCCGCCGCCGCGACGACGCCGGGGAGTCCGGTGCCGCAGGCGACATCAGCAACAGCGACAGCACGGACCGAAAGGAGCCCGCACCCGATGAGCGTTGACGTGTCCAATGAGACCGTATGGACGATCGAACCCAAGCTGTTCTCCGATCTGGGAGTGTGGGTACTCGATCAGATGCGCGTGAGCACGCAGTCCGACCTGACCATCCTGTTCGTCGATCCCGAGCCGATCGCCGAGATGCACGAGCACTGGATGAACCTCGAAGGCCCCACCGACGTGATGAGCTTCCCGATGGACGAGCTGCGCCCGGGCGACGGCAAGACCCTGATGGAGGGCGTCCTCGGCGACATCGTCATCTGCCCGTGGGTCGCGGCACAGCAGGCCGCCGCGGCCGGACACGGCGTGCTGCAGGAAATGATGCTCCTGACCATCCACGGCATCCTGCATCTGCTCGGCTACGACCATGTCAACCCCGATCAGGAGCGTCAGATGTTCGGCCTCCAGCGTCAGCTGCTGCTCACCTTCATCGCGGTGCGCCACGATCTGGGCGGACCCGTGGAACTGCCCGCCGGCAGCCCGGACGCGCTGGCCATCTACGACGCCGAGCACGGCGCCGGACGCCAGATCACGCGCTGACGCCGACCGCAGACATCCGCAAACACACGCACACGAACGGACAAAAGAAGGAAGAACGAACACCGATGGAGTATTCCCAACCGACCCTGATCGCCATAACCGCCGCGCTGGTGATAGTCGCGGCGCTGCTGGTCTGGCTGTCGCTGTCGCTCGCGGCCGCCGAGGGCGCGGTGGGACGCGTGACGAGGGCCAGTCTGAACAACCTCATCCTCGAGGTGCAGACCGACTCCGAGCTCACGCAGTTCTCCAGGATGAAGAAGATCGCCCGCATCCACCGGGTCCAGCGGCTGATCGCCAACCGCTACGCGGCTGCGGGGGCGTGCGCGTTCTTCCGCGTCACCTGCAACGTGCTCGTCGGCGTGCTCGTCGCCCTCGTCGCCTCCGTCTGGGGCGCCCCGGTATGGCTCGAGATCGTCGTCGGCATGGTCGTCGCCCTTGTCGTCGGCGTGGTCAGCGTCTTCGTGCGTCCGCGCGAGACGGGCGCCACCAAGCCGGTCGACATCATGATCGAGCATTCGCGCCTCGTCTCCGTCGCGGTCGCGATCACGCCGTTCACCCGCATCGGCGCCGCGCCCGACGGACGCCGCCGCTCGCAGGACCTCTCCGACGACGAGGAGCTTGAGAAGATCCAGCAGGAGCAGGGACGTGCCACCATCGACCGCCTCGTCGAGTCCAACGACTTCGACCCCGAGGTCTCGGAGATGCTGCGCAACGTGCTCACCCTCTCCGACACGCTGACGCGCGAGATCATGGTGCCGCGCACCGACATGATCTGCATCGAGAGGGACTCGACGCTCGAGGACATGCTCAAGCTGTGCTCGCGCTCGGGCTTCTCCCGCGTGCCGGTTATCGGCGAGGACGTCGACGACCTGATCGGCGTCGCCTACCTCAAGGACGCGGTCAGGGCCACCGCGTTCAATCCGGCCGCGATGACCCGCAAGGTCTCCTCGATCGTGCGTGACCCGATGCTCGTGCCCGAGTCCAAGCCCGTGGACGACCTGTTCCACGAGATGCAGCGCTCCCGCCAGCACGTGGCGGTCGTCGTCGACGAGTACGGCGGCATCGCGGGTCTGGTCACCATAGAGGACGCCATCGAGCAGATCGTCGGCGAGCTCGAGGACGAGCACGACCGCACCCAGCGCGAGGAGCCCGAGCAGATCGGCGACAAGAAATGGCGCATGCCCGCGCGCACGCCGATCGCCGACCTCGAGGAGCTGTTCGAGATCGACATCGACGAGGACGACGTCGACACCGTGTACGGTCTTCTGACCAAGCTGCTCGGCCGCGTGCCGATCGTCGGCGCCTCGGCCGTGACCCGAGGCCTGAGGCTCACCGCGGTCGACTCCGCCGGTCGCCGCAAGAAGGTGTCCACCATCGTCGTCGAGCCCGCCCACGTCGAGGGGCACGAGGAAGATGGCAAGGCCGGTGACGACGGCGATACGACCGCCGACGGCGAGCCCGCGCAGAACGCGTGAGGCGCATCGGACAGTCGCACAGACGTGAGACCCCGAGATTCGTGAATCCATGAGGAGTGACATGACCGAAGAAGCAACCGCCGCAACCGCAGACGAGCAGCCGTACCGTTCCGGCTTCGTGGCCGTCGTGGGACGACCGAACGTGGGCAAGTCCACGCTCATCAACGCGCTGATCGGCACGCAGATCGCCATCGCGTCCTCCCGGCCGGAGACCACACGCAAGGCCATCCGCGGCATCCTCACCACCGACAACGCGCAGCTCGTCCTCGTCGACACCCCCGGCATCCACCGCCCGCGCACGCTGCTCGGCCAGCGCCTGAACGACATCGTCGACGAGAGCCTGTCCGACGTGGACGAGGTGGCGTTCCTGCTGCCCGCCGATCAGGAGATCGGCCCGGGCGACAAGCGCATCCTGTCCCGTCTGCGCTCCGACTTCGCCATCAAGAAGGACGACGGCACGTTCGCGTGGAAGATCCCGCTGGTCGCCATCGTCACGAAGATCGACGAGCTCACGCGCGAGCAGCTGGTCGCCAAGCTCATCGAGATCAACGCCTTCGCCGACTTCGCGGACATCGTGCCGGTGAGCGCCCTCGAACGCGACAACCTCGACGAGGTCAGGAAGGTCCTCATCGAGCACACGCCCGAAGGCCCGCAGATGTACCCGGCCGAGCAGGTCAGCGAGGAGAGACCCGAGGAGACCATCGCCGAGCTCATCCGCGGCGCGTTCCTCGAACAGCTGGACGACGAGCTGCCCCATTCGCTGGCCGTCGTGGTCGATTCGATCGACTATCCGGAGGACAACGAGACCGGTCAGGCGTATGACGGCAAGGCCGAGGTGCATGTCTCGATCTACGTGGAGCGCGATTCCCAGAAGCCGATCATCATCGGCAGGGGAGCCTCTCATCTGACCGCCGTCAAGAAGAAGTTGCGCACCCCCGTCAACCGCATCGTCGGCTGCAAGGCGCGTCTTGACCTGCACGTCAAGGTCGCCAAGGGCTGGCAGTCCGATCCCAAGAAGCTCGAGCGCCTCGGTTTCTGATCGTCCGCGTCCATACGGCGAGGCGGTCTCCCGTTCGTGGGGAGACCGCCTCGTTCGTTTTCGCGCCGTCCGGCGTCACAGACCGGCGTCGGCCATAGTGATGTAGCCGGGATCGATGAGTGCTGTCTTGAGGTTGTAGGCGCTTACGGACAGCGGCTCCTCGGCGATGGTGTTCACCTTGGTCTTCGAGGAGGAGCCGGGCACGCGCTGTTTGGTGACGTATTTGAGATCCGCGGCCGATTCCTTGCGGTTGAGCCTCACCGTCACCTCGGCGATGTCCGCCGCGATGGCCTTGCGGTTCTCGAGTCCGGTCATCCACTGCTTGCCGTTGACGACCTGCGGCATCGTATCCACATAACCGCCGAATCCGGTGACGATCGGCCAGTCGGAGGCCGACTCGTCGGAGGACTGCGCGTCCGTCGAATCGCCGTTCGCGTCACTCGAGTCCGAGTCGTCCGTCTCGGGGGACTTCGCCGGGTCGGGCACGCTGCCGCGATGCAGGTCCTTTCTGCCGGTGATGTTGCCGACGATGCCGGAGATCGTGATCGACGGGTTGATGTCCGCGGCGGATCCCGTGTAGCCGAGCGCATCGAGTTCGTCGGTCACGACCGAGGCGACGTAGTCGTTCATCGCGATGATGCCGTCGATGCGCGTGCGTGTTTTGGCGCCGTCGGTCTTGGTCTGCGGAAGACGACGGTCCAGCTCGTCGCTGATGTCCTTCTTGTCCGAGACGGAGACCGTCACGTTGCGCCAATCGGAATCCTCGGTGGCCTTGGTGAGCAGACCGGACGGACTGTACGCCTTGCCCTGGCTGAAGTAGGGCTGCAGCACCTTCCACATGCCGGCGAATGCCTCGCGGGCGAACGCGTCGTCGGTTTCGGTCGTCTCGTCCGCACCGTCGGCGGAACCGGATGAGGAGGCGGAATCCGAACCGGATTCATCGGAGGCGGGGGAGCTGGGGATCAGCACCTCGATCGCCTTGGGGTTGTCCTTGCTGGCCTTGGCCAGATCGAGCTTGGCGACGAGCTTGGTGGCCTGGATCATGCCGATCTGCTCGGGGGTGGAGAAGCTCACGAACGCATCCGGCGAGAATCCGTCGACCCCGTTGGCGAGCAGGATGACGTGCATGCCGGCGTCGCGGGCGAGCTTCAGAGCGGAGTTGAGACGGTCGTAGGCGTTGCGTTCGGTGTCGTCCTCGTCGGATACGTCATTCGCGCCGTCGGAGGACGCATCCGACGAGGACGACGAATCCGACTTCGATGAGTCGGTCGGCGAGGATGAATCGTCCGTCGGTCGGGTGACGTAGTCGCCGTACTGCCGGGTGGAGGAGTCGGCCTCGACGACCGGTGCGACGATCAGCGTGGTACGGGACGGATCGGCGTCGCCGTTCGACGAGTCCGACGATCCGTCGTCCGCCGTCATGTGGTCGACGACCCAGTCCTGCACGTCGCGGCTCTGCTTGTCGAGACTGTCCGACGTGACCTTCTCGATCGCCCCCTTGCGCATGCCCTGCGCGACGAGCCGGTCCGTGATCTCGGGCGTGAGCTTCGCCCATTTGTTGAGCGGCGTGCGCTGGGAGATGGTGATGCCGTCGGACGGCGTGAAGATGGCCGCCGAACCGGCGCCGGTCCTGGTCGTGGAGGTCGTCGTGCCTCCATTTTGGGACGTCGCGGCGTCGTCGGAGGAGGACGAGCAGGCGCCGGAGGCGAACAGCAACGAAATTCCCGCCGCCATGGCGATCAGTCGTATTGCGATGGGGACGCGACTAGTGGCCATGGGGCGGGAATCCTTTCAATCGGCTGATGGTCTTCGCCCGATTGTAGTAGCCCTCCCTATGAAACGGGAATCACCGGGGCCGGATCACTCGGCGAGCGCCTTGGCGAGGTTCTCGTCGAGCGCGGTCATGAATCCCTCGGTGTCGAGCCACGGCTGGTCAGGGCCGATGAGCATGGCGAGATCCTTGGTCATCTGGCCGCCCTCGACCGTGTCGACGATGACCTTCTCCAGCGTCTCGGCGAAGTGGCGGACCTCCGGGGTGCCGTCGAGGTCGGCGCGGTGCTTGAGACCGCCGGTCCACGCGAAGATCGAGGCGATCGGGTTGGTGGAGGTCTTCTCGCCCTTGAGCCAGCGGCGGTAGTGGCGGGTCACGGTGCCGTGGGCGGCCTCGGCCTCGACGGTCTGGCCGTCGGGGGTCATGAGCACGGAGGTCATGAGGCCGAGAGAGCCGAAGCCCTGCGCCACGGAGTCGGACTGCACGTCGCCGTCGTAGTTCTTGCAGGCCCAGATGTATCCGCCGTGCCACTTGAGGGAGCTGGCGACCATGTCGTCGATGAGGCGGTGCTCGTAGGTCAGGCCCTCGGCCTCGAAGCGCTCCTTGTATTCGGTCTCGTAGATCTCGGCGAAGATGTCCTTGAACTGGCCGTCGTACGCCTTGAGGATCGTGTTCTTGGTGGACAGGTACACCGGGTAGTGGCGCATGAGGCCGTAGTTGAAGCAGGCGCGCGCGAAGCCCCTGATGGAGTCGTTGACGTTGTACTGCACCTGGGCGACGCCGCCGTCCTCGCCGTAGTCGTAGACCACGTGCTGGATCGGCTCGGAGCCGTCGGCGGGGGTGAACGTGACGGTCAGGCGGCCGGCGCCCGGGACCTTGAAGTCGGTGGCCTTGTACTGGTCGCCGAAGGCGTGTCGGGCGACGACGATCGGCTTGGTCCAGCCGGGCACGAGCCGCGGCACGTTGCTCATCACGATCGGCTCGCGGAAGATGGTGCCGCCGAGGATGTTGCGGATCGTGCCGTTGGGGGACTTCCACATCTTCTTGAGGCCGAACTCCTTGACACGCGCCTCGTCGGGGGTGATGGTGGCGCACTTGACGCCGACGTGCTCGCGCTTGATGGCGTTGGCCGCGTCGATGGTGACCTGGTCGTCGGTGGCGTCGCGGTTCTGGATGCCCAGATCGTAGTAGTCGAGGTCCACGTCGAGGTAGGGCAGGATCAGGCGGTCCTTGATGTCCTTCCAGATGACGCGGGTCATTTCGTCGCCGTCGAGTTCGACGACCTTTCCTTCGACCTTGATTTTGCCCATTGATTCCTCCCGGATTCCTGCCGGCATATGCCCGGATGCGTGTTTGAAAACGTGACCATTCATATATCATCCATGTAACGGCGAAGGTGGGCGTTCGAGTATGTGAGACGTCGCCGGAGGGACGCGCGCGCCGTCAAACCCGCGCATTATCCTCGGTAACCATGTCTCAGGAAATTGAAATCGGTTTGGGCAAGAAGGCCCGCTTGGCCTACTCGCTGGACGACGTCTCCATCGTTCCCTCCCGCAGGACCCGCGATCCGCAGGATGTCTCCACCTCCTGGCAGGTCGACGCCTATGAGTTCGACGTGCCGGTCATCGGCGCCCCGATGGATTCGGTGACGAGTCCGGCCACCGCCATCGCGATGGGCAGGCTCGGCGCCCTCGGCGTGCTCGATCTGGAGGGTCTGTGGACCCGCTACGACGATCCGACGCCGCTGCTGGAGGAGATCTCCGAGCTGCCGGCCGAGACCGCCACCAAGCGCATCCAGGAGATCTACGCGGAGCCGATCAAGGCGGAGCTCATCACGAAGCGTCTGCACGAGATCCGTGACGCCGGAGTCACCGTCGCCGGCGCGCTCTCCCCGCAGCGCACCCAGCAGTTCTATTCGACGGTGGTCGACGCGGGCGTCGATCTGTTCGTCATCCGAGGCACCGTCGTGTCCGCCGAGCACGTCTCGCAGGACCACGAGCCGCTCAACCTCAAGCAGTTCATCTACGATCTCGACGTGCCGGTCATCGTCGGTGGCGCGGCCAACTACACCGCCGCCCTGCACCTGATGCGTACTGGTGCCGCCGGTGTGCTCGTCGGATTCGGCGGCGGCGCGGTGTCCGCCACGCGCAACACCATCGGCGTCGAGGCTCCGATGGCCACCGCCATCGCCGATGTGGCCGAGGCCCGCCGCGACTACATGGACGAGTCCGGCGGCCGCTACGTGCAGCTCATCGCGGACGGCGGCATGGGCGACTCCGGCAGCTTCGTCAAGGCACTCGCCCTCGGCGCCGACGCCGTCATGCTCGGCGCTCCGCTGGCCCGCGCCACCGAGGCGCCGGGCAAGGGCAAGCACTGGGGCGCCGAGGCGCGTCACCAGACGCTGCCGCGCGGCTACCGCACCGATGTCGGCACCGTCGCGCCGCTCGAGCAGATCCTGTTCGGTCCGAGCCACACCGCAGACGGCACCACCAACTTCATCGGCGCCCTGCGCCGTGCGATGGCCTCCACCGGTTACGTCGACATCAAGAGCTTCCAGCGCTGCGGCGTGGTCGTCGCACCGTACAGCGGGCGTCGCTGACCATCGTCTCCATCCACCGGTTCATCCACAATGTCCGGTGCAGGACCCCGCGTCGTTGACGTGGGGTCCTTGTCGTGGTGAGCTGGAATGGTCGCCGACCGCGTTTACCGCGGCGGACGGCATGCCGGCGGCCGTGAGGCCTTCCGGCCGATGGATCGACGAGCGACCGATGGACGGCGAGGTGGCATGGCCATGGCGAATGCGGACGGCGATGGGCGCTGCGGCCCGAACAGCGAACGGGATGCATGGGAGACGGAGACCAGACGGAACGCCTATGCGCCGTCGGCCGCCGACGGAACCGGAGGTCGGCCGAGACTGACCGACCAGAACCTGCCCGTCTACGAGGGCGTGGTGCATGTGGAGCTCGGCGCCGAACCGGTGCCGTACCGGATCATCGCCACCGCCGACGACGTGATGGAGGAACGCGAGTTCCACGCCCTGGCGGTCTCCACATGCCGGGTGGCGTGCCTTGCCGCGGACGTGATCCGCGGCAAGCTCGCATCGTCCGCGCTCAAGCGGGCCGTCACCGCGCCGTGCCTCAAACGGCTTGAGACGCTGGCCTATCTGATCGACAACCAGATGAGACGCAACATCGAGCTGCGCGCGAGGATGCGCTACCTGCCGGTCATCCCGCATGATGTGTCGGGCATGCTCGTCAGCGAGACGAGCATGGAGATGGTCGTCAAGCTGAGCATCGGTGGGACGGTCTACTGGTCGACCATCAGACTCAAGCGCATCGGCTGCCGGTGGATGTGTGTCGTCGTGGACATGGGGTGAGCCGCGGCGGAGACAATGGGGGGAGCGCGGGTATAGACTGTGCCCTATGTTGCGTGAATACATCTCCGACCCCGAATATGTGACCAACGACGGCGACACCATCTTCTCGCTGCTCGCCGATAGGGCCGAATCCGACCCCGACGGCGACATCGCCGAATATCAGGATGACGGGCGCGTCTGGCACACCGTCTCCGCATCCGCGATGCTCGCGCGCGTGCGCGAGGTCGCCAAGGGCCTGATCGGACTGGGCGTGCGTCCGGGAACGATGGTCGCGATCTACTCCGCCACCTGCTACGAGTGGGGCGTCGTCGACTTCGCATGCGCCGCGATCGGCGCGGTGAGCGTGCCGATCTACGAGACCGATTCGGAGCGCCAGGCCGCGTCCATCATCGCGGACACGTCCCCGCTGATCGCGTTCGCCGGCGACCACCAGCACGCGCAGACGCTCGAACAGGTGCGGGGCGAGGTGGAGAGCCTCGAATACGTGTTCAACTTCAAGGCCGGCGGACTCGACGCGGTGGCCGACTTCGGCGCGCACGTCACCGACGGGGATCTCGACGAGGCCATCTCGCGGGTCAGGGCCGACGATATGACCACCATCGTCTACACCTCCGGTTCGACCGGCAAGCCGAAGGGCGCGATGCTCTCCAACCGCAACTTCACGCATATCGTCAAGAACGGATACATCATCCTCGACGACATGCTCTACGAACCGAACCGACTGCTGCTGTTCCTGCCGCTGGCGCACTGCTTCGCCCGCTACATCCAGTACGTCGCCATCGGCGGACACGGCGTCGTCGGGTACATCCCCGGGGCCAAGCACCTGCTCGCCGATCTGCGCTCGTTCAAGCCCACGTACCTGCTGGGCGTCCCCCGCGTGTTCGAGAAGGTCTACAACGCCGCCTCGCAGAAGGCCGGAAACGGCATCGCGGGCCGCATCTTCGCCGCCGCGTACAACCATTTCGTGGCATGGTCGCGCGACGAGCAGGACGGCAGGGGACACTCCCCGGTGGCGCGTCTGCAGCACACGTTCTTCATGAAGACGGTCGGCAAGTCCGTGCGGTCCGCGCTCGGCCCGAACCTCGCGTGGCTCGCCTGCGGCGGTGCACCCCTGAACGCCGATCTCGCGCACTTCTTCAACGGCATGGACGGCATCACCTTCATTCAGGGATACGGCATGACCGAAACGGCCGCCCCCATGCTCGTCAACTGGCAGGACGCCAACCGCGTCGGCTCGGTCGGCAAGCCCGGCCCCGGCATGGGCGTCAAGCAGGACGACGACGGGGAACTGCTGCTGACGGGGCCGAACGTGTTCCTCGGCTACTACCGCCAGCCCGAGCTCACCGCCGAGACCAAGACCGCCGACGGCTGGATCCGCACCGGCGATCTCGGCACCATCGACGACGACGGGTTCGTCTACATCACCGGACGCAAGAAGGACATCATCATCACGGCGGGCGGCAAGAACGTCAGCCCCGCGCCCATGGAGGAGATCATCAACACCTGCCCGATCGTCGGGCACGCGGTGGTCGTCGGCGACGGCAAGCCGTTCATCTCCGCCCTGATCGAGCTCGACGAGGAGATGACCCGCTCCTGGCTGGAGTCGCAGGGACTCGACCGCGACGCTCCGATGAGCGAGATCGCCTCCAACGACGCGGTGCGCGCGTTCGTGCAGCAGTACATCGATCAGGCTAATGCGAACGTCTCCCGTGCCGAGTCCGTGCGCAAGTTCGTCATCCTCGACGAGGAGTTCAGTCAGGACGCCGGCACGCTGACGCCGAGCCTGAAGGTCGTGCGCCCGAAGGTGCTCAAGAGGTACGACGACGTCATCGAGGGCGAGATCTACACGCCGAAGACCCCCTCCAAGCCGCTGCCCGCCACCGTGCGCATCCTCGACAGGACCACCGAATCGGTCAAGCAGGCCTCCGAGAACGTGAGTCCGAAGGTCCGTCAGGCCTACGAGCAGGCCAAGGCGAACGTGTCGGATTCGATTGCTAGCGTGTCGGAGAGGATCAAGCGCCAGCAGGACGAGGAGGGCGAGGAGCAGTCCTCCGAGGCCGCCGGCGAGTCCGTGGAGACCACCGCGCCGTCCGATCCCGTCGCGAACGACGGCGGGGCCGCGGTCGAGAAGAACAACGAGAAGAACGAGGAGAAGTAACCTTGGCCATTCGAGAGATCCGTGTCGTGCCCGATCCCGTACTGCGCACGCCCTGCGATGAGATCCGCGAGATCACGCCGTCCGTGCGCCGGCTCGTGGACGATCTGCTGGAGACCGTGGACGATCCCGGCCGCGCCGGACTGTCCGCCAACCAGATCGGCGTGAGCCTGAGGGCATTCTCCTACAACATCGACGGCAAGATCGGCTATGTCCTCAACCCGGTGCTCGAGGAGACCAGCGGCGAGCAGTACGGCGACGAGGGCTGCCTGTCCGTGCCCGGCCTGTGGTACAAGACGCGCCGCGCCGACTACGCGCGCGTGCGCGGTATCGATCTGGACGGCAAGGAGGTCGTGCTCGAGGGAACCGGCCTCATGGGCCGCATGCTCCAGCACGAGACCGACCACCTCGACGGGCACGTCTATCTGGACCGTCTCGAGAAGGAGGAGCGCCGCGCCGCGCTCAGGTACATGCGCGAGCACCAGAAGTAGGATCTCGGTCCCACTGATGCAGTATCGGGCTCCCCTCGACGAGGGGAGCCCTTGTCGTTCCGGCGTGTTACCCTGAACATTTGTGTGCCAACCGGCGAAGAACGCAGTCGCAGGCGTTCGGAGCCACCCAATATCGTCAACCGGCGCACCAAGAATTCGCGTCATGCTCGCGACGGCCCGTGTCGGTCGGCCCGAACCCGTGGAATGCGACGGGGGAGAGCTGCACTCGGGTGCGCATGGCCAGGCAATAACCGACAAGAAAGGTGTATCACCATGGCTCAGATCACTATGAGCGAAATGCTGAAGGCCGGCCTGCACTTCGGCCATCAGACCCGTCGCTGGAACCCGAAGATGAAGCAGTTCATCCTGACCCAGCGCAACGGCATCCACATCATCAACCTGTTCAAGTCGCTCGAGATGATCGACAAGGCGTACGACTTCATCAAGACCACCGTGGCCCACAACGGCACCGTGCTCTTCGTCGGCACCAAGAAGCAGGCTCAGGAGGCCGTCTCCGCCCAGGCCACCCGCGTGAACATGCCGTACGTCTCCGAGCGCTGGCTCGGCGGCATGCTGACCAACTTCCAGACTGTCTCCAAGCGCGTCGCCCGCCTCAAGGAGCTCGAGGAGATGGACTTCTCCGACGTGCACGGCTCCGGCCTGACCAAGAAGGAGCTGCTCCTGCTCGAGCGCGAGAAGGACAAGCTCGAGAAGCAGCTGGGCGGTATCCGCAACATGGGCCGCACCCCGTCCGCGATGTTCGTCGTCGACATCAACAAGGAGGCCCTGGCCGTCGAGGAGGCCCACAAGCTGGGCATCCCGGTCGTCGCCATCGTCGACACCAACACCGACCCGGAGTCCGTCGAGTACCCGATTCCGGCCAACGATGACGCCATCCGCGGCATCGAGCTGCTGACCACCCTGATGGCCGACGCCGTCGCCGACGGTCTGCTGGAGCGCTCCGGCAAGGCCGCCAAGGACGACTCCGAGTCCTCCGAGCAGCCGATGGCCGCTTGGGAGAAGGACCTGCTGGAGAACCAGTCCGAGGCCCCGGCCCAGTCCGCCGAAGGCGAAGCCAAGGCCGAGTGACCTTCTAGGGTCCCTTAGACGCTAGGATTGGAGGTGCAATCGGATTGCACCTCCTTTTCTAGGAGAACACAATCGAGTTTTTATCTCAAGGAGATAGTTTCATGGCAGCAATTACCGCCGCTCTGATCAAGCAGGTTCGTGAGGACACCGGCGCCGGCATGCTCGACGTCAAGAAGGCCCTGACCGAGGCCGACGGCGACGTCGCACGCGCCAAGGAGATCATCCGTGCCAAGGGCATCGCCGCCGCGGGCAAGCGTGAGGGCCGCAAGGCCCAGGAGGGCACCATCGCCTCCAAGGTCGTCGAGGCCGACGGCGTCGAGACCGGTTACGCGGTCGAGCTGAACTCCGAGACCGACTTCGTGGCCAAGACCCCGAAGTTCGTCGACTTCGCCGACACCATCCTCGGCTACGCCGTCGAGGCCGGCGCCGACTCCGCTGACGCCGTGCTGGCCGCCAAGGCCAGCGACGAGACCGTCAAGGAGGCCATCGAGGAGGCCGCCGCCCTGTTCGGCGAGCACGTCAAGGTCGGTCAGTTCGCGAAGATCTCCGGCGAGCACGTCGAGATCTACGCCCACAAGAAGTCCGTCGAGATGCCGCCGAGCATCGTCGCGATGATCGCCACCGACAAGGCCGGCGCCGCCGTCGCGCACGAGGCCGCCCTGCAGATCTCCGCGATGGGCGCCAAGTGGCTGACCCGCGAGGACGTCCCGGCCGAGGTCGTCGAGTCCGAGCGCCGCGTCGCCACCGAGAAGTCCCTCGCTGAGGGCAAGCCGGAGAAGATCGTCCCGAAGATCGTCGAGGGCCGTCTCAACGCCTTCTTCAAGGAGGTCGTCCTGCTCGAGCAGCCGTTCGTCAAGGATCCGTCCAAGACCGTCGGCAAGCTGTTCGAAGAGGTCGGCGGCAAGGCCCTGGCCTTCGCCCGCGTCGAGGTCGGCAAGGGCGAAGAGGACTGATTCCCTCTGAAGCCATCCGTTAGGTAGACAACGGTTGTCGATGGCCGTGTACCCTGTTGAGTTGATACGGGGTGCACGGCCATCGTTGTTGTGGGCGCGGCGATGGACATCGGTCCGCGCGGCGGACGCCACGAATGACGGGAATGCGACGAAGGATGCGGAAGGGGAAACCCGCGGAGAGGAGAGGGAACATGGACAGGTCGACAGGCGACGGCAGGGACACCGGGTGGGCGCGTCCGGGTCATGTCCCCGCCACGCGGGCCACGGCGGTGGGACTCGTCGCCATCCTGCTGTGGAGCATGATGACCGCGCTCGTGCGCATCGTCGCCGAGGCGTTCGGCGCCACCTTGGGATCGGCACTGATCTACACGGCCGGCGTGGTGCTGCTGCTCGTGTTCCACAGACCGGCCCCGATCGGGGCGTATCCGAAGCGGTATCTCGCCCTCGGCGGCGCGTTGTTCGTCTTCTACGAATCGTCCATCTCCCTGTCCATCGGTCTGGCGTCCGACGCCGCGCAATCGGTGGAGGTGAGCCTCGTCAACTATCTGTGGCCCACGATGATGGTGCTGCTCGCCGCCGGAGTCGCCAGGCCCAGGGTCGGGGGCGCCGTATGGAGGGCCCTGCCGGGGGCCGTCGTCGCCACGCTCGGCGTCGCCCTCGCGGTCGGCGGCAACAGCGGGCTTGACCCGGCCGCTGCCGCGGGACATATCGCGTCCAATCCACTGCCGTATCTGCTGGCGTTCCTCGGCGCGTTCGCATGGTCGGTGTATGCGGTCGTCACCCCGTCCATGTCCGGTGGACTCGACGGCACGTCGGTGTTCTTCCCCGGTGTGGCCGTCGCCCTGTGGATCATCCACTTCGCCTCCGGCGAGGGCTGGCCGGCCACGGCCCCCGGCCCCGTGGGCTGGCTCGCCGTCGTCGGTTGCGCGGCCGTCATCGCCGGCGGCTACGCCTGCTGGGGGTACGGCATCCTGCACGGCAGCCTCAATACGCTCGCCGTCGCCTCGTACGCCACGCCCGTGTTGTCGGTGGCGGCCAGCGCCCTGATCCTGGGGCTCTCGCTGTCCCTGCCGTTCTGGTGCGGCACGTTGTTCGTGGTGGCGGGATCGGCGCTCAACTGGTGGGCGTCTCACCGCCGGTGACGGTGTGGAACACGTCTGTCGCGAATTACGGATAACCTGTTAGACGGTAATTTTCGTGGGTTGCGGCCGCCACCGGTACCGAACCCGAGAGCGAAAGGTTGTGCTATGACTGGCAACGATGCAAACGACAAACCGCGCAGGGTCCTGCTCAAGCTGTCCGGCGAGGCGTTCGGCGGCGGCAAGGTGGGCATCGACACCAAGGTGATCCGTCGCATCGCCGAGGAGATCGTGCCGGCCGTGCGTCAGGGCGTGCAGGTCGCCATCGTCACCGGCGGCGGCAACTTCTTCCGCGGCGCCGAGCTTCAGCAGGCCGGCATCGACCGCTCCCGCGGCGACTACATGGGCATGCTCGGCACCGTGATGAACTGCCTGGCGCTGCAGGACTTCCTCGAGCAGGAGGGGCAGGCCACCCGTGTGCAGACCGCCATCACGATGGGACAGGTCGCCGAGCCGTACATCCCGCTCAAGGCCATCCGCCACCTCGAGAAGGGCCGCGTGGTGATCTTCGGCGCCGGCGCCGGCATGCCGTACTTCTCCACCGACACCGTCTCCATCCAGCGCTCCCTCGAGATCCACTGCGACGAGGTCGTCATGGGCAAGAACGGCGTCGACGGCGTCTACACCGCGGACCCGCGCAAGGATCCGAACGCCAAGCGCTTCGAGACCCTGAGCTACAACCGCGCGCTCGTCGACAACCTCGCCGTGATGGATGCCTCCGCGCTGTCCATGGCGCGCGACAACAAGAAGCGCATCCGCGTGTTCGGCCTCGAGGAGCCTGGCAACGTGACCCGCGCCCTGCTCGGCGAGGAGATCGGCACGCTCGTGTCCACCGCCGAATCGCGCGTGGCGGACTGAGCCGCGGGCCCGTCCGGCATCTACAATCGAAACCAACCGTTCGCTTCCGAAGCGTTCGCAGAAGAACAGCCCAAGCACAGCTAAAGCTAAGGAGAAACACATGGCAAACGTCATCGATCAGGCCAAGGAACAGATGGCCAAGACGGTGGAGAACACCAAGGAGAACTTCGCGGGCATCCGCACCGGCCGCGCCAACCCGGCCCTGCTCAACGGCATCATGGTCGACTACTACGGCGCCCCGACGCCGATCAAGGCCGTCGCCTCCATTGGCGTGCCGGAACCGCGCACCCTGTCCGTCACCCCGTTCGACGCCTCCCAGGCCGGCGCCGTCGAGAAGGCCATCCGTAACTCCGATCTCGGCGTCAGCCCGAACCGCGACGGCAACGTCATCCGCCTGACCATGCCGGAGCTCACCGAGGAGCGCCGCAAGGAGTACGTCAAACTCGCCAAGGGCAAGGCCGAGGACGGCAAAGTGGCCGTGCGCAACATCCGCCGCAAGACCAAGGAGAGCATCGACAAGTCCGTCAAGGACGGCGATATGGGCGAGGACGAGGGCGATCGTCTGCTCAAGGACCTCGACAAGGTCACCAAGTCCGTCACCGACGAGATCGATGCCCTGCTCGAGACCAAGCAGAAGGAGATCATGGAGGTCTGACCTCCGTCAATCATCATGGAACGCAACGAACAACTCCACGAAGAGGCCGAGGTCGCGCTCGACGAGATCAACAAGAAGACCGGGCGCAACATGCCCCAGGCGATCGGCACGGCCGTGCTGCTCATCGCCGTCATTCTCGCCGCACTGCTCATCAACATCGACCTGTTCGTGGCGTTGGTCGTCGTGTTCATGGTGCTGGCCCTGTGGGAGCTGCGCGTCGACTTCGCGACCGTCGGCCTGCATATCCCCGTGGTCATGCTGTGGCTGTGCTCGGCCGCGACGCTGTTCGCCGCCTACTATGCGCCGATGCACGTGGTGGCGATGGCCTTGTGCGCCATGGCGTCGATCATGCTCGTCGCCATGGCCGCGACGGCCAAGATGAGCTTCGGCAACCGGCTGTCGCTCGCCGTCGCGAACAAGCTGTCCAACACGGAGGCCGGCGCGCGCCTCGAATCGTCGTTCAACCACGACGGCGGCGAGCAGCATCATTCGCGACTGAGCCATGTGGCCGTCTCCGTGCTCACCGTGCTCTATATCCCGGTGCTCGCCTCCTGCATCATCGTCCCGCTGACCTTCCATGGGCATCCGGTCGCCCACGCGATCATGCTCGTGTTCCTGCCGGCGCTGTCCGACACCGGTGGCCTGTTCGCCGGCGCATGGCTCGGCAAACACAAGCTCTCCCCACGCATCTCCCCGAAGAAGAGCTGGGAGGGACTGGCCGGCTCGGTCCTCTTCGCGATGGCCGGCGCGTTCGCCGTCATGTTCTGCACGTACACGTCCGACGTGTGGGCCGCCAAATGGTGGGTCCCGGTCGTCGCCGGCGTGCTCGTCGGCGTGACCGGCACGTTCGGCGACCTGTGCGCCTCGATGATCAAGCGCGATCTCGGCATCAAGGACATGGGACACCTGCTCAAGGGCCACGGCGGCGTCATGGATCGCGTCGACTCGATCCTCATGGCCGCGCCGTTCACCTGCATCCTGTTGTGGTTCACCGGACTGTGACAGGCACCGCCGCCGTCCCGACCGCTCGGGGCGGCGTTTTTCGATTGATCCGAAACCGATGATCCGAAAGGAACGTCCAGACACCGATATGGCCATCGACGAACAGCTCAACGACAACGGCACGGCCCGCACGGCGCATGACGCGCCGGAGACGGGCATCACCCCGGGAGGCACCACCGGCGCCTTCCGCGACGTCCTGTCCAAGGACCACGCAAGGCGCGGCAAGCCGCCGCTGCACTTCGCCGACATGACCCCCGACGAGCGCATCGCCAAGGCCGGTGAACTGGGCCTGCCGAAATTCCGCGTCAAGCAGCTCGCCAACCACTACTATGGGCATTTCGACGTCAATGCGGCCGAGTTCACCGACTTCCCCGCCGCCAAGCGCGACGAGGCCGCCGCCGAGTTCTTCCCGGAGCTCATCCACGAGGTCACCCGTCAGGTCGCCGATCAGGGGGCCACCATCAAGACCCTGTGGCGCCTGTTCGACGGCTCGCACATCGAGTCCGTGCTCATGCGCTACCCGACCCGCACCACGCTGTGCATCTCCAGCCAGGTCGGCTGCGGCATGGGATGCCCGTTCTGCGCAACCGGCAAGCTGGGGCTCACGCGCAACATGTCCGCCGGCGAGATCCTCGAGCAGGTGCGCGTCGCCGCCCGCATGATGCGCGACGGCGAGGTCGCCGGCGGGCCGGGCAGGCTCAGCAACATCGTGTTCATGGGCATGGGCGAGCCGATGGGCAACTACAGGTCGGTACTCTCGGCCGTGCGCCAGATCTCCGCGATGCCGCCGGAGGGCTTCGGCATCTCCGCACGCAACATCACCGTATCCACCGTCGGCGTCGTCCCCGGCATCAGGAAGCTCACCGCCGAGGGCATCCCGGTTCGTCTCGCCGTCTCCCTGCACGCGCCGAGCGACGAGCTGCGCGACGAGCTCGTGCCGATGAACAAGCGCTTCAACACCACGCAGGTGCTCGACGCCGCGCACGACTACTTCCTCGCCTCCAAGCGGCGCGTGAGCATCGAATACGCGCTGATGCGAGGCATCAACGACCAGGCCGAGCACGCGCGTCTTCTCGCCAAGCGGCTCAACCACTACGGCGACAACTGGGCGCACGTCAACCCGATCCCGCTCAACCCGATCGAGGGTTCACGCTGGACCGCCTCCAAGCCGGAGGACGAGGCCCGGTTCCTGGAGATCTTGCATGCGGCGGGCATCACCGCCACGCTGCGCGATACGCGCGGCCAGGACATCGACGGCGCCTGCGGCCAGCTCGCCGCCAAGACCAAGGAGGCGTTCGAGCGTCGCGACGGCGCCGAGGGTTGACGTATCGGTCCGGCTTCGGCAGGCGATAAATGAGACGCCGACGACCGGACGTGACGTGACGCCGCTACTCTGAAACGGAAAGCAGAAAGCCTAGAACAGGGGAGTGCAAGTTATGTCGCTGGCGGTTCGAGTCATCCCGTGCCTGGACGTCGATGCCGGACGCGTGGTCAAGGGCGTCCATTTCGAGAATCTGAAGGACGCCGGCGACCCCGTCGAGCTTGCCGCCGAATACTACCGGCAGGGCGCCGACGAGCTCACCTTCCTCGACGTGACCGCCTCCAGCTCGCACCGTGGCACGATGATCGACGTGGTGTCCCGCACCGCCGAGCAGGTCTTCATCCCGATGACCGTCGGCGGCGGCGTGCGCACCCCCGAGGACGTCGACTCGCTGCTGCGCTGCGGTGCCGACAAGGTCGGCGTCAACACCGCCGCCATCAACGATCCGACGCTCATCAGCCGCGTCGCCGAGCGCTTCGGCAACCAGGTGCTGGTCCTTTCCGTCGACGCCCGCCGAGAAAAGGGCGAGCAGCACACCCAGTCCGGCTTCGAGGTCACCACCATGGGCGGCCGCAAGTCCACCGGCATCGACGCGATCTGGTGGGTCAAGCGAGCCGAGCAGCTCGGCGCCGGCGAGATCCTCCTCAACTCGATGGACGCCGACGGCACCAAGCAGGGCTTCGATCTGGAGATGATCCGCGCCGTGCGCAAGGAGGTCAAGATCCCGATCATCGCCTCCGGCGGTGCCGGCAAGGTCGAGGACTTCCCGCCCGCCATCGAGGCCGGCGCCGACGCGGTGCTCGCCGCTTCGGTCTTCCACTACGGGCTCATGACCATCGCCGACGTCAAGAACGAGCTCAGGCGCCACGGCTACACCGTGCGCTGACACGCGTCGGCGGACACCCGGCGAACGACGGACAAGGACACACAGACGGACCCGGATGAAGGCGGTCCGCAAAGGCAGAGTGCACAGATATGACAGACAACGAATACGACAACACGACCGAACTCGACCCGCGCATCGCGCAGCGTCTCAAACGCGACCCCAAGGGGCTCGTCGCCGCCGTCATCCAGCAGTATGACACGCGCGAGGTGCTCATGGTCGGCTACATGAACGACGAGGCTCTGCGTCGGACGCTCACCACCGGACGTGTGACCTTCTGGTCCCGCTCCCGTCAGGAGTACTGGCGCAAGGGCGATACCTCCGGCCACGTGCAGTACGTCAAGTCCGTCTCGCTCGATTGCGACGGCGACGCGCTGCTCGTCGAGGTCGATCAGGTCGGCGCCGCATGCCACACCGGCAGGCGCAGCTGCTTCCTCGAGGGAGGTCCTCTGCCGGTCGTCGTGGGGCACCGCACGCAGGAACAGAAGGAGGGAACCGATGAGTGAGCGCACGAACGAGCACGCCAACAGCGTCAAGGACCTGAACTGGGGCGACACGTGGCCCTCCCGCGAGGAGTTCCACCGTCTCGCCGACGAGGGCTACCGCGTCATCCCGATCGTGCGTCGCCTGCTCGCCGACTCGCTCACCCCGGTCGGCTTCTACGAGCGCCTCGCCAACGGCCGTTCCGGCACGTTCATCCTCGAATCCGCCGAATACGGCGGCACATGGAGCCGCTACAGCTTCATCGGCGTCAACTCGATGGCCCAGCTTCGCGCCGACAGGGACGGCAACGCCGACTGGCTCGGCACCGTACCCGCGGGCGTGCCCACCGAGGGCGACGTCGTCGAGGTCGCGCACGCCGCGCTCAAGGTCCTCAAGGCCCCGCACGTCGAGGGCCTGCCGAACCTCACCTCGGGGCTCGTCGGCACCGTCGGCTGGGACGCGATCCGCCATTGGGAGCCGACGCTTCGTGCCGAGGCGCCGGACGAGACCGGCCAGCCGCAGATGGTCCTCGCCCTCGCCACCGACATCGCCGTCGTCGACCACGTCTCCGGCTCCGTGTGGCTCATCGCCAACGCGGTCAACGTGGACGACAAGCCCACGCGTGCCGACATCGCCTACGATCAGGCCGTCGCCAGACTCGAGAGGATGCAGCTCAACGCCGCGACCCCCACTCCGGGGGAGGCGCGCGTCAACGCACTCGACCCGTCCCGCAGGCAGCCGCAGCTGCGCTTCCGCACCGAGAAGAGCCGCTACGAGCAGGCCGTCGAGGCCGCCAAGCGCCACATCGTCGACGGCGACGTGTTCCAGGTCGTCATCTCCCAGAGGCTCGACATCGATTCGCCCGCCGACCCGTTCGACGTCTACCGCGTGCTGCGCACCCTGAACCCAAGCCCGTACATGTACTTCATGGCGCTCACCGACGCCGAGGGCCGCGACTTCAACGTCATCGGCTCCAGCCCCGAGACGCTCATCAAGGTCGACAACGGCCACGCGATGACCTTCCCGATCGCCGGTTCCCGTCCGCGCGGCGCCACCCCCGAGGAGGACGCGAGGCTCGCCAAGGAGCTGCTCGCCGATCCGAAGGAACGCAGCGAGCACATCATGCTCGTCGATCTGGCCCGCAACGACCTGAGCAAGGTATGCGTCCCGCAGTCCGTCGAGGTCGTCTCCCTGATGGACATCAAGCGGTTCAGCCACATCATGCACATCTGCTCGACCGTCACCGGGCGCGTCGACCCGTCTCTGACCGCGTTCGACGTGTTCAAGTCCGCGTTCCCGGCCGGCACGCTCTCCGGCGCGCCCAAGCCGCGCGCGGTCGAGATCATCGACGAGCTGGAGGTCGCCGACCGCGGCATCTACGGCGGCACCGTCGGCTATTTCGACTTCTCCGGCAACCTCGACATGGCCATCGCCATCCGCACCGCGTTCCTGCGTGACCACGAGGCGAGCGTGCAGGCGGGCGCCGGCATCGTGCTCGACTCAGTGCCCGCCACCGAATGGCAGGAGACCCGCAACAAGGCCGAGGCCAGCGTCGAGGCCGTGCAGATCGCCGCGCAGCTCAAGGCGCTCTGATTCCGCCGCATCTCCCCGCACCGCACGTCCGTGTGTCTTGGGAACCGTCCTCCACCATGGGTGATTGATGGAGATTCCCGGGACACACGGACGTGCCGTTTCCGGACGGTCTACGGTGACGGAATGGGCATCGTCCGATGTCCGGTCCATGTCCGGGAACGGGGGAGCGGTATGGCGCGTCATGAGGGGAACGGTCCGCGGCGGAACGATGCGAAGCGCGCGATCTGCGCGGCGTTGGTGATCGTCCTGCTCGCCGCGTTCGTCGCCGGAGGAGTGTTCTCGATCCGGCAGCTGGGCGGCTTGCCCTGGGAGGCGATGGGGCGGGCCGTGGTCTCGACGGCGAAGGACGGCGGCCCGTCGGAATCGGACGGCACCGTGATGCCGCGGGCCGAGGTCGAGAAGGATTATCCGAAGGTCGTGAGTCCGGTCGACTACAACAGCAACGGAGCGGACGACTATACCGATATCGTCAAGGGCGCCCGCGCCGACGCCGAGGCGGCTCCCACGTATGACGATGGCTACTATCAGGGCGGCTATCCGCCGGACGACCGCGGCGCCTGCACCGACCTCGTCTGGCGCGCCTTCCGTGCCGCCGGATACGATCTCAAGGCGATGGTCGACGCGGACGTCGCCGCCGACCCTGCGAGCTACCACGCCGTCGCATCCAAGCCAGACCCGAACATCGACTTCCGTCGCACCGGCGTGCTCGACGTGTTCTTTGCCAAATACGGACAGTCGCTGACCCTCGACCCGGCCGACCACGAGGCGTGGCAGGGCGGCGACATCATCGTCTTCCGGCACGTCAAACACATCGGCGTCGTCTCGGACAAGCGCGACAGGAACGGCGTCGCCTACATCCTGCACAACATGGGGCAGCGGCAGCGCGAGAACGACTATCTCACGTTCCGCACGCACATGACCGTCACAGGACACTATCGCTTCGACGCCTCGAAGGTGCCGGAGTCCGTCCTCAAGGCGTGGCGCTGATCCCCGCTCAGGTCGTCTCCCTCGGCAGCAGTCGCCGCGTATACCATGTGAACAGGATCCCCGCCACGATCGCCGAGGTTGCGTCCGAGATCGGTTCGGCGACGAACACGCCCGTCGTGCCGAGCCCGAACCGGGGGAGCAGCAGCGCCAACGGCACCAGCAGGATGAGCTTGCGGAAGATCGCGAGGAACAGCGACGGCTTGGCCTGGCCCATGCCTACGAAGGCGCATTGCACCACGTTCTGAATGCCGAAGATGCCCATGCCGCACACGAAGTACGGCAGCGTACGCGACACCACGTCGATGATCGACGCATCCGACGTGAACAGCGAGGCGACGAATCCCGGGAAGATCGCGAGCAGCGTCGTCATCGTGCAGTTGATGGCGACCTGCACGACCATCGTGCCCGAATACGCGCGCCGCACACGGTCGTACAGCCCAGCACCGTAGTTGTAACCGATGATCGGCTGCACGCCCTGCGAAATGCCCTGCGAGAACACGAAGATCAGCTGCATGAGACTCGTCATGATGGTCATCGCGCCCACGTAGACGTCGCCGCCGTAATGTTGCAGCGAGGAGTTGAACACCACCTGGATCACCGATTCGGTGATCTGCATGATGAACGGCGAGACGCCGAGGAACAGCACCGGACCAAGCAGACGCGTGAGACGGATGTTGCGTTTGCCGAGCCGTATCGCGCTGGACGGCGAGACGAGGAAGCGGATGACCCATGCGGCGGACAGGCCCTGCGCGATGACGTTTGCCAACGCCGCGCCGCGCACGCCCATGCCGAGCGTGAAGATGAACAGCGGGTCGAGTGCCAGAGAGCTCAACGCGCCGATGGCCACCGAGCCCATCGCCACGAGCGCCTTGCCTTGGGCGGTGATGAACGTGTTGAGCCCCAACGCCAGCTGTACGAACAGCGTGCCCGACAGGTAGACGGCGAGGAAGTCGACCGCGTACGGCAGCGTCGCATCGCTCGCACCGAACAGGATGAGGATCGGCGTCTTGAACAGTTGGAGCAGCGTTGACAGCATGATCGCGATCGCGACGATCGCCGCCACTGACGTGCCGAGATAACGTTCCGCCTTGTCCCGGTCGCCGCGTCCCAGTTCGATCGAGGCGAGCGGTCCGCCGCCCATGCCGACGAGCATCGCGAACGCGGACACGGCCAGCGTGATCGGGAAGCACACGCCCACGCCGGTCATCGCGAGATCGCCCACGCCGGGGATGTGCGCGAGGAACAGCCGGTCGACGATCGTGTACAGCGCATTGCACGCCTGCGCCACCACCGCCGGGACCGCCAGCGACACCGCCAACCGTCCGATCGGCCTCGTACCGAGATCAGAGCCGTCCGTCGGCCGTTTGTTCGCCGGTGTCGTCTTCGGCGCCGTCTTCGATGGCGTCCGTGCCGTCATCCGTCCGCCTGTCTCTCGTTTCGTCACGAGGGGACATTGTATCTCCCCACGAGGGCGGGGCCGGCTCTCCGTGCGACGGGTGGAACCGTGTACCTGCAAAGTACGCCTGTACACTTGTGTGCAGTCGGTTTTCATCGATAGGGGAGAGGAACGGGTTATGTCGTTGACCACCGCGCAACGCGAGGCGACCATCCGCGAGTTCCATGAGAACCTGCGCCGTCTGCATCTGAGCGTCGAGGATGTCGCCAAGCACTTCGGCATCGACGCCTCGCGCATCGAGACCATCATCGATTTGAAGTCGGGCGTCCTCGAATACCCGTGGATCGTACGCGCCTATCTCCTCGACGAGGCCGCCGCCCGCGGCGTTGAACTCATACCGTTCACCGCGCTGCGCGGCGACCCGCACGACTACTGGTTCCTCGACGGTGCCATCATTGACCGGGGCGAACTCGACTGACCGGCGCGGGGATATCGACTACAGCCATCAACTGTCCGTATACAATGCGTGTGGAAGCGTATCCGACGAAAACGGAGGCATCATGGCGATTCAATCGACGATCACGCTGAACAACGGCACGGTCATCCCGCAGGTGGGACTGGGCGTGTTCCAGACCCCGGACGGCGAGACCACGGTGAATGCGGTCACGGCCGCGCTCGAGGCCGGATACCGCCACATCGACACGGCGATGATCTACGGCAACGAGGCGTCCGTGGGTGAGGGGCTGCGCCGTTCCGGCGTGCCGCGCGACGACGTGTTCGTGACGACCAAGCTGTGGAACGACGACATCCGGGCCCGCCGCGGCAGGGACGCCTTCGAGGAGAGCCTCGATCGTCTGGGCCTCGACTACGTGAACCTGTACCTCATCCACTGGCCGGCCGACGGCTGGAGCCAGGCGTGGGACGACCTGCAGGCGATCTACGCGACCGGACGCGCGAAGGCGATCGGCGTGAGCAACTTCGAGCGGCATCATCTGGAGGAGCTGCTCGCCCATACCGACGTCAAGCCCGCGGTCGACCAGATCGAATCCTCGCCGCAGTTCGCGAACCAGCAGCTCATCGACTTCGCGCACGCGCAGGGCATCGACGTGGAGGCGTGGAGCCCGCTCGGCGGCACCGGCGGCAACCTGCTCGCCGACCCGCAGCTCGCCGAGATCGGCGACAAGTACGGCAAGTCTGCCGCGCAGGTCGTGATCCGCTGGCACATCCAGCGCGGCGTCGTGGTCCTGCCGAAGTCCACGCATACCGAACGCATCCGCCAGAACATCGACGTGTTCGATTTCAACCTGACCGACGCCGACATGGCCGCGATTGACGCGATCGACACCGGCAAGCGCAACGGCGCCGACCCGGACCACTTCGACTTCTGACGGGGACGTTCCGTCGCATCGGCGAATCGGAGTGAGCCCGTGGAATGGGCGGGACGGTCGCGGAATACGGCGACACGTCGCCGCAGCTCACCGATGCCGACGGAACGTGTCGGTGAGTATGGCGACGCCGTCGATGCGCGTCCCGATGTTGGGGTCCTGCGCGCCGGTCTCCAGTTCGGGAACGTTCGGCGGCAGGATGATCCTCGCCCTGTCCCCGTACACCTGCAGCGTGCAGGGGCGCATGCGCGGGTCGATGCCCCGATCGCGGGCCAGACGCCTCATCAGCCGTTGCGACAATCGCAGCGCCCGGGGTGTGGGTTTCGCGTAGTCGCCCATGCGGTATCTGCCGGGCAGCTTGTCCGTCCAATCGGCATCGCGGTCGCTCCAGTACAGCAGATACGAGTGGACGCGGTCGGGCGGGGCGAACCTCAGGACGAGCACGTCGTTGGCGCACACCCGGTAGTGGGTGAAGTAGCCGAGATCGCCGCCGCTGAACGGGTCATGCCCGATGATCGGCGTGGACAGTGCGAGCCGGCGCAGGGGCACCCGGTCGGCATACGCCCGTCCGATCATGGCCCCGGTGATCATGCGCCCCGGTTCGGTGGGAAGACGACGTTGCCGCAGATCCTCGTACACGTCCTCCAGCATGTTGATGACCACGGTGAACAGCACCACGCCCAGCAGCACATAGACCCACTGCGGCACGGACGATCCCAGGAACATGATCAGCGCGAACAGCACGACGGCCAACGCGACGCTGGCGACGAGGCCGATGGCCACGGCGCGGTCGTGCCGCCGCACATCCGGCTGCGGATCATACGGCAGGGCGGTGATGGGCCAATCCCCGTTCCGGGGAGGATACTGGGCCCGCGGCGCGTATGGGATCGGCGGGATTGACGACGGATTCATGGAAGACACCTCGTTCGACGGGCTCACGGTCCATACCGACCCGCGGGCGGATTCTCCGGATTCCGGCGCGACGGCCGTTCCGCTTCCCCATGCTATTCCGTCGGCAGGGTATCCGCCATCTGTCATGCGATTGCTTGACACGATGTTGTCCGACTTGCCGAAGTACGCCAGCATATGACCATAGAGGCGGATCGCGGGTGATCGTCGGGAAGGCGCGCGTTATGGATGGGCGTGGGATATCGGTTCGGCTCTCGGTCTGGTTCGAGGACGTGAAATGGCGCATCGGGAATGGTCGTCGGATGACGTTGAATCGATGGTATCTGGTGCTGGCCGGCGTGCTGGTCGTATGGCTGGGCGTTGCGGAAACCCTGGCGATACCGGCGTATGGCGGATACGCGCGCGAGGTGTTCTCGAATCTGCTGTCCGGCGTGCGCCGCCGCATACGTCGCGTACTGCGCGACTGTGGATTGGCCCGCTGGTCGTAATCTCGGATCGGAGGATATTCCACCGGTATGAGACAACGGCTGGGAGTGGCCGGCGCGATGCTCGCCGACGCTCCAATACTGGTGCTGGACGAGCCGTTCAACGGATTGGACGTCGGGGGCACGACTCTGGCTGCATGATGCGTTGCGCCGCTGCGCCCTCGACGACAGAACCGTCATCCTGACCGCCCACGACATCGATGAACTGCAACGCATCGCCACCCATGTGCTGATCATCATGTCCGGCGTGCGGACAACTTATGGGGCTCTCGGACAGATCATCGCCGACAGCGGAGGAGAGGCGGGAACGATGTTCCGTTTCGCGTCCGATGCGGATGGGACACGAAAGACCGCGGCCATGAGGAACTGGACGGAGGAATCCGTCATGAACGAGCCCGGACTATACGTGCGTCGCATTCTGCTGTTCCTGCGCCATGTGATCTGCCGGTCGACATCCCTCGCGGCATGGCTGGGACTGCTCTGTCGTTCGCCGTGTTCGCCGCATTGACGGGTGTTTCCGTCCGACTCATGCTCTCATCTGGGTCCAAGGTTGATGGTCTTGCCGCGCTCGCGGGCATGGGGCCGAGCATCGCCGTAACCGGCGTTGTCGTGACGACGGTCGGCGGGCTTGTATCCACCGGCGTGTTCCGTCTCATCCTCGGTCCCGTCGTCCCCGAACGTTTCTGGCCCTCGTCGCTGTCCGTCTCGTTGATGTTGTGTCTGCCCGTGGCGTTGATGCTCACCGCACGCATGCTCATCGCCGCATCATTGTGTATGATCTTCGATTCGATAGGGGAAGGCGCTACCGTCTACATCGTCTTGTATTATCTGCCGCCCATCGTCGTGGCCAACCTGCCGGATCTGCGTATGCTGCATGAATGGCTGCCCTCCATCGCGGGCACCGCCATAGTGGAGAGCCAATCGGACATCAGCCCGATGTTGAGCGGGGTGATTGCCTTGGCGTATGTCGTAATCGCGGTCGTGCTTGCCGCGGCCTCGCTGAACCGGAGGGATGTCGGATGACTCCGTCAATGCGCCTCATCCGATTTGGGTCGGAATGACGGCGTCCAGCTGCCAGTTCCGGCCCTGCTTCGAGCGTACGGCGAGCGAGCCGCCGGCCTTTTCGATGAGGGCGCGATAGCGGTCGAGACCGCTGCCGAGGCCGAGTCCGACGTTATCCGCGTCGGCGACGCCGGTGGCCGGTTTGGTGGTGTCGCTTACGGCGACGTGGATGCCGTTCGCGTCGAAGCCGATGGAGAGCGCATACCATTCGCGCGGATCGGCGTGCTTGGCGATGTTCGCGTACAGTTCCGTCAGCAGGCCTGTCAGCAGCCGCATCGTGTCGTCGCCGAGCGGATGGGGGAGCTCGCCCAGAAGAGTGTCGCCGGTGAAGCCGAGCGTATCGAGCCGTGTCTCCTCGTCGTCGATTAGCGATCGCAGGTCGTTCCGCTGGGCTGCGACGGAGGCCCCGTCGGGAACCTCGGAGAGGACCGGCGCGGGAGTCGACTTCCACGATGCCGATGACTCCGGTCGTATCGACGCCGTTCCTGCCGATGACTCCGGTCGCATCGGCCGGAACGGGGACGGGCCGGGTCCGCGGTCCTCAAGCGAATCGATGACCGCGTGCGTATGGCTCATGGCGCGATCGGCCGCGTCGCGCAGGTCGCGGAGTCGCCGCCGGTATTCATGTTCGTCGGCGGGTTCGCCCTGGGCCTCGGCGCGGTCGATACGCAGGATGAGATAGGCGAGGTCGTTGCTGATGGTGTCGTGCAAATCGCGGGCCATGTCCTCGCGCTCCCTTTGTCGGCGCAGCAAATGCGCGTCGTGGTCACGCTGGCGCATCATGTGAAGCGATAGACCAGTCAGGAGCGGGAAACAGTAGAACGTGAGGCTCTGCACGGCGGTCACCATCACCTGCTCTTCATTGGATGTGAAGCCGAACAGACTGGAGACGAGCAACACGCCGGTCGCAATCGCACCGGACCACGTATCCAGATAGGCGAGGAATCCCGTGACGGCGATATTGACGGCGAGGGGCGCGACCATCGGCGCGCTCAACATCGACGCCTCGCCGGCGACAAGCGCCGCCCACAGGAACCAGGACGGGCGGAACATGCCGCCGATCAGACCGGCGAGCACAGCCGTCGCCATCGCGCATCCCCGCATGGTCATGACGTCGGGGGCGTGCGCCGCCACCGAGACCGCGTACTCCGCGACGACGGCCACGGCGAGCACCGCGCAGGACGTCGCGATGGCCGGATGGGCGAAGCGGGCAGCGAACCGATCGGCGAATCGAACAGCGAATCGACCGACGGCCCGTTCTACAGCAGATCGTATCGGGCGCATGCCTCCAGCACCTCCCTGCGGCTGGTCACGCCGAGCTTGTCGGCGGCGCGGTGCACGTACGTGAACACGCTGCCCTTGGCGATGCCGAGCCGGTCGGCGATCTCATCGGTGGTGAGCCGCCGCGCGTACAGGCGCAGAATGTCCCGCTCGCGAGGGGACAGGGAATCCTTCATGTCCTCGGACATCCTCGCCGGCACCGTACCGGACAATGATTCGTACGCCGATTGCGCGTCACGGAATCCGGCCGAAGCCTGCTCGGCGGTCGGCAACCCCAGGGCCGCCCGGCGTAGCGCCTCGGCGATGTCCGTTCCAAGACGTTCCTTCGCGAACAGTCCCTGCGCGCCGGAACGGATCGCCTCGTCCCGGTAGACGTCCACCGAATACGAGGTGACGCACACGATGCCCACACCACCGGTCCGGCGACGGATGCGCCGGCACACGTCCGCGCCCGTGACGCTGCCCAGCGCCATATCCAGCACGAGCACGTCGGGCCGCGTATTCACGTTGTGGCAGTGCTCGATCGCCACGGCGGGCGACCCCGTGCCCCACACGATGCGGAACCCGCGGGATACGGCCGCGATCATCGCGCACATCGCATCCAAGGCGAACGGATCGTTGTCCAGCACGCCTATGCTGATGGTCCCCGTCTCCTCGGTATCCGTCGTCCCATCATGTCCCATGCCGTCCACTGTAGCCTCGGATGCGTCGTGGCTTCCGATTCGACATTCCGAAATGCCCCGCACCTTGTTCGGCGCGGTCCGCGATGCCCGGACGATGTCAACCATAGTCGGCATGTCATGTGATTGCTTGACGTGAGGTTGCCTTCATCACGGGTCAGGTCCGATAATCAAATCAGGAACCGGATGCGCCGCGGGCCGCGATCGAGGACGATCGGGAACCGGGTGGACGGTCCGGGACGAATCGGGAAAGGAACCACTATGGAATCGACGTTCGCCATCATCGACATGCTGCCCACGTACGGGCTGCTGTGCTACGCCGTGCTCTCCGTATGTGTCGCGGTTGCATTCCGCACCCTGAATCGGACCGACGGGGAGCGCTGTCATCCGCGCGCGGCGGTCGTCGCGCTGCTGATCGGGTCGGCGGCGGTCGCTTTGTTCGCGTATGCGGCGTACGTCATCGCGATGCCGT
The DNA here is from genome assembly GCF_018555385.1 of Bifidobacterium santillanense. Lineage (GTDB taxonomy): Bacteria > Actinomycetota > Actinomycetes > Actinomycetales > Bifidobacteriaceae > Bifidobacterium > Bifidobacterium santillanense. Next base: position 190,775 of record NZ_JAFEJS010000001.1, read on the forward strand.
ACGCGCAGCCCGACATGGTCGATTTCTACCACACGTACCAGCCGGTCGTCCCGCTCTTCCTCACGGGTTGCTTCGCCGTGCAGTTCGTGTTCGGCGTCGCCGCGGCGACCGGCTGGCGTGGCCGTCGCAAGTGATGAATCGGGAGGAATCTCGCCATGAAAAAGCCCAGTCAGGAGAAGGACCCGACCGGAACGAATCCGGTGATCGAAGACTGCGCGAAGTCCCCGGCCGGATTTCGGCGTTTGCCCTTGAAGTGGTGGGAGCTTCTGACATACGTATTGATACTTGTGCTGGCATGTGTGTGCAGTGCGATCCAATCCGCTCAATGGGTGGTCGTCCCGCTTGTCGTAGCAGTCCTGCTGGTTCGGGTTACTCGAATACGCCTCGATAGAAGAAAGGCCACCATGAATCAGGAGATGGACTCGGCTACGGATCCGGTGGGCGAGGACCTTGCGCAGTCCCCGGCCAGCCGGTTCGCGGACTGGCTGAAATGGGGAGCCGTCTTCCTTGGTGCAGGCGTAGGTGCGTTTCTGGGTGTCGTCGCGTACGTGCGGCACTGGATCAGCTGACGAGTCCGGGTCGTTTTCGATCGCGCTTCTCGGATTTACCGGATGGCACATGGGGTTGTCCGCCGCTGAGTACGTGGTGGACAACCCCATGCCAATCGGCAATGCGAACTTCGGTCCTGGCGAACTCCGGAATGATGATCTTTCGTTGGCTGTGGCGGGGGGGTCGGTCGGACTGCCTGTGCGAGAGCGGGATTGTCCGGTTCCTGCGGGTGCACATGCGCCCTTGCTCGGAGAAACCGGGGGTGTCCGCGCGTACGGTGGTGTGGATCCGCGACTCTTGTATGTAGGACCGACCGGTTCGAGTAAACAGGGGCATGGGAACACGCGACGGACAGGACATGCGTCCTTCACCGCAAATAGTGGAAGCCCTTAATAATTGGCCATTTCAAGTTCGGGGCCCAAATCCTCGGTCTGGGTACGGCCGGTCTCGTGGAAGCCGATGTGGCGGTAGAAGCCTCGGGCGTTGTCGTTGAACGCCATGACCCACAGGGCGAGCCGGTCGTTGCCGACGGCCTTCATGCCGGCCTCGACCAGCGCACGCCCGACGCCCCGCCGATGGCATGATTCCAGCACATACAGCGAGGCGAGTTCGGCTGCATCCAATCGGTCGATCGGCGGACGCGGTGTGCCCAGCAGTTCGGCGAACCCGATGACATGATCGCCGTCGAGCGCGATCAGCGTCGCCTGTCCGCCGTCTCGTTGTTGGCGCTCGTAGGCGGATCGGGTGATTTTGAGCGCGAACTCGGGTGTGATCGCGTCGACGATCTCCTGCGGGATATGGTCTTGGTTGAGTTCGCGCCAGGTGCGGGACTGCACCTTGGCCTTCTCCTCGAAGTACTTCGGCTCGATGGGGACGATGCGGATGCTCATGCGGCCCATCATAGGCTTGGGTGTGCGGGGCGGCCGGTCCCGTCATCGAAGGACGGCATGGTGGGATGCGAGCTGTGCGCTGGCTCCCCTCAGCGAGGGGAGCCAGCGCCTGCGGATTCACAGTTCCGTCAGTTCCCAATGTTCGGGGCGCGGGATGCGACGGGTTGGGGTGACGCAGGCGAGGAGAAGCCCGACGGCCGCGCATCCGACGACCAGCACCATGACCGCACGGAACCCCAGTCCCGACGTCTGGAGCAGCCATCCGACCAATGCCGGCGTGAGCGCGCCGGGCACTCCGATCGTCGTCTCGAACACCGTCGAGACGCGGCCCTGCATGTCGTCGGGCGTACGGCCGAAGATGAATCCAAGCTCGCCCGCGTTCAGCGCGGGGAACAGCAGCGACGTGGCGGCCATGCAGGCGACGACCATCCCGTACGAGTCGGTGAACAGCAGCGGAATCATCGCCGCCGTGAGCACCGCGAACGTGAGGATGATGAGCCGTCCGGTCGGAATATGGTCGACCAGCCATCCGGCGGCGAGCGAACCGATCAGCGCCGAGACGCCCGTCGCGGTGCCGACCAGACCGATGAGAGCCGCGTCGGTGCCGCGTTCGGCCAGCATGATCTGCACGCCGACGATGCTCCCGTAGCAGGCGACGTTCACGACCGCGCCCTGCGCTATCGCCGCGAGGATGGTGCCGCGCGTCAGCGTCCACCGCCATCCCTCGACGAACTGCGCGAGGAACGACGAGACACGATCGGATCCGCGTCCCGGGGCACGGCCGTTCCCCTGTGCGCCGGCAGTCGGATTGGCTGCGGTCGTAGTCGCATCGGCGTCATCCGAGCCGCGAGTCCCCGCCGTGGCCAGTGCGCCGGCGACCGAGATACGAGGCGCGGCACCCGTGCCCACCGTATCATCCGCCGTGTGCCGGGGCAGTCTCACCGCCATGACGGCGGCGACCAGATACAGCACGGCGGACACGAGGAACGGGAACCATCCGACGATGCGGTAGAGCAGACCGCCGATGGCCCCACCGGACAGTTCCACGCAGGATTCGCGCGCCTCGCGGATGGCCTGCGCCTTGGCGAACCGGTCCATCGGCACCAATGATTTCAGCATCGCGTCGTTGGATGGTCCGAGCAGTCCGTTCATGACGGCGAACAGCACGACGATTGCCGCGAACAGGCCCGTGCCCATCGTCCCGGTCGCAAGCAGGAAGGTCGTCACGGCCGACAGCGCCCCGCCGATCAGCCCGAGCAGAATCATCAGACGACGACGATCATGCCGGTCGGTGATGGCTCCGCCGACGGACATGAGCGCGAGTCCGATCGTCGATTCGACGGTGACGAGCAGTCCGGCGACGAACGGCGAACCGGATATCGCGAGCCCGATCAGCGGGATGGCGAACGTGCGCAGGCTCACCGCGAACACGTCGGTGGTGTCGGCGGCGAACCAGTTGCGGTAGGCGGGGAGCCGCCACAACGAATGCGGCCGTCGGCCCGCGGAGGATGGGACGGCATCGGCCGTGGCGGGCGTATCCGTGGCGACGACGTTTGGCGTGGGGCAAAGGTCGAGGTCCGGCGAGGTGGCGGATCGTTCGGATGATGGATGGTCGTTGGCGTGCATGGCAAAGGCTCGTTTCATGATCGGCCCATGATTCCGTTCGCACGAAGGCGTATCGCCACCGCGCATCGACGCAGTGCCGAGCGATGGGATGCCAGTTCGGCGATGGGGAGGTTCCCGTGCGGATCATGGGTTTCGTTCCGGAATTTCGCATAAGAAGACATCGCGACCGCGTACTGCGGATCGCGACCCGTGGTAGTCGGACGGCTGAACTGCGCCGACGCGACTAGTCGTATGCGAAGGAGACCAGAACCTGATACATGAAGTACGTCCTTGACTGATTGTGGTTGAGACCCGCCGTCGGCGGCGGGATGCGGAATGAATCCAGTTTAGCAGTCGCAGCAGGCGAAGCGTCGCGCGAATCGCCGTTGCGGTCGCGGTGGAACGCTTATCGATGGACGAATCGGATTGGCCGATGCAGGACTCCCGTGCCATCGTCGGGAACGCCTATGCTTGTGTCCTGTGAAGGAAGATTCGACGACAACACCGCAGACCACCGACCAGTCGGCCGACGACGCCCGTCCGCCGCTCCTCATCGGCTCGCACCTGTCCACCGCGGGCGGATGGAAGGCGCTCATCAGACGCTCCCACGAGGAGGGCGGGACCGCGTTCGCGTTCTTCCCGCGCTCGCCGTACGGCAAACGCTCCAAGTCGCTCGATCCGGCGGGCGCCGTGGAGTTCGGCCGCACGATCAAGGCCGAGGGGTACGGTCCGCTGGTCGTCCACGCGCCGTACGTGTACAACCTCGCCGGCAAGGACCCGGCCAAACGCGCATTCGCGATCGACGCGCTCGTCGAGGATCTCACGCTGCTCGGCGCCATCCGCGCGGGCGGTCAGGAGACGTATCTCAACATCCATCCCGGCGCGCACGTGGGACAGGGCGTCGAAACCGGCTGCCGGCTCATCGCCGACGGGTTGAGCCACGTGTTCGAAGCGTTGTCCGGGAACGCCGACGCCCGTGTCGCCGCGTCCGGCACGTCCGACGCATCCGGCGACGGCGGCGTCATGATCCTGCTGGAGACGATGGCCGGCAAGGGCACCGAGTGCGGACGCACCTTCGAGGAGCTGCGCTCGATCATCGACGGCGTCGACGCCGCATTCCGCGACCGCATCGGCGTCACGTTCGACACCTGCCACGTGTTCGACGCCGGCTACGACCTCATCGGCGACTACGACGGAGTGATGCGTTCGCTCGACGAGGTCATCGGCTTCGACCGGGTCAGGGCCATCCATGCGAACGACTCGATGTTCGGGCTCGCCTCGCACAAGGACCGTCACGCCAACATCGGCGAGGGGAAGCTGGGGCTGCCGTTCTTCAAGCGTCTCGTCAACGACCCGCGCATGGCCAAGCTGCCGATGATCCTCGAGACCAAGGAACTCACCGAGACCACGCACCGCGAGGAGATCGTCCTGCTGCGCGGATTGCGGCGCTGACCGCCGGCATGACCGGGGGGGCGAGGCGCGCCGCATGACGACGGCCGGTGGATCGACGGCGGCTCCTTACCGCAGTGTCACGGTGAGCGATTGCTCCGCGGCCTCGGTGCCGGACCACCGGCCGGCGGAGCGTGACCAATCCATGCCGCACGCATGCACCGACCGCACGCCATACTCGTGGGCGTGCGCGACCAGCCACGTCGCGGCCTGCCAGCCCTGGCGTTTCATGTCCGATTCGGACAGCCCCGCGGGCAACGTGAACGTCAGCGTCATAGTGACCGTCGAGGATTGCCCGTCACCCGTCGCGCCGGATGAGCCGGACGAGGTGCTTGAGGAGTCCGACGATCCCGCATCGGATGTGGACGTCGAACCAGCGTCCGACCCCGATTCCGTATCGGAGCCGTCGCCCAACCCGAGCGAACGCACGATCTCGACCGAGGGGAACTGCCCGCGGAACGCCGTGACCAGCCCATCGGCATCGGGGGAGGTTTTCGTGTGGATCGAACAGGTGACTCCGGCCGCGACCTCGCCGGTCAGCGCGGACGCCCACGCCCGGGCCATGCCGTCCCACTGCGTGTACAGGTCGGGGTATCCGGAGCGCTGCACGGCCTGCGCGGCGTCCTCGACCGGAATCGTCTGCCAGTCGGCGACCTTCACCAACCCGTCGTAGAAGGCGTTCGTCGCGTACGACTCGTCCATGAGCTGTTCGACCGTGCCCCAACCCTGGCTCGGACGCTGCTGGAACAGGCCCACCGAATCGAGGTCGCCGTGGTCGAGGTTGACGAGTTTCGACTCCTGCATCGCCGTCGCGATCGCCACCGTGGCCGCATGGTCGGGCAGTCCCCGTTGGACGGCGACGGCGGCGATGAACGACGCGTTGCGCGTCTGCGTGAGACTCAGCGGATAGTTGCCGTCCGAGGTCGTCACCGTGCAGTAGTCGGCCGGTTTCGATACGGATTGCCTGACAGCTCCGGAGCGGGCCCACATGAACACGGCGACGGAGGCGAGCGCGACGAGACACACCGAGGCCGTGGCGCCGATGGCGATCGAGACGCCCCTTGACCGTGTGCCGTGCGTTCGTTGTCCGTTCATCGCGATTCCGTGAGCGCGACGCCGGCGTCTGCCATCTCCCGGCGCGCCGCGACGCCCAGCTCCTCGCTGACCGGCACGGTCAGATCCTCGAACACGGTGACCGGATAGCCGAGCCTTCGCGCGTCGAGCGCGGTCTCCTTGACGCAGTGCGATTCGGCGATGCCGACCACGTCCACCTCGTCCACGCCGGCGGCCTTCAACGCGTTGGCGAGCGTCCTGCCCGCCCCGAGCGCCGCATCCACCTCCGCCCGGCTTTGGATCGCATCGGTGTTGTCCTCGATGCCCTCGAACCCGGAGTAGGCGGCGGAATACTGGCCCTTCTTGAAGTGGTGCGCGATATCGAGCGCCCGGATCGCCGGGTGCAGCTCCGCGTTCGGCGTACCGGCCTTGCCGTGCACAGGCCATGTATCCACGAAGTCGGGCGTCGTCGACCAGTGCGCGCCCGGTTCGATGTGCCAGTCCTGCGTGGTGGCGATGTACGCGTACTCGTCGCGGTGCGCCCCCACATATTCCGCGATGCGTTCGGCTACCGCGTTGCCGCCGTCGATGCCGAGTTCGCCGCCCTCGCAGAACGTCGGCTGCACATCCACCACGATCAAGGCCTTGGTCATATCGTTCCCCTTTGTTCCATCGGTTCCGGTCGCTAACATGATATGACGCCGCGGCCCGGACGGGAAGGCCGGAAGTCCATCGGGCGGGCGGATACGGCTGCCGTCGTGCCGACGACCGTCGACGGCACGCAGCCGGATCAGAACAGTCGCATCGGCTCCTCGCGCCGGTACGGACGGATGAGCCCCGGTCCGTCGGAACCCGTCGACGTCGACAACGGCGAGGGGAGCGGTGCGACCTCGTGGAACCGCAGCATGCGGGACAATGCCGTCCCGTGTTCGCGCATGGGGGCGAGCAGATCGCCGCCGTCGATTCGGGAATCCAACCATGCGCCGGCCATGTCCGGCGGAACGAGCAGCGGCATGCGGTCGTGGACGCTCGCCGGGCCATCCACCGCGGGACAGGTGATGATCGTCGCGGTCAGCAGCCACGGACGGGACCCGTCCGGACGCCACCATGAATACAGGCCCGCCATCGCCAGCGGTGCGCCGTCGGGGGAGTGGAAGTAGAACGGATTCCTGCCCTTCCACTCGTAGTAGCCGGTCGCGGGGATGAGTGCGCGCATGGAGCGGACCGAGTCGGCGAACGTCGGCTTGTATCGCGCCGACTCCACGCGCGCGTTGTACGTCGGGTATCCGAGCGCGTCGCTCGGGCTCCATCGCGGCACGAGCGACCACCGCGCGCCGGTCAGGTGGCGGCCGCCGGCGGTATCCTTCGCCACGAGCGCGATGGACTGCATGGGCGCGATGTTGTACGAGGGGCGCGGCAGGCGGTCGCGGCGCACGCCGGCATCGGGAACGTCCAGCCACCGGGCGGCCGCGTCCCAATCCAGATCGAGCGCGAATCTCCTGCACATGTGCGGCTCCTTACCGGCGTCTTCGTCCGTCCCGCATCCCGTCCCGCGTGATGGACGGGATTATCGGCGTTCCCCCGATTCCGGGAATCGGTCCCGGACAATGCTCAATCGGTCCGGACCTCCCGCCCGGGATTCGCCTCCGGGCGGGAGGTCCGTCTCCAATGTCGTCGGTGTCGCGGTCGATAGGTCGCCCGCCGCGAGCCGGTCGCGGATCTCGGTCAGCAGCCGCACGGTCATCTCCTCGGGCGTCGGCTCGGCCTGCTCCTTCCGCGTCCGCTCGTCCTCCTCCTGCTTGAGTTTCGCTTTGACGAGCAGCGCCTCGGACATGTCGCGGAACTTGTTGATCGGCACGAGGATGCAGAAGTAGACGGCGACGGCGATGACGAGGAAGTTGAGCAGCGCGCCCAGCACGGCGCCGAACGAGATGGTGGCGCCGTTGAACGTGAACGCGAGCAGCCCGCTCATGTCCGGCTTGCCGAAGACCATCGCGATCATCGGGTTGATGACGTCGTCGACGATCGCGTTCACCACCGCGGTGACCGCGCCGCCCATGACCACGCCCACGGCCATGTCGATCATGTTGCCGCGGGAGATGAACTTCCTGAATCCGTCGATCATCGTCGTCTCCTTTCCCGTCATGCGGGTCCTACAGGCGGATGTCCGGCGCGGTCGCGGCGGGGCGTTCGTCGATGCCGCGCAGGCCCGCAACGTCCGAAGCGTAGAAGCGCTTGAGGTCATCGGAGAACTTCGCCAGACTCGGCTCGGACGAGTACAGCATGTGTCCGGCCGGGTAGTACGCGAATGCAACGTTGCCGCGCAACGGCTTCGGCAGCCCCAGATGGTCGATGTCGTATTCGGTCTGACCGAACGGGGTGCACAAATCGTACACGCCGTTGCCGATGAGCACCTTCAGCGTCGGCTGGTGGGCGATCGCGGCGGCGAGGTCCGGCACGACGTTCGGGAACGGGATGTTCCGACCCCAGGAGGACTTGGTCATCTCCGGCTGCCTGTGCCACCAGGTCCAGCCCTTGCCGGGTTCGGTCGCGTCCCAGTCGAAGTCGGCGAACCCGCGACGCTCCGGGGGGCGGTCCCACCCGAGTTCGTCCCTGAGATACGCGTTGGCGAGGCTCGAATACGCGGGGTCGAGGTAGGCGTCGTCGACGACGAACGTCTCCTCGTCGTTCATCCGGTCGAGGTCGTATCCGGCGACGCGGCCGTCGTAGCGTCCGACGATCTTCTCCTCGTCGCGCAGCAGCTCCTTGCGAAAGCGCATGTCGACGACGCGCAGGTCCGAGTCATAGACGTACTTCGCGTCCAGTCCGGTCAATTCGGCGTAGCGTTCGGCCACGCGGCGTCTGACGTCGTCGGGCAGGGACGCGCCGGCGGCCAGCGCGAGGCGCAGCGGGCCGTTGGCGAACGCGCGCGCCGTCTGGAGATGCTCGGCCGGGTCCACGCCCTTGCCGGCGCGGCCGTGGTACTGGGCGACCGAGGCGTAGGTCGGGAAATAGCCGACGTAGAACTGGTCGGACGTGTCGAGCGTGTAGGCGTAGTCGAGGATGTTCGAGATGAGCGTGAGACCGTTCAGGGCGACGCCGTCCTGCTGGAGCCGGTAGGCGAGCGCGGCGCCGCGCGTGGTGCCGTACGATTCGCCGAGCACGTACTTGGGGGAGTTCCAGCGGCGGTATCGGCTCGAGTAGGCGCGGATGAACGCGCTGAATCCGGCGACGTCGCCGTCGACCGACCACAGTTCCGGTTTGGCGGCGTCGAGGATTTCGGAGAATCCCGCGCCGGGCGCGTCGATGAACACCAGGTCGGAGACGGGCAGCAGCGTGTGCGGGTTGTCCTCCAGATGATAGGGTGCGGCGGGCACGGGCGCGGCGTTCGGCACGTCGATGCGCTTCGGCGCGATCGAGCCCATGAGCAGGAACGTGGTGGACGAGCCGGGGCCGCCGTTGAACACGTAGATGACCGGACGGGTGGGGTCGGACTTCCCGTCGGCGTCGAGCAGCTCGAAAGCGGTGAAGAAGACGCTCGCCGCGGGCTTCACCTTGGGGGTGTCGATGAGGATCGTGCCGACGGTGGCCGCGTAGTCGAACGCGCGTCCGTCGATCTCGATGGTGTGGCGTGTGGTCTTCTCATACGGTTCGGGCAGCTTCGCCGCATCGGACTTCGCCAGGTTTGCCGTCGCGCCCGGTTGCGCCACCTTGTCGTTCCTCTCGTCGTTCGCATCCGCCATGATGGTTCGTCCTTTCGTCCGCGTCGTTCGCATGTTCGCCCGATGCACGTCGCCGTCCACCGCGCCGTTGCCCACTATAGACGTGTCGGGTGCGGCCGACGCGGATATCAGATGAGGTCGTAGGGCATCCTCTTCCTGATCATCCAGAAGACGAGCGTCGCGAACAGGATCAGACCCGCATGCGGGATGTAGCTGGGGAAGCGGACGCAGCAGATCACGGCGAACCGCGCGGCGTAGAACGCGATGCGGCGCACGCCTTCGCGCGGGCGTGTCTCGCAGGTCATATGCGTGTAGCCACCACCGAGCGTACGGCCCCGCCGCATCCACGGGACGGCGATCTCGAAGACCGCGAGCATGAGCAACGTCATGATGGAGGACATATCGAGCGGATCGCCGCCGTCCGGGCCCGTTATCACGCCGAGTCCGCGGCCCGAGACGAGCGCGACCAGCGCGTCGCCCGCGACGGTCAGGGGCAGCGCGCACACGGTGGCGAGCCCGAAGTCGATGAGAAAAGCGACGAGCCGGCGCACGAACCCCGGATCCGTGACGGTCGTGGTGTCCGCCTCGCGCACCGGCAGGACGCGGTCGAGCAGCATCGCGCAGCCGTAGCCGGCGATGGCTCCGGCCGTGTTCCAGACGAGGTCGTCCACGTCGAACAGACGGTACGAGCAAGGGAACAGGCCGAGCAGTCCGGTCAACTGCAGCGTCTCCACCATGAGCGAGGCGAGGAATCCGGCGATGAACGTCGCGGCGAACGGCCACCGGAACACGCGCCTGGCGATGAAGCCGAGCGGCAGGAAGAACACCACGTTCATCGCGATCTGCATAATCGCGGTCAGGCCGTCCGCGCGGATGTCGCCGATGAACTGGAACGGGTTCAACTGCGGGAAGAGATGGTGGGTCGCGCAGTATGCGGCCGGATCGGACGGCATCGGATACAGCGTGAAGCACAGCAGTCCGAGCGCATACAGCACCGTGCCGTACGCGGACAGCGCGGCCGTGAAGCCGATGCGGTTATCGCGATGATAGAGCATCGCCAGCACCGGCACCGTAAGCATGAACGACACGACCGGCCACATGGCGACGGCCAGCAGGAACGGCGCCGAGAAATTCGCCAGAAACCCCATGAATCCTCTTTCCTTCTCCTTCGGAACGCCATCCACGATAGGAGCATCCGCCGCGCGCGATCATCGGCCGTCGGATTGAGATTCCCCGGGATATGCGGGGAGGAAGGGAGTCGGCTCATCCCCGGGGACGATGCGACGCAGCGCGATAATCGGCTTTATTTAGACGACATGGTGATGATAGTATTCTCCGATACGTTATATGAACACCGTGTCGTCTGAATTCTGAATAAAACCGTCACTCAGCTGGTGAGTCCCTGCGTGGGTTGGATGCGGGTGGCGTTGCGCGCAGGTACGGCCGAGGCGAGCAGTCCCGCGACGAGAACGACGAGGACGAACACGCCGATCTGCGTCCACGGCAGCTGCGTGGTGAATTGGCTGGTCATGCCACCAATCTGGGCTTTGACACCGGCGACACCGAGCGGCAGGCCGACGAGCAGCCCGATGATGGTGCCGATGACGGTCAGGGTCAACGCTTCGATGGCGATTTCCGCGTGGATGACGCCGCGTCTGGTGCCGAGGGCGCGCAGCATGCTGATCTCGCTGGTGCGTTCGATGACGGACAGCGCGAGCTGGTTGACCAGCCCGGTCAAGCTGATGATGATAGTGATGGCGAGCATCGCGTAGGAGAGCATGAGCAGCATGTTCAGCACGTTGAGGATGTCGTTGCTTTCGGCGATGCCTCCGCCGACCGTGGCGTTCGGATCAGACACGGCCAGCCGGTTGACCTGACTGGCGAGCTTGGCATGGTCGATGCCGGGCTTGGCCTTGAACCAGATCATGCTGGTCTTCAATGCCGGTTCGATGGCGTCAGTGTGCGGCAGCGCGTCGAGTTGGCCGTCGGTGATGATGACTGCGAGTTTCGGTGATTCGGTGAGCTGCGAGGCGTGCACCCTGACCGTGACGGGAACGCCCGCGACGGTGAGCGTGAGCATGTCGCCTTCCTTGATGCCGATGGTGCTCATGTAGCGCGGGTGGACGAGCGCGACCGGCATGCCGTTCTCCTCGCCGGCGCGCCACTGGTCATCTTCGGCGAAGATGGCGGCGGCCTTGTCGGGGATGACGTCGAGTATCCGGGGCGTGGCCTTGGCCCCGTCCGGCGCATGGTCGATGGCGATGGTGCGTACCGGGTAGGAGCCTCGTGCGTCGGTGATTTCATTGGCCTGCTGCAGGACCTTGTCGGAGAGCGTGCCGTTGTCCGGCGTGTAGAGGGCGGCGCTGACCGGATATCGGCGGTCGAGGTCGGCGTTGATGGTGGCGGTGCCGGTGGCCGCGGCCGAGGAGAGCGCGGCGATCAGGCTGATGCCGAATGCGACCGCGGTGACGGTGCTGCCCGCACGCCGCGCGTTCGCCGAGAGGCTTGCCGCAGCCAGTTTGCCCGCCAATCCGCATACGGACAAGCCCACACCGATGACGGGCATGAGCATCGCGACGAGTCCGGGCAATGCAAGCACGAGGCCAAGCGCCAAAGCAAGACCGCCGGCCAATGCAACGGGCATGTGGAAGCCGGCCGCTCCGACCCACAGCAACGCGACTCCGGCGATCGCGCACACTGCGCCGAACACGATGCACGAAACACCGCCGTTATGTGTCTTGCCACTCGTCTTCGCGTCGTTGTTGCCGTCGTCGGACTGCGCCGCTCCGTCCAATGCCTGGATAGGTGGGATGCGTGTGGCGTGGCGCACTGTCGTCCATGCGGTCAATACCGTGGCCAGAACCGTCAGCAGCAACGTTCCAGCCAGCAACATCGAGTTGGCGGCGAATCCACCGAACGCCTGACCCATCGCCACCATGGCCGCGTATCCGCCGCCTACACCGATCAGGGCTCCGATGATTGTTCCGGCTATGGAGGTGATCAGCGCTTCGGACAGCACGAGCGAACGAATGTTCGCGCGTCTGGCTCCGATCAGACGCAGCATGGCGATATCCCGCGTACGCTGCGCGATCAGCGTCCGATAAGTGCTGGAAATCACCATCATCGCGGCACACAGGGCGATGACCGCGAACACCGCCATGATCACGGTCAGCTGCGTGCTGCCGCCGGCCATCATCGCCGACGCCTGCCGGATCATCTCCGTGCCCGTGACCGCCGTGACGCCATCGGCCTTGGCCGCCGCCGCGAGACGCTTGGTAATCGAATCTATGTCGGAGGGGTCGTCGAGTTTGACGAACAATTCACCCGGCGTCGCGTCACCGAAGTACGACGGGTCGGCGTAGATTGCGTAATCGGTGCCGGTCATCGGCTTGAACCGCACATCATTAATGCCGCTGACCGTCACCACATGTTTCGTTCCGTCGGACGATTTCAACGTGACTCTATCTCCGACGCCCATGCCGAGCCTGTCCGCCGTGTCATGCGAGATGACGATCTGGTCGGCGGTCTTCGGCCAGTCTCCGGACTCCAATCCGAACCAGCGCAGGGACGGGTCGCGGGAGATGGAGTACACGTTCGCCGTGCCGCGCGCATCCGCGCCGTACGCGGTGACCGTGGCCGCGTAATACGGGGCCGTCGCCTTCACCTTGTCGCCGATGGCCGCCTTGGCGAGCACGTCCCCGGCCCATGAGGGTCGCAATGTCTTCGCGTCGGCGTCGCCGGGGTCGATGATGATGTCCACGGGCTTCAACGGTGCGGCCGTGACGGCGGCCATGCTCGCGGTGGAGGTGCCCTGGAACACGACCGTGCCCGTCAGCATCGCCGCCGACAGAACCACCGCCAGCAGCACGGCGAGCAGACGGGACGGGGAATGTGTGATCTGCGCCCACGCCACCCGGATCATCGCGCACCCTCCTTGCGGTCGGAACCCGGCACCGACCACCCTCCGTCGCCTGCGGCGACACCTCCCGCAGACGAAAGGGAGGGACCGGCGTCCTCTTCGAGCGCGTCCACCACGTCGGCGGCCGTCGGATGCGCGATGTCAGCCGCGATCGAACCGTCACGCACCACGAGGGCACGATCCGCGTAGGCGGCGGCGTTCGGATCATGCGTGACCATCACGATCGTCTGCCCGCGCCGCGACGCCATATCCCGCAATATCGCCAGCAGCTGGCGTGATGACCTCACATCCAGCGACCCGGTCGGCTCGTCCGCGAACACCACCGCGGGATTCCCAGCCAACGCACGGGTGACCGCCACGCGCTGCCGTTGCCCGCCGCTCATTTCCCGAGGCTTGTGGTCGAGCCGGTTCTCGATGCCCAGCTCGCGCGCGACCCCGCGTATGGTCTGCCGGTCGGGCCGCCTGCCGCACAATGTGAACGGCAGCTCGATATTCTGCTCCGCCGTCAGATACGGCAGCAGGTTGAAATCCTGGAAGATGAACCCGATCCGATCACGCCGCAGATCGGACAACGCGTCATCCGACAACGTCGAAATATCCACGCCGCCGATGACCACACGGCCGGAGGTCGGCGTATCCAATCCGGCGAGCAGATGCAGCAATGTGGTCTTGCCCGAACCGGACGGCCCCACGATTGCCGTGAACCTGCCTTGCTCGAACCGGGCCGTGATGCCCGCCACCGCAATCGTCTCGGCCGAGCCCGAGCCGTACGTCTTACGCACGTCGACCGCCTCGACGGCCGTCGGGCACGCACCCGCTCCGTCGTTTGTTCCTGATGTGCCTGTCATGCCAGTCCCTTCCTGTATTCCGAGGGGGATTCGATCGCCGACGCATCGAATCGCCCGTTCACGCAACCAACCTATTAGGGATGGAATCGCGCGGGTATCGTCCGGGCGAACCACGTTTCACCGGAATGGCACCGCGGTACGAGCTGCATGGTACTTGGGTATGAGATTCCGTGGGATGAAGAGCGGAAACCATCATTGCGAATCATGGCATCGGCCGGCCGACACGGGTAACGTCGCCGGTATGAAGGTTCGTGCGGAGGATGCGACTGCCCTGTTCGGCGTGCTGCTGTGCATGCTGTTCGGTGCGGCGGGCATGGGTGATTGGGTATGGGCGGGCGCGGCCGTCGCCTCCATCGTGTTCGCGCGGCGGCGGCCCATCGTATTCGCCGTATTGGCGGCCGTCGTTCCCGCTGCGTATACGACCATCTATGGCTCGTTCACGTTGATTGGCCAGCTCATGGCCGTAGCCGCCGCGTTCCCGTGCGGGGCAAGCCATATGAGACATTGCCGCCTGATCGGCCTGGCGTCGTGTCCGCTACCCGTCGTTGCGTTCGGCCTGCATCTGGCGATCGTTCGATCCTCGGATTGGACGATGCCCGTGGCCGGATTGCTCGCCGGCAGTCTGATGCTGGCGTCATGGCAGGCGGGCCGGCTCGACCGCGCCAAGGACATGAGGCTTGAGGCGGAGGAAGACCGTCGGATCATGGTCGAACGCGATGGTGACATGCGCGTCCGGATCGCCGTGCTGGAGGAACGCATGCGCATCAACCGCGAGATGCACGACATCCTCGCCCACACGCTCACCGGCATCACCGTTCAAGCCGAAAGCGGCAGAACGACCACCGCCGATTCCGCATCACGCACGGTGTTCGCGGACATCTCCCAAGCCTCGCGCGAAGCGGTCGTCGACCTGAGGGCTTTGCTTGCCGGAGATGCTGGCGACGATCGCCAGCCTGAGCCCACGCTCGACCAACTCGATCGGCTCATCGATGGATACCGGCGGCGCGGGCTGGCCGTCGACCTGCATGACGAACGCGACGGTCTACCACGCCTGCCTGCCGGTTTGTCCCACGCCGTGTATCGGGTGATCGAGGAATGTCTGACCAATGCGTTGCGCTACGCACGTCCCCGTTGCGTCGACATGACCATCACCATCACCGCCGACGGCATCCACCTGCATTGCGAGAACCCCTGCGTGTCCGATTCCGCGTCCGGCGGCGACGCCGACGGCAAGCCGGCCGGGAAGCGGGGACGGGGGCTTGACGGCATCATCTGGAGAT
Source organism: Bifidobacterium santillanense (assembly GCF_018555385.1). Classification (GTDB taxonomy): domain Bacteria; phylum Actinomycetota; class Actinomycetes; order Actinomycetales; family Bifidobacteriaceae; genus Bifidobacterium; species Bifidobacterium santillanense. Next base: position 206,090 of record NZ_JAFEJS010000001.1, read on the forward strand.
GCGGACAATACGGCGGTCACGCTCGCAGCGCCTTGGAGGATGGCCTGTTCCAGGTCGACGCCGTCTGGCCGCTTCCGCAACGGGAACCATCATTCCCGACGCCGGGCGCCATGCCGAATACCGGGGATACCGGGAAGAAGGAGGGTACATGAGGAGTCCGAACGCGATCCATACCATCCGCGTGATGCTGGTCGACAACCAACCGCTGATATTGAGCGGACTCACGCGCATCATCGATACGCAGCTGGACATGACCGTCATCGCCACGGCCACGGACGGCGAAAACGCGGTACGTACAGCCCGACGGATCAAACCGGATGTGATGCTCATGGACGTGCGCATGCCCGGACTCGACGGTATCCAGGCCACGCGCGTCATCGCCCGCGATCTTCCGGAAATGCGCATCATCGGTCTGACCTCATACGACACCGACGCCTATGCCATCGGCATGTTCGACGCCGGAGCCAGCGGGTTCCTCCTCAAAAACAGCAGCGCCGAGCAACTCCTCGACGCCATCCGCGCCGCCGCCACGGGTAATGCGGTCATGGACTCGTCCATCATGGGCCGTCTCAACCAGCGGCTCGTTGCCACCGATTCCGCCCGGATGTCATCGTCATCGGCGTCATCGGCGGACGACAGTGAGACATCGGTCCGAAGGGACGATGGACTGCCCGATTTCACCAATCGGGAACGGGGCATCCTCGCCCGCATCGTCCAGGGAGACTCCAACGACCAGATCGCCGCACGACTCGGCATCAGCGTATCCACCGTCAAAACCCACATCGGCAACATCCTCAGGAAAACCGGCCAGACCAACCGCGTCCGTCTCATCGTCTGGGCCGCACGGCACCTTCAGGGAATGTGAGAGGTATGCGGTCGTGCTTCCACGTCAAGAGCGCGACGGATCCCGAACGGCCACCGTTGACGGGAGAGCGGCATCCGCATACATCACAGGTCGGTGTCGGCCTGTTGGTCGATGGTGAATTCGACGCCGGTGCCGTCCTTGCGGGGCGTCATGCTCACGTCGTGTCCGGCGTCGGGCAGATGCACGACCTGTCGTTCCCCAGTCTTGAGAAGCTGCACGAACGCGCGTTCGACCCTGACCATGTCCGGCATGACGCGGCGCAGTTCACTCATGGAGGTCCGGCCGTTGACTTGGGGCAGCCAGTCGGGGTGGCGCGCGGCGAGCAATCCGTTGAGGATGGCCGCCTCGGTCGCGTACAGTTCGCCCATCGCGTCGGCCATCGCGCAGGTCACGGCCAGCAGCGCCTCGACGTCGCCGCCGAGCATGGTGTCGGCCACGTTCGCGGCCAGTCCGGACAGCTCGGTCGTGAACTGGTCCTTGAGCGACGCGACCATTCCCAGGACCTGGTCCGGATCGTCCCAGTCGACCGGAGCGGCGGTCTCGTCGGGGGCCGGAATCAACGGGTCGTCGGACTGGCTGCTGGTGACGTCGTCGTGGAAGGTGAAACCCTGATCGCTCATGTGATGCTCCTTGTCCTTCTCATGACGGTAGTCGCCAGACATGTCCCGTCCCGCCGGTCGATCACTGGTCGAAGTTGCGGCCTATGCCGTATGCACGATACGAAATTCAAGCTGCTGGGGTCTCGTGCACGGTCGACGGTGTCACGTTCCTCGGCGGGATGTTGGGCTTGTACGGCATGTTCCGCCTGCACCGTCAGCGGATACGGGGACTCATTCCTGAGGATGAGTCACATATTCATCCTGGCGGTCGATGGAGATTTCACGCTGACGGGAACACTCTAGAGGTGTAGCGCTTCCTTTGGTTGCACATTGCTGCAACGCGCGGAGATTTTCAGGAAAGGTGAGCCATGCCAGCCATATCGACGACCAACCTCTCGATCGGGTACAAGAGCGTCCCGATCGTCAGTGACATCAACCTGCAGTTACGGACGGGCAGGATCATCTGTCTGCTCGGGGCGAACGGCGCGGGTAAAACCACGTTGATGAAGACGTTGCTCGGGCGGATCAAACCCGTGAGCGGGAACATCACGTACACCCGGACGAACATCAACGAGATGTCCGCGGCGATAGACCATCCAAGCTACTTTCCCTACCTGAGCGGCAGACGGAACGTCGAGGTCGCCTCCGCGTTCTGGGGACTGGACGTGGACCCGGAGTCGGCGTTGGATGAGGTGGGCATCAACCGCGCGGCGCATGGGCGTAAGGCGAAGGACTACTCGACGGGCATGAAGGAGCGCCTGGAGCTCTGCCTTGCCCTGCTGCCGCATCCGAGATTCCTGTTCCTTGACGAGCCGCAGAACGGCCTGGATCCCGATGGCATGATGTCCCTGTCCGAAACGCTTCGCGCCTATCGGGACAAGGGGAACTGCGTCGTGATCTCCACACATCTGCTCCATGAGATCCAGGGAGTCCCGGACGAATGCATCATGATTCGCCATGGCCGGGCCGTGCAGGTCACGGACCTGACCGGGGTGAACCTCGCGGATCTGTATCAGGGGAGGTAGGGGCTTGAGTGCCGTTTCTCCCATTCGCGCGTTGGTCGCCTATTACTGGAACGTATGGTATTTCCTCGCCGCGGTGTTCGGCGCCGTGGCGTCCCTCCTGCTGGGTTCGTGGATTTCTGGCGCGGCGAACGGAACCCCGATAGCCGGAGGGTATTGCGTCTATTTCACCGGCACCCAGCCGCTGATCTGTCTCTCGCTGCTCTTCGCGTGTGATGCCAGGGTTGCGAAGGCGCACTACGGGGGTCTGCCGCGCCAGGTGTATTTCGCATGGACGCCATGCTCGCTCAGAGCCGTATTCCGGGCTCTGATCCTGACCTCCGTGAACCTGTTTGGCGTATTGTGCTTCGATGCCATCATGGTTCTGGCGGGCGTCGAAATGCATCCGCACCTGTCCATCGTTCTGTGTTTCGTCGTTCTGCACAGCCTCTCGGTCTCCCTGCTCTACTCGATCATCGAGATCGCCGCCGACCCCAGGACCGCAGGGGTCGTCTCGGGCGTCCTGCTCTATCTGTGGATCATCCTGCCGGGCGATCTTCCAGACCATGCGAATCCCTACGTCGCGAATGCCCTGCGGGCCGTCGGATTGAATCTGAACGGCACCGTGATGTCGCCGGCGGAGATGGTGAGCCGACCGCCCATCGGCCCCATGATGGTCGTCGTCCCGATTGCGATGCTCGTTGTCGCCTATGTTCTGCTAAGCTGGTTCCGTTGCAAAGGAGCGGAAAGGAAATGAAGTCCCTATTGCGCATTGAGCGCGTGGCATTGATTCACTGGTCGACGCTCGCCTTCATGGCCGTCCTGTTTCTTCCGCTGTTCTTTTTGCGTTACGGGAACACCGGCGCGGTGGTGCAGTCGGCGATGGTGATGGCGCTTCCCATAGCCGCGACCGGTCTTGTCTTCTCCCATGCGAGGGTGCCCTGCTCGTACCGTTCCTTCAGTATCCATGACCGACTTCTGCTTCGCTTCAGTGTGAAATCGCTGTTGCTCGGCGTCGCGGTCAACGTCTGTCTGACCGTGCTGTATGGGCTTGCCATCGGATTCGTCGTCAATGAGACGCTTTCGTCGAGGACCGTCCTGATGCTCGTATTCGCCGCCGCCGTTCTTGCTTTGGTATGCTTCGTGCTGCGTCTTTGGGCCAGTTCCCTTGTCGCATGGAACATCGTCGCCTTCTTCATCGTCGCCGGGCTTACGGTGAGCTCCGGCGTGTTCGAAGACGCACCGCTCCTGTACGCCGTCATACCGACTACATGGGTATTGCGAGGGGTGGGATTCGCCGGTTATGTGATTCCGGTCGGCGTCGCCGTCGCCGTGATAAGCGCATGGCTGCTGCTGCGTGCCTGTACAGGTTCCCGATCCGTACTGGACCGTTCCTGACCGGCATGACTCGGCATATGGGGATGCGCCGTGTCGTCTTTGGATGACACGGCCTCGTCGGATTGGCGTTTCGCCGCACCCGGTGCCATCGATGGTCGGCGATGGGCGCGAACAGGGGAGTGGAACGCATGCCGCCGATATCTGCGACCATGATTGATTTTACTGATGTCTCCCCGAAAAATAACGGCCATCAGTGACTCCAAGCATGAAAGACGGCTCTTTCAGTCCCTGTATCATGAGGTTCACATCGTGAAAGCCGTGAAAGGAGTCGGGGATGAGCGTGGAGTACGCGCAGGAGACGGAGGAGCGGGGACGGGGCGACTCCCACCGTCCGCGACGCCGCGACGACGAGCGCACGGTCGCCGGCGGCCGCCGCATGATGCGCCGCGCCGACCGCGAGGTCACCGACCCCGACGTGATCGCCTCGATCATCGCCGGCTGCGACATCGTCGACGTCGCGTACACGGACGCCGAGGGATTGACCATCGTGCCGCTCAACTTCGGATACGAATACGATCGGGCCGACGGCCGTCTCGTCCTGTGGATGCACTCGGCGCGGCGCGGCCGCAAGCTCGACGCGGTCCGCGCCGCCGGCAACCGTCTGCCGGTCGCGTTCTCGATGCGCACGGACTGCGAGGTCGTCGCGGGGCGTACGGCGTGCGCCTGGGGCGAATCGTTCAAATCCATCGTCGGCAACGGCGTCGCCTCGATCGTCGACGACCTCGACGAATGCCGGCATGGACTGGAGCTGCTGATGGCCCATCAGGCGCATATACCGCACGTGGCGTTCACCGACGCTCAGATCAGGAGCGTGACGGTGTGGAAAATCGAGTCGGAGTACCTCACCGCCAAGATCCGCAGCATGCCCGCATCCCCGCACGGCGCGCATACGGGCGGTCCGCACCGCGCCGCGACCGGGGCCGACGCCGCATAGACGTCACGGAGGCCGGCGCCGGATGCGGATGGCGTCATGCGTCGTCGTCATACCGGTCAGGCCATCGCGACCCACGTCCGTCTATTCGCGCAGCCAGTCGATGATCCGCGGCACGCAGCATTCGGCGAAGCGGTCCACGTCGTCGACGGTGACGTAGGCGTGCGCGGTCAGACGCAGGTAGAGTTCACCGCCGAATTCGGTGACCGCTACCTCGGCTCCGAGCTCGTCGAGGATACGCGAACGGAATTCGGCGCACAGCGCGGCCGACTCGCGCGGCGTGCGCTCGCGTCCGAACCGCGGCAGCCGCACCAGACGCATGGCGGGGGAGGGAATCCGGACCGGGGACGAGCAGTCCTCGCCGGAGATCTCGCCCGCGGCCTGCGCCACGTGCCGTTCGGCGTAGTCGGCGAGCGCCGTCATGTACCGGCGGACCGCATCCCATCCCCACAGCCGGTCGATCTCGCGCCATGCATCGGGCGCTGCGATCGGGCCGCACAGGTCCTGCGTGCCCTGTTCGTCGAAGCGTTCCGGGAACGGACGGTCGTAGCCCCACGAGTCGATGAGCGGCCACAGGTCCTGTCCGTCGCGGCCGCCTGCGGGCGGCAGCACCAGCAGCGCGGTGCCGCGCGGCGCGCACGGGAACTTGTGGAAATTACCCATCCACCAGTCGGATGCGAGTCCGCCGATCGGGTCGTCGAGCTGTCCCGGGGCATGCGCGCCGTCGACGAGGATGCGGATGCCGCGCCGGTGCGCCTCGGCGGCGATGCGCTTCGCGGGGAGGAGCATCGCCGTGGCGGAGGTGATCTGGTCGACCACGATGAACGCGGTGCGGTCCGTCATGGCGGAGGTCACGATGTCGACGACCATGTCCCCGTCCGCGTCGATCGGCACGTGGACGGTCCTCAATGTCGCGCCGTCGCGACGGGCCATGCGGGCGGCGCCCTGGAGCACCGCGCCGTATCCGTGGTCGGTGACGAGGATCTCGCCGCCGCGCGGCACGTGGACGTTCGCGTAGACGACGCTGGCTCCGGCCGAGGCGTTCGGCACCCACGCCGCATGGTCGGCCGGGACGTTCAGGAATCCGGCGAGCTGCGCGCGCATGGACGCGATACGTTCGCCGACGTACGGGAACCAGCCGACGGGGTTCGTGTCGGCCCGGGCCTCGTATGCATTCTGCAGGGCGCGCGTACGGTTCGGCACGGCGCCGAACGAGCCGTGATTCAGATGGATGACCGACCGGTCCAGCGGCCATGCGTCGATCGCGGGGGAGCCGTCGGGCAGCGTGAGCGGCGCGGGGCGTTCCGGATGCTCGGGATCGGTGTCGTGCGGGTTCATGTCGTCTGCTCCCTTTCGTTCGTATCCTGTCCGCCGGCCCACGGTCGCGGCGGCGTCGCTACATCAGTGATTCGAATACATGGTATCCGCCGGATGCCGTGTCGTGGAGGATGATGAGCATCCCCGAGTCGGTGACCGTCCCGGGACGGCCCATGATGACGCGGCGGGGCTCCCTCGCCAGCGCCGCGACGTCGATGGAGGCTATGCCGTCCTTGGGATGCAGCGTCTCGATGCCCGCTTCGCTACAGGTCGCAGATGCGCGCGCCGAACGGCCAGAGCGCGAGCTTGGCCATCTTGAACGACTGGATGCCGAACGGGATGCCGATGATGGTGACGCAGTTGGCGATCCCCGCGATGAGGTAGCCGATCGCCATCCACGCGCCCGCCAGCACCACCCACACGAGGTTGGCGACCAGCGAGCCGGCTCCGCCGCCGTACCGCACGGTCCTGCCGAACGGCGTCAGCGTCAGTCCCGCCATCTTGAACGCCTGCAACCCCAGCGGGATGCCGACGATCGTGACGCACAGCGCCAGTCCCACGATCGCCCATCCGGCCGCGAGCGCAAGCCCGCCGAGCACCAGCCACAGGATATTGCCGATCAGTCTCATGTCTCCTCCGTTCGCACCGCCGCCGTTTCGGCATATCCGAGTCCCGGCCGGCATCGGGGCTTCCGTCCCTCGATCCCATTCTTCCATCTTTAATCCGCAGGCCGCCATCGGGGAATATCCCGATTCGTCCCTGAGAGGTGATGTTTGTACTATATGAGATACGGTACGAAACGGGTGGAGGCGTGATGGCGAACGGCAATCAACGGGGAACGTCGGTCAAGGCGGCGGTCGCGCGCACCCGCTGGCAGCGGCGCAAGAAGATCGCCACCCGCAGGACCATCCGCGACACCGCGCTGCGCCTGTTCGACGAATGCGGCTACGACAAGGTCACCATGCAGCGCATCGCCGACGAGGCGGGGATGTCCGCGATCACCGTGTTCCGGTATTTCCCGACCAAGGAGGACCTCGTCATCGGGTTCTCGGTCGACGGCGAGCCGTTCGTCGATCTGCGTCAGGAGATCGGGAGACATATGGACCCATCGCCGAGGGACTTCGTGCGCCGTGTAGCGCCGCAGGTACTCGGTTCGCTCGAATCGGAGCAGCTTGAGGGACTGGCGCTCAGGCTGCGGATCGTGCGGTCCAACGAGGCGTTGCTGTCGGCGCTGTACGCACGCGTCCCCAGGTGGACGGCGGCCGTCGCCGCCATATGGGAGGGGAAGGATGTCGTCGGCTTCGGGGAACCCGGTGTCGCGGATGGATCCGCGCCCTCCCCGTCCGTTCCGTCCGGGATCGCAGGTGACGATGGCGTCGCGGAGTTCTCCGTGCGCCTGTCCGTCTCCTGCATCATCGGCTGCGTCCTGGAGACGCTGCTTGAATGGTCGCGTCTGTGCGACGTCGGAGGCGACAGTTGCGACAAGGCGGACGTGCTCACGTCCGTTGTCTCCGATGCGATGGACACCGTACTGCGTTAGAGGCCGGCATCGCAGCCCAGACCGTGACGGAGGCACGCGGTGATGCTGGTGCCGATTGAGTATTTTTCATATGAAGTGAAGTTTCATTTAAATTAAAATCAGGCTCTCCCGAAGAGAGAAGATTGGCTTGTATTTTTCATCTGAAAGTGACTTTCATATGAAATATGCGGTAAACCATAAACATATGAAAGATGCATACATATGAGACGGCAAGCGACTCGTTCGGCGGATTCCCGGCCGATTCGGTCGAGGAGCGGTTCTCGTGGCATGGATGATGCATGGTCCGTGACTGATGCGCGTAGGCCGTGCGCATGAAGGCCTCCCGCGTCCGGAGGATGCTGCGAGAAGAAGTGGGTGGCGGTCTTGTCGAATGCCGCAGTGCGGTCGTACCGCCGGGAACGGCGATTTTCATCGTTGGGCCTGTCTAAACGCCGTGGGGAAGCGTCGAGTGGGAAGGTTTCTTCATCGCGGCAAAAGTTCGCGCATGCGTGGGAAAGCCTTTTCCGGCTTCCTGGCCGTCCGCTACGGCGGTTCGGGCATATGCGAACACATGCGGGATTCGTTCCCGGATGGAATAACGGAATCCGTCGCATGACGTTTCCGCATACCATTCGCTTGAGGAATCGGCGGAATTATCCATATGTAGGTGGATTGCATATGAAAGCGTCGAAGTCTTATATGAAAGTAGATTACCTATGAAACGACGGGTCTTCGCCGGAGTCCATGCGTCCCGGCTGCCGGGTCGTAGGAGGAGTGGAGCCGTGGCCACGGGAAGGTCGGCGATATAGGGAACGGCCGAGAGAATTCGAGGAGTCCGGAGACTCGACGAATCCACTCGACCGTCCGAGGGATTGTTCGATGGGCCTCGCCCGGAACCGTCACTTCGCGAACGGCTCGGACGCCTTGTCGAGCGCGTCGATCTCGTCGGACGCGAGGTCGAGGTCCACGGAGGCGAGCAGGGCCGGCAGCTGTTCGGGTGTGCGCGCCGAGGCGATCGGACCGGCGACCTGAGGACGGTGGCGCAGCCAGGCCAGCGCGACCGTGGCGATCGCGGCGCCGTGGGCCTTGGCGACCTCGTCCAACGCGTCGATCAGCGCGAAGCCGTCGGCGTTGAGGTAGTCGGCGACCATGCCCTGCCGCGCCTTGCCCTCGGCGTCGGCGGCGGAACGGTACTTGCCGGTGAGGAATCCGGCGGCCAGCGAGAAGTACGGGAACACGGCGAGGTTCTCGCGCTCCGCGACGGGTGCGAGCGTGCGCTCGTAGTTGCCGCGCGCCACGAGGTTGTAGTGCGGCTCCAACGCGACCGGCAGCGCGTAGCCGTGTTCGCGGGCGATGCGGAACCATTCCCCGATGCGATCGGCCGTGTAGTTGGACAGGCCGACCGCGCGGATCTTGCCCGCCCTGACGAGTTCGTCGAACGCGGCGGCCGTCTCCTCGAGCGGGGTCGTCTCGTCGTCGAAGTGCGCGTAGTAGAGGTCGATCTCGTCGACGCCGAGTCGCAGCAGCGACTCGTCCACGGCGGCGATCACGTTGTCGTGGGAGAGGCCCTTGTACTGCGGGTGCTCGCTGACCTTCGTGGCGACGACCACCTTGTCGCGGTTGGCGCGCACGGCCAGCCAGCGGCCGAGGATGATCTCGGACTCGCCGCCCGCGTTGCCCGGCGCCCACGCCGAGTACACGTCGGCCGTGTCGATGAAGTTGCCGCCCGCGTCGACGTACTCGTCGAGCACCCTGCGGCTGGTCGTCTCGTCGCTGGTCCAGCCGAATGTGTTGCCGCCCAATGCCAGCGGGAACACCTCCAGTTCGCTGTCGCCGATCCTGACTCGCTTGTCGCCCATATCGTCGTCCTTTCGACATGCGGATCGCTCCGCCGTTCGCGTGGGAGGGCGGCCCTCGCCGCCCGTGTCCACATCATTATGGCGCGCGGCCGCATGCGCCGTGACCCCGCCGTCATACACGCCGTCTATGACGGGGCATCGGTTCCCCGTATTCGGCACGAAATTCCGGCGGTCCGGATTCGGCACCGCCCGGCGCCGCGGGGGCGTTCAGATGAGGACGCCGTCGCAGTGGTCGATCTCGTGCTGGATGATCTCGGCGGTGAAGCCCTCGAACGCGGCGGTGACCTCGCGCCAGCGGCGCGTGCGGTAGGTCACGGTGATGCGCTCGTAGCGGACCGTCGGCCGTACGCCCCTGAGGGACAGGCACCCCTCCTCGGTCTCGTAGCGGCCGGAGCGTTCGACGATCGCGGGATTGAACATCGGCATGTTTCGTCCGGTCCCCTCGTCGTGGAAGACGATGACGCGTTTGGATTCGCCGATCATGTTCGCGGCCAGCCCCACGCACGAGTCGGCGTGCGCGGCGAGCGTGTCCAGAAGGTCGCGGGCGATGTCCGCGTCGGCCTCGGTCGCGGGCTCGGACGGGACGGCGAGGAACGTCTCGTCGGTGATGATCGGCTTCTGCATGGAATGTCCTTTCGTCGCGGGGGTGATGCGTCCAATCGTACCGGCGGTCTGCGCGGTCCCGCGCGGGACCGGTCCCGATAGGCATCCCGCAATCGCGAGATGATTCCGGACGCATGCGGGTTGTCACCCATGGGTGACAAAACCCGGACTCCTTGGGTGACAGTCCGCCCGCATGGGGCCGCGGGGCGTCTCGTCGGTGGTTTCCTTGTGGTCGTGGCCGTCGAGGTCGGCGGCGGAACGACAAAACCGAGGAGGACGATGATGGATGATGCGCGATGCGATACCCGGCGATGCGGGGATCGTCCGGCCGGGCCGTCGGACGCGGCGGTGCTGACGCGCGGTCTGGTCAAACGCTACGGGGACTTCCGCGCGGTCGACGGATTGGATCTGAACGTGCCGGCGCACGGCGTGTACGGGCTTCTGGGGCCGAACGGGGCCGGCAAGTCCACGACGATGAAGCTGCTGCTGGGACTGACCTCGGCGACAAGCGGCGACATGTGGATGCTGGGGGAGCGGGTCGACGGCCGGCATCGCCTGCAACCCGGGCGCGTGGGGTCGCTGATCGAGGGGCCGAGCTTCTACCCGGGACTGTCCGGTCCGGACAACTGCCGCATGATGGCCGACTATCTGAACCTGCCGCGTTCGTCCGTGCCCTCGGTCCTGCGGCAGGTGGGCCTGTCGGAGCACGGGGGCAAAAAGGCGAAGGAGTACTCGCTGGGCATGAAGCAGCGGCTCGGCATCGCGATGGCGTTGATCTCGCAGCCCGAATTGCTCCTGTTGGACGAGCCGACGAACGGGTTGGATGCGCAGGCCGTGGTCGAGGTGCGCGAGATGATCATGGCCCTGAGCCGCGAACGGGGCATCACGGTGATCGTCAGCTCGCACATCCTCTCCGAGATCGAGAAGATGGCGCCGGTCGTGGGCGTCATCGCCTCCGGGCGCCTGCTCTATCAGGGTTCGCTCGACAGCCTGCGTGATGAGGGACACATCGACCTGCGTGTCTCGGACCCCGAGCTTGCGGCGGCTACGCTCGACATGGAACGGATCGACCACCGGTGGCTGCCGGACAAGGACGGCGGCGTGCTGCGCCTGCCGGAACTGCCCGACCAGCGGATCGGCGGTCTGATAGCGCAGCTGGTCGCCCGGGGCGTCGCGGTCTACCGGGTCGCCTCCGAGCGCAGGACGCTGGAGCAGGCGTTCCTCGAATTGATCGAAAGCCCCCGGAGCCACGAGTCCGCGTCACGCCCGACGCGGGGCATGCCGATCGCCGGCGCCGTGCCGCCGGCCGCGGGACGGCCGGCGTTCGCCACGACGGACGGAGGCGCACGATGAGCGACATGATCGCGTACGGGGGAGCGATCCGCGCGTCCCATCCCCGCGCGAAAGGCGGCGACCCGCTTACCTTGGCCCGCTTGGAGCTGCTCAAGGTCCGCGGTTCGTCGTTCTGGTGGATGTGGCTGGGCATGCTTCTGCTGGTGTCGGCGTGGTTGGGCATGGCGTTCATGAAACGCGCCGGCGGCCCGGATCCCGCCCTGCGGTCGGTCGCGATGGCCGACGGCGAGGTCTACAGGATCGTGAGTCTGCTGGCCCCGATCCTGGCGGCCCTCCTGGCCAGCCGCATCGCCGTGCTGGACACCGCGGAGCGCATGAACGTGAAATGGCTGTCGCTCGGCCGGTCCGACACGGCTCGGTTCGTCGGCAAGCTGATCGTCGCCGGCACCGCCGTGGGACTGTGCTTCCTGACCCCGCTGCTGTGGGTGCCGTTCGCGGCCGGAGCCCTCGGCTTCACGACGGACGGTTCGTTCGCCGCGCTGGCGTGGACGCCGGCACTGACCGGATTCCTGTCCGCGATGGCCGTGAGCGCGATCCAGCTCGCACTCTCGATGACGATCGACCGGCAGGCCGTCGGATTGGGGGTCGGCGTGATCGCCGGCATGCTGGGCTCCGGACTGGATCCGATGGGCCGGCCCGTCCTGGGCTGGCTGTTCCCGGCCGGACTGAGCTCGGCCGCCAGCCCGTTCGTCCGTTCCGGTGCTGACGGCGTCCCGGCCATGCCGCTCGCCGCGCACCCGTGGAGGTGCGTCGTCGCGGCGGCCGTGGCATGCGTCGGCTGGACGCTGGTCTCGGCGGCGGCGGTCAAGGCGAAGGAGTCGAGACGATGACGTATGCGAACACGATCGATCCGATGACGGGCCCGTCGGCCGGGCCGGATCGGAACCACGCCGTGCCCCGCGCGTATGCGGCGGCGCGCCGCGGGCCATCCGTGCGTGCGGCGTTCCGGTGGGAGACGCGCAAGGCCGGCAACCTGTGGTACTGGATCGCGGTCGTCCTGTTCGACGCGATCGGCATGTTCAACGGGTGGAGCCAGTACGTCGACTACCGGGCGGAGTTCACCGAGCAGGGCGTGACCTGGGCGGCGGTCTGGGGGCAGGCGATCCTCCTGCCGAGCATGGTGTTCATGCCGATGCTGACGGCCGCGTTCGCCGCGCAGATCGAAGCCAACGAGCACCGCGGACGCAACTGGCGGCGGCTGAACGCCGTCGGCGCCGCGGACGTGGCCGTCGCCGGCAAGATGCTGCACGGCCTGACGGCCTCGCTCCTGACCGTCCTCGTGTTCGAGGCCGAGTTCATCCTCGTCGGCCGCCTCGCCGCCGGCTTCGATCTCGCGGACCTCGGCCCGTTCCTCATACGCGGCGTCCCCCTGACCCTGTCGGTGTGGGCGATCATGACCCTGACGCAGGCGGCGGGCGCGAAGGCGGAGTCGTTCGCCGGCACGATGAGCGTGATGATGCTCCTGACCATCGGCGGCTGCGCGTTGAGCATCGCCGCGCCGGCCGTCGCCCGGGCGTATCCGCTCGCCCTGATCACCGGCGCCTCCGCCGTGCGCGACCTCGCCGACGTCGCCGACCCCGTCTCCATGCTCGTCTCGACGATCGTCGCCGCGACATGGGTCGCGATCGGCGCCCTGCTCTTCCGCCGGCTCGCCCGGAGGGCCGTCTGAACACCCATCGCCGCGGCCGCGATACGCTTGCCGTCGGAGAACGACGGCTGCACGGAAGGAATCTCGACATGAAGGAGACATCGACGACGCGATCGGACACCGTATGGAACCGTCCGGCCGCGTTCTGGCGGTCGAACCCGGCCGCGCGCATGGCGATGCCGGTGCTGTGCCTGGTCTACGACGTGATGATGGTCACCCGGCTCGTGTTCGCCGGCAGTTCCGCCGATCCTGCCGCATGGGCGTTGACGCAGCGCGGCCGGTGGGGGCTGCCGCTGCTCGTCATCCTGTGCCTCGCCTCCGTCTCGGTACTGCCGCTGCGCACGCGGCGTCCGTTCGCGGTGCTGTGCTCGACATGCGCAACGTACCTGTGCGGATCGGCGTTCGCCGTGCAGCCGTATCTGTGGCCGCCGCTGTGCGTCGCCATGTACTGCTGCGCGGCGCTCGCCGACATGCCGCGCGCGTGCGCCGGCATCGTGCTGACGGCCGCGTCCCTGACGGCGGGCGCGTGGCTGTCGAACCCGTCCGTGGCCGGCGGCCTCGCCGCGACGATGCCGATGACGCTGCCCCTGGCGGCTGTCGTCTCGCTCGCGTCATGGTCGCGCGTCATGCGGACGCGTCGGGAGGACGCGGCGCGGATCGACGAGGCGAGGGCGAGGGCCGACGAGGCCGCGGCGCAACGCGACATGATGGAGGCGCGGGCGCGCCTGTCCGCCGAACTGCACGACAGCGTCGGACACGACCTGACGGCCATCATCGCGCTCGCCGAAGGGCTGAGGGCGGTCAACGGGGACGAGGCGCTGGACGAGGCGATCGACACGATCGCGACGCTCGGTCGTCAGGCGCTGGACGACACGAGAAGGGTGGCCCGCTCGCTCAACCCGGTGCGCCCCGCGGCGGCCGCGGGGGAGGCCGACGCCGGCGCGACGGGAGGGAAGCCGGCCGTCCACGGGTGGGATGACGTCGACCGGGTGCTGTCGACGGCGCGCGCGACCGGAATCACGGCCGTGCTGACCGAGACCGGCACGCGTCCGGCCGACGCGACGCAGGCGGACCTGTGCTTCACGGTCAGCCGCGAGGCGGTGACCAACGCGATGCGACACGGCCGCGACGTCACGTCGATCGTGGTGTCGTGGGACCATCATGCGGATGGTTCGATGACGGTCACGGTGCGCGATGACGGCGGGCGGCCGCATGGCTCCGGGGACGGCTCCCCCCGACCCGCCGCACGGGCGGTTCCCTCAGGGGAGGAGAGCCGGAACCATCATCATCCGTCTGACGGAGACGGGACCGGACTGGCGCGTCTGCGGGAACGCCTCGCACGGACCGGAGGCGCATTGGAGGCCGGGCCGTCGGACGACGGCGACGGTTGGACGTTGCGGGCGCAACTGCCCGTAACGATGAAAGGGGAACGATGAACGACGACGACCCCATCAGGGTGATGCTGGTCGACGACCAGCCGGCCACGAGACTCGGCTTCTCGATGATGATGAGCGTCGACCGGACGCTCAGGGTGGTCGCGCAGGCCGGCGACGGGCGGGAGGCGCTCGACCTGCTGCGCGCGATGCGCGACGAGGACCTGCCCGACGTGGTCCTCATGGACGTGCGCATGCCCGTCATGGACGGCATCGACGCCACGCGGCTCATCCGCGCGCGCTACCCGGGAACCCGGGTGCTCATCCTCACCACCTACGACGAGGACTCGTACGGCGGGCTCGACGCCGGCGCGAGCGGGTTCCTCCTCAAGGACGTGACCGCCGAGCAGCTGCGCCGCGCCGTCCACGCCGTGCACGACGGCGACGCGATCCTCACGCCGCGCCTCACCCGCGAGGTGCTCGAACACGGCGTGCCCCGCACGACGGGCGCCCCGGCCGCAGCCTCCGGTGCCGCGGGGTCGCCGGGCCGCGCGATGTTCGACGCTCTGACTCCGCGCGAACTCGACGTCGCCGCGCTCGTCGCCGAGGGTCTCACCAATGCGGAGATCGGCGAGCGTCTCATCATCCAACCCGACTCGGTCAAACGCACCGTCACGCGCGTCCTCGCCCGGCTCGGCATGCGCGACCGCGTGCAGATCGTCGTCGCTTGGTACAGGACCGGCATGCGCCACACGGTATGACACGCGGGACGGGGGACCGGACGGCATCCGAGACCCGACCGACGGCGTGCTGCGGACGCACTACAGTGGAGTCATGCTCGACCATCTGACGCTGCACGTGCGCGACATCGACCGTTCCGTCGCGTTCTACGCGAAGGCCCTCGCACCGCTCGGCTACGTCGTTAAGGCCCACCACGAGCCCACGCTCGGATTCGGCGTCGACGACGGCACCCCGCACTCCGACTTCTACCTGTCCCCGATGGGGGATCCCGCCGACCGAACCGATTCCGCCGGCCACGTCTCGGAGGCATCGACGGCATGCCCCGTCACGCACATCGCGTTCCTCGCCGTCGACGAGGATTCCGTACGCGCGTTCCACGCCGCGGCGCTCGCCGCCGGCGGACGCGACAACGGCGCGCCCGGCCCGCGCCCCTACCATCCCGGTTATTACTCCGCGTTCGTGCTCGACCCCGACGGCAACAACATCGAGGCCGTCACCGACTGGTCCGGCTGGTTCGGTCGCCCGGCACCACAGGAACATGAGAATCCGGAAGATGGAGGCTTGGATTCGAGAAGTATGTCCATCTCCAACACGGTGAAGACCACGGAATCCGATCTCAATGGCGACGGCCCTGTCACGGCACGCAGTCCATCCGCGCGGAAGATCAAGCTGTTCCGTTCCTTGTTCCGCGGGCGTGACGACGTATACGCTCACGGGTTCGTATCCAAGAAGACCGGTAAAACCGGATACGCGCCGGCGGCGTGGAACGAATGGAGTACCTTGCCGAACGGTAAACGCATCCCCACGCCGCCGGGACAGAAGCGCTACAAATCTCTGACCGACCGGGTGCTGCTCGATCACTTCACCAAACGGGACGATCGGCTCACTAACGTCGTCGGGCTTTATCCCCTGTCCCGAGAATCGAAGGTCTGGTTCCTCGTCATCGATTTCGATGGCGATGGCTGGCAGGATGAGATCAAGGTGGTCCGAGACGTCTGCGAACGGCACGGCATAGCGCCGGCAATAGAACGCTCGCGGTCCGGGAACGGCGGACACTTGTGGCTGTTTCTCTCCGAGAAGATGGACGCGGCGCAGGTACGTCGCATGGGGGACGCATTGCTGAATGAAGCGTCCGTTCTGACCCACATCAAGTTCCGATCCTACGACCGCATGTTCCCCAATCAGGATGTCCTGCCTGAGGGAGGATTCGGCAACCTGATCGCACTCCCACTGCAGCGCATGGCACGAGACAATGGCAACAGCGTCTTCGTCGGCGAACGATTTTTGCCATATCAGGATCAGTGGGCGTATCTCTCCTCGATCAAACGTATCACGCCAGAGCAGGTGCATGCCATCGCTGCTCTGGCGAAAACGGCGAACGACCCGCTGGGAGAGCCCGATGTCTCCGATGATTTCCCATCCCGGCCCTCCGGCACGTCGGAGAAGAATGATCATCGGCCATCGAGAGCCGTGGCGCATTCCCTTTCCGCAACGGATCTGCCACGGTCCGTCACCATCGTCGAACGGGGCATGCTCTCCGTTCCCAAAGACGGCATGACCCCAGCCGCGCTCAACGCGATACGCCGCCTCGCCGCGTTCTCCAACCCCGACTTCTACCGGGCCCAAGCCATGCGACAGCCCATCTACAACAAACCACGCATCATCTACCGCGGTGAGGAGACTGACGAAACTCTTCTCCTACCAAGAGGTTGCAAAGAGGCCCTGACCGCGCTGCTGGACCGTGTCGGGGCCACCGTGGACTATCACAACGAACGCAACCCAGGTGAACGGATACGGGTGGAATTCACAGGAACGCTTCGTGAACGCCAAAACGTTGCTGCACGAAGCATGCTGGCGCACGATGATGGCATACTCATCGCCCCGACGGGGTTCGGCAAAACCGTGATCGCGGCGGACCTTATCGCCGAGCGGAAAACCAACACGCTGATCATCCTGAGATCATCCGCACTGCTCGAACAATGGAGGGAACGGCTCGGACAATTCCTCGACATCACCGCCGCGCTGCCTCCCTTATTGACCGCAACCGGACGCGTCAGCCGGAGGAAACGACACGTCATCGGACAGATAGGAGCTGGACGCAACGAACCAAACGGCATCATCGACATCGCATTGTCGCAATCACTGTTCGACAGAGGCGACGTTCCCGGAGCCAAGCGCGTCAAGGACCTTATCGGACGTTACGGTATGATCATCTTCGACGAATGCCATCACGTGGCCTCCGTCGACACCGAAGCGATCGCACGTGCAACCGACGCCAAATACGTTTACGGATTCACCGGGACCCTGAAACGCGACGACGGCATGCAGCCCATCGTCACCATGCGATGCGGGCCGGTCCGCGACACCGTCGACGTCAACGAACACATGGAGACGCAGCGATTCTCCAGACGATACATACCGTGATTCACCCCAGTCAGCCTCGACCTCATCGAGCCATACACCTATCACGATTACCTTGAAGCCGCATGTGAAGACAAGGACCGCAATGACATGATTGTCGACGACGCCATGACGGTCATCAATGGGAACGGAACCCCACTGCTGCTCACCAAACGCATCGGACACGCGAAAGCACTCGCCGATGCCCTCCGGGAACGGGACTGCGACCATGTGATTCTCCTCTATGGCGCTGAAGCGAAGAAGGCCCGACACGACAAACTTGACCAGCTCAAGCATATTCCCGCGGAGGAAAGCCTCGCTGTCGTGGCGACAGGAAGCTACATCGGCGAAGGATTCGACTGCAAACGACTCGATACGCTCATACTCACAGCGCCCGTATCCGCGGAAACGGCGATCACCCAGTACCTCGGACGACTGCACCGAGATAATGACGGAAAACGGGAGGTGCGTGTCTACGACTACATCGACGTCGCCATCCCCATGGCTTCCAGTATGTACCGCAAGCGTTTGAAGACATACGTGGCGCAGGGGTACACGCCGATGATGCCGGACAGCAACGCCGATTCAATACGCCGGGCCAAGATGAAAGCCTTATCGGCACGCAAAAGCGCGCTTGCCGGAGCTGATGCACCGATCGAACACCATGAAGGGGATGAACCCATCCCCGTAATCAATGCGGACAGATTCCATACGGCATTCCGTAACGACATCAAGCGATGCCAACGGCGGATGACCATATGCGCCGGATACCTTACGCGCCATGCCATCGACCAATTGGCCGACGTGATTCTCGAAACAGCCGGCAGAGGGGTGACGATTGCCGTCAGCGTACGTATTTCACCCAAAACGACGGAAGCGTCACGCCTCCGGGCGGCGCACAACATGGATAGACTTCGTGCATTGGGGTGCACGGTGCAGGTCGTGGAAGCATGCAACGAGTTCGCCGTATTCGACGATGAACTCATCTGGTTCGGCACCATCGACTTATTGGGAACGCCCAAACCCGACGACCGCTCTCTACGATTCGCCAATACGGAGATCGCCGGGATGCTCATCGCAAGTACCGGCAAGAACGAAGGGAAAGGCCGAGCACAAGGAGGCGATCTTCACGCCATCCATCAGCTATGACCACGGATGGCCGATGTGATGGATGGAGGTTAGTACCGGGGATCGCATCCATAGATGTGCGCATTCCGTCCGGCGCGCGACGACAATGGAGACATGAGCAACGCACTGATCATCACTTCCAACCCCGAACACAACAGCCTCACCAACGCCGTCGGCAAAGCCTTCGCCGACGGCTACGCCGAACGGGGCGGCACCGCCGACGTCCTCGACCTGTACGAGGCCGGCTTCAACCCCGTCTACTCGTCCGCCGACCGCGCCCACTATCTGGGTCTCGGCCCGCTGCCGAAGGACGTGGCCGCCATCCAGGACCGTCTCGCCGCCGCCGACGCCATCGTCCTCGCCTTCCCCGTCTACTGGTACACGATGCCCGCCATGGTCAAGGGACTGTTCGACCGCGTCATCTGCCGCGGCTTCGCCTACAACGCCGACGGCACGCCCGGCGCGCTCGCCGGCAAGACGGTTCGCGTGATCCTCCTGACCGGCGGCACCGAGGACTGGTACGCGTCCGACGGGATCGGCGAGGCGCTCGACAACCAGATCCGCCGCCAGACGTTCATGAAGTACTGCGGCGTGGAGGACGTCGAGCTCGTCTACGTCGACGGCCTGTCGATGGGCGACGACGACCCGGCCAAGCGCGAGGCCGCCGCCCGTCACCTCGACCGCATCCGGGAGATGGGCGCCTCGCTCGCGTGAGCGCCGCCGTTTCCCCGTACCGCTTCATCCCGTCCGACCTCCCCGTCACCCGTAGGGGAGTCGGACGGGATTTCCTATGCCAAGGGGATGCCGTCGATTTCGGCGCGGAATCCGCGTTCCCCGTCCCGCGACAGGCGGAGACGCGCGCCCGTCGCGTCGCAGGCGGCGTCGGCGATGGACAGACCGAGTCCCACTCCGGAGACCGCGCTGATGCGGGAGTTCACGCCGCGGTGGAACGGCTGGACCAGCTCGTCCAGATCGTCCGGCAGTTGCTCGTCGGTGGTGTTCGCGACCGTCAGACGGATGCCATCGTCGTCGCGGGCAATCGCCACCGTGATCGAACCGCCGTCGTCCGTGTTGTGCATGACGGCGTTGCGGATGAGGTTGCCTACGGCGAGGCGCATCAGCGCCGGGTTCGCCTTCGCCGTGACCGCGGAATCGTCCTCGCCGTCCATGTCCGTCGTGACGGTGATGTTCCGGGATGCGATCCCGTCCTCCATGTCCGTCAGGGCGTCGCGCACGCATGCGGCGAGGTCCGTCCTTCCAGGCTGCGCGGTGACGTCGGCCATGTCGGCGGTCCCGGCGTCCTCGAGCTTGCCGTAGGCTCCGCTTTGGATGCGCGAGAGGGTCAGGAGCGCGCCGACCAGTTCGGCGCCGCGCCGGTTGGCGGCGAGCGCGCGGCGCACGGACGGCTCCACGTCTGAGGGGAAGCGCCCCTGTGCGAGGGGTGCGTCGAGGTTCGTTTCGACGGCGGCGATGGGCGTGCGCAGCTCGTGCGATGCGTTGGACACGAACCGTCGTTCCGCCTCGGAGGCGGCCTGGATGCGTTCGAGCATCCCGTTGATGGAGTCGCCGAGGCGCGTGACCTCGTCGTCGCCCCGCTTCACGTCGATGCGCGTGCCGAGGTCGGACGGGTCGAGCGCGGCGGTCTGGTCGCTGATGGATTTCAGACGTTTGGCCATGCGCGAGGTGACGATCCAGATGACGAGGATGCTGGCCGCTCCGAAGCACACGAAGATGATGGCGGCGCTGATGCGCAGCCCGTTGGCGACGGTGTCCTGGTTCCATACGGAGATGCCGTAGGGCGTGGTGATGGTGAACGATCCGTCGCCGCCCCAGTCGACGCGGTAGGGGTCGCCGTTGATCCGCCCGCTGGCGCTGCCCTCGTCCTTGCCTCCGCTCACGGAGCCGAGGAAGTCCGGGGCGTTCGCCCCCTGATGCGATCGGACCCATGCGTCGGGATCGGGGTTCGCGGACCATCCCTGCGAGAACAAGTAGTCGCCGTCGGCGGACGATGAGCCGTTCGCGTCGGACTTGTCCCCGTCCTGTCCGTTCTCGTAGGTGATGGTCATCGCGTAGGAGAACATGCCGTTGACGACGAGCGTCTGCACGAGGGTGGCCGATCCCAGGGCGATGAGGAACACGAGGCTGATGGCGAGCGTGAGCTTCGCGCGGAATGTTCTGGGACGGACCTTGTCGAACATGCGTGCGAACCATGCGGCGATGCGATGCCATGCGCGGAGGGGGAGACGGTCCGGCGTGCGGCTGCCGTCCGCGTCGGGGTCCGTTCCGTGTTCCATTGCGTCGATCCGGTCGTTCCTGTCGGTCATGCGAGCCGGTATCCTTCCCCTCGGGTGGAGACGATCAGGTCGCGGCCGCCGAGTTTGCGCCGCAGCGAGTACATGGTGGTCTTGATCGCGTCGGAGGGGTCGCCCAGACCGTCGCCGTCCCACACGCTCCGGTAGAGTTCGTCGACGCCGACGTAGCCGCCGTCGGCGCGCATGAGCTCCAGCAGCACGCCGTACTCCTTGGGGGTGAGTTTGACGAGCGTGCGCCCATGGTCGCGGAACACGAGCCGGCGCGTCGAATCGAGGGTGAGGTCGCCGCGCGTGAGGACCGCCTGCGTGGCGGAGCCCTTGCCGGCGCGGCGCTGCAGGGCGCGGATACGGGCGAGCAGCTCCGGGTAGGCGAACGGTTTGGTCAGATAGTCGTCGGCGCCCAGATCAAGCCCGCTGACCCGGTCGCTCACCTCGGCGGCCGCGGTGAGCATGATGACGGCGACGGGGATGCGGTTCGCGGCGATCGTCGCCATGACCGCGTCGCCGGAAAGGACCGGCAGGTCGCGGTCGAGCAGCACGATGTCGACGTCCGTGTCGGCGAGCGCCTGCAACGCCTCGACGCCGGTCGAAGCCACGCCGGTCGCGTACCCCTCGTACCGCAATGCGTCATCCAGCGCGGCGGACAGCTCGCGGTCGTCCTCGACCAGTATGCGCATGGTTCCTTGCTCCTTTCCGCGATTACTCCCCTTGAATCGGTTTCACCGACGGCTCCCCTCACGGAGGGGAGCCGATGTGTGGGCCCGGAACGGGGGAGCTCCCTTCCGTCATTGCCATTATCCTCCCGCCGCCAAGGTAAGGCGAGGGTAAGGGGGCCGCACACCCACGCGCCACCGCGGCCGGTGTTCGATGAAGATGGAAGGAGGAACGCATCATGATACGCATATCCGAAGGCGGACGCACCCGGTCGAGGACGACCATGCGTCTCATGGCCGTCATGACGGCGTCGGCGATGACGCTCGCGCTCGCCGCCTGCTCGTCGACCACCGCGACCGGGCAGGGGAACACGACGGGAGACTCCGGCGACGGGACCGTATCGTCGGCGCCCGGGAACACCGGGACGGACACCACGAACGGCTGCGCCGACGCCCCGGACGGGGCGGGCTGCGAAGCGGAGACGAGCTATCCGGTTACCACGGTCACGCGCCGGTTCGTCGCCTGCCTCGTCTCCAAGGGGTTCGACGCGCGCGTCGTGGGGGAGCGCAACGACCGGGTCGCGCTCCTGGAGATCGACGCGGCCGGCAACCCCAAGCAGCCCCGGCTCGTCGACAACGGCGACGGCACCCTCACCCGGGACTGGACCACCGACCCGAACCTGTACCCGAACATCATGTCCACAGGCACCATCAGCACGCTCAACGACGACTTCCCCTACGTCATCGCGCGCGACTCCGCCGACCTCGCCGGCTCCCCGTACGCGACCCAACAGCAGGACTACGCGGCATGCGAACAGGCCAACCCCGACTTCGCGCAAGGCGTGCAACGGTTCGACCCCGACGACGCGAACGCCCCACAGGAGGACAAGACGGCCGTGCTCGCCTTCGCCCGAGACGCCCGCGCCAAAGGCTTCGACTGGGTCGCCGACCCGACGGCCGACCGGCCGCTCGGCATCGTCATCCCCACCGACGTACCGGAGAGCGAGGTACGGCGCTTCCTCACGGAGTGCCAACCGGGCGACGCGCCGGTCGCCTACTCGTGGATCGGAGACTACCCGTACGACATCCACACCGTCATGCGCGAGTCGATCGACGCGCGCTGAGCCCGACGGACCACCGACCGCGTGTCCGCGTCGAGGAAACCCCGCATGCGCCCAAGGGCTCAACCGGCGCGGGCACGGGGCACGGAGACGGCGACAAGGCGGAAGGCCCCGGTAATCCGAAAGTAGGACGAAACGACACCGACACACCACGAACGCCACGGTTGGATAGACGTAACGGGGCACACGACACGCCAACCGACGCCCCACGAACGGGACGGCGCACAGCCCGCCCCACGCACCCAAGGAGGCATCCATGACCAACCGCACGAACCGAATCGCCGACAACACGACCGCAGCCCGGACGACGACACCCCTGCGACGCATCCTCGCCACGCTCGCCGCCGGCCTATGCCTCACCGCGCTCGCCGGCTGCACCTCGCCGTTCGCCACCGACACCGCCAACGGCTCCACCGAAACCGACGACGGCGACACCACCACACTCACCACCGACGCCACCGCCAAACGGTTCGTCGCATGCCTGACCGGCAAAGGCCTCGACGCACAAGCCGCCGCAGGACCCCCGACCCCTGACGCCAACGGCAAAACCAAAGCCCCCACCGTCAGGAACATGGTCGAACTACGCATGATCGACCGCTCCGGCAACCCCATCCAAACCAGCGGCGACGGCATGAGCGTCAGCACCGACGACACCACCCAGAAGCTCTACGCCAACGCCATGTACACCAGCCTCGAAGACAACACCGTCTGGGTCGCGTTCAAGGACTCCACCGCGCTCGCCGGCACCCCATACGAATCGAAACGCGCCGACTACGCCGACTGCGAGAAAACCAACCCCGACTTCACCCAACCCGCCCAGAACCTCACGGCCACCGGAACCACCATCACCGAAGACGACAAACGCTCCGCACTCGACTACGCCCGCAAAGCCCGCGCCAAAGGCTTCACCTGGGTCGCCGACCCGACCGGCGACGAACCCACCACGATCATCATCCCCAAAACCGTGGGGGAGAACGAACTCAAACGCTTCCTCAACGAATGCCCCATCGGCGACGCGCACATCGCCTACGGCTTCGACGGCACACCCGAGGAATTCGGCTACGACTACACCAAAACGATGAGCGAGGTCGACGGCTCGGCCACCTCATCCGTCACCGCCCAGTAGACGACGCGACACGCGCCGGCCCGACGCCCTCCCCAAGACGAAGGGCACGCACACGAAGGGAACCAGACATGACACGGACCGAAACACGCAGGATCGGACGGATATGCCGCGCCATCACCGCCGCCATCGCGCTCGCCGTCATCGCGGGGCTGGCCGCGGTGTGCGTCATCGCGAAACCGTGGACGCTCATCGGACGGATGACCGACACCGGTCGCACGGCGTCGGCCGCGAAAGTCGACGTGACCACCTTGCGCACCCAACCCGTCACCAAAGGCGTGCTCAACGCCGAGACACGGCTCGGAGGCACGCTCCAATACGACGACGCCTCCGACTTCCAACCGTCCACCGGAGTCATCACCCAGCTGCCCACGCCCGGCGCCGAAATCAACACCGGCCAGCAGGTGTATGAGATGGACGGCGTGCCCGTACCGCTTTTCCACGGCGCCCGCCCGTTCTGGCGCACCCTGCAGGTCGACGTGCCCGACGGGCCGGACGTGACCCAGCTGGAGGAGAACCTTCAGGAGCTCGGCTATTTCCGCGCCGCCCCCAACAGCCACTTCGACTGGCGCACCCGCGAGGCCGTGCGCCAGTGGCAGGCCAAGTCGCTGGGACTGAAAGGCGAGCAGATCACCGGCACGTTCGACCCGGGCTCGGTCGCGCTCGTCCCCACGGCACCGATCCGCATCAAGACCGTCACCGCCAAACTCGGCGACAAGGAGACCAGCCCCGGCAGCTACACCGGCACCGCCCTGCACGTCGAGGCCACGCTCACCGCCACGCAGGCCGCCACCTTCAAGGCCGGCGACAAGGTACGGGTCGTCATGCCGAACAACACGACCATCGACACCGCGCTCGCCGCCGTCGATCAGGGCGGGCAATCCACCGGCAAGGACGGACAGGTCACCTCGCCCTCCGCGCGCGTCGATTTCCCCGACCAATCCCAGGCGGCGAGCTTCGGCACCACCTCCGTGCAGCTCGTCATTCCCAACACGGCCGTCGCGAACGGAACGGCCACGGGGGAGTCGCTGATCGTGCCGGTGACCGCGATCATCGCCTCCGCCGGCAACACGTACGCGATCGACGTGGTGCGCGGCGACGGACTCAAACGCATTCCCGTCGAGATCGGACTCGTCGCGAATGCGCAGGCGCAGCTGACGAAGGCCGACGGTCTCAAGGAAGGCGACAAGGTGGTGGTGTCATGATGCGGGTCGATGCGACGACGATGACCATACCGCTGCCGGAGCCGCAAACGATGGCCGCGGCACCGCTCCTGACGCTGGAGCATGCGACGAAGAGCTATCCGGGACGTGACGGCGCCCCGTTGGAGATTCTGCACGAGACCTCCATCGCGATCGATCACGGCGAGCGGATCGCGATCGTGGGCCCGTCCGGCTCCGGCAAATCGACGCTGCTGTCCCTGCTCGGCACGCTCGACATGCCGTCGACCGGTACGCTGCGCTACGGCGGCGAGGATGTGGCGGCGATGGGGGAGCGTCGGCGGAGCATGCTGCGGGCCGCGCGCATCGGCTTCGTGTTTCAGCAGTTCCATCTCATCGCCACGGTGTCCGCGTTGGAGAACGTGACGACGGGGCTCCAGTACACGTCGGCGCCCCGGCGTTCGCGCAAGGACCTCGCCGCCGAGGCGCTGACACGGGTGGGATTGGGGGAGCGGCTGCACCACAAACCCCCTCAGCTCTCCGGAGGCGAACAGCAGCGCGTGGCCATCGCGCGAGCTCTGGCTAAACGGCCGGACATCATCTTCGCCGACGAACCGACCGGTGCGCTCGACACCGAGACCGGGCACGCGATCATCGACCTGTTGCTCGGAGCGTCGGATGACGGCGCGAGTCTCGTGGTCGTCACGCACGATCCGACCGTCGCCGCCCGCTTCCCACGACGGCTGCACATCCGGGACGGCATCGTGACGGAGCTGGCCGCGTCGGCGGAAGCGACGATGGAAACGACGGAGGGCGCGCAATCGAAGGAGACACGACCATGACCGCCACGAAGCACGACACGGGACGCTCCGGGCGACCGCTGGGCACGCGCATCGTGGATCTCCTGCACTCGGCGTGGATCGGCGCCATCGGCCGCCGATCGCGCACCGTGCTCGCGGCGCTGGGCATCGCACTCGGCGTCGCCGCGTACGTGGCCCTGTCGGGAATCTCCGCCTCGAACCAGTCGGCGCTGCTCGCCCGCCTCGACGCGCTCGGCGCGAACCTGCAGGTGGTCACCCCTGGACAGGACGCCTCGCAGAAGCAGATACCGCTGCCGCGGTACGCGCCGGAGACTCTCGCCCGGCAGCCGCAGGTCGAACGGGTGGGCGTCTTCGACACCCCGCCGGAGGGCGTGAAGATCTTCAAGAACGAGTTCGTGCCCAAATCCAACGGCAACGCGCTGGCGCTGGCGGTCATGCGCTCCGGCGCGCTCGACGCCCTCGGAGCGTCTCTGTCCCAGGGGCACGGCATCGACCGGCACAACGAAAGCCTGCCCGTCGCGGTCCTCGGCTCCGAGGCCGCCTACCGGCTCGGCGTGACCGGGGTGGGCGACCGCATCCTCATCGACGACGCATGGTACGGCGTCGTCGGAATCCTCGACCCCGTGCCGCAGGCGCAAAGCCTCGACTCGTCCGTGATCATCGGGTCGAAGGTCGCGAAGGTCCATTACCCGGACAAGGCGAAGACCATCGGGGCGATCAGCGCCATCTACGTGCGCACGAAACCCGGCGACGCGGAGGCACTGCGCCGCATGCTCGCCCACGCGGCGAACCTCACCGGATCGGGGGTCTCGGTCAACGCGTCCGCCGACCTGTCCGAGGCGCGCAACACCACCGACGACTCGCTGACCTCATTGGGGCTCATGATCGGTGTGATCGCGCTGGCCGTGGGCGGCATGAGCATCGCCAACATGATGATCGTCACCGTGATGGAGCGTCGCGGCGAGATCGGGCTGCGCCGCGCGCTCGGAGCCACGCCGGGATCCATCCGCATGCAGTTCGTCACCGAAGCCGCCATGCTCTCCGCGTTCGGCGGACTCGCCGGAATCGCGCTCGGCGCGGGGACGGCGATGGGGGTCGCGCTGTCCGCGAGTCAACCGGTCGCATTGGATTGGGGGTCGCTGCCGGCCGCCTGGGGCGCCGCCGTCCTCGTCGGCGTCGCCGCCGGCATCTACCCGGCCTCCCGTGCAGCACGACTCACCCCCACCGAGGCTCTGCGCGGCGAATAGCGGCCGAACGGCCGGAAACATGCCCGGAACGTGGAACGGCGCCTACGGTCAGCGCGACGGGTGCCTTATGGTGGCGCATGGTCAGACTTCAAGAACCACAAGGGAGGACCATGTCGGTACTGGACGAATTGGTGGCGGGCGCGCTGGAGGACCAGCGGACTCGTGAGCAGGCCGTGTCGTTGGAGGAAGTCAGGAAGGCCGCGTTGGCGGCGCCGGCCCCGATCGACGCGACCCGATGGCTCAAGCGTGCCGACGGCATCCCCGTGATCGCCGAGATCAAGCGCGCCTCCCCGTCCAAAGGCCATCTGAGCGACATCCCGGACCCGGCCGCGCTGGCCCGCGAATATGAGAAGGGCGGCGCGAGCGCGATCTCCGTGCTCACCGAGGGTCGCCGCTTCCTCGGATCCCTGGATGACCTCGACAAGGTCCGCACCGCCGTGCATATCCCGGTGCTGCGCAAGGACTTCATCGTCACCGACTACCAGATCTTCGAGGCTCGCGCCCACGGCGCCGATCTGGTGCTGCTCATCGTCGCCGCGCTCGACGACGCGAAGCTGAAGCACCTGCTCGACCTCGCGCACGAGCTGAAGATGACGGTGCTCGTCGAGACGCACACGCGCGAGGAGATCGAGCGCGCGATCGCGGCCGGCGCGAAGGTCATCGGCATCAACGCCCGCAACCTGAAGAACCTCAAGGTGGACGTCAACAAGTACGACGAGCTCGCGGCGAACCTGCCCGACGACGTCATCAGGGTGGCGGAATCCGGCGTCTTCGGCGCCGTCGAGGTCGAGGACTACGGACGCGCCGGCGCGGACGCCGTGCTGGTCGGCGAGGGCGTGGCCACCGCCGACGACCATGAACTTGCAGTGGAACGACTAGTGAAGGCAGGAGCAAGAGTGAAAGCATCCGAAACCACCCCGTTGAGCGAACACCACGGACCGTACTGGGGACAGTTCGGCGGGCGCTACGTGCCCGAGGCGCTGATCACCGCGCTGGACGAGCTGGAGCGCGTCTACGACGAGGCCAAGGCCGACCCCGAGTTCCACAAGGAGTTCATGACGCTCCAGCAGCGCTACGTGGGCCGCCCGAGCCCGCTGACCGAGGCTCCGCGCTTCTCGAAGCTGGTCTCCGAGAAGACCGGTCTCGACGCGCGCATCTTCCTCAAGCGCGAGGACCTCAACCACACCGGAGCGCACAAGATCAACAACGCGCTCGGCCAGGCCCTGCTCGTCAAGCGCATGGGCAAGACCCGCGTGATCGCCGAGACCGGCGCCGGCCAGCACGGCGTCGCCACCGCGACCGTGTGCGCCATGCTGGGCCTCAAGTGCCGCATCTACATGGGCCAGATCGACGCCCGCCGTCAGGCCCTCAACGTGGCCCGCATGCGCATGCTCGGCGCCGAGGTCGTCGAGGTCACCCTGGGCGACAAGATCCTCAAGGACGCCATCAACGAGGCCCTGCGCGACTGGGTCACCAACGTCAAGGACACCCACTACCTGCTCGGCACCGTCGCGGGCCCGCACCCGTTCCCGGAGATGGTGCGCGACTTCCAGAAGATCATCGGCGAGGAGGCCAAGCAGCAGCTGAAGGACTGGTACGGCATCGACCATCCGGATGCGGTGTGCGCGTGTGTGGGCGGCGGTTCCAACGCCATCGGCGTGATGAACGCCTTCCTCGACGACGAGCGCGTCAACCTGTACGGCTACGAGGCCGGCGGCAAGGGGCCGGAGACGGGCCGCCACGCCGTCCGCTTCGCCCCCGGCACCGGCCAGCTCGGCATGTTCCAGGGCGCCAAGAGCTACCTGCTCGAGACGGACGAGGGCCAGACCCTCGACACCTACTCGATCTCCGCCGGCCTCGATTACGCGTCCGTCGGCCCCGAGCACGCCTGGCTCAAGGACATCGGCCGCGTCAACTACTCGTGGGCCACCGACGACGAGGCGATGAACGCCTTCCGCGACCTGAGCCAGACCGAGGGCATCATCCCCGCCATCGAGAGTTCGCACGCGGTCGCCGGCGCATACAAGGCCGCCGCCGACCTCAAGGCCAAGGGCTACGACAAGGCCGTGATGATCGTCAACATCTCCGGCCGCGGCGACAAGGACATGGCCACCGCCGGCAAGTGGTTCGGCTACCTGACCGACGATCAGGCCAAGGCACTCGAGGTCACCGGCGCTCACGGGAACACCGTCGCCTGATCCGTCGGGAACCCAAGCTAAGGGAATAAGGAGATTGTGCAGATTATGACGAACACCGCAACCACGCCCTCCGGTCAGCCTCTGGGCATCAGCCACAAGCCCAGCCGCACCGAGGCCATGTTCGACAAGTTCAGGGCCGAGAACAAGCCGGCTTTCATCGGCTACCTGCCGTACGGCTTCCCCGATCCCGACACCTCGCTCGAGGCGTTCAGGACGATGGTCGAGCACGGCGTCGACGCCGTCGAGATCGGCCTGCCGTACTCCGACCCGGTGATGGACGGTCCGGTCATCCAGGCCGCGTCCTCCATCGCCCTCAACAACGGCGAGACCATCAGGCGCGTCTTCGAGGCCGTCGAGACGGTGGCCAACGCCGGCGGCGTGCCGCTGGTCATGAGCTACTGGAACCTCATCTACCACTACGGCGTCGAGCGTTTCGCCGCCGACTTCGAGAACGCCGGCGGCGCTGGTCTGATCACTCCGGATCTCATCCCGGACGAGGCGGGGGAGTGGATCGAGGCGTCCGACCGTCACGGGCTCGACCGCATCTTCCTGGTCTCCCCGGATTCGGCCGACGAACGTCTCGCGACCGTGGCGAGGAACGCCCGTGGCTTCGTGTACGCGGCCGCCCGCATGGGCGTCACCGGCGAACGCGCGAGCATCGACGCCTCTCCCGAGGTACTCGTCGAGCGCACCCGCAGGGCCGGGACGCGGAACGTGTGCGTCGGCATCGGCGTGTCCACCGCGGAGCAGGGCGCTAAGGTCGGCTCCTACGCGGATGGTGTCATCGTCGGCTCGGCGCTCGTTCACACGCTGCTCGCCGACGACAACAGGACCGCGCGCGACAAGGCCGAGGGCCTGAAGCTGCTCGCCGCCAAGAGCGAGGAGCTCGCCGCGGGCATCCACGGGGCTCGCGGCTGAGCGCGGTCGCGCATCAGCCGGGACCTCGATCCGCCATCGGAACCGGAAGCGGAACCACCGGAACGTGGGAATCCGCTGTCGGTCCCGATGGCGTGCGTAGGATGAAAGCATGAATCTCGCATATATCCCCTCGCCGTCGTTCTCCAAGTTCCAGATCGGCCCCGTGACCATCCGCATGTATGCGGTGTGTATCCTCATCGGCGTGTGCTTCGCCGTATGGATTCTCACCCGCAGGTGGAAGCGTGTGGGCGGCACCTTCGATCAGGTGCTCGACACCACGCTGGTCGCCGTGCCCTCGGGACTGGTCGGCGCGCGACTGTACCACGTGCTCACCACGCCGGACATGTATTTCCCGCCGAACGGCGACCCCGCCGACATCATCAAGGTGTGGGAGGGCGGCATGGCCATTTTCGGCGGCATCGGCGTCGGTGCGCTGGCCGCGTTCCTGTGGTGCCGCCACCGGCACTACCCGTTCGCGATGTTCGCCGACTGCCTCGCGCCGGGACTGCTCGTCGCCCAAGCGATCGGCAGACTCGGCAACTGGTTCAACCAGGAGCTGTTCGGCTGGCCGACGACCCTGCCGTGGGGGCTGAAGCTCAACGATTCGTCCGATGCGATCGGTCGTACCGAGGTTTGCTATCAGGGGACCGCCTGCCCCACCGGCACGCTGTTCCATCCCACGTTCCTGTACGAGATGATCTGGAACCTGATCGGCGCGGCACTCATCGTGTGGATCGGCCGTAGGTTCGCCGACCGACTCAAGGCCGGACAGCAGTTCGCCATGTACATGATGTGGTACGGTCTCGGCCGCACCTGGATCGAGAACGTGCGCATCAACTACTCGACCGTGATCCTGGGTCTGAGGACCAACGTGTGGACCGCGATCCTGGTCTTCCTGACTGGATGCGTGCTCTTCGTCGTGCTGCATCGCGTGGGCCGGGACACGAGCGAGCTGAGCGAACGTCTCGTCGCCGTCACCGCGGACGAACTCGAACGCCAGCGTCTCGACGAGGAACAACACGCAAAGAACAAGCGCTGAACTTTCGTCCACGCCGCCGATGGCGCGCGGCGCGGACCCGATTGATAGTAAGGTAAGGAACCATGAAGAAGATTGAAATCGCCCCCAGCATCCTGTCCGCCGACTTCTGCAACCTCGAGCGCGACCTCAAGGCCATCGCCAACGCCGATCTGGTCCACGTCGATGTGATGGACCATCACTTCGTCCCGAACCTGACCCTTGGCGAGCCGATCGTCAAGCGCATCTGCGAGGTCACCGATCTGCCGGTCGACGTCCACCTGATGATCGAGGACCCGGACCGTTGGGCCCCGGAGTACGCCCGTCTCGGCGCCTCCTCCGTGTCCTTCCACATGGGCGCCACCCACGCCCCGGTCCGTCTGGCCCGCCAGCTGCGCGACATGGGCTGCAAGGCATGCTTCGCCGTGCGCCCCGCCGAGCCGGTCGAGCCGATCTTCGACATTCTCGACGAGTTCGACATGATCCTCATCATGACCGTCGAGCCCGGCTTCGGCGGCCAGAAGTTCCTCGACAACCAGATGTCCAAGGTCCGTCGACTGCGCGACGAGATCACCCGCCGCGGTCTCGACACCAAGATCCAGGTCGACGGCGGCGTGAGCCCGAAGACCGCACACATCGTGGCCGAGGCCGGTGCCGACGTGCTTGTGGCCGGTTCCGCCGTGTACGGCGCCGAGGACCGCGCGGCCGCCATCGACTCCATCCGTGAGAAGGCCGCCGCCGCGTACCGCGACTGACGCCGACGCCCGGTCCAACCAATAACCGCAAATCATCAGAAAGCACCAACCACACATCATGAAGACGTTTGAATCGCTGTTCGCAGAACTGAGCGAGAAGGCCAAGACCCGTCCGGAAGGCTCCCTGACCGTCGAGGAGCTCGACAAGGGCACCCACTTCATCGGCAAGAAGATCGTCGAGGAGGCCTCCGAGACCTGGATCGCCGCCGAGTACGAGGGCGCGGACCGCACCGCCGAGGAGATGAGCCAGCTGCTCTACCACGTGCAGGTCATGATGATCAAGCACGGTCTGACCCTCGAGGACGTCTACAAGCACCTGTGACCGGTCGCCCGCGCGGATTGACCGTCTCCGCGCGGGCGTTCCGTCATCTTCTCGCCTTCAGTCATTTTTTCAGCGAAACAAGGGGGAAACCATGCTGAGAATCGCCGTGCCCAACAAGGGCATGCTGTCCGAGCCCGCCTGGAACATGCTGTCCGAGGCCGGGTACCGTCTGCGCACCAATTCGCGCCAGCTCGTCGTAGAGGATCCCGACAACGGCATCGAGCTGTTCTATCTGCGTCCGCTGGACATCGCCGTGTACGTCGGCCGCGGCACCATCGACTGCGGCATCACCGGTGAGGATCTGCTGAAGAACTCCGGCACCGAGGCGCTTGAGCACATGCCGCTCGGTTTCGGCGCCTCGACGTTCCGCTTCGCCGCCCCGAACGATTCCTCCTTCTCCAAGCTGGAGGACATCGACGGCAAGCGAGTCGCGACCTCCTTCGACAAGCTCGTCCACGACTACCTGGTCGATCATGGCATCAGCGCCGAGACCATCCACCTGGACGGTGCGGTCGAATCCTCGGTGCAGCTCGGCGTGGCCGACCTGATCGCCGACGTGGTGTCCACCGGCACCACGCTGCGCAACGCGGGTCTGCGCATCTTCGCCGACCCGATCATGCACTCCGAGGCCTGCCTGATCCGCTCGCCGCGCCTCGACCCGAAGGACGAGAGACTCACCATCCTGAGCCGTCGTCTCGAAGGCGTGCTCACCGCGCAGCGCTACGTGCTCATGGACTACGACATCCCGGTCTCCAAGGTCTCCGCCGCCGTCGCCGCGGCCCCCGGCTTCGAGAGCCCGACGATCTCCCCGCTGCACGACAAGCAGTGGAACGCCGTGCGCGTCATGGTGCCGAAGGCGCAGGTCAATCAGATCATGGACAAGCTCTACGAGGTGGGCGCCCGCGGCATCATCGTGACCGCGCTGCAGGCATCCCGCATGTAGCGAGTGCGTGTACACTGAACCGAAGTATGACCGAACACAACGCCACTTCACGCTACAGCCCGGAGGCAAGGGACATCTATCTGACCGTCCCGAACGTCATCAGTCTCCTGCGCATCATCTCGATTCCGTTCATCGCATGGCTGATGGCGCGGCACGAGATGGTGCCGGCGCTGATCGTGCTCGCGGTGTCCTCCGCCTCGGACGGCATCG
The DNA here is from genome assembly GCF_018555385.1 of Bifidobacterium santillanense. Classification (GTDB taxonomy): domain Bacteria; phylum Actinomycetota; class Actinomycetes; order Actinomycetales; family Bifidobacteriaceae; genus Bifidobacterium; species Bifidobacterium santillanense. The sequence continues at coordinate 239,623 of NZ_JAFEJS010000001.1, forward strand.
ACGGCATCCTCGCACGCAAGCTCAATCAGGTGAGCAAGATCGGCCAGATCCTCGATCCCATGGCCGATCGTCTGCTCATCTTCTGCTCGGTCCTCGCCCTCGGCATCGCCGGCATCATTCCGTGGTGGATGCTCATCGTCATCGGCCTGCGTGACCTGCTGATGGCGGTGCAGGTGCTGTGGATAGCGCAGTACGGCTATGGCCCTCTGCCGGTGCATTTCGTCGGTAAGGCCGGCACGGCCCTGCTCATGATGACCATCGTCGCATTGACGGTGGCCGATCTCGGAACGGGGTCGATGTTCCGTCTGCTGCATCTCGCGGCGCTGGCCACCGGCATCTGGGGCATCGCCATGTACTGGCTCGCCGGATACATCTACTTCCGGCAGGGCATCACCGTGCTGCGTCAGGAACTGCCGCATCGCGAGCGCGGTCGGGCGTGAGCGGGACGTGCCGATGAATGAATACGAACCGATGCCGGCGTCCTATCCGGCGGACGAATCGCAGTCCGTACCGCGGCGTCGTTCGGCGTTCTCGCGCACGTACCGCGGATTGATCTCGCATCATCCCTCCGCTCGACTCGACATCAGCGAGGGGGAGCGTGAACGTCGTCGGCGTGTCCGTCAGGACGAATCGCTGCGCCTCATCGACGATCTGACGAATCGTCCCCTCGACCCCATCTATCTGGATTCGAACCTCGCCACGCACCGGGAGTCCACGTTCTCGAAATGGGCGACGCGCATCTTCTGCTTCGTCGTGTGCATCGGCGTCGGTTTTCTCGGCAGCCTGTTCGTCCAACAACTGCACGCCGACCCGCGCAAGGAGGTGCGCGCCTCCCTCGCCTCGCAGCTGCAGACGTCGCAAAGCAGCGTGGAGACGCTCACCGGGGAGATCAACGATCTGCGTGCCAAGGTGGAACGGCAATCGAAGAGGCTCGACATCACCGGGGCCAGCAAGATCGTGCTCAACGACGAAATGGCCAGCGGACAGATCAAAGTGACGGGGGAGGGCATCACGTTGACCGTGTCCAACCCGATCGCCGCCGCCAACGACGGCTCCAGCGGCTCGCTGCCGCGTGAGAGCGCCGGCTCGTACCTTCGCGTCGTGACGGACGGCGATCTGCAGCAACTGGTGTCGTTGCTGTGGCAGTCGGGAGCCGAGGCGATCTCCATCAACGGTCATCGGCTCGGCGTCCAGACCTCGATCCGCACCGCCGGCGGCACCATCCTCATCGGTCTCGACGCGGTATCCAGCCCGTATCGGATCGAGGCGATCGGCAACAAGGCGGATCTGGCCGCGGCCATGGACCAACGGCGTCTGGGCGCTCTCTACGACGCCTACGAGGACGCGGGCATCACATTGCAGGTCAAACAGTCGAAGACGCTTACACTGGAGGCGGCGGTTGTTGGCGATCTCAACTACGCAAGGAGGGTTGAATAGATGGCAGCGGTTCTCGGTCTGATCATCGGCGTGGTGATCGGCGTATTCGTCCAGCCCGACATTCCCGTGTGGGTGCAGCCGTATCTGCCGATCATGGTCGTCGCGGCGCTGGACGCGTTGCTCGGCGCCGCACGCGCCTATTTCGAGCGTCGGTTCTCCGATCGGGTGTTCATCATCTCGTTCTTCGCCAACGTGGTCACCGCCACGCTGCTCGTTCTGCTCGGCAATCAGCTCGGCGTCGGCTCGCAGCTGCAGACCGCCGTCATCGTCGTGCTCGGCATCCGCATCTTCTCCAACGTCTCGGCCATCCGCCGATTCATCTTCCGAAGCTGAGCGGGGAGCGTGACGAGCATGGCGGGAACAAGACGGGACAAGAGCGGCGCCGGAGACGACGGGCGCGAGAACACCATATCCCGGATGGAGGCGCGCGCCAAGGCCGAGGAACGCAACGACGACCTCGCCACCGGGTCCTTCCCTCAGGTGAGAAGGAACGGCTCGGGCAAGCGGTCGGTGAACGGCTCCGGACTCAAGGCGAAGCTCCTGTCGTCCACACTGGTGGTGCTCATGTGTGCGCTGCTGGGATTCGGGTACATGACGCAGATCAACAACACCCAATCCACCTACGAGACGCTGAGCGAGGACGAACTCGTCCGATTGATCAACGAGACCAGCAACCAGGCTCAGCTGCTCGAACAGCGCAAGAACGAATTGTCCAGTCAGCTTTCGAGCCTCAAGGCGGCCGCCGACCAGCGTGAGCAGGCCGAGAAGATCGCCAAGCAGAACGAGGAGACCAGCGGCATCATCTCCGGCAGATTGCCGGCACAGGGGCAGGGCGTGGTCATCACCATCACGAAGGGGAGCAAGGACATCGACGCCGCCACGTTGTTCACCCTCATCGAGGAGCTGCGCAACGCGGGGGCCGAGGTCATCTCCGTGGGGGATGTGCGCGTCATCACCTCCACGTCGATCACCAGCAGGGACGAACAGCTGCTGTGCGACGGCGTCGTTCTGGACACGCCGTACGTCATCCGTGCGATCGGCAACCCCGGCGACCTGCAGAACGCCGTCAACATCGCCGGCGGCGTGGGATCCAGACTGAAGGTCATGTACGGGTCGCGCGTCACCGTCGTCCAATCCGACGACGTCGTCATCAACGCAGTGCGTGGCACAACCACATACGATTACGCAAAGAATGTAGAATGAGGAGTTATGACTGAACCGATTCCTAGCGCAGGCGAAACGACCATCATCGGTCTGCCCGCCATTACCATTCCCGTGACCGCCACCGGCGATCGTCCGCTTACCCAGGAGGATCTGGAGACCATCTCCCGTCTTTCCCCCGGAACGGCGCTGCTCATCTCCACCCGAGGAGCGGTCTCCGGATCGCGATATCTCCTCGATGAGGATGAGGTGAGCGTCGGCCGTGATCCCAAGTCGGACATCCTGCTTGACGATTCCACCGTTTCCCGTGCCCATGCGGTGTTCCGTCGTACCGGGGGAGTGTTCTCCGTCGTCGACGCCGGTTCGCTCAACGGCACGTACGTGAACCGCCAGCGCGTCGATCAGGCCGTGCTGAAGAACGGCGACGAGATCATGATCGGCAAGTTCCGTCTCGTCTTCTTCACCCAGTCGGCGATCGTCGCCTGATCGACCCGTCTTTTTCGGGATGCCTACCAGGGGAGCGGCGATGACCGGCATGGAGGAGGAACGACCGCGCCTGTACGTGTGGTCCGACGACCAGACCGGTGACGATGACGCCGTTCAGGGCGAGTTGTTCGCCACCGCGGAGGAAGCGGACATCAGACGCGGCTATCGCGGTACCGTGGCGTCCAAGGTCGCCGGTATCACCTATCGCCAGCTCGATTACTGGGCTCGCAAGCAGATCGTGGAGCCGTCGATCACGCCCTCCCATGGTTCGGGGTCCCGAAGACTGTACTCGTTCAAGGACGTCGTCATCCTTGCCGTCTCCAAACGGCTGCTTGACGCCGGCGTGAACCTGCAGAACGTCACCACCGCCATCGGGTTTTTGGCGAGACGCAGCACGCGGCAGCTGGAGAACATCACCATCATGTGCGACGGCCAGCACGTCCATGAATGCACCACCAACGAGCAGATGCTCGATCTGCTGCAAAGCGGTAAGGCCGTGTTCGCGGTGTCGGTGGGCTCCCTGTGGCACCAGATCCAGGAGTCGCTGAAAGGGGAGGACTACGTCGATCTCGAGACCAATCCGGCCTCCAAATCGACCGGCAGGCCGATCGACGATCTGACCGCGGCCCGCATGCGCAGGAAACTCGAGGCGCAGCGACTGGCACGCCACAGTGCATGACCGCGCATTCCAGACCTCGGTGGTTGGTGTTTTTCTGACATATCTGACATAACCGAGACGATTCGGATTATTCGACAATTATCAGACAAGGGGAGAACCATGCTGGATATCGTGCCGGCGGTCCTATGGTGCGTCGCCGTCGTTATGTCGCTGAACATCATAGGACTGTGCGTGCTGCGTGGTCGTCTGTTGACCCGATACGCCGGAGGCGTCCCCAGGGTCTCGTGGCCCGTGACGATCATGAATGTGGTCTCCGCGTTGCTGGGCCTGTCGCCGTATCTGGTGTACACGTGGTTTGCCGATACCGGGGCGTTCGACCCGGATGTGCGTGATTGGTATGCGTCATACGGTTGGCCGAGTGCCGGTGTCGTCATCGTGCTGCTGATCGTCCAGCTCGCATGTCTGTACGCCCAGGCCCGCCGCGCGATGCGCAGCGAGATGGATGCGAAGCTGAGCAGTGCGATTCGGTAGCTTCATGGTATGCGTGCTGCGCCCATGGGGGATATCCTCATATCTCCAATCTGACATAACGTACATTATCGGATTTTTATGGAGGGGGTGGAAACCGAGGATTATCCCTTGAAACAAGCAATGCCGTCCGCCAAGTACTTCACCGGCGGACGGCATTTTCTTCCCAACGCTTACAGCGTTTCGGAGATGAGATGACTGAGTCAGCGCCTCATCGTCTCATCCAGTTCGGCCTCGCAGGCTCCGACGCTGGCATGGGATTTGGTGGCGTAATGCCGAGGATCGGCGCACGCGACCGAGTACGAGACGCGGCCCGTGTCGTTTGCGATGTCGCGGTGCACGGTCATCGGATTGCCGCAGAACGGGCAGAACCAGTTGTGTTCCATGGGATTCCTCTTTTCAGAGCATGATGAGTTTGCGTATCCCGCCGTTGCTTTCGGTTGTGAGACGGTCTGTTGCCGTCGTACCCGCGTTTTTCCGGTTGGATATATACGATCGGCCGGATGGTGTTGCCCCGGCTCCGTGACCATGTTATGTGGTTATGTGTGGCCGGTGCTATGCGGCGGATCGTGTCGGTGCCGAAGCGACGGGATGCGGAAATGGTGTTTTTGTTGTCGGTATTGGTTGCTTCGGGACGCATCTTGTGCGCCCGTGGGGCGTCCGCTTAAAGCGGTCGCACAGAAATCACCTGACGCCAGTGGCGTGTTGCTGTTCGGCGACGTGTTCGTGGGCCCGTGTTCTTTCCTCTTGCTGTTTCCTGTTCGTCTTTTCCTCGGGCCGTCGTTACGGGATGGAACCTATCGATTCCATCTACTGAAGACGCTAGGAGCGGATTGTCACGAACATGTAAACCGTTCCGATTCGGCGAACGGCGAAAACGATGGACAACGGACGATGAACGGAACCTTTTCCAGGTTGTCTGAAGATGCATCCCTCCCCTGCGGGCATCGTCACCGATATCTGGAGACCATCCAATCGGCCGTGACGACGTCACCGTCACCCGCGTCCACGACGATGCCGTTGTCTCCGATACGAGCCCGGGCCACTCCGGCAAGACCGAAGGCGTTCATGCCGCACATACCGTCACGCCATGGACCGGTAAGCACGAATCGTGTGGCGGCTCGCCGAACGTCGGCGACGCGCAGGCCGAGAGCGGAGACGAACGCGCGGACCGCGGCGCCGAGACGCAGACGACCGCCGCCGACGACGGCGAGCAGGGACTGCATCCACGCTTCGCCGCATGCGCCCGCCTCGATGCGCGCCCGCGTTTCCTGAGGCGTCAGGTGTCGTCCGTCGATGAGCGTCGTACCGTCGGCATTCCATAGGAACCGCCCGGGATGCTTCCCTCCCGTCACGGTCGCGGAGATCATGGAGCCATCGATGTTCCGCCCGGTCGCGAACATGCCGTTCGCCGTCACTCCCCCGACGGCGAATTCGAATGATCCGCTGCGGGCTCCGTCGAATCGTCTGATGGCCCGGAGAATACGATTCAGCGGTGTGGGGGCCATGAGTGCCGGCGCATATGCAAGGAACGCAAGTGCGACGAGAGCGAGCATGACGGCGACTGCCGATGACGGGACGGATGCGAGCAGGTCGAACGGAGGCATGGATGTGACCCTTCGATGGGAGTTGGATTACGACGCTTGTGCTTCCGAAGTATAGGGGCCAAACGACGTATACGCGCCGACATGACGAACCATGTTGGTGCGTGGGTCCATCGATGCGTCCGCTGCGTTACTTCGCGAAGTACTCGTTGACCGCGGAGGCGAGATCATCGATGTCGTCGATGATGCGGTAGCAGCCGTGTTCCTTGAGCTCGCCGGGCTCGGCATAGCCCCAGCCGCAGCCCAGACAGTCGAGTCCGCAGGCGGCGGCGCCATCGGCGTCGGTCCAACGGTCACCGACCATGAGGGCCCTATCCCCCTCCGAGGCGTCGAAGCCGATGTGCTCGAAGCAGTAGCGGATGACCTGCTCCTTGGTCAGACGGGTGTTGTCCTTGCTGGCGCCGTAGATGCCGGACACCATCGGCGTCACGCCGAAGCGATCACAGATCGGCTTGGCTTGGTATTCGGGCTTGCAGGTGGCGACGGCGAGGTAGTAGCCGTCGGCGCGCAGGACGTCGAGCTGTTCCGCGATGCCGTCGAAGACCTTGTTGACGTATCGGCCGGCGACCTTCTGGCCGGGGTTGTTCGGATCGTCGAACACGTTCTGGTTCGCGTAGTAGTCGCGGTAGATGTCGACCGCCTCATCGAGCCTGTCCTCGGGCACATGGTTGCGCTTGAGTGAGGTGATGATGGCCGGGCCGACGAAGCGATGCAGCTCCTCGTCGTCCGGAACCGTCATGCCGAGGGTCTTGAAAACCTCGGTCACGGATGCGATGATGCCGGGTGCGGAATCCGTGAGGGTGCCGTCCAGATCGAGCAGGACCACGTTCCTCGGATGTTCAGCCATCGATGTCACTCCCCCTGTTTTCTTGTTGTCTCTCGTGTATTTACGTTGGTACCGGTGTTCGTGCCGTACGTACCTAGATCAGATTACGTTGTCGCGCGGAAGAACTGTGCCCGGCCTTGCCGGCCGGGCACAACGTTCATGCAAAATTCAGCGGGGAATCACTCGTAGTCGGGGATCCAGCCGTCGCGATGCATCTGCAGACGCTTTTCGAGCAGCTCCTTGAGCTCCTCTTCGCTGCGGCGTTCGAGCAGCATGTCCCAGTGGGTGCGGGTCGGCTTGGCGATTTCGTTGGCCTCGGCGTTCTCCCCCTCGCGATGCGCGGTGGCACCGCAGCGGCATTCCCACTCGTCCGGGATCTCGGCCCCCTCTGCGAACGGCAGGATGGTGCGATGGCCGTTCGGGCACACATAGGCGACTTCCTCGCGTGCGGCGAAGTCGACGTTCGAATCGGATTCCAGCGACTTCGCGCCGATGCTCATACCACGCAGACTGCGTTCTGCCATAGTTCACGTCCTCCTTGTAAAGACCTATCAACATTACGAAACAGCTCGGACGAGCGAAGTATTCCCATCCGCTCGTCCGACGTCCGGCTCCGGTCCTCCGATCAGTCGACTCCGGAATATGACACGACGCCGCGGTTGACCATTTCCACGGCCCGTCGTGCACGCTCGGCGAGCGACGGGCCGTTGTTCCCGAGATACGGTTCGGCTGCGGAGATCTGCTGCAGCACGTCGGCCAGGCGCTTGGCGTTGCGCACGAAGTCGCCGCCGGTCAGCTCGATGCCGCGCAGCACGTCGGTCAGTTCGCGTCCGTCGGCCCACTCGTACATGATGTCGAGGATGCCGGCGTCCAGGTCGGGCAGCGGATCGAGTCCGTGGTCCTCGCACAGGGCGCTGACCTGCGTTCGGATCGACTTGAGCTCCCCCGCCGCCACAGCGATCGGGCCGTGTATGGAACCGGGATAGTACCGGGGTTCGCCGCCGAGACCGCGACGGGCCTCATACACCAGCAGGGACATCACCGCGGCCAGTCCGGCCGGCGGCAGCAGATCAAGCGCCCCGGTCAGGATCGCCTGGGCGAGTACCACGTCCTGCTCGCTGTACAGACGACGCAGCAGCTGGCCGTGCTCGGTGAGCGTCAGATCGTGCTCCCCCGATCTGACGAGATAGCCGAGTTCCGTCAGCACGTCGCAGATGCGATCGAACTGCCGTGCCACGGAACCGGTGCGGGAGTCGTATCGGTTCCGAACTCGTTCCAGCTCGCGCATCTCGCGCATCCACCGGTGGCCCCACTTGAGATGCCGCTGCAGATCCGGGCATTCACGACACGGATGGTGCTGTTCCTGCTTGCGCAGTTCGCCGATGCGTCGGTCGAGATCGCGGAATGCGTCGGACCGTTCCCGATCGGAACGGAACACCATGCGCTTGAGGTTGTTGCGTTCGGTCTTCTCCAGATCGCTCAGTCGCATACGCAGGGTCATGAACTCGCGGAAGTCGCCGTGATCGCAGGCGAAGGCCTGTTCGTATCCATCGATCGCCTGCTCGAGGGCGGACATGCGCGACTCCAGCTGCCATGCGGAGGCGTTCGCCTCCCACTGCGCGAAGGAGCGGTCAAGCGTGACGCGGCTGGTCTCGTAGTCGCTGGAGTTGAGCAGGTTCACCGCCATGTTGAACGTGGCCTTGAAGCTTGAATGCAGCGGATACACGCGCTTGCTGGACAGCGCGGCCGCCGTGGCGGGGACGAAGCCCCGATGATCGACGACGATCGCGTGTCCGATGGTGTCGATGCCGCGACGTCCGGCGCGGCCGGTCAGCTGGGTGAACTCCCCCGGCGTCAGCGCCACATGTCCGGTGCCGTCGAACTTCTCGAGCTTCTCGACCACCACGCATCGGGCGGGCATGTTGATGCCGAGGGCCAGCGTCTCGGTGGCGAACACCATCTTGACCAGCCCCTCCTCGAACAGCCGTTCGACGATCTGTCTGAACAGGGCGATCATGCCTGCATGGTGGGAGGCGAACCCCTCCTCGAGTGCGAAGCGGAAACGGGAGAAACCGAGCGCCTTCAGATCGTCCTGCGACAACTGTCCCTCGACCATCTCGTCGACGATGGCGCGGATGCGTTTCGCCTCCTGCTCGCTGGTGAGTTCGAGACCGGCGTTGATGCACTGCTCGACGGCCTGGTCGCAGCCGTTGCGGGAGAAGATGAAGTAGATGCCGGGCAGCATGTCGAGGAAGTTGAGCTCGTCGACGACGGCCCATCGTTTCGGCGTATGGCGTTCGGGCTTGTGCGCCGAGGCTCCCCCACGACCCCTGCCCACATGGCGTCCATGGTCACGACCCTTGCGCGGATGCTCCGCCCCGGCGCGTCTTGCCGCGCGGCGGTCGAGCTGGTCGAGACGGTTGGCGAGTTCGGGATTGACCTTGGTGGTCTGCTCGCCCTTGTCGTCACGCTGGTACAGGTCGATGATCTCGGGCTCGGTGCGGTCGTCCTGCTGCAGGATGACGTGCTGCTCGAGCGGGACCGGCCGTCGTTCGGAGACGACGAGCTCGGTTTCGCCACGCACGGATGAGATCCACTTGCCGAAATCCTCGACGTTGGACACGGTCGCGGACAGCGCCACGATGCGGACACGTTCGGGCAGGTGGATGATGACCTCCTCCCACACCGGTCCGCGGAACCGATCGGCGAGGTAGTGCACCTCGTCGAGGATCACGTATCGCAGCGCGTCGAGCGTGGCGGAGTGCTCGTAGAGCATATTGCGCAGAACCTCGGTGGTCATCACGACGATGTCCGCTTCGGAGTTGATCGAGGTGTCGCCGGTGAGCAGCCCCACCTTGTCCGGGCCGTACACGTCGACGAGATCGTGGTACTTCTGGTTGCTCAGCGCCTTGATCGGCGTCGTGTAGAACGCCTTGACGTTGCGCTCCTGCGCAAGATAGACGGCGAAGTCGGCGACGACCGTCTTGCCGGCGCCCGTGGGGGCCGCGACCAGCACGTTGCGTCCGGCCTCGAGGGCGTCGTTCGCCTGCGTCTGGAAGTCGTCGAGATCGAACGGCAGGGTGTTCGCGAACCGGGCGGCCACGCTCATGGCCTTGGTCTGCCGTTTTCTGAATGCCGCGTACCGCGCGGCGGGAGATGTCGTGTCGTGTTCGTCGTCGTGATTGCGCCGTGTGCTGTTCTTCTTGCTCATCTATTATCCGAGAACGCCGTTGCGCCAGCGCCGCCACGCTTCGACATGGCGGCCGCGCTTGGCTTCCTTTCTTAGGATCACGCCGATATGCGCCTGTTCATAGCGTTCGGCTGCGGTCTTCAACGGTTGGGTGAACACCGGAGGTTCCTCGCCTGTGCCCGACTCGTACGGTTCCCCCATACGTGCGAGACGCTCGCCGACCTGCGCGCCGGTGTCCGAGACCACGCCCAATGCGGCGATGGCCCGTCGGACCGCATAGATGCCGCCGATGACGATCATGGCGATCATGAACAGGACCAGCAGCAGCCATATCCACCAAGGCATGGTTCGATCTCCTTTCCGTATCCCGTTCGGACGAGCCGTCCGGCAATCGATTCCCTCCGGTCGGTCAGTCCTCGTCCCGCGCGACGACGCTCAACTCCCGTTGCGCACGGGCGACGATCATCGTGCGCAACGTTTCGGGCGCAACGGCGACGATGTGGCGTGCGTGCGCGATGCAGAACGCGACGAACCACGAGTCGGAGGAGACGATGAGGTTGACCTTCTCCCCCTGTCCGCAGGGCTCCACCGTGGCTCCGGGCAGGTTCTTGACGAACGCCATGTCCTTCGCATCGGTGATGAACGCCGCGGCGGTGCCGTTGTCGAAGCTCCACTTGCGCAGCTCGCTCAGCGGCATGTCCGGAATGTCCAGTTTGGTGGTCGGCTCGACGAGACGCGCCTGCTCGATGCGCGCGATGCGCAGCACCTGCCAGGTGCGCGGCTTGCCGTTTGCCTTGTTGATGGCCGGGTTCTTCAGAACGATGTCCTGCTTGTCGGCGGGGGCCGCCTTGGACACGTCGGTCCACACGGCCACGTAGTACACGCCTTCGTCCACATAGATCTTGACCGGTGCGACGAGGCGGCGTCGGTTGTTGCCGGCCCCGTCCGTGTACGTCATGTCAAGCAGGGAACGCGAGGTGATGGCCCGCTTGACCACGCCGAAGTTGTGCGGTTCGAGCTCGTATCCGGTCAGGCTCAGCCACGGGGTCTGACCGGGCTTGACGTGCTGGTGCAGCCGATGGTACAGGCTTTCGGCCTGCGCGCGCTGCTCGTCGGGCAGCAGCGGCGAATGCGCCAGATAGCTCACCGACGCGGTCAGCATGCTCAGATACTGCGGCGAGATGCCGGCGAGACGTTCCAGACCGAGCGAGTTGGTGGCCGAGACGATGCCTTCGGCGTCCAGCAGGGACCAGTCGATGTCGAAGAACTGGCTGCCGGCCATCTCGCCGTCGTCGGAGACGGTGGTGAGCGTGTTGATGTCCTTGTGGATCACGTTGACGGACTTCTTGAGCTCCTCGGGCGTGCGAGGACGACCGATGAACCGCTCGGCGAGTTCCTCGAGAGAGAACTCCTCACCCAGATGAGCCGAGAGGAACAGCATCAGACGCAGACGACGGTCCACCTCGCTGCCGGTCTGGAACGAGGACTTCTTGGAACGCTGCTTGGCGTTCTCGTCGTCGCCGGGTTCGCCGGTTTCGGAGATCGTGTCGGCGTCCGCGAGGACGGCGGCCTTCCGCTCCGCGTCGGCGTCGGCCAGCACCAGGGCCTCGGCCGCGACAAGACGACGATGGAATGCGTCCGCCGCCTCCTGCGGACTGACGATCGAGGCGCCCGGATGCTCGAGCACATACATCGCCAGATCATCGGAATCGGTGTATGCGACGTTGATGTGCTCGCCGTCCACATCGATGGTGGCGGCGAAACGACGGGAGTCGATGACCTTGACGAGCGCGTCAGGAATGGTCTGGGTGCCCAGCCCCGGGGCGATCGAATCGAGGCCGAGACCGGGAATCGGCGTCTGAGGCACGCGCGGCGCCGTACGCGAGGCATGGCTGTTCGCCACCGGCTGATCGGATTCGCTCGACATCGACATCGAGCGTGCGAGATAGTTCGCAGCGGCCAGAACGGGCATATCCTCGGGGTCGAAACGCAGACGTACGCGGGGTTCGTCGCCGAGCTGCAGTCGGTATGAGGCGAAGTCCTGCCCTTCCGACTTGGAAGAGTATTCCGGCTGCCGGGATTCGATGGCGATGCCCATCGCCGCGAGCTTGGCGCGATCGCGCTGGAACTGCTTGGCGAACGCCGCCTTGGCGGCCTGATCCGCCAGTTCGCCGTAGGAGTCGGCATACGCCTTCACACGCTGAGCGATCTGACGTGAGGTGAGCCACTGCGGGAACGCGGATGACAACACGGCCAGCACATCGAGCTCGTGCTTGCCCCACTTGTCCGAAAACCGCCGCCGTCCGGTACTACCTTCTGCCATTAGTCCTCACGTATCGTTAGTCTTTAATTTCAACTGCGTGTATACGCAACTTCCATCTATATTACGGTGTTTTTCTAGCGTGGGGTGTCTTTTCGTTAAATTTCGATCGCGAATCTTATGAAATACGCCGTTTCTGGCCGTTTTCGCCCGACAAAACCCGTACGATCGGCGGAAACCGCCCGGGCCGTGTGCCGGTGCCGAACGCGACGACGGCGTGTCGCGACGATCTCGGACTCTCAGGCGGTGGCCACCAGCTCGTTCACCCACATGCGTGCGTCATGCAGGGCATCGAACGACTCGTGGATGACCATGCGATCCATCGACGTGGCGACGGCCTTGTGCTCGAGGGACTCCGGCAGTCCATACGAATCGGGGACGATGACCATGGCGTCGTACGTGAGATTCGGCGTCAGGCGGGTGATGCGCGCCTCGACGCCCTCCGGCGCGTCGGCAAGCACGGCCTGATAGTCGAAGACGGAATGCTGCTTGATGAACATGATGTTTGGTCCTTTCGGTGATGGAGACAGGGCCGACACCCATAGGGGCGCGTCCGGCCCTCCGGTTTCGGAATGATGGGGAAAATACAGAAAATCTGACGACACCGATGTCGATGTATGGCAAGTTAACCCACAGTCGGGACAATCGGCGGCTAAGCTGGAGGATAGACAAACGAATCGACGTCAGGGAGGTTGTTGAATGACGGCGAAACCCATGAGCCGGGAAGAGATGCTGAAGATGCTGCGCGCCCACGATGGCGAGGTTCCCGAGGAGTGCTCCATGATCGACGGCCTCGAGCTGGCGCGCAACACGCTCACCGCCATGCCGACGCTCGAGGAGCTGGCGCGCAAGGAGCAGGGGCGCCTGGGGGTTCATACCCGCAAATAGCGAATGCATGCATGGCGTGCGCGTAGGATGGTGCATCCGTACGCGACGGTCTCCTGCGCCCATTTCATGTCGCAGCGAGCCGGACGCCGACGTTTCCGCCGACGATAAGGAGAAGATCCCGCATGCCATCCATGCTCACCCGTGCAACCGCCGGACTGGTCGCCGCACTGCTTGCGCTCGCCCTGGGCGGATGCACGGCGAATGATGTCGACTCGGTGCTGTCCGAGGCGAAGAAGTACGCCGACAGTTCGCGGTCGTCCTCCGGTTCCGCCTCGGCCGCCGACGACGGGTCGTGGGACGAGGCCTCGGCACCGAACTACTACAAGGTGACCGGCTCCGCCGATTTTACGTCGGCCGGAACGATGCCCGACGCCGGCACGATCCGATATTCGGAACCGGACGCGTTGGGGCGTTCCGGCATGGCCGTCGGCGTGATCACGTATTCGCTCATGGAATCCGGATCCTCGCGGGATCGCGACATGCCCGATAGGATCACCGGTTGGCCCGAAGACAACCCGAAGGTCGAGATCGTGTTCAGTGACGGCGACAAGTACCACGGCTATCTGTTCAACCGTTCACATCTCATCGCCAAATCGCTCGGCGGCGAGGATTCGGCCCGCAACATGATCACCGGAACCCGAACCCAGAACGTCGGAGACAACGACGCGACCCCCGGCGGCATGGCCTACACCGAGAACGAGGCTCGCGAATGGCTGCGTTCGCGCAGGGACGGCACGATCGAATACATGGCCACTCCGAAATACACGGGCGACGAGCTGCTCCCCCGCACGGTCGACGTCGACATCAGGACCTCCGACGGTTCCATCGACGAGCACGTCGTCACCTACAACACGGCGGCCGGATACGACATCGACTATTCCCGGGGCGGCGTATTGTGAACGACATGGATCGCGTGCGTATAGTCTTCGAATTCCCCGACAGGGCGTCCGCGCGCGCGTGGCTGTTCCGCCTGCGCGAATTGGGATTGGAGTCGCCGAAGGCGATCGTGGACGACGAGCAGCCGCTCAACGTCAAACGCAACGGGCCGAAGCTGGCCCGCTGGCTGCTCACCCATGAGGGATGGCACCCGGTCGCGGATGCGGCCAACCGCTCCGCCGCGCGCAAGGCGGCCTACAAGATCAACACCGGTGTCCGCCGCGGGTTCGAAACCGGTGCGTTCGAGGCCCGAGCCCGTCTCGACGAGAGCGGTTCGTGGATCGTCGAGGCCCGCGTGCGTCCGAGTCGTGTCGAAAGCCCGGACACGGCGGCGGACATGGATCCGTTGTTCTGACCATCCCCGGTCGCACGGCGGTTCCCGCGTCGCGTCGCCGCGTCATGGAAACCGCCGTGCGGGAATGATTCGAGCCGTCACTCCGGGCTCTTCAGCGCGCCGACCATGTCGATGCGGTCGAGGGCCCTGTCGGTGGCCTTGCCTACCAGCACGGTGAACGCGAACGCCAGCACGGCGGCCGCCACATAGCAGAACCACTTCACGTTCGGCACGATGTCCATGCCGGGCAGATCGAGCCTGCTCACGAGGAATCCGAGCAGCGCCCTGCCGCACGGCAGTCCGATCGCGATGCCGAAGCCGGAGAGCAGCATCATCTCCTTGTCCACGTAGCCGTGGACCTCGCGCCGGCGGAAGCCCAGCACCTTGATGGTGGCGAGTTCGCGTTCATGCTCGGAGATGTTCGTGGAGGCGAGCGTGTAGAGCACCACGATCGCGAGGACGGCGGCCATGACCACGATGAATCCGATCATCACGAAGAAGATCATGAAGCTCCTGGAGAAGTCGCGTTCCTGCCGGGCGGAGCTCGTGACCGACAGATACCCGTCCTGTTCGGACAGACGGTCGGCGAACGCGATCTGCGCGTCGTCTCCGCCCCTCACGTCGATGAGGTCGGCGTTGGGAGCGTAGTCGGCGTCGAACGCCTTCTCGTACGTCGACCGCGTCATGAACACGACGTTGCCGGTGTAGTACCGCGCGACGGCGTGGACGTCGAATTCGGCGGAGTTCGCCATCCGGTCGGTCACGTCGACCCGGTCGCCCTTCGCGAGCGACAGTCTGGCAGCCGCGTTCGTCGTCACGACGACGCCGTCCTTTTCGAGCCCGATGGGAGCGCCGTCGGCCGTATGCAGATTGATGTAGCCGTCGAGCGACTTCCCGTCGGGGACGACCATGAGCTGCGCGGTGAGCTGTCCGTCGGCCGCATCGCCGTGACCGTCCGTGCCGGACAGGGTGACCGACCCCAACTGCAGCGGCAGCGAGGAGCGCACGTCGGCGTTCCCGTCAAGCCTTCGCTGCGCGTCGTCGTGATCGGCGGCGGAGGTCACGGCCATCACGTCATAGACGGAGACCTCGCCGTGCTGCCGCGGCATCAGGGTGAGCGCGGACGAGCCCATGCCGAACCCCGCGGTCATGAGTGCGGTGCATCCGAGCACTCCGATGATCACCATGAACGCGCGTGACTTGTACCGGAACAGGTTGCGCGCGTTCACCTTGCCGAGGAACGTGAGGTGGTTCCAGATGAACCCGACATGCTGCAGCATGATCGTGCGTCCCGCCTTCGGCGCCTTCGGACGCATGAGCTCGGCCGGTTGCAGCCGGAGCGAGCCCGCGCAGGCGACGGCCGCCGTTCCGGTGATGACGACGGCGAACAGCAGCACTCCCCCGATCGCCAGCCGCGGGTCGACGAACAGCGGGTACGAGGGCAGCACATAGATGCGGCTGATGAGCCGTCGCGTGAACACGAACGGCAGGCCGATAAGGCCCAGCAGATCGCCGATGAGCCCGCCGAGCAGGCATGCGGCGCCTGAATAGACGAGGTATTTGAGCATCGTCTCGCGTCGCGTGTAGCCGAGCGCCTTGTACGTGCCGATGAGCCCGCGGTCCTCCTCCACCATGCGCGTGACGGCCGTGAGGCTCACCAGTAGCGCGATGACGAGGAACAACGCCGGGAAGAGCGTGCCGAGTCGGGCGATCATCTCGCTCTGGGTCTTCACGTCCTCGTAGCTGGTGACGTCGCTGCGGTCGCGGACGATCCACTTGGCGTCCGGAATCGAATCGTCTACCTTGTCCCGGATGCTCCGTTCCGCCTCGTCGAGCTTCTCCCGCGCGGCGGTCTTCGCCGGAAGCCCGTCGGGCATCGCGTCGATCATGGAGCGCTGGCCGTCGAGCTTCGCCATGGCCTTGTCGACGGCTTCCTCGCGCACGGAGTCGGTGCGTGCCCGCTCCCGCTTCGATTGGATCGCGGAGAGCGCGTTCCTCGTCTTCGCGACCGTCGCGAGGTAGTCGTCGTCGTACGTGTCCATCGGTTTCGCTCCGTCGATCGTGAGGACGACGGACGTGTACGGCGCGTCGGCGTCTGCGACGGCATCGGACGCGACGAACATCGGATAGACGGTCTTCGCCCCGGAGACGAGCGCGAGCGGACCGTTCGGGTTCACGATGTCGTTCGGGTCGATGACGACGCCGACGATCGTGTATGCGCCGTCGTCGAACGTGCCGTTCGGGCCTCCGGTGCCGGAACCGGCGGCGGTCGTCGTCATCGAATCGTCGGGCGTGAAGCGCAGCGTGTCGCCGACGCGTCTGCCGCTGTCGTCGAGGTATTGGCTTGTGACGGCGATCTCGTGGCCGGTCTTCGGCAGACGTCCGTCGACGAGATACGGGCCGTCGATGCCGTGGTCCGTGGTCGTCGTCACCGTGGCCGAGGCGCGTTCTCCGTCGATTCCGGTGGTGACGCTCTGCGAGCGGACTCCGGCGGCCGTGGAGACGCCGTCGACGTCGCGCAGGGCGGCGATGTCGTCGTCATCGAAACCGAGCGTGGAGACGATCGACACGTCGTGCATGTTCGCGTCGTCGAAGAAGTCGTCGAGTCCGGCGCGGATGTCGCGTCCGACGGAGTTGAGTCCGCCGAGCATCATCACGCCGACCGCCACGATGATCGTCATCGCGGCGAAGCGTCTGCCGTTGCCCCGGATCGCGCGCCATGCGTCCTTCCATAGTGCGGTCTTCCTCATATCTGATGCGCCTCCCCTACCATTCGATGTCCGCGATGGGCGTCGGATGCTCGTTCGCGGTGATCTCGGTGACCCGGCCGGAACGGAACCGGATCAGACGGTCGCCCATCGGCGCGAGCGCGGAGTTGTGCGTGACGAGCGCGACGGTGATGCCGCGTCGACGGCAGGAGTCCTGCAGCAGCTGCAGCACCTCCTTGCCGGTGTCATAGTCGAGTGCGCCGGTCGGCTCGTCGCACAGCAGGAGCTTCGGGTTCTTGGCGAGGGCCCGGGCGATGGAGACGCGTTGCTGCTCGCCGCCGGAGAGCTGGGCGGGGAAGTTGTTCAGGCGCTCCCCCAGCCCGACCTTCTCCAGAGTCTCCCGGGTGTCGAGCGCGTCCGGGCAGATCTGGCTCGCCAGTTCGACGTTCTCGAGCGCGGTGAGGTTGGGCACGAGGTTGTAGAACTGGAACACGAAGCCGACGTCGAAACGGCGGTAGTCGGTGAGTTCGGCTTCGCTCGCCTTGGTGATGTCTTTGCCGTCGATAATCACGGAGCCGGAGGTCGCGCGGTCCATGCCGCCGAGGATGTTGAGGGTGGTGGATTTGCCCGCACCGGAGGCTCCGAGGATGACGGCGAGCTCGCCCTTCTCGATGTCGAAGGTCGCGTGGTTCAGGGCCAGCACGGCGGACTCCCCGCTGCCGTACCGGCGGACCACGTCATGGAATTCAAGGAACGACATGATGGTTTTTCTCCCTTGGGGGAACGGTTCGCGTTTCCCCATGCGTATGTGTGACTTCCTTCGATTGCAATCGCATTACAAGAAATACATCAGCATGTCGGTTTGCAAAAACCACGCAATCGCACATTATGTCGGGTTTCCGCCGCGTGCATGACATCACAACCCGATACGATGTCGGGTTGTCGGGAAGGACGGCGCCGACGGAGCCGGGAACCGGAGTCGCGGCGGACGACGAGGAACGGGAGACCAACATGGCAAGACCGAAAGCGAACGAACGCAGTGCACCGGAGAAGATGCAGGAGGCGTTCTGGCGGCTGCTGGAACGCAAGCCGTACGCGCAGATCACCATCAGCGACATCACACGCGACAGCGGGTTGAACCGCAGCGCGTTCTACTACCACTACACCAACGTCCCCGAGCTCGCGGAGGATGCGATCGCGGCGATCTACGACGAACCGGGCGTGACCGCGTTCATCGCCCACATCATCCGTCAGGACGGCAACATCGACTCATTGCGCGAATACGCGATGGGATTCATGGGCTCGCCCGAGCATCTTGAAAGCATCCATCATCTGTCCCTCATCGCCGGCCCGCACGGCTCGACGGGGCTGGCCGCGCAGCTCAAGACGTATGTCGGAGGCGTATGGCTCTCCGTGCTGGGGCTGGACGAGTCGCGGCTCAATCCCGGCCAGCGGGTCGTATTGGAGTTCGCGACGAGCGGCATCCTCGGCGTCCTCGGCAAAGCGGCTACGCTGTTCACGCCCGAAAGCGTCGAGTGGCTTTCCCGATCGGCGCTCCCGGACACCATCTCGTCCCTGATCAACTCGCTGAAGGACGACATGGCGGTCTGACGGCGGCGGCGAGGTCGGTGAGCTGGGCGATCTGCGCCTCGAACCGCCGTTGCAGCCGGGCGAGCTCGGTTTTGTTGGCGATGGCCCGTTCGCGGCGGAAGCGCAGCGTGCGGGCGTCGGCGTCCTGGAGCTCCCATCCGAAGGCGTGGTAGCCGTCGGCGAGCATGGACCGACGGTCGGGTGTGGTGGTGACGGTCAGGTAGTCGTAGCCGACGTAGTCGTCGACGGGGTGGCCGGCGATCCGCCGCGCGGTCTGGCTGATGGTGGTCATCGTCGGGCTCCTCGGTTCTCGTTCGTGGATGATGATGACCGCCGTACGGGCGTTGTGTTGGCCGACTGTTGGAGGAACGTTGGTCTTGTATTAAAAATCAATCCGCCGCGGGCAGGGTGACGGTGACGGTGGTGCCGATGCCCCGCCCACTGCGCACGGCGACGGCGCCGCGACTCAGTTCGACCGCGCGTTTGACCATCGCCATACCCAATCCGTTGCCTTCGGCGGCGTGCGCGGTGTCGCCCTGGTAGAACTTGTCGAACACGTGCGCGGCCTCCGTCTCGCTCATGCCGCAGCCGTCGTCGACAATCTCCACGATGCGCAGAGGACCGCCCTCCCCCGTCGTCGTCCGCTGACGCACCGTCACGTGCCCGCCGGACTCCGTGTATTTGAGCGCGTTGCCGAGGATGTTCGACCACGCGATGTTGAGGATGCCGGGGTCGGCGTGCACGGCCGCGCGGTCCTCGACATCGCGTGGTCGAACATCCGGTCGGTCGCGTCCCGCCTCGCATCGCCTTCGGCATGCCGCGGCGTGACGTACACGGAGAAGTCGCCGCGGGCGACGCGCTCTGCCGCCTCCCCCAGCGTCCGCATGGGACGTTCCAGCCGGTCGCGGATCTGTCTGCCGATGAGCGCGGCGAACACGACGGCCAGCACCAGCCAGTACAGCAGGATCACGACCGCCAGATACCATTGGGTCCCCTCGGACGGCATCCGCGGCAGCCAGACAATCAGACTCGTCTGCCCGGCGGCGGCCATCACGAACACCACGAACGACCACAGCACCAATCGGTCGGATACGCCCGGCGAACGTCGAGGCAGCCGGACACCGTGTATCCGGCGTCCCGCAGGTACAGGCACATGATGTCGTTGAGTTCCTTCTCATCCTCGACGACCACGATGTCCGTCATCTCGGCGCTCCTTCCTTCCGGTTCCAGAACCAGAGTACCGGGCCGCGACGGCGCGCCGCGGTCACAGCGGCACCTGTAATCCGTCGTTCAGCCGGCGTAGCCCCCGTCGCCGTATCCGTCGTCGTCGGCGCCGCGGCCGTCGTCGTATGCGCTGTCGCCCATGTACTCGCGGGCGCTCACACGGTTCACGTTGCGCGACTCGTCCACGGCGCGCTGGATCAGGCGACGCACGTCGAACCCGTGGACGACGTTCTTCAGGACCAGTTTGCCGCCGGATGATTGGTCGCGCGTCTCCAACGTAATCGTGGACAGGCCGAACAGACGCTGCATCAACGTGCGCGTGAGGGTCAGGTCCACGACGCGGAACAGCTTCGTCACGTCGTAGGTCTCGCGCAGGACTCCGGTCTTGACCGCGATCTCGTCGTTGGTCAACGTGTAGGTGGTGAAGGTGAACGGCGTGCGGCACCAGTTGCGCTTGCGCTGCGACCAGAGGATGTCGCCGTCGGCCATGCTGTTGGACATCGGAGCTTCCTTTCGTTGCGGACCGAATCCATCCACCATCGTAGCCGAGACGCCCATCGGACGGAACGCTCCCGGACGAACGGCATCTGCCCCGACGATTCCCTCGGCGTACGTTTCCCCGGGTTTTCCCGGCATCCGTCCGGTGGAACGTACGCTCATCGAGCGTCAGCGTACGTTCCACCGGATGCGACGGGAAAAGACCCGAAGGAACGTACACGGAGGAGTCATCATGACGACGGATGCGGCCGGGGACGCCGACGCATTGGGACGTCAGGCGCCGAGCAGCGCGTCGCGGCGGGCGATGAGCGCGTCGATGGCCTCGTCGCCCTCGATGACGGTGAAGGTGAGGGTCTTGCGTTCACTGGTCTGCGGGGCGAGGGTGTGCAGGTCGCCGCGCTCCTCGTGCCAGCCGCGGCCGAGCACGCTGGAGTTCGACGGCTCCAGTCCGACCACGTAGTCGCCCGAACCCATCGACTTCCATTCCATGAAGTACGGGAAGTCGGCCGCGTCGAACTCGATCATGAGTCCCAGCCCGAGCCGGCGGTTGACGACGCCCGCGAAGCCGCGGCCGTCCTTATCGGCGACGAGCTCGTGCAGATACACGCTTTCCGGCCTGTTGTCGACCGGCGCTCCGATCTCGTTCCACGGGGTCCCGTCGGCGGCGGTCGTCGCGTCGCGCGGCGTGGCCTTGCGGCTCGGGATGACGACCTCGGCGCCCTCGTCGAGCAGCGGCCAGCCGACGTTGCAGTGGTACATCCACATGAGCGGCTCGGTGCGGAAGCTCTCGTTGGTCACCTCGTCCTCGACCGTAATCCTGGGCTCGCCGTACACGCTCGTGATGCTCCGGCGCAGCACCATGTTCTCGCCGAACAGTTCGGCCTCGCGCATCTCGCCGGACACCTGGAGCACGTACCGGTCGTCCCCGTCCCAGTACGCGTCTGAGGAGACGTGCTCGGCGGGCGTGGTGCGGATGCGTCCGTGCATCGGATAGCTGCCGGCCGGGTACTTGGAGCCCTCGGGGGTCACGTAGGGCGCGCAGATGTTCTCGAAGCCGCACGTGAAGAACAGGCCGCCCATGATCGAGCGCTGCGCCTCGAGGCCGTTCGTGTCGAACTGGTTGCGGCCGTTGAGGCCCGGCTTGGACAGGAACGTGAGGTTCTCGCCCCGGTACTCGATCTGCGCGATATCGAGCGCGCGGTCGGCCATCGACATGAACCGCAGCGGACCGTTCTTCACCTCGATCGCCCTCAGGCCGTGCGCCCGCCCCTCCTGATACTCGATCGGGCGCGTGTAGGCCGCCTGCTGCAGGGAACCCATACGTGCGAGCATCCCCGCACGGGCCGGATTGTCGTGATGAACCAGCATGGTTCGTACCTCCTGACGATGATCGTCGTCGTTGTCCGTCATCATTGTATCCGAAAATGGTAAGCGCTTTCCATAGTGTTTTGCGCGATTCCCGCGAAATTCTCGAATCATCAGGGAAATGCCTTTCCGATATCTGAGGATGAGTGGGAACAGCCGCGTGCACGCGTACAATGGTTCCGTCACGAATGCGTCCGCAAGGCGAAGGGACGGGACATCATGGAACTGCGCGTGCTCAAATACTTCCTCGCGGTGGCCGAGGAGGGCAACATCACATGGGCGGCGCAGCTGCTGCGCATCTCCCAGCCGACGCTGTCCCGACAGCTGAAGCAGTTGGAGGAGGAGCTGGGCGTCACGTTGTTCGAGCGCGGGCCGCACGCCATCACGCTCACCGAGGAGGGACGCCTGCTGCGCGACCGCGCGCAGACCATCGTCTCCCTCGCCGACAAGACCGAGGTCGACCTGCAGCGGTCCTCGGGGGAACTGTCCGGCGATATCACGGCCGGATGCGGAGAGGTGGGCGGCATGACGTATCTGGCGCGCCGCATGGCCGAGTTCCGGGCATCCCATCCGGCGGTGCGCTTCCACGTGGTCAGCACCACGGCCGATGTGATTCAGGACCAGCTTGAGCAGGGACTCATGGATTTCGGTCTGCTCGCCGATCCGGTGGACACCGAAAGGTACGAGTACCTGCACACGGGCATCAGCGATCATTGGGCCGCGATGGTGCCCGACGGGCATCCACTGCGGAATCGCGAGTCGCTGTCGCCCGCGGACCTTGTCGGGGAACCGCTGCTGCTGCCCTCGCGCGAGCCGGTGCGACGCGTGGTGATGCACTGGTTCGGTTCCTTCGCCCCGCAGGCGGTCATCGCCGGCACCTGCAACCTGCCGGCGAACGGCGCGGCGATGGCGGCGAACGGATTGGGACTGTACCTGTGCCTCGACTACGGCGCCTCGTATCCGGACGTGCGCGCGGTGCCGCTCACACCGACCTTCGAGAGCAGCTCCGTGCTCGTGTGGAAGAAGCAGGGCGTCTCCTCCCCCGCGGCCGGCGCGTTCGCCCGCTTCCTGCGCGCATGACCGCGCGCGACCGCGTATGGCGAAGACCTGCGCATCCGTCGGAGATGATCCGATCGATGCGCGGGTCTTTCTCATCATCGCCTCGTCTCCTCCGCCGATTCGGATGAGGCTCGGCACCCGGTACTCGGCGATCAGACAATCAGGCGAGCCTGCGGTACGTCTCCTCGTCCACCGGCTCGAGCCACTCGTTGCTCGCGCCCTCCTTCTTCGGCATGATGGCGACATGCGCGAACGCCTCGTTCGGGGAGGCGCCGTGCCAGTGCTTGGTCTCCGGCGGAATGTAGGCCACGTCGCCGGGCTTGAGCTCCACGGGCTCCTGTCCCTCGATCTGGTAGTAGCCGCGTCCGCCCACGGCGAGCAGGATCTGGCACACGCCGTGGTGAATGTGCCAGTGGTTCGTGCAGCCCGGCTCGAACGTCACGTTCGCGACGTTGACCTGATCGTCGCCGGCGAGCGGCGCCAGGTAGCTCTGCCCCTCGAAGTACCGCGCGTACGCGTCGTTCGGCTCCCCCATCGGGAATGCGCTCGGATTCTCCATTGTTTCGTCCTTCCTGTCGTTGTCGGTATCCATTACACGACCGTCACGGCGTTCGCGCCAATAGCGTCGCCCCATGCGCATCCATGCCTCATGCGCATGGACCATGGGACGACGCTATGCGGCACTCCCGATTCGGATCATTCGGCAGTCGCGCAGGTCACCGTTGTGCGTGTTGCCGTCCGTGTCATAGGTAATGGTCTCGGGCACATTGACGGTCGCCGAGGCGATCTCGTCGTGGGAGTCATCGTTGATGGAGACTCGGTAGTCGCCGGCCTCGAGCACGTACGCCTTGGCGTTCCGGTAGTCGTAGGAGGCCATGTCGTCGTCATCGAATTCGATGGGAATGGTCTCGGATTCGCCCGGCTTGAGCTCCTTGGTCTTCTCGTAGGCGACGAGGTTGGCGGTGGACTTCTCGATGCCGCCGGTTCCTCGACGAACGCGGCGAGGAACGACCGATCGTCATCTACGCGGGCGGCATCGGCGTCACTCCCCTATTGCCGATCATGTTCTCGTACGGGGATCGCCGTCCGATCGTCGTGATGTACGGGGCGCGCGACGCCGACGGACTTCTCTACCGCGGCGAGCTGGAATCGTAGCGGCGACGCACCGGCAACACCTGCTTCTCGGCGTCGGACGGTTCTCGGAGGACGAGCTGCGTCGGGCGGTGACGCCGGACGCCGTGTACCTCATCGCCGGCCCCTCGGGCATGGTCCGTTCCGTCCGGCGCGTGCTGCGCAAGGCCGGCATGAAGACGGACGACATCTGCTACGAGCCGTTCGCGTTCTGAGCGAGTCCACCGCGATCCGGCTTCACTTTCCATACCCGCCGGACATGGATGGTCATCGAACGACACTATTGGCGGGCTCTCACCGGCCGCGGTTCAATAAGACCGACTTTCGGAAAGGACCGCATCATGAGCGCCATCACGGCCGAACCCACAATCGACATCCTCGCCCGCGACCGGAGCGGCGAGCCCGTCGACCCCGCTGATCCCGAATACGCCGCCATCGGCGCCATCATCAATGAGACGAAGCGGTTGTGCGTCGAACTCAACACCGGCGGCTACCACGAGCCGGACGAGATCCACGCGATGTTCGAACGGATCGTCGGCCATCCGGTCGACCCGTCGTTCCGTCTCAACCCGCCGTTCTACACCGATTTCGGCCACAACATCGAGATCGGCCGCGACGTGTTCGTCAACTGGGGGTGCACGCTCATGGACCGCGGCGGCATCTCGATCGGCGACGGCTCGTTCCTGGGACCGAACGTGCAGCTCATCACCATCAACCACATGCGCGACCCGATGCGGCGCGCGACGACCGTCTCCAAGCCCATCCGCATCGGCGAACACGTGTGGCTCGGCGCGGGGGCGATCGTTCTGCAGGACGTGACGATCGGCGATGGCGCCATCATCGGGGCCGGCGCGGTCGTCACGCACGACGTCCCCGCGGGCGCGATCGTCGCCGGGGTGCCGGCCAAGGTCATCGGGCACGTGTGACGGGTCCCGAAGCAGAGACGGAACGCACAATCCGGAATCGACAAACAGGGGAACCCAAAGGAAAGGAAACGCATATGTCCACCAACGATGAATACGGAACCATCACGCCCCTCGACCTGCCGAAGCGCACGCTCGGCACCGGTTCCGCGGCGCTGGAGGTCTCGGCCATCGGCCTCGGCTGCATGGGATTCACGATGAGCTGGCCGCCGTTCCTGCCGCACGACGAGTCCATCCGCGTGATCCGCGCCGCCTACGAGATGGGCGAACGGTTCTTCGACACCGCCGAGGTGTACGGCCCGTTCGCGAACGAGGAGCTGGTCGGCGAGGCGTTGGAGCCGTTCCGCGACGACGTGGTCATCGCCACCAAGTTCGGTTTCGCCCTGCACGGCGGCTTCGGCGAGGGCGAGGGCGAGGCGAGTCTCGATTCCTCCGGCCGCGTGCAGCAGACCGATTCGAGGCCCGAAACGATCCGCAAGGCGGTCGAGGGATCGCTCAGGCGTCTGCGCACCGACCACATCGACCTCTACTACCAGCACCGCGTCGACACGAAGGTGCCGATCGAGGACGTGGCCGGCGTGATGGGCGAGCTCATGGCCGAAGGCAAGATCCTGCACTGGGGTCTGTCGGAGGCGGCCCCCGCGACCGTGCGTCGGGCCCATGCGGTCACCCCGGTCACGGCCGTGCAGAACGAGTACTCGATGTGGTGGAGGAAGCCCGAGGAGGAGCTCATCCCCACGCTGGAGGAGCTCGGCATCGGCCTGGTGCCGTTCAGCCCGCTCGGCAAGGCGATGCTCGCCGGACGTTTCACCGCGTCCACCCGGTTCGCGGACGACGACTACCGCAGCCGCATCCCGCGCTTCTCCCCCGAACACATGGCGCACAACATCGCGATGAGCGACTACGTCGCGTCTTTGGCGCACGACAAGGGCGTGACCCCGGCGCAGATCGCGCTCGGCTGGCTGCTCGCGCGAAAGCCGTGGATCGTGCCGATCCCCGGCACCAAGCACGTGGACCGTCTGCGCCAGAACCTCGGGGCCGCTGCCGTCACGTTCACGTCCGACGAGCTCGCCGCCATCGACCGCACGCTCGGTACCATCACCATCGAGGGCGCCCGCTACCAGCCCACGCAGGAGGCCCTGACCAACCACTGACGTCCCATGGAAGCGTCACCACGGTGATGCCGTACACCGACTCCAGTCGTTCTTCGCCGTCACAGGTTCAGGCCGTCGACCCACTTGGCGAGTTTGGTCTCGCCTTCGGAGGCGGAGACGCGGCGACCCGCGACCCAGTGCGCGGCGGGCGCGGAGTCGTGCAGCTGCACGCCGTCGGCGCCGCGCGTGCTGGAACCGGAGGTGGCGAACGTCACGATGGTCCTGCCCGTCCAGTCCTCGCTTTCGAGGAACGTGCGCACCACGCGCGGCGCCGTCTCCCACCACAACGGATATCCGACGAACACCACGTCGTAGCCCTTGACGTCGATCGGCTTCGCCAACGCGGGTCGCATGTCGCGGTGCGCGTGCTCCACGCTGGAACGGCTGGAGGAGTCGCGCCAGTCGACGTCGGCGGCCGTGTACGGCTGGGCCGGTCGAATCTCCTTGATGTCCGCGCCGATGGCGTGCGCGAGGCGTTCGGCCACACCACGAGTGGTGCCGGTGGCGGAGAAATAGGTGACGAGCATACGCTTGCCCATGATGGTTCCTTTCCTTGGAAGAATGCTCCTATGTTTCCTGTTCTATTGACTTCGAGCGCTTGAAGTCAATGCCTATCCGCAAAGCATGGAACCTACGTCCGCGTTCGGCCGATGCTCATGGCTTCGTGTACGCGACTACCGCAAGGGCCATGATGGCAGACACCAGCAGCATGCCCACGACACGCAACGACGCCGAACAAGGCGACCGCATCGCCGATGACCGCGCCCCCATGCCATGCGCTCCGGCTATGCCTATCCATGGCGTGAACCTGTTGGCCCGCTTTCCTCTCCTGCTGTTCAATGGTGTGACGATTACGGTCATCGAACGAAGGGATGGAGTCCCATGACGGATATGCCCGAGGAGGTGCGCCAGGCGCGGCTGACCGGCGAACGCGCCGAATTCTTCGCGCATGACACCACGTATGTCGACACGATCTTCGCGGACGGCGAATCCCCGTTGAAGCACGCGCGCAACATCGAGCTGATCGACTGCGCCTTCCAGTGGAAGTATCCGCTCTGGTATGCGAAGGACATCACCGCGCGCGGGTGCACCTGGTTCGAGATGGGTCGTGCCGGCGTATGGTACACCGGCAACATCCTCGTCGAGGACTCCACCATCGAGGCGCCGAAGAACTTCCGTCGCTGCACGAACGTCGCCCTGCAGGGTGTCGATCTGACGCACGCCGAGGAGACGCTCTGGAACTGCCGGAGTGTGACGCTGGATAACGTGGTGGTCCGCGGCGACTATCTGGCGATGAACTGCGAGGGCGTGACCGCTTCGATACGCCCGTCGACCGGACGCACACGCACTCGCTCAAATGGGAGGACGACGATGAGTCCGGCGTCCGGGACGAACTGCCGATGTGGGTGGCGGACATGGATTTCCGCACCGCGCCGGCCGTACGCGAGGCTTTGGCACGGCGATTGGAGCATGGCGTCTTCGGGTATTCGGTCGTTCCTCCCGAATGGAACCGGGCGTACGCGGATTGGTGGGGCGCCCGGCACAGCCTTGCCATCGACCCGGATTCGCTGATCTTCACCACCGGCGTGGTGCCGGCCATCTCCAGCATGGTGCGCAAGCTCACCACCCCGGCCGAGAACGTGCTGATCCAGACGCCGGTATACAACATCTTCTTCAATTCGATCCTCAACAACGGCCGCCGCGCGCTGGAGGCGCCGCTCGCTTACGAAGTCGATGGCGACGACGCGGGGCATTACGCCATCGATTGGACCGATCTCGAGGCGAAGCTCGCCGACCCGCAGACCACGCTGATGATCCTGCGCAACCCGCACAACCCCACCGGCATGATCTGGGACCGCCGCACGTTGGCCCGCATCGGCGCCCTGTGCGCCGAACACCATGTCACGGTCGTCAGCGACGAGATCCACTGCGACCTGACCGACCCCAGGCATGGGTACGTGCCGTTCGCATCCGTCAACGAACAATGCGCGATGATCTCGGCGACGTGCCTGGCCCCGACGAAGGCGTTCAACATCGCCGGCCTGCAGCAGGAACTTGGTGGCGACCTGGTAGTCCTCGCGCTTGGGCGTGATCGAGCGCAGAGCGCGGCCGACGTACTCCTCGCTGGTGCCGTCCGCATAGTCGATGGCGGTGTCGTAGAACGTGATGCCGTGTTCGAAGTCGTACCTGATGATCTCGCGCGATCGGTCGGCGTCGAGGATCCACGAATGGTGTCCCTTGGTGGCATCGCCGAACCCCATGCAGCCCATGCAGATGCGGGACACGGTCACGTCGCTGTCGCCGAGCCTGGTGTATTCCATCGAATGGTCTCCTTTGGCTGAATCCGATGAACGTATCTGGGCCCATGCTCATGCCATGAATCCGGAGCCGTTCGTCTCCTATGTATGCGGTCCATTACACAGCGTCCGCGCCATCGCGTCCAATAGTCGCATCCAATGACCGGCCATGCATCATGGGCATATGGTGACGGACCTGCGCGATCGCGATCGGTCGGTTATACTGACCGCCATGCAGTTGACGGTGAAACGGTTCGAGGAACTGAGCACGGCGGAGCTCTATGAGATCTACCGGGTTCGTGTGGCAGTGTTCGTGGTGGAGCAGAAATGCGCCTATCAGGAGGTGGACGATGCCGACCGGCGTTGCTGGCACGTGTTTCTCCACGACGATGACGGCATCGCCGCATACTGTCGCGTGATCGACCCCGGCGTCACGTTTCCCGAGGCGTCGATCGGCCGCGTGCTGGCGACCCGGCGCCGTCAGGGGCTCGGCATGCGCATCGTGCGCGAGGGGCTTGAGGTGGCGCGGGTGCGCATGCACGCCGACGTCGTGCACATCGAGGCGCAGACCTACGCTCGTGGACTCTACGAGCGGCTCGGATTCGAGCAGGTGTCGGACGAGTTCCTGGAGGACGGCATCCCCCACATCGGCATGCTCTGGCGGGCATGACGGAGAGACTCGTCGTACCTCCCGGCCCGTCGACCGTCAGTCGACGCGTCGGTACATGGAGATGATGCCGTCGGTCCAGTCGACGCCGTCCAGCGGGCCGCCCGACGAGTTCGCGATTCGCATCGTCTCCAACGTGTCGGCGGGCTCGCCGGTCATGTGCGTGGATGTGTCAGGCGGGTAAATCCGCCATACGTTCGCCGTGCCGTGCTCGGTCTGTTCCACGTTCAGCCACCACGATCCGTCGTCTGACGCGTCCAGCGAGACCTTCGCGTAGGTCCTGCCGTGCTCGGTGACCGCGCAGTCCCCATCGAGACTGACCGTATCGTCCGACGCCAGCGACCGGTATGATCCGGACCAGTCCGCGCACGGCCCCGACGCGGATGCGGAGTCGTCCGCGTCATCCGGTTTCGAGGTGACGTCATCCGTGTCATCCCTGCCCGCATCGGCGGAGCTGTTCCCCTGCATCGATGACGGTCCGGATGACGGCCGGGCGGCGATCGAGGACAGATGCGCGATCGACAGCGCACCCATGACGAGGATGATGAGGATCACGGCGGCGACCGCGACGATGCGGCGAATGTTCATATATCCATGATATATACGAGGATGTGGTATTCCCTGCATGACGTGACCGATGCGATGCGGGAACCAATGAAGTTCGCATCGCTCCGTTGACGGCGGTCATGTGTGGACGGTATCACTCCGAAGTCGGGCCGTCGGCCCCCTTCGCATCGAGCAGAAGCTGGCCCCATTTCTCGAATTCCCTCAGAGCCGGGATGATGGCGTAGCCGTTGTCGGTCAGAGAGTATTCGACGCGCGGTGGCACCTCGTTGTACTGGGTGCGGTCGACGAGACCGTACTCCTCGAGGTCGCGCAGCGTGTTGGTGAGCATCATGTTGGTGATGCCGAGCTCGCGTTTGATCTCGTTGTATCGCACGGAGCCACGCTCGCTCAGCACGTACATGACCGGCAGCTTCCATTTGCCCTCGATGGCCTTGAACGCGTAGCCGATGGCGCAGGTCGGCGCGGTGAGTCCGGTCCGGGGTGTCTTGGCGTCGGCCGTCGTCGCGGTGCGTTCGGGGGTTTCGAGATGCTTGCTCATGGCCTCCATCCTAACAGCGTGCCGTATTCCAAAAATCAGTTTTTTATTCTAAGAACGAAAAGTATATGTACTCATGCATAATATCCTTATCGGAACGCGACGGACGGATATCCGCGCGGCGACAGACATCGACAACGATACCGAACGGAAAGGAAACCATCATGACCAAGCACATCCTCGTCATCCAGGGCAGCCCCACCAAGGGCGGAAACGCCGACATGCTCGCCGACGCCTTCATCGAAGGGGTCGAAACCGCCGGCAACACCGCGACCAAGCTCACGCTCGCGGACATGAACATCGCCCCGTTCACCGCTTACGACCAGCCGGCTGACGACATGACGCAGGTGATGGAGCAGATGAAGGCGGCGGACGGCATCGTCATCGCCACGCCGACCTATTGGATGCAGTTCTCGGCGCAGATCAAGGCGATGATGGACCGTCTGCCGTTCGACGCACACGATGATCTGGCCGGCAAGGAATCCGCGCTGCTGGTCGCCGGCGCCAGTCCCGAAGAGGTGCTCACCAAGAACGTGTTCGGCTACTACCAGATGTGCTTCGGTGAAAGCCTCGGCTGGAAGATCAAGGGCTCGGTGATCGCGGCCGGAGTGTTCGCGCCCGGTCAGGTGGCCACCACCCCTTATCTCGACAAGGCCCGCGAGCTCGGCCGCGAGTTCTGAACGGCACGGCACGTAAGCACACAAGACGCAAACAAGCCATAGCGCAACAAGGAAGCATCATCATGCAGATCGCACTCATCACCGGTTCGGGCCGCAAGGGCGGCCTCGGTTATGAAACCGCCCGCCAGCTCGGCGAGGCCGGCTATCACGTCATTCTCGCCGCCCGCCGCCCCGAACTGGCGCAGCTCGCCCAGGCATTCATCGACCAGGGCATCTCCGCCAGCTACGTGGTGATGGACACCACCGACGAGGCCAGCGTCACGGCCTCCGCCGCGGAGGTCGAGCGTCGCTTCGGCCGGCTCGACGTGCTCATCAACAACGCGGCGTCCATGCGCGCCGGGGAATCGGTGGAGCAGCAGGATCTCACCGAGATGCGCATGGTGCTCGACACCAACGTCATTGGCACCTGGAACGTCACCCAGAAGTTCATCCCGCTGCTGCGCAAATCGGAGCACGGCCGCATCGTCAATGTGTCCAGCGGCGCCGGCTCCTACGGCGATCCGCAATACGGCTTCCTGCACGGCGCGATGGGCATCCCCGCCTCCGGCTACGGCATCTCCAAGCTCGCGCTCAACGGTCTGACCATCAAGACAGCGAAGGAGCTCGCCGCCGACCATATCCTCGTCAACGCGGTCTGTCCGGACATCACCGACACCTTCGGCTCGGGCATGTTCGGCCGTCCGGTCGAGGTCAGCGCGAAAAGCGTGACGTGGGCGGCGACGCTGCCCGACGACGGCCCGACCGGCGGGTTCTTCCGCGACGGCGAGCCGCTGCCGTGGTGACGCCATGGAGCGGTCGCACGCCCGAATGACCGAACGGCCGCGCGACCGCATCACGCCGTCGTTCGCCCAGAACATATTCGCCCGACCGCGACGGCGTGTCGCGACCGGGCATGGTATTGATTGATGAGACATCTCGTTTCGAGATATTTCGAAACGAGCCGGTACATCGCACATCAAGGAGACAACCCCATGAAGAAGACCCTGGTCCTCGTGTTCCATCCGTCCCTGAACGGCCAGTCCCACGTCAACGCCGCGCTGGCCAAGGCCGCCGGCGAGCTGGACAACGTGACCGTGCGCGACGAGTACGCGCTCTACCCGGACGGCAGGATCGACGTCAAGGCCGAGCAGGCCGCCGTCGAGGCCGCCGACCGCGTCGTGTTCCAGTTCCCGCTGTTCTGGTTCTCCTCCCCCTCCCTGCTCAAGGAGTGGGAGGACGAGGTGCTTGAGCACGGCTGGGCGTACGGTTCCGAGGGACACGCCTTCGAGGGCAAGGAGTTCGCCGTCGCCGTTTCCACCGGTTCCCCGGAGTCGAAGTACCAGCCGGAGGGCGACAACAAGTTCACCATCGATCAGGTGCTCGTCCCGTTCGAGGGCACGGCCAACCACATCAACGCCACGTGGGTCAAGCCGTTCGTCACCTTCGCCTCCTTCGGCATCACCGACGAGGCGCTGGCCGAGGCCGCCGAGAGCTACGGGAAGTTCCTGTCCGAGTGATGCGGGCCCATACGGCCCCATCCGTATTCCGCGGCCCTTCCGTTTCGCACGGAAGGGCCGCGTCGTCGTATACGG
This sequence comes from Bifidobacterium santillanense, assembly GCF_018555385.1. Lineage (GTDB taxonomy): Bacteria > Actinomycetota > Actinomycetes > Actinomycetales > Bifidobacteriaceae > Bifidobacterium > Bifidobacterium santillanense. Next base: position 271,921 of record NZ_JAFEJS010000001.1, read on the forward strand.
ACGCGTCGTCGCCCATGTCGGGAGCACGCGTCATCTATCATCGACACCGAATCCGTTACCGAATGATCAAAGGCGAACGAAGGAGCCCCCATGAAGACACTGGTCCTCGTATTCCATCCCGATATGGCGAAATCCCGCGCCAACGCGGCGCTGATGGCGGCGGCACGGCCCCTGTCCGAAGACGACGGCGTGACCGTGCGCGACGAGTACGCGCTCTACCCGGACGGCAAAATCGACGTCAAGGCCGAGCAGCGGCTCATCGAGACGCACGACCGCATCGTGTTCCAGTTCCCGATGTATTGGTATTCCGCCCCCGCGCTGCTCAAGGAATGGGAGGACAAGGTGCTGGAGTTCGGCTGGGCGTACGGTCCGGGCGGCGAGGCGCTCAAGGGCAAGAGCATCATGGTCGCCACCACCGCCGGCGGCCCTCGGACCGAATACCGCGACGAGGACAACGGCGCCACCATGGACGAGGTGCTCTCGCCCTACCGCATGATGGTCCGATACACGCACGCCGTTTGGCTGAAGCCGTTCGTCGTCTTCGAGTCGATGGAGCTCTCCGACGAGTCGCTCGCCGAGGCCGCCCGGGACTACCGACAGGCTCTTCTCCGGTAGGATCGCGGCGGCGGGAACCGCGACGCTCACCCGCGTTCCCGCCGCCGGTATTCGCTCGGCGAGCAGCCCATGCGTCGGCGGAACACGTAGCCGAAGTACGCGGACGACGAGAAGCCGCACGCCGTGGCGATCTCGCCGATGGTCATATCGCCGCCGACCAGCAGTTCGCGGCTTCTGCCGATGCGGTAGTCGGTCAGATAGTCGTTCGGCGTGCGGCCGGCGTGACGGCGGAACAGCTCGCAGCATGCCCGGCGTCCGATCAGACCGGCATGGGCGATGTCGTCGAGCGTGATTCTTGATGCGACGTTGGCGTGGATGAATGCCACCATGACGAGGAACGTGCGCAGATCGTCGGCACGCCCGGCCCTCCGGCCGCCGGGCGACTCCGATTCCCCGCCGGCGGCCCCGGGCTTCGGGCCCACGCGGCCCAGCGCCATGGAGCACAGCGCCGAGGCCCGCGACACGGCATCCAATGCGTGCAGTCCGTCGTGCGCACACGCGTCCATCGTCCGCGCGAAACCATCGATGCCGAACAGCAGGTCGCGGTCGGTCGGATCGTCGGCATCCAGCATCACGTAGTCGGCCATGTCGTCACCCATTCGCTCCAACATCGCATTCGCCAAATCCGGCCACAGCCCGCCGAGGAACGTCGGCTCGACCATCGCCGTCACGAACCGGCAGTCCTCGCGCTCGTCGGAGAAGAGATAGTGCAGTCGTCGCGAATTGATGAACACCCCTTCGCCGGCGCGCATCCGCCGCGTCTCGCCGTTGACGAACAGCGTCGTCGCGCCCGCGACCACATGGATGAACTCGAAATCGCGATGCCAATGGCATGCGATCCGGTATCCGAACCGACGCATATCGTCCCGACGACCATACAGGGGCAGTCCGGGCAGATTGTATTGCGGCCGTTCGGACAGGTCCGAGAAGATGGTCAACGGATTCGGCGGCGGATCGGATACGCCGCGCGATTTCTCGTCGGATATGTCATCGGTCACGATTTCCATAATACCCGAAGCGATATCGATATCATCGACTCATACCGTGCCTGATTTCATTGGTATCGTTGCTGCCGACACAGCAATCAGGCGCCCATGGTCCGACATGATTTCGATACCGCGGACGCCGCATACACCAATACAAGGAAGTATCCATGCGCAAAGTGCTCTGCTCCCCCGGCAGCTACATCCAGGAGGCCGACGCCCTCACCGCCCTCGCCGACGAATACCGCGAGCTCGGTTCGACGGGCGCGTATCTCATCGTCGATCCGTTCATCGACTCGATGTACCGGGACCTCATCGTCTCCGGCTTCGAGAAGACGGGAACCCCCTACCATTACGAGGTGTTCAACAGGGAGTGCTCGATGACCGAGGTCGACCGTCATCGGGGTCTGCTCGCCGACAACGACGCGGTCATCGGCGTCGGTGGAGGCAAGACGCTGGACACTTCCAAGGCCGTGGCGCACTTCGCCGGACTCCCGGTCGTCATCGCGCCTACCGCCGCATCGTCCGATGCCCCGTGCTCGCGCCTGTCCGTGCTGTACACCGACGATAGGCAATTCGACAGGTACCTGCCGCTGCCGAAGAACCCGGACAAGGTCATCATGGACACGACCATCATCGCCAAGGCCCCGGCACGCTTCCTCACGGCAGGATTCGGCGACGCCTACGCCACCTGGTTCGAGGCCGCGGCCTGCATCAGGTCGAACGCCGTCACCATGACCGGAGGCCATGCCACCAACGCGGCCGAGGCGATGGCCCGTCTGTGCCACGATCTGCTGATCGCGGACGGCGTCAAGGCGCTCGCCGCGGCGAGGAGGGGGTTCGTCACCCCCGCCCTGGAGCAGGTGATCGAGGCGAACACCCTGTTGAGCGGCATCGGCTTCGAGTCGAGCGGCCTGGCGGCCGCGCACGCCATCCACAACGGCCTGACCGTGCTGGAGGGCACGCATCGGTATCTGCACGGCGAGAAGGTCGCGTACGGCACCCTCGCCCAGTTCGTCCTCGAGGACCGTCCGATGGCCGACTTCGAGGAGGCCTACGGATTCTTCCGCGCGGTCGGTCTGCCCACCACGCTGGCCGGCATCGGCATCGCGGACGCCGCGGACGACGACCTGCTGCGCGTGGGCGAACTGGCCTGCGCGCCGGACGACACGATGGGCAACATGCCGTTCGAGGTCACCCCGGCCGATGTCGCGGCCGCGCTGCGCGCCGTCGACGAACTGGACGCCGTCGTCGGCTGAGGTCGTCTTCCCGTTCCCGCACTACCGCACGGCGGTGAAGAAGAACCTCGGGAACGGGAAGACGACGCTGCCGTCGGACCGCGTCGGATACGCCTCGCGCACGCGGACGGCCACCTCGGTCTCGAACGCCGCGCGCGCCCCGTCATCGGGCAGCGCCTGCAGATACGGGCGCAGACCGGTGCCGCGATACCAGTCCATGATGGCCTCGTGCGAGGGCAGCGTGTGCAGATACGCGGTCGTCCACATGCGGAAGGACGCCGCGCTCGCGTGCAGCAGCTCCCAGTATTCGGGCGGCGTCAGGTTGAAGAACTCGCGGGCCTGCGGCAGCTTGTCCGCGTACGCCGGCGAATGGACGAGGTCCGCGATGATGCGGTGGATCGGCTCCTCGTAGTTCATCGGCGTCTGCACGGCCAGCACGCCGCCCGACTTCAGGAGTCCGAGCAGCGCGGGAATCAGCCGGACGTGGTCCGGCACCCATTGGATGCAGGCGTTGGAGAACACCACGTCGACGTCGTGTGGCAACGCGGCGAGCCCCTCCGGTTTCGACACGTCGCACAGGGCGAAATCGATGTCCGGATGGGCCTCACGCGCCGAGGCGATCATCTCCGGCGAACTGTCCACGCCGAGGATCTCGGCATGCGGGTAGCGTTCGCGCAGCACGGCGGTGCTGTTGCCCGGGCCGCAGCCGATGTCGATGAGGCGCGCGACCGACCCGTCGTCCGGCGGCAGCTGCATCGCAAGGTCCCGCGACGGCTGCGTGCGTTCCTTTTCGAACCGAAGATACTGTTGTGAATCCCATACGACCATGCGGTTCACGCTAGCCGCACGCAGCATCGAGGTCCACGAATCCATCCGCATTGCGGACGCATAGCCCGGTCATCCCGCGATGATGCGAATCGGATGTTCGGGATGTTCGCAGTCGCCCTCGACCAATGATTCCGAGCCGGCCTCCACCGCCGCCTCGAAGTAGCGGACCTTGTAGTCGAGTTTCGACCAGCGGCGGCGCAGATCCTCGATCCGGCGTTCGACCACGGCGCGTTGACGACGGAAGACCGCGAGCCGATCCGCAAGCGTGGCATCGCCCTTCGTCGTCATATCCACGAAATCCCTGATCTCGGCCAGACTCATGCCGGTCGACTTGAGACATTCGATGAGGTCGAGCAGCTCGATGTCACCGTCATCGAAGCATCGCCGACCGGAACCGGTACGCGCCAAGCTCGGCAACAGCCCCTCCCTGTCGTAGTACCGCAGCGTGTGTTCGGACAATCCGGTCCTGCGCGACACCTGCCCGATCGAATATCCCATAGGTTCCCCTCCTCATCCAAAGGACGTTGTTCACTCTCGGCATACATCATATTTGACCTTGAGCCAACTCAAGGTTTTAGCATGACGTACGTCATTAGGACGAAATCATGAATACACGGCACACAAAGGAGCATCCATATGAACAACGAACGACATGTCACGCGAGTGGTAATGGCCGCCGACCCGCTCGGTTACGACCTGAAGGACATCGTGAAGGAGCATCTCACAAATCGCGGCATCCAAGTGACCGACCTCACCCCCGATACCCCCGACGACTACTTCTCGGTCGGCGAGACCGTAGGGGAACGCATCGCCTCCGGCGAGTTCGAACGAGGATTCGTCTTCTGCGGCACCGGCATGGGCGTCAGCATCGTGGCGAACAAATTCACCGGGGTGTACGCCGCCCTGTGCGAAAGCATCGAGACCGCACGCCTGTCGCGCGTCATCAACGACGCGAACGTGTTGGCGATGGGCGGCATCATCCTCACCCCGTATCTCGCCAAACGGATGGCCGACGTGTTCCTCGATACCGGGTTCGCGCACGGTTTCTCCGAGGCCGATCCGGAGTTCCTCACGCAGGCGCTCGGACACGTCAGGGACACGGAGACGCGCATCGCGGAGTACAACGCATCGCGCTGAGCGTGCACCAGATACATCGGGCGGGCGGGTCGAATGCATCGAGTCGTCCGACCCGCCCGTCGACGCATCATCACGGCCTGCCTTCGTAGAGGTAGTACACGTCATCGGCGCCGTCGCGACGGGATACGCGCCGCTCGCGGAAACGGGTCAGACCGCGATGGTCATAGAAACCGACGTCGCAGGTGGTGTCGGTGAACAGGAAGTAGCGGTTGGCGCCGACGTTGCGGAACGTTCGCAGGATGCGGTCGAACAGCATGCGTCCGACTCCCCTGCCGCGTACCCGTTCGTCGACGAGGAACAGCACGATTTCGGCATCGTAGCGCGATCCGATACCGCGAATCAGATGCGCGTCGACGGCGATGAGTTCAAGCGCCTCGCGGATGCCCCGTCGCCCCTCGGCCGAGAACGGCAGAGGAATCGATTCCCGGATCATGTGGAGGACATGCCGGCACCGCGGCAGTGGTCGTCGACGCGAGACCGCCGCGGCGACACGGCCCAGGATCACGCCCACGACCTCGCCGTCGCGCTCGGCGGCCATCGCGACGGTCGAGCGGGACAGGCAGTGATGCAGATCTGCGGCGGCGAGTCTTCGCGCGCAGGCATCGCCCACCGACGCGTACCACATGCGACGCATCATCTCGATCACCGTCGGATAATCGTCACGGTGCAACGGCCTCATGGTCACGGAATCGTCCATATGTCCCATTGTCGCATCGGCGGCTCCGGGCGCGACCGGAGTCACACCATATCGATCGGCGACGCGAACCCGGATAGTTGCTCGGCGCACGCCTTCGAACAGTATTCCCAGACGCGCCGCTCCCCTTCCGGCGAGATCCATTTCGGATTGATGTGCTTCGGTCGCCGGTTGCCGTAGAAACCGCCACTCACGCCCTCGACCGACGGGTCGGTCGCCATGAACACGCTGGTTCGCGCGCCGTGGGCTGCGGACCGGATGAACGGCAGCCACAGGATCAGCAACGGCAGCATCCATGGTGCGGTGCGGATCGATTCGCGCTGCAGCGAGGTCGCGGCCGATCCGGGTTCGACGGTGTTGACGGCGATGTTGCGGACGCCGGACGCCTTGAGACGTTCGTCGAACTGGCGCATCAGCCACCACACGTAGAGCTTCGAGAGACCGTACGCGCGCACCATCGAATAATGCCGCTCCAGTTCGATGTCGTCGAGAATCGGCCGGCCTCCCTGACGGTACGATTCGCTGGCGACCGTCACGATGCGCGCGGAATCGCTTCGCTCCAGCATCGGCAGCAGCAGGCTGGTCAGCAGGAACGGCTGCAGCGTGTTGATGGCGAACGTCTTCTCATGGCCTTCGGCGGTGACTTCGCGGGCGGAGCCGAACTGTCCGCCGGCGTTGTTGACGAGTACGTCGAGATGATCGTACGTTCCGGCGATCTCCTCGGCGAAGTCCCGGACGCTCGCCATCAGGGAGAGGTCGGCGATGTGCGCATGCACATCGGGATTGCCGCTGCGCTCGACGATCCAATCCCGGGCAGCCCGGGTCTTGTCGGGATTCCGCCCGTGCATGACGATCGTGTGCCCCTGTTGCGCCAGCGCCAGCGCGGTCTGCTTGCCGATTCCTCCGGAGGCGCCCGTGACCAGGATGATCTTCCTCGCGCTCGCGTTCATGTCATTCATGCGGTGTTCCGCCTTTCTCGCAGGTGATGTAACATCTGTCACATCACTCACGCTATCGACCGGTATCGTGCACGCGCAAGCGCCGCGACATCGGACATGACAGAACGGAGGAAACTGCTACATGGACCGCACGGACCGTACGGACCGCATCGGCGAGGGCCCGAATACGGGATATGACCGTTCCTCGCCGGCATCCCATCCGACGGGGAGCATGGCCGCCGATCGTCGTCTCGCCACACTGCATCGCAACAACGAGGAGTCGAACGCCTTCGTACGCGAATGCATCGAAGGGGCGCTGATACGGCTGATGGAGACCAAGCCGTTCGACCGCATCAGCGTCTCCGATATCGCGCGTCTCGCCGGCGTCTCACGCAACGCCTACTACCGCAACTATTCGTCGAAGGAGGACATCCTCACGGGATTCCTCGACACCGTGTTCACGGCGATCAATGCGAGCCTGCTCAGCTACGATCCGATGACGCAGACACGCGAGGCGTGGCTCGCGCTGCTTGACGGCGTGAGCGGCATAGCGCAGCAGTACCGGCTCATCCTGAAGGCCGGCCAAGGCGACCGTATCCGCGAGCGGATGGAGTCGCATATGAATCGCGGCGCCGCAAGGAACCGGATCGGACCCACCTACGCCGCATGCTACTGGGCGGGCGCCATCTGCGCGGTGGTGGACCGTTGGGTGCTGGACGGCATGGCCGCGCCCAAGGAGGAAATCGCCGACGTCATGACCGACCTGATGCTCCGCGGCGTGGCCACGGCCGACAAGTACGGCACGGGATGCGTCGCGGACACCGCGGTCAGCGTCGTACGCGCGAGAGCGTGAGCACGTACCAGGCGACGGGCAGGGTCAGCAGGCCTCCGGCGACGAACACCCACGCGATCGGGATCACGTCGGCGAGCGGCGCGAAGATCAGCATGCCGAGCGGCATGCCGAACGTTGAGAGCGTGGTGTCGAGACCGAAGACGCGGCCGGTCATCGACTCGTCGGATTCGGACTGCATGATCGTGCGCATCGGGCCGATGCAGACGGCGGAGGCGACGCCGTTGAGCACGTCGATGACGAGGTAGACGAGCAGGTTCGGCGCCAGTCCGAGCCCGACGACGGTGATGCCGACCATCGCGATGCCGGCCGCGACCATACGCAGTTGCCTAACCCCGCCGCGCAGGAACCTCACGCCGATCGTGGACATGAGCGCGCCGCCGAGCAGCATGCCGACGCTCAGACCGAGCTCGTTGGCGGCGAGCTTGTCGGAGGCGGTCGTGAGATTCACGAACCCCAGATTCAGGTCGATGCCCTCGTATTCGCGGGTCATGAGCAGAAGCGTCAGGTTCATCGGGGCGACCGACATGAAGCAGGTGAGCGCGTCGCCGAGGATCACGCCCTTCAGGTGGGGGTTGCCCATCGCGTACGCGAGTCCGGCCTTGAGGTCGGCGAAGTTGCGACGCAGGATGGCCATCGGTCCGGCGTTCCCGGAATGACCGTCGCCGTCGGCCGGGGCCGGACGTCCGGACGCGGCGACGTCGACCGTCCTTCTCGGCATGCGGATGAACGCGACGAAGCCGACGCCTATCACGGCGGTCGTCACGTCGATCAGCAGGATCGACCACAGCGGCGCCACGTTAACGAGCACGGCGGCGAGGGCTGGTGCGGCGAGGCGGTTGGCCGAGTCGATGACGCCGAATATCGAGTTGACGCGCAGCAGCCCCCGCTCCGGAACGATGTCCGGGATGAACGACTGCACGGCGGGCTGCTGGATGCCGCCGCCCGCCGAACGGATGAGCAGCACCACGAAGATCAGCGACAGACTCGCCCATCCGGTCGCGAAGGCGACGGACAGCGCCACGGTGACGGCCGCGATGACGAGATCCGGCAGGACGATCAGGGCCTTGCGGTTGTACCGGTCGGCCATAGGCCCGCCGAAGATCGACACGACGGCCTGCGGCACCACGCCGAAGAGGGTGGCGAGCAGCATGGACCAGCCGCTCTTCTCCTGCATCACGATCCACCACCAGATGGCGTATTGGACGATGCTGGAGCCGAGCAGCGAGAACGCCTGCCCGACGAGCAGCAATGCGGCGCGGCGATGCCAGCCGGTTTCGCGCGGGTCGTTCTCCGACGCGATCGCGTCCGAAGGCATGGCGGAACCTTGGGAAAGATGTTGAGACATGTGTGTTGATAATCCTTACGTGTACCCGGGAACGGGACCGTCGCCGAATCCGGCGACACGACGACCTACGGGCAACCACTGAACGGTATGCCGTCGCCGGTCGTACCCCTCTCGACTGATGTGCATATGACGAAACCGGCGCGCCCGCATCAAACGGGCTGCGTCACGGCCCATCGACGGGCCGATCATCGCGTTATATCGCGGGTTTGAACGCGACCAGCGCGTCCCTCGTCATCATGCAACGTAAAGAACACATGGTTCCAGACCATAAACCCCGTCACGGACAGGCGATCACGGGCGGACGATCACGGGCGGACGGTCATTCGCCGGATTCCGCCTCCGCATCCTCCTTCAGCGCGCGCAGCAGCGCCCGGTCGCGTTCCTCGATGACGCGCCTGCCGTCCTCCCCCTGCCAGGAGAAGAATCCCCTGCCGGTCTTTGCGCCCAGATCGCCGGCCTTGACCTTCTCGGCGAGCAGCGGCGAGGGACCGGTGCCGTTGTCCATGTCGTCGAACAGGTAGGTGCTGATGTTGTAGAACACGTCGAGTCCGCCCAGATCGATGCTGGCGACCGGGCCGACGAGGTTCCAGCGGCGGCCGAGGCTGTACCTCATCACGTCGTCGACGGTGGCCGCGTCGGCGATGCCCTCCTGGATGATGTGGAACTCCTCGCGCAGCACGGCCATCTGGAGACGGTTGCCGATGAAACCGAGCGACTCCCTGTTGAGCTTCGCCGGCTTCTTGCCGATGCGCGCCATCAGGTCGAAGGTCGTGTCGAGCACGTCCGGGGCGGTCCGCTCCCCCGGCACGACCTCGACCAAAGGCATGAGCTGCGCCGGATTCCAGAAGTGCGCGACGACGAAACGCTCGGGCCTCTCCAGCGCGGAGGCGATGGCCGTCGGACTCAGGCCCGAGGTGTTCGTCGCGAAGATCGCGTCCTTCGGCGCGAACCGTTCGACCTCGGCCCACACGCTTCGCTTCACGTCGAGGTTCTCGGCGACCGATTCGATGACGAAGTCGGCGCCGGCGACGCCCTCCTCGTAGCCGACGACCGGCGTGAGACGCTCGAGCACGTCGTCGACCGTCTCGCCGTCGTGCAGAAGCCCCGCATCGGCGAAGGCCGTCGTGTCCCGGCGGACGTTGCCCATCGCGCGTTGCAGCGACGCCTCGCTGCGCCCGACCAGTCTCGTGTCGTATCCCGCCAGCGCGAACTGCAGCGCGATGGCGTGCCCCATCGTGCCGGTGCCCACGTTCGCGATCGTCCGGATATCGTCAACATTCCTGCTCATCGTCGAACCACCTTCGTCTTCATTTCCATGCGGCGGTAATCGCCGTCTCCCGTATTGTAGGCCCGTTCAGCGGTCGGACCAGCGCAGCAGCTCGAAGACGAGGACGTAGACGAGCAGCAGCGCGGAGGCGAGGAACACGATGCGCAGGGCGAGATCGAGCGAGGGCAGGAACGTGGCGACGACGCCGAACACCGCGACGCCGATCGCGCCTCCGACCTGGCGGAACGTGTTGAACATGGCCGAGGCGATGCCGGCCTGCGCCGAATCGACGCTTTTGAGCACCACACCCGCGGCCGCCGGCGTGGTGATGGCCGCGCCGAAGCCGACGACGCTCAGTCCGACGGCGATCACCCATACGGGGATGGGCTGCGGGGTGAGGAATTCGAACAGGAACCCGGCGATCATGATCGTCAGTCCCAACGTGATGGAGAACTTCGATCCGTGTGCGGTGATGATGCGCCCGCCGGCGAGGTTGCCGGCGATGGTCACGAACGCGGAGGGCACGAATACGAGTCCCGCGGCGAACGCGCCCATGCCGAGCTCGTTCTGGAGGAACATCGTGCAGATGAACACCATGCCGTACCAGTTGAAGATCATGATGAAGCCGATCTGCAGCGCGACTTGCATGCCGCGGACACGGAAGAGCCCGAGCGGCATCATCGGGGCCGCGACCTTCGACTGCACATACGCGAACGCGGCAAGCGCGACGAGTCCCGCGCCGAGCAGCGCGAGGGTCGCGGGCGCGACGGCCCCGATCGATCCGACCTCGATGATGCCGGCGACGAGCGCGGACAGGCCGATCAGCGCCAACGTCTGACCCGTCCAGTCGAATCGGACCGGACGGGACGGGGAACGGGCGATGCGCGGGGCCGCGACGAGGATCGCCAGGCAGAACGGCACGTTGATCGCGAACACGAGACTCCAGTGAATCGGCGTGAGGAGCCCTCCGAGCAACGGTCCCACGGCCGACGCGGAGGCGCCGCCCGCGCCCCACAGGGCCAGAGCCCACGCGCGGCGCCGCGGATCCGGATTCGCCTCGTTGATCAGGGACATTGAGGCGGGCAGGATCAGCGCCGAGGCGACACCGAGCAGGCATCGGCCGGCGACGAGCGCCGCCATCGACCAGGCGAACGAGCAGAACAGCGAGGCCGCTCCGAACAGCGTCGCCCCGACGAGGAACACGCGTTTGGCCCCGAACCGGTCGGCGAGGCTGCCGGCGAGCAGCAGCAGGGCCGCGAACAGCAGCGTGTAGCCGTCGACGACCCATTGCCGGACCGCCATGTCGCCGCCGAGGTCCTGCGCGATGGTGGGCAGCGCCACGTTGACGATGAGCACATCCATGCCCGCGAGGAACGAAGCCAGGGCCGCCGCGAACGTGGTCGGCACCGACGAACTCTTTGAAGGAACTTCCATATTGCTCCCGATTTCATATACCGATATCTGCAACGCTGAATATGATATGTTCTGAAAACGTTGGAATATCGCCGTTTGTATATGATTGTGGTTTACAACCCGTGAACCATGGGTTCACACAGTTCCGGCCCCTCGACCTCCCCTCCCCGAGAGGGGTCGTCCATGGATGCGGACCGAGAGGCGGGAACCGGGACAAGCCGAAGACCATCCGACCGACAGGGGCGCAATGTACGATACACGTCTGGACGCGGTGATCGCCGCCGCAGAGACCGGCAGCTTCGCGGCCGCCGGACGTCGACTGCACATCTCGACGCCGGCGCTCGCCAAGCAGGTCACCACATTCGAAAGGGATTGCGGGATCACGCTCTTCAATCGTTCCCGCACCGGCGTCACCCCGACCCGGGCCGGCGCGGAGCTGATCGAGGGTGCACGGGACGTTATCCGGCAGTCGGCCGAGATCATCGACAGGGCGCGGCGGCATGCGCATCCCGATGATGCACCGGTCCGATTGGGCATCTCCATCCTGCGTCCGGCACGCCGAATCCTCGACCTGTGGCAACGTGCCGGGCACACGGATATCCGTCTGGAACTCGTCTCGATGCCGGACGACGATATGCCGATCGGCGACATCATCGCACGGCTCGGCGAGGACATCGACGTGATCGCCACTGCGTTCGTGCCGAACCACTGGAACGGCGTGTGCGGCATGCTGCCGCTGTCATACGAGCCGCTGTGTCTGGCCGCGCCGCGCAGCCACCCGCTCGCGCGACGGGCGAGGCTCACGATCGACGATCTGACCGGCGCGCGCATCCGCATCCTGTCGCGCGGCAACGGTGCCGACGACATCGCCCGTGACCTGCTCACGCGCAATCCGGGTATCACCCTGGTCGACATCGACCGGTACGACCTCGACCTGTTCAACGACTGCGCCGAATCCGGCGACCTGCTCATCTCCAAGCCGATGTGGGACGGCGTGCACCCGCAGCTCGTCAACGTGGCCGTCGACTGGCCCGAACCGGTCGGCATGCAGTACGGCCTCCTGTACCCGCTCGCCCCGTCCCCGGCCGTCAGGGCGTTCGTCGACCGAGTCGCGCAGCTGGGCGGCGTTACGCCCGCCGAGTGACGAGATGCGCACGCACCTTGACGACGACGTACCAGACGACCAGTGCGACGACGATCGCGGCAACGGCGTACTGGAACCTGTCGAGGAAACCGAGGATGGAGCACCACTGCGCGCCGAGCAGGTATCCGGCCATGATGAGAATCGTGTTCCACACAGCCGAGCCGATCATCGTCAGCAACGTGAACCTGGCGAGATCCGTGCGAGCGATGCCCGCGGGGATGGAGATGAGCGAACGCACGATCGGAATGACGCGGCCGATGAACACGGACAGGAGACCGTAGCGGGCGAACCAGTCGTTCGCCTTGTCGATGTCGGACGCGTCGGTCAGCGGCATCCGATCGAACAGACGACGCATGCGCTCCGCACCGATCGCGTAGGCGACGCCGTAGAGCATGAGCGCGCCGACGACCGAGCCGACGGTGGCGCCGCCGATCGCCTCGACCAAGGTCATGTGCCCCTGAGCGGCGGTGAAGCCGGCCAGGGGCAGGATGACCTCGCTGGGAATCGGTGGGAACAGGTTCTCGAGGAGCACGGCCACGCCCGTGCCGAGACCGCCCATGACGGACATGAGGCCGACGAGCCATTCGGTCATGGCTCCGATGAATCCGCCCGTGGAGACCGGGCATGCGGTGATGTTTTCGATCATGGCCCCAACGCTATGGGGGCCTCGCTTAGCGTCGGCTAATTCTCGACACGCCGGCGCGTGAGTGACGATGCGCGATGCGAGGAAGGCGTCGTGGCGGCATCCCGCGGTCCGACGTCACGACGCCAGCGGCAGCGTGAGCCGCATCACGGTGCCGCTGGCGGATGTCGATTCGACGTCCAGCGCGCCGCCGTAGCGGTTCGCCACGTCGCGCGCCAACGCGAGGCCCAGCCCGTATCCCTGATGCGTGGTGCCGTCGTCGTCGCGCGCGAATCTGCGGAACAGCCGTTCGGGGTTCTCCCCGATGCCGGGACCGTGGTCGCTCACGCGGATGGTGGCGTCGCCGCGGTGATGATAGCCGAGCGAGACGGTCACGTGAGTGCCGTCGGGCGCATGCGCGACGGCGTTGTCCAGCACGGCGACGAGACAGCGCGAGAGTCCCACGGCGTTGCCCCGCACGATGAGATGCGCGGGGTCGCCGTCGATGCGCTTGTCGATGACGACCCCGCGCTTGTCGGCGAGGGGTCTCACCGCATCGACCGACTGGTCGATGACGCCGGCGAGCGGCACCGGCTCGGTGTCGACGGCGCCGCGGGCCGCGACGAGCAGGTCGGTGATGATGGCGTTCATGCGGTCCACGTCGCCCCTCAGATCGGCGAGGGCCCCGTCGATGGGCTGTCCGTGCGCACGACGGAAGTCGATCAGGTCGATGCGTGTGGAGATGACGGCGAGCGGCGTCTTGAGCTCGTGGCTGGCGTCGGCGACGAAGTCCTTCTGCAGTTCGAACGCGTGCTCGAGCGGCGCGACCTCCTTGCGCGAGTAGTACCGTCCGACGAGGGCGACCGCGGCGACGACGCCGAGCACGAACAGGACGGTGAAGCCGATGGCCTTGCGCGTGTCGATGATCATCATGCCGGATCCGAACTGCTCGGTGACGCTCATGGCGTTCGGGTCGAGGCCCCGCTCGGTGAATTCGTGCCGCGAGCCGAGCAGCACGCCGAGGATGTAGATGACGCCGCCGACGACGGTGATGACCGCCATCGCGATGGTCATGCGCAGGCTGATGAGTCCGGCGACATGCCCGCCGCGCCCGATGTCGGTGCGGCTGTCCGTGGTGTGTCCGTCCATGGTTGCCCCCATTGCTTCCTTCCGCTGTTCGTCGAACCCGGATCGATCGTCCCCGTCGGTGCGGCCGAACCTCATTCGCGCGGATCCCCGATGCGGTAGCCGCGCCCGCGCACGGTGTCGATGATGCGTCGCGTGGTCTTGCCGCGCACGTACGAGACGTACACGTCGACGGCGCCGATGTCGCTGCCGTCGGAGAACGCGCCGCGCAGGATCTCCTCGCGCGTGAACACATGGTCGGGCGAGGACGCGAGCGTGGCGAGCAGCTTCGACTCGGTCTCGGTCAGGGACGTCGCACGTCCGTCGGGGTCCTCGATGACGTTGCTGCCGGGCTTGAGCAGCCAGTCGCCGATCGTCACGGCCGCGGCCTGCGCATGGAACCCCCGCAGCAGGGCGCGCAGCCGGGCCTCGAGCTCGGCGAAGTGGAACGGCTTGGTCAGATAGTCATTGGCGCCGGCGTCGAGGCCGTCGACGATGTCGTCGACCTCGGCGAGGGCGGTGAGCATGAGCGCCGGCGTGGTGACGCCTGCGGCGCGCAGTCGCCTGACCAGGTCGAGACCGTCGCCGTCGGGCAGTCGCCGGTCGACGACGAGCGCATCGTATCGGCCCTCCCTGAGCAGCCCGCGCGCCTCGCCCTCGGAGCGCGCCCAGTCGACGCGATGGTCGGTGCCGAGCATCTCGGCCGTCATCGCCCCCAGGTCGGGGTCGTCCTCGACGAACAGGACGGCGGGCAGCAGAAGCCGTTCGGGGCTCTCGGCGAAGGCGCCGCTCCGTCCCGCCGCCGCGCCCCGCGCATCCGTATCGTTGCCGTCGGCCGTTCGTCCCGTCGCCATCGCCCTCTCCTCGTCGTTCGTGATCCGTCCGGCCCGACGACGCGGTCCCGGGAACGCCCTCATCGGATTCCGTCGGCCCCGGCCCCGCGTCCGGCCTTCTCCTACGGTTATATCAGACCTCCGAACCGCTAAGGGTGCGCTAAGAAACGCTCGGGGATTGGCTCGGATGATGGCTTGGAAGTACCGTGCGCGGTATGAGTGGAATGAACGTATTCACCGCCGAACATGTGTCGTGCGTGGTGCCGTCGCCGGACGGCGACCGCATGATCTTCTCCGGTCTGTCCTTCGCGATCCGCACCGGTGAGATCGTCGATCTGGTGGGCCCGTCCGGTTCCGGCAAGAGCAGCCTGCTGACGGCGTTCGCGCTGCTGAATCCGCACGCGTCCGGATCGTTCGCATTGGAGGGGCGCGATTCGGGCGACTTCACGCCGCAGCGGTGGCGCCGCGAGGTGGCGTACCTGCCGCAGAAGCCGATCCTGCCCGGCGAGACGGTGGCCGATGCGATCCGGCTGCCGTACACGTTGGCGGTGCGCGCCGATGGGGACGCGCCGGCATCCGGCGTCCCGTCGTCCGCCGCCGGCACGCCGACGCGACGCATGGGCTTGGTAGGCCGGTTCGCGCGGCTTTTCCGGGACGACGACGCGAAGGCCCGCGACCTGCTGCCGGAGGGCCGCATCCGTGCGACGCTGGACGCGATGGGATGCGACGACATCGATCTGACGAGGGCCCCGCACGACCTGTCCGGCGGTCAGGCGGCACGCGTCTCGCTGGCGCGCACGTTGCTCACGGGCCCGAAGGTGCTGCTGGCCGACGAGGTGGACGCGGGCCTCGACGACGAGAACGCGGACAGGGTCGCCTCGATCATGGCCGATGCGGCGACGCACGGCATGGCGATCGTCCGCATCAGACACCGTCCCCCGGACGGCCGGGCCACACGCGTCGTCACGTTGGCGGACGGGGCGCTGAGCGGGTCGGAGACGGGTGACGCGGCGGCCCCGAACGGGGCGCGGAAGCTTCGGAGGACGCGGAACGCATGAGGGAGGAGCGCGCATGAGCGGCAATGCATACGACATCGACGTATGGGGACTGGTCGTCGCCCTAGCCATGGTGGCCGTGGCCGCCGGCGTGAGCGGACTGATGCGCATGGGCATCGGCAGGACCTTGTTGTGGTCGGCCTGCCGAGCTTTGCTGCAGCTGTGTGCGATGGGTTTCGTCATCGGCTATGTGATCCGAGCGAACAACGTGTTCCTCGTCTTCGCGATGATCGGCGTGATGCTCGTCGCCGCCGTACAGATTACGCTCTCCCGTGCCAAGGGAGTGCCGAAGGGACTGGCGGGGCCGGTGTTGCTGAGCCTGACGATCACGATGCTGCTGATGATCACGCTGGTCACCGAACTCGTGGTGCGACCGCACCCGTGGTACGCGCCGCAGCTGGTCGTGCCGTTGACCGGCATGCTGCTCGGCAACACGGTCTCCGCGCTGGCGGTCGGCCTGAGCCGGTTCTACGAGAGCATGGACGAACGGCGCGACGAGATCGACACGATGCTCGCGCTCGGCGCCACCGCATGGGAGGCGGCACGTCCGTCGATCGTCTCCTCGATCCGACTGGGGCTCCTGCCGACGATGGCGACGCTCGCCTCCTGCGGCATCGTGACGATCCCCGGCATGATGGCCGGTCAGGTCATCGCCGGCGGCGACCCGCTGGAGGCCGCGAAATACCAGTTCGTCGTGTTCGCGGCGATCTCGGCGCTGACGCTCGTAGCCGACGGTCTGATCATGGCCATGGTCTACCGCACCTGCTTCACCGCCGACGACCAGTTCAGGCCGCGGGACATGCGTGGAACGCGCTGAGCGGTCCGTTCCGTGGGGTGCCCGGTCGATGTGGATCGGGCACCCCACGGAACGGACCTTTCTCTCTTTGTATTTCCCGTATTTACGTTGCCCTATCCCCTATCGGCGGCTGTGAGCGCTACCATGAGAGGTATGGAGAATGATTCCATGTTTGGTAGTGAAGAAAACAGAGAAAACAGCAATAACGACGACAGCCGCGCGAATGCGGCGATCGACCGCTCGTGGCTGAACGAGGCCAAGGAAAGCATCGGCCAGTGGTCGTACATCATGCTCAGGGACGCGGACGACCACGACATCGACTGGGATTGGGTGCGTTCGCTTGACCTGGTCAACGGCATCGGCGCGGCCTCCCCCGCCGACTACGAGGCGGGAGCGGCCTCGAACGTGCACGACCTGCTCAAGGCCGATCTGGAGATCCGAGATCGACTTGAGGCGATCATCGCGAAGATGAGCATGACGTTCATGCGTGACTTCGACCGTCGCATCACGACGTACGATCTGCCGCGTGCACTTGCCTACGCGGACCGCAGGCTCAACGACCAGATCCAGCTGCTGCGCGACCGTGGCATCGCCGAGGGATTGTGGACCGTCACGGACGAGGAGCGCCAACGCGTCACCGTGCCGGTGCTCGCCGCGGCGAAGGAGGGTGTGGTCGTCGACGACATTCAGGACCGCACCGCCGAGATCGTCAATGCACGCGCCGAGCAGCGCAAGGCCGATCGCGCCAAGCGCGAGGAGTCGCGCCGGCATCGCGAGCAGGCGTTGTTCGAGGCCGACGAGGTGAAGTACGGTTCCGTCGAGGCCGGACCGGACGAGTCCGCTCCGGCCGATTCCAGCTCCGACGCCGGCAGCCCCGACTACCTCATCGAGGGACAGCCCGTCATCAACGACGACAACCCGGCCGTACCGTCGGTCGAGCACGTCGACGAGAACGAGACCGCCGTGCCCGAGGCACGATTCGAGAAGTCCCGCCATGCGGCCGCCGAGCATGTGGCCGAGCACGCCGCCGCGCGTCCGAAGGACTACTGGCGCGAGGTGTTCCTCCCGGGGCGCGACGTGGACAAGGTCATGGGCATCGATCTGGAGACGAACGGCACCGAACCGTACCGCACCTACATCATCGACGTCGGATTCGAATACATGAACATGAAGTCGCCCCGTCCGGCCGACGCCCCCACCGGATACCGCTACGACAAGGACTACTACGAGGGCGGCGACGCGTACGACCAGCACCGGTACTCGTTCGGCGTGACCCCGGAGGCCGCCCGTCACGGCAACCCGTTCATCATCCAGCTGACCGGCATCGACATCAAGGAGCGCGTCGGCGCGGACTACCCGCTGTTCGATGAGGACTTCGAGGCACAGGCCGACCTGCTGAAGCGACTCGTCTCGCAGCCGTTCGTGGCGCACATGGCCACCTTCGAGCACAGCTTCTTCATGCTCAACGTCAAGGGATATGCGGAGGCGTATCGCAATGGGCATGTGACCATCATCGACACGCTGCCGATGAGCCGCCTGTGGGACGAGGGATCCATCCCCAGTGAGGAGCATCCCGACGGCGACAACCGCCTCGACGCGTACGCGAAGCGTCAGGGCGCGCTGCACGAGGACGACGCCGAACGTCATCTCGGTCTCGAGGACACGCATATCATGCTGCTCGCGATGAAGCATCACCTCACCCAGCTCAAGGCCGAGGCTCGAGGACCGTGGGGCCCTGGCGGCAAGGCCGGCGTCGGCGGCAAGCGCATCATCAACTACCGTCGCCGTCACTGGAGGCGCTGAGCTGCGGATGCTCTGCCTAAATGAACATCGTGTCGTCTGTTTCGGTATGCTACAACAGACGACACGATGTTCATTGTTATGTGGCGTCGGCTTCTCGCCACATAACGATCAACTTGCGCGTCGGATTGTCGCCGGAGCGAGTATGCTCACGCACAGGCGATGGAACCCGCCAGAAACCCGTCTTGCCGCCCTGCGCCACGGATCGGTTTCGAACCGCATACCGCTGATAGTTCCTACACAACCATTCCAACATAGGGACCGTTGTGTCTTCAGCGACCTCCAGCGGCGCCCGGAAAGGCAATCATGAGTCAGTCGTCGTCGACCTCGACGCTGCATCGTTTCCCCGCTATCCATCCGGATATCTTCCTCGTCGTCTTCGTCGGCGGATCCATCGGCACGGCATTGCGCTACGCGTTCGCACTGATTCCCGCGAGCGGCGACTTCCATACGGGTACGCTGATCGCCAACCTCATCGCCTGTTTCTGCTATGCGGGGCTGACGACGTTCCTCTCGGGGTCCGCATCCACCCGATTCGGCGTCGCGCTCGGTGCGCGCGGCAGGGAGTATGCGAGCCGCGGTCTCGGCATGGGGCTGTGCGGAGGACTGTCCACTATGTCCACACTGGCGTTGGAATGCTTCACCGCGATTCATTCGGGCGACGCGTCCGTCGGCATCCTGTATCTGCTTGCGACGTTCGCGCTCGGCATCCTGTGCGCCGTGCTGGGTACGAACGTCGGCTCGCGACTCGCCGTCACGGTCGTCGGCCGCGCAAATGGGTCCGGAGATGTTGCGGACATCACGCGGGAGGAGGCGTGACGATGACCATGCTTCTTCCGATTCTCATCTGTCTGTGCGGAGGAGCCGGCGCGTCCTGCCGGTATCTTCTGGACGCCACCGTCAAAACATACTGGACGAAGGCGTTCCCGCTTTCCACGTTCATCATCAATCTCGTCGCCGGTCTGTTGGCCGGTCTCGTCGCCGCTCTGGCGATGAATGCGGCGATCAACGAATCATGGCGACTGCTGCTCGCCACCGGGTTCCTCGGCGGGTTCTCCACTTTCTCCACGGCGATCAACGAGATCGTGACGCTCGCGCGCGGACATGACCGTCTCACCGCATCGTGCTATGCGGTCTCCAGCATCATCGTGCCGCCGCTCGCCGTCGCGCTCGGCTTCATCCTCGTCGTCTGAACGGCGAACGGCGGCACGACGTCAGATCTCGATGTCGAGCATCGAACGCAGCCAGGAGATCTCGGCGGCGACCTGCGCATCATGCACGGTGATCAGCCCCTTGCGGTAGGGATCGTCGATGTGGTCGATCGACAGCGGATTGCCGGCGTCGCAGTAGAAGAAATGCACGTCGCCGCGCGACAGCAGATCGTAGCGGCGGCGCAGCACCGCATCACGATCCGCCTTGTCGGGCACGACGGACAGGAAGGTGAGCACCACGCGCCATCGGTTGAAGTCGGTGATGATGAAGCCGCCGGCGTTCTTGATCTCCTCGACGAGGCGTTCGCGTCCGGCGGGCTCCAGAGTGAACAGATGGCGCTGCCGTCCATCGCGCACGTCCGTCTTCTCGGAGATCAGCCCGGCCTTGACGAGACGACCGGTCGCCGGGTAGATCGCGCCGTCGCTGAACTTGCGCATGTCGCCCTGCAGCTGCTCCATCTTCTTGCGCAGCTCGTAGCCGCACATCGTCTTCTCGGACAGGAATCCGAGGATCATCATCTCAATCAGGCTCATAGGTTCCAGCTTATCTCGTTTCGACACGTTACGTTCACGGATGAGCCTCGTTGTCGAGAACGATTCGCTGCGCAGTGGAGCGCGGCGAGTACAGTGTCCAGACGTGGCCCAAACGGGATGTGCCCAAAATGTGCCCAAAACAGGAGGAGTCCGCCATCGCAGGAGCCGACGCGAAGTATCACGAGATGACGGAAAGCCCCGTCAGGCCGCTGATTCTCAAGCTGTGTCTGCCGGCGGTGATCTCGAATCTGGTCACCACCGCGTACAACCTCACCGACACTTTCTTCATAGGTCAGCTGGGCACTTCGCAATCGGGAGCGATCGGCATCGCGTTCTCCATCATGACGATCCTGCAGGCGCTGGGCTTCTTCTTCGGCAACGGCGCGGGCAACTCGATGAGTCGTGAGCTCGGCAAGCGCAACGACGAACGTGCCTCCCGGCTGCTTGCCATAGGCTTCGCCGGCGCGGTCCTGTCCGGTCTGCTCGTTGCCGTCGTCTGTCTGTCGACGCTGCGCCCCCTAGTCGTCGCGCTTGGTTCCACCGCGACCATCGCTCCGTACGCCGTGACCTATCTGACGCCGATCCTCGCCGCCGCGCCATGCGTATGCGGCTCGTTCGCCCTGAACGGGCTGCTGCGTTATCAGGGGCAATCCGCATACGGCATGATCGGTCTGGTCTCCGGCGCCCTGCTCAACTTCCTGCTCGCTCCGCTGTTCATCTTCGTGTTCGGCATGGGCATTCTCGGCGCAGGTCTTGCCACCGGCATCTGCCAGACGGTGAGTTTCGTCATCCTGACCGTCATGAGCGCACGGTTCGGCGTGCTGAAGCTCTCGTTGAGCAACTGCCGCCTCGACCCGCTGCTCCTGCGTGAGATCATCGGGGGCGGTCTGCCCTCGCTGATTCGTCAGGGGGCGGGTTCGATCGCGACCACGTGCGTGAACATCGCCGCCAACCCGTTCGGCGACGCGGCGATCGCCGGCATGGCCATCGTCATGCGCATCATGCTCGGAGCCAATTCGGTCATCATCGGCCTTGGTCAGGGATTCCAGCCGGTATGCGGTTACAATTACGGCGCCGCCAAATTCGCCCGAGTGCGCGAGGCCTACTGGTTCTGTGTCACTCTCGCCACCGGCGTGCTGCTCGCGCTGGGCGTCATCATCTGGATGACCGCGCCGCAACTTGTGGAGATCTTCCGCTCCGACCCGGCCGTAGTCGCCGTGGGCGTAGCGGCGCTGCACTTCCAGTGCGTGACCGTGGTGCTCAACGGCGTCAACATGATGGGCAACATGATCAGCCAGACGTTGGGGCAGACTGGCATCGCCTCGTTCCTCGCCGTATGCCGTACGGGTCTCTACCTCGCACCGATCGTGCTCATCCTGCCGCATTTCCTCGGCGTGACCGGTGTCGAGGCCGCGCAGGCCGTGGCCGACGTGCTCACCTTCGTCACCACCATCCCGTTCATGCGGCATATCCTCGGCAAGGTGCTGCACTGAGGATCGCAGAGAATCGTTCTCAATAACGAACGTGTGTGCCGCGGCATGTCGCCAAACGCACAGGGCTGTTCGGTGATCAGCGGTATTCCGGTCTTTTCGCGGATGTTCGATTGTGCGGGAATGTGCATCCGACACACACGTTCGTTATTGAGAACGATTCTCTGAACGACGCCCCGTCTCACTGCCCCGGTTTGCCGCCGTTCTGCATGCGCTTGACCTGAACGATGACGTCGCGATGCTCCTCGAGGAGGGTGTCGGCATCATCCTGCCGCCCTTCGGCGACGGCGCGCCAATACAGCGTCTTCAGGGAGACATACGCCTGCTGCATGCGGATGGCCTCGGCGCGAGCGGCCAGTCGCAGCGCCTGCTCGTCGAGCAGTTCGATCTGCCGCTTCGCGCCCTCGGCGCCGTCCGAGGAATTGCGCAGGTACTCGCGCATCGACTCCAGTGGCATGCCCGTGGCGGACAGACATGCGATCGTCGTCAGTCTGGTCAGATCGTCGTCCGAATAGGCACGATGACCCGACGGATCGCGGGCTATCGGCGGGATGATGCCGATCTGCTCATAGTAGCGCAGCGTGGATTCCGGCAGTCCGGAAGCCAGGGACGCCTCGCGGATGGTGTGCCAAGTGGTGACGTTCATGCTCATATCGTCCATAACCTCGATTCTGGAGACTTCGAGCGCTCGAAGTCAACGGATGCCGACCCATTCATTGAAGGCCCTTCCAAGTCGTGACGTCCAATGCCTGTGCGGAATCGCCGCTCATGCCTCTCCGATATGTCACCGGGGCTCGGCCGGCGACCTCACGCCGTAAGATATCGCCCGGTGATGCTCGCGGGATTCGCGGCGACGTCGGCAGACGTGCCGGCGGCGACGATGCGCCCGCCGTCCGCTCCTCCGCCTGGCCCCATGTCGATGATCCAATCGGCGTTGGCGATCATATCGAGATCGTGTTCGACGACGACGACGGTCGCGCCGTTCGACACCAGACGATCGAACACGCCCAGCAGCACACGTACGTCAAGCGGATGCAGACCGATGGTCGGCTCGTCGAACACGAACACGGCGTCCGACTGCACGCGTCCCATCTCGCTGGCGAGCTTCAGACGCTGAGCCTCGCCACCGGAGAGTGCCGGCGTGGGCTCGCCGAGCGTGAGGTAGCCGAGTCCCAGATC
This sequence comes from Bifidobacterium santillanense, assembly GCF_018555385.1. Lineage (GTDB taxonomy): Bacteria > Actinomycetota > Actinomycetes > Actinomycetales > Bifidobacteriaceae > Bifidobacterium > Bifidobacterium santillanense. The sequence continues at coordinate 295,021 of NZ_JAFEJS010000001.1, forward strand.
GTGAAGCGTGGCGAGCCGGGCATGCACCTTACGCATATCCTCGGTCGCCTCCAACGCCTCATCGACGCTCATCGCCATGTACTGTGGCAGAGTGAATGCGCGACCGTCTTTCGCGACACGGTGGATGGCACCGGCGGAAGGCGCGTAGCGGGAGCCGCGGCAATCGGGGCAGGCGATGTCCACGTCGGGCAGGAACTGCACGTCGAGTGAGATCGAGCCGGTACCGTCGCAGGCCGGGCAGCGCAGACGTCCCGTGTTGTACGAGAAGTCCCCGGCCCTCCATCCGTTCGCCTTCGCCTCATCGGTGCGCGCGAACGCCCGGCGCAGATCGTCGTGGATGTCGGCGTAGGTGGCGACGGTGGACCGTACGTTCGCGCCGATCGGAGTGGCGTCGATGAGGTTCGCGCGTGTGATGCCGTCCGCCGTGATCGTACGCACATGCTCCGGCAACGTCTCACCGGCGGCGCGCGCACGTAGCGCGGGGATCAACGACTCCAGCACCATCGTGGTCTTGCCTGAGCCGGAGACGCCCGTCACCACGGTGAGCCGGCCGCGCGGGATGTCGACGGACAGCGGTCTGACCGTATGCAACGGGCCGGTCTCCATATGGATGACGCCCTCGTCGAACATGTGTTCCGTCGCGACCGTCGTCCGCACGCGCTTCGGATTGGCTTCGGCCAGGAACGGCGCGATGCGGCTGCCGGCAATGCCATGGTCGTTTCGACCGGCATGATCATCTCCATCGTCCTTCGCCACCATCCGCGCGATCTCATCGACCGTGCCTTGGGCGATCACGTGGCCGCCGTCCGCGCCCGCGACCGGCCCCATCTCGATGAGGTGGTCGCACGCCTTGAGCACGCGTACGTCGTGATCGACTACGACCACGGAATTGCCGTCCGCGACGAGGTCGCGCATCACGCCGATCAGTCCGTCCACGTTCGAGGGATGCAAGCCGATGGACGGCTCGTCGAGTACGTACAGGATGCCGGTGGTGCGGTTGCGTACGGCACGTGCCAGCTGGACACGCTGACGTTCGCCGGTGGACAGGGTCGCGCCGGTACGATCGAGGGAAAGATAGCCGAGACCCAATTCCATGAGCCGTCTGGCCACATCGAGGAACGATTCGCAGATGTTGCGCGCCATCGGGCGCATCGGTTCGGGGAGCGTGTCCGGCACGCCGCGCACCCAGTCGACGGCCTCGTCGAGCGTCATCGTGCTCGCCTGCGCGAGGTCGATGCCCCGGACGTGGGGCGCGCGGGCCGCCTCGCTCAGTCGGGTGCCGCCGCACGCCTTGCACGGCTTCTCCTCGAGGAACCGTGCGACCCGCTTCAGTCCCTTCTCGTCCTTGGCCTTGGCGAGGGCGTTCTCGACGGTGTACACGGCGTTGTAGTACGTGAAGTCGAGCTCGGCAAAGTCGTCGCTCTTCTTGGACCGGTAGAGGATGTGCTTCTTGACGGCCGGACCATGGAACACAATGTCGCGCTCCTTGGGCGTGAGCTCGCGGAACGGCACGTCGGTGCGTACGCCCATCGCACGGCACACGTCCTTCATGAGGTCCCACATGAGCGAGCCCCACGGGGCGACAGCGCCCTCGTCGATGGATTTCGACTCGTCGGGCACGAGCGACTTCATGTTCACCTCACGCACGACGCCGGTGCCGGAGCAGATGGGGCACGCGCCGGCCGAGTTGAAGGCGAGGGATTCGGCGCCGGGACCATGGAATTCGGTGCCGCATTTCGCGCAGACGATGGGCAGTTCGGCGGCGACGGCAAGCGTCGGTTCGTTGCGCGCGCCGCAATGCGGGCACACATGCGAGCCGACGCGGGAGAACAGGAGCCGCAGGCTGTTGAGCAGTTCGGTCATCGTGCCGAACGTGGAGCGGATGCCGGGCACGGCGGGACGCTGATGCAGGGCGAGCGCGGCGGGCACGTGCCGTACGTCGTCGACCTGTGCACGGGACGCCTGGGTGAGGCGTCGTCGCGTGTAGGTCGACAGGGCCTCCAGGTATCGGCGCGACCCCTCGGCGTAGAGCACGCCCAATGCGAGCGAGCTCTTGCCGGATCCGGAGACGCCGGCCACGCCGACGAGTTCGCCCAGCGGCACGTCGACGTCGATGTCCTTGAGGTTGTGGACCCGGGCCCCACGCACCTCGATGGCCGTGGGGACCTTCCGTTCGTTCCGTTCGTCTGTGTTCCGCTCCTGCGTCATGCGGCCCATTGTAGGCCGATGGGCCACACGACGCGGAACGGCCCGCATCCCCGGGAAGTATTGGGATGCGGGCCGCGACGGCGCTTCCGGAATCGGAAGCGGATTCGGAAAGCGGGAGCGTAATTAGAAGCGGATGAGCGACTTGATGACCTTGCGCTGGTCCATCGCCTCGTACGCCTCCTGGATGTGGTTGAGGTCGTATTCGCCGGTGAAGACGCGACCCGGGTTGATCTCGCCCCTGACGACCGCATCGAGCAGTCCGGCCTTGAGGTCGTAGTGACGCACCGGGGCGGGGCCTCCCTTGATGCCGATGTTGCCGTAGAACGTACCCTCGGCGCTGATCTCGACGTCGTGCGGAAGCCCCACGCGGCCGATGACGGCGCCGCGACGGGCCAGTCCGATGGCGGTGTCGAACGACTGCTTGGAGCCTACACACTCAAGCACGGCGTCCGCGCCGTAGCCGTCGGTCATCGCCAGCACCTTGTCGACGGCGGCCTGGTCGCGTTCGGCGACGACGTCGGTCGCGCCGAATTCACGGGCGAGGGCCGCGCGGTCCTCATGACGGCTCATCGCGATGATGCGCTTTGCGCCGAGCATGTGCGCGGAGAGCACGCCGCACAGGCCGACCGCGCCGTCTCCCATCACGACGGCGGTGTCGCCCGACTTGACCTCGGCGGAGACGGCCGCATGGTAGCCGGTCGACATCACGTCGGCGATGGTCAGCAGCGAGGCGAGCGTGGCGTCATCGTAGTCCTCCGGTGAGCCGGGCACCTTGACGACGGTTCCATCGGCCTCGGGCACACGCACGTACTCGGCCTGGCTGGCGCCGAAGTAGCCGCCGTGGGGGCATACGGACTCGAAGCCGGCCTCGCACACCGGGCACTTGCCGCAGCTGTACGGGAACGGCAGCACGACGAAATCGCCGGGCCTGACCGAGGTCACTGCGTCGCCGACCTGTTCGACCACGCCGATCGACTCGTGGCCGATCTGGCTGTTCTCCGGGTGCGGGGACAGCCCGCGGAAGTACCACAGGTCGGAGCCGCACACGCAGGCGCGCACCACGCGCACCACGGCGTCGTCGTCCTTCTCGAGACGGGCCTTCGGCACCTCGCGCACGGTCATCTCGCCGGGCCTGACGAAGATCGCGGCCTTCATCGTTTCGCTCATGTCATTCTCCTTCGATAGCGCCGCGGCGTATCCGTTGGATGCGGACGGACCGGCGGCTTCCGATTCGCAACGGTTTCCACGCTAGGAACCTGAAGCGCTCGAAGTACAAGAACGACACGCCGGTACTCGAGAAAACCGGTATGCAAGGGGCCGTCCCTCCCCGATCGAGGGCCCCGTCTCGGGGACATCGGATCACTTCACCCGCGTGACGACGTCCCCTTTGACCATGAACCCCTTGCACGCCATGTCGATCATCGGCTGGTCGAATCGGCTGTCCGTGTAGAACTCGTCGATCACCGCGTCCTCCCCCAGCACCTGACGCAGACGCTTCGGCTTGTTGGTGTTGAAGTTGAGATAGGTGACCTCGAACGTCTCCGGGTCAATGGTCGAGGCGATGAGATGCCGCACGCCGAGCCGACGGCACGCCTCGCCCACGGTCACGTCGAACGATGCGGTGAGGATCACGTCGTCGGGCCGAGGCTCGTACCATGATTTGATCTTGCGCATGTTGCGGTCCCAGAACGCGTTGACCAGCGACCTGAGACCGCCGTTGAGATCGTCGGCGCCGATCACCGAGGCGTCGCCGACGAACACGTCATCGCCCAGACCGGCCTTGGCCGCGGCGTCGAGACGGCGCAGCCGCAGCTCGTCGATCCCCTTCGACGTGGACAGGTCGGCGAGATACTTGCGGGCGACGCCGCCCACGCCTCGTTCCATCTGCTCGAGTGTGGCCCGTCCGAGCTTGTATTTGATGGCGTAGCGCAGCACCGGGGCGATATGGCGGAAGACCCTCACATCATATCTCGCGCTGAACAGATACAGATCGAACAGGCTTTCACCGTCATAGATGGTCCCGTCGAAGTCGAACACCCGCATGCGCTCCCCCTTGCACTCACGCCACTCTCCTATCCGGCCACTATAGCCGTAGGAGGGGCGATATGGGCTCAGCCCTTGTGCGGCATGTCCATGTCGGTGTCGACGACGATCGTGACCGGACCGTCGTTGACGAGACCGACGCGCATGTGCGCGCCGAAGCGCCCTTCGCGGACCGGTACTCCCCCGGAGCGCAGCGCCTCGTTGAATCTGATCCAGATGAGGTCGGCGTGCTCGGGTTTGCCTGCCCGGATGAAGCTGGGCCGGTTGCCCTTGTGCACGTCGGCGTACAGCGTGAACTGCGAGATCGACAGGATCTCCCCGCCGATGTCCTGGATGGACCGGTTCATCTTGCCCTGCTCGTCCTCGAAGACGCGCAGGTTCAGCACCTTGTGGGCGAGCCATGCGACCTCGGCGTCGCCGTCCGAATCGGACACCCCGACCAGGATCATGTAGCCGGGTCCTATCTGCTGGGGCTCGAACGTGGGGTCGACCGTTCCCAGCTCGTTGACGACGTCGACGCTTGCCTGGGACACTCTCTGAATCACGATACGCATGCGCCCGATTATGCCACGGCTGGGGCACGGGCGCCCGCATCGCGGAAGCTCCGGGCCAGATCGCGGAACGCGCCGAAACGGGGCACAGCCGCGACGGCATGTCCCCCTTCGCTTGTCGCTTTCGCCTTTAGACTGGGAGGCATGTCTTTAACTATCGGAATCGTCGGACTGCCGAACGTCGGCAAGTCCACCATGTTCAACGCACTCACCCGCAACAACGTCCTGGCGGAGAACTACCCGTTCGCCACCATCGAGCCGAACACCGGCATCGTGCCGCTGCCGGACGACCGTCTGCCGGTGCTCGCCAAGCTGGTGCACACCGAGAAGGTCGTGCCCGCCACCGTGACGTTCGTCGACATCGCAGGCATCGTCAAGGGCGCCTCCGAGGGTGAGGGCCTGGGCAACAAGTTCCTGGCGAACATCCGCGAGGCGGATGCGATCTGCGAGGTCGTGCGCGCGTTCAAGGACGACGATATCGTGCACGTCAACGGCAGGATCGATCCGGCCGACGACATCGACACGATCAACACCGAGCTGATCCTCGCCGACATGCAGACCATCGAGAACGCGCTGCCGAAGCTCGAGAAGGATCTGCGCGGCAAGAAGATCGAGAAGGAGTACTTCGACGCCGTCAAGGAGGCGCAGAAGATTCTCGAGAACGGCGAGACGCTCGACAAGGCCGCGCGCGAGGGTCGTTTCGACAAGGACTCCGTCTACGACCTGCACCTCATGACCGCCAAGCCGTTCATCTACGTGTTCAACGTGGACGACAACGAGCTGCAGAACGACGACCTGAAGGAGGAGCTCGCCGCGTCCGTGGCGCCGGCGCCGGCCGTGTTCCTCAACGCCCAGTTCGAGGCTGACCTGACCGAGCTCGACGAGGCCGACGCCCGCGAGATGCTCGAGGACGCCGGCCTCAAGGAGTCGGGCCTCGATCAGCTGGCCCGCGTCGGCTTCGACATCCTCGGTCTCCAGACGTTCCTGACCGCGGGTGTCAAGGAGGTGCGCGCCTGGCAGATTCACAAGGGCTGGACCGCCCCGCAGGCCGCCGGCGTGATCCACACCGACTTCGAGAAGGGCTTCATCAAGGCCGACATCGTCTCCTACGACGACTTCGTCGCTGCGAACGGCTCGATGGCCACCATCAAGGAGGAGGGCAAGCTCCGTCAGGAGGGCCGCGACTACGTGATGCAGGACGGCGACATCGTCGAGTTCAAGTTTAACGTCAGCAAGTGATTGATGAATAGCGCCAGGGGCCTTGGAATTCACAGTGATTCCAAGGCCCCCGGTTATTTCGCCATGCGAAGCTTCTCGGTTCGATATCACGGTTTTACGATCGGCATGAGCAGGACGCTGTCGTAGACGCCGCCCGTATGCACGGTGTGCCTGCCCTGATTGACGGTGGGCAGCTGTGCGTCCGGCGCTTCATCGCTGGCGCGGGCCTCGGCTACCGGACCGCAGGCATGTCCTCCGATTTCCAGCACCAGGGTCTCTCCTTCATGCAGGAGCATATCGGTCGGCCATAATCCCAGATCGATCTGCACCGGTACGAATGGGGTGACCGGTTGCGGGTTCGTATAGGTCATGTATGGTTCGGTCGGCGTCGATCGTTTCGCATCGAGTTCGCGGTGCGAGGCGCGCAGTCGGCCGTTGGGGCCGACGTAGATCGGTCCGCCGGGAAGCTGCTTGCCTTTCGGCGTGAGCGCTATCATCATGCGCAGTTTCTTCTCCAAGCCGGGGAAGACCACGTGGTACAGCACCTTGCCCTTCGCATCCTTCTTGTACAGCTGGGCGAACAGATCCATGTCGTCGCCGGCGTCGGTGCTCATCCATAGGCGGGCATTGAGTGGCCCGTGGATTTCCATGTCCCGGGAAATCCGGTATTCGAAGCGCGCGACGGCGCTCATGTCACGACTGACGGCATCGTATTCGGCGCTGGATTCCAGTGCGGCCTTTTGCTCGTTCATAGTGCCGTTCGAGGCGTTCAGGTGCAGTGTCATCGTTTCGGTCCGCACGCAGGGATAGTCGTCGGACGTGGAGAACAGGTTGTGTTTGGCACCCACGTCAAGCCGCGAATAGCGTACGCGCGGCGTCTGCTCCCACCCGTTGTCGATGCCCTTGAGATAGTGGTCGAAGAAGCGACGCAGGTCGTCGCAGTTCTCCCGGGTGTCGAGGTCGCCCCATTCATGGGTGTCGTGGATGCGCAGCCATTTGTCCTTCGATCCGAGTCGTTTGAATCCGGAGAGCGTGCTGCGGGTGTGAATCGGATGCGTCCAGCTGGCCACCACATAGGCGGGGACGGTGACATGTTCGAGATCGGGGATCTTATCGGTCCAATAGTCATCCACGAGCGGGTGCTGTTCGAGCATGCCGGTCACATCCTCGAATCGGCTCTGTCCGTACAGGAAGCCGACGATGTCGATGTCATGGAACGTGCCGTTGGGGATGCCTCCTCGGCATACCACGTCGCGGTATTCGTCGGTAAGGCCCTCCCACGGGGCGATTGCGGCCAGATGAGCCGGCTTTGCTGCGGCGGCGGCCCATTGGATCATGGCGAGCTGTGAATTGCCCATCATACATACCTTGCCGGTGCACCAGTCTTGGCTCGCGATGTATTCGATGGTGTCATGCACGTCTCGTCCGGCCTGAGTGCCCATGAAGTACATGTCGCCGCCGGAGTGACCGATGCCCCGCTCGTCCACCACGCAGATCGCATATCCATACCTGCACCAGTATGCCGGGTCGGGAGACTCGAAACGTTGCAGACCGGATACCTGATTCTTGGGGAACCCAGTGCTGGTCACATCGTAGTTGGCGTTGAACGGGCCTCCGCGCTTGCTGTAGGGCGAATAGACGAGAATGACCGGAGTGCGGGTGTCGCCCTGCCTGCGCCATAGATCACCGTAGATGACCGTGCCGTCGCGCAGTTCGATCGGGATGTCCTCCAGACATTCGATGTCGATCGGCAGCCTCATGGCTCCCTTGGCGTTGACGCTTCCCTCCCGATAGAGGACGGTTCGCGTCTCCAATGGAGGAATCGGAGGTTTGGCCTGGTTCAGTGGATTCGCCGGTTTGAACAGGATGTCGCTCCCGTTGATGTCAAGCAACGGTGCGCCGCTGTTGGTGGTATCGGTCATGATGTTCCTTTCTGTGATGGGACTTGTAATGGAGAACAGATGATGTGATTCGGCCGGCGTGTCCTTTTGGACAATGGGCCGGGTATTTCCTATCCGACGATGGTGTCGGTTTCGCGGTCGCGTATGAAGATCGCGATGAATGCCGCCAGTGCCAGCAGAATCGCCGCGGCGACGATGAATGCGATTTTGTCGCCGTAATATGCCGCTTCCAGTTCCGTGGCCGTGGGCGCGATCACGGAGGATAGCGCAGAGAAGGATATGATCAGCGCGACCATGAAGGAATTGCTGATCTGGTTTGAGGTCTGGGCGGCGGCGTTCGCATGGCGCACGAGAGTATTGCTCAACGAATTGATGCCCCATGTGTTGCAGGGCGTGATGATCAGCTGCACACCTATCGAGCAAAGGGCGTATGCGATGGCGACGACCGGCATGCCGGTGTCCATCGGCATCGTTGCAAGCAGTGCGATGCCGGCGAGGGTGCACATGCTGCCTGCCCGAACCGGGACATGCACGCCGAACCGGTCGTACAGTTTGCCGGATACCAGCGCCATCGCCGCGCTGAGCAGAGCGCCAGGAAGTATGACGAGTCCGCTCATCACGGCGGATTCGCCTCTGACAATCTGAACGAACAGGGGCAGTACGGTACCGATGCCGAGATACACGCCCTGCGTGAGTGCGATGACGACGACGGAACTGGAGAACCTGCGGGAGTGGAATACATGCATGTCGAGCATGGGTTGGTCGAGCCTGAACTGGCGAACGACGAACAATGCGATGAGAGCGGCGCCGATCACGATGAGGAAGATGATGGTGACCGTATTGCCGGTCGATGCGAACGTCGACAAGCCGTACAGTATGCACAGCAGCCCGATTGACGACAATGCGACGGACAAGGCGTCGAACGGCGTCCGAGTAGCCGTCTCCTTGGTCTCAAGCACCACCATTGCGACACAGAGAATGATGATGCCGAGTGCGCCGACGATAAGGAACAGCGCATGCCAACCGACGGAATCGACCAACAGGCCGGACACCGTCGGGCCTATCGCCGGTGCGAATCCCACCAATAAGCCGATCAGCCCCATGGCCGTCCCGCGTCGTTCGCGAGGAAAGATGAGTACGATCTCGGTCATCACCATGGGCAGCAGAATTCCCGTACATGCCGCCTGGCAGACGCGGCCGACGAGCAAGACTCCGAAATTCGGCCCCCACGCGGCCAGCAGGCTTCCTGCGGAGAATATGCTCATCGCGGCGACGAACAGACGCTTGGTCGAAAAACGTCCGAGCAGGTATGCCGACAGTGGGATGATCAACGCTTCGACCAGCGAATACGCGCTCGACAGCCACTGGGCCGTGGTCGCATCGATGCTGAAGTCTTCCATGATGGACGGCAACGCCGGAGACAGAAACGACAGGTCGAGAATGGCGAGCACCGTGCCCGTCAACAGCACGATGACCGTAATGCGTTGTTTTCGGGTCAATCCCATAAGAACAGGTTCCTTTCCGTCGGCGGTCCGGCGCTGATTCGGCCGTACCGCTGCAATTTGACCGTGGTTGGTTATTGGTCTAATGTTTATTTAGCAACCAAAGTCGCATATCTTCAACCGACGGAAATCATCGCAGGAAACATATGCGACCGATGGACGAAAATGTCGCTTATCGACATCGCCCATATGGATACGGAAACGAAAGGGCCATGCATGGCGGAGGATCTACGCATCGTCAAAACCCGGAAGGCAATCCGTGAGGCCTTCCTGACATTGCGGCGAACCCAACCGTTGGAGCGGGTCAGGGTGCGCGACATCTGCGCGGAAGCACTGATCAACAAGTCGACGTTCTATCATCACTACACCGACGTGTTCGATCTGTCGGACCAGCTTGAGGACATGGTCCTTGATGAATGCTTCGAGGCGTTTCAGTACAAGGACAAGCTGCTCACCGATCCTTTGATCTTCCTCGGAAACGTGCCGGCGGCCATGAACACGAGAAAAGACGCCATAGACATACTGTTCCGCGGCAGGCAGGACGTGCTGTACGACAAGATAGAACGACATCTGCGGCAGTTCTATCTGACGGAAGACACCACCGAGGAAGAGGACATCCTCCTTACCTTCGTCATCGGAGGAGCGATGTACGCCATGCGTACGCTCGCGGCCGAAGGGCCATACAGCAGGGAATCCGTCACCGAGGTCTCGGCCCGCATCATCGGCAGGCTCGTGCAACGGGAATGAGGCCCGCCTTTCGGCGGCTGACGCGATTCCCTCCGTTCCGAACTGCCGTACCGAACATGGTCTGTTTTCTGCCACAGTGAGGCGAAAAGGTCGAGTTCAAGTTCTCCCCAACGTCTAAGAAGTGATTGCCGCAGCGGTCGCCGCGTAGCGCCGGGGGTCTTGGAATCCGCTAGAATTCCAAGACCCTCGTTTATTTCGGCCATACGGAACTCTTCAGGGGGCGCTTCCATCTCGAATCGCCGTACCGGACTCCATTGGCGGCTCCTCCGGGTTTGTCCCAGGCCTCGGAGTCATGCCATAGACAGGTCTTCAGTCAGCGGCCGCCAACCGCTACGGGCGGGTCATCAGATAGTTGGTGAATGAAACAGTCCCTATTGTCGGATGCCGAGTCTCGACCGTGCGGAATCCATGACGGGCAAAGAACGGATGCGCGGTGATGCTGGCATGGACGGCGAGATGTACGATACCATGGTCGGCCGTGAATTGCTCCACTCGCGCAAGCAGCAACGTGGCGACGCCCAGACGCCCGTACGTCGGGGCGACGAACAACATGTCGATGTATCCGGAGTCGTCCACGTCGATGAAACCGATCGGAGTGCCGATTGCGGAATCGGGCGAATCGCCGTCACAGGTGTCGTTGGCCAGTGCGGCGACCCATGTATGCGCCGTCATCCGACGGATATTCCATCCGGCGGCCGAACCTGTTCGGCTGGCCCACATGCGCGTCTGTTCCGCATCGTAATCCTGCGACGCCGTTTCGAGGATAGCGCGACGGAAGACTTGTATCGTTGCCATCGCGTCGGATGGCCGATACTTCCGGATGATGACTCGCATGATGTCTCAGTGTAGAAGGCATCGGCCCCATCGTGGAACGGTTCGGCGACCAGTTGGTTCTCTTCGAGTTCAAGTTCTCACCAACGGCTAAGCAGTGATTGTCGGGCAGCATCGGGAGTTTTGGACGGGGAGCATGTCCTAGAACTTCCGCGCTACGTGTGCAACCAATGGCAACATGGCAATGGCCAACACGAACGTCATCGCCAGAACCGCTCCCGCTGGATAAACGCTGTACGCCCAGCCGTATGTGATCTGCCCGAGAGGCTGGGCGCACATACTCGTGGAGAGCGCGAGTGACATCACCTTGCCAGTCATGTCCTCGGGGCAGCTCATCTGGATCGCCGGCACGGCGATGAGGTTCGCGAGGGTGATGGCGACCATGGTTCCGCAGGTGCTCGCCGTGAGCGTCGCAAGGCGCACTCCATCGCCGGCGGGAAACGCCATGACGAGCGCCTGGGGCAGGATGGTGAGCAAGAAGGCGGCGATCGTCGTCGGGAATCGTCGCTTGGAAAGCGACTTCGCGGCCCGTCCTCCGACGAGCGCGCCAAGCAGTCCGGATACTCCCACGAGACCATATGCAAAACCGTACGCCGTGGAGTCGAACCCCAGCACGGTCCGCACCATGTAGGGGAAACCGATCTCCGCGTAGCCCGTCACCAGAAAGTTGAGCGCAGCGCAGAGCAGCACCAGATGCAGTACATGGGGACGCTCGCGAGTGAGGAAACGTCCGGCGCGCACAAGGTCATCGAGGGCCGAGGTGCGCCCATCCCCGCCGCGTTCGGGAGCGCCGAGCCGGATGAAGCACTCCACGACTGCGGCCGTGCCGAATCCCACGATGGTGACGCCCATCATGGGCATGGCGCCCACCGCCGCGTAGAGCACGCCCCCGAGCACGGCGGGCACGAGCGTGCTTGTCTGGTTCACCACGTTCACCACGGCCATCGCGCGACGCATCACGTCCTCGCCGTGGGAGCGGAACATCTGCGGCAGCGCCGCCTGCACCGTGGGTGTCTCCATGGCATCGAGCACGGCGAGCACCACCTGCATCACGGCGATCGCCGCCAGATTGAATCCGGTAGCCGAGAAAATCGCCGCGCAAATGAGCACTGTTGCGGCGGAAAGCGCGTCGAGCGCCACCATGATGGTCCGGCGGTTCCTGCGGTCCGCCACCACGCCGCCAAGGGGCGAGAGCAGAATCGTGGGCAGGATACTCGCCGTGAGGATGGAAGCGAACGCCGCGGCCGAGCCGGTCTCGTCAAGCACCCACATGGACATGGCGAACCGCAACATGAGGTTGGCGAAGAGCGATATGCCGAGACCTGCGACAAGCAGATAGAAGTCGCGTACGCGAAGAGGGTTTGCGGCTGGGCTGCTTTGCGGTTGAGTCGTGTATTCGGACGTGTTCGTCATTATCGAGTTCCTTTCCTTGGTATTCATGAACATCCATTCAGACCGACCGTCGGTCTGTTGTGGTGATAAAAAATGCGCCACAGCAAAGAACGCACAAACGTCCTCTTACTTGGGCGCCATAATTTGCAAGCCGGCGTGCCCGGGTACGGCCTATGCGGACGCCGCTTCCCCTGCTGGCATCAGGACTGTGAGGCCCTTGACCGCTCGCAGGATGAGCGTCTCGTCGAATACCGGTACGCCGATGGCGTCAAGCATCGTGGCGAGGCAGCGAATACGCCGTTCCATGTCGGTACGGTCGGCGGGATAGAAGCAGGGCATGAGCCAGTAGTTGCCGAGGAGCGAGAGCAGTTGCGCCGCCTCCTCGGGATATGCCGTGGGAATCGAACCGTCTCGCACACCCATATCGATGAGCGAGCGGAAGGACTCCGGCAGCCTCGTTGACCAGAAGCGCATATTCGCGGTAAAGAACGCGGGATCCTTGAGCAGTGCGAGCTGGGATCGAACGAGATCCAAGTGATCGGGGGCGTCCACGGCGGAAATGACGAGTGCGCGCAACTTCTCCAACGCGCTCATGTCATCACGCTCGATGAGTTCGTCGAGGAGACGCGCGGTGACGGCCCACTCGTCGGCGTTCAGCTGGTCGAGAATCGCCTCCTTCGATTTGAAATGGTGATAGAGCCCGCCCTTGGAAAGACCCAGATCGTTCAGGATGTCCTGGATGGATGTCTTCTCGTAGCCCTTCTCGGCGAAGAGCCTTCGTGCGGAATCGAGGATTCGCCGTTCGGTGTCCTCGTGGTGCGTATGGTGCGCCATGACCTCCTCCTTTCCTCTTCTTCCTCAGAGCATACAGACCGTCGGTCGGTCTGTCAAATGGTCGAATAGACTATCATGCGCTGTGCTTGAATATCCACAACACGGCAGGATGAAAAAGACCGACAAACATCGAGCTTCAATTCAATGTGTCTGAGTACAGATAAATGACTTTTGGCATGACATGATTTCACTGTCTGGGTGACCATCCGTCGACTGCGCAAGTGTGAGGGCATGGACGGCTGTTGCGGTACGGCAAGTCGGTCGAGTTCAAGTTCTCCCCAACGTTTAGGAAGTGATTGCTTCATAGCACCGAGGGCTTTGGAATTCCAGTGATTCCAAAGCCCTTGTCTATACTGTAGACAGTTTTATTGTCATACGGGATTGCGCCGTAATGGGCTTGGCGCGTGTCTGATCGGAGGGGAACGGATATGGCTGGTTACGTGTTGCGTCTGTATGATGTTCCACTACTTCGATTCGATGCCGCGTACGGTGAGGGGCTGTTGGCCGGCAAGGTCGAGGCCCGTATCCGTTGGTTTGATGAGTCGAAGAGAATGCTGCTGCCGTTCCCGCTGGCCCCTCAGCCGGATGACGCGAAGCTCATCGCTTGGCTGGAACGGCGCACTATTCCGAAGAACCGCGAGTTCGCGGCCCAGATCCTCGCTCAGGCCGGACTGAACATCGCGGATACGCTCGGCATCATCGACCTGTGCAAGGGATTGTCGGTCAACGATCCGTTCTGGGTCGAACACGACGACGAGAATCTGAAGTTCTCGGACATCAATCTGTACGACAATCCGCTGGATGAGACGCTCGCGATCGTGGCGTATACGGGGTACACGTCTAGCGAGAAGCATGCGATCGGCCTGTCGAGCGAGTGGACGACGGACGGGCAGTTCCCGAAGGCGTGGCGGCACACAGGCAATGGATTGGAGTTGTGGAAGGCCGGTTCCGAAGGGTATGCGGACGCCGGACTGGAACCATATTCCGAGTATCTCGCCTCGCAACTGGCGCACAAGCTCGGCGTGAACGCGGTCGATTACCATATCGCCCGTTGGAAAGGCAAGCTGGCGTCGGTGTGTCCGTCCATGAACTCGAAGGATATATCGTTCGTGCCGTTCTACGCGGCCACGCAGCTCGCCTCGTTCCCGGAGATTCTCGCGGCCGCCCGCGCTGTGTCGGAAGCATCGCTCGAGGCGATGCGCACGATGCTCGTCTTCGACGCGCTCATCGTCAATCAGGACCGTCACGCCAACAACCACGGGTTCCTACGCGACAACCATACCGGACGCATCCTTGGCCCGGCTCCCCTGTTCGACCACAACATGTCGCTGTTCAGGAACGACATGCGCGCCGACTGGGAGCGTGGAGCATGGACGCCGAAGGTGTTGCAGGAGCGCCAGCCGTCGAATTCGCGCATGACGTTCTACAACCAGTGCGAGGTCATCATGGGGGTCGCACAGCATGAGATGCTGCGCAAGGCGTTGAACGTCACATTGGAGAACGATCCGACGCACCCGCTTGAGGACGGCCGCATCGAGGCACTGAACGACTATCTTCATGCCGCGGCACGCACACTGCTCGACATCCCCGTGGTGGACGAGCCGAAGCTTGCCGCGCAGCTCGACGCACTGCAGCCCGCGGTCAAGAACGCGCCCGTGATTCTCAACGACAGACTGCTTGGGGAAGACTAATCGGTCGAGTTCAAGTTCTCCCCAACGTCTAAGAAGTGATTGTCGGATAGTATCGAGGACTTTGGAATTCCAGTGATTCCAAGGCCCTCGTCAAATGGGGAACGCTGGCCGTTGCGGCGTGGTCTGTGTTGGGAACGGTGCATCGCCGGGGTCTGCGCCCGGTGTGACGGACGATTGGATCGGAGAGAAAGCCACAGGTGCCAATCGTGGACATAATCGCGTTTTGTGTAGCGCGAAACAAAGCCTCTCCATCACACGGCGTTCTGTAATGGAGCCATGACCAACAACAGTGCCAACAACTCAGCAATCTCCATTCAGGTTATGGTGGCCGGTCGTGTGCGTGTCTCACCGGATCTGCCTTTCGGCAACGGGTGCGGACTGGTCCACGGTTCGGGCTTTTTCGTGCCCGCGTCCAAGCGCATATGGCTGCCCGTGTGCGCGTTCCTCGTCACCACGCCGCACGGCCGTATCCTGTTCGACACCGGCTGGGGCCGGGACATGAGTCCGGACGGCGTCTACGACCGTGGAGCGCAGATCCGCTCTCTCGGCTCATGGTCCCTGTATCGGGTCAACCAGGGTGTAGTGGGTTCGGGGATGACCGTGCCTGAGCAGCTGGCCGCGCAGGGCCTGTCCCCGGCCGATCTCGACGTGGTGGCGATCTCCCATCTTGATTGCGATCACGCGAATGGACTGCGCGGCGTGAGGGACGCCCGGCGCATCATGGTATCCAGGGACGAGATGCGGTGCGCCACGCGGTTCCCGAACAGCCTCGTGCGCTTCAACGCCTCGTGGTGGAGGGGAATCGACCTCGACCTGTACGACTGGAACGACCATGAGGGCCCCGCCGGACGATCCTACGACCTGTTCGGCGACCGCAGCGTGCAGCTCATCAACATCCCTGGCCACACCGACGGTCAGGTGGCCATGAAGATCACGGCGTCGTCGGGCCGGTACGTACTGCTGTTCGCCGACGGCGGCTACGCCACGCGATCATGGAGGGACATGGTTACGTCGGGCATCGTCTACGACCGTCACGCGCAGCGCTCCTCGCTCGAATGGATCCGCGAGCAGAGCCTGTCGCCGCTATGCGTGCGGTCAATCGCCTGCCACGACACGGCGAATCGTCCCGAGACGATCCTGCTGAGCTGAAACGGCGCACGTCACGGCACGATCAGTGCGTCCAGTGCGCCGAACACCGTGTTGACGATTCCATCCACTCCCTGCTCGTGTACCTTGGATGGGTCGTGCAGCCAGAACGTGGTGGCCGACACCATCGATGAGGCGACGATCTCCAGAATCAACTCGCGGTTGACGGTGGGACGGCGCGGACCTTCCGCCCGTGGCTCCCCACCGCCGTCGGTCATCCGCAGTCTGCATTGCCGCTTGATGGCGTCCTTCCATCGTTCAATGAACCGAACGTCGGGCGCCGAGACGAGCAGCGCGCGGAACGCATCCTCGTTGGCCCGGATGTAGTCCAGCGTGGGCATGAGCGTGACGCGCGCTGCTCCGTGCGCATCCCCGCCATCGGCATCCCTGACGGTCAGCGGCTCGTTCAGCTCCTCGAGGTCCCTCACCAGTCGACGTTCCAACGTCTCGAGCACCTCGCCAACGTGGTGGTAGTGCGCATAGAACGTGCTGCGCGCCACGAACGCTTTCGCGCATAGCGTCTTGACCGATGGCAGCTCGACGCGTCCCGCCGGGCCGGATGGATCGGCGCCTTCGTTGAGCAGATCGATGAGCGCGCGCTCGATGGCAGACTCGACGTCGTCCCGCGGCTTAGACGCAACGGGCGGCGGATCGGCATGTGAGGTCTCCATGTCTCAACTCATATCCGCCATTCCGGACAGGCGACCCCATCGCCGAGGGCGCCAACACCAAGGGTGATAAGGCGTTGTTCATCCGGCGTGCATCCCGACTCGTGGGGTTTCGCGTGGTCTTACTCAGGGAATACCAGTACATTGCCATCAGACTCGCTGTCACGGCGGATGACTGAGATCAATGCGTGGAAACGAGCGACTGTTGCAGAAGGGCAAGCCGGTCGAGTTCAAACTCAACGTCTCCGAAGGATGCTATGACGCTGATCTCATTGATGCAAACAGTGCGGACGACGCTGATGAAAACCACGAATGTCGCAAAGCCCACGACACGTCTGCAACCTAATGCGACCTGGGCATGAACAGGATCCGCTCCTTGATTATTGGGGGCGGGTCCTTCTGTTTCTGCGGTTCAGTGCTAGCATGCGGGCTTATTGATTCCGGTCAGTGAAAGGAACGCTATGAGCGAAACCATCGAAACCGAACGCCTGCTGCTGCGCCCGTGGAAGGTGAACGATGAGGCCGAGGCGGCTTCGCTATTCCGGTACGCTTCCGATCCTGAAATCGGATTGCTGTGCGGATGGCCGCCGCATACCAGTGTCGAAGGCAGCATGAACGACATCAGGAACATTCTTGCGGTGGAGAACAACTGGGCCGTCACCATCAAAGACAACGGCGACGAACCGGTCGGCAGCATCGCGCTCAAACCGGTCAGCCACTACACCATCGACCCGGTCGAGGCCGATGGTGCGCTGAGAGAGCGCTACGGCAAGTATCTCGGTGATAATGCGCTGGAACTCGGCTACTGGATCGGCCGTCCGTTCTGGGGCAAAGGCTACATGCCCGAAACGCTCAATGCCGTACTCGGATACGCTCTCGATACGTCGCATAAGGACGCCGTGTGGGGCGGACATTACAAGGAGAACATCCAATCCGGCCGCGTGATGGCCAAATGCGGCATGAAGGCGGCCTTCGAGTCGACGCACGATTACTTCAACCTCATTGATGCGTATCATGACGATGTATTCCGCATCATCACCGCCGACGAATATGCAAGCCGGACAATGTGACGCGCATTCCGCGGGAACCTCGGCGGAAAAGACTCCGGAGCGCGCGTCCATGCGATCCGCCGAGCATCACCGCGATGTCTTGCGGGATATCATCACGACGACCCCGAGAGTGACGATGATGACCGCGGCCGCCGCGGAGAAGCTGCCGATCATCGCGGATTCATAGGAGCGGGAGGCCACCTCGCGCATCAGGTCGCCCGTCGCGTCCGTGAATCCGGCCGCCTGTTGGAAATCCAACGTCACGGAACCTGCGGACCGCTGGCCCAGTCCAGCGGATTGCGCGAGATCGCAGAATCCCGTCTCATACAATCCGCTCTGTACGCTGCCGAAGATCCCCACACCGATGATGGATCCGAATTGGCGGAACACGGTCAGCAGACTGGAGCCGGCGCCGGATTGCCCGACCGGCACCCGGCCCATGGCCCATGTCAGCATCGCCGGCTGGCCGACGCCCAGCCCGAATCCGGCCATGGTCTGACCGATCAGCACCGTCGATTGTCTCACCGCTTCCCCGGGCCACCACATGGCGGCGCCGATCGTCAGCATGCCGGCGGCCAGACATCCCAAGGCCAGCAGACTCGTGCCGCGCGAGCCGATCCGGGAGGCGATTCCGTCGACCATCCACGACCCCACGATGGACGCAACGACCAGCGGCATCAGCAGCATTCCCCCGACCAACGCGCCATGATGCAGCACCGTCTCCAGATAGGCTGGCATGATGAAGATGATGCCGTACATCGAGAAGTTCAGCATCATCAGCGCGGGCGCGCAGGCGGCGAACGACGGGTCCCCCATCAGTCCGAGTTCCATCAGCGGATTGCGGGACGTGCGATCGTGCAGCACGAACCCCACGATCAGCACGATGCCGACCATCATCGGAATCCAGGCGTCCGCGGACAGCAAACCGTGCTGCGCGTTGACCAGACCGGCCGAGAACAGGGTGAATCCGGCGAACATCATCGCCACCGACATCCATGGAATGCGCAGCGACCGGGATCCGTGCGACGCCCTCGTCCGCGGAACGTTCATGCGGATGACCGCGATCACGGCGAGGAACACCACGCCATCGAATCCGAAGATGCCGCGCCATCCCAACGTCGCGGTGAGCACTCCCCCAACGAGAGGTCCGAAAGGCACGCCCAGGGTACCGGCTATCGCCCATGCGGTCATGGCACGGGACAGTCCGGAACCCCGGAACAGGATGCCGAGCAGCGCCTGCCCCATCGGGATGACCACACCCGCGCCGGCGCCCATGATCGACCGCGAGACGAGCAGCGCCGGCACGTTCCCGGCCATGAGACCGACCGCGGACGCGACGACGAACATGCCCAATCCGACAAGCATGGTCCTCAGGTGGCCGAGCCGGTCTCCGAGGAATCCAGCCAGCAGCACCACGGCCGCGAACACGAGATTGTAGCTGGACACGATCCACTGCTGTTCCGCCATGCCGGCCCCGAGCGACTCTGTGATGTCCGGCAGCGCCACGTTGAACGCCGTGGTGTTGACCATCATCACCAGTTCGGCCGCGCACAGGCAGACCAGGGAACGGTTCATGCCGCTCCCCTTCGCATCAGCCATCGTCCATCTCCTTTAAGATACTTATAAGTTTCTTATAGACCGCATACCATTATAGATATCCGCAGATAGGAAACACCGTGGTATCTTGTAAAGGGCGGCGTGAACGATCATCGACACCACACCCATGCCGCGTCACGGAGATGAGACCATGGAAACGAACACCACGTCGAAGCAGACGCGCCGTCGGGGCAAGGTTCTGGAAACGGCCATCCTGGAGGCCGCGTGGGAGCAGCTGACCACGTGCGGCGCCGAGGAGTTCACGTTCGACAACGTGGCCGCCAGGGCACACACCAGCAAGCCGGTGCTGTACCGGCGATGGCCGAACCGCACGGAACTATTCGTGGCTGCCGTGAGACAACATCGTGGCCGCTCCGCCATCGAACGTCCGGACACCGGCACGCTCAGAGGCGACGTCATCTCCATTCTCCTGCAGCTCAACAGCAAGCAGTCCGACGCGGTGATGGTGCTGGCCAAGTTCGGCGTCTACGCCGACTGGCTCGGCGTGAGCGCGCACGAACTGTACGAACGCACGATGATGAGCGACCAACCCAGCATCATGATGGCCATCGAGAACGCGCGGGCGCGCGGCGACATCACCTGCGAACTGCCGGAGTCGCTGCTGCGCATGCCCGGAGAACTCGGCCGCGCGATCATCCTGCGTGACATGCGTCCCCTATCCGAGGCGGACATCATCGCCACGGTCGACGAACTGTTCCTTCCGCTCGTCGACCACTACGAACGTCTGGCCTGGGCCACTGCCGTCCGGTAATGGCCGAAACGGCGGAAGCCGGATAGCGGGTCCCGCCGTTTCGGATGAACCGTCTACTTCCCCACGATCGCCTCGACCGCGTTGATGACGGCGCCGCGGAAGCCGTCCTTCTCGAGCTGGGCGACGCCGCGGATGGTGGTGCCTCCGGGCGAGCAGACGGCGTCCTTCATCGCGCCGGGATGCGTGCCGGTGGCCATGTAGAGGGCGCCGACACCTTCGACCATTTTCGCGGCGAGCCTGTATGCGGTGGCTCGCTGCAGTCCGTACATGACTCCGGCGTCGCCGAGCGCCTCGATGTACATGTCGGTGAAGGCGGGCGCGCAGCCGGCCACGACCATCGCGACGGTCATGTGCGCGGTGTCGACGCGCTCGATGAGGCTGATCGGCGAGAACAGCGACTCGAAGACCTTCGTCTCCTCCTCGGTGAGCGTGCTGTCGGCCTCGGTGACGAGCACGCCCTTGCCGACGGCCATCGGCGTGTTCGGGATCGTGCACTGGATGTGGACCTCCGGGGCTTCGGCCGCATCGGAACCGTCGCCGCCCGCCTTCGCGAACAGCTCACGGTACTTCGCCAGATCCCATCCGGCCGCGATCGACACGACGATCCTGCCCGGCTTGGCGAGCTCCTCCGCGAGAGGCCCGACAACCGTCTCGATCTGGTAGGGCTTGATCGCGATGACGACCACGTCGGCCGCGGCGACGACCTCGAGCGGGTTGTGCAACGGACGCACGCCGAGCCCAGCGGCGTTTCGCTCCAGCTTGTCGTAATGCGCCGCACACGCGACGATCTGCCCGCCGCGCACGACGCCCGCATCGACGAGCCCCTCGGCGATGGCCTGCGCCATGTTGCCGTATCCGATGAATCCGATGGTGAGATCGGTGATGTCGGTCATGAAGTTTCCTTTCCGAAAGATGCCTCGAACAGTGCCTCGCAGACAGGGATATCAGAACAACGTTTCCAGATCGCCCCTGTTCAGAGCCTCCTCCCACAGGTGACGGAACACGATCGGTCCGTGCAGTCCGTCGTGCTCGAACTCGTTGGTCACCCAGTAGTGGCTGTTGCCGACGCGGCTCAGCGTGTCGAGCTGGAGACCGGAGTCGACGTACATGTCGTCGAAGTAGACGCCGGCCTGCAGCGGCACCTCGTTGCTCGCCAGTCGTTCCTCATCGTAGATGACTCCGAAGCGCGTATCCTCCATGAGGACATCCATCGCTGCCCTGAACGGACGGAGCGCGGACTCCTGTTCGAACATCCACGGGAACATCGCCTCGCCGGTGAAGTTGAGCGGACGCTTCCCCGCGCCGAACTCCGGGCGGGTGTCGCGCACGCGCTGCGCGGCCCAGCGGATGGGCTCGTCGAGCTCGCCGTTGGCGTAGATGAACTCCTGCAGCGGCCAGTAGAGCGGTCGCGACGAGGTGGCGTTCATCACCTTGGCGAGGAACTCGTCGCTCAGCGACGGCGCATCGGACGGTACTGAGCCGTCCCCCTCGAGGAACGCGTCGTCGAGGATCCAATGGACGCGTTCGAAGCTGGGCTTCATGCCGAAATCGGAACCGAGGCACTGCAGCCGTTCGACGGTCAGCGGATCACCGTTGGGCATGAGCGGGAAGCCGTGCGCCGCCATACCGGCGATTACGCCGAGACGACGTCCGAGGGCATCCGATTCCAACGATCCCAGCACGGAACCGGTCAGCGTGCCGACGAACTCATTCACCTCCGCCG
Source organism: Bifidobacterium santillanense (assembly GCF_018555385.1). GTDB lineage: Bacteria > Actinomycetota > Actinomycetes > Actinomycetales > Bifidobacteriaceae > Bifidobacterium > Bifidobacterium santillanense. The sequence goes on from NZ_JAFEJS010000001.1 coordinate 316,893, forward strand.
CGGTCGGCAGCGCGTCGGCCAGTGCGGCCACGCGCGCGGCATCCTGCGGGTAGCGTTCGTAGAACCGCTTGGTTTTCACGGCCATGCGCGGGAACGTGTGCTCGTACACCTCGGTGGCGTCGGCCGGCACGTGCGGGATGCCGCCGGTGGTGAAACTCGCGTTCACGCCCTCGGGGAACAGGGACAGATAGGTGAGCGTGAGGAATCCGCCGTAGCTCTGTCCCATCGTCACCCACTTGCGTCCGCCGAACTCGGTGCGGCGCAGATGCTCGAAGTCTCGCACGATGGAGTCGGCGAGGAACCTCTTGAGGTAGTCGGCCTGTGCTTGTGCCGCCTTGGCCGCGCCGTCGGAGCCGGCGTCCGCGTGTGCGGCGGCGATGCGCGCCATCGTGTGCGTGTCGATGCGGTTGGATCGTCCGGTGCCGCGCTGATCGGGCAGGACGACGCGGAAGTGCTTCGTCGCCTCCTCGATCCAGCCGTCCGACTGCGGGCTCAGCAGACGCGGGCCGGCACCGCCGGGACCTCCCTGGAGGAAGACGAGCAGCGGCAGATCGTCATGGACGTGCTCGGGTGTGGTGACCACGCGGTAGAATAGTTTGATGGATTCGCCGTCGAACCCGCGCCCCGGCTCATGGCCGGTCCAGTCGAGCGGCACGTCGATGGAACGGTCCTCGATGTGCAGTCCCGGCACGTAGTATTCGTCGAGCAGCGTCATATGCGTCTTCCCTTCCTTTCGATTCGTGCGGATCCGCTTCGGATCCGCATCCGAATTCGCGCCATATGTATTCTCGTATATCCGTCAACTCTACCCGGCAATCGCATCGTCATCCATGTTTCGGCTCACGCGTCCCCGCCTCGAACCTGTCCATCGCCGTTCGTCGACGCAATCCGACTCTTCGCTCATGGTCCGGGTCTCATCCTTGGGCATGATGGCCGCGGTATGTCGACGCGCTAGCCTTGGGACCATGAACGATTGGATGGGACGACTCGCGGCCTGGGGCCGTTCGCATGTATTGGCCGTGGACACGCTGTTGGCGGCGGCACTGCTCGTCATGTGTCTGCCGCTGGTGGGAACCACCGATACGGGTACGGCCCCCGGACTGTTGACCTCCACGAGCAGCATCTCCCTGTACCTGTGGTCGGCTGCAACGATCATACCGTTGGCGATGCGTCGATGGCGGCCCGAACCGGCCGCATGGCTGTTCATCGCATTATGTGCGACGCATCTCGTCATCGGTCCGGTCGTAGCGTACGGCGACTTCCTGTCGCTGCTGATGCTCTATTCGGTGCTGGTGTACGGAGACCAGCACCACACGACGCGTTTCGTCGTCACCTCGTTCGTGATGGCCGCGATCACGTCCATCGCCTGGTCGTTGACGTTCAATCTCGGTCCCCTGTTCGACAATACGGACATATGGTCGTCATGGCTGCCCACGGCGACGACCCTGCCGACATGTCTCTCGACGACCAGCGGCGTATTCGATGCGCAGGCGGGCGGATGCGCCGGCAAGATCGCGATCGACGCCGGAATCCTGCTGTTGTGCATCGAGATGTGTCTGATCAGCGTGATCGTTATGGCGCTCTGGCAACGTGCGCGTCACGCCACGCTTCGGGCCATGCGTGAGCGCAACGCGTCGATCGCGGCGCGCGAATCGGAGGAAAGGCACATCGCGATGCTGGCCGAGCGCGCACGCATCGCCCGCGACATGCACGACGTGGTCGCGCACACGTTGTCCACGATCATCATCCAATCGGACGGCGGACGATACGCTGGGGCGAACGACATCGATGTGGCGAAGCGCACGATGACGACGATCCGTCACGAGGCCGTACGGGCCCAGAACGACATGCATCGTCTGTTCGACGTATTCGGGGGACGGTCCGGCACCGGTTACGTGGACATCCCCACCCTGTTCGGCGATCGCCCGCCGGTTGTCCGCTACGTGAACGGCGACGCGCTGCCGGAACGCCTCTCCCCCGATGCGGACACCGCGGTGTTCCGTCTCGTGCAGGAATCACTGTCCAACGTGCGCAGACATGCCGGCGACGGCGCGCATGTGACGATCGACGAGACATGGGGAACGGATTCGCTGGAGATCGTCATCCACGACGACGGCATGGGCGCGGCCGCGGCGGCGGATGGGCATCGGCCCGGATACGGACTGGTCGGCATGCGTGAGCGCATCGTCGCCGCCGGTGGCGCCGTCGAGACCGGCCCCGCTCCCACGGGCGGCTTCTCCGTCGTCGCGACGGTTCCGCTGCTGCCCATCCGCCGAGCCGCATCCTCCGATTCCACGCGTGACGTTCTCGGCGTCGCCACCGGTCTGTCCCGACTGTCCGCGCGTCTGGCGTCATTGCGCGTCCGGCTGTCGGGGCTCGACGTGGGCAACGGGGAATCTCCCGACGGCAGGACGCAGCCGAACGGCATCGGACGGATGGCATGGTGGACCGAACGGCACTATCTGTTCATGGATACGCTGACGGCCGTGCTGCTCACGATGATGCTGCATACGGTGACGTTCAACGATTCTGGGCTGTCCGACGCGACGTTCGCCCCTTTGCCGGCAAGACGGGCGATGGCTGTGGCCGTGACGGCGGCGCTGCTCGTTCCGTACGCGTTGCGCCGGCGGTTCCCCGAGTCCGCCGCATTGGCTATGGCCGTCATGTCCGCCGCGGAACTGCTGTTCGCGCCCACGATGCTGGCGGTGAACGTATTCGCACTCGCATCGGTGTATTCGGCGGTACTGTACGGGCGCGACGGCGCCTGGAGGTGGGTGCTCTCCGCGGCGGCGATCGATTCATGGCTGGTCGGCGCCCGCATCATGGCCGGGTGGAACGGATACCGTTCGCTCGCCGAGACGTTGCTGCGTGGGAACGGCGTCAGACCCGCATGGGAGGTGATGCTCGGCGGACTGTTGATCGGCGGCATGCTGCTGCTGATGTGTCTGGCATGTATGGCGATGGCCGAATGGCGTCGGTCGAGCGGTTCGGATGTGCTGGTGCTGCGTCAGCGTGAGGAGGCGCTGCGCGCCGAGGAGGCACGGCAGAAGGTGCTAGCGGCGAACATGGAGCGTGAGCGCATCGGAGCGGCCATGCGGTCCGAGGTCGCCGCGACGCTGGATGCGGTGATCGACAGGGCGGACGAGGGGCTCGCGATGCTCGGCGAGATCCCGGCGCCGTCACCGGAGCGCATCTCGGCGTCATTCGCCGGCATCGGCGAACAGGGGCGTGAGGCGCTGGCCCACATGCGCCGACTGCTCACCGTGCTGCGCGAGACCGGATTCAGCGACGAGACGCACGCCGATGCCACCGCGGTCGCGCCGCTCTCCCCCGCGGCGCCGTTGGATGAGCAGCTCAGGGAACGGCCCGGCGGAAATCAGGGGTGACTCGGGGGTGCCGATATGCCCGTCGCCTGTCCATCGCAGGTAGGGTGGTCGGTATGAGTGAGAGCAACAGGATTCGAGTGGTCATCGCCGATGATCAGGAACTGGTGAGGGCCGGGTTCGCGATGGTCATCGGCTCGCAGCCGGACATGGACGTGGTCGGTCAGGCCGGGGACGGCGCGCAGGCCGTGGCATTGGCCGAACGACTGCATCCCGACATCGTGCTGATGGACGTGCGCATGCCCGGCACGGACGGCATCGAGGCCACAAGACGCATCATCGGCGACGATGTCTCAGACAACGGTTCGCGGGCACAGGCGCATGTGACGCGCGTCATCATCCTCACCACGTTCGATCTGGACGAGTACGTGATGTCGGCGATCAACGCCGGGGCGTCGGGGTTCCTGCTCAAGGACACGGAGCCGGAGACGCTGCTCTCCTCGATTCGAACCGTCTTCCAGGGCAACGCGATCATCGCACCCTCCGCCACGAGGCGCCTCATCGAAAAGATGATGCAGGACGGCTATGCGCGCGGAGAGACGCCGGCGCCGGCGCGGCGCGACGTGCATGCCCCCACAGGGGCACCGGCGCAGGGCGCGTCCGGATCGTTCGGCACAGGCATCGGAGGATTCCCGGCGCCATCCAACGCCCCCATCGACCCAAGCCGCGGCTCGGACCCGTATCGGGATCCCGAGCTGGAGCTGCTCACCGATCGCGAACGCGAGGTCCTCGTCGAGATCGCGCACGGACTGAGCAATCAGGAGATCGCCGACAAACTGTTCATCAGCCTGCCCACCGTGAAGACGCACGTGGCGCACATCCTCTCCAAGATCCACGCCCGCGACCGCGTGCAGGCTGTGGTCTTTGCATATGATAATGAGCTCGTCTGATACGAGCATATGACGAAACGAGGGAGCCTCCGTGAAGGAGGCTCCCTCGTTTCGTCATATCTGGCGCGATATCACGTCATGCCGAGACATATCACGTCGATGGCATCACGCTTCGGCCAGCGCCTCGACCGGAGGGGTCCTGACCGCGCGGCGGGCGGGCGCGATGCTGGCGAGCAGCGCGGCCGCCGCCGCCACGGCGAGCACGGCGCCGTTCACGCTCCACTCGAACGGGAACGCGACCGTACCGTACAGGCTGAACACCATGTACGATCCCAGCCATCCGAACCCGGCGCCGAGCAGCACGCCGACCACGCCGGAGACGAGCGACAGCAGCAGCGCCTCGACGGCAAGCGAACGCCTCAGCTGGCCGCGGGTCATGCCGATGGCCCGCAGCGTCGCCGATTCGTGCGTCCGCTCGATGACGGACAGCGACAACGTGTTCGCGACGCCCACCAGGGCGATCAGCACGGCCACGGCGATGAGTCCGACGAGCATGGACATCATCACGTCAATGATCGTCTCCCACTGCACGCGTTCGGCGATGGGGCCGGACACGGTAACGCCGGCGTTGTCGGAGAACGCGGACTGCACCGAGGTGAACGTATCGTTGAGTGAGGTGCCGGGCTTGTCGGGGTCCACGGCCATGAGCAGCATGCGCCCGCCCGTCCTGATCCCGCCGTTCTCGAAATGCCTCGACGAGACGAACGCGACGGCGTCGTAGTCGGCGCTCACCCTGCGGTAGTCGGCCTGCGACGGGGTGAGCGTGAGCCTCGTGGATTCGGTGTCCGTCAGCGTGACTCCTTTGGCCTTGTCGAACCTGAGCTCCTTGCCGCTGGAGGCGGAGCGCTTGGGCAGGAGCACGTCGCCGTCGCCCAGACTCGCGTTCCCGAGATCGGCGTGCATGACCTTCCTCAGTGTCGTGACGTCCTTCACGCCGACGACCAGCACGCTCAGTTCCTTGCCTCCGGACGTTTTCACGGAGGCCACGGCGGTGGGGGCGGAAACGACCGCGGTTACTCCCCTGACACCCTCGACCTTGCGCACCTGCGCATCGGTCACATCGGCTCCCGTGGCGATCATGTCGACGCTGTAGCGGGTGGCGATCGCCTCGGCCATGGTCTGCTTGGCACTGGCGGCGCCGGTGGCGATGGTGGAGACGAGCGTGACGCCGATGAGGAGGGCGGCGCCGGTGGCGGCCACACGCCTCGGGTTCTTCTGGATGTTGGCGTGGGCGACCTTCGCGCTCGGACCGGCCAGCGAGACGAGCGCGCCGACGCCGCGCATCAGGACGGGCAGCCAGAACGCGGCGGACAGGATGAGTGCGAGGAACACGAACGCGCATCCACCGATCGCGGACAGCAGCACGGGACCGTAGTGGTCGTTCGCCAACGAATCGCGTCCGGCGTTGAGTTCGTGGATCTGCCATGCACCGAATCCGCAGAGTCCAAGTCCGAGCGTCAGCATCAGCGCGGATAGGACGGCGCGCACGATGCCTGCACGACGCGTGTCGATCAGTTCGATCGGGCGCAGCGCCTCGAGCGGGGTGACCGCGGTCGCGGAGCGGGCCGAGCCGAGCGAGGCGATGACGGTCATCGCGATGCCGAAGAGGATCGGCACGACGAACACCTGCCAGCTCAGGATCACCCGGTCGACGCCGGCGTTCCGCATCAGACCGGATGCGCCGAGACCGGCCATAAGCCCGATGCCGAGAAGCACGCCCAGCGCGGACGCGACGAGTCCCAGAACGCCGGCCTCGACCAGCACGGAGACGTACAGCTGCCCCTTGCGTGCGCCGATGGTGCGCAGCAGGGCGAGCGTACGTCGACGTTGGGCGACGAGCACCTGGAACGTGTTGGCGATGACGAGCGCGGCGACGAGCATCGCGAGCACGCCGAAGCTCAGCAGGAACGTGGTGGTGATGTCGGTGCCGCCGCTGCTCAGGCTCTTGACCGATTCGTTGGCGGCATCGGCTCGAGACTGGATGACGTAGTGTCTGGGCAGCAGTTTCCCGACGCGTTCGATGGTGGCCTTCGCGGCGGCATCCGACTTGTCGGCGACGGCGAGATAGATATTGAGGACGTTCATCGATCCCAGGTCCGTGGAACCGGCCATCGGGGCGAGGTCGTGACCGGAAAGCACGGCCGCGCCGCCGGTGTACGGGTATGCGCCGTCGGGGTCGGCGGTGAGCCCGACCACGCGTACGGTCATGGCGTCGAACGCGGAATCCGCGGCGCCGGCCGTACCGGATGCAGTCTCCAGCGACGCGGCCTGGCGCATGGACTGCGCGGCCTGGGAATCGATGGTCACCGTGTCGCCGATCTTCACGCCGAGCTGCTTGGCGGCGGATTTGGGCAATGCGATCTCTCCGTTGTCGATCGGCTGATCGCCGCTCGTGATCTCGATCGGCAGCGTGCCGCGCTTGTCCGCGGCGGCGATGGCCTGAACGTTCACGTTCCTGTCGCCGTTGGTGACGGTCACCATGGCGGAGACCCCGACACGTACGTCGTCCACGCCCTCGGTGGCGCGCATGCGGTCGATGTGGAAATCGTCGACGGTGCGCGTGTACGCGTATTCGAGCGCCTTGTCGTCGAGCTTGTCGAGCGACTGCGGGGTGATCATGTAGTCCGCGTCGCCGAACTGCGCGGTGGTCTGCCGAGTCAGCGACGCGCTCATCGCATTGGAGAACAGGAACGTGGAGGCGATGAACGCGGTGCCGATCAGGATGGCGATGCCGGCGGGGATGAGCATCCTCGCGCTTTTCCTCATGAGATTGAAGGTCATCGAAAGCATGATGGGTGTTGTCCTTTCGTCGAAGATCCGTCAGCGCGCGTGGCGGGCACCGGACGAGGCGCGGCGTCGGCCACGTGTCCCCCGCCGCATGCTGGAGACGGTCGCCGGTTCTTCATCCATCCACTCGGCGGGGGCCGTTCCTCCCGGAAGCGCCGATGCGGGAGGCATCGGCGGAAGCACGTCGTCGACGATCGGCAGGTCGGTCGCGTTGCGGGTGCCGGCGAGACGGGCGAGCCTGTCGGCGGAGGTGCCGGTGACGGCGGCGCGCGTGGCCTTCTCGCGTTCGGCCATGAGCAGTTGGTTCATGCGTTCGGCGGTGGGATGCGCCTCGTCGGCGACGATGCGCCCGTCGGCGAAGACGATGGCGCGGTCCGCGTAGGAGGCGGCGACCGCGTCGTGCGTGACCATGATGATGGTCTGGCCGAGCTCGTCGACCGAACGGCGCAGGAAGCCGAGCACCTCGGCGCTGGAGACCGAGTCGAGGTTGCCGGTGGGTTCGTCGGCGAACACGAGCGTCGGCTTGGTGATCAGGGCGCGCGCGATGGCGACGCGCTGCTGCTGGCCGCCGGACAGTTCGTTCGGCCGGTGACCGAGCCGTCGTTCGAGGCCGAGCGTGTTGACGAGGGTCGCGAACCAACGCCTGTCCGGCTTGGCGCCGGCGAGGGTGAGCGGCATGAGGATGTTCTGTTCGGCGGTGAACATCGGCAGCAGGTTGAAGCTCTGGAAGATGAATCCGATCCGGTTGCGGCGCAGCAGGGTGAGCTGCTTGTCGTTCATGCGGGTCAGGTCGCGGCCGTCGAAGATGATGCGGCCGGAGGTTGCCGAGTCGAGGCCGGCGAGCGTGTGCATCAGCGTCGACTTGCCCGAGCCGGACGGGCCCATGATCGCGGTGAACCGTCCGCGTTCGAAGGTCACGTTGACGTCGCGCAGCGCGTGCACGACGCCCTCGCCGCTGCCGTAGTCCTTGACGAGATCGATCGCCTGAATGGCGGGATTGGTTTCGTTCATAGCGTTTCTCCATCGTGTTCCGCGGACATGGTCTGTCCGCTCATGGTTCATACGCTATGCGTGTCGTCCCGCGCGCTCCATCGTGCGCAGGGTTGAATCGTCCGCCGGGGTCGGATCGATCTCATCCTTTCGGATGAGCGTGTCCGTTCGCCGCGTCGGGCATGATCGCGCGAACGGATACAGGCATACGAAAGCGGCGGAACGGCACCGCATGACGTTCGGTGCCGTTCCGCCGCTTCACTTCGGGTCGATCGACCGGAGCCTTCCCTTCTTCATCGTCCGGCGTCGCCGTCCGCCCTCGAAGCACGGACGGCGCCCCTTCCGCCGGATGACGGGCCCCGGACTACCTCACTTGGCGAGGCCGGAGGCGCGGACCGCCTCGAAGCCGCCCTTGAGGTCGTCGAGGATGTCCTCGATGTTCTCGGTGCCGATGGACAGGCGGATGGTGCCCTGGTGGATGCCCTGGTCCTCGAGCTCCTCCAGCGTCTCCTGGGAGTGCGTGGTGGAGGCCGGGTGGATGACGAGGGACTTCACGTCGGCGACGTTGGCCAGCAGGCTGAACAGGTGCAGGTTGTCGATGAAGACGCGGGCTGCGTCCTTTCCGCCCTTGATGTCGAAGGTGAAGATGGAGCCGGCGCCGTTCGGGAAGTACTTCTCGTACAGCGCGTGGTCACGGCGTCCCGGGATGGACGGGTGGGACACGGACTCGACCTCGGGCACGGTCTGCAGGTACTCGACGACCTTGAGCGCGTTCTGCACGTGGCGCTCGACGCGCAGGGACAGGGTCTCGGTGCCCTGCAGGAGCAGGAACGCGGCGAACGGGCTCAGGGTGGCGCCGGTGTCGCGCAGCAGGATGGCGCGGATGCGGGTCACGAACGCGGCTCCGCCGAGGGCCTCGTAGAAGTTCAGGCCGTGGTAGGACGGATCCGGCTCGGTCAGGGTCGGGAACTTGCCCGGGACCTCGGCCCAGTTGAACTTGCCGCCCTCGACGACGACGCCGCCCAGCGTGGTACCGTGGCCGCCGATGAACTTGGTGGCCGACTCGACGACCACGTCGGCGCCGTGCTCCAGCGGACGGAACAGGTACGGGGTGGCGAAGGTGTTGTCGACGATCACCGGCAGATGGTGCTTGTGGGCGATCTCGGAGATGGCCTCGAAGTCCGGCAGGTCGGCATTCGGGTTGCCGAAGGTCTCGAAGTAGACGAGCTTGGTGTTCTCCTGGATGGCGTCCTCGAAGTTCTGCGGGACCTCCGGATCGACGAAGGTGGTGGTGATGCCGTCGCGCGGCAGCGTGTGCTTGAGCAGGTTGAAGGTGCCGCCGTAGATGTTCTTGGAGGAGACGATGTGGTCGCCGGACTGCGTGATGTTGCGCACGGCGTACTCGACGGCCGCGGCGCCGGAGGCGACCGCGATGCCGGCGGTGCCGCCCTCGAGGGCGGCGATGCGGTCCTCGAACACGCCCTGGGTGGAGTTGGTCAGACGGCCGTAGATGTTGCCCGGGTCGGCGAGGCCGAAGCGGGCCTCGGCGTGGTCGAAGTTGTGGAAGACGTAGGAGGTGGTCGCGTAGATCGGCACGGCGCGGGAGTCGGTGGCCGGGTCGGCCTGCTCCTGTCCGACGTGCAGCTGCAGGGTTTCGAAACGGTAGTTCTTGTTCTTCTCGGCCATGATGATTTGCTCCTTGGTGGTTGTCGAAGTTCGCTTTCCTTGCCACCCGCCTGCCGTGTTCGGCGGTTGGCGAGGTGTTGGTTATGAAGGTACGACCCCGACCCCGCGCGCCGCAAGCCCGACGTTATCGGGCTTGCCTATAGGGGCTTATCAAGCCTTGGCATCATTGATGTTCCGGATGGTGCGGACGGGCGAATTTCATGACCGGATTCCCGCGACACGCCGTGGATGGCATCGTTGCCATGTCGCGCGCCGCGACGACCGGCCGACCTGTTTGCGGCTCGTCTCCGCCCCGCTTTGGTCGCTCATGTGCACAGCACCCCGCCGTCCGGATCGCGGCGGTGGCGCGACTCGCCGACGGCATGCGGCTACAGTCGTATCCCATACGACGACGATTCCCCGAACATCGAATGGAGCTCCAGATGAGCGACGTGACCCTGTATGACCGCGATCCGAACTATATTCCGCGCGTGGCCGCCGTACATGACATGTGCGGCTACGGCAAGTGCTCGCTGACGGCGGCGATCCCGATCCTGTCGGCCGCGGGGTGCGACGTGTGCCCAGTGCCAACCGCGCTGTTCTCCGCGCACACGAAGTACGAGACGTTCACCTTCCACGACACCACCGACATCCTCTCCGGGTATCTCGATGCCTGGCGCGCGGAGCGCGTGGAGCTCGATGGCGTGTACTCCGGGTTCCTCGGCTCCCCCGACCAGGTGGCGATCATCCAGCGCCTGTACCGCGAGTATCCGGGGGCGCTGCGTCTGGTCGACCCGGTGATGGGCGACGGCGGCGCGATGTACCCCACGTACACGGCCGAATTGTGCGAGGCGATGGGCGCGCTGGCGGATGGCGCGGACGTGCTGATGCCGAACCTCACCGAGGCGGCCATCCTGACCGGCCGCGACTACCCGGGACATGATCTCGACGAGTCGGCGGTCGACGGACTGCTCGGCGCGCTGCTGGAGCTCGGCACGAGGAACGTGGTCCTCAAGGGCATCGACCGCGGCGACGGGCTGATCCGCAACTACGTCGCCTCCGCCTCGGACGGCGTCGCGGCGAGGACGGCGATCGCGCATGAGAAACTGCCGTACATGATCCACGGCACGGGCGATGCGTTCGCCTCGGCCCTGTGCGGCGCGGTGATGGCCGGACGCGGGCTCGCCGAGTCGGCCCGCATCGCCGGCGAGTTCGTCCGCCACGCGATGGGCCATACCAGGAACCAGCCGCATTACGAGGAGCGTGGCGTGAGCTTCGAGCTCGATCTGAAGGACCTCACCTCGCTGGTCGTCGCCGACTGATCGACGCGGCGTCCTGCCGTCACCGGTTCTTGAAGTACCGCAGCAGATGGCTCTCCCGCGTGGCCAGTACGGCGGCCAGTGTGCCCGCGAGCACGCCCACGGATGCGGCGACCGGTACGCGCAACAGCGTGCCGACGATCGACCGCGCATCGGCAAGGTCGTTGGCCGCCCATATCCACGCGAGGAGTGGCGAGGTGATGAGCGCGCCGGCGATCGTCCACGCGCATGTCTCGATCAGCATCTGCGCGACGAGCGCGCTCTTCGGCACGCCGCAGTGCAGCGCCGAGGCGAGTTCGAGCCTGCGCGACCGCGCGGCGACCAGACCGAGCAGGAGACCTCCGGCCAGTGCGATCCACGGCGCATAGGCGGTCAGGCGTCCTGCGAACATGGCGTCGCCGTCCATCACGCTGCCTTTGGACGTGTTGAGACGGGAGATCATCGGCCGCGTCTGGTCGGCGCCGGTGGCGACGCGGTCGGAGGCGAGGCGCAGCAGCGATTCGATGCCTTCCGGTTCGGGCCATGCACGCACCCAGCACTGGCCGAACGGCTTCGCGTCGTCGGCCGGGACGGGAGTGAGCGCCGCGTAGGAGAAACCGGACTTGCGCCCGTCGTCGGGCCAGTCGAACACGTCGGCGACGGTCAGCTCGCGCCCGTCCCGCAGGGCGAGCGTCGTCCCCGCCGCGGCCCCGAACGGCTTGGCCGCTTCGGCGGACAGCATCACGCCGCCGGCCCATGAACCATCCGGCGAATCGTCCGACGCGGCATCGGCTGACGCATCCGCGGCGGTCCCGGACGTCTTTCCCGTTCCGTCCGCCCGCCGCGTCGCGGGCTGCGCCGTCCCGTCATCCGTTCCCGTGGTCGAAAGCGCGAACACGTCCATCGCGCCGGCGGTCACCTCGTAGGTCGGTACGCCGGTGGACGACAGCGCGGCGAACGTGAGCTTCGCGCCGCCCTCGCGCAGGGCGCCGGCCGCCTGCACGCCGTCGAGCGAGGAGAGCCGGTCGCAGGCGGCGCCGTCGATGTGGTTGTCGTACTGGAGAATCCACGTCGAGCCGCCGGCGGCTACGTAGCCGTCGACCTGTCGTTGGATCGACGAGACGGTGAGCCAATCGGCTCCGGCGAGCAGCAGGATGAGACTCGCCGCGCACAACGCCAGCGTGCACGCATGCGTGGTCCCGGTGATCAGGTCGCGCCATGCCTCGGAGACCACGCCTCGCAGGGTCATGCGGAGTGCCGGATGGGTTCCCGGCGTCATGTTCTCGTCAGTCATGGCCGCGCTCCTTCTGCCAGTCCCCTAGGTCGATGAGATCGGTGCAGGCGTCGCGGGTGCGCGGATCGTGCGTGGCGACCACGACGATCGCGCCACCCATCGACAGATTGTTCAGGTATGCGTTGACCGTCGCTGCCGTGTTGAGGTCGAGCTGCGCAGTGGGTTCGTCGACGAGCAGCAGGCCCGCGTGGGAGGCGACGCCGCGGGCGAGCATCAACCGCTGTGCCTCCCCTCCGGACAGGTCACGGAACGGCTTGTATGCAAGCGTTTCCAGTCCGAATGCGCGCAGCAGCCTCATTGCGTGGCTTTCGGCGTCGCGACGGTCCTCTCCGCGTGCGATGAACGGCAGCGCGACATGATCGACGGCCGACCTCCGTGCCACGCCGTGCGGGTTCTGCAGCACCCAGCACACACGACCGCAGTCGATGCGGGTCACGGTGCCGGACACGGGCCTCACCCATCCGGCGATGATCGACAGCAGCGTCGATTTGCCGGAGCCGGAGGGACCGGTCAGGGCGTACACGTGCTTCGGCCATAGGGTCATCGTCAGATGCCGGAACAGCATGTCGTCGCCGGTGGGGTCGAAGCTGTGCCCCACGTCGTCGAGTATGACGCGGCGTCCGTCCATTGCACTCACCGTCCGTCCGTAGTCGTGCGGCATGCCTCCGTGGTGCGTGGGGTCACGTCCACGTGGTCGAAGCCGTCCGCATCGTCGGCGGCGACCATCGTTCTGCCGAGCTGGGAGGCGATGATCGTGACGGGCACGGGTTTCGCGTCGACGCTCACGCACGCCTTGCCGCCGGATGCCGCGTAGATGGCCGACGGGGGCACGGTCAGCACGGTCAGGGCGTTGGCGAGCTTCCAGTCGTAGGAGACGTTCAACGTGCCTCCTTCCCCGGTGCCGCCGGTCGAAGTGCCGCCAGAGCCGGCGACCGAACCGGAGACGAGGCCGACCGCGCCGCCGGAGCCGCCGTCCAGCGAGGCGAGGCGGAATTGCGTGCTGCCGGCGATCGCGGCGAGCAGCGTCGGATCGGTCAGTTCTGTGGTGCCGGACGGTATCGGGAATTGCTGTTCGCCGATGGTGATGACGCGGTCCCCGGCGACGGTGTCCCCGCCGTTCGTCGGCAGCGTGGCCTTGACCGGCATCGCGGCGGTCGTGAGCAGGTCCGCCCCGGCCGTGACCTGCCGGCCGACCGCGGTCATGATCTGGTTGACTGTGACCGTGTCGGCGGGCAGCCAGACGAACCGGTCGGGGCCGATCGCCCAGTTCCCGTCCCTGGTGAGCTGGCTCGCGCCGACCGACTTGGCGAGCGCGTTGTACGCGGCGATGGTGTTCCAGGTCATGCGGTCGGAGTCGGGCGCGTTGTAGCCGAGCCGGCGCAGGGCGGTGTTGAGTGCGGCGGCGTCGGCGCCCTGCGTGCCGCTGGTCAGCGTGCGGTAGAGAGGCGTGTCGGTGTGGAGGGCGAGCACGGGCGTCGCGTCGACGTCGAACGCGACGCCGCCGGAGGTGAGCGTCGATCCGGCGCCGACGGCGAGCCGGGTGACGGTGCCGGCCACGGGTGAGGTGACGGTCGCGCTGGAACCGAGCGAGACGGTCAGGGCGACCGATCGGGTGTCGTCGAACGGCGCCGAGGCGACCGTGATGGTCGTCGCCTTCGTGGAGGAGACGAGGGAGGGCGGGGTGTGCGGCCGGGCGAGCAGGAATCCGCCGCCCGTGCCGACGGCGAGCGCGACCAGTGCCAGCAGTGCCGCGATGGAGGCGGTGATGCCGTTCCTTGTGGCGCGGCGTTCCCTGCGTGCGGCTTTGCGTGTTTCCTTGGTCGTCGTGGGTTGTCCGTTCGTCCCGGTCTGCCCGGCCGTGGTCGACTCGGTCATGGTCGTCGTGTCCATCGTGTTCTCCTTGATTCGCCGCCCGTGTCCTTGCCTGCGTATCGACCTGCCGGAGTGGTGTGCCGGTGTCGTTTTCGTTGCTCTCCGATGACGTCGCTTCGGTCCATCATCGGGTCATTGGTGGAGCGGGTCGGTCTGGCAGAGGTAGAATCGGTGGCCTTTGTCGGTGTTCTGGCCGTATTGGTATGTGGGGTTGGGGTTGCCGTCGGCGTCGGTTTCGTAGTAGGCGCCGAAGAAGTCCATTTCTCGCTTGGTGTTGGCTTGGATGGCGTTGTCGTCGCCTTTGGCGCCGATCGGGGTCATGGTGCTGATGTAGTCGTCCTCGCTGATCGGCGCGGGCAGGAGGTCGTGTTTGACGTAGCAGCGGTAGGTGGCGCGGTACATGGCTTCGGCGTCGAGGTTGTCGGGGTTGTCGGTCATGTTTGCGGCGAGGCTGGCGATGGTGTCGGCTCCGGTTTTTGCGTGGCATTGTTCCATGACCTTGAGTTGTTCGTCGTTGGAGAGGCTGCCTCGGTATTGGCCGGTGGTCTCGCCTTCTTCGGTGGTGTAGGTGGCTTGTAGTCCGTAGGGTTCGAGGCAGGTGTTGTAGGCGTCGTAGATCTCCTGGATTTCGGCGTCGGTGATTTTGCCGTCCTTGAGGATGCTGCGGGCGAGGTTGGTGGGTGCGTCTCTGTAGGCCTGTGCGAGGTCGGAGGCGTAGGGACCGGTGAATGTGGGTGTGGCGCCGTTTCCGGCGATGGTGTCGGTGTTGCCGCCCGCGCCGTCCGCATCGGTTGCGCCGATGCCGCAGCCGGCGAGCGCGGCGCAGATGGTCAGGGTTGCGCCGATTGCGGTGAGTCGTCGTGTCCATCCGATGCGTGGCGTGGTCCCGGCATGGTCGTAGCTCGTGTTCCGTGCGTACCTCTCGCCGTGCGCGCCCGTGGGGTTCGCGTTCGGGTTCGTGGTGTCCGTCATGATGGCCTCCCTGCCTTAAGCGGGTTCCGTGGGGTTCCCGCTTTCGTGGTTTCCACGGTACGCGCACGTGGGCCGTCGTCCCAATGGGGTTGTCGTCCATGGGATGACGCGGAACGGGCGCGCGCCGGCCGGTCATTGTCTGGGGTCGGCAAGGCACAGGTAATACAGTTGTTCGCTTTGCGCGCTGTAGTACTTGCCGCCGGGTTCGGTGAACTGCTGATTGAACCGATAGGCCGTGTCGCCGGATTCGTCGACGCCGGGCATGGTGGATTCGTCGAAGTCGTCGCCGACGACGCCGTGGCGTTTGAGACATGCGGCGAGGTCGTGGTTGGCCTGTTCGGGGTCTCGGTCGCGCAGTTCGCCGTCGGGGTCCTTCAGCACCGCCGCATAGAGCGCACTGATCCATCGCATGCCGGATGATTCGTCGCAGGCCTGTTCGGCGTCGCGGTGCCGTTGTTCCTCGGTGTCGGACCAGTCTCCGCCCTGCATCTGCATGCCGCCGTCCGGGTTGACGTAGTCATAGTGGTATCCGGCGTCGGCCATGCAGGATTTGAACCGGCCCGCGGCCTCGGTGGCTTCGGCCTCGGTGATGCTTCCGTCGCGTAGCACGTCCTGGGCGAACGTGTTGCCGGCCGCCGTGGCGCCGTCGTATTGGAGTCGGAAGTCCTCGGCCCACGCGCCGGTGAACGTGGGGTCGCCCGTGGACGCGTCGTTCGTTCCGGTCCCGTCGGTGTTCGTCGTCACGCCGAGACCGCAGCCGGCGAGCGCCATGCTCATCGCGACGATCGCCCCGGCCGCCGCGATGAGCCGCCGGCGCCGTGCTGATCCCGTTGGGTGTGCGGGGGCCGCGCGGTCCTCACGGGTGACTTCTTCATGGGTATGGGTGTGCCGTGTCATGGTCGGCTCCTTCGCCGTGGGATTCCGGGATTCGCCCCGGAGGGTGTCCTGTTTCTCACGCTACGGGCGTCGCGGCCGTCCGCCAAGCGCGCCCGTAGTCCGTCGGATGACAGCCGGCACGGGGCAATCCCGGATCGTCACCTCTCCGGCGGGTCCGCGACGGAGCGAACGACGGAGAGGCGACGATTCGCTCCGTCGTTCCGAAAAGCCCGTCCTCGTCTCGTCCCCGTATCTCCTCCTACCTGTCGCTGTTGATGATGCCCGCGGAGGCGTGCGTGTCGTGGTGGAACATCGACAGGGTCCCGTAGTCGGTGTCGCTCTGGCATCGTTGGATGGCCCGTTCCATACCGTCGTCGTCGAGCGAGCCGTGCACCTGGCTGAACGATTCGCCGTTGTCCAGATCGCGCGACTGGATGCCGTAGACGGACAGGCAGGCGTTGTACGCGCGTTCGACGCGGTTCATCTCCGCGTCGGTGACGACGCCGTCCTCGAACACCTCACGTCCCAGACGGCTGGTGAGACCGTTCCAGATCATCGTGAGCGTGATGCGGTCCGGTCCGGTGAAGTCGGGATGTCCGCCGTTCGCGTAGGCGGTCTTCTCCCCCGTCGCGTCCGATGCCGTGACGACCGGCGTGTTCCACGGGCCGGTTCCGCCCGTCACGGTGACGGTGGCGAGCGCGAAGGCGGTGGCCGCGATGACGATGCCCGCGCATACGGACCGTACGAGCGGCGCATGGGGAGCGTTCATGATGCTTGCGCCTCCCCATGGGCGTCGGATCGCGCGTGCAGGGGGATGCGCGCGTAGACGACCCAGTCGCCGTCCTCGGCGCTGGTGTTGAGTTCGCCGCCGAGCCGGGCGATGATGCGCCGGTGCAGTGCGAGCCCGCTGCCGTGGGGCTTCAGGCCCGTCGGCGACGCCGCCGCGGTCCTCGCGTCGTCGTCCCCGGCGTTCCCGTCGCCCGTCGCGATGATGGGGTTGGTCTCCATGATCTCGATCGCGTCCTTCCCGATGGTGACGACGCCGTGGTATGCGCCCGCGGCCGGGTCGAGGTGGCGGGTGACGTTCGAGGCGATCTCGCCGATGAGGGCCGCGGCCTCCCCGATCGCCTCGTCCGGACCATTGGCGTCCCCCGGTCCGACTCGTCCGTCCGTCGGATCGTCCAACGGTCCGCCGCGCAGTTCCAGACTCCCCCGGAATCCGAGATGACCGAGCCGTGCCCCGGCGTCGCGCACCGCGTCGGCGAGCGCATTCCGCCGCCCGCGTCGTCCGGTTCCGGGCGCGGAGTCGATCCGTTCCCGATGCCGTCGTGTCGGAGGGAGGCCGATCGCGGTGTCCGGTCGGACGGCGGAGGGGACTTCCGCCGACATCAAGTCGAACATCTGTTCGATTCCATTGGTCGTGGAGGGCGCGTCTTCCTTCGGCCCGTTCTCCCCGGCTGGTTTCTCCAGCAGGTCGATGACGTGGTGGATCTCGTCGAGGACGCGCCTCGCCTGCTCGTCGACGAACCGCCAGTCGGCGCGTTCGCCGGCGTGCGCTTCATCGTCGGGGATGCGGCGCAGCTGGCGTTGGGCGGTCAGGGCGATGTAGGACAGCCCCCCGGAGGCCGAGTCGTGGATGCGCGAGGCGAGGCGCGTGTCGCGTCGCAGCGTGTCGAGCTCCCATTGGCGGCGTTCCAGGCGCATGGCGCGTTCGCGGATCTCGTCGCGCTGCCGCCGCCAGCGCAGGGCCATGCCCATCATCGTGGCGAACGTGAACATCCCCACGTAGTTGACCATGCCGATCCATGTGGCCGACAGGGCGTTGAACCGGTTCATCGCGACCGGCACGCATTCGGCCAATGAGATGCCGACGAGGGCGCCGAGCGCGATGGGAATGGAGCTGTCGTAGCCGATGATCGCGAGCGCCAGGTACGTGGCCCACAGCGGGTTCGGCCCGGACAGGTCGAGCACGAACAGGCGGGCCACGACGGTCGCGAGGATGAGCCATGAGGAGGCGCGCGGCAGGAACGGGGAGAGCGCGACGCCGACGAGGGCGATCGCGCAGAACAGCCGGTTGAGCGGGTAGACGGGCGGGATCGCCGCCCATTCGATGAGCACGGCGACGAGCGTGAAGCCGGCGATGAGGAGGCGGAACCAGTGGGCGCGCGCCCATCGGAGTGCGGACGGGAAACCGGAGGGGCGTCCGGCGTTCATCGCTCGCCCTCCGACGCCCCGGTCCACAGGGCGACGGCCTGACCGCGCGAGGAGACGCCGAGCTTGCGGATGGCGCGCGCGAGGTAGGTCTTGGCGGTGGAGACGCCGACCTTCATGTCGGCGGCGATCTGCTCGGTCGTCAGGCCCCTGGAGCACAGGTTCATCGCCTCGGCCTCGCGGTCGGAGAGCAGGAACTGGCGCGGCGTGCGGCCGCCGGCGAGCCGCGCGTGCGCGTCGGCCGCGTTCTGGAAGGCGACGCCGGTGCCGGAATCCCATGTGCGTCCCGCGGCCACGGCGCGTACGGCGTCGATGATCGGCGATTCGACGGATTTGGGGACGATGCCCTGCGCGCCGGCCTCGGCGGCCTTGGACGCGTACACGGCCAGGGAGAACGAGGTGACGGCGAGGATCGCGACGCGCGCGCTTTTCACGCGCACGGCCCGGCATACGGCCGGTCCGGACAGTTCGTCCATCGACATGTCGGTCAGGAGCACGTTCGGGGCGGTGTCCGGGTCGAGGCATTTCGCCACCGCGTCGCGGCCCGACGTGGTGCGCCACAGGACGCGCGACTCGGGCATGAGCTCGCTCAGGGAGCGTTCGAGGAAGGCGAGCGCGAACTGGTCGTTGTCGAGCAGCCCGATCGTCGCGATCGGCCGGCGGACCGCGTCCTCCGGCATCCCCGCGCCGGCCGCGCCCGTCGCGTCGTCCCCGTCGTCGCCGTCCATGATCGCCTCCCCGCCGCATGCCACGCCATCCGCGGCCATCCGTCCTTCCACGGTACACCCGTCGGATGCGTCATGCCGGCGCCGTCGTAGTCCGACGGACGACACGCAGGCGGCGCCGACGCGCACGTCGGCGGATGTGGACAACCGGCCGGCCGTCCACATCCCGTCCACGACACGCGCGGCGACGGGGGCTCGGTCCACAATCCCCCGGCGGGTTGCGGCCCGCGAGGCGCCGCGCGCACAGTGAACCCATGGATACCACCCTGCTCACGGATCCGCCGGAGTCCGAGATGTCCGGCATCACCACCGACGTCCACGACGGGGCCGACGCGCCCCGCCCCCGCTCCCCCATGCCGCAGGACGGCGCCGGGGAGCCGACCGCGCTCGCCTCGATCGGCGCGCGCATGGCCGATCCGACGCTGCCGCCCCGCACCCTCGGCGCGCTCGGCGAGGACTACGCCGCGGCGTGGCTCGCCGAACGGGGCTGGCAGGTGCTGGAGCGCAACTGGCGCTCGCGCTACGGCGAGCTCGACATCGTGGCCCTCGCCCCCGACCGGCGCCTCGTGTTCGTCGAGGTGAAGACCCGACGCACCATGCGCAACGGGCTGCCGCAGGAGTCCGTCACGGCCGCGAAGCGCACGAGCCTGCGCCGCGCCGGCGTGCAGTGGCTGCTCGGCCCGGGGCGCGGGATCGCGCATGCGGGCGTGCGCTTCGACGTGCTCGCCGTGCTCGCGCGCGGCGGACGCCCGCTCGTGACCCCGATCGAGGGGGCGTTCTGATGGCGATCGGCAACGCGCTGTCCGTGGGGCTGATCGGCCTGCGGGCGTTCACCGTGACGATGCAGGCGTTCATCAGCCCCGGCCTGCCCTACTTCTCCATCATCGGACTGCCCGACGCGTCGCTGTCCGAGGCGCGCGAACGGGTCAAGTCCGCCTGCCAGGCGGCCGGGTTCCGCTGGCCCGAGACGCGGGTGACGGTGAACCTATCCCCAGCCTCCCTGCCCAAGCGCGGCTCCTCGCACGATCTGGCGATCGCCGCGGCCGTGCTGAGCGCCGCCGACGCGATCCCGCACGACTGCCTCATCGACACCCTCGTCATGGGCGAGCTGAACCTCGACGGCACGGTCCTGCCGATCAACGGCGTACTGCCCGTCCTCCTGCACGCGCTCGAACGCGGCATCCGCCGGGCGATCCTGCCGGCCGGCAACCTGGACGAGGCGCACCTGATCGGCGGGGTCGACGTGACCGGCGTCCGGCACGTGGGCGAGCTCATCGAGCTGATGGGCGGACGCGCCCGCTACCGGATCCCCGACGGCGATCGTCCGGACGCGGAGACGCGGACCATGGCCTGCGAACCGTTCGCGCCGTCCGTTCCGGGCGACATGTGCGACGTGGTCGGACAGTCCCATGCGAAATGGGCGCTGGAGGTGGCCGCGGCCGGCGGCCACCACATCATCATGACGGGCCCGCCCGGTTCGGGCAAGACGATGCTCGCCTCGCGCCTGCCGTCGATCATGAGCCCGCTGGGCGTGCCCGAGCAGCTGGAGGTCGCCTCGATCCGCTCCCTGTGCGGCACGCTGTCCGCCTACGGGATCTGCGACGTGCCGCCGTTCGAGGCGCCGCACCACACGTCGTCCGCCGCGGCGCTCGCCGGCGGCGGCGCCGGAATCGCCTCCCCGGCGCGATCACGCGCGCGCACCGCGGCGTGCTGTTCATGGACGAGGCGCCCGAGTTCTCCGCCCGGGCGCTGCAGACGCTGCGCGAGCCGCTCGAATCCGGCTACGTGGCGCTGTCGCGCGCCAGAGGCACGGCGTACTATCCGGCGGCGTTCCAGCTGGTGATGGCGGCGAACGCCTGCCCGTGCGGCATGAGCTACGGCACGGGAGAGCGGTGCACGTGCACGCCGCAGGAGCGCCGACGCTACTTCGCGCGCCTGTCCGGGCCGATCCTCGACCGCGTGGACATCCAGGTGGAGGTGCCGCCCGTCTCCCGCATCATCCTCGACGAGGAGATGGGCGAGCCGCGCGAGACCAGCGCGGAGATCCGCGCCCGCGTCGTCGAGGCGCGCGCCGTGGCGGCGGAACGGTACGCGAGGCACGGGTGGACGTGCAACGCGCAGGCGTCCGGCCGGTGGATGCGCGACCACATGTCCCGCTACTCGCTCGAGCCGATCAACCGCGCCCTAGAGGCGCAGCGGCTGAGCCTGAGGGGCGCCGACCGCGCGATGCGACTGGCGTGGACGCTCGCCGACCTGCGGGGCATCCCCTCGCCGGGACGCGAGGAGACCAGCCAGGGCATCGCGCTGAGGACGAGACTGTGAACGCCCCGCAGAAGGCGCCGCGCCCGCCGATGACGGCGCGACCCGACGGTCCGGACCGTGAGACGCTGGCCCGGGCCACGCTCACGTTCTGCCTCGACGGCGCGGACGCGCTCATGTACGCGCTCATCAAGGGCGCCGGGCGGGCGAGCCTGGCGCTCGAACTGCTCGTCGACTCCCGACAAGGCTCGCCCGGGGCCGGCGCGGCCGCCAACCGGCTGAACCAGACGTTCGCGTCGGGCCTGTCGCGTTGGGGCCGCAAGGTCAACGCGCAGGCCATGGCGGTCTTCCGCCGCGCCGCCGACGGATGGCGGGCGCGCCTCGACGCGCTGCCCACCCGGCGCTGGGAGGGGCTCGCCCCGTGGTTCACGATGGACGGCGCCCAATGGATCATCGCCCCGCACACCCCGTACTGGCCGGCACAGCTGCAGGACCTGTCCACGCGCAGGGACTGGGCGGCGCCCCTGTGCCTGTGGGGCGTCGGCGACGCGACCTCGCTGACCGGCTGCGACGCGCCGCTGGCCGTGGTCGGCTCGCGCGGCGCTACCGACTACGGGCGCGCCGTGGCCCGCGAGGTCGCCGCCCGGGCCGCGGCCGCAGGGCATCTGATCGTCTCGGGAGGCGCGATGGGAGCGGACGCCGCCGCCCACTGGGGCGCGCTGTCCGCGGGAGGCGACGGCCGCACGGTCGCGGTGTTCGCCGGCGGACTCAACCACATCGGGCCGCAGTCGAACCGGCGCCTATTCGACACGATCGTCGACAGGGGCGGCGCGCTGGTCAGCGAACTGTGCCCCGGAACGATCCCCGAGGGGCGTCGGTTCCTGCTGCGCAACCGGATCATCGCCGCACTGGGCGCGCAGATCGTCGTCGCCCAGGCCCGCACGCGCTCCGGCGCGCTCAACACCGCCGGATGGGGATGCGACCTGAACCGCATGGTGATCGCCGTGCCCGGCGACATCACCATGCCGCACAACGCGGGATGCAACCGTCTCATCGCCGACGCGAAGGCGACCATCCTCACCTCGGTCGAGGAGATCGACGAGCTCGTCCACGCGCCCCACCCGCCGCGCGCGGACGACGATGGCCCGAAGGACGCCGACGCGCCGGACGGGACGGACGACGCGACGGGAGGGGACGCGGCGCGGGACGACGCCGTCGCCTCGGCGATACGCTCCTGCATGCACCGCCGCCTGCCGGCCACGCCGGACGCGATCCTGGCGCGCTGCAACGCGCGCGACCCGTCCCATCCGATGACCATGCCGCAGCTGCTCGCCCGGCTCGGCGCCATGGAGGCGGACGGGCTGATACGCGGCGGCGACGGCGTGGTCGCGCTCGCCGCCCCGCCCGGGCCGGGCTCGGACGGACGCTGACGGGAGGACGGGCTCACGCCTCCCAGCGGCAGCGGTCGAGATCCACGCGCCATCCCGCGGCGCCCGCCGGCTCGCCGTCCGGCGGAGGCACGAAGACGACGCCCTCCGCCTCGAGCAGCGCGCGCTGGCGTTCCGGACCGCCGAACGCGAACCCGGGGGCCATCGACCCGTCGCGGAACACGACGCGATGGCACGGGATCACCCCGGGCTCCGGATTGGCGTGCAGCGCGAACCCGACGAACCTGGCGGCGCGCGGCGCGCCGGCGAGGGCCGCCACCTGACCGTAGGTGGCGACCCTGCCGCGCGGGATGCGCCGCACCACCCCGTACACGCGCTCGCCGAACGACCGCCGCCCGTCATCATGTCCCATGCCTCCCAGTGTAGGCCCGGCCCCTCCGCGGCTCGGGGAGCCCCGCCGCGGCCGCGTGCGCGCCCGGTCCGCCCCTATGCGACAATGAGGGGCATGAGTCCGAAGCAGTTGGAAGAAATGTATGACGCGGTGATCGTCGGCGCGGGAGCCGCCGGCCTGTCGGCGGCGCTGGGATTGCTCCGCTCCCCCGAGATCACGCGGATGAAGGAGGACGGCGTCGAGCCGAGGATCCTGGTGATCTCGAAGCTGCAGCCGCTGCGCTCGCACACCGGATCGGCCGAGGGCGGCATCGCCGCCTCGCTCGGCAACATCGAATCCGACGACTGGCACTGGCACTACTACGACACCGTCAAGGGCGGCGACTGGCTCGTCGACCAGGACGCGGCGCAGCTGCTCGCGCAGTACGCGCCCGAGACCGTCATCAACCTGGAACGGCAGGGCGTGGCGTTCTCCCGCACCGACGACGGGCACATCGCCCAGCGACGGTTCGGCGGGCACACGCGCGACTTCGGCGGCGAGCCCGTCAGGCGCGCGGCGTACGCGGCCGACCGCATCGGCCACCAGATCCTGCACACGCTGTGGCAGCAGTGCGTCGCCGAGGGCGTCGAGTTCGCCGAGGAATGGTACGTGACCGACCTGGTCCTGTCTCGCGACGGCTCCGGCGCGGCCGGCGTCGTCGCGTTCGACACGCACGCGGGCGCCGTCCACGCCGTCCACGCGCGCAACGTGCTCCTGGCCACCGGAGGCGCCGGACGGCTCTTCCACACCACATCCAACTCGTGGGACCTCACCGGCGACGGCATGGCCCTGGCCCTGGCCGCGGGCCTGCAGCTGGAGGACATCGAGTTCGTGCAGTTCCACCCCACGGGGCTGGCGCACACCGGCATCCTCCTGTCCGAGGCGGCCCGCGCCGAGGGCGGCGTGCTGCGGAACGCGGACGGCGAGGCGTTCATGGAGCGCTACGCGCCGGGACATGCCGACCTCGCGGCCCGCGACGTGGTCTCCCGCTCCATCATGGCCGAGATCGACGCCGGACGGGGCGTCGCCGACCCCAAGGACCCGGACGGCCCGAGGGACTGCGTGTGGCTCGACATGACCGGCATCGACCCGGATCACATGCGCGCCGTGCTGCCGCAGGTCGTCGAGACGATCGAGAAGTACGCGAACATCGACCCGTCCAGGGACCTCGTGCCGATCAAGCCGACCGCGCACTACACGATGGGAGGCATCCCCGTCACCGTCGACGGCGAGGCGTACCGCTGGGAGGACTCCGGCCGCCGCACGGTCGTCGACGGCCTGTTCGCCGCCGGCGAATGCTCGTGCGTGTCCGTGCACGGCGCGAACCGTCTGGGCGGCAACTCGCTGCTCGACGCCTGCCTGTTCGGCACGCGCGCCGGACGATCGATGGCCGGACGCATCGCCGGGAACCCGGTGGGCGACCCGACGGCCGCGGACGATCCGGACAGGACGGCGGCGGACGAGGCGCTCGCCGTCGCGGGCGACGACGCCGCACGGGCCCGCAGGGAGGACCTCGACGCGCTGCTCGCCGGTCCGGACGACGATGCATCCGACGGGGCCGCCGCCAACCCCTACGGGCTCATGGCCCTGCTCGGCTCGACGATGGAGCGGGCCCTTGCCGTCCGCTGCAGCGAGACGACCATCGCCGAGGCCGAGGAACGGCTGGACGACGTCATCGGACCGGCCGCCGCCGCGCTGCGGGCGCACGACAAGACCGCCGCGTTCAACCAGGAGGTCACCGCCATCTGGGAGGTGCGCCACCTCGTCGCGCTGGCCGACGCCATGCTGGCCGCCAGCGCCGGTCGCCGGGAGTCGCGCGGCTCGCTGCAGCGGCTCGACCACCCCGAACGCGACGACGAGCGCTTCCTCGCCCACTCCATGACCCGCCTCGCGCCGGCGGACGGGCCGGCCGCGGCCGAGCTGCTCTGGCAGCCGGTGCACATCGTCGACATCCCGCCGCGCGCCCGCGAATACTGAGCGGCGCGACGCATGGCCGGGACCGCGGCCGGTCCGGCGCGCCCGACCATGCGTCATGTCACAATGGAAAGTTGTTTTGAGAGCGATTGCAGGATTTGCAGGAGGCGCGCGCATGACCAGCAGCACGAACGTGACCACGGTGACATTGAAGGTGAGCCGTTTCGCGCCGCGTCCCGAACGTGAACGTGACCGCGCCCGGACGGGAAGTCCCTTCGCGCGCAGGAGCTCCCCGTTCGGCTCGGGTTCCGGTTCCGGCGCCGCCCGCCGCCGCCCGCGCGGCAGGCAGTGGGTGCAGGAGTACACGATCCCGGCCCGGCCCGAGGACACGGTGCTCGACTGCCTCATGACCATCAAGCGCACCGTCGACCCGACACTCGCCTTCCGCTACTCGTGCGGCCATGGCATGTGCGGCTCCGACGCGGTGGCGATCAACGGCACTCCGAACCTGCTGTGCACCGCCACGCTGCGGGACTGGGCGAAACGGCCGACCACGTCCGACGCCACCGACGACGAGGGCTTCCGGCACACCGGGGACGTGGCCGACGACGCGCCGGCCGACGACGCCGACTCCCCCAGCCTCGGCGTCGTCGAACTCGCCCCGCTGCCGGGATTCCCCGTGCAGCGCGACCTCATCGCCGACATCGACCCGATGCTCGACCAGATCCGCAGACTCAAGCCGTACCTGCAGGCGTCCGGCACGCTCGCGACCACCAGCGAAGGCAAGGTCGACGTGTTCGAATACCTGCAGCATCCGGACGAACTGGCGAGATACGAGCAACTGAGCAACTGCATCGCCTGCGGCGTGTGCGAGGGCTCCTGCCCGGTGTTCGCCGGCGGCGACGCGTTCATCGGCCCGGCCGCGCTCATCTGGGCCAGCCGCTTCGTCAACGATTCGCGCGACACGCAGGCGATGGCCCGCATGGACGCGATCGACACCCCGGACGGCGTGGCCGCCTGCCAGTCGGTGCGCGCCTGCACCCGACAGTGCCCCCGCGGCATCGACGTCGGCGAGGAGATGTGGCAGATCGTCGCCAAGGTGCGCGAACGATAGGACGAACAGGCCGGCGGGCGACGGACCGCGCACGGCGGACGACGATTCTTTTCCCGGGGACCGCGAGGGTCCCCGGCATCCCAAGGACAGGTTGACGGGTTATGGACAGGAAGCAGTACACGAATCTGGCGCAGGCCTGGCAGTACGTGGAGGACCACGCGCGGGCCGCCCAGTCCCCGGAGCTGCGTGACGTGCGCTCCAGCGCCGAGGAGTCGGGGCTGCCGCAGTCCTCGGCCGCACAGGCGGCCTTCCTCGCCATGCTCGTGCGCATGACCTGCGCCCGTTCGGTCATCGCCGTGGGCACCGGCTCGGTCGTCGAGACGCTCCAGCTCGCCAGCGGCCTCAACGGCGAGGGGCAGCTCACGGCCGTCGACTCGTCCACGCAGGGCATCGCCCTGGTGCGCAGGGCGTTCGACCGCGCCCAGGACTCCACGTCGACGAAGCTGCGCGCGGTCAACGCGCCCGCCCACGTGTTCCTGCCCCGTCTCAACGGCGCGAACTACGATCTGATCGTCGTCTCCGGCGACGCCGGCAACTACGCGACCACCTTCGCCCAGGCCCCGCGCCTGCTGCGCGGCCACGGCGCGATCGTGTTCACCGACGTGCTGGCGTTCGAGGACTCCACGGTGCACGGCGGCGTGCCCGATCCGGCCGACCGGGGCGAGAAGGCGACCGCGATGCGCGAGCTGATCGAGATCGTGGAGTCGGACGAGCGCTTCTCGTCCACGCTCACCGCGGTCGGCACGGGACTGCTTGTCGCCGTCATGAACTGACCGATAGGCCCGCCCCGGCCTTATCGGCCGATCGCGCCCGTCGCGACCGACACGGCCTCGTCCACGTCGTCGGTGATCGTCACCAGACGCGGGTCGACGCCGGAGATCATGCCGTGCCCCCTGACCGGGCCGTTCAGCCAGTCGAACAGGCCCCTCCAGTATTCGGCGCCGTAGAGCGCGACCGGCATGGACGCGACCTTGTGCGTCTGCACCAGGGTGAGCACTTCGAACATCTCGTCGAGCGTGCCGAAGCCTCCCGGGCACACGATGATGCCCGACGAGTACTTGACGAACATGAGCTTCCTGACGAAGAAGTAGCGGAAGCTCATGCCGAGGTTCACGTAGTCGTTGATGCCCTGCTCGTGGGGCAGCTCGATGCCCAGGCCCACCGACTTGCCGCCGGCCTCGGCGGCGCCCCGGTTCGCGGCCTCCATGACGCCGGGGCCTCCCCCGGTGATCACCGCGATCCCCCTGGAGGCGATGAGCCCGCCCATGCGGCGCGCCGCCTCGTAGTCGGGCGAGTCGGCGGGCATGCGGGCGGATCCGAACACCGAGACCGCCGGCCCCAGCTCGGCGAGGGCCCCGAAGCCGTCGACGAACTCGGACTGGATGCGCAGCACGCGCCATGGGTCCATGTGCAGCCAGTCGGTGCTCTCGTCGGGTCTGAGCAGACTCGCGGTCGAGCTGTTCGCGGGGATCATGTCGCCGCGCAGAATGACCGGCCCCTGATGGTAGGTCTGCCCGTACGGGGCCGATGCGGTGGAATCGGATGCGTCGTTCATGGTCGTGCTCCTTGTCCGGCCCCGCCGTCACGGGAGGCCTCGGATACGTGGGGATACGGGAATACGGGATGCTTTTTCGCAAGGGGGCTCAGTCGGCGGATGCGCCGGCCGAACGCGCGCCCTCCCGCTCGTACCGGGCGGACTGGCGGCTGAGCAGCACGCCGGAGAACGCCGCGGCGATCAGGGAGCCGGCGAGCACGCCGAAGCGCGCCTCCGCCGACAGTTCGGGGTTGTCGTAGGCGAGCGAGGCGATGAGGAACGAGACGGTGAAGCCGATGCCGCAGGCGCACGCGGCGGGGAACATGTCGCGCACGCGCAGCCCCTTGGCCATCCTGAGCCCGCCGAGGTGCGTGGAGACCCATGCGGTGGTCATGATGCCCAGGGGCTTGCCGACCACGAGCGCGACGATCAGCGCCACGACCAGCGGCGAGAGCAGGAGCGCGGGGCTCAGGGACTCGAAGTGCACGCCGGTGGCGAACAGGGCGAAGACCGGCAGGGCGAGCAGCGTGGAGAACGGCTGGAGCCTGTGCGCGTAGCGGGAGGCGCGCGGCGTGGTCTCGCCGTGGATCTCCCGCGCCGGGGTGAGCAGGCCCACCAGCACGCCGGCCAACGTCGGATGCACGCCGACCTCGAACATCGAGACCCATGCGAGGACGCCGACGAGGGCCACGAGCGGCCACGGCACGCGCCTCATGCGCACGAGGAGGGCCCAGAGGGCCGCGCACAGGGCGATGCCGCCGAACCAGTACCAGGCGTTGAGCGAGGAGAAGAACACGGCGATCAGGATGATCGCCAGCAGGTCGTCCACGGTGGCCAGCGTCATCAGGAACGCCCGGATCGAACCGGGCAGCGCCTTGGCGAACAGGGCGAGCACCGCGAGCGAGAACGCGATGTCCGTGGCGGTGGGCACCGCCCATCCGCGTGCCATCTCGGCGAACGTGATGACGGATCCGGTGGTGGTCAGGACCAGTCCCCCGGACGGTCCCGGACCGTAGAGGGAGAACAGGGCCGTGACGGCGACGAACAGGATCGGCGGAGTGATCATGCCGCCCACGGCGCACAGCATCGGCACGGCGGCGGCCCTGGGGTTGGCGAGGGATCCGGTGGTGAGCTCCTGCTTGAGGTCGAGGCCGACGGTCAGGAAGAAGACGGTCAGCAGGCCGTCCTGCGCCCAATGGCCGACGGGCAGGTCGATGTTCGTGCGCGGCAGGGCGATGCGGGTCTCGGCGACCGCCTCGAACAGGTGGGCCGTGGCGGGCAGGTTCGCGAGCACCAGACTGAGGAGGGCGAACCCGAGCATGATGAGCCCGGAAAGTCGGTCGGAGGCCGCGACGCGGCGGACCGCCGCCCACGCTCCCCCGCCATGCACGCTGTCCCGATCCGTCATACCGCCACGCTCCTTGCACGAACGACCAGAAAGATTGGAAAAGCCCCTGCCGCATGCGCGGAAGGGGCTTTATCGTGCGCCGGACAGGATTCGAACCTGCGACCTGCTGATCCGTAGTCAGCTGCTCTAATCCGCTGGGCTACCGGCGCATACCGCTTGTTTATCCTCTTGGGTTAAGAGGTGTGCGCCGGACAGGATTCGAACCTGCGACCTGCTGATCCGTAGTCAGCTGCTCTAATCCGCTGGGCTACCGGCGCATACCGCTTGTTTATCCTCTTGCGGTGAAGAGGTGTGCGCCGGACAGGATTCGAACCTGCGACCTGCTGATCCGTAGTCAGCTGCTCTAATCCGCTGGGCTACCGGCGCATGTTGTCTTCGTGAAGCAACTCGAGATATATTACGTGCTTTTGCGTTCTTCGCAAGTCGGCGTGTCGCGATCGCGCGTCGCCCCGCCTCCCGGTCGCGCGCTCACGCGGCGCGGAGCTGCTCGGAGCGTACGAGTTTCGGGGGCGCGGTGCCCAGCACGGCCGCCTCGTCGACGATGACTTGGCCGACGTCGGGCATGCTGGGCAGACGGAACATCGTGTCCTGCAGCGTGCGCTCGATGATCGAGCGCAGTCCTCGGGCGCCGGTGCCCTGGCTGATGGCGGTCGAGGCGATCGCACGGATGGCCTTCTCCGTGAAGGCGAGGTCGACGCCGTCGACGGCGAATAGCTTCATGTACTGCTTGACGAGCGAATTGGCCGGCTTGACGAGCACGGCGGCCAGATCGTCCTCGGTGAGCTCGTCGAGGACGCTGATGACGGGAAGCCGGCCGATGAACTCGGGCAACAGCCCGAAGTCGGCGAGATCGTCGGCGGTGACGTGGCGCAGGATCTCCTCGTCGGGGACCTCGTGGTCGCGCCACGAGGCGCCGAATCCGCTCTCGCGGGCGCCGAGACGGTTCTTGATGATGTCGGCGAGCCCGACGAACGCGCCGCCGCAGATGAACAGGATGCCGCGCGTGTTGATCTGCACGGTCTCCTGATCGCGGTGCTTGCGCGTGCCCTCCTCGGGCACGGAGGCGATGGTCCCCTCGAGGATCTTCAGGAGCGCCTGCTGCACGCCCTCGCCGGACACGTCGCGCGTGATGGAGGTGTTCTCCCCCGACTTGCGGGCGATCTTGTCGATCTCGTCGATGTAGATGATGCCGTGCTCGGCGCGGGACACGTCGCCGTCCGCCGCCTGGATGAGGCGCTGGAGGATGGTCTCGACGTCGTCGCCGACGTATCCGGCCTCGGTCAGCGTGGTGGCGTCGGTGATGACGAACGGCACGTTCATCACCCTGGCCAGCGATTGGGCGAGATACGTCTTGCCCACTCCGGTCGACCCCATCAGCAGGATGTTCGACTTGGCGACCTCGACGCCGGCGAGCGGATCGAGCCCGTCGGCGCCGGGCATGCCGCCGTGCGCCCGGCCGAGCTGGCCGGCGGCCTCATCGAGCTCCATGTTGACGCGCTTGTAGTGGTTGTACACGGCGACGGACAGCGCCCGCTTGGCGTCCTGCTGGCCGATCACGTACTGGTCGAGGTAGGCGTTGATCTGCATCGGCTTGGGCAGCTGCAGCGCGTTGACCTCGGCGTCCTTGCGCCGCTCCTCGGAGATGATGCCGACGCACAGTTCGATGCACTCGTCGCAGATCGCGGCCCCCTGCCCGGTGACGAGCTTGCGGACCTGATGCTCGGTCTTGCCGCAGAACGTGCAGGCCGGAACCCCGTCGTTGTAGCTCACCACGCGACCCATGCGCCACTCTCCGTCGGTTGATGCAGTAGAAACAGTCGAAATACAAGACTACCCCCGGTCCGTGGGAACCGGGGGCATTGACGGGCCGCCTACTGGCGGTGTTCGAGCACCTCGTCGACGATGCCGTACTCCTTGGCCTCCTGGGCCGTCAGGAACGTGTCGACCTCGATGTCCTTGCGGATGCGCTCGACGTCCTGGCCGGTGTGCTTGGCGAGCGTGTTCTCGAGCCACTCGCGCATGCGCAGCATCTCGCGGGCCTGGATCTCGATCTCGGTGGCCTTGCCGAAGCCCTGGTCGATGGCCGGCTGGTGGATCAGCACGCGGGCGTTCGGCAGCATCAGGCGCTTGCCCTTGGCGCCGGCGGCCAGCAGGATCGCGGCCGCGGAGGCGGCCTGGCCCAGGCACACGGTCTGCACGTCGGGCTTGATGTACTGCATGGTGTCGTAGATCGCGGTCATGGCGGTCATCGAGCCGCCGGGCGAGTTGATGTACATCATCACGTCGCGGTTCGGATCCTGGGACTCGAGCACGAGCAGCTGCGCCATGATGTCGTCGGCGGAGGTGTCGTCCACCTGCACGCCCATGAAGATGATGCGGTCCTCGAACAGACGCGTGTACGGGTCCTGCCTCTTGAAGCCGTACGGGGTCTTCTCCTCGAACTGCGGCAGGATGTAGCGGTTCTGCGGGGCGAACGCGGCCTCGCGGCGGGCGGACGGCATGAAGCCGACGACGCCGGCGGGGCCGGCCAGACGGTCGGCGCGGGCGGCGAACTTCGCTTCCTCACTTGCCATATCGGTCACTCTCCCTTCGTCATCGAATCGTGCGTGGTGATGATCTTGTCCACGAAGCCGTACTCCAGCGCCTGCTGGGCGGTGAACCAGTGGTCGTACTCGTTGTCGCGGTAGATCTCCTCGACGGTGTGGCCCGTCTGCTCGGCGGTCAGCTCGCTCATGGTCTTCTTCATGTCCATGATGAGCTCGGCGTTGATGCGCACGTCGGTGGTGGTGCCGCCGATGCCGCCGGACGGCTGGTGCATGAGCACGCGGGCGTGCGAGGTCAGGAAGCGCTTGCCCTTGGTGCCCGAGCTCAGCAGGAACTGGCCCATGGAGGCGCACAGGCCGAGGCCCACGGTCGCCACGTCCGGCTCGATGAGCTGCATCGTGTCGTAGATGGCCATGCCGGCGGTGATGGAGCCGCCGGGCGAGTTGATGTACAGCCAGATGTCCTTCTTCGGGTCCTCCGCGGCCAGCATGAGCATCTGCGCGCAGATGCGGTTGGCCATGTCGTCCTTGACCTCCTCACCCATCCAGATGATGCGGTCCTTCAGGAGACGGTTGAAGACCGGGTCGGCGAATCCGGCCGGCGCGTCGTCGCCCGCCATGACCGGGAGGGTTGCAAGAGTGTTGCTCACCATATTCTCCATTTCGAATGCAATTCGTCAAACATCGTCCAGACTACCGCCTTCAAGCGACGGAGGCGCCCGGAACGGCCGTTTTCGGCTCGCCGCGTAGGATTCGCCGGACGTGAGGGCCCCTACCGATTCGCCCTCGCGCCGCTCCAGGCGGCGAGCAGCCACTGGGAGACGAAGGCCGAGGCGGCCACGGCCAGTCCCACGGGGACGAAGAAGGTCAGCGGCGCCTCGGTCAGCTCCATCACGAGGCACATGGCCATGAGCGGTGCCTGCTGGGAGGCGCTCAGCAGCGCGGCGGCGCCGATGAGCGCGCAGGCCGTGACCGAGTCGGAGGGGAAGGCGAGCATCCAGATCAGGCCGAGCATCGCGCCCAGCGTGGCGCCGAGTGCGATGCCGGGCTGGAGCACGCCGCCCGAAGCGCCGGAGCGGATCGTGACGAGCGTCATCACGGCCTTGGCCGCGAACGTGAGCGCGAGCACGCCCAGGATCGGCCAGAAGGCGGAGAGGGACAGCACGGCGCCGGCGTTCGGCGCGGCTCCCCCATTGGCCGCGAGCAGGGTCCACGGCGACGCCGCGGCGGAGGCGGAGGACTGCGCCGCGCCGGACTCGCCGGCAATCTGCGGGATGAACGTGGACAGGCCGAGCTGCGCGGCCGCGCGGCCGTTGCCCATGACCTGCGGCACGACGAGGGCGACCAGGCCGGTCAGGACGCCGGCCAGCGGCATCTGCCACAGGATGGCGGCCCCCGTGGGCTTGTGCTTCTCGGCCCACGACGATCCCCTGCGGAAGAGCGCGCCGGCCACGCCGCACGCCGCGCCGCACAGCAGGGCGAACAGCATGAGGCTGGGCGTGGACTGCGGCTGCATCGCGGTGATGTCGTAGAAGGTGTGGTGCCCCTTGATGGCGGCCGCCGTGAACGCCGCCGTGGCGGACATGCCCAGTCCGAACGCGACCTTCTCGATGGTCACGTCGGCCAGCAGGATCTCGACGGCGAAGAACATGCCCGCCAGCGGCGCGTTGTAGACGCCGCCGAGACCGGCGCCCGCCGCGACGGCCACGATCATGCGCCGGTCGATCGCGCCGTCTCCGTCGCCGCCGATGTGCAGCAGGTCGCAGAAGCGCTGGGCGAGCATCGCGCCGAGCTCGCGCGGGGCGACCTCACGGCCGATCGAGGCCCCCGAGCCGACGATGAAGATCTGCAGCACGACGTGGGCGATGGTCTGCCAGAACGGCATGCGTTCGCCCGCGACGGCCTTCTTGACGGACGGCACCTTGGCGCTTCTCGTGCGCAGCAGATACCAGGCCACGCCCGCGACGGACAGGCCGACGGTCACGGAGACGGCGCGGCGCAGGCCGGGCACACCGAACGGCCCCGGCAGTCCCGCGCCCTCGACGTAGCCGAGCATCATGTGCTCGATGCCGTAGAGCAGCAGGGTGAGCAGTCCCGCGCCGGCGCCTATCAGCGCGCCGAGCGCCAACGTGGCCGCGGTCAGCCAGCCGATGCGTCTGGGGTCGATGGTCCTCATGTCCGTTCCGTCCTCCATGTACTCCGTCGGCCGCCGGGGATGCCGGGGCCGAATCATGGCGCCACGCCGATGGGCGAACCGTTATTTCAGAGCGACGCCGTGGTGAAATTTTTATTTCACCACGATACCCATCGCTTTGTAACGTCGACGTGTACACGGATCGGCGGCTCCGATACGACGAAGGGCCGGTGCCCCGTATGGGGTCCGGCCCTGAATCGTCATGCGTCAGCGACGGTCATCCGGCGTCGACGCGGCGAGCGAAATCGCTCACTCGCCGTCCTTGGCGGACAGCTCGTCGGCGACCGCGGCGGCGGCGGAAGCGGCCTCGACGGACTCGGCCTCCTCATCCTCGGCGGCCTCGCCGAGGAAGGCGGACAGATCCACCTCCTCGCCGTTGGCGGTGAACTTGACGGCGCGCATGCCGGCCAGCAGACCCTTGGAACGGCCGACCTCCTGCACGGCAGAGCCGAGCTGGCCGTTCTTGATGATGGCCTGGATGAAGGCGTTCGGATCCATGCCGTACTGCTGGGCGATGGAGGCGAGGAAGTTGAACACGTCGGCCTGGGAGACCTGGACGTCCATCTTCTCGGCGAGGGTGTCGAGCAGGATCTGGTCCTTGAGCTCCTTCTCGGCGCCCTCCTCGGCCTGCTGCTTCTGCTCGTCGGTGGCCTTCTCCGGATCCGGGGTCAGGCCCTTGAGGTGCTCCTCGACGGCGGCGGCCTTCACGCCCTTCGGCACCGGGATCTCGAGGCCCTCGGCCAGCTTGGCCAGGAAGGCGTCGCGGGCCTCGGTGGCCTGACGGCCCTTGGCGTCCTCGCCGGCGGCCTTGCGGATGTCGGCCTTGAGCTCGTCGAGCGTGTCGAACTCGGAGGCCTCCTGGGCGAAGTCGTCGTCGAGCTCCGGGAGCTCCTCGGCCTTCACGGAGTTGACCTTGACCTTGACGGTGGCCTTCTGGCCCTCGTGCTCGCCGGCCTCCAGCGTGCCCTCGAAGGTGGTCTCCTCACCGGCGGACAGGCCCTCGAGGGCCTCATCCAGACCGTCGAGCATGGTGTTGGAGCCGAGCTCGTAGCTCACGCCCTCCTGGGAGTCGACGGTCTCGCCGTCGATCTCGGCGGACAGGTCGATGTTCGCGTAGTCGCCCTTGGCGGCCGGACGGTCGACGCCCACCAGGGTGCCGAAGCGCTGGCGCAGGGTCTCGAGGCGCTTGTCGACGTCCTCGTCGGTGACCTCCGGGGCGGAGATGGCGATCTCCATGCCCTCGAGCTCCGGCAGCTCAATGTCCGGGCGGCGCTCGACGGTGGCGGTGAACTTGAGCTTGGTCTCGTCCTTGGCGGATTCCGGAACGTCGACGACGTCGAACTCCGGCTGGGCCATCGGGTGGATCTTCTTCTCCTCGAGGGCCTTGGAGTACAGCTCCGGCACGCCATCGTTGACGGCCTGACCGGCGACGGCGCCGAAACCGAAACGCTGGTCGATGATCTTGCCCGGAACGTGACCCTTGCGGAAGCCCGGCACGTTCACCTGCTTGGCGATGTCCTTGCGGGCGGCATCGAGGTACGGGTCGAACTCCTCCGGTTCGACGGTGATGGTGAGCTTCACCTTGGTGGGTTCGAGGTTACGAACGCTGATCTTCACGCTAAACGCTCCTGAAAAGTCGTGTTTTCCTAATACTGCCCGAAGGCAACCGTCATAGTATAGCGCGCGACACGGACGCGGCGATCAACGCCACCTGCCAGTCGCGGGCTCCCTGCTCCCTGAGGAACGCGTCCACGTCGCGTCCGGCGGGATCGTCGGTCCAGCACAGGTTGCGGATGATCTGCGGCTTGATGATGACCTCGGCCGGGGTGCGCGTGTCCTCGGCGATCTGGTTGATGACGCGCCGCACGCGCTGCAGGCGCTCCCTGCGCTCGGGGCGGCGGTCCCACAGGCGCATCGCGCGCGGCGCGTTCGCCTCGGCGTCGTTCGCGCAGCCGCCGGCCGGCATGGACGGCAGATCCCGGGGCGGCAGGGCCAGGGCCTCCTGGATCGCGGTCTTCCACACGGACGGCTTCACGGCGCGCTGGATCGGCGCGTAGCGTTCGAACATCTTGTCCTGCTCGCCGCCGGTGTGGATGCGCACGCGCTCGTTGAGCGAACGCACGGCGCGGAACTCGCGCGCGTTGCGCGGCTTGCGCTCGGCCGCCTCGATGATGGAGGCGTCGGAGAGCAGCAGCGTGGGGGCGATGTCGTAGCTCCGGGCGAGCTCGTCGCGCCTGGTCCACAGCGCCCGCGCCACGGCCAGGCCCCGACGGTCCCTGGCGAGTCTGGTGATGTGCGAGATGCGCAGCCACGGGACCGGGTGCTCGTGCCGGGGCACGCCGGAGGTGCCCTCGGCGAGGATGTGAGAGAACTCCTCCTCGGCCCAGCCCGTCTTGCCGTGGCGCTCGAGGTCGGCGCGCATCAGGCGTTCGAGCTCGATGAGCAGCTCGACGTCGAGTGCGGCGTAGTTGCGCCAGTCGCGAGGCAGCGGACGGTACGACCAGTCGGCCGCGGAGTGCTCCTTGGCCAGCGTGATGCCGAGGTAGTGCTCGGTGACGGCGGCGAGGCCGAAGCGGTGGAGTCCCAGCAGCCGGGCGGCCATCTCCGTGTCGAACAGGCGGCGCGGTCTCAGGCCGAGGTCGGCGAAGCCGGGCAGGTCCATCATCGCGTCGTGGAGAATCCACGTCGCGTCGCCGACGGCGCCGTTGAACTGGTTCCAGTCGACGCCGGCGCGCGTGAGCGCCACCGGATCGAGCAGGAAGATGCCCGCCCCCTCGCGTTTGAACTGGATGAGCCAGTCCTCGTGTCCGTAGCGGAAGCCGGAGGCGCGTTCGGCGTCAGCGGCAAGCGATCCGGACGCCGAGGCCAGCGCCTCGCATGCCCTGTGGTACCCGGCGATGGTGTCGGTGACGTCCGGCACTCCCCCGCGCGGTTCGGTCTGCAGTCGTGGTTCCTGTCTGGGATCAGTCAACGGTTGCGTCCTCGTTGAAGTGGATGGTGGATCTGAGGAATCGGGCCCATGACGCGACGTACGCGCCGGCGTCGAACGGGACGCCTCCATGGACCGCCGGGGTAAAGGATACACGCATCTCGCAGCCGGCGGAGTCGCCGGCCCCCAGCGAGCCGAATGTGGTGTTCTGCGTGACGGTGACCGTGCCGCCCACGCTGTCCGGCTCGACCCCCTCGAGACGGGCGCACATGTCGTCCCAGTACATGCCCGGCGCCAGGGAGTCGTTCTCGACGCTGGACAGGGGCAGACGCGCGAATGCGACGCAGCGCCAGCGCGACCCCCAGTCGGGACGGATGTCGTTGGAGTAGAGCAACATGATCCAGCCGGTGGCGACGGCCGGGAACGGATCGCCGTCATAGGGGAACCCCGTCGTCCCCCCGCGCGATCCCGATTCGAGCTCCACGCCGATGCCGAAGTCGGCCAGAGTGGAGGGCACGGGGATCTCCCGGTAGCGCACGTCGTCCAGACGGCGCATGGCGCGCACCGACTCGACCGCATCCCACACGGCGTCCGGCACGCCGACGGGCCGCCCCGGCAGATCCGGCGCGGCGTCGCGCGCGGCGTGATGCGGATTCACGCCGGTGGGAAACGCATAGATGTCGGCCATGTCTCCAGCGTACGTGCGCGCGCCTGGTTTCGTGGTATCGACACGTGAATTAATAGACGGTGAAGCCGTGGTCCTTGAACTGGTTGGCGACGCGTTCGCGCGTGGCGGCGTTCGGCCCCTTCTGGTTCTCCAGCGGATACGGGATGCGCAGCTCATGCCATTTGGGGCGTCCGAGCTGATGGAAGCCGAGGACGTCGATGTGCTCGACGGCGTCGCCGAAGCTCTCGCAGATCTCGGCCACCTTCTCGACGTTCTCCTCGGAGTCGGTCAGACCGGGCACGAGCACGAAGCGCACCCAGATCTTCTTGCCGGCCCGTGCGAGTCTGCGGCCGAAGTCGATGGTGGGCTGGAGCACGCCGCCGGTGACCTTGTGGTAGGTCTCCTCGTCGCCGGACTTGACGTCGAGCAGGCACAGGTCGATGTCCTCGAGCATCTCGTCGGTGTAGTTGGTGTTGAGGAAGCCCGAGGTGTCGAGACAGGTGTGCACGCCCATCTCCTTGGCCGCGTGGAACACGCGGGAGACGAACGCCGGCTGCATCATCGACTCGCCGCCGGAGAACGTGATGCCGCCGTGGGTGGCCTTGAAGAGGTCCTTGTAGCGATCGACCTTCTTGATCATCGCATCGAGGTAGACGGGCTTGCCGTCGCGCATCTTCCAGGTATCGGGGTTCTGGCAGTACTGGCAGCGCAGCGGGCAGCCGGACATGAAGACGGTCATGCGGGTGCCCGGACCGTCGACGGACGTGTTGATGTCCCAGGAGTGGACGAAGCCGATGTCGCCGGATTTGAGCGCGGCGATGCGGTCCCTGCGGTCGAGCCCGATCGGGGACTCGAATCCGGACAGGCCGCCCATGAGGGTCTGGGACGCGTACGACTTGGATTCGCGCAGCATATGGCGCGTGGTGGTGCGGAACTGGGTTTCGGGCATCGTTGTCCTCCTGTTCCAAAAACGTGATGCGGGGTGTGTGCGGATGGATGGGGCAAAGGGAAGGGGTGGGACGAATCCCACCCCTTCATCGTGCTACCGTTTCACGCGGTCGCGTCCGTCCGACGGATCAGTCGGTGACGGCGCCCTGGTGGAAGGTACGGGAGATGACGTCGAGCTGCTGCTCCTTGGTGAGCTTGACGAAGTTCACCGCGTAGCCGGAGACGCGCACGGTCAGGTGCGGGTACTTCTCCGGGTGCTCGACGGCGTCCTCCATGGTCTCCTTGCGCAGGACGTTGATGTTCGCGTGGTAGAGGCCGTGGCCGTTGCCGGCGTCGAGGATGCCGACCAGGTTGCCGATGCGCTCCTCCTCGTCGCGGCCGAGGCCGTCGGGGGTGATGGTGTTGGTCAGCGAGATGCCGTCCAGCGCGTCGTTGTAGTCGATCTTGCCGACGGAGAACATGGACGGCAGCATGCCGTGGGAGTCCATGCCGTTCTCCGGGTTGGCGCCCGGGGCGTACGGGGTGCCCTTCTTGTGGCCGGACGGGAAGGAACCGGTGTTCTTGCCGTACTCCACGTTGGAGGTGATCGTCAGGATGGACTGGGTCGGGACGGCGCCGCGGTAGACCGGCAGGCGCTTGACCTGGCCCATGACCGTGGAGACGACCCACTTGGCGATGTCGTCGGCGCGGTCGTCGTCGTTGCCGTAGATCGGGAACTCGCCCTCGGTGCGGTAGCCCACGACCAGATCGTCGTCGGCGCCCTCGACGTACTCGTACTCGTGGCCCTCGAGGTTCTTGGCCTCGGCGTTGGTGATCGGGTACACCTTGGCGTACTTGATCGCGGCGAGGGAGTCGGCGGCGATGGACAGACCGGACATGCCGCAACCCAGGGTGCGGTACACCTCCTTGTCGTGCAGGGCCATCTCGATGGACTCGTACGCGTACTTATCGTGCATGTAGTGGATGATGTTCAGGGCCATGACGTAGGTCTCGGACAGCCACTCGAGAGCCTTCTCGTAGTTGTTCTTGACCTTCTCGTAGTCCAGGGAGCCGTCGGCCTCCGGGGTGATCGGGTCGATCACGCCCTTGTCGATGACCTGCATGCCGGTCATCTCGTCACGGCCGCCGTTGATCGCGTAGAGCAGCGCCTTGGCGGAGTTCACGCGGGCCGCGAAGAACTGCATCTGCTTGCCGACGCGCATCGGGGACACGCAGCAGGCGATGGCCGCGTCGTCGCCCCAGTGGCCGCGGATCTCCTTGTCGGACTCGTACTGGATGGCCGAGGTGTCGATGGAGATCTTGGCGCAGAAGCGCTTATAGCCTTCCGGCAGCTTCGGATCCCAGAAGATGGTGATGTTCGGCTCCGGGCCGGGTCCGAGGTGCTCGAGGGTCAGGGTGTTGAGCAGACGGAACGAGGTCTTGGTGACCAGCGGACGGCCGTCGTCGCCGAAGCCGGCGTCGGACCAGGTCGCCCAGTACGGGTCGCCGGAGAAGATCGCGTCGTAGTCCTTGGTGCGCAGGAAGCGCACGATGCGCAGCTTCATGACGATGTTGTCGATGAGCTCCTGGGCGTCGGTCTCGGTGATCTTGCCGGCTTCGAGGTCGCGCTGGATGTAGCAGTCGAGGAAGGCGGAGTTGCGGCCGAAGGACATGGCGGCGCCGTCCTGGGACTTGATGGAGGCGAGGTAGCCCATGTAGGTCCACTGCACGGCCTCCTGGGCGGTCTGGGCCGGACGGGTCAGGTCGAGGCCGTACTCGTTGCCGAGGTTGATCAGCTGCTTGAGGGCCTTGATCTGCTCGTCGTGCTCCTCGCGGAAGCGGATCCAGTGCTCGATCTCCGGCTCGGTGAAGTCGTTGCGGTACGGCACGGAGTCCTTGTCGCGCTTCTTGAAGGCGATCAGCTTGTTGACGCCGTACAGGGCCACACGGCGGTAGTCGCCGATGATGCGGCC
Source organism: Bifidobacterium santillanense (assembly GCF_018555385.1). GTDB lineage: Bacteria > Actinomycetota > Actinomycetes > Actinomycetales > Bifidobacteriaceae > Bifidobacterium > Bifidobacterium santillanense. Next base: position 357,136 of record NZ_JAFEJS010000001.1, read on the forward strand.
GCGGCCGTAGGCGTCCGGCAGACCGGTGAGGATCTTGTTGTGGCGGGCGACCTTGATCTGCTTGGTGTACACGCCGAAGACGCCGTCGTTGTGGGTCTTGCGGTACTTGGTGAAGATCTTCTTGATCTCCGGATCCGGCTCCTTGCCGGCCTCCTTGATGGCCTGCTCGACCATGCGCCAGCCGCCGTTCGGCATCATCGCGCGCTTGCAGGGGACGTCGGTCTGGAGACCCACGATGACGTTGTCGACCTCCGGGGAGTCGATGTAGCCCGCCGGGAAGGCGTCGATGCCCGCCGGGGTGTGGGTGTCGACGTCGTAGACGCGCTGCTTGCGCTCGACGGCCAGGTAGTTGTCGTCGAGGTACTTCCACAGGTGCTTGGTCTTCTCGGTGGCCGGGGCGAGGAAGCTCTCGTCGCCCTCGTACGGGGTGTAGTTCTTCTGGATGAAGTCGCGAACGTCGATGTCCTTCTGCCAGTTGCCGCCTTCGAAGCCGTCCCACGCCTTGGCGTCGAGCTCTTCCTGGGTAAGTGCAGCAGATTCAACAGCTGTCATAACCACTCCTTGGTGTTGTTCGTTCCGACGCACCTTCGTCGTCGTTGGTTCCCAGTCTAGCCGCTGTTCACTGGGGGTTCGCACAAAATGCGCGTGAGATATCTCACATTCTGTTATCGTTCACAGGCCCGTCTTCCTCCGGCTTCGCGGACCTCGCGGGAGCGTCCCAGCCGAGATTCCACCGCCGGTCCTGCTCCTTCCACAGGGTCTCGCGCTCCTGGAAGATCCTCCACGCGTCGAGCGCGTCCTCGCGGCTGCGGTACGGTCCCATGCGCTGTTCGATCGGGGACTTGGGCCCCAGTTCTGGCTCCCCCGTGCGGATGTTGAAGTACCACTGCTTGCCCTGGTCTGCCATCGTCTTCGTCCTTTCCCTGTCCATCGTCCGCCGCATGCGCGGCCACGGCCATACGGCTATTACATATGGATACGCCCGGATGATGAATCCGGGCGTATGGTTCGTTTCCCGTTCGCTATTCGCGGAACGCGTTGGTGATCGGCAGTCGGCGGTCGCGTCCGAACGCGAGCGCCGTGACCTTGGGACCGAGCGGGTACTGGCGACGCTTCCATTCGGCGCGGTCCACCAGCCTCATCACGGTGTCCACCGTCCGCTCGTCGAAGCCGTCGGCGAGCAGGTCGGCGCGGCCGTGCGCGTGTTCGATGTACGCGGCGAGGACCTTGTCCAGCAGCTCGTATTCCGGCAGCGAGTCGGAGTCCTTCTGCCCGGGGCGCAGCTCGGCGCTCGGCGCCTTCTCGATGGAGGCGACGGGGATCATCACGCCGTCCTTGAGCGGCGTGCCGGGGGCGCCGGCCTCGTTGCCCACGATCCTGAGTCCGCCGATGCCGACGCCGGCGGCCGCGGCCCTGTTGCGCCAGCGGGACAGCTCCCACACGCGCGTCTTGAGCAGGTCCTTGATCGGCGCGTATCCGCCGACGGCGTCGCCGTAGATCGTCGAGTAGCCGCAGGCCAGCTCGGATTTGTTGCCGGTGGCCACGGCGAGCAGTCCCTTGGAGTTGGAGTAGGCCATGACGATGACGCCGCGGATGCGGGCCTGCAGGTTCTCGGCGGCCACGCCGTCGAGGTCGAGCTGGCTCTGGAACGCGGTGAACAGCGGTTCGATGGGCTGGACGTCGTAGTGGGCGCCGATGTTGGCGGCCAGGTCGGCGGCGTCGTCCTTGGAACCGTCGGAGGAGTACATCGAGGGCATGGAGATGCCGTGCACGTTCTCGCCGCCGACGGCGTCCGCGGCCATCGCGGCGACCAGCGCCGAGTCGATGCCGCCGGAGAGCCCCAGCGTCACGCCGGTGAAGCGGTTCTTGGCCATGTAGTCCTTGAGACCGAGCACGCAGGCGGTGTACACCTCCTCGTCCGGGTCGAGCGCGGGCGCGACCTCGGCCTTGGCCTGATGGACCGTGGTGGTGTCGAGCGTCCAGAAGGACAGATCCTCCATGAACATCGGGGCGCGAGCCAGCAGGGTGCCGTCGGCGTCGACGACGAAGCTGCCGCCGTCGAAGACGAGGTCGTCCTGGCCGCCGACCTGGTTCAGGTAGATCAGCGGGGCCTCCACCTCGGCCGCGCGGCGCTTGGCCAGATCGAGGCGGACGTCGGTCTTGCCCTCCTCGTACGGGGAGCCGTTGATGGTGACGAGCGCGTCGATGTCGCGGCCGGCGAGTTCGGCGACCGGGCCGCCGTCCTGCCAGATGTCCTCGCAGATGGCGACGCCGAGGCGTGCGCCGTCCACGTCGAGCACGACGGAGCGGTCGCCCGCCTTGAAGATGCGGAACTCGTCGAACACGCCGTAGTTGGGCAGGAAGTGCTTGTCGTATCCGGCCCACACCACGCCGTCGTGCAGGACGACCAGACGGTTGTAGGGCTTGTCGGTGGCGTGGTCGGTGCCGACGGTGCCGACCACGACGTACAGGTCGCCGAGTCCCTCCCTCTTGAGGCCGGCGGCCAGCTCGTTAGCCTTGTCCCATGCGGCCCGGCGGAAGGTGCGGCGCAGGGCGAGGTCCTCGATCGGGTATCCGGTCAGGGTCATCTCGGGGAAGACGACGACCTGGGCGTGGCCGGCGTCGGCCCGGCGTGCGTAGTCGAGCACCTTGGCGGCGTTGGCGTCGAGCGCGCCGACGCAGGTGTCGATCTGGGCGAGTGCGAAACGAATCTGGGTCATGTTCCTATCCTATGCCCTTCCGCGCGTCAGGCGAGTTCGCGGCCGACGCGGAGCGCCGCGTTGACGTAGAAGTTCACGAACGTCGGCAGCGAGGCGTCGAGGCCGACGAAGTGCGGGCTGTGCCAGTCGGGGCACCCCGGTTCGCCGTTCGAGCCGATGAACGCGAACACGGAGCGGGTCACCTCGGCGAATTCGCAGAAGTCCTCCCCCGCCATCGACGGGCGGATCGGCTCGAGCCGGGCGTAGTCGCGCACGTCGTCGGCGACCTTCGCCACGAGGGCGGCGTCGGAGACGACCGGGTCCTGGAAGTCGTCCCATTCCACGTCGGCGGAGATGCCGAACGCCTCGGCGGTGTGCCCGACGATCGCCTTGAAACGGCGTTCGGCGAGCAGGCTGTCCTCCTTGTGGAAGTAGCGCACGGTGCCCTGGAAGCCGGCCTCGGCGGGCACGACGTTCCACACGCGCCCGCCGTGCACCTCGGTGATGGAGAGCACCAGCGGGTTGAGGGCGGAGATGTTGCGGCTGACGATGGTCTGCAGCTCGAGCACCATGCTCGCCATCGCCTCGATGGGTCCGGTGCCCTTGTGCGGGTATCCGGCGTGCGTGCCGTCGGCGTGCAGCGTGACCTGGAAGCGCACGCAGCCGGCCATCATCGGGGTCGTGCCGACGGCGATCTCGCCGGGCGCGTAGTTGGGGTTGTTGTGCGTGCCGATGACCGCGTCGACGTCGTCAAGCAGACCGGCGTCGATCATCGCGCGGGCGCCGCGTCCGGTCTCCTCGCTCGGCTGGAAGAGGATCTTGATCGATCCGGCGAAGCGGTCGCGGTGGTCGGCGAGCCAGAAGGCGGCGCCCAGCAGGCCGGTCATGTGCAGGTCGTGGCCGCAGCCGTGCATGACGCCGGCGTTGACGGACGCGAAGTCGAGACCGGTGTCCTCGACGATGGGCAGGCCGTCGATGTCGGCGCGCAGGCCGACGCGGGGGCCCGGCCCCGCCTCGCCGCGGATGAGTCCGACGACGCCGGTCTCCAACGGGTTGTCGAGGATCTCGACGCCGTGCGCACGCAGCTGGTCGGCCAGATAGATGCTGGTGTCGAACTCCTTGAAGCTGCGCTCGGGGTGGGCGTGCAGGTAGTGGCGGATGGCGATGAGGTTGGAATCCAACTCGATATGCTCGGTCATAGTCCGTATTATGCCGCGGGACCGTGTCCGAGTCGCGCATCATTCCGATACTCGTCGCGAGGATGCCGCAATCGGCGATGGGTGTCGCCCGGCCGGTGACCCTACACTGGTTGGGTGAGATACGGAGATCCGTACGGTCCGGGAAGACCGGAAAGTCCGGAATATACAGGAAAGGACGGGAACAGCATGACCATCGCCGACGCCGCATCCGCCGTCAGCGCCGACATCAAGGGCGTGTTCTTCGACATCGACGGCACGCTGACGAGCTTCGTCACGCACGTCGTCCCGGATTCCACGATCGAGGCGCTGCACCGGCTGCAGGCCAAGGGGATCAAGGTGTTCATCTGCTCGGGGCGCGCGCCGAGCCACATGACGGTCGTGCTCGACATGATCCCGGTCGAGTTCGACGGCATCGTCGGCCTCAACGGCCAGTACTGCTGCGATCCGCAGGGGTTCCTCGCCAAGGAGCCGCTCGGAGATGACGACGTGCGCACGATCACCGCGTGGCTGGACGCCCATCCGGACATCGTGGCGAACTACTGCGAGTCCGACTACGTGTACTTCAACCAGGTGACCGAGGCGATGCGCGCCACGTGGCGTCAGCTCGGCAAGACGGCGCCCGAGGTCTTCATCGACGACCCGCACACGCGTCCCGCGACGCACGAGACGTTCCAGGTCAGCCCGTACATCGGCCAGACCGAACAGGACGAGATCGTCTCGCTGTGCCGCAACGTGCAGGGCGTGCGGTGGCACCCCGACTTCGTCGACCTGATCCCGGCCGACGGCGGCAAGCCCGTCGGCATGCGCCGCTTCATGGACCGCTACGGGTGGACGCGCGACGAGGTCATGGCCTTCGGCGACGGCGGCAACGACGTCACGATGCTCGAGTTCGCGGGGATCGGCGTGGCCATGGGCAACGCCACCGACGAGCCGAAGCGCGCCGCGGACTGGGTGACCGACGACGTGGACCACGACGGCGTGATGAACGCACTGCGGCACTTCGGCGTTCTCGACTGACCGCGGACGCCCGGCGCAGGCCGGGACGGGGCGTTTCCCGGCGTCCTCCCAGCCCTATGCCGGGCGTGTCGCAACAACGCCGATAACACCCTATAAGCAACGTCGATTACCATGCCGCGCGGTTCCCCCTCGGGGTTTTGTATAGTGGCGAATCGTTGGGACCGGCATGCCGACGCATCGCGGGCGGCACGGTCCATCGTCGATTCACGCGAACACGCACTGAGAGAGGAAGAGATCATGCGTTTCACCAAGACCGCGGCCGCCGTCATCGCGGCCGTCACCCTGACGACCTTCGGCCTGGCCGGATGCGGCAACGCCTCCACCGCCACCAGCTCGGAGGACGACAAGACCATCACCGTGGCCGCCAGCCCGACCCCGCACGCCGAGATCCTCAACAAGGCCGTCAAGCCCCTGCTGGAGAAGGACGGCTACAAGCTGGAGGTCAAGGAGTTCACCGACTACGTCCAGCCGAACACCGCCACCGAGGACGGCGAGGTCGACGCCAACTACTTCCAGCACAAGCCCTACCTCGACAACTTCAACAAGGAGAAGGGCACCCACCTGGTGTCCGTCGAGGCCGTCCACTTCGAGCCGTTCGGCCTGTACCCGGGCAAGACCTCCTCGCTCAAGGACCTCGCCGATGGCGCGACCGTCGCCGTGCCGAACGACGCCACCAACGAGGCCCGCGCCCTCCTGCTGCTGCAGGACGCCGGCCTGATCGAGCTCAAGGACCCCGAGGACATCAACGCCACTCCGAAGGACATCTCCTCCAACCCGAAGAACCTGCAGTTCAAGGAGCTCGAGGCCGCCGTGGTCCCGACCGTCATCAAGGACGTGGACATCGCCGCCCTTAACGGCAACTACGCGATCCAGGCCGGCTTCGACCCGACCAAGGACGCGCTCGAGACCGAGAAGGCCGACGGCCTGGCCGCCAAGACCTACGCCAACATCCTCGTGGTCAAGAAGGGCAACGAGAACACCGCCAAGACCAAGGAGCTCAAGAAGGCCCTGACTTCCAGCGAGGTGCGCGACTACATCAACGACAACTACAAGGGCGCCGTGGTCCCGGTCTTCTGATCGGCGCGCCCCGCGCACTCCACACCTTCCGATACGATGCCGCACGGCACGGGTCCCGATTCTTCTCGCCCGTGCGTGCGGCATCGCCGTGTTTTCCACGACAAGGACAATCACATGATCCAATTCGACCATCTGAAGAAGAGCTACGGCACCGGCGCGGACGCGCACGAGGTGCTGCACGACATCAATCTGACCATCGAGGACGGCGAGGTGTTCGGCTTCCTCGGATCCTCCGGCGCCGGCAAGTCGACGCTGGTGCGCACCATCAACCTGCTCGAGCGCCCCACCGAGGGCAAGGTGATCATCGACGGCGCGGACGTCTCGCACGTCTCCGGCCGCGACCTCGCCGAGCTGCGCACGAAGATCGGCATGATCTTCCAGGACTTCAACCTGTTCCAGCAGCGCACGGTGCTGCGCAACGTGACCTTCCCGCTCGAACTCGCGCACCGCCCCAAGGCGCAGCGCATCGAACGCGGCAGGCGCCTGCTGCGTCTGGTGGGCCTCGAGGGCTTCGAGGACCGCTACCCCAGCCAGCTGTCCGGCGGCCAGCAGCAGCGCGTCGCCATCGCGCGCGCCCTGGCGAACGAGCCGAAGATCATGCTGTGCGACGAGGCGACGAGCGCCCTCGACTCGACCACCACCGTGCAGATCCTCGATCTGCTGCGCCGCATCAACCGCGAGCTCGGCGTGACCCTGGTGATCATCACGCACTCGCTGTCCGTGGCGCGCAACATCTGCGACCGCGTGGCGATGATCGACGGCGGCAACATCGTCGAGGTCGGCGAGACCGCCGAGCTGTTCGCGAACCCGCAGAGCGACATCCTCAAGGCGCTGATCGCCAGCGCGAACGAACAGAACGGACGCGACGAGGAGACCGTCGAACGCGCCGAGAACGAGAAGAAGGGCCGCTGACCATGGGACAGATCGTTTCGCAATTCATCGCCGACTACGGCGAACTGCTGCTCGAGGGCACGCGCGACACCCTCATCATGACCACGGTGTCGACGCTGCTCGCCTACGTGATCGGCGTGCCGCTGGGCGTGCTGCTGACCATCACCGGCCCCAAGTCCATCCTGCCGAACCGTCCGCTCAACACGGTGCTCGGCTGGATCGTGAACATCGGCCGTTCGATCCCGTTCATCATCCTGCTGGTCGCGATCATCCCGTTCACCCGTCTGCTGGTCGGCACGTCGCTCGGCGTGCAGGGCGCGATGGTGCCGCTGGTCATCTCCGCGGCGCCGTTCGTGGCGCGCGTGGTCGAACAGTCGCTGGCCGACGTGGACGGCGGCCTCATCGAGGCGGCGCAGAGCTTCGGCGCGAGCAACTGGCAGATCGTCACCAAGGTGCTGCTGTTCGAGAGCCTGCCCTCGCTGGTGCGCGGCGCGGCCATCACGTTCATCAACCTGTTCGGATACTCGGCCATGGCCGGCACGGTCGGCGCGGGCGGTCTCGGCGACATCGCCATCCGCTACGGCTACCAGCGCTACCAGTACGACGTGATGCTCGTCGCCGTGATCCTGTCCGTCGTGCTCGTGCAGGTCATCCAGTCGTTCGGCGACTGGTTCGCGGCGCGTATCGACCATCACGCGCGCTGAGCCACCCATCCGCGGGCGCACATCGGGGACGGATTCCACACGTCGTGGACCGTCCCCTTTCCTTTGCGTTAGACTGGTGCCCTATGAGCACTATCATCATGCACACCTCCGAAGGTGACATCACGATCAACCTGTTCGACGACAAGGCCCCGGAGACGGTGAAGAACTTCCTCGGCCTCGCCACCGGCGAGAAGGAGTGGAAGGATCCGTACACCGGAGCGCCCTCCCACGAGAAGTTCTACAACGGCCTGACCTTCCACCGCATCATCAAGGACTTCATGATCCAGGGCGGCTGCCCGCTGGGCAACGGCACCGGCGGCCCCGGCTACGACTTCGACGACGAGATCGATCCGTCCCTGAAGTTCGACCGCCCCTACCTGCTGGCCATGGCGAACGCCGGTCTGCGCCGCGGCATGGACGGCAAGATCCACGGCACCAACGGCTCCCAGTTCTTCATCACGACCGTGCCGACGCCGTGGCTCGACGGTCACCACACGATCTTCGGCGAGGTCGCGGACGACGAGTCCAAGGCCGTGGTCGACAAGCTCGAGGCGCTGCCGACCGACCGCATGGACCGTCCGACCGAGCCGGCCGTGATCCTGTCCGTCGACGTGGCGGAGTAACCGCCGGGCCGACCTCGACAACGATATGACAAGTGCGGCTCCCCTCCTTCGAGGGGAGCCGCACTTGTCATATCCGTCCCGAAATCCTACTTCATCTTGCGCAGACGCGGTTCGGCGGAGTCCTTGGCGCCGGTGATGCGGTAGACGTCGAACACGCCGTCGATCTTGCGCACGGCGGCGAGCAGCGTGTTGAGGTGCTGCGGATCGGCCATCTCGAAGCTGAACTGGCTGGTGGCCACGCGGTCGGAGCCCGTGGAGATCGAGCCGGAGATGATGTTCACGCCGTGGTCGGAGAGCACGCGCGTCACGTCGGACAGCAGGTTGCGGCGGTCCAGCGCCTCGACCTGGATCTTGACCATGAACACGCCCTTGGTGCTGGTCCACTCCACCTCGACGACGCGTTCGGACTGCCGCTTCTCCAGATCGATCATGTTCTGGCAGTCGGTACGGTGCACGGACACGCCCTGATTGCGCGTGATGAAGCCGATGATCTTGTCGCCGGGCACCGGCATGCAGCAGCGGGCCAGCTTGACCCACACATCGCCCACGCCCTTGACGGACACGCCGGACGAGCTGTTGACCTTCTGACGGTTCTCGACCGGCTTGAGCGGCAGGACCTCCTGCTCGATCTCCTCGTCGACCTCGTCGGCGCCAGCGTCCTTGACCAGATGGGAGATGACGTTCTGCGTGGAGATCTGGCCGTCGCCGATGGCGGCGAACAGGCCGTCCACGTTCGGGAAGTTGAGTTCGTCGGCGACGCCGACCAGCGCCTCGGGGGTGAGCAGCGTGTTGATCGGCAGACTGCGCTTGCGCATGGCGCGCGTCAGTTCGTCGCGCCCCTCCTCGATGGCCTCGGAGCGGCGCTCCTTGGAGAACCACTGACGGATCTTGTTGCGGGCCTTCGGGCTCTTGGCGAAGCTCAGCCAGTCGCGCGACGGGCCGGCGGTGTCGGACTTGGAGGTGAGGATCTCGACGGTGTCGCCGTTCTCCAGCTTGGTGTCGAGCGGCACGAGACGCCCGTTGACGCGGGCGCCCATCGTGCGATGGCCCACCTCGGTGTGCACGGCGTACGCGAAGTCGATCGGCGTGGCGGCGGCCGGCAGGGAGATGATCTTGCCCTTCGGGGTGAACACGTACACCTCGGCCGAGCCGAGATCCTCCTTGAGGGAGCCGAGGAACTCGTTGGAGTCCGGGGTCTCGCTGGTCCAGTCGGCGAGCTGCTGGATCCACTTGAGGTTGTCGGCCTCGCTGAGCTCCTGGCTCTCGGAGCCCTCGCGCTTGCGATCGGACTTGTCGGGCGAGCTCAGCGCGCGGCCCGCCTGACCGTTCTCCTTGTACTTCCAGTGCGCGGCGATGCCGAATTCGGCGCGGCGGTGCATGTCCCACGTGCGGATCTGGATCTCGACGGGCTTGCCGCCGGGGCCGACCACCGTGGTGTGCAGCGACTGGTACATGTTGAGCTTCGGCATGGCGATGTAGTCCTTGAACCGGCCGGGGACCGGGTTCCACCGCGCATGCACGGCTCCGAGCGCCGCATAGCAGTCCTGGATCGAATCGACGATGATGCGCACGCCCACCAGATCGTAGATGTTGGCGAAATCGTGGCCGCGCACGATCATCTTCTGGTAGATGGAGAAGTAGTCCTTCGGGCGTCCGGTGACGTACGCCTTGATGTGCTGGGCGTCGAGGTCCTCGTTGATCTCGGCCAGGATCTGCTTGAGGTAGACGTCCCGCTGGCCGGCGCGACGGGCCACGAGCACGACGATCTCGTTGTAGATCTTCGGGTAGATGACCTTGAAGCTCAGCTCCTCGAGCTCGGTCTTGATGGCGTTCATGCCGAGTCGGTTGGCCAGCGGCGCATAGACGTCGAGCGTCTCGTGCGCCTTCTTGACAGCGCTGGAGGTCTTCACGTAGCGCCACGTGCGCGCGTTGTGCACGCGGTCGGCGAGCTTGACGACGAGCACGCGCACGTCGCGGCTCATCGCGACGACCATCTTGCGGATGGTCTCGGCCTGGGCCGAGTCGCCGTACTCCATCTTGCTCAGCTTGGTGACGCCGTCCACGAGCCCGGTGACCGTGTCGCCGAATTCGGACCGGCACTGGTCGAGCGTGTAGTCGGTGTCCTCCACAGTGTCGTGCAGCAGACCGGCGGCGACGACGAGCGGACCCATGCCGAGGTCGGCGAGGATCTGCGCGACGGCCAGCGGATGGATGATGTACGGCTCGCCGGACTTGCGCCGCTGCGCCGAATGCTGGATGACCGCGCGGCGGTAGGCGCGTTCGAGGATGGTCAGATCCTCGCCGGGATGGTGGACGCGGCATGCCTGCATGATCGGCAGCAGCGGGTTGATCGGATCCGTGCTGACCTCGCACCCAAGCTTGCGTGCGGAATCGAATTCCATATCATCGCCTGCCATGGCCACCTCCCTCGGTTCGTTCTCTGGCTCTCTATCCTAACGCGTCTCAGGCCACGCCGGTGGAACCGAATCCACGTTCCGCGCGATCGGAGCCGGGAAGGCTTTCGGCGGGAACGAATCTCGCCTCGACGTAGCGCTGGATGACCAGCTGCGCTATGCGGTCGCCCACCTCGAAGTGCGCTGTGCGTTCCGGATCGAGATTGATCAGCGGCACCTTGATCTCGCCGCGGTATCCGGCATCGATGGTGCCGGGCGCGTTGAGCACGGTGACGCCCTGCTTGACCGCCAGTCCACTGCGGGGATGGACGAGGCCCACGTATCCGTTGGGCAGGGCGATGGCCACTCCCGTGGGCACCAGCGCACGTTCGAAGGGCTTGAGATCGAACGCCTCCGCGGCCCTCAGATCGGCACCGGCGTCTCCCGCGTGCGCGTAGAACAGCCGCGCAAGCTCGGCCGGCTGACCGGGATTGACCGCCTTGACGAGAACCTCGGTGTTCTCCGGTTCGTTGTATGCGGGGTCGAAGGTCATATCAGGCGGCGCACTCCTGGCACACGGGCTGGCCGTCGTCGGTCATGTAGGCGAGCTGGCTGCGGTGCTTGACCAGGAAGCATTCGGAGCAGATGAACTCGTCGCCCTGCATCGGGATGACCGTCACGGAGGAGTCCTCGTTGCTCAGGTCCGCGCCCGGCAGCTCGTAGTCCTCGGCAATGGCGTTCTCGTCGTCGTCGATGTCGCTCGAAGAGTTCTGAGAGCTCTTTCCCAGAGCCTGCAGCGATTCCTCGTCCTCGTCCTTGTTGCGGGGGGAATCATAATCCTGAGCCATCGCTATCCTTCCGTCCTTGCGCCGCGCCCCGTGGGAGGCGCGAACATAATGACCAGCTGTGTTTACTCGGCATAGAATACACGATTTGAAATACTCGTAAAGTTCGACACGTGGGGCATACTTGAAGAAGTAACCAAGTTTTACAGAAAGTGGTGCGCGCATGCCTGAGAATTCGCCGAGGGGGGCCCGTCTCGACCATGTTTCCGATGCGGGCGACCTGGTGTTCGAAGCGGGTGGTGAACGGTTCGTCGTCACGGTCGACGACGCGCTGGAGCGTGCGGTGCTCGCGGCGAAGCAGATCCGCATGGAGTCGCGCAGACTGCGTCAGCCGCGCGCGAACGACGCCCTGCCCATCTCCAAGATCCAGCAGCTGATCCGCGCCGGTGCGGATCCCGCCCAGGTCGCGGAGCGCTACGGTCTCGACCAGGCGCTGGTGCGCCGCTTCTCCGCGTCGGTGCAGATGGAGAAGCAGTACGCGATCGAGCAGTTCAAGCGCGTCCCCGCGCCGAAGGAGAGCCGCGTGCGCACGGTGGAGGACCTCATCTACATGACGATGTCGCTGGCGCGCGTCGACCGCAACACGCTCGTCTGGCAGGCCACCCGCCGCGGACACGAGCCGTGGCACATCTGCGCCACGTTCCTCGCCTCGGGGCGCAAGGTGCGCGCCGAATGGACGTGGGACATGCACGACAACACCGTGGTGTGCCTGAACCCGGCTGCCAAGAAGCTGCTGGGCGAGCAGAACCTCGGCCTCGGCGACACGGACGGGCGCCGGGGCGATCTGACGCCGATCATCGAGGAGGGTATGGCCCCGTCCGGCGGGCAGACCTCCGGGGACATGGATTTCCCGTCCGCGAAGACCGATGCCGAGGGCGAACAGGATGTCCGCAATGTGGACTTCTCCGGCGTGGCGCCGGCCGCACCCGCGGTCTCGGCCGCGCCGATCGCGCCGGCCGAAGGCCCCGCCTCGGGCACGGACTCCGGCGTTCCGAACGAGACGCCGTCGTCCACGATGGGAGACATCCCGGCGATCCGGCCCGCGGAGACCACGGCGCCGGCCGCCGCTCCCGCGGACGGCGCCAGCGGCGATCTGCCTCCGGTCCCCGATCCGACCGACGAGGATCGGGCCAACGCCGCGCGCAACTCCGCCAATCCCGCCGCCCCCAACGCCGACGGCGATCAGACGGTCAGAAAGCACCGCACGCGGCGGTCCGCGATCCCGAGCTGGGATCAGATCCTGTTCGGGGAGTGACCCGCCCGACGGACCGGCACGCTCACGCCATGTCGACGAGGCAGGGGATGTCCATCTCCAGCATGGTCTGCGAACCATGCACGCTGGGCAGCCGCGTGGCCTTGTCGGATTGGATGCGCGAATCGACCAGCGTGACCGCCCCGGCGGCCTGCACGACGACGTCGCCGAGCATCGGCTCGACGCGCGGATCCACCGGCCCGAACAGGCCGTCGGCGATGGCCTCGGCCTTCGTGCGCACCAGCGCCCGCTCCCCCAACCGTTCGCGCCATCGGCCGGCCACGTCGTCCGGGCTCGCGTCGTCGTCGACGTAGAGCATGAGCGCACGCGGCTCGCCGCCGACCAGCCTCACGCCGCGCGACAGGAGCGGCTCCTCGGCGATGTCGATGCGCTCGGCCGGATCGGTGGTGACCATACCATGGTCGGCGACGATGACGATCAGCGTGCCCTTCGGGGCCTCGCGGCGCAGCAACGACAGCTGGGCGTCGATGCGCTCGAACATGCCGACCCACTGTTCGGAATCCCATCCGTCGGCATGGCCGACCTTGTCGGCGTCGCGAATGTACAGATAGGACAGGCCCGGTTCTCGCGCGGCGGCAGCGGCTGCGCGCACGCGGTCGTTCGGGGTGACGTTGGGCACGTAGTGCGCCCCGCGCAACGCCGCCTCGGTCAGCGGCGAGCTCCTGAACTTCGCCAGTCCCGAACTCGTGACGCTCACGTCCATGGCGGCGAGCCGCTCGAATACGGTCGGCTCGCGCTGCAGGTCGTGCGGGTCGACGACGGGACCGGCCTTGTCGCTTTCGGCCTTCGGCAGCAGCGGGTCCTTGAACTGGATCAGCTGGACGATCCTCCCGCTCCCGGGATCGAGCTGCGTGTATCCGGCCATGCCGGTCAGGCCGGGGCAGGTGCCGGTGCCGAACACGCCCATCGCGGCCACGGTGGTGCTGGGCGCGCAGGTGGAGATCGGCCGCTGGTTGGTCGTCTCCCGCATCAGGGCGCGCAGATAGGGCGCGTGGCCGAGACGCATGTTGAGGTTCCAGTAGCCGAGGCCGTCCACCAGCACGACGATCGCGGACCGCGCGTCCGGCAGGCCAAGCGCGCGCTGCAGCGCCTTCGGATCGACGTGGACGCGAGTGGCGACCGGATGCCCGATCGCGGCGGACACGGCCGGCAGCACGGAGGACAGGTGCAGCGCTCCCCCGCGCGTCTGCGGGGACCCGGCCGGGCGCTCCCCCACACGCCCCTCCGGCGTCCGGTCCCCGTATTCCGCGGTCGGGACCAGTCGCAGCAATTCGTTCATCTCCGGTACGTCCACACTCATACGGCCCATAGTAATCGTCGCGCGTCGACTTCCCGGTATGCGGGAGACCGTCGCCCCGGTGCCGGCAGCGCTGCTGTTACTATGGTGCGGGTCTGATTTTTCCAAGGAGTCCGCATATATGGCATCGCATCGCAGGAACACCACCTCGGCATATGATCCGCGCACGGTCAAGGAGCATATCGTCGAAACGCCGTTGAACGAGGAGATGAGCAAGTCGTTCCTCGAATACGCGTATTCGGTGATCTACGCGCGAGCCCTGCCGGACGCGCGCGACGGCCTCAAGCCGGTGCAGCGCCGCATCATCTACCAGATGGGCCAGATGAACCTCACTCCGGACCGTCCGTACATGAAGTCGGCCCGCGTGGTCGGCGAGGTGATGGGCAAGCTGCACCCGCACGGCGATTCGGCGATCTACGAGGCGATGGTGCGTCTCGCCCAGCCGTTCGCGATGAGGCTGCCGCTGGTCGACGGCCACGGCAACTTCGGTTCGCTCGACGACGGCCCGGCCGCCTCGCGATACACCGAGGCCCGTCTGGGGCCCGCGGCCCTCGCGATGAACGCGGACATCGACGAGGACACGGTCGACTTCACGCCGAACTACGACAACAAACTCAAGGAGCCGACGGTGCTGCCGTCCGCGATCCCGAACCTGCTGGTCAACGGCGGCTCGGGCATCGCCGTGGGCATGGCGACGAACATGGCCACGCACAACCTCGGCGAGGTGGTCGCGGCCGCCAAGCACCTCATGGCCCATCCGGACGCGACGCTCGAGGAGCTCATGCGCTACGTGCCGGGACCGGACTGGCCGGGCGGCGGCATCGTCATCGGCCGCGACGGCATCCGCGAGGCGTACGAGACGGGCCGCGGCACGCTCACCACGCGTTCGAAGACGCACATCGAGAACGTGACGGCACGCAAGAAGGCGATCGTCGTGACGGAGCTGCCGTACATGGTGGGCCCCGAACGCGTGCTGGAGCGCATCTCCGAGGGCGTCAAGTCGCGCAAGCTGGAGGGCATCACCGGCGCGATCGACCTGACCGACCGTCACAACGGCACGCGCATCGTCATCGAGATCAAGACGGGCTACGATCCGGACGCGGTGCTCGCGCAGCTGTTCCGCCACACCCCTCTGCAGGACAACTTCACCATCAACAATGTGGCGCTGGTCGACGGCCGCCCGCACACGATGGGTCTCAAGGAGCTGCTCGACGTGTGGATCGAGCACCGTCGCGTGGTGGTGCGCCGCCGCAGCGAGTTCCGCCGCAGGAAGGCGCTGGAGCGTCTGCACCTGGTCGAAGGCCTGCTGCTCGCGATGGTCGACATCGACGAGGTCATCCAGGTGATCCGCTCCTCCGACGACGCCGACGCGGCCAAGAGCCGGCTGATGGCCGTGTTCGATCTGGACGACATCCAGGCGCAGTACATCCTGGACCTGCGTCTGCGCAGGCTGACCCGCATGAGCCGCATCGAGCTCGAGGCCGAGCGCGACGACCTGAAGCAGCGCATCGCGGAGCTGGAACGCATCCTCGCCTCGGCCGAGGAGCTGGACCGCGTGGTCGTCGACGAGATGGACAGGACCGTCCAGCAGTACGGCACGCAGCGTCGAACCGTGCTGCTGGACGAGAGCCCGGACGGCTCGCTCGTGCCGGTCGTCGCCAAGGGCGACGACTCCGGGCTGTCGCATGCGGCGTTGGAGGCCGCCCGCGCGGCGACGAACCTCACGTCCGTGCAGGCCGACGTGGCCGCCGCGAACGCCGCAAGGAGAGCCGGCGAGGACGAGGCCGCCGCGGCCGCGCTGCAGATCGGCGACGAGCCGTGCGTGGTGATGATGGGCGCGACCGGGCTCATCGCGCGCACCACGCCGTCGGCGATGGACGTGTACAAGTCGCGCTCCGCCTCCGACAGACGCGTGAAGGACGACCAGATCACGACGATCTTCGCCACGTCCACGCGCGCCACGTACGCGCTCATCACCTCCGCGGGCCGTCTGGTGCTCGCGCACGTGGCGGATCTGCCCGCGCTGCCTCCGTCCGAGACGCTGAGCGTGACGGGCGGGGTGAAGGCCGACGAGCTGATCGGCATGACCGAGTCGACCGACCCGATCCCCGGCGAGCATGTGGTCTCGGCGATCGCGATGGCTCCGGCGGAGGAGGGCGGCGAGCTGCCGTCGCTGGCAATCGGCACGCGCAACGGCGTCATCAAGCGCTGGAACCGCGAGGCTCCGACGACGATGGATTCATGGCCCGTCATCGACCTCAAGGACGGGGATACGGTGCTGTCCGCCGCGCCGGCCGCGGACGAGGACCGTCTGGTCTTCGTCTCCTCCGATTCCTCGCTGCTCACGTTCGAGGCGAGGAACGTGCGTCCGCAGGGCCGCACGGCCGGCGGCATGGCCGGCATCCGTCTGGCCGAGGGCGCGCACGTGGCGGCGTTCGCCGTGATTCCGGCCGGCAAGGTCGCATGGACGTACGAGGAGGGCGAGAACGGGCTGACAGCGGCGTCCGGCGCGGTGGTGCTCACCGTCGCCGGCGACGAGGACGCCCTGCCCGGCACCGAGAACGGATCGGCGAAGGTGACCCCGTTGGAGATGTACCCGACCAAGGGACGCGCGACCGGCGGCGTACGCTCGCAGCGCTTCCTCAAGGGCCAGAACACGCTGATCTTCGCGTGGGTGGGTCTCTACCCGCTCAGGGCCTCGACCGATTCGGGAGCCCCGGTCGAACTACCGAAGCCCGACATGCGCCGCGACGGCTCCGGCGTGGACCTCGCCGCCCCGATCGCGATCATCGGCTAGCCGGAGTCTTCATGGAGGGTCGGGCACCGTCGCGGCACGCGGCGTTGCAGCCATCGCATCCCTCGTATGGGGAAACCGCATGATTCCGCGTACGAGGGATGCGATATCGCGCCATCGTACGCGGAAAACGGTTGATACCGTATACGGAAGTACGGCAGTCAGCCCCGAAAATCATTGAAATTCCGCCGTTTTCCCGTATGGCGACACGAAACGGCCAGGAGATCGCCGTACCCCCCCCCCCCCCACGGAATCTGTACCTTCCGGCCGTACGGGGGCGCACGATTGTTGACAATGTTTGACGGCAACATATGTTGTCAAGTATACTTGTGTTGTGAGATTCGAGAACGAGGACGACGAGCCGTTGATCCTGCCGTCGGCGCTCAAGCACGGGGTATCCGAAAACGACATCCTGCACGCCTGGCGCGAGGCGCGGGGACCGGTGGACATCAACTACGATCGCGACCCGCCCACGTACATGTACGTGGGCCCTGGGGTCTCCGGGGCGGTGTGGTACGAAATCGGCACCGCGTCGAGGGCTGGGTACGACGTGGAGCTGATCGTGCATGCGATGAAGGCCCGGAAACGATACCTGCAAAAGGAAGGACTGCAATGAGATTCGAGGATCTCCCCAAGGCCGAACAGGAGGCACTGGCCGCGTACGGCTATGAAATCGCGGCCGAGATGGAGGCCAAGGACGCGCCTTCGCCGGGCGACCCAACGAAGGATCCGCGCTATGATCCCTCGCGCGAGCTGCGCCGGCTGAACTACCAGCGGCACGCGCTCGACCGCGAGATCGAACGCACGGTCGAGGCCAGCCGCGAGCATGGGCAGTCGTGGAACACCATCGGCAGGGCGCTCGGCGTGACCGCCGAGGCCGCACGCCGACGTTACGGCGTCCGTAAACCCCAGAACATCTGAGCCTCTCGGGAAATCCGCTCACTGCAATCTCAGAGAACGAATTTCCCCGGCTCAAGTCGCCACGTCACAGCGCGGCGGCGGCCATGATGGCGGTTTCGTCGTTGTCGACGGCGCCGATGGCGACGAGCAGGGCGACGACGATCGTGGCGACCGACTCGTCGAGCACGCTCACCTCGCGGTCGTAGGCCGAAAGGAACCGCTGCCGCGCACGGGCGACCGTCTCGCCGTCGCGCGTGACAGTGAGGTCGGAGTTCAACCAGTCGCCCTTCGCCTCGAGACCGACGCCCTCCATGAGATACCGCTTGGTGAAGAACGTAGTCTTCGCGACGATCGACGTGGCCTCGCGACCATCGATCGTGATGGTGAGCTTCGGCGCGAGGCCCGACTGCCTGCGTTGGACCACCGCCACCTCGGGGGCGGAGTCGTCCTCCCCTGCGAAGATGCGGAACGTGCTGGACATGATGCCGACGTTGCCGCGCACGACGTAGCGTACGACGCCGTATTCGTCCGTGACCACGGAGTTCTCCCCCATGAGTCCCTTCTGCTTGATATTGAGGTCCAGCACCATCGCCGACCGCCTTTCATCGCCCTTCACGGCCACGGGATTCCCCATGCCCGCTTCCAGTGTACGGTACGAAACCGGTCCATACGCGGCACTGGATGCGAATTACGGTGATTATCGCGCGTCGTACTGGCTGGCTTCGCGCACGATTTCCCACCATTGTTCGGGAAACAATGGAAACCCGCCCGGCGTCCGCAGCCGAACGTCGCGCTTACGGATTGAGCCCGAGCCATCCGGCGACCCGACGCATGGATACTACACTGGTAGGCGGGAGGCGATTATGAGACTTCTGGTGGCGGTGCGGAACATGGCGTTGTCCCATGCGATCCAGGGCGCGCTCAACAACGCGCGGTACGAGGTCACGGCAATCGAGCCGAAGGACATGGCGGCGGACGGTCCGGCCGCAAAGGCCGTAACGGCGGTATTCGACGAGGAGTCCGCCCCGTTCGACATCGCGGTCGTCGACGCGCCGGGGCTGGTCGCGGCCGCGAAGGCGGCACAGCCGTCGGTACGCACGCTGCTGCTCGCCGCCACATCACTGCGTCGGAATGGCACGTCCACCAGCGGCTCCGCGTCTCTGACTCCGGACTTCCCCGCGACACCGGAAGCGACGCTCAGGCTGCCGTTCTCGGACACCGAACTGCTCTCCTATGTGGAGATGCTGGCGCGCGAGTCGTCCGGCGCCGGCATGGGGACGATGCTCATCCGCGGGGACCTGACGCTGGACCTCAAGAACCGCAAGGCGTACTTCGCGAGCACGCGCAACGCGATGCCGCTCTCCCGCCTCGAATACGACATCCTCGAGACGCTGGTGCGCGCGAGCGGCCGGTTCGTCGGTCTCGACGAGCTCCAGCACGCCGCAGGCGGCTCGTACTTCACGCAGGAGGGACTGGTGCGCCGCGGCGTCGAATCCCTCGACCGCAAACTGCGCAACGCCGGCCTCATCATGACCAAGCGCGACGGCCAATACCGCGTGCTGTAGCCCGTCCGTCCCTCCGCACCCCTCCACTCGCACCGTAACGCTCGAGGCCCGTGCCATGTCCATGGCCATGCCCGCGACGGCATCCGGATACGGCGACATGCGCCCCAAGGCAACATGGCCGATACGTCGCGGGGCTACCATCACGCGCCAACGGAGCAATCCGCGCATCACACGACATCCGGAACGCAAGGGAGGCAGCCGCCATCATGAAGATGCTCACCGTAGGACCGAAGGACATCCACCAGTTCGACACGGTCAAGGAGTTCGCCGAGGAGTTCGGGCTCGGCCCGCGCGATCTGGTCGTCACCATCGGCATGATCCACGACGCGTTCCTCAAGCCGTATCTCAACGGCGCGAACGTGCTGCTCGTCGACAAGTACGGCAACCAGGAGCCGACCGACGTGATGATCGACGCGATCATCGCGGACGCGAAGGCGTTCGACTACGACCGCATCGTCGCGATCGGCGGAGGCGCCGTGATGGACATGTCGAAGATCGTGGCGGTGGCCGGCGGCGCGTCGATCGACGAGGTCATCGACCATCTGCCCGACTTCAAGCGCACGGTGGGGCTCGTACTCGTCCCCACCACGTGCGGCACGGGCAGCGAGGTCACGGAGATCGCGGCGATCAACCGCACGCGCCTCGGCTGCAAGGCGGGCATCGCCGGCCCAGAGATGTTCGCCGACCATGCGGTGCTCATCCCCGAACTGCTGTACGGACTGCCCGACCACGTGTTCATGACCAGCTCGCTCGACGCGCTCGTCCATTCGGTCGAGTCCACGCTCTCGCCGAACGCGACTCCGTACACGCGCCTGTTCGGCTATGAGGCGATGCGCATGATCGTGGGCGGATATCAGGCCATCGTCGAGGCCGGAGGCCCGGACGGCGACGCCGAGAAGCGGCGCGTGAGGCGCAACGAGCTGATGACCGACTTCCTCATCGCCTCCGACTACGCAGGCATCAGCTTCGACACGGGCGGCTGCGCGGCCGTGCATGCGCTGAGCTACCAGCTGGGCGGCAAGTACCATGTGCCGCACGGCGAATCGAACTACGCGATGTTCACCGGCGTGCTGCGCAACTACATGGAGATCAAGCCGGATGGCGAGATCGCGAAGCTCAACGGCGTGCTCGCGGGGCTTCTCGGCTGCGACGTGACGGTCGTGTACGACGAGTTGGAGAACCTCATCAACCGTCTGTTGCCGAAGAAGGCGCTGCACGAGTACGGCGTGACCCGCGAGGACCTGCCCGAGTTCACGGAACGGGTGATGACCACGCAGGCGCGTCTCATGCGCAACAACTACGTGCCGCTCGACGCGGCCCGCGTGCGCAAGATCTTCGAAGAGCTCTACTGACCTCGATTCCCGCCGATGGTTCGTCGGGCCGGACCCGTCTCGCCCCTTCACCGGACGGCCGGCTCCGACGAACCGAACGGATATGGCGGGAGCGCCGTCCAGCGACCGTCCAGCGGCCGTGATGGGAGCGCGGCGGCATGAAACTTGTTTCCGTTGTGGAAAGTGATAGTATTTTCCACAACGGAAAGAGGTTTCGTTCCGAGAGGGGGCATCATCATGACGGACGACATCCGCCGCGAGGCCATATCATCCGGCCCGACGGGCAACGCACCCGACGACGACCGCGACGACTGCTCCGGGGAGGGCGCGGAGCACGCCGCGATGCGCGGCGACGACGTTCCGCACACCGCGTCCGATACGACCGACACGTCCAGAACGTCCGACACGGCCGACGCGACAAACACACCGGACGTTCTGGACGCGCTCGAATCGCTGCACGCGCTGGACACGGACCGCAGGGCGGTCAACGACCGGCTCATCACCGCGACGATGGCGACGTGGAGCGCGGCGCTCATGGGCGTCATCATGGCCATCAACGCCGTCGCCTACTGGCTTCTGGGCTGGACCGTGCTGGGCGGGCACGCTGCGTTCACCTGGACCGAGTACTGGCTCTACATCGGCGGCGCTGTGCTGCTCGTCACGCTGTCCGCCGCACTGCTGGCGTACGGTCAGAAGCACAGCGGCATCGGAATGTGGAACGGCAGGCAGTTCTGGCCCGACAAGCGCCTTCTGAGGGACGGGCGATACCGTCGGATCTTCACCGCCTATCTCGCATGCGTGGTCGTCGTACCCGTGATGATGGCGCTGATCGGCGCCCTCTGCGCGCCGTGGTGGCCGGTCGTCGTGCTCGCGCCGATATGCGGGCTCGTTCCGGCATGGCTCTGCCGCCGGCAGACCGAGGAGTACACGCGGATCATCACCACCCCGCTGGCCCCGGACGCGCCACACGATGCATCGGACTCGCCGGATACGCCGGACTCGCCGCAAGGGACGCACGGAGCACACGAAACGGAGACGTCCCATGGCCTCGAATGATCCGGAACCCGTCTTCAACGAGGTGATCCACGCGCCGGTGCGACTACGGATATGCGGACTGCTCGACACGTACGGCACCGTCCGGTTCGACATGCTGCGCGACACCATCGGCGTGAGCGACGCCGTCTGCTCCAAGCATCTGAAGACCCTCGCCGAGCACGGCTACGTGACGCTCGATAAGAAGGCCGACGGCGGAGGCAGGGCGTACAAGGTCACATGGGTCAGACTCACCCCCGAGGGCGAGGCCGCGTTCCGCTCGCACGTCGCGGCGCTCAAACGCATCGTCTCGGGACAGTAAAGCCGGTCGGGCAACCGTCCGCAACCACACCGTCTCCGACCGGAGACGAATCACACCATCACTTCCCCGTACGGACCATCCCGGCCCGCTTCGCGAGCCGATTCCCACCGGCGAAAGCCGACACACATCACCATCCGGGCGTGAGCCTGCCCGAAAACGGATTCGACCCACCATCCAATTCTCATCCGGCTCATCACCATCACTCCTCGAGGCACATCATGACAGCGATTCTCTATAAGGACCTCATGCAGTTGAGGCACAACACCGCGATGCTGGTCGTCGCCGTTGTCGGCGTCATCATGTCGACACTGCTCGTCGCGCTCATCCCGGTCACGGGCATGGGTGCGACGACGGCGAACGTCGTATACCGGTTCGCCGTGATCGCGCTCGCCATGTGCCTGGCGCCCACGATGTCGTTGGACGCAATCCGCGACGACCTCACCAACGGCGTCATCCCATCGGTCAGGGCGTGCGGACGCCCCTTAAGCCGGTATCTCGCCGCGCAGCTCGTCTACGCACTCGTCCCGATCACCATGCTGTCGCTGGCACTGACGGCGGTCTCGTACCTGTCCGCCTCCGCCCTGCGTCCCTTCATCACGAGCTCCCAAGGCTTGGCGACGGCGTTCATCCCGACGACCGCCGCGCTGGTGATGACCCTGTGGTCGACACTCATCAAAGGAAAGGCAATGACCATGACCGCAACCACGCTTGACCCCGTTCCCACTCCGGTCTCCACCGCATCCGACGCCGTCTCCGCGGCGCACATCCCCTCCGCCCCGACCGCCGTCCGCGTCACGGATATGACGTTCGGTTATCGCCGCAACAAGCCCGTGCTCGAGCACATCGACCTCAACGTGCCGACAGGACAGTCGCTCGGCATCCTCGGCTACAACGGCGTGGGCAAGACCACCCTGTTCGGTGTCATCACGGGACTGTTGCGACCGCGGCACGGCTCGGCCGCGATCAACGCCGACGTGTTCCATTCGATGCGCGAGGTGTTCCAGCTCACCGATTCGGGCAACCTCTCCGCGAACATGACCGTGCGCGAGAACCTGAGGTTCCGCGCGATGCTGTACGCCACGCGCGATGACCCGCATCCGATCGATTTGAAGCACCTGGGCGACCTGCCGATGGTCAGGGCGTTCGAACTTCAGGACCATCTCGACAAGAAGGTCGGGGATCTCTCGTCCGGGCTTCGCAAGCGCGCCGGCATCGTGGCGGGCATGCTCTTCGACCCCAAGCTCATCCTGCTCGACGAGCCGACCAACGCGGTCGACCCGATCACCCGCCAGCTGCTCATCGACCTGATGAGGCAGCTCAAGGCGGACGGCCGCACGATCCTGACCATCACGCACGATCTCGACTACTGCTGGCAGGTCGTCGACCGCGTCGTCATCCTCGACGACAGGCACTTGGTCAAGGACGTCATGCTCGCCGATTTCCCCGACATTGACGCCTTCAAGCGGGCCGCCACGCTCGGCCGCGAGCGCGGCCACGTCGATTTCGGTCTCGGCGTCACCGCCGTCAAGGGGACGGAACCCGCCACCGTCTGAACTTCATACCGGTAAGGAGCATCATCATGAAGGCATTGCTGTATCGTGATTGGCTGTTGTGGCGCAGGAGCCGTCTGTGCGTGGCCGCGGTCGTCGTGGCCTGTCTGTTCATCCCGGTCGTACTGGCGGTGCTCGCGGGCTCGGATCCGCGGGGTGCCGATTCGTTCGAGGCGCTGCCGGTGCTGGAGTCGCTCGGCCCCTGGTACGGCTATGTCGCCGCATTGCTGTCGGCGTACACGTTGTTCTCCAACGCCACCACGATGGATATGGGCGCCACGTTGCTCGCGGACGGCACGTTGGAGAACTACCGCGGGTCGGGACGGTCCATGCTTGGCTACTGTCTGGGCAAGAGTCTGCTGCCGATGCTGCTCGCGGAGGTCATGACGGGTTCGCTGTTCGCGTATCTCCTCTGGGCGGGGTTGGCGCATGCCGGTTCCGGCCCTGTCCTTTTCGTGGTGTTAGGGGCCATCGGCGCGATCGCCGGCCCCGCGGTGCTCGCGTTCGCCACCGTGCAGATGCTGCTCGCCACGCATGCGGCCACGGCCGGTTCGTTCTCGATGGTGACGTTCGTCGCGGCGATTCCGATGACCGTGTTCATCGTGCTTGGTTTGAGGCTTTCCTCCCTCTGGCAGCTGGTCACGTTGATTGCATTCGGCATGATCGCGTTGCTGTATACCGCGGCTTCCGTGCGTCGTCGCTATCCGAACACACTGCGTGCGGTCGACGGATGAGCTACCCGACGGCCGAGCCTACAGGATCGGACGTTTTCGGAACGGAAACGGGGCCGCAAACATCCGAATCTGTAGAATCGGACGTTTGCGCGGCCACGGCCCCGCCCTACACGTCCGATTCTGCAGTATCCGTCGTTCCTCCGGACTGCGGATGTCCGAGCCTGTAGGATCCGTGCGATAATCCATGAGGAAACCCTCGTAGCATCCACACGGAAGGGGCCGGCCATGACACCGATCGAATTGGAGACGCGGCGGCGCGTCACGGGATTGACGTCGAGCGAGTTCGCGAGGCTGTTCGTGACCATCGAGCGGAAGATCGACGGCGAGTCGGCGCAGTGGGACGCCTCCGACGTCGAATCGTGGGAGATCGTGGGACCGCCGGTGACCGCCGACCAGCACATCATCGACACGTTGGCGGCGGCGAACGAGTTCGTCGCGACGCTTGCGCAACGGCTCCACCGCATGATCACGCCGGCCGATGAGGACACGGTCGTCACCGCGTTCGCCGACGATATCACGTTCTGGGCCGACCAACCCGATCTGGGCGGCATCCCGCATGCGTTGTGGAACATCGCCGCGTTGCAGGCCGTCGAATGGGTGCGTCAGGAGACGGGCGTGGTCTGCACGATCGACACGCGCCCGTCGATCGTCTGACGCGAGAGCGACGTCGCGTACGGCCTGGAAACGCACGTATGTGACGTGAAAGGAACCACATCATGACGAAGACGCATGGCCAGTCGTCCACGTCCGACACGACGCCGACCTCGACCGGTGCCCCATCGAAGTCCCGTGGCTGGCCTCAGCCGAAGCGCAACGGCGGTCTGCCGGCGAACGATCCGAAACGAGAGTTCGCGAATGCCGTCCGGTCCAATGCCGTCAGGCGCGCGATGCCGTTCAAGGCCACCGGCCACAAGGGCGGCATCAGTTTCCGGTAGGCATAAGTCCCCCATCCAACTCGCCCACGCCACACATCCGCGAATGCCCGTGTTATGCCCCACGGCTTCTCGGCGCCATGACACGGGTACACGCCACCTTCAGTAGAGTCGCATGCCTTGGGGAACGGGGGTGAAGCCCGACTGGTGGAGAACGCGCGCATAGGGGCTGCGCCCGTTCAGGGGCTCGCCGTTGATGTCGGCAAAAGTGGTTGTGCCGGGCCCTCCGCGACGCATCACATAGGCCAGTTCGGCGAACGCGGGACGCAGGCGGGAAACGTCACCATCCCGCATCACTCCAGCCGATGCCGGCGATGCCGATGGATCCGGCGAGGATGCCGGAGACAAAACGGGCTTACCATCCCCGGCATCCGTCCTGCGTGTTGCGGACCGTTTACGATCGAACACCGTTAGACGTTTGGATTTCGGAGCGGCGTAGATGCGGGGTTCGCCGTCCACGAAGACCACGATGCCGCCTTCACGTCGTACGGGCTTGGCGGCGCCCTTTATCACGGCCGGCCATGCGATCGCGGAACCGTACAGGTTCGCGGGATCGAGCACACTGATAGCCACCGGCGAGCGCATGTGGCCACCATCCGTCGCGGACGATGCCGGGAATGGTTCCGGGACGGTGGATTCCTTCGGACGGGCTCCCCCTCCGGTCATGTCCGAATCGGCGTCCGGTATCTTCGTCCCACCCGCGTCGCCCTCGCCGCGGGCCGAACCGTCCCGTACCGGTTCCATGCGGCGTAGCGCGTCGACGGTGTCCTTCTCGGCGAACTGGGCGGCGCCGAAGCCTTGCACGAACATGCCACGGACGAGGCGTCCGTGTTCCTCCATGCGTTTGAGCAGCGGGTACAGTGCGGAGAAGCCTCCGGGGATGTTCTCCCTGTCGACGAGCGGTTGGGCGATGACGCCGTACCGGTCGAGCAGGATCTCCACCCGTTCGAGGGCCCGTTGCTCTGGGGTGACGGCATCGACGGGCGTGCCCGTGTCGAACGTGTCCGATGACATCGGGACGGTACCGGCGGCGGCATCGGGGCCGTTGCGCCGTATCGACGACGTGATATCGGACTCCTTCGGACCGTCGAGATCCACATCGCCGACCAGCGACCACAGGCCGCCCAAGGTCATCGGGGTACGGACGATCGGCATGCGGACGCGGCGGCGTGACGCCCGGGCGGGGACGCGGACCGCGCGTTTGCCGGAGCCGGCGCACAGCGCGCGCACGGGCGTGAACGAGCTGTTGGTGACCTCGCCCCGCCATACCAGCGACCACAGGGCCTCCTCGAACTGGCTGTCGGACCATGGCGGTGTTCGATCGTCCGGCATGGACGGCATCGTGATGATCTCTCCGGTTTCCGGGTCGACGGTCTCGATGGGTCCGTTGGTCCCGATTGCGTCGCCCTGCCGGCCGGCGTTCGCGGACTGCCACCGTTCGCGGGTCATCGCGGCGAGCTGCGTTGCGTGGTAGGCGCCTCCCGTGGCGAGCACGGCGAGTATGGATTCGGGAATGGTCGTCCGGGATGACATGTTCCCATCGTTCGTGTCGTCTCCCACGACGGCTTCATTGACAACAGTCCGATGTCCGGGTTCCGTCACCGCCCTCTGCAGCAGCATCGAGTCGGCGGGATGGAAGGCGACGAGTCCAGGCTCGTTCGCCCTGGTGTCGCCGGTCTTGGAACCGACCCATACGATCTCGCCGCCGGCGAGCAGTTCGTCGAGCAGCGCGAGCGAGTATCCGGCGACGCGCGCGGGGAACACCGATGATTCCCATACGCCCGCGGGCAGTGCGACGCCTTCGAGCTGTTCGATGACGCGCATCAGCCCGTCCGCGCCCTCGTACCGTTCACCGCCGACCGGGCCGACTCCCTGCCGGTCGAGCAGAAACGACTGGTATACGGCCGGGGCGACAGGTTTGACCGCTTCGCGCGCCTTGGCGAGGGACCGTGCGCGGATGCGGCGGAACACGTCCTTGTGGAGCCATTGCGTCGTATCCGAGACGCCGGACGAACCGTCGACCGCATCGTCACTCCTGTCGACGAAATGGCCGGAGAGCAGTTCGCCGTGTTGCGCGAGTTCGTCAAGTGCGTGTACGACGTCGGCAGCGTCGAGTTTCAGATCGGCGATCATCCGGCTTGCGGTGAACGGTCCGTGGGTCTTCGCGTAGCGGGTCACGCGTCCGGTCACGTCGTCTGGCGCGAGTTCGTTCCAGAACGTGCGTCCGGCGAGCTCCCCCTCGACCTGCGCGATGACGGCCGGGTCGAGCACGGTGGCCATGTCGGTCGTGCCAAGCAGTTTCTCCAGCACCTCGGGGTCCATCGACAGCAGGCGCACGCCGCGTTCGGCCTGCGGCACGTCGTACTGGTACATGACCGAGCCGACGAAGCCGAACAGCAGGTTCTCGGCGAACGGCGACGGGGTGTCCGTCGCCGTCTCCCTGAGCGTGATGGTCCCGACGTTGAGCCCGTTCATGAGCTTGCGCAGCGCATTGAGGTCGTAGACGTCCTGGAGGCATTCGCGGGCGGTTTCGAGCAGCAGCGGGAAATTGCGCCGCGTGCGGGCGGCGTTGAGCAGTTGGGCGGCGCGCAGACGCTGCTGCCACAGGGGCACGCGTCTGCCCGGTTCGGTGCGCGGCAGGAACAGGGAGCGCGCGGCGCATTCGCGGAATCGGGCGGCGTACAGGACGCTCTCCCCCACCCGGGTCTCGACGATGCGCGTGAGCTCGTCCGGGTCGAACAGGAGCAGGTCGCGGATGGGGATCTCGCCGATGCCGTCGGGGATGCGGATGACGATGCCGTCGTCGGCCGCGTATGCCTGTCCATCGAAGCCGTAGCGCTGCCGGAGACGGGTGGCGACGGCCATCGACCATGGTTCGTGGACGCGACGTCCGTACGGCGAGTGGATGATGACGCGCCAGTCGCCCTCCTCGTCGGGGCAGCGTTCGACGACGATGGTCGCATCGGAGGGGACGACGCCGGTGGCCGCCCGCTGTTCGGCGAGGAGCCGGGCGAGGTTGGCGACGGCGTTGCCGTCGAGGCCGTCGGCGTGGAGACGTCGGAGGATGGGCGGAGTGAAGGTGGGGGTGGTGTCCGCGGGGCGCGCGGGACGGCTCCTCTCAGTCTGCATTGCGGACGTTTCCCCTCCCAGAGGGGAAACGGAATGGGACGGAACGCCGGCGTCGTTCCCTGGAAGCCTGAGGCCCGCGGCGACCTCGCGTAGGAATCGGCCCTTGGCGCGGCCGAAGCCGGCGTCGCGGCCGGATTCCTCGCCGTGCCAGAACG
This sequence comes from Bifidobacterium santillanense, assembly GCF_018555385.1. Classification (GTDB taxonomy): domain Bacteria; phylum Actinomycetota; class Actinomycetes; order Actinomycetales; family Bifidobacteriaceae; genus Bifidobacterium; species Bifidobacterium santillanense. The sequence goes on from NZ_JAFEJS010000001.1 coordinate 385,598, forward strand.
GCAGGCGCGCGGTGCGGCCGGGGGCGGGCGTGACGACGACGCGGTCGCGGGTGATCTCCTGGATCTGCCAGGTGGATGTGCCGAGGGTGATGACGTCGCCGACGCGTGACTCGTAGACCATCTCCTCGTCGAGTTCGCCGACGCGGCGTTGCCCCCTGCCGACGTCGGCCTCGGGCAGGACGACCGTGTAGAGGCCGCGGTCGGGGATGGTGCCGCCGGAGGTGACGGCGAGCCGCTGCGCGCCGGGGCGGGCGGAGATGAGGTCGGACTCGCGGTTCCACATGAGGGGCGGGCGAAACGCGGAGAAGTCCTCGGTGGCGTACGCGCCGGTCATCATGCCCATGACGCCATCGAACATGCCCCGGTCGAGGCCGGAGAAGGGCGCCGCGCGGCGCACGGTCGCGTACCAGTCGTCCGGTCTGAGGTCGTCCATCGAGGCAGCGGCCACGGTCTGCTGGGCGAGGACGTCGAGCGGGTTGCGCGGCACGGCCAACGGTTCGATGTCGCCCGCGCGCATGCGTTCGATGGAGGCGGCGACGCCGACGATCTGCTCGCGCGTCAACGGGTAGAACAGGGCGTGCGAGACGCCGCCGACGCGATGGTCGGCGCGACCCACGCGCTGTAGACCGGAGGCGACGGACAGGGGCGGCGAGATCTGGATGACGAGGTCGACGGACCCCATGTCGATGCCGAGTTCGAGGCTGCTGGTCGCGACCACGCACCGGAGTTCGCCCCGCTTCAGCCGCTCCTCGATCTGCTTGCGACGGTCCTTGGAGACGGAGCCGTGGTGGGCCATCGCGATGACGTCGTCCGCGCCGTGCGAGCCGACGAGCATCGTGGTGGAGCCGACGACCGCGTCGTAGTGCCGCGCGAAACCCTCGCGCCCCTCCGGAGAGCCTTTGTCGGCGGACATGCCGGACGACCCGGGAATGTCGAAGCACGCGGACGAGCCGGAACCATCGGACGAACCTGGACCGCCGCTCCCCCGCCGTTCGGCGTACAGGTCGTTCAGCCGGGCGGTGAGCTTCTCGGCCAGTCCGCGCGAGTTGACGAACACGAGCGTGGTGCGGTGCGCGAGGATCTCGTCGAGCACGCTCGCCTCGATCACCGGCCATATCGACCCTGACGTGCGGTCGCCGGCGGCACTGGTGATCGCGGACGAATCGGCGTTCCATCGGCCCGCTCCCGCTCCGCCGGAGTCATCGGAGCCTCCGGATCCGCCGTCGACGAGCCCCCTGCGCTCGGCGAGACGCCGCATGGCCGGAGTCACACCGGAGATATGGGGCGTCGTCAGGCGTTCGGCGTCCACACCACCGGCGCGATGCGTGACGTTCGCGGATTGCAGGTCGCGCATGTCGCTCAGGGGCTCGACGACCTTCAGGTCCATGTCGGGTCGTTCGCCGGGATCGACGATGGTGACGGGCCGAGACCCGCCGAGGAATCGCGCGGCCTCGGCCGGCGGGCTCACGGTGGCGGACAGGCCGATGCGCTGCACCGGACCGATGCCGGAGGATTCCGGCCTTCCCGATTCGTCATCACGCCCCGCGCCCGTACCTTCATGGCCGTTTCCCGACCCTGCCGACGGCTCCGCCCCATCATCCGGTTTCCGTTTGCCTGTGATAAGGTCGTCGAGGCGTTCGAGGCTCAGCGCGAGGTGGGCGCCGCGTTTGGTGCCGGCGAGCGCGTGGACCTCGTCGACGATGACGGTGTCGACGGTTCTGAGGATTCGCCGCGCCTTGGAGGTGAGGATGAGGTAGAGGGATTCGGGGGTGGTGACGAGAATGTCCGGCGGATGCGTGGCGATGGCGCGGCGTTCGCGCGGCGTGGTGTCGCCGCTGCGCGTGGCGACATGGATGGTGGGCGCGGGAAGTCCCATCGCCTCGCATTCGCGGGAGATGCCGTCCAGTGGCGCTTCGAGGTTTTTGGCGACGTCGACGGCGAGCGCCTTGAGCGGCGAGATGTAGAGGATGCGCACACCCTTGGTTTTGCCTCGACGGGGCGCCGTGGAGTCGTCCGTCATGAGCCGGTCGATGGCGGACAGGAAGGCGCACAGGGTCTTGCCGGAGCCGGTGGGGGCGATGACGAGCGTGTTCGCGCCGGAGCGGATGACGGGCCAGGCCTCGCGCTGCGCCTCGGTGGGCGCGTCGAAGGCGTGGCGGAACCATTCCCGGGTGGGTTTCGAGAACGACTCCAGACATTCGCACATATGTTCGATTATGTGCGGCGGCGGGGACATACCGAACCGGGGGCTGCCCCCATGTCCAGAGTCGCGCGCACCGTTCACGCGTCTTGGTCGTCGACGTATTCGAGGATATCGCCGGGCTGGCAGTCGAGGACGCGGCAGATGCGGTCGAGCGTGGTGAAGCGCACGGCCTTGGCGCGCCCGTTCTTGAGGATGGACACGTTGGCGGGGGTGATGTCGATGCGTTCGGCGAGTTCGTTGACGCCCATCTTGCGCCTGGCGAGCATGACGTCGAGGTTGACGCGGATGGCCATTCAGATCACCTCCGCGAGCTCGTCGCGTTGGGCGATGGCCGATTTGAGGAGCGACCGCATGACGAGCATGAGGAGGATGAACGCGGCGACGAGCAGCAGTCCGACGACGCAGCCGGCCGCCACGATGGGCATGGTCATCGACGCCCGGAAGCATTGCCCGTCCGCTGGGTTGCAGTATTGGAAGTCGGCGAGTTCGCCGAACAGGAGCACGAACAGCACCAGTGCGCCTTCGGCGGCCGCGCATCCGATGATGGCGTCGACCAGGGGCACCGCACGTCCGGAGAAGACGTCCCGGCGTTTCGCCAGCGTCAGCAGTCCCCACAGCGGGATCATCGCGGCTTCGAAGCAAGCTACGCCGAGTACGCCGGCGATGGCGTAGGGCCAGCGGGCCGGGGCCGTCTCCGGGTAGAGCGTGGCGATGTCGCCGGACATGACGACGAGCCCGTACTGCATCCACACGCAGATGAGTTCGAACAGCACGATCAGCCCTTTGAGCACGCCGATCGCGAGGGGATGGTATTCGCCGCGCCGAGCGGCGTCCCCGGCGTTGGGCGCCTCGCCCGGCCGGCTGGGGTTCATGTCTGCCATGATATTGCCCTCCATATCGAAACATATCGAAAAATGATTGCAATTCGATAATAACCTATCGTTTTTCGATACGCAACGGCGAAACGGGATGCAGCGGCGCCACCGGCGGACCTTCACCGGACCATCACGGGACGCATCGCGCCGTCACCGCGGGGACGGCGCGGCGGAGCCCGACATCACGCGCGCTTGCGGCGCAGCGATTCATGCATCCACACCATGAGCGCGAGGAAGACGAGCAGATACCACGGGAACAGGTCGATGGTCACGTATTGGGCGATGAGCCCGAACAGCGGGGGCATGAGCATCGAGCCGATGTACGCGCACGCCATCTGCACGCCGACGATGGCCTGCGAGTTCTCCTCGCCGAAGTAGGCGGGCGTGGAGTGGATGATGCACGGGTAGACGGGCGCGCAGCCGAGGCCGACGACCGTGAGCCCGGCGAACACGCCGAGATGGTTCGGCAGCGGCAGCATCATGACGACGATGCCGGCGAGGATGAGCGCCTGTCCGAGCCGGATCATCTCGTGGTCGGCGAGGCGCATGGTGAGGAATCCGCTCAGCGCGCGTCCGACGGTGATGCCGATGAAGAACAGGCTGATCCAGCTGGCGGCGGACGCCTTGCCGATGCCGTGGCCCATGACCATGTAGCTCGCGCCCCACAGCATGCAGGTCGATTCGATGGCGCAGTAGCACAGGAACATGAGGAGGATCTCGCGGGCGCCCGGGATGGCGACCACGCCGCGCAGTCCCAGCGGTTTGCGTTCCGAGGCGCCGGAGGCTGCGGAGTCGTCGACGGCCGAGGCGACCGAGTCCGCCCCCGCGACTCGCGCCTTCCACAGCGGCAGGCTCACGACGATGACGGCGGTCAGCGCGATCTGGATGAATCCGATGTAGCGGTAGCCCCACGGCCAGCCCTGCCCGCCGGAGAGGGCGTAGCCCATCACGTACGGTCCGGTCAGGGCGCCGACGCCCCACATGCAGTGCAGCCAGCTCATGTGCCGGCTCTCGTAGTGGATGGCGACGTAGTTGTTGAGCGCCGCGTCGACGCCGCCGGCGCCGAGTCCGTACGGGACCGCCAGGGCGACGAGCGTCCAGTAGTTCGGCGCGAACGAGAAGCCCATGAGCGCCGCGGCCGTCAGGGAGACGGACGCGGCGGTGACGCGGCCCGCGCCGAAGCGCATGGTCATGCGGTCGCTCATCAGGGCCGAGCAGATGGTCGCCGCGGAGATGGTCATCGAGATGCCTCCCGCCCACGAGACGGGCGCCCCGAGGTCCTGGCTCATCGTCGGCCAAGCGGCGCCGAGCAGCGCGTCGGGCAGTCCCAGGCTGATGAACGACAGATAAATCACGGCGAGCAGCAGGCTTGCCATTCGGCCCTCCTTCGGGTGACGTCACACGATATGTACGACCGTACATAGTACGGGTGCCCGCGGATAACGAAAAGCCGGGGTCTCCGTGCGGAGAACCCCGGCGATTCCTCGTCCGGACATCGGACGGCGCCGGTCAGAACGGCGGCGCGAAGTACTCGGCGACCTCATGCGCGGAGCCGAAGGACGACTGCGCGCCGAGCTTGGTGGCGGCGAAGGCGGCCACGTACGAGGCGATCTGCGCGGACTGGAGCAGCGTGTAGCCGGCGGCGAGGCCGGCGAGCACGGTGCCCATGAACGAGTCGCCGCAGCCGGTGGTGTCCACGGCGTCGACCTTCGCGGCGGACACGCGGTGCCAGCGCCCGTCGTCGATGACGATCGAGCCTCCGGCGCCCAGCGTGACGATCGCCTGATCGAACCCGTAGTCGGCGAAGCGTTCGACCACGTCGGACCAGTCGAGCTCGCCCCAGTCGCCGCCCTCCGGCGGGTCGAGCTCGAGCAGCTGTGCGGCCTCGTGCTCGTTGACCAGCAGGATGTCGGTCGCCTCGACGAGTTCGTGCGGCAGTTCCGGAGTGAACGGGGATTCGTTGAGCAGGACGGCCACCCCGTCGGCGTGCGCGGCCTCGGCGGCGGCGATGACGGTGGTCATCGGGCTTTCGAGGCACAGGCCGAGCACGCTCGCCTCGGTCAGTCCGTCGCGGTGCGACTGCACGTAGCCGGCGCTGACCTTGCCGTTCGAGCCGGGCGAATACACGATGGTGTTCTCGCCGTCGGCATCGACGGTGATGACGGTGGTGCCGCTCGCGCCCTCGGTGTGCAGGATCTCGGAGGTGTCCACGCCGGCGTCGTCGAGCTTGCTCAGGAGGAATTCGGCGTTCGCGTCGTCGCCGACGGCGCCGTACATGCACACGTTCGCGCCCAGACGCGCGGCCGCGGCGGCCTGGTTCGCGCCCTTGCCGCCGGGCAGGATCCTCAGGGCGCCGCCCTTGACGGTCTCGCCGGGCTCGGGCAGGCGGCGCGTGGTGATCGTGTAGTCGGCGTTCATCGAGCCGACCACCGCGACCGTGCCCTCGGCCTGTCCCAGGCTCATCAGACGCTCGCACACCACGTCGGGCATGACCGGATGGCCGGCGGGACCGAGGATGACCGACGGGATGACGCCCGTCGAGGCGAGGGGCCGTACGCGCGTGGCCTGTGCGGTCTGCACGGGCTGCGCCGGGAGGTCGTCCGGAACGGGCGTCTCCTCGGGCTCCGCGGCGCGCTCCCCGGCATCGGCCGTCTCGTCCGATGCCGCGGCCGGTTCCGCGGGCACCTCGACCGGGGACTCCCCCACGACCACGACCGGCGCCTGCTGCGCGGTCGGCTGGATCACCGGGGATGTGGGCGGAATGGCCGGCGGCTGCGGCTCCGCCTCGGAATGGACCACGGGGATGAGTTCCGTGACGGCGCTGGGCTCGTGCCCCTTGCCGCCGTCCGCGGCCGGGACGCCGTCGGCGCCCTCCGCGACGATCGCGATGCCCGAGGGCATGTCGTCGTTCGATGCTGCGTTCTTCTCGCTCTCGCTGTTCACGTTCGACAAGCATAGTCGCGTCCGTGCCGCCCGGCGACCAACGCGTCGTGCGGCACGGACGCCGGATAGCCCGGGGATCAGGTGTCGATCTTGGAGCGGTCGAAGTCGTCCGCGTTCTCGACGATGAACGCCTTGCGCGGCGGCACGTCGTCGCCCATGAGCAGGCTGAAGATGCCGGACGCCTCGGCGGCGTCCTCCATGCGGATGCGGCGCAGCATGCGCGTGCGCGGGTCCATCGTGGTGTCGGCCAGCTGGTCGGCGTCCATCTCGCCCAGACCCTTGTAGCGCTGGATGTCCGGATTGTAGGAGATGCGGCGGCGTTCCAGATCGGCCAGCTTGCCGGCGAGCTCGTCGTCGGAGTACGTGTAGATGTACTCGCCCTTGTGCGAGCCGGCCAGCGCGATGCGGTGCAGGGGCGGCACGGCCGCGTACACGTAGCCGTGCTCGATGAGCGGACGCATGTAGCGGTAGAAGAGCGTGAGCAGCAGGATGCGGATGTGCGCGCCGTCCACGTCGGCATCGGTCATCATGATGACCTTGTGGTAGCGCGACTGCTCGATGTCGAAGCTCTGCCCGGAACCCGCACCCACCACCTGGATGATGGCCGCGCACTCCTTGTTCGACAGCATCTGCGTGATCGACGCCTTCTGCACGTTGAGGATCTTGCCTCGGATCGGCAGCAGCGCCTGGAAGCTCGAGTTGCGGGCCGCCTTGGCGGTGCCGAGCGCGGAGTCGCCCTCGACGATGAACAGCTCGGCCACGTCGTCGTTGCCCGGCTGGCAGTCGGACAGCTTGGACGGCATGGACGCCGATTCGAGCGCGTTCTTGCGGCGCGTGACCTCCTTGGCCTTGCGCGACTGGACGCGGGCGTGCATCTCGCCGACGATCTTCTCGAGGACGCGCGCCGACTGCTCCTTGTAGCCGCGCTTGGCGCCGGAGATCATCTCGCCGAACTGCCTGTCCGCCATGCGGGTGACGATCGGCTTGACCTGCGCGGTGCCGAGCACGTCCTTGGTCTGCCCCTGGAACTGCGGCTCGGCGATGCGCACGGTGACGACGGCCACGAGGCCCGCGGTGATGTCGTCGCGCTCGACGCGCATGTTGGAGTCCTTGAGGTTCACCTTGAGCTTGCGCGCGCTCGCCTCGACGGCCTTGCGCACCTGCTTGGTGACCGAGTTCATGAGGCCGTCGACGTGCATGCCGCCGCCGGGGGTCTCGATGATGTTCACGAAGCTGCGGATCGTGGTGTCGTAGCCGTTGACCCAGCGCAGGGCGATGTCGACGCCGCAGGTGCGGGTGACCATCTGCGCGTGCAGTTCGCCGTTCTCGCCGACGGCCTGCGTCTCCTCCTCGTAGGTGTCCTCGCCCTGGATGCGCCAGATGTCGGAGACGGGTTCGCCGTGCGACAGGAAGTCGACGAAGTCCTTCACGCCGCCGGTGTGGCGGAACTCCTCGACGCGAGCGTGCGTATGGCCGGCGGCGTCGGCCTTGGCGACCGCGACGGCGTCAGATTCGGACTCCGCGGTCCCGGGATCGGAGCCGGCCGTATCCGTGGCGACTTCCGAGGCCGGCACGATGCCGTCCGCGTCGACCTCGAGCATCTCGTCGACGGACGCGTCGCCGGTCTCCGGCACGTTCTCGTCGACGACGGTGATCTTCAGGCCCGGTACGAGGAAGCTGGTCTGCCGCACGCGGTCGATGAGCTGCTCGTACGAGAACTCGGCGGTCTTGTTGAAGATCTCCGGATCGGCCCAGTAGCGGATGCGCGTGCCGGTGCGCTTGGCCGGTACCTTGCCGATGACCTCAAGCTCGGTGGGGCGGTTCTTGCGGGTGCGCTTGAACGGCGAGTCCGGCGAGGGATGCTCCGGATCCGCGTCCGCGTACACGCCGGGATGGCCCTGGTGGAACGACATGTGGTGCGTCAGGCCGTCGCGGTCCACCTCGACGTCGAGCCTCGAGCTCAGCGCGTTGACCACGGACGAGCCGACGCCGTGCAGACCGCCGACCGCGTTGTAGGACGAGTTGCCGAACTTGGCGCCGGCGTGCAGCTTGGTCAGCACGACCTCCACGCCCGACAGCCCGGTCTTCGGTTCCTTGTCGACGGGGATGCCTCGCCCGTTGTCCGCGACCTCGACGGAGCCGTCGGTGTGCAGGGTCACGACGATGTCGTCGCAGAACCCGGCCAACGCCTCGTCGACGGAGTTGTCGATGATCTCCCACAGGCAGTGCATGAGGCCCTGGCTGTCGGTCGTGCCGATGTACATGCCCGGGCGCTTGCGCACCGCATCGAGGCCCTCAAGGACGGCGAGGTCCTTGGCGCCGTATTCTTCCTTCGCCATAAGCTCCTAGTTGGTGTGTGTCCTGCGTCGGGATAATGCCCGCTGATGTCGGCATATGGATGGCTCCGTCGGGGAACGGTCCACCGGACCGTTCCCCCTCCTCGCGTGAGGCGCGCTGCCGAGCGGCGCGCCTCACTGATCGAGGAAGTCGCGCAGGGTCTGCGAACGGGACGGGTGACGCAGCTTCGACATGGTCTTCGACTCGATCTGGCGGATGCGCTCACGGGTCACGCCGTACACGCGGCCGATGTCGTCGAGGGTCTTGGGCTGACCGTCCTCGAGGCCGTAGCGCATCTTGATGACGCCGGACTCGCGCGGGGAGAGCGTCTCGAGCACGCTCTTGAACTGCTCCTGAAGCAGCGAGAACGCGACCGCGTCGGACGGCGCGATGGCGTCGGTGTCCTCGATGAGGTCGCCGAACTCGGAGTCGCCGTCCTCGCCCAGCGGGGTGTGCAGCGAGATCGGCTCGCGACCGTACTTCTGCACCTCCTGCACCTTCTCGACCGGCATGTCGAGCTCGCGGGCCAGCTCGTCCGGCGTGGGCTCGCGGCCCAGATCCTGCAGCATCTGGCGCTGGACGCGGGAGAGCTTGTTGATGACCTCGACCATGTGCACGGGCACGCGGATGGTGCGGGCCTGGTCGGCCATGGCTCGGGTGATGGCCTGACGGATCCACCACGTGGCGTACGTGGAGAACTTGAAGCCCTTCTTCCAGTCGAACTTCTCGACGGCGCGGATCAGACCGAGGTTGCCCTCCTGGATGAGGTCGAGGAAGAGCATGCCGCGGCCGGTGTAGCGCTTGGCAAGGGAGACCACGAGTCGCAGGTTGGCCTCGAGCAGGTGGTCCTTGGCCTTCTTGCCGTCGTTCGCGGCCCACTTGAGCTCGCGCTTGCGCTTGAAGTCCATCTTGTCGCCCTCGGTGTCCAGCAGGTGCTGGGCGTACAGGCCGGCCTCGATGCGCTCGGAAAGATCGACCTCCTGCTCGGCGTTCAGCAGGTTCACGCGGCCGATCTGCTTGAGGTAGTCCTTGACCGGATCGGCGGTGGCGCCGGCGGTGATCACGCGGCGCTTGGGGTTGCCGGCCTTGCCGCGGCGACGGGGCTCGTCGTCGTCATCGTCGTCGCGCACGACGAAGGCGCCCTTCTGCTTGGGCTCCTCGACGACCTCGGGCTTGTCGTCCTCATCATCATCGTCGTCATCGTCCTCATCGGACTCGTCGTCGGCGTCGTCCTCGTCCTCGGCGTCCGGGTCGTCGACGTCCTCGCCGTCGAGATCCTCGTCGATGTCGTCGATGTCGTCGACCTCGAGATCGTCGCCGTCCTCGCCGTCGAGCTGGTCGACGGCCTCCTCGTTCTCGTTGTCCGCGGGCTTGACGGGCTCCTCCGTCTTCTTGCGGCTGGTGCGCCTCGTGGCGGTCTTGCCGGCTGCGGTCTTCTTCGCGGTCGACTTCCTTGCGGCGGTCTTGCGCGTGGTGCTGGCTTTCTTGGCGGAGGCGGCCTTGGTCTCGTCCTTCGTGTCCTCGGTCTTGTCGCCGGCCGTCGTGCTCTTAGTAGCCAAACTTTCCTCCTCGCGTTCCTCGCCCCGGCCCGCATATACCACATGGGCACACTTATGGCAAGGGCAAATCGTCAACTATGTGAGTAAACCACCTCATAGGGACGATTATTCCCGCAGCCGATTCCGCCGCGTCGGATGATGGGGCGCGGGAACGGCGCGCGGCCCACGACTGCACGCCGTGGGCCGCGACGTCGGGCTCCCGGATGAACGTGAGGATCCCGATGAACCGTATCGGGGAGGTCAGCCGCACTCGAAACAGCCGGACGGATGCACGTCATGGTCGGCCGCGGACAGCACGAGCGCCGCCAGGGAGCACGTGTCGTCGGCCTCGAGGCTGCGCAGCGCGTAGAGCGGCGCCCGACGGTCGTCCAGCCACCACAGGATGTAGGCGATCGAGGCCAGCGGCTGCGCGCTCATGCGGTGGGGAACCAGCAGTCCCATGCCGCTGAGCATCGTGATCCCGTCTCGGCAGCGGCGCATGTCCGGACGGCGTCCCTCCCCGAGGGAGCCGAGCATCAGGTCGCGCACGGTCGCCGCCACCTCGGGGGCGTGCGGTCGGGCGATGATGTCCATCATCACGTCCCGGTCGCACTCCTCGCCGTCGAGGACCATAGACAGGATCAGCGCGTCGCGGATCGACAGCGTCTCGTTCATGCCGACGGCGAGCGCGGCCATGACGTCCTCGTCGAGGTCGAAGCGGTGTTCGTCGAGCCGGTCGAGCCAGTCGTCGAGCGGTCCGTCCATCCACGCCGCGTTGGCGCGTTCCGGTCCGCGTTCGCGCCGGTCGCCGCGCAGTCTGGAGCCCATCTCCTCGATGAGTCCCTCGTCGGCGGGCTCGATGGAGTCCAGGAACGCCATGCGCTCGGCGTCGTCCCGTCGGCGGGCGCGTCGGCGTCCCGTCCCGCCGGCGATCGGGGTCTCGTCGTCGTATCGTCTCGTGTGTCCGCTCATGTCATCCTCCTTGATGATCGATGGTGGTTGCATGCGGCCGTGCCCTTCACGTCCGTCGCCAGTCAGTATGCGGTGCCGCCGGTCCCCTGCGCCAAGGTCCTCGCCTGTTGTGGATGGGGCTTCGCGATGCCTTGGAAATACTGGGTTCTTGTGTTCGCGGCGCATTGTGGATAACTTAGAGGCATGTGCAGAATCGACGTTGACCGTTCCCTGATCGAACCCCGTATCGCCGCGTTGGTGGCCCGCCGTTCGGGCGTGCCCGCCGGCGAGGGGGTGCCGGACGCGTGCCGGGCGATGATGGACGAGGTCGTCGCACAGGGCGTGTCGTCGAGCGAGGGGGGCAAGCGTCTGCGCGCGCTGCTCGCGCTGTGCGCCTATGACGCGTTCGGCGGGGATCCGGCGCGTCGCGATGCGATGGTGGACATGGCGTGCGCGATCGAGGTGTTCCAGACGGCGGCGCTGGTGCATGACGACATCATCGACGAGTCCGATCTGCGCCGGGGCAGGCCGAGCGCCCATCGCGCGCTGGAGGATTGGACCGGGGACCGGGCCATCGGCCGCGGTCTGGGGCTGATGCTCGGCGATCTGCTGGCCACCGCGTGCGTGGCCATCGCCAACGACGCGGCGGGTCGGCTGCCGAACTCCCCCGCGCTGGTGGACGCGTTCCTCACCATGCAGCGCGAGGTGGAGATCGGCCAGGTGCTCGATCTGGCGGTGGAGCGGGCGTCCCTGCTCGATCCGCAGGCGCTGGCCGAGGCCTCGCTGGGCGTGTTCCGGTGGAAGACGGCCAGCTATACGACGATCGCCCCGCTGCAGCTGGCGATGCTCGCCTCCGGGGTCGATCCGGAGCGGGCCCGCGGGGTCGCGATGTCGATCGGCGGTCCGCTGGGTCTGGCGTTCCAGCTGGAGGACGATCTCATCGACGTGATCGGCTCGAGCCGCACCAGCGGCAAGCCGGTCGGCGGGGACATCCGTGAGGGCAAGCGCACGGTGCTGCTCGCCGACGCGATCGGCATGGCGGACCCGGACGAGCGCGGCGAACTCGTCGCGATGTTCGAGGCCGGGGCCCGGTCGGAGGAGGATGTGCGCCGCGCGATCGGACTGTTCCGCTCCACCGGGGCCGTGGACCGCTCGAAGTCGCGCATCGAGGCGCTGTGGGCATCCACCCGCGCGGCCATCGGCGACGCAGGTCTGGACGCCGGCGCCGAGGGGCGTCTGACGGCCATGTGCGCCCGGTTCGTCCCGGACGTGGCCGGCCGGTAGAGTAGTCCGTGACATTTCCAGCACATCGAGGAATCTACGATAACCACTATGAGTGAAGCCGCAAACGCGCCCGAAGGCCAGTTGATCGAAGGACGGTACCGCATCGTGCGCAGGATCGCGCAGGGCGGCATGGCCACGGTGTACGAGGCGCGCGACGAGCGTCTGGCGCGCACGGTCGCCATCAAGGTCATGCACACGCAGCTGGCGCAGGGCCCGCACCGCGACCAGTTCATCGAACGGTTCAAACGCGAGGCCCGGTCGGCGGCGCAGATCGCCAACCCGCACATCGTGCAGGTGTACGACACCGGCGAGTTCAACGGTCTCGCCTACCTGGTGATGGAGTACGTGCACGGCGTGAACCTGCGTCACGAGATGAACCTGCAGGGCACGTTCACCGTGCGCGAGACGCTGCGCATCGTGGCCGAGACCCTGGACGGGCTCGCCTCCGCGCACCGGGTGAACGTGGTGCACAGGGACATCAAGCCGGAGAACATCATGCTCAACGACCGGGGCCGCGTGCAGATCACCGACTTCGGTCTCGCGAAGGCGACCTCGCAGGCGACGCTCTCCTCCACCGGCATGCTGCTGGGCACGGCCGCGTACCTGCCGCCGGAGACGATCGAACGCAACGAGGCCACGCCGCAGGGCGACCTGTACGCGGTCGGCATCATGGCGTGGGAGATGCTCTCCGGCGAGGTGCCGTTCATCTCCGACAATCCGGTCACGCTGGTCTTCAAGCACGTGCACGAGGACGTGCCGTCCGTGTCCGTGGTCTGCCCGGGCATCGACCCGGCGGTGGCGGAGTTCATCGAGCATCTGACCGCGCGCGCGATCGAGGCGCGTCCCGCGAACGCGGCGGCCGCGCTCGACGAGCTGCGACGCATCAGCGGCACGCTGTCGATGGACGCGTGGCAGTACCGCAGGCCGGTCGGTTCCGGGCAGGACGTGCATCCCGTCGCCGCCGGCCCCATGCTCGCCGGCGTCGCGACGAACCCGGGCGAGCCCGGGGCGATCGGCTCCCCCGCCGCCGAGCGTTCCCGGGACGAGGCCGGCGCGGCGGACGGCTCCTCCGACATCGAGGCGAACACGCTGCGGTCGTCCCGTCTGCCTCCGGTTCCCCTGGCGCCCGCTCCGTCGGCCGCCGCCGCTCCCCCCGCGCCGCCTACGGCCGACGCAGTGCAGCCGACCGTCGCGATCGGCGACGCCGCGACCCGGATGATGCCGCCGATGGCCCCCACCGGCGAGACGCGGGCGATGCCGGCCGCATCCTCGTCCGGCGACGCCGCGACCCCGGCGGACGACACCGGGCAGGCGGACGCGCCGAAACCGGCCAAGCGCCGCGGGGGCGCGAGGAAGGCGATCATCATCACCGTGTCCGTCCTGCTGACGCTCGCGTTGGCGGGCGGCGGCGCCGGCGCATGGTGGTACTACCTCGGACCGGGCAGCTACTGGGCGCTGCCCAAGCCCGCGGACGTGAGCTGCACGGACGGGCAGGCGTGCACGATCGCCGGCGCGAAGTGGCAGTCGTACGAAAGCACGCTCAAGGTGTCGGGCATCCCGTACAAGACGTCGCAGGAGTACAGCGACACCGTCGCCGCGGGGTCGATCATCTCCGCGAAGATCGGCGGCGCGGACGCCACGGTCGACGCCCACGTGAGCAAGCGGCACACGCAGACGCTCGACGTGGTCGTCTCCAAGGGCGTGAGGATGGCGACGATCCCGACCGACATCCTCGACCCGAGCTCGGCGAACGGCAAGGCGCCGCTGGACGCGCTCAAGAAGGCCGGATTCACGAACGTCAAGCACGACGAGTCGAAGGACGCGTACTCGGAGACGCTGCCCGAGGGCGTGACGCTGAGCGTCTCCCCCGATCCGGGGACCACGCTCAAGCACAACGCCGAGGTGACGGTGACCCTGTCGAAGGGCCCGATGCCGGTGCAGATGCCCGACATCGTCGGCCGTTCCAAGGACGAGGCCGCGCAGTCGCTGAACGATCTGAAGCTCAAGTCGAACTTCACCGAGCAGTACAGCGACACCGTCGAGGCGGGCAACGTGATCTCCGCGTCCGTGACGAAGGGCGCGCAGCTGCACTGGGGCGATTCGGTCGACGTGGTCGTCTCGAAGGGTCCGGAGATGGTGACGATGCCGGACGTGCGCGGCCAGACCTACGACGACGCCGCCAAGACCCTGCAGGCGCTGGGGCTGGACGTGCAGAAGACCGCGCCGCTCGGCGACCTGACGCACACGGTGCGTCTGCAGGACCCGGAGCCCGGCCAGCAGGTGCGTGTGCGCGACACGAGCGGCAAGAAGACCGTCGTCACGCTCACGGTCGTGTGAGATGCGGCGACGGGGCGTACGGCACGTCCCGTCGCCATCGGTGATGCGCGAGGCATACGGAACGGGGCGGGCCCCGACCGGCGATGAGATCCGGTCGGGGCCCGCCCCGTTCGTTTGCCGCGCCCGTCGCGCCCGCGATGCCGAGGGCGACGGGCCGGGAGGGTATCTTCTATCGATCCCCGGCCTCGGCCTCCTGCTTGGCCTTGAGCTCGGCCTTGACCTTCTGCGCGTACTCGGGCACGTACTCCTGACCGCTGAGCTTCTGGATCTCGGCGGTCAGATGGTCGGTGAGCGAACGCAGGTCGTCGTGCGTGATCTCGTCGGCGGGCTTGCGCTCGACCTTGATCGGCTTGCCGTAGATCACCTGGGTCCTGCCCTTCGCGGGGATCGTGGTGCCGATGGGCTGGAGCTTGTCGGAGCCGATCAGCGCGGTCGGCACGATCGGGCAGCCGGTCTCGAGCGCGAGTCTCGCCACGCCGGTGTGTCCCTTGTACAGGCGCCCGTCGGGGCTGCGCGTGCCCTCGATGTGGATGCCGAACAGATGGCCGTCCTCGATGATCTCGCGCGCGTGCTCGAGCGCGCCGAGCGACTTGTTGCCGCCGGAACGGTCCACCGGGAACACGCCGACGGACGTGAACCACCACTTCTTGAACCTGCCCTTGAGGCCCTTGCCCTCGAAGTACTCGGCCTTGCCCATGAAGTGCACCATGCGCGGGCACGTGATGGGGATGAGCGCATCGTCGATGACCGCGAGATGGTTGGCGGCGATGATCGCCCCGCCCTTGCGCGGGATGTTCTCCAACCCCTTGGCGGTGGGGCCGAGACGATGACGAGCGATGGGACCGAAGACCTTGACGAAGAACCAGTAGAGCACTGCGTTTCCCTCCCCGCGCAAAC
This sequence comes from Bifidobacterium santillanense, assembly GCF_018555385.1. Lineage (GTDB taxonomy): Bacteria > Actinomycetota > Actinomycetes > Actinomycetales > Bifidobacteriaceae > Bifidobacterium > Bifidobacterium santillanense. The sequence continues at coordinate 400,963 of NZ_JAFEJS010000001.1, forward strand.
ACCCGCGGCAGATTAAAGTGGTGAGTATGACTGAACTCAACAATACCAACGCGGGTGACGAGCGCACAAACCCCGCGCCGGGCGGCAACGGAGCCGCCGGAAACGCGCGGAAGGGACCGGATCTCGGCAATCTCAACGAGGCGTGGGCCGCCTTCCAGGCCGAACACAAGGACGACCTCGACGCCGTGGCCTCCTCGCGCAACGCGAAACGCTTCGAGAAGCACGCCGAGCGCAGGGAGAAGGAGATGCTCCTGCACGTGCGCGACCTCGACCCGTCGTCCTTCTCCCGCACGGGATCGACGCACGGCCCGCGTGACTTCACCGGCTCCAGCTGGCTGGACGCGGACACGGTGCTGGACGCCGGGGAGGACTTCGTTCCCCCGAACCCGAGCATCGGTCCGGTGAGGAAGTCGAAGCTCGTGTTCTGGATCATGCTGATCGCCGGCGTGGCCGGCATCATCGTCTCGGCGTTCCTGCCGTTCCTGACGTGGATCCTCAGCCCGATATTCGGTCTGTGCATGCTCATCGGCGCCGGCGGCCTGATCGTCCAACACAAGGGCCACACCGAGACCCGCGAGGACGAGTTCGACGACGGCGCGCGGGTGTAAGCGGCTCCGACTCATGCAACGGGCCCTCCCCTCGATGATGAGGTGAGGGCCCGTTGCATGTCCGGATCACGGTTCCCGGATCACGACGCGAAGTCGATGGACTCCTGCAGTTCGGCGATCATCGCGTGTGCCGCGTCGATCGCCGAGCGCTTGCCGAAGACGACATCCTGCTGGTAGCGGATGATGGTCTTGTCGAGCTCCGAGGCGCCGTTGGGGGTGATCGACGGTGCGTCGCCCAGCGTCGGCCGGATCTTGTCGATGAAGGCGAGCGCCTTGCGGTCGGTGCCGGTCGCGTCCTTCGCGAGCGCCCTGCGGATGCCGTCGTTGGCGGGGATGCCGCGTTCGGTGCCGAGGATGGCTCCCGCTCCCCCGTCGTTGATCAGATAGTCGACGAGCATGGCGGCCTCGGCCGGATGCTGGGACTGCGACGAGACGGACCAGTACATGCCGGGCTTGAGGTACATGGTCCTGGAGCCCGGATCGATCTGCGGCAGCGGCACGATCGACATGTCGTCGGTGCCGGCGGCCTGGGCGTACGGCGTGATCATCGTGGCCTGCGTGATCATCATCGCCTGCCGTCCCTTGCCGAAGTCGCTGTCGTTGAGCGCGGCGGCACTGTTCTCGCTCCACCGCTCGCGGCTGCCCTCGACGCCGTCGACGGCCCAGTCGGCGGGCAGTTTGAGGAACGAGGCGAGCGTTTCGGGCGGGATGACGATGCGGTTGCCGTCGAACAGCCGATCGCCGTGCTGTCGGGCCCACAGCTGCAGGGCGTAGCCGTTGTTCGGGGCGAGCGATCCGATGATCCTCCCGCCGGATTTCTCGGTGACCTGCCCGGCGAAGTCGGCGAATTCGCTCCACGTCCAATGGTCGGTGTCGGGCAGGGTGAGTCCGAGCTCCCTGAGGACCGCGTTGTTGACGATGACGCCGTACTGGGCGGTGGTGGCGGGCGCGGCGACCTGCCTGCCCTCGACCACGCCCATCGACCTGAGCGATGAGTCCATGCCGTCGAGGTCGAGGTACTTCGACGCCTTGTTCAGGTCGAGCAGCGATCCCATCGACCCGTAGAAGGCGAGGTAGAGCTCGTCCATCTGCATGACATCGGGGGCGTTGCCGCCGGCGGACTGGACGGCGAGCTTGTCCCAGTAGCCGGTCCAGTCGGAGTATTCCATGTCGACGTGGATGTTCGGATGCAGCTTCTCGAACGCGGCGACCGCCTTCTCGGTCGTCTCGACGCGCGAATCGCCGCCCCACCAGTCGAGACGGATCGTCACGTCGCCGTCCGAGGGGACGACCGGCACGTCGGACGCACCGACCGAGCTGCCGCACGCGGCGGACACGCACAGGGCCACGGCCGCCATCACCGCGGCCAGATACCTTCTCCACATACGATTGAACATCACTTGCCTCCCGTGGTGGCGATGCCTTGGACCAGATACTTCTGACCGAACGTGAAGACCAGGAACAGCGGGATGAGGCTCACGACGCTCATCGCGAACATCGGGCCGTAGCTGGACTGGGACTGCGAGTCGATGAACGTGCGCAGCGCGATCGGCACGGTGTACATGTCGGGCTTGGTCAGGTACAGCAGCTGGCTGAAGAAGTCGTTCCACGTCCAGATGAACGTGAACACGGCGCACGTGCCGATGGCCGGCTTCATGAGCGGCAGCAGGATCTGGAAGAAGATGCGCGCGTGCCCGGCGCCGTCGATCTTGGCGGCCTCGTCGAGGTCGCGCGGCAGCCCGCGCAGGAACTGGTAGAACAGGAACGTGAAGAACCCGTCCATCGCGAGGAACTTCGGCACGATCAGCGGCACGAACGTGTTGATCATGTGCAGCGAGTTCCACATGATGTACTGCGGGATGACGACCACGTGGATCGGGATCATGAGCATCAGCAGCATGAAGCCGAACAGGACGCCGCGGAACCGGAAGTTGAGGCGTGCGAACGCGTAGGCGGCCATTGAGCAGGTGAGGATGTTGCCGACGATCGCGAACACGACGATGATCAGCGAGTTGAGGACGTACCGTCCGAACGGGTGGCTCAGCGCGTTCCACCCGGCGACGTAGTTCTCCCACAGCGGATGGGTGACGACGAGTCCCATGTTGGTGAAGATCTCGTTCTGCGGCCGCAGGGAGCTGGCGATCATCCACAGGATCGGGTAGAGCATGAGGATCGCGAGCAGCAGCACGACGACCTGCTTGATGATGGAGATGATCACTCGTCCGGCCGCGCGGACGCGGTCGGGCCGCATGCCCTCCCCCGGCCCCAGGTCGGCGTATGCGGATGTCATATCGTTGGTCATGACGGATGTCCTTGTCGTGTCAGTCATCGTAGTGCACCCAGAACTTCGAGAGCGCGAAGTTGATTCCGGTCAGCGCGGCCACGATCAACACCATGATCCAGGCCAGCGCGGAGGCATATCCCATGCGCAGCGAGGCGAAGCCCTGCTGGTAGAGGTACAGCGTGTAGAAGAGCGTGGAGTCGGACGGTCCGCCGGTGCCGCCGGAGACGACGTACGCCTGCGTGAACGTCTGGAACGAGTTGATGACGCTCATCACGAGGTTGAAGAAGATGATCGGCGAGAGCATCGGCAGCGTGATCGAGCGGAACTGCCTCCACTTTCCGGCGCCGTCGACGCTGGCCGCCTCGTACAGCTCGCGCGGGATCTGGCGGAGCCCCGCGAGGAAGATGACCATCGGCGAGCCGAACTGCCAGACGTGCAGGGCGACGAGCGTCCAGTTGGCGGTGTCGGGGTTGGCGATCCAGCTCATCGAGGTGTCGACGCCGAAGAACCCGAGGAACGCGTTGAACAGGCCGTCGGAGCCGAACACCATCTTCCACAGGACCGCCACGGCGACCGACCCGCCGAGCATCGACGGCAGGTAGAAGGCGGAGCGGTAGAACGACAGACCGCGCATGCCGCGGTCGAGCACCACCGCGAGGGCGAGGGCGGCGACCAGCTGCAGCGGCACGGAGACGACCACGTAGGTGAGCGTCACCTGAAGCGAGCTCAAAAACCTTGGATCGGCGAGCATGTGCCGGTAGTTCATGAGGCCGACGAACCGCGGCGGCTTGATCATGTTGTATTTGGTGAACGAGATCGCGAGCGAATACAGCATCGGGATCAGGCTCAGGAAGAACGCGCCGATGAGCCACGGCGCGAGGAATCCCAATGCCACTTTGGTATCCGTCGGCTTGTCCTTGGGCCTGTGCCGGTTTTTGACCAGCGCCCCGAATTCCGTGAACGAACTCACTGTTGTCCTCCTGCCTGCATCGACCTTCATCGGCCTGATGCCATCCACGATATCGGAGGAGACGTTTTGTTGCCGGCGGTTGCCAAAGTTGCCAAACGGACGGGTCGGGGCGTACGGAAAAGCCCCTTCCGTGGGGAAGGGGCTGTGCGGGTGCGAATTCACAAATCGAGAGCCCGGCCGTGCCGATGCGCATCCGCATCGGCGTCGCGGCCGGACGACCCGGTCAGGCCTTGGACTTGGCCGTGGCGATCCACTTGTCGAGCAGGGCCTGGGCCTCGCCGGAGTCGACGGTGCGCTCGGCGATCGTGTAGGCCTCACGGAAGCGCTCGGCCAGCGTGCCGTCGCCGACCAGATGACCGTCGGCCACGATGGCGGACGCGGCGTTGAGCAGGGCGGTCGTACGGGCCGGAATGTCCTTGCCGGCGAGGAAGTCGCGGAACGCGGCGGCGTTGACCTCGGGCTCGCCGCCCTTGAGCTGCGCGACGTCGATCTTCTCCAGCCCCAGTTCGACGGTCGGGTCGAACTCGGTCTCGGTGACCTTGCCGTCGCGGATCTCCCACACGGAGACCGGGCCGGTGGGCGCGAGCTCGTCGAGGCCCTCGTGGGAGGTGTAGACCATGCCGGACTGTCCGTTGGCGGCGTACACGGCCGCCATGATCGGGCTGACCTCGCGCTTGGCGCAGCCGATGGCCACATGGGCGGGCTTGGCCGGGTTGGTCAGGGGGCCGAGCACGTTGAACACGCACGGGATGCCGAGCGCGGCGCGGATCGGGCCGACGAAGCGCATGGCCGGGTGGAAGGTGCGGGCGAACGCGAAGGTGATGCCCACCTCGTCGCCGATTTCGCCGACCGCCTCGGGCTTGAGCTCCAGCGGCAGTCCGAGCGCCTCGAGCACGTCGGCGGCGCCGCACTTGGACGACGCGGCGCGGTTGCCGTGCTTGACGATCTTCACGCCGGCCGCGGCGGCCACGACCGATCCCATGGTGGACAGGTTCACGGTGGCGAAGCCGTCGCCGCCGGTGCCGACGATGTCGGTGGTCTCGCCGCTCACGTTGAGCGGCACCGCGTGCGAGACCATGGCCTTGGCGGCTCCGGAGACCTCCTCGGGGGTCAGGCCCAGCTGCTGCTGCATGGCCAGGGCCGCGCCCACGGCGGCCGGGTTGGCGTTGCCCCTCATCAGATCATCGACGAACCATTCGGATTCCTCGGCGCTCAGGTGGTCTCCCCCGACCAGCTTGGTGAGAATCGACTTCCATGTGATCTCTGCCATTGTTCCTCCTTGGCGCGATGCGGCGCCCGATTCACCAGTAACGCGGCTCATTGTAGCGGCCGCGGATTTCGCGGAGCCGGGTTTTCCATATTGCAGAACGCGGGACGGCTCCCCCTGAGAACACAGGGGGAGCCGGAACGGGAACGGCGGCGCGTCTGCAACCGCACCGCCGTCGGATCGGCGCCCATCGGGACATGGGCGCCGAACACCGAATCATGATGTCGGTCGGGCGTCACTCGGTGGTCTGCGGCCAGCACTTCTCGTAGGCGATGCCGGTGAGCTGCTCGACGACCTTCTTCGTGTCCGGGTCGACGTCCTTCTTCAGGCCGCCGTTCTTGAGACGGTCGATCTCCTTGAGCAGGACGGCGTCGGTCTTCTTGTCGAGCTTCATCGTGAAGGAGATGATCCAGGCGACGGCGAGACCGGCGATGATCCACCACACCAGCACGGTGCCGATGGCGTTGACGGCCTGGTCGGGCTGGGGCTTGCCCGCCTTGAAGGCGTCCTCGACGAAGCCGTTGGCGCCGAGGAACCAGCCCCAGGCCATCGCGGACAGGCCGGCGGTGATCTTGCGGGCGAACTGCTGGAAGCCGATGTAGAGGCCGCCGCGGTTCTCGCCGGCCATGATCATGTCGACGTCCGGGATGAACGGGAACACGTTCCACGGGATGAACCAGGTCATGGCGCGGAAGATCAGCCACCAGACCATGACCACGTAGAGCGCGGCGTTCCAGGCGGCGGTGTCGTTCTGGGCGGCGGTCTGCCACAGTCCCCACAGGCCGAGCAGGCCGAGGATGGCGCCGGCGAAGTTCAGGGAGAACATCCTGCGCGGACCGAGCTTGGCGAAGATCCAGCCGAAGACCGGCTTGAGCGGCTCGCCGATCAGCGCCATGCCGAGCAGGGCGGAGCCGAAGGCGACCGGCTTGTTGAGGTTGTAGAGCACGAAGAACAGCCACACCTGGCCGAAGATGTCCAGGAAGGACTGGCCGAGCAGGTAGATGAGGATGTGCTTGCGGAAGGTCTTGTTGCGCAGGGTGGAGAAGTAGCCGACGAAGATGTCGGCGACGCCCCTGAGCCACTTGCCGAAGTCGAACGGCTGCTTGGCCTCGGCCTCGATGGCGGCCTCGTCGAATCCGGCCTCCTCGGGGGTCAGCTCCCAGGTGGACTTGTAGGCGATGAACACGAACACGGCGAACAGCACGATGAAGAAGCCCATCGAGATGGTGTAGGAGGAGCTCTGCTTGTCGCCGAGCGCCTTGAGGAAGGCGGCCATGCCCAGCGGGATCACGGCGGTGGAGATGCCGGAGAACAGCATGCGCGTGGTGGACAGCATCGTGCGGCCGTTGAAGTCGGTGGTCATCTCGTTCGGGAGCACCGAGTACGGGGTCATGATGAGCTGGTTGGCGATGATCCACAGCGCGTACATCACGAAGTACGCCCAGAACGGCAGTCCCGGCACGAACATGAGGATCGTGACCAGCAGCAGCGGCACGCCGAGAAGGATCAGCAGACGGCGACGGCCGAACCTGCGGCCGATCCTGTACTTGTACAGGTTGTCGGACAGGGTGCCGAACACCAGCGCGGAGAAGGCGGCGAGCATCGTCGCGATGCCGACGATGGATCCGGCCTGCGCGACCTTGAGGCCGGCGAACGTGGTCCAGAAGAGGGTGAGGTAGGTGGCGATCTGGCCGAAGCCGCCGCCGTAGAAGTCGCCGAACGCGTACCCGATCGCGTTGATGAGCTTGATCTTGCGTCCCTGAGGCGCACTAGCCTTGGGGGTGGTTGTCTGCTGTGTCATTGCAGCATCCTTTCCGTTACCGCACGTGGGAGGCACCCCACGTGCGGGTTCTCCACCGTTCCTCGGGAGGCACCCCGCGGAACGGTTTTTCTTTTCCTTGACGACGACGGAAGGCACTCCGTCATCGCGCATGTCCTTTCCCGGCCCTCCCGGCGGGAGCGCCGGAGGGGAAGGTCACTTGGCCCACTTGGCCTTCATGGCCTCGAAGATCTCCTGATCGGTGGGGTGGTTCTCCATGTTCATGATGACGTACACGTCACGCTCCCACTCGGGGTAGGTGAAGTCGCGCAGCCACTGGAAGTAGTGGGGGCCGTCACCCACGCAGCGCAGGTAGCCCATGAGCTGCCTGGCGACCCAGGCGGACTGCTTGACGTCGGTCAGGCAGTCGTTGCGCCAGAAGTTCGCCCACACGCCGTGCTCGCGGTCGCGCATCGCGCGGTCGCCGGCGGTGAACTCGTCCGCCGCCAGACCCGCGGAGTAGAACGCGTGCTTCCAGTCCTCGTCGTAGCCGGCGAGCAGGGCGTCGCACACGTGCACGGACGCGGCCACCGAGTGCTCGTAGATGCCGGCCTCGACGCCGATCGAGTCGCGGATGAGCTCGGCCGCGTCGTCCTGGCCGCGCAGTTCGGCGGCGATGGCGGCGAGCTCGACGTGGTCGGACAGTTCGCGGTAGCGTTCGACGGCCGGGACGATCAGGCCGCGGTAGAACTCGATCTGCTCCCTGAGCGTGGCGGCGTCGTGCATCCAGCGCAGGTCCTGTGCGGGGGCCTGACGGTCCCGCAGCCACTGGGTGATGAGCATGCGCGGCACATGGTTGAAGTACTGCTCGCCGGCGTGGTCGTCCCAGTTGGGACCGTACTGCACGGCGGCCTTCCAGTACTCCTCGTACAGGCCGAAGACCGCGTCGACGTTGTCGGCGCCGTAGTAGTCGGCGATGTAGTCCCTGGCGACCTTCTCGAAGTCGATCCTCCCCTCGCGCCAGATGGCGGCGATGAAGTTGAGGAAGTACACGTGGGGCTTGATGTTGGAGGCGTTGATGATCCACACGTCGTCGCCGCCGTGCTCGATCACCTGCTCGAGCTCCCCGGCCACGAGGCGCGGGTCGTTGCAGATGTCGGTGGTGTGGTTGGCGGCCTGCAGGTCGTAGAAGCTCGCGTGGTAGTAGATGCCGTTGTCGCCGTCGTTCGTCGGCATGGCGGGCACGCGCGGGTTGTTGTTCTCCTGACGGCGGGAGACCATGCGGCCGAAGCCGTTGTCGGCCCAGATCTTGGCGACCTGCTTCGGGTAGGTCAGCACGCCCGCGCGGTAGAGCTCCATGGCCTCGCCGTACAGGTAGATTACGCACTGGGCGCCCGGATCGGACTCCTGCACGAGGTCGTACTGGCGCTGGATGATCTCGGAGAGCAGCTTGCCTCGCGCCTCGTCGGTCGCGTAGCGCGGGTCGGCGTTCCAGAACGGCTGGTCACCCTGACCGCGGAAGCCGAGGGTCCAGACGGTGCGCTTGCCCTTCTGCGCCTCGATGGCCTCGCGCCACAGGGCCTCGAAGCGGGGCTCCTCCTCCGGCCACTTCGGCTGCACGCCCGGATAGGCGGCGGCGAACATGCGGGCGCCGAGCGGGCAGGCGTGGTGCTGGTTGATGTAGAAGCCCATGTCCTGCGCAAGCCTCAGGTGCGGCTCGCCGCGCTGTCCGGAGCCCGGGATGACCATGTTGCCGCCGAGGCGGTAGACGGTCTCGAAGGCGAGGCGCCACGGCTTGTCCCTGTCGTTGTCGACCTGCCAGTCCTCGAGCAGCACCTCGTCGTTGACGAAGAAGCCCTTGTACTTGACGGCGGTCGGCTTCGAGACGAGCGTGAAGTCGTCAGCGACCTCGATGGACGGGACGGGCTCGAACCGCTGGTCGTTCCAGAACCAGAAGTCCTTGACGCCGAGCAGTTCTCGGCTCACGGCGTACAGGCCGTAGATGAAGCCGAAGTCGTCGCCGGCGTGGATCTCGAGGTTGCCGTCGGCGACGCGCACCTCGTACGTCTCCGGGTTGTGCGGCCCCTCGACCAGCACGATGTCGGCGCCGGCCTTGTCGGACGGGGACACGGTCTTCCCAAGGTCGCGCTCGATGTCCTCGACCGCGAACGCGACCGCCTTCGACGGCGTCGCGCCGGTCACCCTCGTCGCGGATGTGATGAATACGGACATGGTTCCTCCAGGTGAACTTGTCGCTGTACTTGTTCATGTGGCCCGGGCCTCGACGCCCCGGAACCGTTTACAGGATTAATGTTCGCGCGCACGCACCACCACATTGCGATTGTTGCCAAAGGTTGCCATAATGTTGCCGGAACCGTCGTCGACGCCGATCGGAGGCACCGGGCATGAGAGGCAAGACCACCATCTACGACATCGCGCGCGAGGCGGGCGTGAGCCCCTCGACCGTCTCGCGGGCCCTGTCCCAGCCGGGGCGCATCTCGGCGAAGACGGAGTTCCGCATCCGACGCATCGCCGAGCAGCTCGGCTATCTGACACCCGATGCCGACGGCTCGGGCGAAGGGATGCCCGCCACCGGCATGCTCGCCGCCATCGTGCCCACCCTGACCAACTCCCTGTACGCGGCCACGGTCAACGCGATGCAGCGCCGGCTGGAATCCAAGGGGTACGGCCTGATCACCCTGGACACGGACCAGAAGCCCGCGGTCGAACGCAAGGCCATGTCATACGTAATGCGCAACGTGGACGGCGTGGCGCTGCTCTCCTCGAGACTCAGCGAACCGGACATCCGGCGCATCATGCTGGTCAAGCCGGTCATCCTGCTCAACCGGTCCGTGCCGGGTCTGGCGAGCGTCACGGTCGACGCCGCACGCGCCATCGACGACGCGACGCGACGGCTCAAGGAGACGGGGCACTCGTCCATCACCTATCTGGCCGGCCCCGCAAGCTCGTGGTCGAATGAGTACCGGCGCCGTTACATCCGCGCCGCCGCGTTCCGCTACGACATGACCTACCGCGTGGTGCGCGAGTGCGATCCGAGCATCGCCGGCGGCGCCAAGGCGGTCGACCAGTACCTCATCCGCCCCACCGACGCGGTGTTCGCGTTCAACGACAACCTCGCGGCCGGATTCATCACGGCGGCGAGGCGCAACGGCCTGCGCGTACCGGAGGATGTGTCGGTGATCGGCTTCGACAACACGGAAATGTCGTCGCTGCTCTCCCCCACGCTCGCCACCATCGACATGAAGGGCGAGGACATGGCCGTCGCCGCGGCCGACGCACTGGTGAACGCGGTGCGCAACCCGGTCGGCGTCCGTCCCGAACCGATCTCCCTCGAGGCGGCGTTCGTGCCGCGCGACTCGGTGAACCCCCACAAGCGTTCGACGATGAAGCTGGGACCGTATGCGGAGATCAGGCGCTCGAGCGACACCATCGTCGTCACGGTGCTGTCCAATGCCTTCAACGAGACGATGCCGCGCATCAACGAGTTCATGCGCACGCATCCGCACATCGTCATCGACCCCATCGAGGGGCGCACGCAGGACAACACGCTGTCCCTGTACTGGGAGCGCGTCATCAACCACCGTTCGGTGCCCGACGTCATCAACGTCGAGCGCACCGCCCTCCCCCAGCTGGCCGCCTCCGGCGCCCTGCAGGATCTCACCGACGAGCGGCTCGAACGCGATCTGGGGCCGCGCGTAGACAGAGCTGCATGGCGTTCGGCGCACTACGCGGGAAAACTGTACGGCATCCCCGGCGACCAGTCGCAGACCGTGATGTTCTACCGCACGGATCTGCTGGAACGCTACCGGCTCCGGATGCCGCGCACGTGGGACGAGTTCTACGAGGAGGGCGTGGCGCTGCACTCGCGCAACCCCCAGCGGTTCATGGGCGCGCTCGACACCAACGACGTGCAGCACTACCTGTCGTTCTTCCGCGCGGCCGGAGTCCGGCCATGGACGGTCGAGAATGATTCGACGATCGCGTTCCACATGACCGACGAGATGGTCGTCTCGGTGGCCCGCTTCCTCCAGCAGTGCGTCGACGACTCGGTGCTCAAGGCCGAGCCGTTGTGGGACAACCGCTACATGACCCCGCCGGATTCCGGCTCGTACCTGACCATCACCTACGCCAACTGGCTGGGCAAGATCCTCGCCACCTCCTATCCGGCGGACAGGGGCCTGTGGAAGGTGGCGTTGCCGCCGGCGTTCGCCGATCCCTCGACGGTGCAGACGGCGGAGATCGGCGGCTCGACGATGGCGATCAGCGCGGGACTTCCCGAGATCCGCCGACGCGCGGCGCTGACGTTCATCACCTGGTTCCAGCTCGACCCGGCGTCGGTGGAGCTGCGCGCGCCGGGCGGCGTGTCCGCGGCGGCCGGCTACGTGGAGGACCTGACGCGCCGCGGCACGACCGACCCGTACTTCGAGCAGCCGATCTACGACGTGTACGCGAAGTCCGCGACCCGAGTGAACCGCGATTGGGACAATCTGCCGTTCTACAGCCAACTCGACGCCGAGTTCACGCGCCTGATCGCTCCGGCGCTGCGCCCCGGCGGCGACAGCGCCGCCCTCCTGCCCGAGTGGGAGCGGCGCCTGAAGCTCTACGCCGTCTCCCAGGGCTTCACCGTGAAGTGAGCGCGGGGCACGCGGCGACACGCTCACGCGCTGACCGACACACCGCTGACGTCGACGTACGTGTCGGAGCAGCCGTTGCGCTTGCCGCTCTTGTAGAACCATTCGGTCGGGTCGTCCAGGGCGGTGACGCGCAGCCTGTACGACCCGCGGTCGAGCCGGGGACTGACGAAACGCAGCTCATGGTGCAGCCTCGTCGGCCCATAGAACGTCACCAATTGCGAGATCACCGTGTCTCCGTCGCCGTCGACGATCTCGACCCGGCCATAGGCGTTGTCCGGCGATACGTCGGAGTACAGCGCCACTCCCGTACCCGTGAACGGCAGTTCGACGCCGGCCCCCTTCACCTTGGAACGGAACGAGAAGGACTCGTCCACCCCGGCCGGCTCCCGCCTGGCACCGGTGAACGGGTCCCACGAATCCCAGAACTCGTCGGGAAGCCGCAAGGCGCCGTCATCCGTCACCCGCAGCGGCAGCCATACCTGGGTGGCGCAGGATACCTGATGCGGGAATGACCAGCGGTCGCCCATGTAGATCGGCGTGACGCGTCCGTCCGGAGTGCGCAGCATGAGGATGAACGAGCACTGCGAATCGTAGGTGCGGCTGCCCTCCGGGGCGAACAGCCCCCGGTGCGTCCACGGCCCCGCCGGGGACGGCGCGCTCAGGTAGTAGTTGTCGTTCGACCCCCATGAGGTCTTGTTCGAGAACATGATGTAGTAGGTGTCGCCCCATCGGAACATGGCGGGCGACTCCCCTCCCTCGGCGATGTTCTCGGCCACCAGCTCCTCGGCGCTCATGTAGTCGTCCGCGAGGCGATAGATGTTGCCCTCGTGCGTGAGCAGGTATCCGGTGCCGTCCTCGTCCTGGAACGAGCCGATGTCCCACATGCGGATCGGTTCGCCGTGGTATTCGAGCGGCCCGATGAACTCGTACGGACCCGCCGGAGCGTCGCTCACCGCCACCGCCGTGTACGGGTCCGTATAGGTGAGGTCATCGGAATGCATGAGCATCACGTACTTGCCGGTCTTCGGGCTTCTCATGACCTTCGGGCGTTCCCCGATGCGCTTCGATCCCATCGGTCCCCCGTCCTCGGGGGCGAGGGCGAGCCCGTCGAAACGCCAATGGGCCAGATCGTCCGACTCGTAGCAGGAGAATCCCGCGAACCGGTTCTCGTCGTCGGTCTTGTACTCGCCGAACAGATAGAACCGCCCGTCCTCCTCGAGGACGCACACGCCGTGCGCGTTGACCACGTTCCCTTCATCGTCATGCCACGGCACGCCGTTGCAGACCACACGCTGTTCCTCCACCATCGGATTTCTCACCTTTCCGTCTCCCCTCCGGGAAACCATTCGTATGCACGGATGACAAAAGGGCGCCGTATCCTCTGCAACGGACACGGCGCCCACATGTACTCGATTCGGCGGAGGTGCCTCACCGCCGAATCTCATACGGGGCGGGATTCATCGGCCGGCGGCAACCACGGAGCCGACCGCGCATCCCACGTCTATTCGTTCGCGCCGACTCACTTGTCCTCGGGCCAGCACTTCTCGTACCTGACGCCCGTCAGGTTCTCGACGACCTTCCTGGTCTCGGGGTCGACGTCCGCCTTCGAACCGCCGGCCTTCAGACGCTCGACCTCCTTGACCAGGATGCCGTGGGTCCTCTTGTTGAGGTTGTAGGTCAGCGCGATGATCCACACCAGGACGATGCCGGCGACGACGATCCACACGTAGGAGTTCATCAGCGCCTGCAGAGCCGAATCGGGCTGGCTCTTGGCGGACGCGTCGAATCCCTGGGAACCGAGGTAGACGCCGAGCAGACCGACGGCGAGGCCCTGGGTCACGCGGCGGAAGAAGAGGATGGCGCCCATGTACACGCCCTCGCGGCGTTCCTTGGTGACGATCTCGTCGATGTCCGGCAGGTACGGGTAGGTGACCCACACCAGGTAGTAGAGGTTCTGACGGAAGAACATCCAGATGCCCTGCAGGATGAACAGCGCCGGAATCCACATGACGGTCGGGATGGAGTCGTGGTTGATGGCCAGCAGGGCGTAGGCGCCCAGACTTGCGATCGAGCCGAGGCACGCCACGGTGTAGGAGCCGCGCACGCCGGTGCGCTTGAAGATGGCGCCCTCGATCGGGGCGAAGACCGCACCGAGGATCGACAAGGAGCCCAGCGCCGTGGACAGCGCGACGGAACCGGAGAGCACGTACACCACGAAGAAGGTGAAGCAGTAGTTGGCGACGTCGAGGAACGACTGCACCAGCAGGTAGAGGGCGAGATGCTTCTGGAACGCGCGGATGCGCAGCGTGGTGAAGTAGCCCAGCACGATGTGGCCGAACTCCTTGAGATGATCCGACAGGCTCTGCCTCCTGTCGAACTCGGCCTCCGTGATGCCCATCTCCTCGGGGGTGCGCTCCCAGGTGGCCTTCACGGAAGCGCCGATGCACAGCACGTAGATGGCGATCATCACGATGGCGAGCACCGTGTAGGTCCAGGAGTTCTTCTCGCCGAGTCCCTTGAGGATGGCGACGGTGAGCCACGTCAGGCCGAAGTTCACCAGTCCCGGGATCATCGTACGCATCGTCTGGAGCTCGGTGCGCTCCTCGAAGTCATCCGTCATCTCGGAGCTCAGGCAGTAGAACGGGATCATGATGACCTGGTTCGCGGCGGTCCACAGGAAGAAGATCACGAAGTAGAAGCCGTAGTTGAACCCGGGCAGCCACATGCTGATGGCGAGCACCAGGATCATCGCGCCGATGAGCATCAGCGGACGACGACGGCCGAATCTGCGGCCGAACCTCGTACGGTAGAGGTTGTCGGAGACGCCTCCGATGATGATGGCCATCACGGCGGAGAGCACCGTGCTGATGCCCATGATACCCTGGGCCTGGGTGATGGTGAGACCGCAGAACGTGGTCCAGAACAGGGCGAGATAGCCCGACTGGAGACCGCCGTAGCCGCCGCCGTACACATCGCACAGGGAGAACGCGGCCGCACGCAGCTTCGTGACCTTCCGTTTCGAGGACTGCTGCGGTACAGTCCTCGTCACCGTTTGCTCCGTCATTGCAGAGATTCCTTTCCTGACTCTCGAACGGAAACCCCACGGACTGCCACGTCCGAACCAACGGGGTTTCGTTGTTGACGGTTATGAATATATGTCCGCCCGTCATACGGCAAGAATAATATTGCCCTTGTTGCCATAGCCATCGAACAAGCTGGCTCGCACATCCGAGAGCACCGCGCCGAAGCGCCGCGCGGAGTCCGGAGAGGAGGCCTTCATGGGTGCCGGCAGACCATCGACCGGAAAGACGACCATCTACGACATCGCGAGGGAGACCGGACTGTCCCCGTCCACCGTCTCCCGTGCGCTGACCCGTCCGGGCCGGGTGTCGGTCCGCACGGAGATGCTGGTGCGCACCACCGCGGAACGGCTGGGATACCGTTCCCAAACCGGCATCGATTCCACGGCATCCACGTCGAGCGTCCGATCAGAGCTCGTCGCCATCGTCTCCCCGGACAACATCAATCCCCTCTACGCCCGATGCATCCGCAGCGCCCAGATCCGGCTGGAGCGTGCGGGATACCGCGCCGTCATATTGGATTCCCACGGCAGCACCGACGCCGAACGCGATCTCATCCACCGGTTCTCCGGCAAGGCGGACGGATTCATGCTGGTGTCGCCGAGGTTGAACGAACCGGAACTGCGCCGCGCCGCCGCGGCGACGCCGACGATCATGCTGCACCGGCGGATATCCGGCCTGCCCTCGGTCGTCTCGGACGTGTATCCCGCGGTCGTCGCCGCGATACGCACGTTGCACGACACCGGGCATCGAGGCGTCACCTACCTGTCGGGACCGGAATCGTCATGGTCGAGCGAGTACCGGCGGCGTTGCATCTGGCAGGCGGCCGGGCAGTTCGACATGACCTACAGGGTGGTCCGCCAATGCGCCGGCACCATCGACGGCGGACATGATGCGTATGCGCGGTTCGGCGAGCAGCCGACCGACGCCGTCATCGCGTACAACGACCAGCTGGCGGTGGGGTTCGTCAGGGAGGCGACGGCGGACGGCACACGCGTTCCCGATGACGTCTCCGTGATCGGATTCGACGATACGCTCGTCGGACGCATGATCACACCTTCCCTCTCATCGATCGGCCAATCCGACGAGCAGGTGGGCGACATGGCGGCCCAGGAGCTCCTGACCGCCATCCGACGCGGCTCGACCGGCGGGGAGACCCTGTTCAGCGTGCCCGCCGTGTTCCTCCAGCGCGACAGCATCGCCCGCAAACGCCTCTCCGTTCCTCCGCGGACGTTCAGAACCGACACCCTGACCACGTTGCGGAACTCCGAGGTGGAGCTCACGCTGTTGACGGGCATCGCGGAGGAGATGGCGCCCGCGCTCGACGCCTTCATGGAACGCTACCCGAAGTTCCGCATCCGTCCGCTCGAGACCGGCACCCAGGCCGAAAGCGTCGGCCGCCTATGGAACCGTCTGCAGGCCCGTCACAACGTACCCGACCTGTTCCGCATGGAATACGACAAGATGCCTGAGTTCGCCATCAACGGCACGATACTGAACTTCCGCAATCCACGGTTGGAGCGCGAATTCGAATCGCGGTTCGCCCCGCGGCCGTGGAGGGCCTGTCATTTCGCCGGAGGCCTGTTCGGAGTGCCCGCCGACATCACCCCGGTGGCCATGTTTCGCCGTCTCGACGTCCTCGAACGGTTCGGTCTTCCCGTACCGGCCACATGGGAGGAGTACCACGACATCGGCGTCGAGCTGCACCGTGCCGATCCGAGCCGTTACATGGGATTCATCAATACGTCCGATGCCCAGCACTATCTGTCGTTCTTCCGCATGGCGGGACTCCAGCCGTGGCGGGACACCGATTCGATCGAGATCGACGTGGACCTGACGACGGACGCCATGCTCGAGACCTCCGGTTTCCTGCAGCGGTGCATCGACGACGGGGTGCTGAGCGCCGAATCGACGACGGTGCCCGGATTCCGCGAACGGCTGCGCGACGGACGCTTCGTCGCACCGATTCAGGCGGACTGGTTCGGCAACGTCATCATCGCCGCCGACCCCGAAGGCTCGGGACGCTGGGGCGTATCCCTGCCGCCGGCGGTGCGCCCGGGCGAATTCCACTCCGCGGAGGTCGGCGGATCGATCCTGACGATCAACAGCCGGATCCCACGCGAGAAGCAGGCGGCGGCCATCGCCTTCGCGTACTGGCTGATCGCCAATCCGACGGCGGTCGACATGAACCCGCTGCCCGTCTACTATTCGTCGACCACGTACTTCGCGGACAAGCCCGATCTGGATACGCGCATCGATCCTTACTTCGGGCAGAACATCTACGGCGTCTTCCGCGAATCGGCCGCCCATCTCGATGTGCCGTGGCGACCGCTGCCGTTCATGAGTCAGGTGGATGCCGATTTCCGCGACACGATGATCCCCTCGCTCACCCCCGGCGGCGACTCGGTCCATCAAATGGCCGAATGGCAGCAGGGCATCATCGGCTACGCGCAGTCGCATGGATTCAGGATGAAGTGACCGCCGATACGATTGAAGGCCTCCCTCATTGACGAGGGAGGCCTTCAATCGTCATGCGTCACATGACGTTACGCGCGATGCGTCACTTCTCGTTCTGGCCGTGGCACATCTTGTACTTGCGCCCCGAGCCGCACGGGCACAGCGCGTTCTTGGGCGTACCCGGGAAGGTGCGACCGTCGGCCCACGGGGTCTTGAGCTCCTCGTTCTTCGGGCGCTTGTTGGCCGGGACCTTGCCCTCGGCGTGGCTGATCGGAGCCGGGCCGGAGATGGCGGAGGTGGTCTCGCCGGCCTCGGAGGCGGCGGCCGCCTCGGCGATCGCCTGCTTCTCCTCGGCATCCTCCTCGGACTCGGCCTCGCCGGCGGCGGCCTCGGATGCGGTCTCGCCGTTCTCGTCCGGACCGGTGGCGTCGATGACGTCCGCGGCCGCGGCGGCATCGGCCTCCTCCTCGGCGTCCTCGGTCCTGGCGACCTGCTGGATGTCGACGTGGAAGAGCAGCTGGACGGTCTCCTCCTTGATCGCGTCGATCATGGAGTTGTACATCTGGTAGCCCTCGCGCTGGTACTCGACCAACGGGTCGCGCTGACCCATGCCGCGCAGGCCGATGCCGTCCTTGAGGTAGTCCATCTCGTAGAGGTGCTCGCGCCACTTTCGGTCGAGCACGGCGAGCACGACGCGGCGCTCGAGCTGACGCAGGCCGTCGGAGCCCAGCTTGTCCTCGAACTCGGCGTACTTGGCCTTGGCGTCGGCGACGATCACGTCACGCACGGCCTCGACAGCCTTCTCGCCCTTCTTGCCCTCGGCGGCCTTCTCGACCTCCTCGACGGTCACCTCGGTCGGGATCACGGTGTTCAGGGCCTTGAACAGGCCCTCCCAATCCCAGTCCTTCGGCTTGTCGGAACCGTTGTTGGCGCCCTTGACGTAGCTTTCGACGGTGTCGTTGATGAAGCGCTCGATATCCTCGTGGATGTCCTCGCCCTTCAGCACGGCCTGACGCTCCGCGTAGATGACGGTGCGCTGCTTGTTCATCACATCGTCGTACTTGAGGACGTTCTTGCGGATCTCGAAGTTCTGCGACTCGCGGGCCTTCTGCGCGGTGCGCACGCCCTTGGAGACGCTCTTGGAGTGGATCGGCTCGCCCTCCGGCAGACCCTTGGCCATCACGCGGGCGACGAGCTGCGTGTTGAACAGGCGCATCAGGTCGTCCTCAAGGGACAGGTAGAAGCGGGACTCGCCCGGATCGCCCTGACGGCCGGAACGGCCGCGCAGCTGGTTGTCGATGCGGCGGGACTCGTGGCGTTCGGTGCCCAGCACGTACAGACCGCCGAGCTCCTTGACCTCCTCGTGCTCGTCCTTGACCTGGGCCTTGACCTCGGCGAGGGTGCCCGGCCAGCGCTTCTCGTACTCCTCCGGGGTGTCCTCCGGGGAGTAGCCCTCGGACTTGAGCTTGGCGTCGGCGAGGAACTCGACGTTGCCGCCGAGCATGATGTCGGTACCACGGCCGGCCATGTTGGTGGCCACGGTGACGGCGCCCTTGCGACCGGCGACCGCGACGATCGCGGCCTCCTTGTCGTGCTGCTTGGCGTTGAGCACCTGATGCGGGATCTTGGCGACGTCGAGCAGCGTGGAGACGACCTCGGAGCTTTCGACGGACGCGGTGCCCAGCAGGACCGGCTGGCCCTTGGCGTGGCGGGCGGCGACGTCCCTGATGACGGCGGCCAGCTTCTCCTTCTTGGTGCGGAAGATGAAGTCGTCCTGGTCCTTGCGGATCATCGGGCGGTTGGTCGGGATCGGCAGCACGCCCAGCTTGTAGGTGCTCATGAACTCGGCCGCCTCGGTCTCGGCGGTACCGGTCATGCCGGCGAGCTTGTCGTACATGCGGAAGTAGTTCTGCAGGGTGATGGTCGCGAAGGTCTGGTTCTCGGCCTTGACCTCGACGCCCTCCTTCGCCTCGATGGCCTGATGCAGGCCCTCGTTGTAGCGGCGGCCCGGCAGCACGCGGCCGGTGTGCTCGTCGACGATGAGGACCTCGCCGCGGGTGACGACGTAGTCGCGGTCGCGCAGGAACAGCTCCTTGGCCTTGATGGCGTTGTTCAGGTAGCCGATCAGGGCGGTGTTGGCCGGCTCGTACAGGTTGTCGATGCCCAGGAAATCCTCGACCTTGGTGATGCCCGGATCCTTGATGCCGATGACCTTCTTCTTCTCGTCGACCTCGTAGTCCTCGTCGCGGGTGAGCTTGAGGACCAGCTTGGCGAAGGTGCGGTACCAGCGGGTCACGTCGCCCTCGGCCGGACCGGAGATGATCAACGGGGTACGGGCCTCGTCGATGAGGATGGAGTCGACCTCGTCGACGATGGCGAAGTGGTGGCCGCGCTGCACCAGCTCGCTCTTCTCCCACGCCATGTTGTCGCGCAGGTAGTCGAAGCCGAACTCGTTGTTGGTGCCGTAGGTGATGTCGGCGTTGTACTGCTTGCGGCGCTCCGGCGGCTTCTGCTCGGTGAGGATGCAGCCGACGTTCATGCCGAGGAAGCGGTAGATGCGGCCCATCAGCTCGCTCTGGTAGCTGGCGAGGTAGTCGTTGACGGTGACCACGTGGACGCCCTTGCCCTCGAGCGCGTTCAGGTAGCTCGGCAGGGTGGCGACGAGGGTCTTGCCCTCGCCGGTCTTCATCTCGGCGATGTTGCCCCAGTGCAGGGCGGCGCCGCCCATGAGCTGCACGTCGAAGTGGCGCTGGCCGAGGGTGCGCTTGGAGACCTCGCGCACGGTGGCGAACGCTTCGGGCATGATGTCGTCGAGCTTCTTGCCGTTGTCGAGCTGCTGCTTGAACTTGGGCGTCTGGGCCTTGAGCTCCTCGTCGGAGAGCGCCGAGATCTCATCCTCGAGCGCGTTCACGGCCTTGGCCACGTTCTCGAGCTTCTTGATCTGGCGGCCTTCGCCCATGCGCAGGGCCTTATCAACGATATCTACCACTATTCGCTCCTGTGTCGTTCCTTCGGCCCGCCGCGCCGCCCATCCGGTGTGTCGGAACAGGGTATGCGGCGGACACACTGCCGACCATCATACGCGACATTGCCGATAACGTGGGCATATTTCCGTATTCGGTCGCTTTCCGACGGGCCGGATCCGCCGATGAAGACGACGAGGGGGTCTTTCCCGTCGATGCTTTCGACGGGAAAGACCCCCTCGTGGTTCAATCCGAATTCATCGGTCCGCGGAACGTACGTGGACCGGCCGGCACATCACTTCTTGGCGACGTTCTCCGGAGTGTCGATCTCGAACACGCCGTAGCTCCAGCCGTGACGGTGGTAGACGACGGACGGACGACCGGTCTCCTTGTTGACGAACAGGAAGAAGTCGTGTCCGATCAGCTCCATCTCGTACAGGGCCTCGTCGATGCTCATCGGCTCGGCGATGTGCAGCTTGCGGCGGATGACGATCGGCGTGTCACCGACCTGGACCTCCACCGACTCGCCCGGGCCGAGATCGGAGGCGACGGCGGCGGCGGGGCTGTTGTTCGGCTCCTCCGGCTCGCTCTCCTCCGCGGCGGGCTCGACGACGCCCAGATCCACCGGGGCGGGGTTGGTGTAGCCGCGGCGATGGTCCTTGCGGCGGTCGCGGGTGCGGCGCAGACGCAGGGTCAGCTTGTCGAGCGCCATGTCGAGCGCGCTGTACTCGTCGGCGCTCGAGGCCTCGGCACGCACCACGGTGCTTCCGGCGATGATGGTGATTTCCACGCGCTTGGCGGTGTCCGCCTGGCGCGGGTTGCCCTCGTGGGTGACCACGATCTGCGCGCGCTGCGCATCGGGGGCGATAGCGGTCACACGATTCATCTTGTTCTCTACGACATCACGGAACCTCTGCTTGATCTGCGTGTGACGTCCGGTAACGACGATTTCCATGTGGACCTCCCTTAACTCAAGCGGTTTCCCGCTATTTGCGGTCCGATTGGCGTCTTCACCAACCGGGTACGATTCATTGTAGACGACGAGCGCGTAAACGACGGGAGAACTCGCGGGGAGCGATATGTTTCTTTTCCGACTCCCGCGTGAAATATTCCGGTGCATAGACTGTGCGTTTGCCATGCGCTCCGAAGCGGGGCGGAATCCATGGAGATATGAGGTGTGAGACCCCTTATACCCCGGGTTCTGTCGGTTCTCCGCGCGAACGCGGATCCCCGGATGGCCATCCATCTCGACCTGACGTCGCCGCCAGGCTCTAGCAGCCTACCCGATGGCACGGGCGAGCAGCCCTTGCCGCCATCTGCTTGGCCTTGCTCCCGATGAGGCTTGCCATGCGGCCGACTGTTACCAGCGGCCCGGTGGTCTCTTACACCGCCGTTTCACCCTTACCCGTCGTGGACGGGCGGTCTGTTCTCTGCTGCGCTATCTCTCAGGTCGCCCTGGGCGGACGTTATCCGCCATCGTGCTCTATGGAGCCCGGAAGTTCCTCAGTCACTCGCAATGAAGTCCGTGACCGCGGCCATCAAGAGGTCTCACAAGCGGACCATTATACATGGGCCGCGGAGAAGTGCGTACGCGTCGCGACCCGGCGCGTACGATCACGCCCGGAGCGCGAGAAGGAACGCGTGAGGGGAAAGGCGCACGGCACGCAGTGCAATCAGTCGAGCAGCTCCCGGGCGATCCTGCGCAGCGTTTCGGGATCGTGCCCCTTGCGGCCGCCCGCCGACCAGAACCGGCGCTGCCTGACCTGACGGTCGAGGCCATGGGTCCTGCGGGCGACGGAACGCCCCAGCTCCCATGCCGCGTCCTCGAACGCGCCCGCCCGTTCGGCCTCGTCGACGACCTGCGCGGCGACCGCACGGTCCACGCCCCTGCGGGACAGCTCCGCGGCCGCCCCGCGCCTTCCCATCATCCGGGAGACGCAGGAGCGGACCACCGATTCGGCGTAGCCGCGATCGTCGATGAGTCGGAGCTCCTCCAGACGGAGCATAACCCGTTCGACGACGTCGGCATCGTATCCCCTGTCCAGCAGGCGGTCGCGCAACGCGCCGGAGGAACGCGCCGCCGCGTCCAGCAGATGCAGCGCCGACTCGCGGCAGGCGTCGACGTCCGCCGGGTCCTCCACCTGCGCGCCGTTCCTCCACCGCGAGGGTCCCGACGCGCGCCGTCGGAACGATCGCGCGGACCCGTCATCCGACGGCGCGTCGTCGGCGGAAGCATCAATCGGGATGTCGGCGACCTCGATGCCGGGCGCATCCGCCGCCGGGTTCCGCGGAGCCCCGGGCTCCGGCGATGCAACGGGATGACGGCGGAGGAATTCCTCGGCGCTGATCATCGTCAGGCCTTGGCGCCGGACTTCGCGGCGGATGCCGGCGAGGACGCCGTAGTCTTATCCTTGCCCGTGTTGCCTTCGGTGACGGCGACGGACTCGGTGTTGGCGTCGGCCTCGGAGGCGGCCTTGGTGGCGTCGTCCTCGGCGAACTGGTCGGTGGGCTTGATCAGGCCGAACGCGGCCTTGACCTTGTTCTCGATCTCCTCGGTGACGGCCGGGTTGTCCTTGAGGAACTGGCGGACCTTCTCGCGGCCCTGCCCCAGCTGATCGCCCTCGTAGGTGAACCAGGAGCCCGACTTCTTGACGACGCCGACCTGGATAGCCATGTCGAGAGCGGAGCCCTCGCGGGAGATGCCCTCACCGTAGAGCATGTCGAACTCGGCGGACTTGAACGGCGGGGCCATCTTGTTCTTGACGACCTTGACGCGCGTGCGGTTGCCGACGGCCTCCTCGCCGTTCTTGATGGTCTGGATGCGGCGGATGTCGAGACGCACCGACGAGTAGAACTTGAGCGCCTTGCCGCCGGTGGTGGTCTCCGGGCTGCCGAAGAACACGCCGATCTTCTCGCGCAGCTGGTTGATGAAGATGGCGGTGGTGCCGGCCTGGGCGAGCGCGCCGGTCATCTTGCGCAGCGCCTGGCTCATCAGCCTGGCCTGCAGACCGACGTGGCTGTCGCCCATGTCCCCCTCGATCTCGGCCTTGGGCACGAGCGCCGCGACGGAGTCGACGACGATGACGTCGAGCGCGCCGGAGCGGATGAGCATGTCGGCGATCTCCAACGCCTGCTCGCCGTTGTCCGGCTGGGAGACGATGAGCGAGTCGGTGTCGACGCCGAGCTTGCGGGCGTAGACCGGGTCGAGTGCGTGCTCGGCGTCGATGAACGCGGCGACGCCGCCGGCCTTCTGCGCGTTGGCGACCACGTGCAGCGCCAGCGTGGTCTTGCCGGAGGACTCCGGTCCGTAGATCTCGATGATGCGCCCCTTGGGCAGGCCGCCGATGCCGAGCGCCATGTCGAGCGCGAGCGAACCGGTGGGGATGACCTCCACGTTCTGCTCCGGCCTGTCGCCCAGCCTCATCGCCGATCCCTTGCCGAAGCTCTTCTCCACCTGCGCCAGCGCGGTGTCGAGCGCGGCCTTGCGGCGGGGGTCGATCTCGTGCCTCGCGCCCTGCGGCGCCTGCTCCTTGGCCTTTGCGGCGGGAGCGGCGCTTGTCTTCTGTGCCATGATGTTCTCCTTACACGTTGTGGCGAATCGTCGTCCCTCACGCTACGGAACGCATTCCGCTCGGGGCAAGCCGCGGCGGCCATGTGGTCGAAGCCCCTTGCGGAGGGCGTGCTGTGGACAACTATAGACCATAAACGCGAACATTTGTTCGAATGTTCGAAAGGACACGCCGGCGCGACCTCCCCGTCACCTCGCGGGCATCGGCGGCGCGTTGTGGTCGCTCCCCCAACGCTCGGCGTCGGGGATCCCCATCTGATCGCACAGCACGTTCCATACGACGCGGGGCTCCTCCCCCGCGTCCAGCGCCTCGACGACGGTCATGTTGTTCAACGCGGTCAGCTGCTGGTCACGGGACAGGGCCCTGCCGTAGCCGCGCCCGAACACCTCCTCGAGCAGCTGCCAGAATTCACGTTCCCTCACGAACGCCCCAGTGTAGCCGAGGGACCGCGCCGTCGCGAGCGACGCGGGGACACGCGGAACGCGAAAAGGCCCGGCCGGAGACCGTCGTCCCCGACCGGGCCGGTACCCGGTTGCATGTGCTGCCGCCGCATGCCGTTACGCCTCGACCATGTCGAGACGATCGGCGACCATGCGCAGCAGCTGTGCGGTGCTCACGCCGAGCGCCTCGGCGATGGAGCTGAGCAGTTCGGAGCTGGCCTCCTTCTGGCCGCGCTCCACCTCGGAGAGGTAGCCGAGCGACACCCCCGCCTTCTCGCTGACCTCGCGAAGGGTCTTGTGATCACGCGAACGCAGGTCGCGCAGCACGCGGCCGATGGCCTCGCGCAGCGTCAGTTCGGCCGTGTCACGCGTCTCGGCCTTGGCGGCCGCGGTGGCGGCGACGGAGGCGCGGGGCGCACGCTCGGCGTTCTCCGCCTCGTCCCACATGCGGCGACGGGCCTCCTCCGCCTCGTCCTTCGCCTTCTTGGCGGCGCGCGCCCTGATCACCTGCTGCTGGGCGAACATGACCGCGCGGCGCTGGGCCGGGGTCAGTTCGCGCATGCGCGCGGAGCCGGGGCGGACCATCGCCGCGGCGTTGATCTGCGTCTGTTCCTCGGTGCGAGTCATCGTATCCATAATCCCCATCCCTTTCATGCGGGTTCGATTGCTTCTATTACGACCAACAGCGAAAGGGACGGGTTTTATTCCTGTGAAATTCCTAAAAGAACGCTCACCGTTCGCAGGACGCTGCCGACGGTGCGCGTGCGGACCTGTTCGCGGGTGCCGTCGATGCGCAGTTCGACGGCCACGGTGAGACGCCCGTCCCGGCCCTCGACGACACCGCATCCGCCGGGGACGGACTCCATCGCCCGCAGCGGATCGGGCAGGCCGAAGGCCGCGGGGATGGAGACGCCGATGTACACGAGTCCGGCGGGTTTGTCGCCGTCGGGACCGGGACCGGCCACGCCGGTCGTCGACAATCCCACGACCCTGCCGTCGTACTCGGGCTGATCGTACAGACGCGCGGTGCGGGAGGCCATCTGACGCGCGACCTCGGGGTGCACGGCGCCCTCGCGTTCGAGCAGCGCGCGGTCCACGCCGAGGATTTTGGCCTTGGCCCTGATGTCGTAGGTGACGGCGGACCCCAGAAAGACCTTGGAGGCCCCCGGCACGCGCACGAAGGCGTCGGCCAGAAGACCTCCCGTCAGCGATTCGGCGCAGGCGATCCTGAGCCTGTTCCGTTCGCACCACCGCAGCAGCGCAGCGGCGAGCGTCTCGGGTTGCATGATCGCTACTTCTTCTTGGAGCCGATGAACGTGTTGTACAGGTACACGCCGCCGGAGTAGAGGCACAGCACCAGCGCCACGTACAGCAGCGCGTAGGTCAGGAAGTAGTAGACCTGCAGCCACGTCGGCAGCGCCTGGCCGCCGTCGAGGGTCCAGAAGGGCAGGAGCAGCATGGACAGGCCGATGCACTGGAAGAGGGTCTTGAGCTTGCCGGGCCAGGCGGCGGCGATGACCTTGCCACCCGGACGCTCCATCACGAAGAAGCGCATCACGGTGATGCCGATTTCGCGGATCAGGAACAGCGCGGTGGCCCACCAGGGGAATTCGGCGAACACGGAGGCAACGATCAACGCGCCGCAGGTGAGCAGCTTGTCGGCGATCGGATCCATCAGCTTGCCGAGTTCGGTGACCTGGTTGAACGTACGGGCCATCCATCCGTCGAGCTTATCGGTGGACGCGGCGACGATGAAGATGATGGCGGCGGCCCAGCGCATGGCGGGGTTGTCCTCGCCCCAGGAGCCGGCGGCGATGTAGAGCCCGAGGAAGACCGCCACGAGCACGATGCGCGAGTAGGTGACGAGGTTCGGCGGGGCGTTCCAGCCATCAAAAAGCGACGACTTCTTGTTTTCGATAGTCTGTTCGTCTGTCATAATCCTCACACTACCCTTACTTCTCTACACCTTGGCTGGGGCTTGCCTCACCGCGAAGTGCACGGAAGCTGACAATCGGCTGCACGCAGGCGCGGACGACGCCGTGCGCGGACCGCCGGAGGCCGGGCCCCGACCGGCCCGCGCGCCGGACACCGTCAGACGCCGGACTCCGGCGCGGACGTCTGCAGGGAGCCGGTCTCGCCGCGGATGAAGGCGAGCACGGCGGGCAGATCCTGCGGCTGGACGAGGACCTGACGAGCCTTCGACCCCTCGGAGGGGCCGACCACGCCGCGCGACTCCAGCAGGTCCATGAGGCGGCCGGCCTTGGCGAAGCCGACCCTGAGCTTGCGCTGGAGCATCGAGGTGGAGCCGAACTGCGTGGTGACGACGAGCTCGGCGGCCTGCAGCAGCACGTCCATGTCGTCGCCGATCTCCTCGTCGGGTTCGAGCCCCTTCTTCTCCGATTCCTGGGCCATCTGCTCGATGTCCTCGCGGTACTTGGGCTTGCGCTGCGTGCGCACGAACTCGACGGCCTTGCGGATCTCCGATTCAGACACCCACGATCCCTGCACTCGGCGGGGCTTGGCCTCGCCCATCGGCAGGAACAGGGCGTCGCCCTGGCCGATCAGCGTCTCGGCGCCGGTGGTGTCGAGGATGACCCTCGAATCGGTGGCGGACGACGTGGCGAACGCGAGTCTTGACGGGATGTTCGCCTTGATCAGGCCGGTGACCACGTCGACGGACGGTCGCTGCGTGGCGAGCACCAGATGCACGCCGGCGGCTCGCGCGAGCTGCGTGATGCGCTGGATGGAGCTTTCGACGTCGTTCTTGGCGACCATCATCAGGTCGGCCATCTCGTCGACGAC
Source organism: Bifidobacterium santillanense (assembly GCF_018555385.1). Taxonomy (GTDB): domain Bacteria; phylum Actinomycetota; class Actinomycetes; order Actinomycetales; family Bifidobacteriaceae; genus Bifidobacterium; species Bifidobacterium santillanense. Next base: position 427,817 of record NZ_JAFEJS010000001.1, read on the forward strand.
CACGAGGATGTACGGGTACGGGGCGACCTTGCGGTTCGAGCCGGCGGGCGCGTGCACCTTGCCGGCGCGCACGGCCTCGTTGAAGTCCTTGACGTGGCGGAAGCCGAAGTACTCGAGGTCGGAGTAGCGCGAGTCCATCTCCTTGACGACCCATTCGAGGGCCTGCGCGGCCTTCTTCGGGTCGGTGATGATCGGGGTCAGCAGGTGCGGGATGCCGGCGTACGCGGACAGCTCCACGCGCTTGGGGTCGACCATGATCAGGCGCACCTGATCGGGCGTGGCGCGCATGATGATCGAGGTGAGCATCGAGTTGATGAAGCTGGACTTGCCGGAGCCCGTGGCGCCGGCGACCAGCAGATGCGGCATCTTGGTCAGGTCGGCGGTGACGAACTTGCCCTCGACGTCCTTGCCCACGCCCGTGAGCATCGGGTTCGGGTCGCTCACCGCGCCCTGGGAGCGCAGCACGTCGCCGAGGTGCACGATCTCGCGGTCCTCGTTCGGGATCTCGATGCCGATGGCGGACTTGCCCGGGATCGGCGAGAGGATGCGCACGTCGGAGCTCGCCACGGCGTAGGCGATGTTGCGTTGCAGGTTGGTGACCTTCTCGACCTTGACGCCGGGAGCCAGCTCCACCTCGTACTGGGTGACGGACGGTCCGCGCAGGAAGCCGACGACCTTGGCGTCGACCTTGAACTGCTGGAACGTGGAGGTCAGGGCCCGGATCACGCGGTCGTTGGCCGGCGTGCGCGCCGCGTGCGGCTGGCCCTTGACGAGCAGGTTCAGATCGGGCAGACGGTACGGCGCCTCGACGGCGGGCATGCCGTCCGCGGTGTCGTCCGACGGCTCGCCGGACGCATCGGACATCGCGGCCGGGGTCCGGTCGGCGGCCGCGGAGACGTCCGCGTCACGGACCCGGCTCTCCTCGCCGGTGTCGGCGCCGTATGCGCCCGATCCGGCGCCCATCGCGACGGTGGCGGGTTCGCCGGCCGGCGTCCCGGAGGCGATCGGCGCCCACGGGTCGACGCCGACGGCGCTCGGCACGGCGGATACGGGCACGGCGGACGTGGCGTCGTCCTGACCGACGGCGCCGAACGACGAGGAGATCGGGACCATCGGCACGGTGGACGACATGTCGACGACCGGCGTCTCGGCGGTCTGCCCGTGATGGCGCGCGGCGTTGACGAAGGGATCGTCGGCCTCGTAGCGGTCCAGGGAGCGGTCCTCGTCCCCCCTGCCGCGGCGGCCGAACAGACGCTCGAACAGGGAGGGGCGGCGTTTGCGCGGCGCGGTCCGGTCATCCTCGTCGGTGCCGTCGTGCGCGGGCACGCCGTCGGCGAACCGGATCGTGTCGTCTCCGACGCGCACCTCGCCGGTCTCGCGGTCGACCTCGGGATCGTCCTCGCCGGCGCTCACCTTGGCGGCCGCCTCCCTCGCCAGATCGGGCAGATCCGTGACGTGCACCCCGGCGATGAGCATGACGGAGAACAACGCGATGACGACGAAGACGACGATCGCGAACGCCTTCGACAGCCCGACCTCCAACGGCATGCCGAGCACGTAGCCGATCAGGCCGCCGGCATTGCGCAGCTCCTCCCAGCTGAAGCCGTTGGCGCCGGCGGCGAGCGCGACGTCGATGATCGAGCACACCGACCACAGCAGCAGCCCCCATCCGGTCATGACGCGGGGGTTGCCCGATCCGGTGCCAGAGTTGCGCATGAGGCGGATGGCGGTGAGGAACAGCAGGACCGGCAGCACGACGCTCATCATGCCGAGCACGCCCGCCGCGATCGCGTGCAGGAGCACTCCGAACGGGCCGGATACGCGGAACCACTCCGAGGCGCAGAAGAGCACCGCCAGCACGATCAGGATGAAGCACAGACCGTCCCGGCGGTATGCGGGGTCGTACTCCCCCACGCCGGATATCGAACGGACCGCCGCGCCGATCGCGCGCGGCACGGCGAGCAGCACCGTCTCCCACATCGGTTCGTCGGGGGACGCCCCGGAACCACCCGCACTTCTTCCAGTGCCTGCATTGGATCGTTTCTTTGCCATAACGCTACCAATCTACCGAACCGGACGTATCCGGTGCCCCGTCTTCACTCAATCGTCGCGAACTCTTCCCGCGCGCGATGGTCTACCATATTGGTATGACTCCTGCAGAACGTGCGAGCGCAGTCGCATTTGCACTCAAGAACTGCGCGCTGGAAGCGATGACGCCGGGCGATGCGACGATGCGCGCCGCGGCGGACTACGAGGCCGGTCACATCGACGTGGCGCGGCTGATCGACGTGGCCGACGGGGAGGGGGCGCCGGCGTCCGGCGTGTTCGCGCGCACCGTGCTCCTCGCCGAACGGGGCTGGCGCCCGACGGGTGATCTGGCCGAGCTCACCGCCATTCACAGGGGGTTGTTCGAGGGCGTGTTCGACGACGCGGGCCTGCTGCGCACGTCGGACACGACGCGCAAGGCGACGCACGACGAGTCGCGGGCGAGCAACCCGGAGGCGTTCTTCCCGGCCGCGCTCATCGAGACCGGCGCGTCGAACATCGCCTCGGAGCTGGCGGAGAAGCGCAATCTCCAGGTGCTGGATCGTCCGGCGTTCGTGCGCGAGTTCGCCCACGTCTACGACGAACTCGGCTACCTGCACCCGTTCCGCGGAGGCAACGCGATGACGCTGCGCGTGTTCGGCTCGCGTCTGGCGCATGACGCCGGCTGGGACCTCGACTGGGGTACGGTGACGCGCGAGGCGTACCGGCAGGCCAAGCATGCGGCGTATCTGGCGGACACCTCGGTGTTCGAGCGGCTGTTCGCCGGGATCGTGCGGCCCGCGAACCCGACGAGGGTGTTCCTCATCGCCGGGTTCGAGCAGGGGCCGGCGCACTGACCGCCGGGTCCGGCCGGACTCAGGCGATGTCGCCGAGGTGATGCTGCGTGTATTCGTCGGCCTGCGCGTCGATGGCGTCGTAGTCGCCGGCGTCGGCGTGCGCGATGATCGCCATCGCGTTGTCCACCAGACGCGGGTTGAGCGCCTCGAGCCAGTGGATGCGCGGGTCGCGGCCGAACCATCCCATCTGCTTGCGGGCCAGGCGGCGGGTCTTCTGCGCGATGTCGAACCACGCGTCGTCGTCCTCATCCCACATGCCGTCCAGCAGATCGATCATCTGCTGGTAGCCGAGCGCGCGACCGGCGGTGAAGCCCAGGTGCGGGCGCAGGCGACGCACCTCCTCGAGGAAGCCCTGTTCGCGCATCCGCGCGGTGCGGATGTCGATGCGGCGGTCGAGCTCCCTGCGGTCCAGATCGAGGCCGATCTGGACGGACGGGATCACGTAGCGGTATCGCGGCAGGCTCGCCGAATACGGCCGTCCGGTGATCTCGATGACCTCGAGCGCGCGGATCGTGCGGCGCGGGTTGCGCGGATCCATGCGGGAGGCGGCCTCGGGATCCCTGTCCCTGAGTTCGTCGAACAGGGCGCCGGCACCCTCCGTCCGTTCGCGCTCCTCGAGCCTCGCCCGCACGTCGGGGTCGGTGCCCGGGAAGCTGATGTCGTCGATCGCGGCCCTGGCGTACAGGCCGGAGCCGCCGACGAGGATCGGGCGCACGCCGCGCGACTTGAGGTCGGCGATGGTTTCGCGCGCGAGCTTCTGGAACTTCGCGACGGTCATCGTCTCGTCCGGGTCGATGATGTCGATGAGGTGGTGCGGCACGGCCGCCAGCTCCTCGGCGGTCGGCTTGGCGGTGCCGATGTCCATGCCGCGGTACATCTGGTAGGCGTCCGCGTTGACGATCTCCGCCCGCTCACCCTGTTCGGCGAGACGCCTGGCGACGGCGATGCCGAGGCCGGTCTTGCCGGACGCGGTGGGACCGACGATGGAGACGACGCGGGGTTCGCGTCCGGTGTCAGTGGCGGACATGGTAGGTCTGCCCCTTCCTCGGATCGGGGTCCGCGATGAGGTTGTGGCGGCCTGCGTGGGTGACGGTGACGGTGACGAAGTCGCCGATGACCGGCTCCGGCTCGCCCTCGGGCACGCCGATGTGGACGAGCACGCCGGTCTTCTCGCGCCCGGTGACGCGGTGCGTGTCGGAGTCCTTCTTGCCGTGCATGCCGGTGATCATCACCTCGACGTCGCGCCCCTCGAACGTGGCGAGGTTCTCCTCGGTGATCCTCTCCTGCAGCTCGACGAGACGATCGAACCGTTCCTGGACCACGTCGCGCGGGATCTGGGGCATGGATGCGGCGGGGGTGCCGGGCCTGGGCGAGTAGATGAACATGAAGGCGGACGAGAAGCGGGCCCGGCGCATCACGTCGAGCGTGGCCTGGAAGTCCTCCTCGGTCTCGCCCGGGAAGCCGACGATGACGTCGGTGGAGATCTGCGCGTCCGGCATGGCGGCGCGGATCCTGCCCAGGATGTCCAGGAATTTCTCGGCGCGGTAGGAGCGGCGCATCGCGCGCAGGATGCGGTCGGAGCCGGACTGCAGCGGGAAGTGCAGCTGGTGCATGACGTTCGGGGTCTCGGCCATCGCGGCGATCACGTCGTCGGTGAACGCGGCCGGGTGCGGCGAGGTGAAGCGCACGCGCTCGAGGCCCTCGATCTCGCCGCAGGCGCGCAGCAGCTTGCTGAACGCGTAGCGGTCGCCGATGCCGTAGCCGAACGAGTTCACGTTCTGGCCGAGCAGCGTGACCTCCTTGGCGCCGTTGGCGACGCACCGGCGGATCTCGTCGAGGATGTCGCCGGGGCGACGGTCCTTCTCCTTGCCTCGGGTGGTGGGCACGATGCAGAACGTGCAGGTGTTGTTGCAGCCCACGGAGATCGCGACCCAGGCGCTCACGCGCGAGGCGCGGGCGGCGGGCAGCTCGCTGGGCAGCAGGTCGAGCTTGTCGGCGACCTCGACCTGCGGCTTGCCGGTGAGGCGGTTCTGGTCGAGGAGCCTCGGGAGCACGTCGATGTTCTTCGTGCCGAAGACGGCGGACACCCAGGGCGCCGTGTCGGCGATCTTGCGGCGGTCGAGCTGCGCCATGCAGCCGCCGACGGCGATCTGCAGGTTCGGACGGTGCAGCTTGATGCGGTTGTAGCGGCCCACGGTGCCGTACATCTTCTCGGTGGCGTTCTCGCGCACCGCGCACGTGTTGAGCACGATCAGGTCGAGGTCGCGGTTGGCGACCTGCTCCTCGGTGGCGGGCACGTAGCCGTCGGCCTCGAGCACGCCGGCGATGCGTTCGGAGTCGTGCACGTTCATCTGGCATCCGAGCGTGTCGATGTGGAACACGCCCTTGCCGCGGTCGCCGGCGATGGCCCGCGCGTCGGCGGAGCCGGCCTCAATCGAGGCGCGCTCCGCCTCGGTCATCATGTCTTCGTTCATAGCCGCTCATTCTATGGGACGGTCGGGTCATGAAGCGGGCGGATCATGTATATGGGGGCGCGGATCGTGCGAAGATTCCCCGGCAACGTTCAGGTTCGGCGGCCAGCGGACGCTAGAATTGTCTTCCGTGATACTTGACCGACAGTCCAAAATGAGCACTACCGACCTCAAGGCCCGGCTCAAGGGCCTGAGTCTGGCGGACGGCACGTTCAACACCGACCAGATCACCGAGTTCATCGACCTCATGCAGGTGTACGAGGGCGCGATGTACGAGATCTCGACGAAGCTGGAGATCCTCGACGGCGAGTTCCAGGTGCGGTTCAGCCACAACCCCATCCACCACATGGAGCGCCGCCTGAAGTCGGTGAACTCGATCATCGGCAAGCTCGAGCGCAAGGGGCTGCCGGTGGCCGTGAACTCCATCAAGGACAACTTGTTCGACGTGGCCGGCATCCGCGTGATCTGCAACTACCGGGACGACGTGTACTCGGTGTCGAACTACCTGTCGGCGCAGTCGGACATCCAGGTGCTGCGCGTCAAGGACTACATCAAGAACCCGAAGCAGAACGGGTACCGTTCGCTGCACGTGATCTACGCGGTGCCGGTGTTCCTGTCCTCGGGCGCGCACTACACGCCGGTGGAGGTGCAGTTCCGCACCATCGCGATGGACTACTGGGCGAGCCTCGAGCACGCGCTGCGCTACAAGACGGATCTGCCGGACGCCAAGCTCAGCGAGCATTCGCAGACGCTGCTCGACTGCGCGCGCAGCCTGCAGAACATCGAGGTGCAGATGCAGAACATCCACCGCGACATCAACGGCGCGCCTCAGGTCGAGGAGACGCCGAAGACGACGAACTGAACCATTTGGGCAGTTTCGCCGGAGCCTGCGCCAGCAGGGTGCCCGCGAAGATGAGGGCGCATCCGAGGTATCCGCGCGGCGTCATCACCTCGCCGAGGAAGACGGCGCCGCCGACCACGGAGAAGAACGATTCGAGGCTCATCAGCAGGCTCGCGCGCGTGGGCGGCACCCACTGCTGGCCCACCACCTGCAGCGTGTAGGCGATGCCCACCGAGCCGATGCCCGCGTAGACGATGGGCGGCCATGCGGCCAGCGCGCCGGACCAGTCGATCGACCCCTCGAAGGCCGAGCCGATCCAGCTCAGGACGGCCGTGGTGCAGAACTGGACGAACGAGAGCGTCAGCGCGTCGACGCGGGCGCCGAGCTCGTCGATGACGAGGATGTGCACGGCGAACAGGACCGCGGTGAACAGCAGCAGCAGATCGGCCAATCCCAGCGAGCCGAAGCCGTCGGTGATGCACAGGAAGTAGAATCCGGCGACCGCGAGGACGACCGCGACGCCGACAAGGACGCCGATGCGCCGGTGCAGGAACGCGAAGGCGAGCAGCGGGACCATCACGATGTACAGGGCCGTGAGGAACCCGGCGCGGCCGGCCGACTTGCCGTACAGGATGCCGTACTGCTGCAGGGTGCTCGCCGTGAACAGGACGACGCCGCAGAGCACGCCCACGGCGACGGGGCTGGAGAGCGGGTTAGCGCGACGGGTCGGCGAAGCGGGCGACGGCTTTCCGCCCCTCTCCCCCGACGAGGCCGCGGCGCCGTCCGACGCATGCGTGCGGCGGGCGCGCAGGACGAGCATCACCGGCAGCAGCGACAGGGCGCCGAGCGTGAATCTCGTGGCGTTGAAGAACAGCGGCGTGACCGCGTCCATGCCCTGCACCTGCGCGACGAACGCGAACCCCCAGATCAGCGCGCATGCCACGAGGCACAGCATTCCCACGATTTCCTGTCTTCTCATAGGTCTCCAACCTAGCGCCGGGCCGTTTCGACGCGAAAAGGCCCGACCACATGGTGGTCGGGCCCGCATGACCGTCACGATCCGACGGTCGAACGTACCGGTCTTTCCGGAACGGGATCAGTCCCTGCTGCCGAACAGCTGGAGGATGTACAGGAACATGTTCACGAAGTCGAGGTACAGGTTCAGCGCGCACAGGATGGAGATCTTCCTGATCATCTCCGGGCCCTGCGCCTCGTACTGGGCGAACAGGGCGCGGGTGGACTGCGCGTCGTACATGGTCATGCCGGCGAACAGGATCAGACCGATCGCGCACATGACCTGGGTCATGCCGGAGACGCCGGGGATGAGCATGAGCACGAACTGGGAGACGACGAGCACGATCAGACCGACCATGAGGATCGGGCCGAACTTGAGCATGTCGAACTTGGTGGTGAGGCTGAACATCGTCAGCGCGAAGAAGAACGCGGCGGTGATGCCGAGTGCGACGCCGATCGATCCGAGATCATAGACCATGAAGATCGAGCTCAGGGTGAAGCCCATGAGCGCGGCGTACACGTAGAACATGACGCGCGCGGAGGTCGCGCTCATCCTCATGATGCGCGCGCCGAGCGCGATGGCCAGACCGATCTGCGCGATGCACAGGGCGATCATGCCGAGCATGCCGGTGGTCATGAGGAAGGCGTAGTACAGGCCGGTGGCCTGACCGAGCACCGCGACCACGGCCGTGACGATCAGGCCGATGGTCATCTCGCCATAGGCCTTGGTGACGGAGGCGCGGCGCGCTTCGTCGTAGGAATAGGCGACCTGGCCGTCGATCGCGGCGCCGCCGGCCGCGCCGTTGCCGGCGTAGGCGTACTGGGGCTGGCCGTACGGCTGCTGGTACTGCGGCTGCTGGTTCGCGTACTGGTACTGCCGGTACTGCGGCTGTGCGCCGTACCCGGTGTTGAGATTGCTGCCGCCCTGCGGCTCGTAGTTCGGATTGGGCTGGGGCTGCTGACCGAATGTCATGATGGCTCCTTTTGTATGCGTTCCACCCATACTAGGGGAACAAAGCTTACGATTTCATGAATACGTTCGCTCTGGACGTACCGCGCGCATGGTCGGCGGACCCGTTTCCGTATGGATTCGGGTCCGCCGACCATGCGCGGACGGGCGTTCCGTCGGGCGTACGGGCCGCAGGTCGCCGTCCGCCCTTTCCCGGCCACGACCGTCCTACTCGCTCAGGTCGTAGATGGTCACGCCGTCCACGGTCTGGGCCTCGTAGTTCTCGGCCACCCAGGAGGCGATCTCGCTGGCGGCGTCGGAGCCGCCCAGCTGGTTGCCTCCCATGCCGCCGCCGGAGATGTAGTAGTGGATGAGCCCCTGCTTCACGTAGCTCTTGAACTGCTCGAGGGTGGGCGCGGGGTCGGACCCGTTGAATCCGCCGATGGCCATGACGGCCTCCTCGCTGGCGAGCTGATAGCTGGCCGCGTTCTGCGAGCCGGTGGTGGCCGCCGCCCAGCGGTACTGGTCGGCGTCCTTCTGGAGCAGGGAGACGACCTCGCTGCTGGCGGTGCCGCCGCCGAGCAGACCGCCGCCCATGCCGCCGCGGCCCCCGGGACCGTTCTGGGAGTTCTGGGATTCGCCGGAGCCGTCGGACTGGGACTGGCCATCGGAGGACTGGTCGTTCTGGTCGTCCTGGCCGTCGGAGGACTGGCCCGGCATGCCCATGCCGCCGCCGGGACCTCCCTGGCCTCCGGGGCCGCCCATGCCGCCGCCGGGACCACCGCCCATGCCGGTGGAGTTGGTGACGTTCGGACCGGCCGTGACGATCGAGCCGGTATGCCCGGTGGAGACGGTGTACGCGGTCCATGCCAGCGGACCGGCCATCAGCGCCACCGCGGCGAGCGCGCCGCCCACGACGCCCATGACGGAGATCATGCGGGTCATGCGCTCCGTGCGCAGGAAGCGCATGTCGCGCATCGGCACCGCGGCCGCGGCGGCGACGATGAGCAGCAGCGTGGCGACGAGGCCCGCGGCCATCACGACGTACTTCAGCCAGGGCAGCCAGGTGGATCGGCCGAGCAGTTCGACGGCCCAGAACGTGTTGACGAGCGTGAGGAGCGCGGCGACAGCGCGGGCCCAGAACAGGTCGCGCTTGGACCACAGCCCCGCGAGCGCGATGGCTACGAGCGCGGCGACCGCCGGCGCGAGGGCGACGGTGTAGTACTGGTGGAAGATGCCGGCCATGAAGCTGAAGGTGAGCCAGGTGACGACGAGCCAGGAGCCCCATGCGAGGACGTTGGCGCGGCGCAGGTCGGTGCGCAGGCTGTGGCGGGCGACGATCAGGCCGATGGCGATGCCGACGAAGGCGATGGGCGCGAGCCATGCGATCTGCCCGCCGTACTCGCCGTCGAACAGTCGGCTCAGGCCGGTCTGCCCCCACATGCCGCCGGCGTTGCCTCCGCCGCCGCCACCGCCCACGACGGCGCCGGTCTCGTTGCCGGTGATGCGTCCGAGGCCGTTGTAGCTGAATGTCAGCTCGAGGAACGAGTCAGTCTGCGAGCCGCCGATGTAGGGGCGGGAGCCGGACGGCACGATGACCGTCAGCGCGACCCACCATCCGGCGGACACGATCACGGACGCCACTGCGACGAAGCCGTCGACGATGCGCCTGACGATGCCCGTGGGCGAGGCGACGAGGAAGGCGAGCGCGAAGCCGGGCACGACGAGGAAGACCTGCATCTGCTTGGTGAGGAAGCCGAGGCCGATGCACGCGCCGGCGAGCGCCATCCACAGGGTGCGTCTGCGGTTGCCGACGCGCGTGGCCGGGTATTCGAGCGAGCGCAGGACGGCGGCGGTGGCGCAGGTCATGAGGAGCACGAGGAGCGCGTCGGGGTTGTTGAAGCGGAACATGAGCGCAGCGACCGGCGTGGTGGCGAGGACGAGTCCGGCGATGACGCCGGCCCAGTTGCCCCACGCGCGCCGGACGGTGGCGTAGAGGATCCAGACGCTCGCCATGCCGCACAGGGCCTCGGGCAGGAGGATGGCGAAGGAGCTCAGGCCGAACACGCGCACGGACAGGGCCATGAGCCAGATGGCTGCCGGCGGCTTGTCGACGGTGATGGCGTTGCCGGAGTCGAGCGAGCCCCACAGGAAGGCCCACCAGTCCTGGGAGCCGGCCTGCGCGGCGGCGGAATAGAACTCGTTGGCGTATCCGGATGCGGTGAGGTTGACGAACATGATGATGGCGGTCAGGCCCATCATGCCGCCGAATCCGATCCAGTCGGCGGTGGTGCGGCGCTCGGCCGCGTTGGACCGCACGGTGCGGACGGATCGGGTGTCGACGAATCGTCCGGCAGGCATGGGGGCGCCGGAGTCCGGGCGGTGGTATCGGCCGTGCGTGTCCGCGGGTGCGGGGCGGCTCGATGGGATGGCCGATGTGGTTGCGGTGGTCATTGGTGTGATGTGTCCTTTGTCATGGGTCCGCGGCCGACGCGTCCGGGCGCGCGGGGCCGTCGGTTTCGTGGGTTCTTCCTGTCCCGTTGCCGGGTGCGGCGCCGTCAGACGGCCGCGGCGAGACGCATGCGTCCCAGCGTGCCGTTCATGCGCCACATGCCCTTGAGGTCCTTCTTGACGGTGTCGGGGATGTTCACGGTGCTGCCCGGGTCCTCGACCCAGCGGACGGGGAACTCGTACATGCGCATGCCGGTCGCCTGGGCCAGCAGCAGCATCTCGGTGTCGAAGAACCATTCGTCGTCCTGGATGTAGGGCAGCAGGTGCCGGGCGGCGGCCGAGGTCATGGCCTTGAATCCGCACTGGGCGTCGTGGAAGGCGGCGCCGAGCAGGACGCGCAGCATGCCGTTGTAGGTGCGGGAGATAAACTCGCGCTTGGCGGAGCGGGTCACTTCGGATTCGTCGAAGAGGCGGCATCCGAAGGAGACGTCGGCGTATCCGTAGACGAGGGATCCGACGAGCGTTCCGGTCTGGGAGATGTCGGTGGACAGGTCGACGTCCATGTAGGCGACGACCCTGGCGAGCGACTCGCCCCAGGCGAGCTTGAGGGCGCGGCCGCGGCCCTTGCGCGCGATGCGCACGGCGCGCACGCGGCCCGGGTACTGGGAGGCGAGGCGCGCGGCGATGGGCCAGGTGTCGTCGGTGCTGGCGTTGTCGGCGATGACGATCTGCCAGGTGTAGGCCCATCCCTCGATCTGGCTGGAGGCCAGATGGTTCATCAGGATGGTGACCGATTCGGCGAGCTGCTCCTGCTCGTTGTAGACGGGGATGACGATGTCGGCGTCCACGGTGCGCGGCCGGCCCACGCGCTCGACGATCTCGGGCGCGGGGACGCGGAACGCGGCGTCCTAGGCGACGGTTCTGGGCTGCGGTGTCGCGGCAGCTGGCGTTGTGGTTGCGGTGCTCATGGCTACTATGGAACCGCCGCTTCCCTAGCGGCGTCTTAGCCGCACGTGAAGCGTACCCGGCAGTCGCGGGGAAAAGCCCTGCAGGTTTCCTGAACGCTTTCTGAATGCGGATGGCCGGGGTGTTGGTCCTCCCCGGAGATGGAGATCCGATCGCGAAGGGCGGTCGGGTACGGATGATGAAGCAGATCCCCATCCGTACCCGACCGCCCTACATCATTGATGCTCCGACTGGTGCGATCGGCGCCGATACCGACAAGGTCGGTTCGTGACATGTTCGCTATTCGTTGAGATGCTGGACGGCGTAGTCGGCCGACTGCCCCGGTTGCTGGGCGATGTTCTGATCGGTCATGGTGGCTTCTTTCTCTCGTGCGCGGACCTGCGCGGTACGTCTTCGACGCTACCGGGGCGGGGACGGGAGCGTCAGTGTACGAACGGACCTTTTCGTCTGCCCGTTCGGGCGAGCGCAGCGGGACGGACGCGCCCGCATGTCCAATGGCACGCGACGCGGCGACGGCAATACAGTGGATGTCATGAGCAGCGAGAGGAAGAGAAACGGATCGTCGACGCCCCGGCACGGCGGTCCGGTAGACCGCACGGGCGGGCGAGGCCGGATCGACGTTCGCGACGGGGCCCGCGAGGAGCCGAACGACGAGGTGACGGTGCGCACGCGGCGCTGGTGCTCGTTCGTCATGATCCCCGTCGCAGCGCTGGCGTGTCTGGCGCAGTGTTCGTACGCGGCGATGCAGTACACGGCGCATCCGGCGGGGGCGATGTACGCGTGGATGATCGCCGCGACGCTGCTGGCACTCGTCCTGCCGTTCGTGCTGGTCCTGCGCGACCGGCATCCCGAAGCGGTGTTCTGGGTCTCGTGCGCGATCGTGCTGGTCTTCCCGTACGACTCGATGCTCGCCCTGATGGCGATGACGTCGCCGCGGGCGCGGGCGCTGCTCGACTCGCTGCCCGGGCGCGAGCGCGAGGCGGTGCTGCTCGCGGCCGAGGGGTTCACGAACGCGCAGATCGCCGAACGCATGTTCATCTCCGAGCGCACGGCGAAGGCGCATCTGTCGTCGGCGGCGGACAAGCTCGCGATGGGCCGCGTGCAGATGGCGCGTCTGGTGGAGCGCGCGGACCTGCCGGCGCGGCCGTGAAGCCCCGCGCGCTGCTAGGCTGGAGAGGCAACGACGTCCGGGAGGATATATGGCCATCAATGCGAAGGAACTGCCGCTTGGCAAGGTGTTCACGCCGGATTTCCGGTTCTTCGTCCCCTCGTTCCAGCGTGCCTACATCTGGCAGCCGGACAACATCCTGCAGCTGGTCGACGATCTGGCCGGGGCCGCCAAGACGCCCGGCACGCCGTACTTCCTCGGCTCGCTGATCCTGGTGCGCGCGGGCGGCAACCGGTTCGACGTGATCGACGGCCAGCAGCGTCTGGTGTCGCTGTCGATCATCATCGCGGCGCTGCGCGATCTGGAGCGCGACCCCGAATGGATGCGCCTGCTCGACGCGCTCATCGTGGAGCCCGGCGACAAGCTGCGCGGCATCCGCAACGAGCCGCGCCTGACGCTGCGCGAGCGGGACGCGGCGTTCTTCCGCGAATACGTGCAGGAGGGCAATCTGGAGGCCCTGTTCGATCTGGGCGAGGAGGACTGGGCGAGCGCCGCGCAGCGCAACATCACCCGCAACACCAGACGCGTCTACGACGAGCTGTCGCGCATGTCCGACGACGAGCGCCGCACGTTCGCCTCGTATCTGGTCAACGAGGTGACGCTGGTGATCGTCACCACCGACGATCTGGACGGCGCGCACCGCATCTTCGACGTGATGAACATGCGCGGACTGCCGCTCACCCCGTCCGACGTGTTCAAGGCGCGCGCCACGTCCGGACTCGGGCCGGCGGAGCTGGACGCGTACGCCGAACGCTGGGACGACGTCATGGACCCGCTCGGGGACGATTCGCCGGCGACCGAGGAGTTCTTCTCGTATCTGCATCTGATCCTCACGCACAAGCCCGACACCGACAAGCTCATCGAGGAGTTCCTCGCCGACGTGATGCAGCCGCATCTCGACGCCGGCACGATGCCGGCGTTCATCGATCAGGTGCTCGCCCCCTACGCGATGGCGTGGCTGGTTCTCTCCCGGCCGGCGGACACGGTGCTTCCCGAGGATGTGCGCGCGCGTCTCGAATCGCTCAACGACTACCGCAACCACGAGTGGAGGCCGGTGGCCATGTGGGCGCTGGTCCATTCGTTCCGCAACCTCGGCGCGCCGGACGTCTCGCCGTTCGCGTCGCGCGGCGCGAGGGCCTCGCGTGCGGCCGTCACCGCGAAGACGCTCGGCATGCACGACGCGCAGCGGCTCAACGAGGTGCTCGCGGCGCTGGAGCGGGTCACGGGCGTCGACACGCTCAACCGCGCGGCGCCGTACCGCCGGCGCGGGCATGCGGCCGCCGCGATCCGCGATCTGGACAAGGGGTATCCGGTGCGCATGGTGCGCGGCCTGTCGATCCTGCCGGACGACCGTGCGGGCGCATTGGTGCGTCTGCACGGCGAGATGCAGGGCGACGACGACCTGATCCGTCTGCTGCTGGTGAGGGCCAACGAGCAGCTGGCCGAGACGCACCTGTCGAGGCCCCGCAAGCTGAGCGCGCTGCCGATCATGCCGGTGTCGTTCGACGCGAAGTCGCCGTTCGCGGCGTCCGGATGGACGCAGGACGCGCACGACTACTGGATGTACCGGCTGGGCAACATGGCGCTCGCGCAGGGGAATGCGGACCAGCTCGACCGGCTGGACGACTACGAACGGCGCCGCGACCGCATGCTGCTGCGTGCGGACTCCCGGCGCTTCCCGCTGACCGATGCGCTGAAGCACTTCAACGAGTGCACGCCGGAGATGCTGCGGCACCGGCACGAGGAGACGGTCCGGCTGATCGCGGACTACTGGGAGATCAGATACGACGAGAACCACACGGATCTGACGCGGCAGGATCCCGAGGAGCTGGGGCGCGCCGCCGCGGTGCGGCCGCAGCGCAGCTCGAAGCGCGTGACGATCGGACAGGTCGTCGCGGCCGGACTGCTCATTCCGGGCGAGAAGCTGGTCTGGGAGCGTCCGTGCAAGGGCGAGCGGTGGTTCGCGACCGTCACCGAGGAGGGGCGGTTCCGTCTCGACGACGGCTCCGAATACTCGTCGCCGACCGCCGCCGCGAAGGCCGCGGCCGGCGGCAGGAGCGCCGGCGGTCTGGATGTGTGGCGCCGCACGTCCGACAACCGCAGGCTGTCGGACATTTGGAAGGAGTACCGCCAGCAGTCCGGGTGAGCCGGCGGGTGGCCGTCGGCGCTAGCCGATCGTGGTGACGGCGATGGTCCGTTCATGGGGCTCGTCGTCGATGACGCTCATCGCGGCGTCGTCGACGGGCGTCGCCTCGGCGTCCCGGTCGTTGAGGATGAAGGCCGCGGCATAGAGCGTGTCGTCGTCGGGGGCATGGCGGAGGTCGAGCAGCGCGACGGGGATGCCGGCGTCGCGCGCGGTCCCGAGGGCGCGGTCCCAGCCATCCGCGTCGACGCCGTCGGCCGACGTATCGAGGTCGGAGACGACGATGAGGTCGACGGCGCGCCGGACCATGTCCGCGACTCCCCCGCGCCGCGTGTCGTCGGGTCTCGCGGAGTCCCTGGCGGACACGTACACGGCCCGCAGACCGGCGTCGGCCAGCGCGTCGAGCACCGTGGAGTCGGCGGTCGCGTCCTTCGAACCGATCAGCGCGATGGTCACGTCGTCGCGCGGGACGCCGACGTGCGCGACCGCGGGACGCTCCGTCTGCGTGTCGCCGACGGCCCGCCCGGACGGCGTGCATCCGGCGAGCGGCAGACAGAGCGCAAGGCAGAGCGCGGCGGACGCGCTCCGGCGGACGCCCGCGGGAACGTGCACCGCCGACGGCGCACGGCCGAGCGGCCGGATCATGCCGCGTTCCTGCGGAACAGGGCGACGGTCTCGACGTGGTGGGTCATCGGATAGATGTCGTAGGCGCGGATGTCGGCGAGCGAGTAGCCGAGCGAGACGAGCGTGCCGGTGTCGCGCGCGAGGCTGGTCGGGTCGCAGGCGATGTAGATGACGGAGCGCGGCGCGGCGTCGGCGATCTGACGGCACACCTTGGCGTGCGCGCCGGCGCGCGGCGGGTCGAGGACGACCACGTCGGGGTGGGCGAAGTTCGCCGGTACGTGCGCGAGGGTCCTCGCGACGTCGCCGCATCGGGCGTCCACGTCGTTCAGGCCCAGCGCGCGCAGGTTGCGCTGCTGGCTTCTGACGGCCGTGCGTCCGCCTTCGACGCTGAACACGCGCGTGCGTTCGGTGGTGAGCGTCGCCAGCGGCAGGGTGAACAGGCCGGAGCCGGAGTAGAGGTCCCAGATGACGGCGGATTCGGCGCCGTCGAGTTCGCCGCGCGTCAGGTCGATGACGTGGTTGGCGAGGGCGACGGGCGCCTGACGATGGATCTGCCAGAAGCCGTTCGCGTCGACCTCGTACGTGAAGGTGATGCCGCGGACCGTGACCTGCTCGGTCAGCGTCTGGGAGCCGGCGGTGAGCTCGCCGTCGACGAGGACGGCGTAGTCGTCGTCCTGTTGGTCGGCGGTGCGGGGCTCGGGCGCGGACAGGCGGATCTGCGCGCCGGGCGTGAAGCCGCCGTCCCACACGTGGTGCTCGCCCGCGATCTCGAGAAGACGCCTCGTGGCGAGCGGCATCGTGTCGATGGGCACGCGGGTGTGGGACCCGCGGCGGCGCATCGAGGGCATGCCGTTGTCGTCGGCGATCATCTCGATGCGGGTGCGCCAGTGGAGACCGTCGAGCGCCTCATCGCCGTCGATGCGCTCGATCGGCACGGTGACGTCGACGTGGCCGAGACGGCTCATCTGCTCGCTGACGGTCACGGCCTTCCATCTGAGCTGGCCGGGCAGGGAGACGTGGACGAGGTCCGCGCCGCCGACGCCGCCGCCCATCGACAGGGGGCCGGCGAGCGGCCATGCCGGGGCGACGCGGTCCTCGCTCGCCTCGATCACCTCGATGACCTCGCCGGTCCAGAACCGTTCGTCCCGGTCGTGCGGCTCGTCGAGGACGATGCGCACGAGCTCGCCGGGCAGGGCGAAGCGGACGAAGACGACGCGACCGTCGATGTGGGCCACGCAGCGGCCCTGATCGGCGTATCGTTCGATGCGGACTTCAGCTTCCATATGTTCCTTATTCGTTGGTTTCGTTGCTCTCGGATGCGCGCGCCCCGGCGGCCTTGTGTCGGTGCAGCGGCGTGGCGATGATGAGGTAGCTCACCCAGATGGCAAGGGCCCAGAACGGGATGCCCATGATCAGGCGCGCCACGCCCAGCGCGGCGACGTGGTCGGTCAGGTACAGCGGCACCTGCACCGCCAGGCGCAGCAGGAACAGGCCCATCCACAGGCCCGTGATGATCATGTACGCGCGCTTGAGGGCCCTGTCCCCCATCCAGTCGCGGAACCAGTCGCCGAACCGTTCGGTGGGCAGCTGGCGGATGAACTCGATGACGAGGCCGAGCCCCGGCACGCGCGCGGCGAGCGAGACCGCCAGCAGCGCCGCGTATCCGGCGTTGGTGAGGAAGCCGAACATGTAGTAGTTGCGGGCCTCGTGGCTCTTCCACGCCCAGATCAGGCAGATGCCCACGGCGATCAGGCCGGAGAGGGCGCCCATGACGGACTGCCGCTGGACGAGCCGGACGACGACCTGCACGACGGCCAGCGCGGCGGAGACGCCGATGGTGAGGTTGAGGTTGTTCGTCGCCACGAACATGACGACGAACAGCACGCCCGGCAGCATCGACTCGACGACGCCGCGCGGGCCGCCGATCGCGTCGATGACGGAGAAGTCCTCGTCGCCGTCGGCCGTGGCGAGCGCGCCGAGGCCGGTGCGCCTCTTCGTCTCGGCCATGCGTCAGCGGACTTCGGAGAACATCGGGCCGCGCGAGAGCGTGGTCTTGACCTCGGTCTGCTGGTCCTGGCTCAGCGGGCCCTTCGGGCGGGTGGGCACGTCCTTGAGGTGCTCCTTGCCGTTCGCCCCGTCCTCGGCGTTCTCGGCGGCCTCCTTGGCGGCCTTGCGCTCGGCCGGGCTGACCGGCGGGTGCATCGGGATGAGGTCGCGCGGGGCGAGCGGCTCCTCGCCGCGCTCGACGACGATCTTGGAGAAGAACTCGTTGAGGGCGCGGGTCTCCTCGGCGTCCGGATCGACTGCGGCGACGCCGGAGAAGATGCCGCGCAGCATCCAGCGCGGGCCGTCCACGCCGACGATGCGGGTGGTGACGGTCTTGCCGGCCTTGACCTCGACGGGCAGCTTGACCTCGGTGCCGAACACGCCCTGCTCGGCGGAGGCCTTCCTGTTCGCCTCGAGGAAGTCGGAGCGCCAGTCCTCCCACAGGCCGAGCGTCTTCGGGGCGGCGTACGCCTCGATCTCGAGGCTGGAATGCATGTAGGTGATGGTGGAGCCGAGGATGGCGCGCGTGGCGCGGTTGGCCTTGATCCTCAGCTCGATGTGCTGCATGAACGGCAGGTAGTAGGCGCCGAGGTCGAGGTAGTCGTCGTAGTCGGGCACGTTCTCGTCGTCGACGTCCCAGGGGCCGCGCTCCTCGCCGCGGCCCGCGTACTCGTCGCTCGCCTCGGGCAGCGTCTCGGCCGCGGTCTTCTCGGCGGTCTCGCTGTCGGCCCTGGCGGCGGCGTTCGCGGCCTCGGCGGCCTTGACGTCCTCGTCCTCGGTCTCGACGGCCTTCTTCTCGGCCTTGTCCTTCTTCTTGCCGAATCCGAACAGTCCCATGTTCCGGTACCTCATTTCGTAACTGCGTCTACGGTTGCAACCCTGCCAAGCCTAGCACCTCGGCTTGGAACTGGCTGAATGTCGTCTTCGGGCGGGCTCACACGTCGTAGGTGATGGTCAGCGGCGCGTGGTCGGACCAGCGCATGTCGTAGGTGGGGGCCTTGTCGATGACGAAGCCGCGCGCCGTCTCGGCGAGCTCCGGGGTGGCGAACTGGTAGTCGATCCTCCAGCCGACGTTGTTGTCGAAGGCGCGCCCGCGCTGGCTCCACCACGTGTACGGGCCCTGGATGTCGCCGGCCAGATCGCGCATCACGTCGACGAACTCGTATTCGTCCAGCCATTTGTCGACGTAGGCGCGTTCGGCGGGCAGGAATCCGGCATGCGTCTCGTTGGCCTTGGCGTTCCTGATGTCGAGCGGCGTGTGGGCGATGTTGAAGTCGCCGCACAGCACGGCCTGGCGACCGCCGCGCGCGGCCTCGTCGCGCAGCTGGCCCATGCGCACGAGCATCGCGTCGAGGAAGCGGTACTTCTGCGCCATCTTCGTCTCGTCGTCGGCGTTGCCGGCGTGCACGTACACGCATGCGACGGTCAGGGTGTATCCCTGCGGGGTGACGACGTCCGCCTCGATCCAGCGGCCGGAGTCGACGTCCTCGTCGAGGCCGGGCAGCCCGTGGCGGCGCGCGACGACCTCGAGATCGGTCACGAGTCCCACGCCGGCGCGCCCCTTGACGCGACACACCTCGTTCATGCGGTTGAGGCCGCTCGGGTCGGACACCTTGCCGCGGGTGGCGTAGTCGAACGCGAACGCGTCGAAGATGGGGTCGATCTCGCTCTGCGGGGCGCGTACCTCCTGCATGCACCAGACGTCCGGGGTGTTGCGGCCGGCCCACGTCTCCACGCCCTTGCGCCGGGCGGCGCGGATGCCGTTCATGTTCGAAGTGGTGATGGTGATCATGCCTACCGAGCCTACCACCGCAACGAACAGGGCCTCCCCGCACGGTGCGGGGAGGCCCTGACGCCGGTCATGCCGGACTGCCGTTCCTATACTCAGTCGAGGCCGAGCTGGAGCTTGCCGCCGGGGATCGCGTCGAGCAGATCCCTGGTGTACTGCTTCTTCGGGTTGTTGAAGACCTCGTCCGTGGTGGCGTGCTCGACGAGCCTGCCGTGCTGCATGACGACGACCTCGTCGGCGATCTGGCGGACGACCGCGAGATCGTGGGTGATGAACAGGTAGCTCAGTCCCTTCTCGGCCTGCAGGTCGTTGAGGAGGCGGAGCACCTGGTCCTGCACGAGCACGTCGAGGGCGGAGACCGCCTCGTCGCACACGATGACGTCGGGGTTGAGGGCCATGGCTCGCGCGATGGCGATGCGCTGGCGCTGTCCGCCGGACAGCTCGTTCGGGTAGCGGGTCATCACGGACTCGGGCAGCTCCACCATGTCGAGCAGCTCGCGCACGCGCTTGGCGCGGCTCTTGTTGTCGCCGATCCTGTGGATGCGCAGCGGCTCCTCGATCGAACGGTAGATGGAGTACATCGGGTCGAGCGAGCCGTACGGGTTCTGGAAGACCGGCTGCACGTGACGGCGGAACTCGAGGAGCTTGGCGCCGGTGAACGTGGAGATGTCCTCGCCCTCGTACAGGGCCTTGCCGGAAGTCGGCTCGAGGAGCTTGAGCACCATGTTCGCCACGGTGGACTTGCCCGAGCCGGACTCGCCCACGATGGCCAGCGTGGAGCCGCGCTTGACGGAGAAGGACACGTCGTCGACGGCCTTGAACATCTCTTTCTTGCGCGGGAGCTTGAACTCCTTGGTCAGGTGGTCCACGACGATGATGTTCTCGCTCTTCTCGAGCCTGTCCTCGCCGACCACGTGGTGCTCGAGCAGCGCGTCCGTGTTCTCGCCGCGCTCGTGCGCGGAGATGATGCGCTGGGAGGCCAGGGACGGGGCCGCGGCGACCAGACGCTTGGTGTACGGGTGCTGCGGGTGCTGGAGCACCTCGAGCGACGGGCCGGACTCGACAACCTGGCCCTTGTACATCACGACGATGTGCTGGGCGCGCTCGGCGGCCAGGCCCAGATCGTGGGTGATGAACAGCACGGCGGTGCCGAGCGAGTCGGTGAGCATGTGCAGGTGGTCGAGGATCTTCTTCTGCACGGTCACGTCGAGCGCGGAGGTCGGCTCGTCGGCGATGAGCAGGTCCGGACGGCAGGCCAGACCGATGGCGATGAGTGCGCGCTGGCGCATGCCGCCGGAGAACTCGTGCGGGTACTGGCGGGCGCGGGTGGCCGCGTCGGGCAGGCCGGCCTCGGAAAGCAGGCCCGCGATGCGGTCGTCCATCGTGGAGCCGGTGACGTGTGCCTTGGCGATGGCCCAGGCCTTGTCGTCGGACACGCCGGCCTTGATGAGGTCGTCGGCCACGCGCCAGCGGGTCTCGGAGCCCGGGACCCACTCGCTCTCGAAGTACTTGACGGACTTCTCGGCGGCCTCGCCGGTGATGCCGGCCTCGGCGAGGGCCTTCCTGGCGGCGTCCATCAGGGCGGGCAGCTCGGCGGAGCCGATGAAGGTCTCGTCGTCGTTGCCCTTGAGCTGGACGTCGGCCTCCTCGCCGGCCAGGGCCTTGGCGAGGGCGGAGCGCTTCTCGTGCGCCACGTCCATGTTGTTGGCCTTGAGGGCCTCCTTGACCTGGGTGCCGATGCGGTACACCGGGTTCAGGTTGCTCATCGGGTCCTGGGGCACGAGGCCCATCTTGTCGCCGCGCAGCTTGTCGAAGTCCTTCTGCTTGAGGCCGGTGAGCTCCTGGCCGTCAAGCTTGATGGAGCCGCCGACCACATGGCCGGTGCCGGGCAGGAGGCCGAGGACGGCCATCGCGGACGTGGACTTGCCGGAGCCGGACTCGCCGACGATGGCCACCCACTGGCCCGGGTAGACGGAGAAGGAGGCGTTGCGCACGGCGTGCACGGCCCTCTTGTCGTCGGTGGTGAAGTCGATGGCGAGGTTCTTCACCTCGAGCAGCGGGCCATGGGCCTTCTGCATCTCGACGATCTTGGCGTCATTGGTGTTTTCCATAAGTCTTCCCTACCTCACACTCAGGCCGTGCGGCTCTTCGGGTCAAGGGCGTCCTTGACGGCGTCGCCCATCATGATGAAGCTCAGCACGGTGATGGCCAGCGCCATCGACGGGTAGAACAGCACCATCGGGTTGGTCATCAGGTTGACCTGAGCCTGGGAGATGTCGCCGCCCCAGCTGACGGTCGTGGTCGGCAGACCCACGCCGAGGAAGCTCAGCGTGGCCTCGGAGACGATGTACGAGCCGAGGGACGTGGTGCCGATGACGATGATCGGCGCCAGTGCGTTGGGGATGATGTGGCTGAACAGGTTCCTGATCGGCGTGGAGCCGAGGGCGGTCGAGGCGGTGTTGAACTCGAGGTTCTTGGCCTCCATCACCGAACCGCGGGCGATACGCGCGGTCGACACCCAGCCGAAGAGGGCGAGCACCAGGACGACCTTCCAGATGGAGCTGGAGGTGCGGAACATCTGGAGGACCACGATCGCGCCCAGCAGGAACGGGATCGAGTAGAAGATGTCGATGATGCGGCTCAGGAGCGCGTCGACCCAGCCGCCGAAGAAGCCGGCGACGGCGCCGATCAGCGTGCCGATGAGCACGACGATGATCGTGGTCAGCAGACCCACGGACAGCGAGGTGCGGGTGCCGTAGACGGTGCGGGCGAACACGTCGCAGCCCTGCATGTCGTAGCCGAACGGGTGTCCGGCCGCGGGATCGGACAACGAGTTGTCGAGGTTGCAGTAGTTCGGGTCCTGCTTGGTCAGGACGCCCGGGAAAAGCGCCACGAACACCACGCAGATGATGAGCAGTCCCGAGATGATGAACAGCGGGTTCTTGCGCAGCGTGCGCCACGCGTCGGCCCACATGCTGGTGGCGGGGGCGGAGTCGTCGACCTTGTCGACGGCCTGCAGCGGCGTCTCCTCGATCGGGGCGACGTAGCGCTCCTGGCCGGGCAGGGTCTCGTAGAGGTTCTGGTTGTTGTCGGTCATGATGTTCCTCTCCCCCATGTCACTCGTAACGGATGCGCGGATCGAGCGCCGCGTACAGCATGTCGACGATGAGGTTGCAGATGACGAAGACGAGCAGCAGGATCGTCACGATGGAGACCACGAGGTTGCCTTCGCCCTTGAGGATGGACTGGTAGGTCAGGAAGCCGACGCCGTGGATGTTGAAGATCTGCTCGGTGATCATGGCGCCGCCCATCAGGGCGCCGAGGTCCTGGCCGAGGTAGGTGACGACGGGGATCAGGGAGTTCCTGAGGACGTGGCGCATCATCACGGAGCCGTTCGACATGCCCTTGGCGCGCGCGGTGCGCACGTAGTCCTGGGCGATGTTCGACGAGATCTCGGAACGGGTCAGTCGGATGATGTAGGCCATCGAGACGGAGCCCAGCACCATCGCCGGGAAGAGCATTTCGGTGAACGTGGTGTTCGAGCTGACGGTCACCGGTATGAGGCTCCACTGCACGCCCAGGAAGTACTGGCCGGCGAAGCCGGTGACGAAGGTCGGCACGGAGATGAGCAGCAGGGAGACGATCAGGATGACCGAGTCGTACCACTTGCCCTTCTTCAGGCCGGAGATGATGCCGAACACGACGCCGAAGATCGCCTCGAAGCAGAACGCCATGACGGCGAGCTTGATGGTGACCGGGAACGCGCGGGCGATCTCTCCGATGACCGGCTGGCCGGCGAAGGTGTTGCCGAAGTTCAGCGTGAACGCGTTCCTGAGGAACAGCAGATACTGGATGATGAACGGCTTGTCGAGGTTGTATTCGGCGCGGATCTGGGCTGCGACCGCCTCGTTGACCGGCTTGTCTCCGAACATCGCCTTGACCGGATCGCCCGGGAGCGCGAAGACGAGAGCATAGACCAACAGGGTCGCACCGAGAACCACGGGGATCATCTGCAGGATACGACGCAGAAGATATTTGCCCATCGGTTTCTCCTTGATTTCACGCGACCGGTCTTCATCGCCCTGACGCGACGCGTCCGTTGTGCGGGAAGGGCGCGTCAAAGCGCCCAGCCGGCCGCTAAGTACCCCGTAAGTTTACCCCACGGGTTGACACCAATGTTTCACAAGCGTGAATCCCGGCTGAAAAACCGGTGCCGCCCTGCACGGGCGCGCATATGAAAAGGGCCGGAACCCTTGCGGATTCCGACCCTTTTCGGTTCGATCGGTCAGGCGATCAGGCGAGCGTCAGGCTCACTTGGTCAGCTCCTCGTAGACCGGCAGGTTCTGCCAGTTCATCTCGAAGCCCTTGACGCTGGTCGCGGCGACGCCGACGGCGTTGCTGTAGTACAGCGGGAAGGCCGGGAGCTGCTGGAGCAGGATCTCCTGGGACTGCTGGTAGATCTTGTTGGCCTCGTCGGTGGTCTTGGCGGCGTAGGCCTCGTCCATCAGCTTGTCGAAGTCGGCGTTCTTGAAGTCGCCGTCGTTGGAGCCCTTGCCGTCGGCGGCGGCGGAGGCGTACAGCTGGAACAGGTAGTTCTCGGCGGACGGGTAGTCCGGCTGCCAGCCGGTGCGGAAGGCGCCCTTGATCTGACGGTTGGTGACCGCGTCACGGAACTCCTGGAAGGTCGGCATCGGGTTGGTGGCCGCGTCGATGCCCAGGTTGTTCTTCAGCTGGTTGACGATGGCGTCGTAGATCGGCTTGGCGCCGCCGTCGGCGTTGTACGCGAAGGTCAGCTGGCCGTCGTACTTGGAGATGGCCTCGGCCTTGGCCCACAGCTCCTTGGCCTTGGTCGGGTTGTACTCGAGGTTCTCCTCGCCCTTGATCGAGTCGGAGTAGCCCGGGGTCAGCGGGGAGGTGAACTCCTTGGCCGGGGTGCCGATGCCGTTGAGGACCTTGTCGACGATCTGCTTGCGGTTGATGGCCATGGAGATGGCCTGGCGACGAAGCTGGCCCTCCTCGGTGTTGGTCTGGAAGTGCTCGAGGCTGGACGGGATGGTGAAGGTCTGGGACACGGAGCCGGCCTTGTTGTAGGCCTGGACCTTCGGGTTCTTCTGGAAGGTCTTGGTGGCGGAGGCCGGGACGGACTCCATCACGTCGAGGGCGCCGGACTGGATGTCGGCGTAGGCGGAGGTGTCGGAGGTGTAGATCTTGAAGGTGATGCCGTCGTTCTTGGCCACGTCGTTACCCTTGTAGTCGGGGTTCTTGACGAGGTCGATCTCCTTGTTGTGATCCCACTTGGAGAACTTGTACGGGCCGTTGCCGACCGGGGCCTGGCCGAAGGCCTTCGGATCCTTGTAGAAGGACTCCGGCAGCGGGGCGAACGCCAGGTAGCCGACCTTGATCGGGAAGGTGGCGTCCGGCTGGGACATGTCCACGGTGAAGGTCTTGTCGTCGACGACCTTGAGGCCGGAGAGCTGCTCGGTGCCCTTCAGACCGTCCTTCTGCAGGTCGTCGAAGCCGGCGATGGTGGAGAAGAAGGAGGAGCACTTCTGGGCGTTCTTCGCGTTGGCGACGTAGCTCCACGCCTTGGTGAAGGACTCGGCGGTGACCGGCGTGCCGTCGGTGAACTTCCAGCCGTCCTTGAGCTTGATGGTGTACTGGGTGGCGTCGTCGTTCGGGGTGATCGACTCGGCGACCTCGTTGGAGGCGTTGCCCTTGGCGTCGAAGGAGACGAGGCGGGCGAACAGCAGGTCGCCCGGCTTGCCGCCGCCGGTCTCGTTGGTGTTGCCCGGGATGAGCGGGTTCTGAGGCTCGGAGGCGTAGGAAGTGATGATCATCTTGCCGCCGTCGGTGGAGGCGGAGTTGGTGCTGCTGGAAGAACCGCAGCCGCCCATCAGGGTCGCGACGGCGCACACGGCCGCGGCGATCACGAAGGCTTTCTTCTTCATGTGTATCTCCTGTTTCATCCGGGATGCGGGGTTCGCATCCCTTGGGACCGCACGGTGATGCGGACCCGGGTTGAGCAATCGGGGGCCGATCGCGGCTCGCACCGCGGCCAACCCCCTTGCTGATCGCGGTCCATTGTGCCGCAGATTGGAGACAGCACGTTACCGAAATGTGGAGGTTACGTGAATACGGACTGGGTTGTTTACGTTAACGGATGGGTTTCTTGGGAGACCGCGGCGGGTCGCGATATGCGGCGCCCGACACACTCAAGGCCGTTCGGCCAAGCCTACGGTCGGGCACCGCATATCGGGACCCGCCGCTCCGTTGGGCCGTCATCGTCCGTTGCGTAAATCGGGGTGAGGGGTGTTAAGCCCTTGGAAACGCTTGCGTGTAGCGGGCCTTGAGCTGTTCGATGGAGACGTGGGTGTAGCGCTGGGTGGTCTTGAGGGACGAGTGGCCGAGCAGCTCCTGGACCTCGCGCAGGTCGGCGCCGCCGTCGAGCAGATGGGTGGCCGCGGAATGTCTCAGCGCGTGGGGTCCAATATCTGGAACGCCCGCCCTTCTCGACTCGCGGTGGACCACCTCGCGGGCGATGCGCTGGTTGAGACGGCCGCCGCGTGCGCCGAGGAAAAGGGCGCGGGGATCCGCCGTCCCGAGTCTCGCCTCGCGCAGGATCTCGGGCCGCCCCTCCTCGATCCATCGGGTCAGCGCCTGGGCAGCGGGTCCCCCAAATGGGACGACACGTTGTTTATTTCCTTTGCCGAGGACCTTCATCGTGCGGTTGGAGAAGTCGATGTCGCCCACATCGAGCCCCACGAGCTCGGCGACGCGGATGCCGGTGGCGTACAGGGTCTCGAGGATCGCGGCGTCGCGCAGACGGATCGGCAGCGGATCCCCGTCCCCACCGTCGGGGGAATCGGACAACGTGTCGTCCGTTTGTGACGGATGACCGTCACGACGATCCGCATTGTTCGCCATGAGCGAACCCACCGGGACGGCGATCGTATCGTCGGGGTCCCGTTCGGGGGTTTTCGCATCGGGACGGACGGGACGTCCCGACGCGGAGGCGATGCGCGCCCCCTCCCCCGTCTCCGCCTCGACGTCGTCCATCAGATGCTCGGCCTGGGCCTCGGTCAGCACGGTGGGCAGCGTATCGGGGATCCGCGGGGTCAGGAGCATCGCGGCCGGATCGGTGAGCGTCACGCCGTGCTCGTGCGCCCATGAGAAGAAGGAGCGGACGGAAACGGTCTTGCGGGCCATGCTGGAGCGGGCGTGGGTGCGCGACTCGTGCGCCATCCACCCGCGCAGGTCGTCGAGCGTGATCTCGTTGAGGTCCGCGGCGCCGCGCAGGGCGAGCACGTGCAGGCATTCGGCCACGTCCGACAGATACGCCTTGCGCGTGTTCCCGCTCAGGCCCCTGTTCGCCCTCAGGAACGCCTCGTACGCCTCCAGCTGGTCATCGAACGGCATCTCACCCCTTTTCCCCGAAATCCTGTCGGATAGACTATAACCATCCGGAAACGACTGGAACGGGGCGGAAAATCATGGCACGGCATTCGGTGAAATCAGTCAGGGCTGCGGCGCGCAGGACGACGAGGACGGCGTCGAGTTCGGGGGCGATCGTCTCGCCCGTACCCATGTCGGGTTCCCCCTCCCCCGCGACCGACGTCGTCGCCCGGGCAATCGATCTGACGAAGACGTACGGCGAGCGCGACTCGCGGGTGGTGGCGCTCGACCACGTGGACGTGGGGTTCGTGCGCGGCGAGATGACCGCGATCATGGGACCGTCCGGTTCGGGCAAGTCGACGCTGATGCACTGCATGGCGGGGCTCGACCGTCCGACCTCCGGCAAGGTGGTCGTCGAGGGGCTCGAGGTGTCGTCGATGAGCCAACGCGAGCTCACGCGGTTGCGCCGCGAGCAGATCGGCTTCATCTTCCAGTCGTTCAATCTGGTGCCGACGCTCACGGCCGAGGAGAACATCCTCCTGCCGCTGCAGATCGCGAAGCGGCCGATCGACCGCGAGTGGTTCGACCGGGTCGTCGACGTGGTGGGGCTGCGGCCGAGGCTCACGCACCGGCCGAGCCAGCTGTCCGGCGGCCAGCAGCAACGCGTCGCGTGCGCACGCGCGATCATGGCGCGTCCGGCGGTGATCTTCGCCGACGAGCCGACCGGCAACCTCGACTCGCGCTCGAGCCGCGAGGTGCTGGGCTTCCTCAAGGATTCGGTGCGCGAGTACGGGCAGACGATCGTGATGGTCACGCACGACCCGCGCGCCGCCAGCTACGCGGACCGCGTGCTCGTGCTCGCCGACGGCCGCATCACGCGCGATCTGCGGCATCCGTCGTACGAGGAGATCCTCGAGGTGTTCGCCACCGAGGGCGATGAGGACGACTCCCGCGACTCGCACGTGGAGGCCGGCGCATGATCCGCATCGGTCTGCGCGACGCACGTGCGCATTTCCCGCGGTTCGTGATGTCGATCATCGCGATCGCGCTCGGCGTGTCCTTCGTGGTCGGCTCGTTCTGCTTCCGCGAGATGATGAACGACCAGGTCGACCAGATGCTGGGGTCGAACACCGACCATGACGTGTACGTGCGCGGCACGACGGAGAAGAAGGACGACGCCTCGGGGACCGCGTCGACCGGATCGTCCGGCTCGTCGTCCTCGCTCAGGACGTACAACGACGTCGACGACTCGTTGGTCGACGACGTCGCTGGGGTCGAGGGGGTGAAGACCGCCGAGATCGTCTATTCGACGTCCGGTTCGCTGGTGCTCGCCAGGAAGGACGGCAACGCGGTCTCGACGATGGGGTCGCCGACGATGGGCATCGGTCTGGCGAAGGGCACGTGGCGCTCCGCGCATCTGACGCGCGGGCGCTGGGCCCGAAACGACGGCGAGATCGCCCTGCATGCGTTCGCCGCGAAGACCGCCGGGCTCGGGGTCGGCGACGTCACGAAGCTCGTCTACCCGTCCGGGCCGAAGGACGTGAGGGTCGTCGGCGTGTTCGACACCGACTCCTCGCAGGCGGGGGCGATCATCATCGGGTTGGCGCCGTCGGTCGCGAAGTCGCTGGTCCAGGAGCAGACCGGCGAGATCGGCACCACGCAGTACATCGGCGTGTACGGTTCGGGCAACAAGGGCGCGCCGCTGACGCACGCGCAGCAGGAGGAGCTCGCCGCACGCGTGCGGCGGGCGCTGCCCAAGGGGTCGAAGGCGACCGCCATCACCGGCGACCAGCTGCGCGACGAGTACTCGCAGGCCATCAAGGACCAGCTCGGCTTCATTCAGCCGCTCATCCTCATCTTCGCGGTGATCGCGCTGTTCGTCGGATCGTTTATCATCGCGAACACGTTCTCGATGATCGTGCGCGAGTCGATGCGCGGCTACGCGCTGCTGCGCTCGGTGGGAACCTCCCCCGCGCAGGTGTTCTCCACGGTGATCGTGCAGGCCCTCATGCTGGGTCTGGTCGGCTCGGCCGCGGGCATCGGACTCGGCTGGGGCATGGTCCGGCTCATCGTGGCCGGCATGGCGCGCATGGGCACCCCGATGAGCGGGACGGCCACCCCGGGGGCGACCGACATGCTGGCCGGACTCGCGGTCGGCGTGCTGGTCACGTTCGCCGGCGCGGCGCTGCCCGCCCGTCGAGCGGCGATGGCCCCGCCGATCCAGGCGATGAACGAGACGGTGAACCCGGAGAGACCGGTGGCGCCCCGCGGCATCGCGGGGGCGGCCATGATCGCGCTCGGCGTGGTCTCCTGGATGTTCTGCGTGGCGATCGCCGCGGCCGGCGACGACGGCGACCCGACGCCGGTCGCGTTCCTCAACGACCTGGCCTCCCGTCTGGGCGTCGGCTGGCCTCTCGGCGTCGGCGCGGGGCTCATCGTCGTCGGCGTGATCACGCTCGCCCCGGCGCTGGTCGGGCCGACGGGCGCAGTGCTCGGCTGGCTGCCGTCGCACGTGTTCCCGGTGACCGGCCGGCTCGCCGTGCGCAACCTCTCCCGGCAGAAGCGGCGCACCGCGAACACGGCCGCCGCGCTGTTCGTGGGCGTCGCGATCGTCAGCTGCCTCGGCGTGGTCGCCTCGTCGGCCAAATCGTCGGTCGCCGGCATCGTCGACACCGGCCTGAAGTCCGACTTCACGGCGATGTCCGCCTCATCCGGACGCATCCCGGACGAGGCGATCACGGCGATCGAGAAGACCCGCGGCGTCGACTCGGTGTCGCGAAGCCGCATGCTGATGGGCGTGACGTACGGCTCCGGCAAGGACAAGGCGCAGGCGATGACGTTCGCCGAGCAGCCGTCGCTGTTCCGCAGGGTGTTCGCGCCGGTCGAGAACTCGGGCGACGCGGACCGGGCCCTGAGGGACGGCGAGCTCGTCGTCGGCCTCACCGTGGCGCAGGACAACGGATGGAAGGTCGGCGACACGGTGCGGGTCAACGGCAGACGGGTCGTCGTCGACGAGGAGGCGACCGCCAAGGCGCGGGCCGACTATCAGGCGCGGGTCCGGTCCGAGGTGGCCGGGCTGCAGGCCGAGGCGCAACGGCTCGCGGCGGGCGGCGACGCGGCGGGCGCGCAGACCAAGCTCCGGGAGGCGCAGCGAACCGCGGACGACGCGAGTAACGTCGACCCGTCGACCCTGGTCAGAACGAAGACCGAGACCACGCACCGGCAGGTGAGGGTCGGGGCGATCATCGAGAACTCGGTGTACCGCTCGATGGTCCTGATGAACGACGATCTAGCGGAACGGATCGCCAACGAGTACACGATGTTCACGATCATGCTGTTCGTCAACGCGCGCGACGGCGCGGATCTCACGGCGCTCAAGACGCGTCTGGTGAATGCGGTCAAGCCGTTCTACGTGATCACCGTGCAGGACCGCGACGAATTCAAATCGTCGATGAGCTCGATGGTCGACCAGATCCTCATCATCCTGTACGCGCTGCTGGCGCTGTCGATCGTCATCGCGGTGTTCGGCATCGTGAACACGCTGGCGCTGAGCGTGTCGGAACGCACGCGCGAGATCGGGCTGCTGCGGGCGATCGGCACGTCACGCGGCCAGGTGCGCGGCATGCTCGCCATCGAGGCGTCGCTGATCGCGGTGCTGGGCACTCTGCTCGGCGTGGTGGTCGGCGTCGGCGCGGGCGCGGTCATCCAGCGGGTGTACGAATCGAACGGCCTGGAGCGGCTCGCGGTGCCGTGGGGCCAGCTGGGGCTGTTCCTCGCCTTGTCGGTCCTCGTGGGCGTCGTCGCCGCGCTGCCTCCGGCCCGACGGGCGCTGAAGGTCCCGGTCCTCGACGCCGTCGCCACCGATTGACCCCGGGCCGCTCCACGGATAGGCGCGGGAATTTTGCGCGAAACGGGCTGTGAGCGCAAGATTCTCGCGCCAAGGGGCGCGGCGTCCGTCATGGGACCGCCCGACCGGGGTAGAGTGGAGGGACGGACGTCGTGGTCCGCCTATCGTTCGCATGGTCGTCTTCCGGGGAGGGTGTCATGGCATTGCCGCAATCGATTCCGAACGGCGCACGCATCGTCGTGCGCGTCATCGAGGGCGTGGACCCGTCCGACGGGCGCACGAAGTTCCGCGACTACGTGGGGCATGTGCTCTCGTGGGACGGCCGCACGCTGGAGCTGTCGCGCGACGCGGCCGCGAACGGGTCCCGGCCGAGGCAGCACGTGATGATCGACGCCGACACCATCGCCACGCTGAAGCCGGTACCCGAACGGCCGCACGTGCGTCCGTAGCGGGGACGACGCGGTTCCGGCCTCCTCCGAAAGGAGACCGGCGTATACGTTCACACCGTCACAGCGCGGAACGCCGCTGGACCCGGACCTTGTACGCG
This sequence comes from Bifidobacterium santillanense, assembly GCF_018555385.1. Lineage (GTDB taxonomy): Bacteria > Actinomycetota > Actinomycetes > Actinomycetales > Bifidobacteriaceae > Bifidobacterium > Bifidobacterium santillanense. Next base: position 458,947 of record NZ_JAFEJS010000001.1, read on the forward strand.
TCCTCGAACGCGACGATGTGCTCGCCGCGACGGGCCGACGCCAGCAGATCGGACTGCCAGCGGTCCGGGGAGAATCCGATCTCCCGCTCCTCGTAGCGGGGCATGTCCGCGGAATCCGTCTCCGTCGACGCGGTCCGTCCGGCGATCGCCTTCTGCCGCGCCTTGTAGTCACGGAACGGCTGCCCCTCGGCGAAGAAGGCGCGCATCGCGGTCCACGCGGCCACATCGACGGCCTCGCCATCGCCGTTCACGCCCGTGCGCTCATCGTGCAGCAGGTCGGCGACGGTGGTGAGGCGGTCGGCCATGTGCCGCAGCAGCGTCTCGACGTTCTCGGCGTCCTCCTCGACCATCGCGCGCGTGCGGTCGGGATCGGTCAGGGCGACGCGGGTCATGTCGCGCCAGCTGCCGGCGGCGAGCGCGGCGGCGATGTTGCGGTTCGCGTCATCGGTCAGTTCGTTGATCAGGGCGGTGGCGACGACGTGCGGCATGTGGCTGATCATCGCGGCGGCCTTGTCGTGCGTGTCGTCGTCGAGGACGATGAGACGGTCGCCGACGCCGTCGACGATGAGACGCGCCACGGCGGAGAACCGGTCGAAGTCGGTGTGGTCGGTGACGGTGATCGCCCACAGGGCGTCGTCGTAGAGGTGCGGGTCGGCGGCCGTCCAGCCGGACAGCTCGTTGCCGGCCATCGGATGTGCGCCGACGTAGCGCTCCCCCAGTCCGGCGGCCTCGACCTGGTCGCGCACCATGCCCTTGACGCTGCCCACGTCGGTCAGGGTGATGCCGGGTGCCGCGTCGAGCAGGGGCCTGAGCTCGGCGAGGATCGCGGGCATCGCCTTGAGCGGGTTGCACAGGACGATGACGTCCGGCGCGGCCTCGACGAGGTCGGCGAGCGTCGCGACGCAGCGGATGCCGTCCCTTTCGGCCTGTTCGTACGGGTGCGGACGGTGGTTCCATGCGACGACGGCCGTGCCGCGTCCGACGAGGCGCCGGGCGAGCGATCCGCCGATCAGTCCCATGCCGACGACGCCGACGAGGCGGGGCGTCGCCATATCCGTCATGTCCTTCGCGTCTACCACAGCAGCTCCCTTCCGACCGTGTCCGCGTGCTCCCAGTCGCGTTCGATGCGCATCGCGTCGAGGTGGATGCCGCCCTCGGGCAGCCTCCACGCGTCGACCGGCGGACTGGGACGGTCGCGCCGCGGGTAGACGGCGAGGGTCTTGAGCCAGATGCCGTGGATCGCGAGCGTCTCGAGCACGTCGCGGAAGCGCGGCTCCCACGGGGCGGCGTCGAGCGTGTCGATGAAGCTGTAGGTGCCGTCGGTGCCCTTGATGGGCCGGGACATGAAGCTGGTCATGTTGAGGCCGGCGTCGCGCATCACGTCGAGCATGTTAGCCAGGACGCCGGGGCCGGTGACGAGCGGGATGAGCGTGATGATGGTCTCGAATTCTCCCGTGCCGGCGTCGCGGAACCTGCGGGACAGGTCGCGCACGTCGTCGCGGCGGGCGAGCACGAGGAATTCGGTGTGCGCGCCCTCGAAGTCCTGTACGCGTTCGGCGAGCGTGTCGAGCCCGTACAGTTCGCCGCAGATGCGCGGGCCGAACGCGACGCGTCCGGGCTCGAGGTCGCGGCAGGCGGCGGCGTTGGACGAGGCCGGCACGGCCCTGAGCCCATGCTCGGCGATGAATCGTCTGCATTGGGCGAGCCCGTGCGGGTGGGCGGACACGACGACGGGATCGGCGTCGCCGTCCGCGGCGGCGCGGGCGATCGGGTCGTCGCCGGCGACGGCGAACGCGTCGAACGTCACGTCGACGCGCACGCGCGCGAATCCGGCGATGTCGGCCGCGTCGATCAGGGCGTCGAGGTTCGGCACCACGTAGCCCTCGACGTTGTTCTCCCAGGCGATGACGCCCCAGCCGCGTCCCGACTGGACGGCGTCCATGATGGCGGGGACGTCCGGCAGGGCGATGAGATCGAAGCCGTCGGCGTCCCCGCCGAGCGACGGACGGAGCCGTTCGGCGGCCTCCATCGCCGCCTGATGGGTGAAGGTGCCTTCGGGGCCCAGATAGAACAACCGTTTACGTGTCATAGCCCACCACTGTACCGGGCGCGGCGCGGGGCGCGCGGCAGCGGCGCACCTCGTGGACACGGCCGGAGCCGGATGGGTCAGGAGCGAAGCAGGATCTCGGCGAGCGCACCGGCGACCGAGTCGGGCATCTCGCCGACCCAGAAGTCGTGTTCGTAGCGGGGGCCGCGGTCCAGCGTGCGGATCGCGTCGAGCGCGCCCACGCCGAGGTCGCGCACGGCGTCCAGGGCGAGCTCCTTGGTGCGGTAGCGCATCTGGGCGTGCAGCAGCAGGTCCGTCGCGTCCCGTTCGATCGGGTTTGCGGCGATCGCGAGACCTCCGTCGATCTCGACGCGCAGGACGTCGGAGGACGGGATTCCACGCACCGCGACGGACAGGCTCAGCGTCGCCTCGTCGTACGCCACGTCCACTTCCCCGGCGACGGGCTCGCGGCCGTCGCCGGCGAGGACGTGCACGCGGGAGGCCTCGACCGGCGCGACGCCGCGGAACACGACCGTCCAGTCGCGCGACCGCGGCACCGCGGAGGCGTCGCCGCGCACCGGGCCGACGGCGAGGACGCTCGTCGCGCCGGTGTCCTCGCCGGACCTCCACGAGAACGTCATCGGGGTCTCGGCCTCGGGCGCGCCCCATGTGCCGTCATCCTCGACCATCGTGAACGATCCGTCGGCGCCGGGGAAGACGAGCACGCGCAGGGCGCGCGGGTTGTCGACCGAGTTCACCGACTCGTCGCCCGCGGCCGGCACCTCCTGCAGCGGCACGATGCCGCCCGCCTTGGCGAACACGGGGATGCGGTCGATGCCGCGCCACGCCTCGATCCTGCGGCCGCGGCCGGAGCGCGAGCGCGAGACGTACCGGCGGCCGTCGAACAGGTCGAACCATTCGCCGTCCGGCAGCCACGCCTCGGCGCGGCCGCGCTGCACGGCGCGGTCGTTCGGCGAGACGATCGGGGCGACGAGGAGCTCGGTGCCGAAGCGGAACTCGTTCGGCACCTCGTACGCGTCGGCGGTGTCGGGCGACTGCCAGTACATCGGCTCGACCAGCGGGCGTCCGTCCTTCGCCGCGCGGTGGTCCATCGTGTACAGGTACGGCAGCATCGCGTGCCTCAGGCGCAGCATGCCGGTCATCGACTCGCGCACGGCCGGGCCGAAGTTCCACGGCTCCTTGCCGACGAACGGCGAGTTGGACGAGTGCAGGCGGTTGATCGGGCTGAACACGCCGAGCTGGTACCAGCGGGCCTCCAGCTCCTCGTCGCGGTAGCCGAACATGTGCCCGCCGATGTCGTGGCTCCACCAGCCGTAGCCGATGTTCGACGCGGTCGCGGTGAAGCGCGGCTGGAACGCGAGCGACTCCCAGGTCACGATCGTGTCGCCGGAGAAGCCGACCGGATAGCGGTGCGAGCCGGGACCGGCGTAGCGGGAGAACGTGAGCGGCCAGTGCCCGTCGCGTCCGGAGTCGAGGTAGTGCATGTGGTTGAGCATCCACAGCGGGTCGAGGCCCTTCTGCCGGGTCACGCCGCCCTGCTGCCAGTCCACCCACCAGAAGTCGACGCCCTCGTCCTCCATGCGGTGGTGCATGGCGAAGTACGCGTCCATGAAGTCGGGGTCGGTCAGGTCGAACTCGACGGGCTCGCCGCTCGCCGGATCGATGCCGACGCGTTCGGCCACGGCCGGGTAGTCGTCCTCGAAGGCGCGCACGCCGTCGCGCGGATGCACGTTGAGCGTGGTGTGCAGCCCGCGATCGTGCAGGTCGCGCAGGAAGGCCGGCGGGTCGGGGAACAGCTCGCGGTTCCACGAGTAGCCGGTCCAGCCGGAGCCGTACTTCGGGTCGACGTCGTCGACGCGGTGCCAGTCCATGTCGATCACGGAGGTGGTGAACGGCAGGCCCTCGCGCTTGAAGCGGTCCATGAGGGCCAGATAGCCGTCCTGCGTGTAGCGGTAGAAGCGGCTCCACCAGTTGCCCAGCGCCCAGCGCGGCAGCAGCGGCGTGGGGCCGGTGAGGCGGTAGAGGTCGCGCACGGCCTCGATGTAGCGGTGGCCGTAGCCGAAGAAGTACAGGTCGGTCTCCTCCACGTCGCGCGGGGTGATCCAGCGGCCGAACGGGTTGCGTCGGCCGTTCACCTCGTCGGCCTCGACGATGAGGTTGGACGCGGAGTCGTCGATCACGGCCCATCCGTCGCGCGAGATCACGCCGTCGCCGAGCGGGATCTCGCCGTCGGCCTCGTCGAGCGTGCGCGCGGTGCCCTTGAGGTTGCCGCGCTGCACGTCGCCGTAGTGCCAGGTGTTGAACTGCGTGTCGGACACGCCCTTGACCACGACGCTCAGGCCCTCCTTGCTGAACGGCCCGCCGTCGTAGACGATGCGGAGCGCGTCGGTGTCGACGATCACGCGCCCGTCGCGCTCCGTGACCGTGCGGCGCACCGGCTCGCCGAAGTCGCGGTTGAGCACGGTCTGGGTGGGACGGTCCTCGAACACGCCCGAGTCGGACCATTCGAGGCGCACGAGCGAGGCGGTGAGCAGCGTGATGCGCCAGCGATCGCCGGCGATCACGGCGTCGGCGCGGGCCAGAGGCGACGCGTCGAGCGCGAAGTCGCGCGGATCGGGAGACTGGACGGCGGCCGGCACGGACCGGGTCTGCGGTGTGGACGACGTTGTCATGACGATGGTTTCCTCCATACGATGGAATGATATCCCCGGTCCGCCACGTCGACGGACCGGGGACGATTACGCGGTGCGACCGGACTCGGGCCCGCTCACTTGCCGGAGCCGGTGGCGATGCCGGCGATGAACTGCTTCTGGAAGCACATGTACACGATCACCACCGGGATGATCGCCACCGACGTGGCGGCGAACAGCCCGCCGTAGTCGGTGCCGTACTGGCCGGAGAACATCTTCAGGCCGACCGACAGCAGCTGCTTGTCGTCGTCGGTGATCATGAGGAACGGCCACAGGTAGTCCTCCCAGTTCCACAGGAACGTGAAGATGGCGAGCGCGGCGATCGAGTTGCGGCTCATCGGCAGCACGACCTGGTGGAAGATGCGCCAGTCGCTGGCGCCGTCGAGGCGGGCGGCCTCGATGATCTCGTCGGAGATGCCGCCGATGGACTGGCGGAACAGGAAGACGCCGAATCCGGAGACGAGGCCGGGGATGATCAGGGAGCGGTAGGTGTCGAGCCAGCCGAAGCGGACCATCATGTCGTACTGCGGGATGATGGTCACGGCCCACGGCAGCATCATCGTGGCGAGCACCATCGCGAACAGGAGGTTGCGTCCGCGGAAGTGCAGCTTGGAGAACACGTAGCCGAGGACGGCGCTGATGTAGATGATCAGGACGGTCTTGAGCGTGGCCACGAACAGCGAGTTCGCGAACAGGCGCATGAAGTTGAACCTGTCCTGGATGTTGACGTAGTTGTCGATGGTGCTGGGTGTCGGGAAGACGCCGCCGGTGAGCTTGACGATCTCGCTGTTGGGCGCGAACGAGGAGACCAGCATCCAGATGAACGGGATGATGGTGACGGCCGCGGGCGCGAACAGCAGCGCGGTGACGACGATCGATGCGATGGTGTGCCTCTTCATCGGGTTTCCTCCAGGTTGTCGCCGGACGCCTTGAACATGAGCAGGGTGAGCACGCCGGTCAGTGCGAACAGGATGACGCTCATCGCGGAGGCGACGCCGAAGTTGTACTTCTGGAACGCCTGGTCGTAGATGAGGTAGCTGATGGTGTAGGTGTCGGTGCCGGGGCCGCCGCCGGTCATCACGAGGATCTGCACGTAGGCCTGCAGGTAGCTGATGAGCGAGGTGATGACGATGAGCAGCGTGGTCGGCCGCAGCAGGGGCAGGGTGATCGAGCGGAAGGTCTGCCACTTGTTGGCGCCGTCGAGCGAGACGGCCTCGTAGACGTCGCGCGGCAGGGACATGATGCCGCCCATGTACAGGACGGTCGCGTAGCCGAAGTCCTTCCAGACGGTCATGATGATGATCGCCGGCATGGCCCACTTGGAGTCGTTGAGCCAGCTGATGTCGAGGCCGGTGATCTTGTCGATCATGCCGAACTGCGGGTCGAACATCCACATCCACACGAACGAGACGGCGACCAGCGGGGTGATGGTCGGCATGTAGAACAGGCCGCGCAGGGAGTCCTTGGCCCTGACGAGCCTGGAGGTGAGCAGCATGGCGAGCGCCAGGCCGATGACCACGCGGAAGAGGATCGAGAAGAAGGAGAACACGGCGGTGTTCCAGATCGACTTCCAGAACAGGGCGTCGGTGAGCACCTGCCGGAAGTTGGCCAGACCGACCCAGTCGTAGGTGTCGGTCAACGGGTTCCAGTCGTGCAGGCTGCCGGCGAACGCCTTGAAGATCGGGTAGGCCATGAACACCGCGAAGTAGACGATGAGCACGGTCACCGCGACGTTGCGCATGGACAGGATGTCGCCGAGCGCGAGGCGCGTGCGGGGTTTGGGCGCGGTGCCGCCGCGTTCCGCGGCTGCGTTGTGTGCTGACATTGCGGGGGTTCCTTTCCGTTCAGTCCTGCTTGGCTTCGTCGTAGTGCCGGTACATGCGCTCGAGCGACGTGAAGTCGCTGCCCTTCATGTCGGTCTCGATCTGGGCCTGCGCGGCCGCGACGGCCTTGGCGATGTTCTGGTGGTTCTGGAAGACGTTCTGGAAGGCGATCTTCGGGCTGCTCTCCAGCGTGGAGGGCGTCGGTCCGGGCCAGATCAGACGGTCGAGGCGCGGCTTGATGGCGGCCATGACCGGATTGGCGAGGATCTCGGGATCGTTCTGCAGGGACTTCTTGCCGGGGAACGAGTTCTGCAGCTTGACGGCGGTGCGCACGTAGTCGTCGCCGGCGAGCATGAAGCGGATGAAGTCCTGGGCCACGGCCTGCTGCTCGTCGCTCTGGTGGACGTTGATGCCGGGCGTGGATTCGCCGTTGTAGCGGTCGTAGGCGAACGGCACGGCCTTGGTGAAGGTCGGGGTCGGGAAGACGCCGTAGTCGATGTCGGGGTACTTGGTCTCGAGCGTGCCCTGGAGGGCGCCCCACGCGTAGATCATCGCGGTCTGCCCGTTGCCGAAGCTCTGCTCGGAGTTGTCGCCGAACTTGACCGATCCGACCTTGTCCTTCTCATACAGGTCGAGCAGGAACCTGAGGTTCTCGCGCGTGGCCTTGCTGTCGTAGTTGGCCTTTGTGCCGGATTTGTCGAACATGAGCGTGCCGCGCTGGTAGTTCAGGCCCTGCCACAGGCCGTCGTAGCGGCCGTCGCCGTTCATGTTGAAGCCGGCCTGCACCATCTTGCCGCCGTCGAATTTGGTGAGCTTCCTAGCGACCTCGGCGAACTCGTCCCAGGTGGTCGGGATGTCGTCGTCGGTCAGCCCGGCCTGCTTCCACAGCGTCTTGTTGTAGTAGATGTTGCCGGTGTTGATCACGGAGTCGATGTAGTCGACCTTGCCGTCGACGACGTGGGTCTCGACGTTCGTGTAGTCGGCCTCGAGGTCCTTGAGGTCGATGTCGTACGCCGCCATGTGCGGACGGAGCAGCGCGTCCTGCGAGTTGTGGACGTTGAACAGGACGGGCGCGTTCTTGTTGCCCTTGAGCGAGAGCGGGGTCTTGACCCAGTAGTCGCTCCATGCGACCTGGGAGATCTTGAACGTGACGTTCGGATGGATCTTCTCGTACTTGTGCAGCATGGTGATGACCGGATCGGTGCTGGCGTCGCCCCACGACCAGTAGCCCAGTTCGATGGGCTGGCCGTCGTTGACCAGATGGTTGGGGTCGTAGGTGACGTGGTCGCCCAGCACCGCGAGGCCCTTGTCCGCCTTGGTGTCGATGACGCCCGATGAGGTATTCGAACTGCAACCGGTTGCACCGGCGAGTACCGCAACAGCTGCGGTCAGCGCGGCGAGGGATCGCTTGACGTTCATATTCTCCCTTACTTCCTCGTAAAGCTCCCGTGGACAGGCTTCAGGATAGCGCCATCGAACCTGTTCGGCAAATGGTCGGCACGACGGATTGCAACCCGTTACATTTGCAACCCGTTACATTACCGGCATTGTGTGCGCTAACATGACGGTTTGATGCGGCGTGTCGCAAATGCAATCCGTTGCATGCCAAGTTGAGGCGTCGCGCCGGGGAGGCTAGAATGGTCGGCATGACGGGCCGGCCGCATGCGCGCCGCCGGCACGCACGACGAGGACGCGGAACCGCGGAAGGGAGCCATGGACATGAAGGCCAGTATCGAGGACGTCGCCGCACGGGCGGGCGTCTCCACGGCGACGGTGTCGAGGGCGTTCTCCAAGCCGGACCTCGTGTCCGACAGGACGCGCGACAAGGTCATGCGGGCCGCCGGCGAGCTCGGCTTCTCGATCTCGCGCACGGCCGGCGTGCTGCGTTCGGGCCGTTCCTACCGCATCGCCCTGCTCGTCGGCGGCGGACGGATCGAATGGTTCACGGCCGGGCTGATCGAGGGCCTGAACTCCGTGTTCCGCGACGCCGGCTACGACCTGGTCATCTATCCGATCGACACCGTCGAGGCGCGCCACGCCTTCTTCGAGGAGCTTCCCGTCTCGGGCAACGCCGACGCGGTCGTCATCTCCTCGTTCCCCGCCAGTCCGGAGGAGATCCGCCGGCTGCGCGACGCGATGCGCATCCCCCTGATCGGCATCAACATCACCGGCGACGGGTTCGACGCGTCCGCCGGAATCGACGACCGGCTGGGCATCCGGCTCGTCGTGCGGCATCTGGCGCAGCTCGGCCACCGCGAGCTCATGTACCTGTACGAGGACTTCCCCACCACACTCGGTTTCAGCTCGAACAACCGCATCGAGGGGTTCCGCGAGGCCTGCGCCGCACTGCCCGGCGTCACCGGGCACGTCGTCCCCGCGCGCCCCGGCGACGCCCCGCTCGACGTGCTGACGTCGGCCCTGTACGCCGCCGACCGACCGGTCACCGCCGTGTGCTTCCATCAGGATTCGCTGGCGATCCCGCTGCTGCTCAACCTGCGCCGCTACGGGCTCGACGTGCCCGACGGCCTGTCGGTCGCGGGATTCGACGACAGCACCTTCTCCGAGGCCGCCGGACTCACCACGGTCCATCAGGACCCGTACGCAATGGCCGTCGCCGCCGCGCACAAGACGCTCGCGCTCATCGAGGGGCGCTCGTTGGACGAGCCGCACGAGACGTTCCCGGTCCGTCTCGTCGTGCGTTCCACGACCGCCGCGCCCGCGCCGGGACGCGTCTGAGCGGTCGGATCCCGGTCAGTCCTCCCGGCGCGGAGGCACGACGAACCAGCGCGACGGCAGGACGAGCATGACGACCTGCAGCACGACCACGCCGTACAGCCAGACGTAGCCGGCGTGCTGGCTCATGAACGGCATGTCGCCCGAGAAGCCGGCGACGGTGAGCGCGTCGCCGCCGGGGCCGCCGACGATGGCGATCCCCCATGCCGCGGCCGACGAGACGATCAGATGCAGCGCGAGGCCGGTCACGCCCTGACGCGCGCGGGCCGCATACGTGGAAAGCCCGACGATCAGGAACGCCAGCACGAGACCGTATGGAAGGTTCCCCGTGGCGCCCATGCGGTGCGCGAGCGTGCCGACGAACGCCGCGCCGACGCCCGAGGCGAGCGTGACGAGGGTGCGGCCGGCGGCGCCGAACCGGTGCGACCACGGCATGAGATTCGCTTGCTGCTTCATACCGGACCACTGTACCCGCATCGATGCCGGACGCCGGAGACGGGCGGCGGGACGCAACTGTGACAAACATGACATTTTCCCCTCCGGCCTCCTTGACGGGCGATGCGGACAGTCGATCCGGCCTACTGCCGACTCGGCTCCCAAACACTACATGTAGTGGAGACACGCTCGACATGCCACAACGGATAGTGTTTTCAATCCGACGGAGCGGATGTACTCTCAAAACCCGACGCACGAGCGCAGCCTCGTCGCCGCCAGTACAGACCGATCCGGACGCGAGTCCGACCCGAGAAGGAACCGCCATGACCGTCACCGTCTTCACCAAACCCCGCTGCCCGCAGTGCGACGCCACGAAACGTCAGCTCGCCAAGCTGGGCATCCCCTTCGAGACCGTGGACCTGTCCGAGAACCCGTCCACGCTCGAACAGCTGCAGGCCGCGGGCTTCCGCCAGGCGCCGGTCGTCATCACGCCGGACAACTCCTGGACCGGCTACCGTCCGGACCTCATCCGCGAGCTGGCGAAAGTGCAGGCCGCATCGCAGCAGGCCGCCGACGCGCACGTGGTCGTCGCATGAGCGTCACCCCGAAGATCAGTGCCGGCGCGAACGGCGCGCGTCTGAGTGGACTGACCGGCGCGGAGCCCCCGACGTCCCGCCGCGCACGCGCCGCGCACGGTGCCGTCGACGTCGGCGCCCTGACCGGAACGGCCTCCCCCGCCGCGCCCTCCGACCGCGCGGGCGCCGCGCCGAACCGACGCAGCGCCCCGGTCGCGCTGCACGGCATGAGCGAGACGCCCGACCACGACGACGCGACGCCGAGTACGCCGGAATCGACGGCGAACCGGGGCCGCGCCAAGGCGATCGGCGCGCTCGTGTACTTCTCCTCCGCCTCCGAGAACACCGCCCGCTTCGTGGCGGGACTGAAGCTCGGCGAGGCGGGCATCAACGTGTACCGCATCCCGCTCAAGCCGAACGCGCCGACCATCAACGTGCGCGAACCGTACGTCATCATGGTGCCCACCTACGGCGGCGGCGACGCGCGCAAGGCCGTGCCGCCCCAGGTCAAGCGGTTCCTCAACCACGCCGGCAACCGCGCGTGGATCCGCGGCGTCATCGCCTCGGGCAACACGAACTTCGGCACCGCGTACGGCGCGGCCGGCGACGTCATCGCCGCGAAATGCCGCGTGCCCTACCTCTACCGCTTCGAGCTGATGGGCACGCGCGAGGACTCGCGCAAGGTGCGCGACGGACTCGTCGCGTTCTTCACCCGTCAGCACGACGATCGCTGACGCACGCGGACTCATATCAGGCATCGGCCCCCGGTCGCGCCCGCCGCCCCGGCCCACCCGACGCCCCGCACCATCGGACAACCATTCACAAGGACCACAGGAAGACATGACCACCACCTACGATCCGTCCACCGACTACCACGCGCTCAACGCGATGCTCAACCTCTACGACGAGCACGGCCTCATCCAGTTCGGCAAGGACAAGGAGGCCGAGCGCGCCTACGTCGCCTCCGAAATCGAGCCGAACACCATGAGGTTCACCTCGACGGCCGAACGCCTCGGATACCTCATCGAGCACCGGTACTACGACGGCGACGTGTTCGCCCGCTACTCCCCCGGGTTCCTCGACGCGTTCTACGCGAAGGCCGAGGCGAGCGGCTTCGAGTTCGAGACGTTCCTCGGCGCGTTCAAGTTCTTCCGCTCCTACGCCCTGAAGTCCTTCGACGGCGGGACCTATCTCGAGGACTTCCCGCAGCGCTGCGCCGCCGTGGCGCTCGACCTGGCCGCCGGCGACGAGCACGCGGCCGTGCGCTACCTCGACGAGATGCTCTCCGGCCGCTTCCAGCCGGCCACCCCGACGTTCCTCAACCTCGGCAAGGCGCAGCGCGGCGAGCCGGTCAGCTGCTTCCTCGTGCGCATCGAGGACAACATGGAGTCGATCTCCCGCGGCATCAACGCGGCCCTGCAGCTGTCCAAGCGCGGCGGCGGCGTGGCGCTGCTGCTGAGCAACCTGCGCGAGCTCGGCGCGCCGATCAAGCACATCGAGAACCAGTCGAGCGGCGTCGTGCCGGTCATGAAGCTCCTCGAGGACTCGTTCTCGTACGCGAACCAGCTGGGCGCGCGCCAGGGCGCCGGCGCCGTGTACCTCAACGCCCATCACCCGGACATCATGCGATTCCTCGACACCAAGCGCGAGAACGCGGACGAGAAGATCCGCATCAAGTCGCTCGCCCTCGGCGTCGTCGTCCCGGACATCACGTTCGAGCTGGCCAAGCGCAAGGAGCGGATGGCCCTCTTCAGCCCGTACGACGTCGAGCGCGTGTACGGCAGACCGTTCGCCGACATCTCCGTGACGGAGAAGTACGACGAGATGGTCGCCGACGAGCGCATCGGGAAGACGTACATCGACGCCCGCAGGTTCTTCACGACGCTCGCCGAGCTCCAGTTCGAGTCCGGATACCCGTACATCGTGTTCGAGGACACCGTCAACCGCGCCAACCCGATCGACGGCCGCGTGACCATGTCGAACCTGTGCTCCGAGATCCTGCAGGTGCAGGAGCCGAGCGCGTACGCCGAGGACCTCTCCTACACGCACGTGGGCCGCGACGTCTCCTGCAACCTCGGCTCCCTCAACATCGCGAAGGCGATGGACGGCGGGCTCGCCGGCACGGTCGAGACCGCGATCCACGCCCTGACCGCCGTGGCCGAGCACACGTCGATCGACGCGGTGCCCTCGATCCGCCGCGCCAACGAAGAGGGGCACGCGATCGGCCTCGGACAGATGAACCTGCACGGCTTCCTCGCCCGCGAGGGCCTCGAATACGGCTCCGACGAGGCGCTCGACTTCACCGACATGTACTTCATGACGGTCGCCTACCACGCCTACCGCGCCTCGCATGACCTGGCGGTCCGCCACGGCCATGCGTTCGTCGGCTTCGAGCGCTCCGACTACGCCAAGCCGGCAGGAGCGGGCAACTACTTCGACAAGTACACCGACGGTCGCCGCTCGATCGAACCGCGCACGACCCGCGTGCGCGGGCTGTTCGCGCGCTTCGGCGTCGCGATCCCGACCGTGGCCGACTGGCAGGCGCTGCGCGACGCGATCCTCAAGGACGGCGTCTACAACCAGAACCTGCAGGCCGTGCCGCCGACCGGATCGATCTCGTACATCAACCACTCCACGTCGTCGATCCACCCGATCGCCTCGAAGATCGAGATCCGCAAGGAGGGCAAGATCGGCCGCATGTACTATCCCGCGCCGTACATGACGAACGACAACCTCGAATACTTCAGGGACGCCTACGAGATCGGCTGGAAGGCCATCGTCGACACATACGCCGAGGCCACGCAGCACGTGGACCAGGGCCTGTCGCTGACGTTGTTCTTCCCGGACACCGCCACCACGCGCGACGTGAACAAGGCGCAGATCTACGCCTGGCGCAAGGGCATCAAGACCCTCTACTACATCCGCATCCGCCAGCAGGCGCTCGAAGGCACCGAGGTCGCCGGCTGCGTGTCCTGCATGCTCTGAGCCACTGTGGCCGCGGAGGATGTCGATATGCGTCGTCCGACACACTCAAGGCCGTTCGGCCAAGCCTACGGTCGGCCAACGCATATCGACATCCTCCGCTCCTCCGGCACGGCAACGCACGAAACGCAAGGGAACAACGCAAGCGAGCGGACGGTCGTGCAGCGCGACTCGAGACCGTGAAGACTTGGCCAGAGCGGCCCGGAGCGTGTCACGAATCGCACTGCACGACCGTCCGCGGTCACCAACACGAAGGGAAACACACATGTCGAAGACCGTATACCGTATGCTCCTGCGCCTGACGGCGCCGGAGGAGTTCACCGACCGACGTAACGAAAACGACGATAACGAGTAGAAAAGAGACACCCATGGCACCGATCTCCGTTCCGCGCAGGCCGTTGAAGCTCATCGACCGCGTCACCGCGATCAACTGGAACCGTCTCGAGGACGACAAGGACCTCGAGGTGTGGGACCGCCTGACCGGCAACTTCTGGCTGCCGGAGAAGGTCCCCGTCTCCAACGACATCCCCTCCTGGCAGTCGATGAGCGAGGAGGAGCACACACTCACGATGCGCGTGTTCACAGGGCTCACGCTGCTCGACACGATCCAGGGCACCGTCGGCGCGGTCTCGCTGATCCCCGACGCCCTGACCCCGCACGAGGAGGCCGTGTACACGAACATCGCGTTCATGGAGTCCGTCCACGCGAAGTCGTACTCGTCGATCTTCTCGACCCTCTGCTCGAGCGAGCAGATCGACGCCGCGTTCGACTGGAGCGAGGAGAACGAGTTCCTGCAGAAGAAGGCGCAGATCGTCCTCGACTACTACGAGGGCGACAGCCCCCTCAAGCGCAAGGTCGCCTCGACGCTGCTCGAGTCGTTCCTCTTCTACTCCGGCTTCTACCTGCCGATGTACTTCTCGAGCCACGCGAAGCTCACGAACACGGCCGACGTGATCCGCCTCATCATCCGCGACGAGGCCGTGCACGGCTACTACATCGGCTACAAGTACCAGAGGGGCCTCGAGCGCGTGAACGAGGCGAAGCGCGAGGAGATGCGCGAGTACACGTACGGCCTGCTCAACGAGCTGTACGACAACGAGGTGGAGTACACCGAGTCGCTGTACTCGGGCGTGGGCCTCGTCGACGACGTGGAGAGGTTCCTGCGCTACAACGGCAACAAGGCGCTGATGAACCTCGGCTACCCGGCCCTGTTCCCCGCGGAGATCTGCGACGTGAATCCGGCGATCCTCGCGGCCCTGTCCCCCAACGCCGACGAGAACCACGACTTCTTCTCCGGCTCCGGCTCCTCCTACGTGATGGGCAAGGCCGAGGAGACCGACGACGACGATTGGGACTTCTGAGGTCCCGCCCACGCTACGAGCCGCGCCGGGTGAGCCAGATGGCCACGGCGTGGCTCAGGGTCCTCGCCCCGAGCTTCTCACGGATATGACGGGTGTGCGAACGCACGGTGGCGGGGCTGACCTCCAGCGTGGCCGCGATCTCCTCGTTGGAGTATCCCTCGGCCACGCTGGACAGGATGCGCCGTTCGAGCGCGCTCAGCGTCGAGACGGCGTCCCTCGGCGTCTCCGCCGCTCGCCCCGCATGTCCTCCCGCGCCTAGACGCCGGTGCGCCTCGTCCGCGGTCGGGAAGTCCGTGCCCGTCACCGGCGAGAAGGTGTCTCCCGATGCCACCCGCCGCAGCGCCGCGGTCATCTGGGTCATGTCGCCCTTGACCATGAGCCCCTGCGCCCCGGATTCGGCGAGCCTGGCGGCATAGGTCTTCGGATTGTACGAGGTCATCGCCAGCAGCAGCGGCTCCGGACCGGCCGCACGGATGCTCCGGCACACGTCCATGCCGGTTGTGCGGTCCAGCTCCACGTCGGTGACGAGCATCCGCGGCCGCCACTCCTCGTCCAGACAGCGACGGTCCGCCTCGGGCGCGCTCGACGTGGACCATGCCACGTGCAGTCCCGGCAGCAGCTTGGGCAGCACGGCCACCAGCCGTTCCAACGCCATGCTGTCGTTGTCCAGCACGGCGACATCGACGATGCCGGACGTCCCGTTCATGACGGCGCCTCCCCTCCTCTAGACGGGTACCCGATCGGACGAATACCCGTTGATTATCATGATGAGGCATGACAATGCTTCATACCCTGCGACGGGGATCGGGCCCGCATCCGGCCGTCACGGCGATCGCCGTGCTGGACTGCGTGCTGGTCGTGGTGGAGATGGCCGCGAACCGGCCCGCCGACCCGCTCTCCTGGCTGGTGTTCGCGGTGCAGCTGACGGTCTGCGCGGGGCTCGCGTTCGCTCCGACGCCCGCGTGCGCCCTGTCGCTCGCCATCTGCGTGGCGGCCGCGATGCTGCCCGGCTCCCCGTCGTTCTGCGCGCTGCTCGCGTTCCCCACGCTCGGTTTGCTGGCGTATCTGACGTCGCCGGCATGGACCTGTCTCGCGGCCATCGCACTGAGCCTCGCGCCTACCGGCACCGGCGTCTCGCTGTCGGTGGGCGGCGACGGGAGCGACGTGCGCATGACGGGGTTCACGGTGAACGTGGTGTGCTATCTCATCGCCGTGGGCGTGGGCGTGTCGCTGCGCCGCCGCTCCGATGCGCGACGGGAACGGGATCGGCGCGCCGTGTACGAGCGTTCGCTGCGGGAGCTCGAACAGGTGCGCCGCAACCGGCGTCTGGCGAAGGCGCTGCACGATTCGGTGACGCGCGAACTGTCCTCCATATCGATGCTCGCCTGGCAGCTGGGCCGGAACGACGACGCCGATCCGGCGGTCCGCGAGGCGATGGACGTGATGTACCGGGACGCGCGGTCCGCGCTGGACCATGTGCATGAGGTGATCGACCTGATCGACGGCACGACGCCGGACGGCGCCATGCCCGGCGTCACCGGTGCGGACGCCGACGACGAGGCCACGGACGCCGCCCGGAGGAGCGACCCCTCCCCCGAGGCCGTCGACCGCATGGACGAGCTGCGCCGTCTGGTCGACGCCGAGCAACGGTCCATCACCGTCCTGGGGTTCTCCGGCACGTCATCGGTCCACGGCGCATCGGCGGTCATGGACGAACGGACCCGCGAAACGGCGTTCGATCTGATACGCGAGATCTACGCGAACATCATCCGCCATGCGATGCCCGGCGATGACGGGTACATGGTCATGGTCGACGTCCGGGACGGCGGGCTGGCCATCACGCAGACGAACACCGTGCCCGAGACGGCGCCCCGGCACCCACTGGAGGGCGTCCGCCACGGATTGGGGCTCGACGCGCATCGCAGGGCGGTCGAACAGCTCGGCGGCGTGCTGCGCACCCGGTGCGAGGACGGCGAATGGTTCCTGCACGCCGAGCTGCCGTTGTCCGCGGCCGGCTGACGGTCGGCGGTCGGCGCCCGGCCGGCATCGTCGGCGCCCGAGGCCCGGTCGGTCCGATCAGTATTCGATGCGGGAGAACCGACGGCGCGCGTAGACGTACAGTCCGGCGACGTAGGCGGCGGTGAGGACGAGCATCGACGCCATCGCGAGCGGCAGGCCGAGATCCGGCAGGAGACGGGCATAACCGCCGGGCACCGCGTATCGGGCGGCGGGCAGCTGCGGCAGCGTGGCGCACAGGCACAGCCACAGGATCGAGCCGAACATGACGATGCCGGTCCGGAACCGGGTGGCGAGCGCGGCGGCCACCAGCATCGTCACCAGATCCGCGCACAGGACGCCGACGATGGACACCACATCCGCCGCGACGCTCCGGGCGTCGCCGGGCAGCAGCGCGCCGGAGGCGTAGTCGAAGCGCGTGATGTACAGGAAGTAGACGCCGGACGTCACCGCGGTCTGCAGCGCCATGTACAGCGCGTACACGCCGGCCAGGGCGAGGATCTTCGCATCGATGATCACGGCGCGGCTCAGATCCTTGTACAGGAACATGCGTCCGGTGGCGATGGGCGTGCGGATGGCGTCGGCCACGAGATAGATCATGACGACCATCGGCAGCATCAGCATGCGCTGCACGTCGAACTCGCCGGCGAGGAAGTCCAGGAGACCGACCGAGCCGGCCGCGCCGCTGACCCTCATGAAGTCCGAATCGAACAGGTTCACGATCGGCAGAACGAGGATGAAGCAGGCCAGAGCGAGCAGGATGGCGGCTTCCCTGGTACGGATGAGGTTCGCGAACATCGGCGCGGTCATGGTGATGGACTCCTTGGTCTTGGCGGAAACGATGGAAACGATGGGAACATCTGGCGATGTGCGCGGCATCACGCCTCCCCGAAGCATTCGGCGAGCCTCGTGGCCTTGTCGTGGATGGCCGCGATGCCGGCGGTGGAGGCGAGGGTCCCGACCACACGGTTCAGGGACGCGCCCTCGGCGGCGATCTCGACCGACGCCCCGTCGTCGCGGATGACGGCGGACGGATCCAGCATCGCGATCGTCGAACGCTCCCCCGCCCCGAGCGGCCGGGAGAGATCGACGACGATGGTGCTTCCGCGCTCCCCGGCGAACTCATCGGCGAGCCGTCCGTTCTCGAGGAACAGGAAGCGTCCGCACAGCTCCTGCAGTTCGTTGAGCTGATGACTGGAGACGAGCATGGAGACGCCGCGGTCGACGGCCCATCGCCTGAGCACCGTGATGAGCTGGAGCACGCCGTCCGGGTCGAGCCCGACGAACGGCTCGTCGAGGATGAGGAACTCCGGATCGTTGACCATCGCGATGGCGAGCGCCAGCCGCTGCTTCATGCCGAAGGAGAATCCGGAAGGTCGCCGCGTGCGGTACCGCCACAGCCCCACGAGTTCGAGCACCGGCCGGATGTTGCGTTCGTGGGCCTTGTCGCCGTGGACGCCCAGGTAGAAGCGCAGGTTGTCCTCGGCGCTGATGTGGGGCAGGAACACCGGCTGGATCATGATGCCGAACCGGTCGAGCGCGTCGTCGCGGGAGAGGATGTCGACGCCGCGGTAGGTGATGGTGCCGGTTGTGGGGCGCCGCGCCTTGGCCATCATCGCCATCAGCGTGGTCTTGCCGGCGCCGTTCCTGCCGATCAGTCCGACGATCTCGCCGTCCCCGATGGTGAAGCCGACGTCGTCGAGCGCGGGCGCGGAGCTACCCGGGTAGCGTTTGGACAGATGGCTGACGGTGAGCATGGCGTGTTCCTCCGGACGGTTCGGTGCGATGGCGGGATCGCCGCCTTGGTGATGCATCCGAATCTACCGTTCCGTTCCGGCCCGGTCCGCGACGGCGGGCTCCGGCGTGCACGGACGTGCAGCGATCCGCCGCGGCATTGCACGTACGTGCAGTCCACGCTCAGCGAGAGACGACTGCCGCATCGTGGCGGTTTTCTCTCACTGGGGGCTCCTTGGCGAGAGTTTTCTGCCACCATGCGTCGGAAAGCTCTCGCCGATGTGCGTATGCGAGAGGTCGCCGACGCATGGTGGCGGTTTTCTCTCGCTGAGTCACCTCTCAGCGAGAGAAAACCGCCACGATATGGCGAGGGGCTCTCGGGAAGCACGCGATGTGCGCTTCCCGAGAGCCCCTCGGCTTATGCAGGCGGGTCGCCTACGGCAGAATCACTTGCCCTGCGCCGCGGCCTGGGCGGCGTTCTGGCGGCGCTGCTTGGCGCGCCACTTGTACCAGTCCTCGCGGCCGAGGATGATCTTGCGCACGCGGATGGACTCCGGGGTGACCTCGACGCACTCGTCCTCGTTCGCGAAGTCGAGGGACTCCTCGAGGCTCATCTTGATCGGCGGGGTGAGGGTCTCGAGCACGTCGGCGGTGGAGGAGCGCATGTTGGTCATGTGCTTGGCCAGCGTGATGTTGACGTCCAGCTCGTCAGGCTTGTTGTTGACGCCGACGACCTGACCCTCGTAGACCGGGGACTGCGGCTCGACGAAGAAGTTGCCGCGGGCCTGCAGACGCTGCATGGCGTACGGGGTGGCGATGCCCTTGCGGTCGGAGACCATGGAGCCGTTCTGGCGGGTCACGATCTGGCCGGCCCACGGGGCGTAGCCGGCGGAGATGGAGGCGGCGATGCCGGTGCCGCGGGTGGCGGACAGCAGCGCGGTGCGGAAGCCGATCAGGCCACGGGACGGCACGGTGAACTGCAGGCGCACCCAGCCGGAGCCGTGGTTGGACATGGAGTCCATGCGGCCCTTGCGGTCGGCCATGAGCTGCGTGACGGTGCCCATGTACTCCTCGGGCACGTCGATGGTGGTGTTCTCCATCGGCTCGTTGACCACGCCGTCGATCTTCTTGGTGACGACCTGCGGGCGGCCGACGGTCAGCTCGTAGCCCTCGCGGCGCATCTCCTCGGCGAGGACGGCCAGCGCCAGCTCGCCGCGGCCCTGGACCTCCCAGGCGTCCGGACGGTCGGTGGGCAGCACCTTGATGGACACGTTGCCGATGAGCTCGCGGTCGAGGCGGTCCTTGATCATGCGGGCGGTGAGCTTGTGGTCCTTGCCCTCGGTGCCGGCCAGCGGGGAGTCGTTGACGCCGAAGGTCATGGAGATGGCCGGATCGTCGACGTGGATGAGCGGCAGCGGCTTGGGATCGTTGGGGTCGACGATGGTCTCGCCGATCATGATGTCGTTGACGCCGGCGACGGCGACGATGTCGCCCGGGCCCGCGGACTCGACGGACTCGCGCTCGAGGCCCTGCGTGCGCAGCAGCTCGGTGACGCGGAAGTTCTCGATGGTGCCGTTGACGCGGCTCAGTCCGTAGTTCTTGCCCTTCTCCAGCGTGCCGTTGTAGATGCGGACCAGGCCGAGTCGGCCGAGGAAGTCGGAGGAGTCGATGTTGGCGACGTGCGCCTGCAGCGGGGCGCCCTCCTCGTACTCCGGGGCCGGAATGTACTTGATGATGTCCTCGAAGAGCGGCTCGAGGTTGTCGTTGTCCGGCAGGGCGCCGTCGGCCGGCTGGTTGATGGACGCGTATCCCGCCTTGGCGGCGCAGTAGACGACCGGCAGGTCGAGCAGGTGGTCGAGGTCGAGGTCGATGCCCTCCTCGACGACGTCCTGGGCGAGGCCCAGCAGCAGGTCGGTGGACTCGGAGACGACCTCGGAGATGCGGGCGTCCGGACGGTCGACCTTGTTCACGCACAGGATGACCGGCAGCTTGGCCTCGAGGGCCTTGCGCAGCACGAAGCGGGTCTGCGGCAGCGGACCCTCGGAGGCGTCGACGAGCAGGACGACGCCGTCGACCATCGAGATGCCGCGCTCCACCTCGCCGCCGAAGTCGGCGTGGCCGGGGGTGTCGATGATGTTGAGGGTGATGCCCTCCGGGTGGCCGTACTTGGCGGCCAGCGGGCCGGTGTACTCGACGGCCGTGTTCTTGGCGAGGATGGTGATGCCCTTCTCGCGCTCGAGATCGTTGGAATCCATCACTCGATCCGGCACTTCCTCACGCTCGGAAAAGACGTGGGACTGCTGGAGCATCGCGTTCACCAGCGTGGTCTTGCCGTGATCGACGTGAGCCACAATCGCCACATTACGAATATCACCGCGAACCGCCATCGAAACCTCTCTTAGATACTGATCTGATTGCATTTGTGTTGGTTCACGCCGCGTGGCCGCCGGCCATGAGGCCGCCCGGCACCGACGTGCTTGCCTGGTACTTGCTTCGGTTCTTCACCTGTCACTGACACACAAACCGTCACGATGATACCCACACGGCCCGACCGGGCGACGTATAGTGGCCTCGTTTGGCAACGGGACGGAGAAGTGCGAGGTGGTTGCGATGGATGACGGGCGCCGACGGTTCTCACTGGCGATGGTGGACAACGACGAACTGACTCTGGGCATGCTCACGCTCATGGTCCGCCGGCTGCTGCCCGAGGCCGACGTGCTCTGGACGTGCCGCGACGGCGCGGAGGCGGCCGCACGATGCCTTTCGCCGGCCACAAGACCCGACGTGCTGCTGGTGGATATGTCGTTGGAGGGGCTGTCCGGCGTGGAGACGTGCCGTCGGATCGGCGCGGCGAGCCCGGATGTCGCGCTGATGGGCATCACGTCGTTCTCGCTGGAACGCTATGCGGCGGCCGTGCTGGACGCCGGAGCGCGCTGTCTGATGGACAAGGCGAAGGTGCGCGACGTGTGCGCCGTCGCCCGGGATCTGGCCGGCGGATGCCGCCCATCGACGTTGTCGCGGTACACGCCGTACGTGTCGAAGGAGTCCGCGGCGCAGGCGCACGCGCGGCTTGCGGCGACGGGCGCGACCGGACGGAATGTCGCCGATGACGGGGAGCGCACACGGGAGGCGAACTCCTCCGCGGCGGCCCTTCCCGACGAGCGCTCGCTGACCGCACGCGAACGGGAGGTCATGCGGCTGTGCGCGACAGGCCGTAGCACGCGCGAGATCGCCGAGACCCTGCATGTGGGCGAATCGACGGTGAAGACGTACGTGATGCGGGCGGCGAGGAAACTCGGCGCGCGCAACAGGACGCAGGCGGTGGCGCGATGGTTGGTCTCACGCGGCTAGCCCGCATGCGCAGGACGCTGACGGCCCGTCTGATGCGGGGACGTCCGGTCATGATGTTCGCCGCGGCGCTCATGGCCGCGGAGACCGTCTACGA
This sequence comes from Bifidobacterium santillanense, assembly GCF_018555385.1. GTDB lineage: Bacteria > Actinomycetota > Actinomycetes > Actinomycetales > Bifidobacteriaceae > Bifidobacterium > Bifidobacterium santillanense. Next base: position 480,809 of record NZ_JAFEJS010000001.1, read on the forward strand.
GATGATCGTCTACCCGGCGCATCTTCCCGTCACGACGGTGCTGTCGGTAGTCCATATCGCATGCGTGCTGGCGCTGCCCTGGGCGCCCCGAGCGATGGGCGCCGGCGTCATCGCCACGTTCCTCGCCTGCTGTCCGCTGCCCGACACCGGCGGGCCGAGCCTGCTCTTCGGCACATGGCTCGCGCTGGTCGCGCTCGGACTGCACGCGAGATCATGGCGCGGATGGCTGTGGCCCGCACTGGTCTCGGCGGCGCGCGCGGCGAAGTTCACCATCGACGGCTTCCCCTTCGACTACTACGCGTCGCTGATCATGCTGTTCGTCGTCTCCTACGCGTTGGGACGCATGCTGGCGTGGCGTGATGCGGCGGCGAGCGCGGAACGCGACCGTCTGCGCTACGAGCGGACGCGCCAGCGGGTCGAGACGATGCGTCGCGAATCGCGGGCGGCGAGCCGCATCCACGACTCGGTGGCGAACAACCTCGCGTATATGGCCATGCGGCTCGACTACGAACGGACGCGCGACGTGGACGACCGGACGACGGAGCTAATCGACGACCTGTACGACCGGGCGATCGACACGTTGGGCGAGGTGCGTGCGGTCATCGACATGCTCGACGTCGACGCCGCCCGGGAACCGGACGACGACGGAGGCTCCGATGCGACGGATCCCATGACGGGACATCGGTCGGAGAGCGACTCCGATGATTCGGACCGTCCGATCGACCGGGGCTCATCGTTCCCGGACCGGATGCGCGCCGGCATGACACGCGGCGACCGGTATCTGTCACGGCTCGGCTTCACCGGCGACTCGACGATGATCGACGATTCCCGTTCGACGGCCGACGCGGGACCGTCCTGCGACGCCGACGGCACCGGCATCTCTGACGGCGCGGTTCCGTCGGACGAGGGCATGTCCCGCGAACGCGAGGACGCGGCCGTCGCGCTGCTGCGCGAACTGTACACCAACATCGCCGTGCATGCCGACCGTCGCGGCGAATACCATGTGATCGCGCGCCGCACGGCCGACGGTATCGACGTCGACGAGGTGAACGACGACGCCGGCCCCGACGCCTTCCCGGACAAACCGTCGTCAGGACGGGGTCTGGCGATGCACCGACGGCGCTTCGCCTCGCTCGGCGGCGTCATCCGCACGTCCCGCGAGGACGGGACATGGATACTCCACGCGCATCTGCCGGCATGACGCGCCCCGGCATTCCGACCGCACGTCGTCTTCGCATGTCGTCTTTGGATGACAGGACGGTCGTCCGATTGGCACGACCGGCCGTTTCGCCCCATCATTGTTTCCATTGATCGCAACCGTCCGAAGGAGTGAGATGAGCGAAACGATTGGGACCGAACGGCTGCTGCTGCGTCCGTGGAGGGTGGACGACTCGGCGGAGGCGGCCTCGCTGTTCCGCTACGCCTCCGACCCCGAGATCGGCCCGCACTGCGGATGGCGCCCGCACACGAGCGTCACGGGCAGCATGCGCGACATCCGCGACATCCTCGCGGTCGAGAACAACTGGGCCATCACGTTCAGAAGCGGTGTCGTCGGGTCGGAACAGTCCGACTCGGCCGCGGGCGACGCGGCGCCGGGTACCACATCCCTGTCCAACGCGGCGTCGGACAAGGCCGCTCCGGGAGAGCCGGTCGGCAGCATCGCGCTCAAGCCGGTCGGTGAACACATCGTCGGCGCGGTCCATGCCGACCCTGAGCTCGCCTCCCGATACGGCTCGCTGCTCGGCGACGACGCGATGGAGCTCGGCTATTGGATCGGCCGCCCGTTCTGGAATCGCGGCTATGTGACCGAGGCGCTGCGCGCGACGCTCGCCCATGCCTTCGACACGCTCGGCAAGACCGCAGTGTGGGGCGGTCACTACGTGGAGAACCCGCAATCGGGCCGCGTGATGGCCAAATGCGGCATGACGTTCGCGTTCCGCACCAAGGGCACGTGCTTCCCTCTCATCGACGAACGCCACGACTGCGATTTCCGCATCATCACCGCCGTCCAATGGCGCACATCCACCCGCTGACGCGACCAACAGCCGTCGCCCCCGCCGGCGGGGCTGCCGTCGGAAGATGACTGGGGGTGGTTCATCCCATCACGCCCCATTCCAAACCCCCATTTCCCCTAACTCCCCAGACCCCATCCGAAAGAAAAGAGCATCACATGACATGGGAGGAAACCACCATCGCTACGGTGACCACCGGTCGGCAGCTGCGCGACGCACTTACCGCGGCGGGATTGGAGCCGACGGACTCGTGCATCGTGCATACCCGGCTGAGCGCGTTCGGGTTCATTCCCGGCGGCGAGCGCACCGTGGTCGATGTGCTCAAGGAGGTGCTTCGCGGCGGCGACATCGTGATGCCCGCGCAGACCACGGACCTGTCCGACCCGAAGGATTGGGGCGCGCCGCCGGTCGAACCGTCGCTCGTGCCTCTCGTCCGCGACGCATTGCCGGCGTTCGGCCCGACGGCCACGCCCGTGCACGGCATCGGACGCACGCCCGAGTATTTCCGCACGACGCCCGGCACCCGTCGCAGTCTTCATCCGTTGTATTCGATGTGCGCATGGGGCGCCCATGCCGACTGGCTGTGCGGATTGGCCGGGGAAGGCGTGACGCCGGACGACGATCCCGCCGAGAACATGGACGGACGGGCATCGGCATCCTCGGCGACCCCATCCGACTACGACATGCCGTTCGGCGAACACAGTCCGCTCGCCCGCCTCTACGAGCTTGACGGCAAGGTGCTGTTCCTCGGCACCGGATTCGACACCTGCACCGCCATCCACTATGCCGAATCGACCATCGGCAGGCCACGCATCCGGGAGTCCGCGCCCGTATCCCGGCCGGACGCCGCGACCGGCGCACGCACGACCGCATGGGTATCCTTCGATACCGTCGAACTGGACCGCTACGACGATTTCGACTCCTTCGGCGAGCGGTTCCTTGTCGACCACGTCGCCGAGGTCCGGTCCACGACGCTCAATGGCGCCCGCATCCTTGCCTTTCCCATCCGCGTTCTCGTCGACGCCGCCCGCACCCATTACCGGACCAAGGACGCCCGATAATGGTCTTTCCCGTATCGTCGCCTTTCGGGGGAAAGGACTTTCCGGCTAGAATGGAGGCATGAGCACGGTTCGGACGACGGATGACATTCATCGGGATTCGCGCGCCCGATTCGAAGGCATGAGCGGCGCGGAGGCGCCCGTTGTCGCAACAACGAGCGCCAAGGAACAACCGGAGCGGGCCGATTCCAACGGCGCGGAGAACTGCCTCTCCCCCGCTCGAATCGCCTCCATCGCGCGCCCCATAGCGATGCGCAACAGAATCGACGAACTGTATCTTTTCGGTTCGATGGCCCGAGGCGAGGCAACGGAGGATTCCGACGTCGACTTCATCTACCAGTTCTCCTCCATGGCCAATCCGGTCATCGACCTTATCTCGTTCCGCGACGATTTGGAAGGCGCCTTGCATCGCAGAGTCGACCTCGTACGCAAGAGCTATATCACCGAGCCGCAGTCGGATAGATTGAAGGAAATCCAACGTGTGCTTTTCGTCAACAGCATCACCTCGAAACCCATGTTCAGAATCCTGTGAGGTTGAAAGCCGGAAGAAACCAAGTATGACGCGGCAACATGTCGAAGGCGGACGACCCTCGGGAATCGGCGATCGTGATCTCATCCACATCGTCGCCATCGTACGTGCCATGAGGGATGCCCAACGCTTTCTCGGCACGCTTACCGTGGACGAGTTCGAAGCCGATGACAAGACCCAGAATGCCGTGGCCATGGCGGTGGCGCGCGCCGGTGAGCACGTCAAGGGATTATCCGCGACGTTCCGGGAGCATGAGCCGGAAACCGAATGGAAGGCGATCGCGGGTACGAGGGATTGGATCGTACATGGCTACGACGAACTCGATTTCGGCCGTCTGTATTACGCGGTCACGAAGGAACTGCCGCTGGTGCTCGCCGTGCTGCAGCCGTACATCGAGCACCAGTCCGACGTCGTCATCCGCAACGAATCGCCGTTCGATGTGCCGCGGATATGACGTGATGGCCGGGATGATTCCGCTCACCGTCGGGTGAGGGCGGTGTAGGAGTCCTCGATGGCCAGGGAGATGCGTTCGATCTGTTCGCGCGTGAGGGGTTCGCGGAAGGTCATGCGCAGGGCCGATTTGGCGATCGACGGCTCGACGCCCATCGCCAGAAGCGTGGGCGGTATCTCGTGACGGCCGATCGCGCAGGCGGAGCCGGACGAGCATGCGATGCCGCGCGCGTCGAGGTCGACGAGCAGCGCCTCGCCGGTGACGCCGGGGAACACGAACGAGACGTGTCCGGGAAGCCTGCGTTCCGGGTCGCCGGTCAGTTCCGCGCGGGGCACCACGCGTCGGACCGCGTCGATGAGCATGTCGCGCGAGGCGACCAGTTCGCGGTAGTGCGCGGCCATGCGGGTGTCCGAGCGCCGCAGGGCGATGGCGAGCGCGACGGCGCCGGCCACGTTCTGCGTGCCGGAGCGCAGCCCGCGTTCCTGCCCGCCGCCGGAAAGAATCGGCTCGATGGGGACGCGCCCGCGCACGAGCAGGGCGCCGAGCCCCTTGGGCGTGCCGAACTTGTGTCCGGAGACGGCGAGCGAGTCGACGTCCCAGTCGCGCATGCGGATGGGGATGAGCCCCGCGGCCTGCACGGCATCGACGTGGACGGGCACGTGGTGTGCGTGCGCGATCTCGACGATGCGTTCGACCGGTTCGACGGTGCCGACCTCGTTGTTGGCGAGCATCGTGGCGACGAGCGTGGTCCGCTCCCCCGCCTCGCCGGCGAGCGCCCGTTCGAGCGCGTCGAGGTCGAGGTGGGCTTGCGCATCGACGGGGATGCGCACGACCTCGAAGCCGAACCAGCGTTCGAGCCATGCGGCGGATTGCATGACGGCCGGGTGCTCGATCGCGGAGACGACGATGCGCGGACGGCGCGCGCGGACGACGGGATCATCGGCGATGTCGGCGCCTCCACCCGGCGCCCCGGACTCATCGGCCGGCCATGACGGGTGCAGTCCGAGCCGCCGCATCCGAGCCAGTGCGATGCCCTTGACGGCGAGGTTGTCGCCTTCGGTGCCGCCGGAGGTGAAGATCACGTCGTCGGGTTTGGCGCCGAGGTCGGCGGCGAAGGAGGCGCGCGCCGCGTCGAGCGCCCTGGCGGCGGTTTTGCCGGGCTGGTGGACGCTGGCCGGGTTCGCGTACGCGTCGGTCAGGAACGGGAGCATCGCGTCGATGACGTCCCGGCTGACCGGTTCGGTGGCGGCGGCGTCGAGATAGAGTTCCTCGGGTTCGTCGCTCATGCCAGCCAGTCCAGTCCCAGGTCGATGGAGCGCACGGAGTGGGTCAGGGCGCCTACGGAGATGATGTCGACGCCGGTGGCGGCCACGGCGGCGACGCGCTCGAGGCTCATGTTGCCGCTGGCTTCGACGATGGCGCGCCCGTCGATGAGCTCGACTCCCCTGCGCGTGTCCTCGAGCGTGAAGTTGTCGAGCATGATGGTGTCGGCGCCGCCGTCGATGACGGCGGGGATCTGGTCCAACGAGTCGACCTCGACCTCGATGTGCGTGGTGTGGCCGACCTGTTCGCGCACGTGGCGGATCGCGCCGGCGAGGTCGATGCCGCGCGCGGCGAGCGCCGCCAGGTGATTGTCCTTCATCATGACCGCGTCGGACAGGCCGTAGCGGTGGTTGTGCCCGCCGCCGCAGACGACCGCGTACTTCTCGAACGGGCGCAGTCCCGGCGTGGTCTTTCGGGTGTCGGCGATGCGGGTGCGCGCGTAGCGGCGGGGGCGCACGACCGGACCGACCGACGCGTCCCTCCCCTCGTGCCCGTCCTCGTAGATCGCGTCCACCGCGTCGGCGAACGCGGCGGTCATCGTGGCGATGCCGCTCATGCGTTGGGTAAAGTTGAGGGCGACGCGCTCGGCGGTCAGCAGGTCCCGGACGGGCCCCGACACGGTGGCGAGCGTCCGCCCGGCGCGGAAGCGTTCGCCGTCTGCGATGGACGGGACGACCTCGATGAGCGGGTTCTGCGTCCGGAAGGCGGCGGCGAACACGTCGATGCCGCTCATCACGCCGTCCTCGCGGGCGGTGAGGGCGGCCGAACCGGTCTCGTCCCGCGGGATGGTGGTCTCGCAGGTGATGTCGCCGTAGGGCGCGTCCTCGGCGAGCGCCGTCTCGACGGCGGAGCGGATGATGTGCTGGGTGAGCATGGATGAATCCCCTTCGAATGGATACGGATGGCGGATGGCCGGGGCGGCTATCCCCTGACGTAGGCGACGGAGTGCGCCCATTCGTCGCGGGGTTCCGCGAAGTCGGTGCGCGCGTGGGCGCCTCGCGATTCGGTGCGCGCGAGCGCGGCCACGGCGGCAATGCGTCCGACGGTGAGCATGTCGCGGTTCTCGAGCGCGGCGACGTCGGCCGTGTCCGGGGCGGCGGCGTTCGCCGCGGCGAGGCCGCGCGCCAGTTCGTCGGCCGCGTGCGCGAGCCCGTCCGCGTCGCGCAGCACGCCGACGCCGGCCCACATCGTGTTCTGGATGCGTTCGCGGTCCCACGCGCCGTCGGCGTCGTCCGTCGCGTCCTCCGGGTCCGGCGTGGCCGGATCGGCCAGTCGGATCGGTTCGGCCTCGTATGCCTTTCCGGTCGCGGAGTTGAGGAACGGCTCGGGCGACCAGACCGTGTCGTCCGCGTCCGCGACGGCGGCGAGTCCCGCACGTCGCCCGTAGACGAGCCCTTCGAGCAGCGAGTTGGAGGCGAGGCGGTTGGAGCCCATGACGCCGGTGCGGGCGCATTCGCCGGCGGCGTAGAGTCCCGGGATGGACGTCCGGCCGTTCAGGTCGGTGCGCACGCCGCCCATGTAGTAGTGCGCGGCAGGCGCGACGGGGATCGGCTCGCGGCTCCAGTCGAAGCCGAGCGAGCGCGTGTAGGCGTCGATGGTCGGGAACCGGTGCTTCAGGAACGCGGCGAGGTCGGGGTTCTCGGCGCGCATCGGCGAGACGTCGAGCATGACGGGCCGGCCTCCCTGGCGCTGCATGACGCGGAAGTTCTCGCGGGCGACGACGTCGCGCGGGGCGAGCTCGGCACGCGGGTCCACGTCCGTCATGTAGCGGCGGCCGTGCTCGTCGAGCAGGACCGCGCCCTCGCCGCGCACGGCCTCGGAGACGAGGAAGTGCTCGCCGACGGCCATCGCGGTGGGATGGAACTGGTAGAACTCGAGGTCGGCGACCTGGGCGCCGGCGCGCCATGCGGCGGCCAGTCCGTCGGCGGTGGCGACGGGCGGGTTGGTGGTGTACGGGTACATGCGTCCCGCGCCGCCGGTGGCGAGGATGACGCGGCTCGCGACCAGTGTCATCGGCCGGGCCCGGCGCGCGTCATCGTCGTCGATCAGGAGGTCGACGCCGGCGATGCGGCCGTCGCGCACGACGAGGTCCCTGAGGAACGCGTGTTCGACGATGCGGATCGACGGATTGGCGCGCACCATCGCGGACACGTCGAGTTCGAGCACCTTGCCGGTGGCGTCGCCGCCGGCGTGGACGACGCGGGCGCGCGAGTGGGCGGCCTCGAGCCCGCGCAGCATGCGGCCTTCGGCGTCGCGGTCGAACCGGACGCCGCGCGCGGCGAATTCGCGCACGCGGTCGGCGCCCTCGCGTGTAAGGATGTCGACGGCCTTCGGGTCGCACAGGCCGTGGCCGGCGGCCATCGTGTCGGCGGCGTGCAGCTTCGGGTCGTCGTCGGCGAAGATGGCCGCGGCGATGCCGCCCTGCGCGTGGTAGGTGTTCGATTCGACCAGTTCGGATTTGGCGACCAGCGTCACGTCGCGGCCGGCCCCGGCCACGGCCAGCGCGGCGGACAGGCCGGCCACGCCGGCGCCGATGACGATGATGTCGCTATCGCTCATGACTGCTTCCTCGACTACTTCCTCATGACGTATGGCTCCATGTGGCTCACGGGTGGACGCGCAGCATACGCTCCAGCGCGACCTTGGCCTCGCGTGCGGTGTCCTCGTCGACGGTGATGCGGTTGACGACGTTGCCCCGTTCCAGGTTCTCCAGCGCCCAGGCGAGGTAGGCCGGGTGGATGCGGTACATCGTCGAGCACGGGCAGACGACCGGGTCGAGGCAGAACACGGTCTTGTCGGGGTACTGGGCGGCGAGGCGGTTGACGAGGTTGATCTCGGTGCCCACGGCGATGGCGGAGCCGGCCGGCGCGTTGGCGATCTCCTTGACGATGTACGCGGTGGAGCCGGTGCCGTCGGCCGCGTCGACGACCTGCATCGAGCACTCCGGGTGCACGATGACCTTGACGCCCGGGTACGCCCTGCGCGCGCGTTCGATCTGCTCGACGGTGAAGCGCTGGTGCACGGAGCAGAAGCCCTTCCACAGGATCATCCTCGCGTTCGCGTAGTCGGACGGATCGGCGGCGCCGCCCTGCGCCTTGAACGGATCCCACAGCGGCATCTGGCTCAGCGGGATGCCCATCGCACGTGCGGTGTTGCGCCCGAGGTGCTGGTCGGGGAAGAACAGGACGCGCCGGCCTCTCGCGAAGGCCCATTCGAGCACGGCGTGCGCGTTGGAGGAGGTGCACACGATGCCGCCGTGACGACCGCAGAACGCCTTCAGGGCGGCGGAGGAGTTCATGTAGGTGACGGGGATGATCGGCTGCAGGCCGTCGGCGTCGGGACGGGTGCCGCAGATCTCGCCGAGCTGCTCCCACGCCTCCTCGACCTGGTCGATGTTGGCCATGTCGGCCATCGAGCAGCCGGCGGACAGGTTCGGCAGGGTCACGGTCTGCTCCGGCGTGGAGAGGATGTCCGCGGTCTCGGCCATGAAGTGGACGCCGCAGAAGACGATGTGGTCGGCGTCGGGGCGTTCGGTCGCGTTCTTGGCGAGCTGGAAGGAGTCTCCCACGAAGTCGGCGTGCCTGATGATCTCGTCGCGCTGGTAGAAGTGGCCGAGGATGAGCAGCTTCGAGCCGAGACGGCGCTTGGCGTCGGCGATGCGCTGCTGGAGCTCGTCCTCGGAGGCGTTGCGGTATTCGTCGGGCAGGACCTGCTGGCGGGGCGCGTTCGAGGGCAGTCGGTCGAGCATCGAGGCGCCGGGGCCGTAGCTGGGCTTGGTGGTATCGAAGTGCCACGGGTCGAGGGTCAGACCCGCGTCGCAGGTGCTCTGCGCGCCGAGTCGGGCGATGATCTCGTCGACGGACGGCGCGGTGAATGCTGAGGTCATGATGGTTCCTTTCTCTGGTGTGCCCCGGTCCCGCGCGATGGTGGACGCGCGGGGATCCGGGTCGGTTGACGTATGTTCAGCGTGCAAGCGCCGACAACGCGTCGGCGTGCGCACGCGCATCCTGATTGCCGGCCCTCTCGCCCGCCGTTCGGGTCGTGCCGTCCGAGCGGTCCGACCGCGCCCATTGCGCGGGGTTCCACAGGTCGGGCCGCTCCCCGTCGTCCGGGTCGGCGGGGCGGGAGACGTACCGGTAGACGGCGGCCGGCCGGTGCCGGCCGATGCGCTGCTTCGCGCCGGTGTCCTCGAGCTGTCCGGAGGCGAGGATGCGGCGGCGGAAGTTCGCGAGGTCGATGGATTCGCCGGTGATGGCCTCGTACACGTCGTGCAGCTGGCCCAGCGTGAAGGTCTCGCCGACCAGACGCACGGCCACGTCCGGGTATTCGATCTTGTTCCTCAGACGCCACAGCGCGTAGTCGATGATGCGGCGGTGGTCGAAGGCGAGCTCGGGCAGCTCGTCCTCGGGGAACCATTTGACGTTGTCCGCCTCGGCGAGGTCGCGCGTCTCGGCCTGGCCGACGAGCGCCCAGTAGACGATGGAGACCATCGGCAGTCCGCCGCGCGAGCGGTCCGGGCCGCCGAACGTGTACAGCTGCTCGAGGTAGCGCGGATGCAGCGAGGTGGTCGATTCGAGCGCCTTGTAGGCGGAGCTTTCGAGCGTGCGGTCGGCCGAGAGGCCGCCGCCGGGCAGCGCCCACATACCCAGGTACGGCTGGCGCACGCGCCGGACCAGAGGCAGCCACAGCCGTCCGCGCCCCGCCTCGCCCCGATCGGGCGCGAGCGCGAGGATGACGACGGAGATGCCGACCTGCGGCGGCGCGAGGCGCCGTTCGGTGACGTTGCCTATGCCCATTCGTCCTCTTTTCCGTGTCGATCGTGCGGCGCGGGGCCGCAGGTCATGCAACGGACAAGAAGCATAACACCATTTATGGTCATTATGACCATAAATGGAAACGCCCGGCATTCCAAGGCTTGGACGGCGTGCATATACGCGAACGCCCCGGCGGGCGAGGCCGTCGTGCACGGCCACGCCCGCCGGGGCGAAAGCGAAACGGAAAGGTGGGGACGGTCCTATCTGGACTCGACGCCGTCCTCGGCCACCTCCTCGAGGACCTCGTCGGCCTCTGGCAGGAACGGGGCGAGGGACGGCAGGTCGTCGAGCGACTCCACGCCCATCTTCTCCAGGAACAGGTCGGTGGTGACGAGCCGCGAGGCGCGCGACTCCTCGTCGACGCCGTCCTCGCGCACGAGGCCTCGCACGAGCAGCGAGCGGACCACGCCGTCGCAGTTGACGCCGCGGATCGAGGAGACGCGGGCGCGGGTGACGGGCTGCCGGTAGGCGATCACCGCCAGCGTCTCCATCGCCGCCTGGCTCAGCCGCACGGACTGGCCGTCGGTGACGAACGCGGCGACGACCGGCTCGAACTCGACGCGACTGGCGAACCGCCATCCGCGCGCGGTGCGTCGCAGCTCGAAGCCATGTCCGGCCGTCTCGTAGGACGCCTGCAGCCGCTCCAGCGCCCCGGTCACGGCCTTCTCGTCGACGCCGAGCGCCCGAGCCAGATCGCCGGCGTGCTGCGGTTCGCCGGCGGCCATGAGGATCGCCTCGAGGCACGCCCCGAGCCCGCCGGGGAACCGGTCCGCCGCGTTCGTGTTCACATCCATGGTTCTGTCGGTCCTGTCGGTCATGCCCATCAGGCGAAATCTCCTTCGTCGATCACCAGCGAAGCCTGCTCGGGCGAGGCTCCGGCCATCCATCGCAGATGCAGCGGCTCGTAGGGGCCGTCCTGTCTGAACTGCACGACGCCCTGCTTGAAGAACGCGAGCAGGGCGAGGAAGCGCGCCGCCACCTCGACGCGGCGCGAGGCGTCGGAGACGAGCTCGTCGAACGTGGTCGTCTCCCCCTCGCCGAGCGCGAGCAGCCGCTCCATGACGATCCTCGACTGCTCACGCAGATCCGCGGGCGGCACGTGCAGCTGACGCACGCTCACCTCCTCGACCGGCGCGTTGGCGATCGCCCGGGCCGCGAGCTTCGCCAGATCGTCCGGCGAGACGGTCCAGACGAGCTCGGGCATCATGGCGCGTACGCCCTCCTCGACGACGCCGGGATGCGGGTAGCGTCCGCCGGCGCGCGCCATGCGTTCGCGGAACTCGCGCGACGCCTCCTTGTAGGCGCGGTACTGCAGCAGACGCGCGAACAGTAGGTCGCGCTCGCGCAGGGCCTCCATGCTCGATTCGTCGCGCACGCCATCCTCGTCGGACGGCAGCAGCGACGCGCTCTTGGCCTCGATGAGCACCGAGGCCACGTCGATGAAGGCGCTGGCCTCGTCCATGCCGGACGGGGCGGACGGACCGGACGGACCGGACGCGGCGGACAGGTCGAGTCCGCGCACGTAGTCCAGGAACTCCTCGGTGATCGAGGAGAGCGATACCTCGGTCAGATCGAGCCGACGGGCCGTGATCATGGACAGCAGGACATCGAACGGGCCGGAGTAGACGTCGAGATCCACCGAGAACCCGGTGCCGGCCTCCTCCTCGCCGTTCAGGCGATCACCCCGTTCGCCACGAGCTCGCGCGCCACCTCGCGGTACTCCCGGCTGGTCTTGTGGCTGGGGGCGTACATCGTGATCGGCGCCGCGGCGACGGTGGAGTCGGGCAGTTTGATCGAGCGGGAGATGACGGTGTGGAACACCTTGTCCTGGAAGGCCTCGTAGATGCGCTGCATGACCTCCTCGCAGTGCAGGGTGCGCGTGAACATCGTCACCAGCACGCCGTAGACCTTGAGGTTCGGGTTGATGCGGCTCTGCACCTTCTCGATGGACTGCATGAGCAGGGCCACACCGCGCAGGGCGAAGAACTCGGCCGCCACGGGGATGATCACGCCGTCGGCGGCGGTCAGCGCGTTCACGGTCAGCAGGCCCAGCGAGGGCTGGCAGTCGATGATGATCACGTCGTACTCGTCGCGCAGGGGGCGCAGGACGCTGTTGAGGATCTGCTCGCGCCCCACCTCGGTGACGAGCTGCACCTCGGCGGCGGACAGGTCGATGTTCGCCGGGATGATGTCGAGGTTCTCGAACGCGGTGTGGCGCACGACGTCGTGCACGTCGACGCGCGTGTTGAACAGCACGGTGTAGATGGTGTTCTCGACGGTGTTGGCGTTGATGCCGAGGCCCACGGTGGCGGCCCCCTGCGGGTCGAAGTCGACGATCAGGCAGCGGCGGCCGTACTGGCTCAACGCGCCGGCGATGTTGATCGAACTGGTGGTCTTGCCGACGCCGCCCTTCTGGTTGCACATGGCGATGACCCTGGCCGGGCCGTGCTGTTGTAGGGGTTCGGGGACCGGGAAGGTCTCGTATTCGCGTCCAAGCATATCCGTAGGCATACTGTTCACCTTATCATCACCGTCACTTCGCACGCGGATGGGCCGTCAGGTACGTCGCGATGAGGTTCTCGGGGCTCACGTGCGTGTAGATCTGGGTGGTCGTCACCGAGGCGTGGCCGAGCAGCTCCTGCACGGTGCGCACGTCCGCGCCGCCCTGGATCAGATGCGTGGCGAAGGAATGACGCAGCGTGTGCGGGTGCAGCGGCTTGTCGATGTGCGCGCGCTCCCCCGCGCCCCGCACGACCTCCCACACCGACTGGCGCGACAGACGCCGGCCGCGCTTGTTGAGGAAGACCGCCCGGCGTTCGGGCGTGGGCGCGTTGCGGATGCGCGACTCGAGCTCCGGGCGCCCCTTCCGCAGATAGCGGGTCATCGCCGCGCACGCGTAGGTGCCGATCGGCACGAGCCGCTGCTTGGAGCCCTTGCCCGTGAGGCGGACGACGTGCTCGTCGCCCAGATCGAGATCGTCGAGGTTGACTCCGACCGCCTCGGAGACGCGCGCACCGGTGGCGTACATGAACTCGAGCAGCGCCTTGTCGCGCAGCATCACCGGGTCGTCGCCCTCGGTCGGCACCGCGTCCAGCAGCCGCGACACCTCGTCGACGGTGAGCACGTCGGGCAGCGTGCCCGCGCCCTTGGGCGCCTTGACCGCGGCGGACACGTCGTCGTGGACCAGATGCTGCCCCAGGGCGAAGCGGTGGAACTCGTGCACGGACGCCAGACGCCGGGCCTTCGAGCGCGCCGACTCGCCCAGATCGTCGAGGAACGCGACGTAGTCCTCCACGTCGTAGCGGGTGACGTGCGCGACCCCGTCGACGCCGCGGGAGCGCAGCCAGGAGACGTACCGCCTCAGATCGGACTCGTACGCCCCGACCGTCGACCGGGTGAGTCCGCGCTCCACGTCGATATGCGCGAGGAACTGCTCCAGCAGCCGGTCGAATTCGTCCTTCGCCATGGCATCGGCCATCATGTCACCCCCGTACGTCCCGTGCCCTCCACCGAAAACACGAAGACCCCGCGCAGTGCGGGGTCTTGCCGATCATGCGTCCGATCCGGCGGGACCGGACGTCACCTGACGATCATAGCGTCGTCTCAGGCCTCGACCGGGGCGTTGACGTCCTCCGGCAGAGCGGCCTTGGCGGCCTCGACGATGGCCTTGAAGGCGTCGGCGTCGGAGACGGCCAGCTCGGCGAGGGCGCGACGATCCAGCTCGATGCCGGCGAGGTGCAGGCCCTGGATGAAGCGGTTGTAGGTGATGCCCTCGGCGCGGACGGCGGCGTTGATGCGCTGGATCCACAGCTTGCGGAAGTCGCCCTTGCGAGCCTTGCGGTCGCGGAAGTTGTAGTTGAAGGAGTGGAACAGCTGCTCCTTGGCCTTACGGTACAGGCGGGAGCGCTGGCCGCGGTAGCCGGAAGCCCTCTCGAGAACGACGCGACGCTTCTTGTGGGCGTTCACTGCGCGCTTGACACGTGCCATAATCTATTTCCTCAGCTTTCTAAATGTCTTGTCTCGAAACGTCGGCTCACTTGGCGAGCATGCGGTTGAGCTTCTTGGCCTGCGCGGTCGGGATGACGGCGTCGGCCTTCAGCTGACGACGCTTGCGGGCGGACTTGTGCTCAAGGTTGTGGCGCATGGAGCTGCCGACCTGCATCAGCTTGCCCGTACCGGTGCGACGGACGCGCTTGGAAGCGGCGGAGTTAGTTTTCATCTTCGGCATTGCTGCCCTCCTTATTGATGTGCTTCTTGCTGGAAGTCGAGGGGGAAATCGCGGTCTTCGCTTCGGCCGCGGCCTGGGCCTTGGCGTCCTGCTTGGCGGCCAGACGGGCGGCCTGGCGGGCCTGACGCTCAGCGCGGGATTCCGCGCCGCGACGGCGCTGCTCGGACTGGGTGTGCACCTTCTTGCCCTTGGGCGCAAGCGTCATGATGATGTTGCGACCCTCCTGCTTCGGCTTGGACTCGACGGTGCCGTATTCCTCCACGTCGGCGGCGAGGCGCTGCAGCAGCTCGACGCCACCGATCGGACGGGACTGTTCGCGGCCACGCAGCATGATGGTGACCTTGACCTTGTCTCCGCCGTTGAGGAAGCGGACCACGTGGCCCTTCTTCACTTCGAAGTCATGGTCGTCGATCTTGAGGCGGAAGCGAATCTCCTTGATCTCGGCCGTGTTCTGATTGCGGCGAGCCTCACGAGCCTTGATCTTCTCGTTGTACTTGAACTTGCCGTAATCGATGAGCTTGGCGACCGGAGGCTTCGCGTTGGGCGCCACCTCGACGAGATCGAGGTTCGCTTCCTTCGCCAGGTTGAGGGCGACCGAGGTCGCGATGACTCCCACCTGCTCGCCGTTCGGGCCGATCAGGCGCACCTGCGAGACGCGAATCTCGTCGTTAATGCGTGGTTCGTCGCTGATGATGACTCCAATCCTCAAATTTCCTCTACGGGACCGGGACTCACTTGGACGTCGTTCATCGTTTCGGTTTCACGGCAGGCCGATGTGCGCCTTGTGGCGCTGTGTTGCAACTTCCGCGCTGATGCGCGCTCTTGTGGGCTTTCCACGCGCATGCGACATGCGAATGCATGGAAAGGAAGGCCATTGCCTTGAACCCGAGGCCATGAAAGGCTTCCAGGTGGGGTTGCCCCGCTTTCTTGATTTCTCAAGCCGAATAGGTACTATACCACATCCCCGGACCGGGCGTGTCGCGCCCGCCGCGTTCACTGCACCGCGCGCAGCAGACCGCCGATGCCCTCCTTTTCGAGGATGTCGCGGTAGGGGCCGGCCTCCTCGGCGATGAGCTGGTCGATGGCGCGCATGCCGAGCAGTTCGACCGGCGCGTGGTCGTCGGTCAGGATCAGCGATCCGTCGCCGTCGTCGTTCGAGGGGTCCCCGACGGCGGTCATCCGCCCGCCGACCCCGCTCATGTACGCGGCGAGCTCGCCGTCGGCGGTGCGCTCCCACGTAGCGGCCCTCAGCGCGTCGGCCCTGACGTCCGAGCGCATCGAGGAGCCGATCGGCTCGGAGACCGTGGCGATCTCGCCGGTGCGTCTCCACGAGTCGGAGCATCCGTCGTAGCGGGCGAGCTCGGCCCGGGTGGGCGCCTTGGCGAACAGCTCGCGGTTGGTGGTGCCGGGCACATCGGCGGTGTACGTCGTGCCGATGCGGCACGCGCCGTCGAACACGTTGGCGATGGTCGTCTGCAGGGCCTCGTTGATCGAGCCCTCGCCGTCGGAGATCATGTTCATGTTGACGACCATGACTCCCCCGGGATTGAGGTGGGCGCGCACCATCGTGAAGAACTCGTCGGAGCTCATCTGGAACGGGATGGTGATGTCCTGGTACGCGTCGACCATGATCACGTCGTACCGCTCGCGCGAGGCGGCGAGCCATGCGCGGCCGTCGTACGTGGAGACCGGCACGTCGTCCGGCTCGTCGAAGTATCTGACGGCGAGGTCGGTGATCTTGCGGTCGATCTCGACGCCGGTGACGCTCATCTTCGGGTAGTAGCGCCTGAGCTGTCTCGCGTAGGTGCCGGTGCCCATGCCGAGGATGAGGGCCGAGCGCGCGTGGTCGGCGAGCGCCGGCGCGGCGAGCGCGGTGTCGTAGTACATGCCGGTCAGGCCCTCGTCCTTCATCGTGACGGACTGGACGCCGAAGAGCACGTTGGTCGACAGGATGGTGCGGTCGGACAGGTTCTTGACCTGCAGGTAGTTGTAGATGGACTCGCCCTCGTAGGCGAGGGTCGTGCGGTTCTCCCAGAACGCGAATCCGGTCATCGGCGACAGGACGGCGGAGACGGCGAACACGACGGCCGAGACGGCGCAGGCGACGCGCCTCGCGCGCATCGAGACGAAGTAGACGAGCGGGATCGCCAGGAGCGCGCCGGAGAAGAGCAGGAACGTGACGAACGTGCCGGCCGCGGGGATGGTGACGAACGTGGGCAGGAAGGTGCCGAGGATCGAGCCGACGGTGTTGCATGCGGACAGGCGGCCGACGACGGAGGCGTTGTCGTCCAGGGAGTCGGTGGCGAACTTGTTGAGTCCGGCGGTGACGGTGCCGAGCAGGAACAGCGGGGGCACGAAGACGAGCATGCAGGAGACGAACGCGGCGATGACGAGGAAGTTCGTCGAGACGGTGACGATGAGGAGCCCGGAGACCAGGAGGATCACGAACTTGCCGACGAGCGGGATGAGCGAGATCCACACGGCGGCGGCCATGATGCGCAGGTAGAGCTTGTCCGGGTCGGGGTCGCGGTCGGCCCACCGCCCGCCGAACACGGCGCCAAGGGCCAGGGCGATCATGATGGTGCCGATGATGATGGTCCATACGATCTGCGAGCTGGAGAAGTAGGGGGCGAGCAGGCGCGAGGCGCCGAGCTCGGCCGCCATCACCGCCATGCCGGAGAAGAACTCGGTGACGTAGAGGAACGTCTTGGATCTGAGGATCGGCCTGTCGCTCGCCGCTGTTTTCACTGCCATAAGCGTCCACGGTACAACGACGGGAGGGTGAGCGGCGCGGGGCGCATCGGATCGCGGGCGCGTAGACTGGGCCGGTATGAACGAGACGACTGGGCGGATGACGGACGGCGCGGACGCGGGCGCCGGCGGCGGAGAGGTGTGCGTGGTGTTCGCCGCGGGCGAATACTACGACGTGCGGGACAACCCCGCGAACGCGGTCGAGGTGCCCCGCGGCGCGTTCGTCGTCGCAGCGGACGGCGGGCTCGACCATACGCGCGCGCTCGGCGTCGAGCCGGACGTCGTGGTGGGCGACTTCGATTCGCTCGAGGGCGCGCGGCCGGCCGCGGGCGGGCGCACGATCGCGCTGCCCCCGCTCAAGGACGATCCGGATCTGCTCAGCGCCCTGAAGATCGGCTGGTCGCACGGCTGCCGCACGTTCCATATATATGGTGCGCTGGGCGGACGCATCGACCATACGATCTCCTCGATCCAGCTGACGGCGCTGATCGCGCACCACGGCGGCATCGGGTTCCTGCACGGCGACGGGACGATCGTCACGGCGATCTGCGACGGCGGGCTCGCCTGGCCGGCCTTCGACGCGAGGGCGGGGCGCATGGTGTCGGTGTTCTCGCATTCGGACGTCTCCCGGGGAGTGGACGAGCCCGGTCTCAAATACCGGATGATGGACGGCACGCTTCATGGCGACACGGTGCAGGGCGTGAGCAACGAGTTCCTGCCCGGCACGGCCAGCGCCGTGAGCGTGCGCGAGGGCACGCTGATCGTGACCTATCCGGCGGAGGCGCCGGCCCCGCAGGTGACGCGGTACCATGGGTTCTCGGGCGATCTGGGGCCGCTCGACACGGCGGTCTCCCCGCTGCTGGCGGGCTGACCGGAGGGTCCGCGCCCACCTCTCATCACGCCACCGGATCGGCGCGCCCGGAATGTGAACGCTCACAAAATTTCCGGGGTTTTCACTGGAAACACCCCGGAAAACATTGCCCGAAGTACAGGTGAGGCATTACAGTAAATACCGTTGGTAAACAATGGTTCCATGTGCGTCCACGCGCGTGGGGCCTTCCCCAAGGGAGAATTACATGACAGTTAAGATTGGTATCAACGGCTTCGGTCGCATTGGTCGTCTCGCCTTCCGTCGCATCTTCGAGCTCCAGGCTCGCGGCGGCCAGGCTGGTGACATCGAGGTTGCCGCCATCAACGATCTGACCACCCCGGCCACCCTGGCCTACCTGCTGAAGTACGATTCCACCCACGGCACCTTCCGCCATGACGACGGCACCCCGGTCGACGTCAAGGCCACCGAGGACTCCATCGTCGTGGACGGCAAGGAGTACAAGGTCTACGCCGAGAAGGACGCCAACAACATCCCGTGGGTCAAGAACGACGGCGTCGAGTACGTGCTCGAGTGCACCGGCTTCTACACCTCCGCCGAGAAGTCCCAGGCCCACATCAACGCCGGCGCCAAGAAGGTCCTGATCTCCGCCCCGGCCAAGGACGACGTCACCCCGACCGTCGTGTTCGGCGTGAACCACGACATCCTCAAGGCCTCCGACGTGATCGTCTCCGCCGGCTCCTGCACCACCAACTCCATGGCCGCCATGGTCAAGCTGCTGGACGAGAAGTTCGGCATCAAGGCCGGCTTCATGACCACCATCCACGCCTACACCGGCACCCAGATGCTGCTGGACGGCCCGCGCGGCACCAAGACCGGCCGTAACCTGCGCGCCGCCGCCATCAACACCATCGCCCACTCCACCGGTGCCGCCAAGGCCATCGGCAAGGTCGTTCCGTCCGTCAACGGCAAGCTGCAGGGCCACGCCCAGCGCGTCCAGGTCCCGGACGGCTCCGTCACCGAGCTGACCACGGTCCTCAACAAGGAGACCACCGCCGACGAGATCAACGCCGCGTTCAAGGAAGCCTTCGAGAACTGCGAGTACTACGGCTACAACGACGAGGGCATCGTGTCCTCCGACATCCTGGGCGACACCCACGGTGGCGTCTTCGATCCGACCCAGACCGATGTGAACAACATCGACGGCCTGACCCTGGCCCGCACCGTCTCCTTCTACGACAACGAGTACGGCTTCACCTCCAACATGATCCGTACCCTGCTGTACTTCGCCGAGATCTCCGAGTGAGTCGCCGCGGGACGTCCCGTTCCGCATGATTCGCCGGTTTCCCGAGTGAGGAAACGGCCATAGGCTGATGAGACCCCCGCCCCGCGCGGGGGTTTTCTCGTATCGGCTCCGATCCCGCATCGCGGACATCCGCTCTCTTCCACCGGCCGCGAGACGCGCTCCGTCACCGAACGGGAGTATGACTATGAGGCATGACCAAGAAAAAGAAGCATGAGAAGGGCGCCGGCTCGACACCGGCGACCGTGGAACTGGAACGGGCGGGCGTCGAGTTCACCCCGTACGAGTACGAGCATTCGAACGACCACATGGACGACGGCTACGGCGTCGAGGCCGCCACGAAGCTCGGGTTCGACGAGCATCAGGTGTTCAAGACCCTGATGGCCGACACCGGCGACGAGCGCGTGGTGGGCGTCGTCCCCGTCTCCGGGCACATGGACCTCAAGGCCCTGGCCGCGGCGGTCGGCGCGAAGAAGGCGGCGATGGCCGACCCGAAGGTCGCGATGCGTGAATCCGGGTATGTGGTCGGCGGCATCTCGCCGCTGGGGCAGCGCACGCGGCACAGGACCGTGCTTGACGAGAGCGCCCTGCAGTTCGACGTGATCCTCGTCTCCGGAGGCAAGCGCGGCTTCTCCGTCGGTGTGAACCCGCACGACCTCATGAAGGTCCTCGACGCCGTAGCCGCCCCCATCGGCACGTGGTAGACCGCTGCGAAGGCTACCGGCGGCGAAGCTCCGCCGGCTGAGCCGTGAAGCGGACAGTCCGGTGGACTGTCCGTAGGCGAAGTGAGCGGTTTACCGCGAAGGTTGCCTGCGGAGTTCCGCAGGCAACACGAAATGCATGTTCTCCTTCGTGGTCTCCACGGAGGAGATCTCCGTATACCCCTTCTCCCTGAGCGCGGCGATGACGCCGTCGACGTACTCCTCCGGCACCGAGGCGCCCGAGGAGACGCCCACAGCCTCCACGCCCTCGAACCACGCGTCGTCGAGATCGCCGGCGTCGTCGACGCGGTGCGCGCGCCCGCGCTCCCCCAGTCCCTCCTGCGCGACCTCGACGAGACGCACGGAGTTCGACGAGTTCGCCGATCCCACGATCACCACGCAGTCAGACTCCTCGGCGACGACCTTCACCGCCGCCTGACGGTTGGACGTCGCATAGCAGATGTCCGAGCTGGGAGGCATCTCGATCCAGGGGAAGCGCTCCCTGAGCGCGGCGATGGTGCCGGCGGTCTCGTCGACGCTCAACGTGGTCTGCGTGAGCAGCACCAGCTTGGTGTCCGGGGTGAAATCGAGCGAGGCGACGTCGTCCTCGTGCTCGATCAGATGCACGTGCTCGGGGCTCTCCCCCACCACGCCGACGGCCTCGTCGTGCCCCTTGTGGCCGATGTAGACGATCTCGTAGCCGCCGCGCGCGAACCGCGTCACCTCGCGGTGCACCTTGCCGACCAGCGGGCAGGTGGCGTCCACGACGTTGAGGCCGCGGGCCTTCGCCTCGGCCTTGACCGACGGCGAGACGCCGTGGGCGGAGAACACGACCGGCACTCCGGCGCGCGCCGCGGCGTCCGGGATCTCGGCGAGCTCCTCGACGAACACCGCGCCCTGCGAGGACAGGTCCTCGACCACGTGCTTGTTGTGCACGATCTGACGGCGCACGTACACCGGCGGCAGGCCCTCGGCCTCGAGCGCGGCGCGGTCCGGCGCCGAAACCGGGCTTCCCTTGAGGATCGTGTGCACGGTGAGGATCGCGCGGTCCACGCCCGCGCAGAACCCTCGGGGATCGGCCAGCACGATGCGCTTGCCCATAAGTCCGTCTCCTTCATGTCTTGTCGCCTCGGACCCGCCGAATCGTCTCCGGCCGGATCCATCCGTCCCAAGCCTATCAACCTGCGGCCGCCCGCCTGAGGCGGAACGCGCGGGGAACGTGAAGAAACGGCGTGTGCGAAGCGCAGGAAAACACCATAAACGCCAGAAACCGCATGTGCGTCGAGACCGCCCACGCACTAGGATGGTAGCGGTAACACCACCTCTCACTACGGAGTGAATCATGAGCACGACACCGCGCACCGGCAACCAGTATTCGATCCACTACGGCGACTATTCCGCCGTGGTCTGCGAGCTCGGATCGAAGCTGCGCCGCTTCGACTGGCAGGGCGAGGAGATCTTCTGCCCGTTCGGCCCGGACGACCTGACCCCCACCTGCAACGGCTACATCCTGGCCCCGTGGCCGAACCGCATCAAGGACGGCGAGTACGACTTCAACGGCAAACACTACTGCGCGCCGGTCAACGAATGCCACCCCTCCCCGCGCCACAACGCGAACCACGGCTACGCCTACCACTACATGTGGAGGCTGGAGTCCCTCACGGACAACGCCGTCACGCAGTCGCTGCGCTTCCCGAACCTCGACGGCTACCCGTTCGACGTGACCGTGACCGCCACCTACGAGCTCGGCGAGGACGGCCTGACCGTGACCGTCGCCGCGTCCAACGGCGGCGACGAGCCGGCCCCGTGGGCCCTCGGCCTGCATCCGTGGCTGGCCAACGGCAGGCAGGGCGCGACGAGCGAGGAGCGCGACGCCGACTCGGCCGCCTGCCGTCTGAAGATCGACGCGAACGAGCACGTGGTCGTCGACGACGGCCTCATCCCGACCGGCGTCGAACCGGTCGCCGGCGTGACCGACCTGCGCGAGGGCCCGACGCTCGAGGGCCGCTCCTTCGACGACGCGTGGCTGGACGTCAATCGCGCCGCCGACGGCACCACGACCACCGTGTTCACCCGCCCCGACGGCATCGAGGTCAAGCTCGTCGGCGATAAGACCATCAACGCGTGGCAGTGCTACACCGCCACCGGCGCGCCGTTCGAGGAGCACCCGTACGGCGTGGCCGTCGAGCCGATGACCGCCCCGGCCAACGCGTTCCGCTCCGGCGACCATCTGGTCACGATCGCCCCGGGCGAGACCTACACCACCGTCGTGCGCTACGAGGTGACGCGCAGGTAGCGACGGCCGGCATGCCCTGACGGCATGAGCATGGACGAGTATGGAAAGGGGCGTCGATCCTCCCTTTGAGGGGAAGGATCGACGCCCCTTTCGCGTCATGTCACGAGGCGGAGCCCCCGGCCGTCACGGCCGTCGTCTCGTCTCTCCTCGCCCCGGACCGTTTGCGGAATTCGAGCGGCGAGACACCCATGCGCTTCTTGAAGGCGGCGCAGAACACGGACGTGGTGGAGAACCCGCACGCCGCGCAGATCTCCTTCAGAGTGGCCTGCGAGTTGACCAGCATGTACTTCGCGGTGTCCAGACGCGCCTGCACCACGTACGCGTGGGGCGTGTATCCGGTCTGCGCCTTGAACACGCGGATGAAGCCGTACTCGCCCATGTAGGCGACCGAGGCGAGCTCCCCCACCGTCAACGGCTCGTCGAGGTGCTGCGAGATATAGGACATCACCCGGCGAATGTCGTCCTGCTCCCTGCGTCGGGACGGCTCGACGCCGTTGTCCTCGACGAGCATCTCGCACAGGATGTCGACGATGTACTTGCCCAGGATGGGTTCGCGGATGCGCTCGCCGTTCCTGAAGATCTCGTAGATGCGGGCCAGCTGGTTCAACGCGTATGACGGGTTGCGCAACGCGAAGGCGAGTCCCTGCCGCTGGTGGATCAGATCGCAGTAGGCGCGGGCCGCGTTGCCGTCGAAGTGCATCCACAGCACGTCGGTGGGCTCCAGCGCCTGATAGTAGTGGTAGTCGTAGCAGTCGAGCAGCACGAAGTCGCCCTCGTGCGCGGCGATCTCGTCGTCCTTGGTGCGCACGAGCATCGAGCCGTTGCGCAGGTACATGATCAGGAAGCTGTCGAACCGGTTGCGTTCGGCGAGCATGCCCTCCTCGTAGTGGAACATGCCCGTCTGCAGCGGGTAGAGGAAGGTGTCGCGCGCCACCTTGCTGGGCGTGTGGATGTAGTAGTCGTAGTCGCCGCCCCAGACCAGATGCGAGGCGGCGTCCGAGTACTCGATCTCGTTGATGTCCATCGGCCGTCTCCTCGATCGTCCCGCCGCATACGATGCATTCCAGTGTACAACGGGAAGACGGGACGGCGGCCTCTCCCCCGGCCCGGAGAGGCCACGCCGCGGATACGCCGTCGAATACGCGAACGCCCCGGCGGATACCGGGGCGTTCGGCGTCATCGTCGCGGGTCGGCCGTCGGCATCACTCGCCGTTCATATCGAGCAGGTGCAGCTCGAACCTGGCCTTGGGGTTGTCGGGGTTGAGCCTCAGGCTCTCCTCGAACAGCTTGCGGGCGCCGGCCTTGTCGTCGAAGAACAGGCGGCCGTAGGCGAGCGCGCGGACCGTTTCGGCCTTGTGCTCGCTCACGCCGTCGGGTACGAACGACAGGTGCAGCGAGGTGACGATGGGCTTGCGGTCGAGGTCGTTCCCCGCGTCCTCCTCCCACTTGACCACGGAGGCGCTCATGTCCCTGCGGGAGATGATGTTGTCGCCGAGCAGGCGTTCGGCGAGCGCCACGTAGTAGTCGGTCTCCGGCCCCATGTACGGGCTGTAGTTGCTGTGGATGAAGGGCAGCAGGCGGGATGCGGCCTTGCGGGCCTCGTCCTCGCGGCCGAGCTTCTCCAGCGCGGCGGCCTCGAACCAGCGGGCGTAGTACAGCTGCTGGGTGTCCCACCATCCGGCGCGGAAGTTGGCGGGGACGATCTGCGCCTGGCGGTAGCATTCGAGCGCCTCCTCGACCTTGCCGTCGCGTTCGAGCAGCCGGCCCTTGCAGCACAGCGCGAAGGTGTACGACTCGGTGAGGTAGGTCTCCTGGCATTCGGCGGCCACGAACTCGTGGTTCCTGAGCACGTCGAGCGCCTTGTCGAATTCGAACACGTTGCTGTAGGCGTCGGCCAGATCCCAGGCGAGGGTGTCGGAGGGTTTGTCGGGCAGGTTGGCGAGCAGCCAGTCGAGGCGTTCGCGTCCGTCCACGCCGAGCCTGGCGGCCACGTAGTTGGTCTCGCGTACGAGCGTGTCGTCCTTCGGCTTGACCTCCACGGCCTTCTTCATCAGCTCCAGCGCCTCCTCGCGGCGGTCGAACTTGCTGAAGTAGGCGATGGCGAGGTTGCGCCATGCGATGTGGAAGTCGGGCTTCAGTTCGGTGACTTTCCTCCACTGGTCCGCGGCGGCCTTGTACTGCAGCTTGTCGTACAGGATGCAGCCGTACAGGTAGGCGGCGGTGTAGTCGGTCGGGTCGGCTTCGACGGCGGCCTTGAGCACGGGCAGCTCCTCGAGGCGGTACGGGAACACGTCCACGATCGGGCTGTCGGACACGGCCTTGCGGTTGGATGCGGCGGCTTCGGTCTTGCCGAGCGCGTCGTAGACGAAGGCGAGCGTGTAGTGGGTCATCGGCGTGGACTGCCCGGCGAGCTTGGCGCCTTCGAGCAGGGCGACGGCCTCGTCCTTCAGTCCGGCGAGCAGCAGGTCGAACGTGACGTCGAGGATGGTCTGCGCGGGGTTGCTCAGCAGGATCGAGTAGAACTCGCCGAGGTCCCTGCCGGAGTAGTAGAGGTGGGCGAAGCGGGCCAGGTGGTCGAGTCGGTCGCGGGCGATGATGCCTTCGAGCTCCGTCAGACCCGCCTCGCGGTCGCCGAGCTTGATTTCGGCGATGGCCTTGTAGGTGCCGCAGACGGCGTGGTCGGCCTCCTTCCTGAGCGCCTGCCCGGCGTGCTCCCTCATCCTGACCCAGTCGCCGCGCTGTCCGTCGATGCCGGCGATGTAGGTCATGGCCGGGGAGATGACGTTGTTGCTCCACGCGGCCTTGAAGAAGGTCTCGTAGGCGGCGTCGACCTCGCCCTTGCCGTACTCGCACAGCGCCTTGAGGTAGCTGTAGGTGCCGTCGTACGGGTTGTGGTTGTACCGGTTGAGCACCTTGTCGGCGCGGCGCAGGTATCCGAGCGCCTCGTCGTACAGGGCGTTGTCGTAACGGTCCTCGGCCATGGCGAGCAGCGACGGCAGGTGTTCGGGGTCGCGTTCGAGCGCCACGAGGTAGTAGTCGCGTCCCTTGAACGACGGGTCGCGGTACTGGTCGATGTGCTGGCCGGCCACGTAGATCTCCTGCGCGGTGGTGAGCTCGTGCGGGGTGGGGATGCCGGGGTTGTCCTCGGGGATGCGCAGCACGTCGGGCTTGTCCTCGGTGTAGTCCATGAGCACGGTGCCGTCGGCGGCGGTCAGGCGCAGCGTGTAGACGTCGGCCGGCAGCGCCACGTCGAACTCGCGGTAGTCGCCCGGGTCGAGCGTGATGCTCTCGCGCAGCACCGTGTCCTCGCCGTCGGACACTTCGAGTACGGCGTCGGCCACGCTCCTGGTGACGGCGACGCGCACCTCGCCGTCGGCCTTGTCGAGGGTGACCACGCCGTGGATGTTGGCGAAGGTCGGGGCCTTGGTGCCGTGGATCGGGTACCAGAACTGCGACCAGGTCTTCACCTCGTAGGGCGCGATGTACGTGAAGTCGGGCTGGTCGTCGGAGTAGGCGCCGGCCATGAGCTCGGCGTGCTCGCCGTCGTTGTCGGTGAGGTTGCCGTTCCAGGCGTCGCCGAGGTCCTCGAGCGCCCACATGAACTGCTTCTTGCCGGGGACCATGTGGTGGTCGGCCACGTGCACGGTGCCGCAGTCGCGGTCGTGGTCGTAGCCGCCGAAGAAGTCGTACTTCGAGGGGGCGGCGAAGTAGGAGTTGCCCTTCAACGTGTTCCTGTGGACGCTGATGTCGGTCTCCTCCTCGTGGTTCTCCACCGCGTACCAGCCCTTGGTGATCGGGAAGGTGGCGTGGTGGCGGTCGTAGTGGTGGTGCACGTAGCCGACGTCCTGCGGGAAGAACAGCTGGTAGTCGGCGTTGACGTGGATGCCGGCGTTCTCGTACCACAGGAACGGGTGCTTGACGGGAGTGCGGTTGTCGATCTTCACCACGGTCTCGTAGTAGGAGACGTCCGGACGCAGCTTGACGCCCCACGTGCCCTTGAGACGGTACTGGCCCGGCGAGGGCGCGGCCTCGGAGCACCAGACGATCGCGGTGCCGTCATCGAGCCGCTCGATGCTGTAGTCGACGGGCATGTAGGTGCCGGGACGGTGGTGGAACGGGAAGTTGAACTCCATGCCGCCGGAGATCCAGTTGCCGTAGGAGCCGACGATGACGGGCTTGATGCGGTGGTGGCGGTAGAGGAAGTTGTAGTCGTTGACCTTGTCGTAGCCTTCGAGGATGCGGCCGCCGAGCTCGGGCAGGATCAGCAGGCGGATGTAGTCGTTCTCGAGGCGGACGACGGTGTACTCGTGATCGGTGAGCCTGTCGCGTTCCACGCCGAGCGTCACGCGGTTCGGGTAGGCGTATCCGGTGGAGCCCTGGTGCTGGCGGAACTCCGAGTACATGGGCATCTCATCGGGGGCGGGCGGCTCGTAGGTCGGGATGATCATCCTCTCGACGCCGGCGGTCACGGGGTTGTGGGACATGATGGACTCCTTCGTTGGACGAATGTCGATTGTGGATTATTGCCATCGACTGCGTTGTCACCATCAACGGTATTCCCGAAACGATGCCCGGAATGTATAGAAAATGCTCTGCGATTATCGCGGAATGCTCAAGGCTTCGCGGCCGACGCCCGGGGCGGCGTCGCGCATCGATCGACGGTACTCCAGCGGGGTCATCCCCTCCAGTCGCCTGAACGCCAGGCAGAACGCGCTGGGCGACGAGAACCCGCAGCGCGTGCAGATGCGCCTGAGGGAGGCGTCCGAGCCGGCCAGCATCCGCTTCGCGGCGTCCATGCGCGCGTTGACGACGAACGCGTGCGGCGTCGTGCCGGTGGCCCGCCGGAACTCCTTGATGAAATAACCGGTGCTCATCGCGGCCATGTCGGCCAGGTCGTCGTTCGTCAGCTCGCGCGACAGGTTCGCCACGATGAAGTCCTGCACGTCCTCCATCGTGTAGCGGTGGGCCGACTCGTCCGCGGGACCGTCGTCGGGAACGCCGGCGCATTCGGTGAGGATGTCGGTCAGGTAGCGCGCCATCACCGGCTCCGACATGCGCGTCCCCGCGCGGAACCCCGCGCATATGCGCTGCAGTCGGTTGACCGCGAACTGCGAGTTGACGGTGGAGAACACGTTCCCCCTGCGTGCGCTGATGAAGTCGTAGTACATGCGCGCCGAGACGCCGTTGAAGTGTATCCACAGGGCCTCGCCGGGCTCCAGCGCCCGGTAGGACTGCGGCGCGTAGCAGTCGATCAGCACGAAGTCGCCGGCGTGCGCGACGATGCGCTCCCGGTCGGGCAGGTCGATCGAGAACCTGCCGGAGCGGATGAAGAACAGCAGGAAGTTGTCCAACGGGCCGCGGTTCAGCGTGTATCCGGCGGCGTACCGGTACACGCCGAGCCATTCGGGGTACAGGAACACCTGCGCCCCGGAATTGGACGGGCGGTACTGGTAGTGCTCGGACTGCTCTCTGATGACGTTGCGTTCGGCCGGTTTCATGGCGGGCGCCTTTCCGGTTGGTCTGGTGGGGATTGACAGGAAAGGGGCGCCGAACGACGATGCGTTCGACGCCCCGGGAAACAGGAGACGGAAGGATGGCTACGCGCTACGCCTTGGCCAGACGCGTGGAGTACACCGGCTGCAGGCTCACGGAACCGAGTCCGGCGACCGTGCTTTCGGCGTTCTCCATGCGCGCCGCCATCGTGGACTCGACGTTCACGTTGGCGCCCTCGCGGATCGGCGTGATGGTGAGGACCAGCTGGTTGCGGTTGTCGGCCAGCAGCTGCGCGTACTCCTTGAGGCCGACCTCCCAGACGTCGCCGTTGCAGAAGTTGTCGTCGACGAGGACTCCGCCGCACCACAGCCAGCCGATGTCGCCCGAGTAGCGGATGCGCAGGAGCGCGTCGTCCACGCCGTCGCCGGTCAGCCACTCGTCCGGCAGGTCGATGATGTATCGGGTGTCGGAGTGGCGCGTGACCGTCGGCTGGACGTCGGCCGCGGCGGCGTCGCCGAGACGCACGTCGCCGTCGGCCGGGACACCCTCGAGGTATCCGGCCGGATAGGTCGCGACGGCGACGGTCGGACGCGTCGATTCGACGACGACCCTGCCGTCCGTCTCGTACACGACCGCGCCATCGTTGGCGATGGACGGGGCCGAGGCGTCCTGCGACACCGCATCGCCGGCGAACACGAGCGCCTCGCCGCCGAGGACGGTCATCGCGTCGGCGTCGGCGCGGCTGACGCACAGGATCGTGGCCGCGTGGCCCTCGCCGTCGGCGACATCGAACAGCTCGCGGTCGCCGGAGATGCGGCGCACCGTGCCGTCGGCGAACCTGAACCAGCAGTCGTCCATGCCCTCGGGGCGCATGAACACGAACGTGCGGTTCGCGGCGCCCGGCGTGCGGATCACCGTGACCGGCTGGGCGGTGGCGGCCACGAGCGTCACGCCGTCCAAGTCCATGTTGAACGGCAGCATGCAGTTCTCGTCGGCCGCCAGACCGATGCCGTCGAACGTGACCGTCGAGCCGTCGGCGAGCGCGACCTCGATCGTCTCGCCATGCTTGGCCGGCATCGACGCGTGGTCCTGGAAGTTGTCGATGAACACGAAGCCGCGTTCGCCGTCGGTGCGCACGCACCAGCGCAGCGTGTCCGTGTCCGCGGGGTCGACGTCGCTCTGGCCCTCCGGCACGACGACGCCCAGCGGGCACAGGCGGTCGGCGAACGCCAGACCGAAGTAGTGCAGCGCCTTGAGGCGGCGGTAGGATTCGCGCGCCTGGCCGAACTCGCCGAGCGCTGCCTGGAAGTCGTAGGAGATCTTCGGCAGCTGGCCCTCGTTGAGGTAGATGCCGTCGCCGATCGGGTTCGAACCACCCTGGAACATGTAGTATCCGAGGAAGTTGCAGCCGGACGCCATCTTGATGTTGGCCATCGCGTCGACCGACTTCATCGGCAGCACGAAGCGGTAGTTGTAGGAGCTGAACATGCCGCCGCCCATCTCGCAGCAGGCGTAGGGCTTGCTCTCCGGCTCGTAGGTGGGGTCGAACGCCTCGTTGCGCGGGCAGTCGTCGGAGTGGAAGTCGCGGTAGAGGTACTCGTCGGTGATCGGGTGGTCGCCGGGGCCGGCGTAGAACAGCCACGGGCGGTACGCGTAGCCGCCCCACAGCGGCAGCACGTCGTCCGGGACGGGCGAGCCTCCCCAGCCGGTGTTGGTGTAGAACGGCACCGAAATGCCCTCCTCCTCGGCGATGCGGCGCAGCGCGTGCACGTAGTCGAAGCCGTCGTGGCCGCCGGGCACCCATTCGTCGGTGATGCCGGTGGTCATCTCCCACGGGGAGGACGAGTGCATGTACTCGTTGTCGAGCTGGGCGGCGACGATCGGGCCGCCGTCCTTGAAGTAGAGGCCGTCGAGCTGGGCCGCGATGTGCGCGTAGAGGTCGCGCACCTTGTCGAGGAAGCCGGGGTCGACGGAGCGCACCTCGTAGGGCTTGCCGTACATCCAGTCGGGGATGCCGCCGTTGCGCACCTCGCCGTGGTCGAACGGACCCATGCGCACGATCACCTTGAACCCGTGCTTGGCGCACAGCCTGATGAAGCGGCGCAGGTTGCGGCGGCCGGTGAAGTCCCACTGGTCCTCGTGCTCCTCGTGGTGGTTCCAGAACACGTAGGTGGCGATGACGTTGACGCCGCCGGCGGCCATCTTGGCGAGTTCGGCGTCCCAGCGGGAGGGGTCCATGCGCGAGTAGTGGAACTCGCCGCACACGCCGTAGAACGGCTTGCCGTCGAAGGTCATGTAGTAGTTGGTGAAGTCGACGGACGTGCCGTCCGGGGCGGTGCCCCAGTCGCCGCGGGTGATCGGGAACGGGGTGATGGCCTTGGGCTTGAAGCTGGTCAGGTCGAGGGTGTGGGTCATGGGATTGCCTTTCGAGGGTCGGGCGGGGTCGTCTTCGGCCCCGCCGTGGGGTGGGTGCAAAGGATGGTTGGGGTATGTGTGTGGTGGATGTGTGGGTCGTATGGGGTTCCGGGTTCGATGCCCGGGTTTCCTCGCGGCTGTCGCCGCTCGGCTGACGCTACGGGGAGTCCACCGGACTCCCCGCTTGACGCGTCAGCCCTTTACCGATCCGGCGACCAGGCCGGCGACGATCCACTTCTGGCAGAAGATGAAGAACAGGAACACGGGGATGAGGGCGATGGTGGTGATGGTCATGAACAGCGGCCAGTTGGTGCTGAACTGCCCCATCGCGTTGAAGACCTGCAGGACGAGCGTCTGCTTCTCGGTCGAGGAGATGTAGATGTTCGGCGTCATGAAGTCGTTCCACGTCCACATGGTCTCGAACACCACCACGGTGGTGAGGATCGGGCGGATGAGCGGCAGGACGATCTGCCAGAAGATGCGCAAGGGGCTGGCACCGTCGAGGCGGGCGGCCTCGAACAGCTCCTGCGGGAGTCCGCGCATGTACTGCACGATGAGGAAGTAGCAGAACGTGGCGCCTCCCAGGTAGAGCACGATCAGGCCGAGCAGGGAGTCGACGAGGCCGAACTGCGCCTCCATCTTGTACTGCGGGATGAGCAGGGTCTGGCCGGGGATGACGAACGAGAGCATGAGGAACGCGCCGATGCCGGCGGTCAGGCGGCTCTTCTTCTGGATCATGCCGTAGGCGGCGAGCGCGCCGATGATGACCATGAAGAAGACGCCGACGACCGTGACGATCAGGGTGTTGACCGTGGCCTGCACGATCGGCAGGTTCTCCAGCGCGTACGCGTAGTTCTCCAGGGTGGGGTGCACGGGCAGTCCGAACGGGTCGGCGGCCATGTCGCCGGAGTTCTTGAAGGTGTTGACCACCACCACGTAGAGGGGCACGGCGCAGATGAGGGCGATGGCGATGACCACCACCGAACGGACGGCGGCGCGGATGCGTTCGCGCTGGCTCAGGGTGAGTCCGGATTTCATGACAGCCTCTTTTCGATCAGCGAGGTGACGACCTGCTGCAGTGCCACGAGGATCACGCAGCACAGGAAGAACATCACGCCGAGCGCCGATCCGACGCCGTAGCGTCCGGAGCCGATGCCGGTGACGATGATGGATTGGGTGACGGTGTAGGTGGCGTTGCCGGGACCGCCGTTGGTGAGGGTGAACGGCAGGTCGTAGACCTTCAGGCCGCCGGTCAGCAGCATGAAGATGGACACGCCCATGGCGGGGACCATCTGCGGCAGGGTGATGTGGACGAACTGCTGGCCGCGGGTCGCGCCGTCCACCGACGCCTGCTCGTACAGGTCGGCGGGGATCGCCTGCAGGTAGGCGAGGTACAGTGTGGCGTGCCAGCCGACCTGGGCCCACACGGCGATGAAGATCACGCAGAACTTGGCGAGCGCGGGGTCGGACAGCCACGGCACCGGGCTCACGCCGAGGCGGCCGAGCAGCGTGTTGACCGCGCCGGTGCCGAGCGGGGAGAAGATGTACTGCCAGACCAGGCCGAGGACGGCCATCGACGGCACCGAGAAGAAGAAGAAGAACAGGGAGCGCGCGAAGTTGCGCCCGAAGAACTTCCGGTTGAGCGTCACGGCCAGGGGCAGGGCGATGGCGGTGATGAGCACGGTGGTGGCGATGGTGTACAGCAGCGTGAATCCGAGGCCGGCGAGCAGCGTCTTGTCGGAGAAGATGGCCGCGTAGTTGGCCGCCCCCACGAACGTCGCGTTGGCGAAGTCGTAGCCGTCGTAGTCGGTGAGGCTGAAGACGATGCTCTGCAGGAACGGGATGAGGATGATGACGATGTAGACGGCGAGCAGCGGCAGCAGGAACTTCACGGAGGTCAGGTTCTCCATGAGGTTGCGGCGCCTGCGGGCCTTGAGGTGGATGGCTTCGGCGTCGACGACGTGCGCGTCGAGGGGGCCGGCCGCGGCCGTCGCCGGCATGATGGCGGCGGCCGTTGCGGATGTTGCTTGCGTGGCTGACATGGCGTTCACCTTCAGGACAGGGTCTTGAGCTTAGCGTCCAGGTTGGCGGTGGCCTGGGCCGGGGTGATGGAGCCGAGGGCGACCTGCTGGAGCTGGGCGAAGGTCTCGGCGCGCAGGGCGCTGCGTCCGGAGGTGGGCCAGCCGAGCGTGTTGAGGTAGACGTGGCCGGTCTTGAGGTACAGGTCGTACGGCTCGGAGAAGGTCTTGTCGATCTCGGGCGTGTAGTTCTTGGTGGCGGGGATCAGGCCGATGTTGTCCTGGATGAGCTTGAGGCCCTCCTTGGAGGAGAGGAAGTCGAGGAACTTCTCGGCGTTCTCGAGCTTCTTGCCGTCGATCTTGGCGTTGATGGCGTAGCCGGAGTCGGCGGAGCCGGGCGCGTACGGGGTGTCGCCCTTGTGCAGCATCGGCATGCGTCCGAACGCGAAGTTGATGCCGGCGTCCTTGAACGTGTTCACGTCCCAGTATCCGGAGGGCATCACGGCGAGGCGGCCGGCGGCGAACTCGGAGCGGACCTGGTCGTCGGCGAGGCCGGTGACCTCGGAGCCCATCACGCCCGCGTCGAAGAGCTTGGCCCATTCCTTGTAGTACTTGGTGTAGCTCTTGGCGAAGGTGGAGTCGCCGTCGCCGATCTGCTGGTCGATGCTCTTGGACTGCTTGGAGGAGTCGTAGCCGATCCAGCCCTCGACCAGCGCGCCGAGTCCGGCCTTCGGCTCGAGGTACGGCTTGTCGACGCCGGCGTTCTTGAGGGCCTTGAGCATGTCGATGAACTCGTCCCAGGTCTCCGGGATGGAGTCGTAGCCGGCCTTGGCGAGCAGGTCCTTGTTGTAGGCGTAGGCGTTGGTCCATGCGGTGACGGACATGCTGTAGACCTTGCCGTCGATGGTGGACTGCGCCTTGTTGGTGTCGCCGATGCGGTCCATGAACGATTCGTCGGTCAGGTCCTTGGCCACGCCGTTCTTGACCAGGTCGTTGAGCTGCTCGGGCGGCGCCACGTACACGTCGGCGAGCTGGCCGCCGGAGATGCGGGTCTGCAGCGTCTGCTGGTAGCCCGCCTGGGATCCGTTGGTGGTGCTGAACTTGACCTTGACGCCCGGGTTGGCCTTCTCGAACGCGTCGATGACCGGCTGGTAGACGTCCTGGGTGTTGTTGGCGAAGAACGTCAGGGTGTTCTCGTCTCCGGCGGCGCTGCCGGAACCGCAGGCGGCCAGCGGGGCGAGCATCGCGACGGCCGCGGCCGCGGCGATCACCGTCTTCATGTTGTGCAACTTCATTGTTTTCTCCTTATCCTATCCCGTGTGGGGCGGGATTGATAAAAACCAACAGGGTCCATCTCCGTCGGATCAGGATCGGCATTGATAATCCCCGTCGATCATTCCTGCACTCCCGGCCGGGCACCTACCACTTCGTTGTCGAGGTTTGGTATGAGGCCCAACGTTTTGAGTAATTCCAGTGTACGGTCGGCCCGTCGTGGGACCTTCACTTAATTTGACTTCCGATATGAAAAAATTGCGTATCGACGGCGGCTTTGGATAGTGGAAAATTGCCTCGCCGACAACGAAAAGGGGCATACGCGTGCGCGTATGCCCCATGCGCGGGTCCGGCCGGCCCGTCGCCGGATCCGGCTTCGGGCCCGCCGTGTCCGCCCGCGGCGGTCACATCACAGGATGTGGCGGTTGGCGACCTCGTCGGCGAACAGGTTCGCCTGGATGTGGCTCGGGTCGAGCTTCACGGCCTCGCCGAGCAGCTCCGCCGCCTTCTCCCCCTCGCCGTTGCCGATGCTGGCGAGCGCCATGAGGTACAGGCAGTGGATGCGGTTCATCTTCGTGTAGTCGTTCTCGAAGATGAGGAAGTCCGGCAGCGAGACGGCGAAGTAGTCGATCCTGACCTGGTCGTCGAGGTGCTGCTCGCCGTAGTCCAGCAGACGGTAGAAGCGGGCGTTGGCCGGGCCGTCCTCGCCGAGCGCCTTGTGGGCGAGACCCTGGAAGAGGATCATCTCGGCGGGCTGGTCGTTGTAGTACATTGCGCCCTTGACCTCGTCGGGGCCGATGGTGGCCCTGCGGAACTCGTCGCGTGCGGCCGTCTCGTCGCCGAGATGACGGTCCACGACGCCGAGGTAGTAGTGGATGTCGTTGTCCTTCTGCCCCTCGAGCTTGCCCTCGCCGAGGTTGTGCGGGTAGGACAGGGTGCGCTCGAGCAGGTCCTTGGCCTTCGCCCAGTCGCCGGCGGCCATCGCGTCCTTGGCGAGCAGGGTCAGCGCGATGCGGTACTGCGCGGTGACCTTGCCCTCGCCGCCCTCCCACGGGTGGAAGTGGCGCTTGCCCATGAGCTCGTAGGCCTTGGCGTAGTTGCCGGTGAGGTTGAGCACGGTGAGGTACTCGATGAACAGGTCGTCGCGTTCGGCGACCACGTCGAGGTGCTTCTCGAACTCGGTCAGGCGCCGGGCGTAGGTCCAGCCGACCTTGCGGTGCAGCTGGTCGAGCTCCAGGAAGACGCGCGCGTCGGATTCGTCGAGGCGGTAGGCCTGCTCGATCTCCCGGCCGGCGGAGGCGGCGTCGCCGCGCTTGTTGTAGTAGGCGAGCGCCAGGTTGCGGTGCACGGTCGGGAACTCCGGATCGAGGTCGCGCGAGCGCTCCCACAGGGCGATGGCCTTCTCGGCCTGGACCTTGTCGTAGTACAGGCAGCCGAGGTAGTAGGGGGCCTTGGCACCGTTCACGACCTCGATGGCCTTGGTCAGCGGGGCGATGTCCTCGAGCTTGTTCGGGAAGCAGTAGTCGCTCGGCGCCGCCTCGGCGGCCTCGAACGCGGCCCGGGCCTGATCGTCGCGGCCGAGCTCGGACAGGTAGTAGCCCTCGTAGTACCTCACCATCGGCTTGGACCGGTCGGCCTCGGCGAGCAGCGCCAGCGCCTCCTCGTACGCGCCGAACAGGGCGTAGTCGCGGGCGGCCTGCAGGTAGTTCTCGTGGAAGCCGCGCATGAGGACCGCGAGCTCGGACGGGTCGGCGCCGGCGATCACGCGCTCGTTGCCGGACACGAAATCGAACTCGTCGACCCTGAGGTTCTCCTCGAGGGCCTCGGCGGCCTCGTCCGCGCGGCCGAGCCTGCGCAGCACGTACGCCTTGAGGGCGCGGGCCTTGATGTTCATCGTGTTGCGGGTCAGGGCGTTCTCCACGTATTCGAGGGCGTCGGCGAAGTCCCCGCGACGGGCGGCGATGGCGGCCATGTAGAAGAAGGCGCGCTCCTTCTGCGTGTCGTCCCAGGTCGCCTTGAAGAAGGCGTCGAAGGCCTTGTCGTATTCGCCCTGGTAGAAGAGCGCCAGGCCGAGGTTGTAGTGCGGCTCGGAGTCGTACGGCTGGGTGTTGTGCTTGGTCAGGCGCTTGATGGCGGTGCGGAAGTGGTCCTCCGCCTCGTCGAACACGCCGCGGCGCAGCAGCAGACGGCCGTACGCGTTGTTGATGCGGGCGTCCTGCGGGTCGCGCTTGAGGCCCTCGAGGTAGTACGGGTCCGGCATGTAGGTGGCGTGACGGTACTGCTCGAGATGCAGGCCCGCGAGCAGCAGCTCCTCGTTGGTGAGGATGTCCTGCGGATCGTCGGCGGCCTTGGCCGGCTCCGGGAGCTTCTCGATCTTCTTCGGCTGCGGGGTGTAGTCGATGAGGACGTCGCCGTCCGCGTCGGCGACGGTGGCGGTGATCTCGGTGGCCGGGACGCCTTCGGTCTCGAACTCGGCTCTGACGATGTCGTTCGGGCTGATGCGGCCGGTGTGGGAGTAGAGCGTCCGCCCGTCCTTGGTGGTGACCGTGACGGTGGCGTTCTCGTACACGGCGGTGGCGTACACGGTCACGCGGCCCTGTCCGGCCTTGAGGCCCTGGGCCTCGACGCCCTCGGTCTCGCCGGCGGCGCCGAAGGTGTCGGCCGGTCCGATCTCGAGGTTGACGGCGGCCTTGATGGAGGCGTTCTTGACCTGCCCGACCTGCTTGTACGGCATGAAGTACTGGGTGAAGGTCTTGCCCTCGTAGGGCTTGAGCCAGGTGAAGTCGGGCTGGTTGTCGGTGAAGACGCCGGTCATGAGCTCGACGTACGGGCCGTTCGCGTCGGTGAGGTTGCGGTCCCAGGCGCGGCCGAAGTCGCCGTTGCCCCAGGTCCACTGCTTCTTGCCCGGCGAGACGTGGTGGTCGGCCACGTGCAGGATGCCGGCGCCGACGCCGAAGTCGTAGCCGCCGACGAAGTTGTAGTCGGAGTGGGCGGCCATGTAGGAGGTCGGGACCGGCACGTTCTTGTAGCGGCCGATGTCGACGCCCTCGGAGTAGTCGTGCTTGTAGTAGGTGCCGGTGGCGATCGGGTAGCGGGAGACGTCGCGCTTGCCGTGGTCCATGACGGCGGTGACGTCCGGCGGCATCACGGTCTTGGTGTGCTGGTTGACGGGCACGGCCGGATTGGCCCACCACAGGAAGGTCTGCGGCAGCGCGGTGCCGTTGTACAGCTGGGCGGAGATCTCGATGTACGCCTTGCCGGGGTGCAGCGCGATCCTGGTGATGACCTGGGTGCCGTACATCTGGTCGGTGTCGTGGCACAGCACGGCCTTGCCGCCGTCGGCGAGGTCCTCGACCTTGTAGTCGACCGGCAGGTAGGTGGTCGGGCGGTGGTGCTGCGGCCAGTTGAACTCGATGCCGCCGGAGATCCACGGGCCGGTCAGACCCACGAGGGCCGGCTTGATGACGTCGTTGCGGTAGACGAAGTCGTAGTCGTTGGTCTTGTCCTTGGCGTACTGGATGCGGCCGCCGAGCTCCGGCAGGACGGTCACCTCGAGGTACTCGTTCTCGATGATGACGGCCTTGTACTCCTTGTCGCGCTTCTCGTCGCTGATCGTCTCGATCACCGGGTACGGGTAGACGCGGCCCGAGCTTCCCTGGTAGACGCGCTTCTCGATGAACTCCGGGTTCTTGTCCGCAGCGCCGATCTCGTAGGTCGGGATCGTGATGACGGTGTCCCTGATGGTCACCTCAGCCATTGTTCTGCTCCTTCGTTGGATACTGCAATGTGGGTCACTGCATGAGTAATGTGTTGATTACTTGCCTACAAGCCTAAAGCCGCGTTTCCGCCTCCCACACAGTTTTTCTGCTCTGGAATATGCGAAAATTGCCATCCCTCGCCCATGGCCGCACACTATTCGCCGCACCCGCGGCGCATCCCCGCGACTCCCGTGTTCCTGACGTTCACGGCCACCATCGGCTTCCATGAACCACGCTCCTCGTCGATCGACAACGCAAAATTGCGTAAAACGATGGAAAAATTGCGCTTCTCGCCCGACCGGTGCCCGGGTGCCCCTTTTCCGCCGCCGGATATGAAATAATTGCGTCCATCACACGTCGAGGACCCAAGGGTGGAGGAACGATGAAGCCGGCCGAGAGGAACATCAGCAACGAGGGCTCGGAGTTCTACATCTACACGCCCAGCAAAACGGCGGTGCAGACCTTCCTGTACCCGCTGCGCGTGGGGCTGTTCCGCTACGAGCCGGGGTACCGGCAGGAGCGCAGCTCGTTCGACAGCTTCCTGCTGATGGCCGTACGCCGCGGGTCGTTCACCGTCACCACCGAGAAGGGCACGGCGCGCGCCGGCAGGGGCGACTTCGTGCTGCTGGACTGCTACCGGTACCACTCCTACGGCACCGACGAGGACAGCGAGGTCCTGTGGCTGCATTTCGACGGCGAGACGGCCCGCGCGTACTTCGACCTCATCGACGACAGGCTCGGACCGGTGTTCGCGCTCAAGGACCCGGTCTACGTGATGACGAGACTCACGAACATCTACGACACGTTCCACGCCGCCGAACGCGTGAGCGAACCGCGGATGTCGAAGTACATCACCGACATCCTCACCGAGTTCGCGATGGCGGCCTGCGACCACGACGTCTCCACGCAGCGCCAGCCGCACGCGATCGAGGACGTGCTCGCCTACATCTCCGGCCATCTCAACGAGCCGCTGTCCATCGGGGAACTGGCCGCGCGCGCGTTCATGAGCGAATACCACTTCATCCGCGTCTTCAAGAAGAAGACGGGGTACACGCCGCACGCCTACATCGTCGACGCGCGCATGCACGCCGCGAAGTACCTGCTCATCAACTCGGACATCCCGTTGAAGCAGCTGTGCGAGGAGTGCGGATTCACCGACACGAGCTCCTTCTGCGCGGCCTTCAAGCGCAAGAACGGCGTCTCCCCCATCGAGTTCCGCAAACAGAGCGAGATCAGGCAGATGTAGACGCCAGTCCGCGCAACGAGGCGATCACCGGGTACCCCGCGTCCCGCGGCAGAGGCGTGCGGGCGCATGCCTCGACGCCGACGACCCTGGCCCCGGCGGCGATCCCCGCCCGCGCTCCGCCGTCCGAGTCCTCGAGGACGAGGCAGTCGCGCGGATCGGCGCCGGCGAGACGGGCGCCGGCGAGGTACGGCGCGGGGTCGGGCTTGTGTGCGATCCCCTCGTCGTCGCCCGCGACCGCGCCGACGAACGCGCCCGCGGGCGCGGCGGCGACCACCCGCTCGGCGAGCGAACGCGGCGACCCGGTGACGAGCACCGAGGGGATCCCCGCGCCGCGCAGGGCGACGAGCAGGTCCCATGCGCCGGGCGTCCACGGGATGCCCTCGCCGACCACGTACATGGTGGTCACGTCGTCGATCAGCGCGGCGACGATCGCGTCGGCCGGCTCGTCGACGCCGGCCTCGCGCAGGACGCGCGCGCACACGGGCAGCGGCGCGGCCGTCATCTTCAGGCTCAGGTCGTCGTTCCACGACACGCCGTGACGTTCGGCGCAGCGCCGTTCGGCCGCGACCCACATCGGGTCGGAGTCGACCAGCGTGCCGTCGAGGTCCCACAGCACCGCCTTCGGCGTCCATGCCGCCGTCCCGGATCCACCGGTCCCACCGACGGCCGCGCCCCCGTCGCCAATCATCGATCCATGCATACCGTCCACCGTAGCGGCGGGCGGACGGGCGCCGACGCCGACGCGCGGAAATTCGGCGCGGAACGGCAATTCCGGCACACGTCCGAGCAACTTTACGGTACCATTGTGAGCGGTAACAATCCGCTGTTCAGCTCACTTCACGAAGGAGTGTCACGTCATGGTCCTCAAGCCCCGCACCGGCAACCAGTATTCGATTCGCAAGGGAGAGTGGAGCGCCGTTGTCACCGAGCTCGGCGCGAGTCTGCGCGAGCTCAAGTGGCAGGGCGAGGACATCATCGTCCCGTTCGACCCGAACAAGGTCATCCCCTGCTGCAACGGCTGGGTGCTGGCCCCGTACCCGAACCGCGTGACCGACGGCCAGTACACGTTCGACGGCGAGGACTACCAGATGCCGATCGACGAGTTCGACCGCTCCGCCTCGCTGCACGGCTACGCGTACCGCTACATGTGGCGGCTCGAGGACCTCGGCGAGTCCCACGTCACGCTCTCGTGGCGCTCCCCCGATCTGGCCGGCTACCCGTTCGACATCACCGTCACCGCGACCTACGCGCTCGAGGAGGACGGCCTGCACGAGACGTTCACCGTGCACAACAACGACGAGGTCAAGGCGCCGTGGGCGTTCGGCATCCACCCGTGGCTCGCCAACGGCAGGCACTCGCGCGGTCCGGCAATCACCGCCGACAACGAGCCGTGCCGCCTGACCCTGCCGTGCGCCACGCACGTCACCGTCGACGCGCACCTGCTGCCCACCGGCGAGGAGCCGGTCGCCGGCATCTACGACCTGCGCGACAACCCCACGCTCGAGGGCCGCGGCTTCGACGACGCGTGGACCGACATCGTGGACCGCGGCGAGGACGGCTCCACGTCCGCCGTGTTCACCCGCCCCGACGGCATCAGGGTCACCCTGACCGGCGACAAGACCATCAACTCGTGGCAGGTGTGCACCGGCAACGAGATCGGCGAGAAGGTGCGCCAGCCCGGCGTGGCCGTCGAGCCGATGACCGCCTACGCCGACGCGTTCCGCACCGGCAAGGATCTGGTCGTGCTCGAGCCCGGCGACGACTACACCACGCGCGTCACGTTCCGCGCCGATCGCGTCTGAGTCCTTCCCGCCGCGGGCCCGTCCGTCCGAGTCGTCGAATCCGGGCCCGCGGCGACCGCATTGCGGCGCGCGGTTGAGAACGTCGCGCCGATGTGGCATAATTCCGAAGGCTTAATTATCTTTCCAGCAAAGGAGTCCAATCATGGGCATGCGCGGACGTAAGCGCAAGGATCGTCGTAAGAAGGCCGCCAACCACGGCAAGCGCCCCAACGCCTGATCTTTGTCGTAAGACATGCGAAAACCCGCCTGAACCGATCGGTTCGGCGGGTTTTCTTATTGATTCGTTGCGCAACGCATGCGGCACGTCGGCCGTCTATTGCTCGCAGCAGTGGTCGAGACACGCCTTGATGCGGGCCTTGAGGCACTCCGGCGCCTCCTCGGGCCGCAGATAGGCGCGCAGGGAGGCGATCATCGCCTGCTCGCGCTCCGAGCAGCAGGTCGACGGATCGAAATGGTCCCCGGCCATCGCCGGATCGAAGGGGACGGGAACGGGGAACGCGCCATGGAAGGCGCCGACGAAAGCCGAGGCGCCCTCGGCCGGTCCGGTCTCGGTGATGTGCACCTCCGTATGGCTGACCGTGCCGTCCGCCGATGTACGTGTGATCGAGATGTGCCGCACGCTCTCCACTGACCGCTCGCTCATCGCGTCTCCTTCCGCTGGATCTTCTCTTCCCCATTATCGCCGGAACGGCGCGACCGCGCGGGGCTTTCCCCGGACTTTGCCTTCGGCGAACCGGAGGCGGCGGCCGGAGCGGGCGGCAGCTGCGTGCCGTAGCCGTGCTCGCGCGCGTAGGCGGCGAGCTCGCGCTTCAACTGCGTGCGGGCGCGGTTGAGCCGGCTCATCACCGTGCCGATCTTCACGCCCTGCTCGTCGGCGACCTGCTGGTACGACTTGCCGTCGATAGCCGCGTCGATGAACACCTGGCGGCGCTCCGGGGACAGCTTGGCCAGCGCCTGCATGATCTCCTCGGGCGCGAACGCGTCGAGGTACTCGTCCTCGGCGGACTTGAGCCCGTCGGAGGTGTGCTCGGACGCCTCGTAGATGTCCCAGTCGTCATACTCGCCGTCCGAGGCGTTGGCACGCTGCGGGCGGCGCTTGGCCTTCGCGTACTGGTTGAAGTAGGCGTTGCGCTCGATCGTGGTCATCCACGCCTCGAAGTTCGTACCCTCCCGGAAGGAGTCGAACGCCTTGAATCCCTTCTCGAACGTGTCCTGCACGAGGTCCTGCGCGTCGTCCGGGTTGTTGGTGAGCTTCATCGCCTGCCGGTAGAGCGCGTTGAGCGCGGGCATGGCGAGCTTCTCGAACCGTTCGCGCCGTTCGGCCATGGTCTCGTTCTTCTGTATGGTCACGGTTGCCCATTGTAATCGGCCGTATACTGGGGATCCATGAGGAACCGTCCAGCCGGCTCCCAGAATCGCCGCGCACAGTAGGAGCGACATTCGAGACCCCCATCCGCCACGAAAGGACATCCCCCGATGGCACTGACCCTGAACTCCGCCGCCGAACTGCTTGCACGGCACCACCTGCTGCGGGAGGTGATCCATGACGGTTCCTGGACGCGCGGCGCCTCCGGCATCGACGGCGCCGACGCGCCGTTCGCATCCGTCACCTACGACACGCGCACGGTGGCCGAGGGCTCGCTGCTGGTGTGCAAGGGCCGGTTCCGCCCGGAATTCCTCGACGGCTGCGACGACAAGGGGTTGGCCGCGTACGTGGCCGAGACCGACCTGTCCGAGCACTCCCACGCCCCGGGTCTCATCGTCGACGACGCGCGCAAGGCGCTCTCCCTGCTCGCCGCCGAGTTCTACGGACGCCCGCAGGACGAGCTGACGGTCATCGGCATCACCGGCACCAAGGGCAAGACCACCACCGCGTACTTCACGCAGGCCGTGCTCAACGCGCATTCGGGCGGACGCTGCGCGCTGTTCTCGTCCGTCGACAACTGCCTCGACGGCCACACCTACTTCGAGTCCGATCTGACGACCCCGGAGTCGCTCGACGCGTTCCGCATGATGCGCGAGGCCGTGTCCAACGGCATGCGCTACCTCGTCATGGAGGTCAGCTCCCAGGCGTACAAGGTGCACCGCGTGTACGGACTGACGTTCGACGTGGGCGCCTTCCTCAACATCTCCCCCGACCACATCTCCCCCATCGAGCACCCCACGCTCGAGGACTACCTGTACTGCAAGCGCCGGATCACGGCCAACAGCCGCACGCTGGTGCTCAACGCCCGCGCCGCGCACGCCGACCTCATCCGCGAAGATGCCGCCGCGGCCGGCGTGCCGGTGCGCGACTTCGCGCTGCTCGACGCGGCCCCGGCCGGCGCCGGCGACGCGTCCGAGGGCCCGTCCGCCGTCGCCTGGCCCGCCGACGTCTCCCACGACTCCTATCTGATGCGCCTCGACGGGCGCGATCTGGGACGCTACCGTCTGCATCTGGTCGGCGACTTCAACTACGAGAACGCCCTGGCCGCCGTGACGATCGCCCATGCGGCCGGCGTCGGCGCGGACGAGATCGAGACGCTGCACGCGATGGAGCCCACCCGCGTCTCGGGACGCATGGAGCGCTACCGCGACGAGGCGAGCGACACCGACGTGATCGTCGACTACGCGCACAACTACACGTCCGTCAAGGCGCTGCTCGACTTCGTCGACGCCCGCTACGGCGCAAGGCGTCCGCACATCACGCTCGTCGCCG
Source organism: Bifidobacterium santillanense (assembly GCF_018555385.1). Classification (GTDB taxonomy): domain Bacteria; phylum Actinomycetota; class Actinomycetes; order Actinomycetales; family Bifidobacteriaceae; genus Bifidobacterium; species Bifidobacterium santillanense. The sequence continues at coordinate 523,806 of NZ_JAFEJS010000001.1, forward strand.
GATCGGCCGGCAACAAGGCGTACGACCGCCGCCGCGAGATCGTCGAGGCGGCGCAGGACCGCATCGCGCGCTTCGTGTTCACCGCCGAGGACACCGACACCGAGCCGTACGCGGACATCTGCCGCGACATGCTCTCCTTCGTGACGAACCCGTCGGTCGCCACGGCCACGATCCTCGACCGCGTCGAGGCGATCACCGACGCCCTCGCCGACGCGCGGTCCCACGCCGAACGCACCGACGTCGTCCTGATCATCGGCAAGGGCCACGAACGCTGGATCAAGGACCTCAACCGACACGTGCCGTACGAGGGCGACGACCATGTGGTCGAACGCCTGCTGAACGCGTGACGACCATCGGATGAACACATCCGTGGAGTAGTATCGTGCGGTGACGCACGCGAGACCCGCGCGCCGCACGATACTAGGAGAGAGACCATGCCCACCACGACTTCGCCGTTGAGCCTCGCCTCCGCGGCCAAGCTGCTGGAAGACCACCACCTGCTGCGCGAGATCATCACACCCGACCGCTGGACGATCGACGCCGAGTCCCTGCCGGACGCCCACCGTCCGATCCCGGCGATCACCTACGACACCCGTCAGGTGCGCGAGGGCTCGCTGCTGTTCGTCAAGGGCCGGTTCAAGCCCGAGTTCCTCGACGGCATCGACGAGCGCGGCCTCGCGGTCTACGTGGCGGAGACCGACCATTCGGACCGCACGAGGGCGACCGGCCTGATCGTCGAGAACGTGCACCAGGCGATGAGCCTCCTCTCCGCGGAGTTCTACGGCCGCCCGCAGGACGAGCTGACGCTGATCGGCGTGACCGGCACCAAGGGCAAGACCACCACGAACTACTTCACGCACGCGATCCTCAACGAGTACTCCGACGGCCACGCCGCGATGATGAGCTCGATCGCCGTGTGCCTCGACGGACGCACGTGGCGCCCCTCCCAGCTGACCACCCCCGAGCCGCTCGACGCGTTCCGCATGATGCGCGAGGCGGCCGACAACGGCATGCGCTACATGGTGATGGAGGTCAGCTCCCAGGCGTACAAGATCCAGCGCGTGTACGGCCTCACGTTCGACGTGGGCGCGTTCCTCAACATCTCCCCCGACCACATCTCCCCGATCGAGCACCCCACGTTCGAGGACTACTTCCACTGCAAGCGCCAGATCATCGCCAACTCGCGCACGATGGTGATCGGCGCCGACTCGGCGCACTTCGACCTGCTCGCCGAGGACGCCGCCGCGCACGACGTGCCGGTGACGACGTTCGCGCTGCACGATCCGTCGGCCGGCCGCCACACGCCCGCCGATGTGGTCGTCGCGGCCGATCCGGGCCGCAAGACCGGGTTCGTCGTGGCCCACGGCGACGACGCCGACCTGTTCGAACTGGACATGCTCGGCGAGTTCAACTTCCTCAACGCCGCCGCCGCCATCACCATCGCGGCGAAGGCCGGCGTGCCGTTCGACGACGAGGCGATGCACGCGGTCGACACCGTGCAGGTGCCGGGCCGCATGGAGCGCTTCATTGGCGCCGACGGACTGCACGTGTACGTGGACTTCGCGCACAACTACCTGTCCACCAAGGCGCTCGTCGACGAGATGATCCGCGTGTACGGCGAACGGAACCCGCGCATCACGCTGGTGTCCGGCACGACCGGAGGCAAGGCCATCGACCGGCGCGAGGGCATCGTCAAGGGCGCGCTGGGCCGCGCGGAATCGTTCGTCTTCACGCTCGACGACCCGAACTTCGAGGATCCGCGCAAGATCTGCGAGGAGATGGCCTCGTACGTGCCGGACGACGGCGCGCAGCGCGTGCAGATCATCGTCGACCGCGAGCAGGCGATCGTCACCGCGATCCGTCAGGCGCGCGAGTCCGTCGAACGCGACGGACGGTTCAACATCGTCCTGGTCATCGGCAAGGGGCACGAGACGCGCAACATCATCAACGGCAAGGCCGTCGCATGGCCCGGCGACGCGACCGTCGTGCGCCGCGAGCTCGGCCTCGACCGCGCGTGACCGGCCCACGACCGGACGCTACGTTTCTTCATGGAGTAAGGTGAGCAATCATGACCCGATTCCAACCGATTCTGCTTGGCAGCGACATCAATGTGTACGGCATGGCCCGCGCGTTCCACGAGGAGTACGGCATCGTCTCCGACGCCTACGCCTACTTCCAGCTGAGCCCCACGAAGTTCAGCAAGATCGTCAACGTGCACATCGTGCCCGACTTCGACAACTTCGTGACCTTCCGCGACTTCATGCTCTCCCTGGGCAGGAGGATGAAGGCCGAGGACCCGGATCGCGCGCTGCTGCTCATCCCCTGCGGCGACGTGTACGCGAACCTGCTGAGCCAGTGCGGCGACGACCTGCGCAAGTACTTCGTCTACAACACGCTCGACATCCGCCTGTCGCGCGAACTCGCCTACAAGGCCACGTTCTACCAGCTGTGCGAGCGGTACGACCTGCCGCACCCGAAGACGAAGACGGTCACCGCCGAGGACGTCAGGCTCGGCGAGTACAAGCGGCTGCCGTTCGACTACCCGGTGGCCATGAAGCCCGCCAACTCCGTCGAATGGCTCGACATCGACTTCGAGGGCCGTCGCAAGGCGTACATCTTCGAGCGTCCGGAGGACCTCGACGTGATGATCCGCCGCGCCTACGACGCCGGCTACAAGTCCGAGATGGTCATCCAGGACTTCATCCCCGGCGACGACTCGCGCATGCGTGTGCTCAACGCCTACGTGGACCACCACCACCGCGTGCGCATGATGTTCCTCGGCCACCCGCTGCTCGAGGACCCCTCCCCCGTGGCCGCCGGCAACTACGCGGCCATCATCCCCGACTTCAACCAGGGCGTGTTCGACCGCATCAAGTCGTTCCTCGAGACCATCGGCTACGAGGGCGTCGCGAACTTCGACATGAAGTACGACGAGCGCGACGGCGAGTACAAGCTCTTCGAGATCAACCTGCGCCAGGGCCGCTCCAGCTACTTCGTGACGCTCAACGGCTTCAACCTCGCCAAGTACTTCGTCGACGACCTCGTCGAGGACACGCCGTTCGACGGGAACACCGTGTTCGGCCGCGGCTCCAAGCTGTGGCTCGAGATCCCGCGCTCGATCTTCACCGACTACGTCGCCGAGGGCGAGGACAAGGCCCGCGGCATGCAGATGCTCAAGACCGGGAACTGGGGCACCACGCTTGAGTACTCGAAGGACATGAATCCGCTGCGCTGGCTGATGATCCGCCACATGTTCTCGATCTACAAGAAGAGCTACGCGAAGTACTTCAAGCAGAAGGGCGATTTGAAGTGAGAAGACCGTTCTTCGCCGTTCTCGGCGGCATGGGCTCCCTGGCCACGGAAAGCTACGTGCGCCTCGTCAACGAGGGCATGCACGCCACGTGCGATCAGGACTACCTCGACTACGTCGTGTTCAACGACGCCGGCGTGCCGGACCGCACCGCCTTCATCACCGGCCAGTCGGACGACGACCCGTTCCCGGTGCTCGCCGACGACATCGCCAAGGCCACGGCCATCGGCGCGAGCTTCATCGTGCTCACCTGCAACACGGCTCACTATTTCTACGACCACTTCCAGTCGCTCACCCCGGTGCCGATCCTGCACATGCCGCGCGGCGCCGTCGCGCGCCTGTCCTCGCTCTACCCGGCGGCCGACCACCCGCGTCTGGGATTCCTCGGCACGATGGGCTCGCGCGCCTCGGGCGTGTACCGTCAGGCGGCCGAGGAGGCCGGATACACGTTCGTCGAACCGGACGACGCGCTGCAGGAGCGCATCACGTCGCTCATCTACGACGACGTGAAGGGCGACCGCGGACTCGACCTCGACCGGTACCGGTCGGTGCTCGACGACATGCTCGACCCTGACGGGGACTGCCGCGCGGACGCGCTCGTGCTCGGATGCACCGAGCTGAGCGTGCTCAACGAGGCGTTCCCGATGCCGGGGCTGCCGATCGTGGATGCGCAGGCGGTGCTGGTGGAGGATACGATCGCGCGGGCGAAGGCTCTGCGGGAGTCGTAATTCTTTAGGTACGGTTTTTCGTACGTTGCCGTAGGGGGCGGCGATCGACGATACGCGACACACTCAAGGCCGTTCGGCCAAGCCTACGGTCGCGTATCGTCGATCGCCGCCCCCTACTCCTTTTTGCGGAAACGACGCGGTGGCTCGGTGGCATGGTGGCCGCGCCCCGTCTCACTCTTGGGAGGGTGAGGGGGCGAGACGGGGCATGCGTTGGCTTACCACGGTGGTGACGCCGTCGGCTCGCATCGTGACGCCGTAGAGGGCGTCGGCGATGGACATCGTGCGCTGCTGGTGGGTGATGACGATGAGCTGGGCACGCTCGCGCAGACGGTTCAGCGCGTTGATGAGCCTCGTCAGGTTGACGTCGTCCAGCGCGGCCTCGACCTCGTCCATCACGTAGAACGGGCTGGGACGTGCGGTGAAGATCGCGAACAGCAGGGCGAGCGCGGTCAGCGAGCGTTCGCCTCCGGACAGGAGACTCAGCTGCCTGACGCGCTTGCCGGCGGGGCTCGCCTCGACGATCACGCCGGTGGAGAGCATGTCGTCCGGGTTCTCGAGGCGCAGACGGCCCGTGCCGCCGGGGAACAGGGTCGAGAACATCGATTCGAACGCCTTGGCGGTGTCCTCGTACGCGGTGCGGAACACGTCGACCATGGTCGCGTCGAGTCCGTCGATCAGGCTCATCAGGTCGTCGCGCGACTTGGCCACGTCGTTGCGCTGCTCGTTGAGATAGCGGTTGCGCTCCTCGAGCGCGGCGTACTCCTCGGTGGCCAGCGGGTTCACCTTGCCGAGCGCCGCGAGGTCACGCTTCGCCTTCTCCAGACGCTTCTCCTGCTCGGCGCGCACGTACGGCACGCTTCGGTAGCGCGGTTCGCCCTCGCCCTCGTCCTCGTTCTCCGGCGTCTCGTCCACGGGGACCGGATTGCCGGACTCGTCGAGGACGGGGACCGGCCGATCGGGACCGTATTCGGCCGTCAGCTCCTCGAGGGTGAGACCGAGCTCGTCGTTTACCGTGTCGGTCAGACGCTCGTATTCCGAGGCGAGACGGGCGCGGGTCACGTCGAGATCGTGCTCGCGCGCGGACAGGTCGCCCACCGTCGGCTCGATGGCGTTGCGCCGCTCGCGCAGGGTCCTGAGCTCCGCGTTGTGGCCGGAGGCCGCGGACTGCAGCCGCTCGCGGCGTTCCACGACCCCGGCGATGAGATGCTCCGTCATCGCCGTGAGACGACGGGCGTCGTCGGCGATGCGGCCCGCACGCCCGGCCTGGACGCGGAGGCGTTCGTTCAGCTCCTCGACGCGGGCTCGGCGTTCGGCCGCGGCCCGTGCGTTGTCGCGCAGCAGTCCCGCCTGGCGGCTCAGGGATTCGGCCCTGCGGCTGGCCTCGGTCCATGCGATCTTCGCCGCGGTCTCCTGGTCGCGCGCGGTGCCCACCTCGGATTCGAGGGCGCGTTCGCGCTCGACGAGCTCGTCCGCGTCGGCATGACCGTCGTCGACGCCTTCGGCGGCGTCCAGCGCGGCTTGGAGATCGGCGAGCCTCGTCCGATGCGACGTGCGTTCCTCGTCGACCTGTGCGGCCCGGTCGCGCAGACCGGTGATGCGGCGTTCCAGATCGGCGACGTCCCCGGCGGCCTGCCTGAGCGATTCGGCGGCCTGACGGGCGCGCAGACGCAGCTCGGTGCGGTGTTGCGCGGCGGCGTCGACGGCGCGGGACGCCTCGTCCCGCGCGGCCCTGGCGGCCTCCACGCGCCTGTCGAGATCGGCGAGTTCGGCGTTCAGCTCGGTGGTCCGTCGGATCGCGCGGTCGCGTCTCGCGGCCAGCGACAGATCGCTCTGCGACAGCGACGAGCCGCCCGACGCGGCGACTCCGGCGGCGAACACCTCGCCCTCGCGCGTGACGGCGTGTGTGGCCCGTCGTCCGTCCCCGCCGCGGCCGACCAGCCGCTGCGCCTGGGCGGCGTCCGCGGCGGCCACGTATCCGTCGAGCAGGACGCGCACCGCGTCGACCACGCGACGGGTCGTGTCCGGATCCGTGGCGTCGGGATTCGCGCCGACGAGCGAGGCGAGCGGCCTCGGGAGCGAGTCGTCGTCCCGGCCCGTGGGATCCTCGGACGCGGGAGACGCGGACGGCGCGGCGTCGACGTTGATGACGACCGTCTTGCCGAGACGGTCGGCGCGGGCGCGTTCGAGCGCATGCAGCATGTTCGCCTCGCCGGGCACGACCAACGCGCCGGCGTACCGGTCGAGGGCGTGCGCGACGGCCTCCTCCCAGCCGTCGGCCACGCGGATGAAGTCGGTCAGGCGTCCCAGCACGCCGACGCCCTCGTCCGAGGCGAGCGAACCGGAGGCGTTGCGCGACTCCAGCGTGTCCTTCAGGGCGTCGGCCTTGGCCTCGAGCGAGATGATCCTCGCCCCCAGCTCGCGCTGGCGGTCGAGCAGCTCGTTGAGCTCGTCGCGACGCTCGGCGAGGACGGCGCGGGACTCGTCCAACGCGGCGGAGCCGTCGTCGCCGTCGGGGTCCGATTCGGCCTCCAGACGGGCGCGGCGGGCCACGGCGCGGCCATGGTCCTCGGCCAGTGACTCCAGCTGCGCGGCGAGATCCCTCGCACGGGACTCCCCCAGCTGCACGGCGGACTCCTCGCGCGCGATCAGCTCGCGCAGACGGGCGACCCGCGCGTCATGCTCCTTGGCGGTGCGGCGCAGCTCGGTCAGGGTCTGTCTGGCGGACGCCAGACGCTGCTCCCCCGCGGCGCGCGCCTGGGTGGCCTGATCGAGCGCGAGCCGCGCGTTGTCGGCGGCCGTGGCCTGCACGCCGGCCTGCTTCTCGAGTTCTCCGGCGCGGTGCTCGAGCACCGACGGGTCCTCGCCCGGATTGGCGACCACCTGCCCCTCCAGGGATCGGCGGCGTTCGTCGGCGAGCGCGGCGAGCGCGTTCAGACGCTCCTGGATCTGCGTGAGCGAGCGCCAGGTCTGGTTGACCTTGTCGATGGCGGGGCTGGACTGGCTGGCCGCGGCCTCGACCTGTTCGATGCGCACCTTGACCTGCGCGAGGTCGCGTCGGGCCGAGGCGAGGTCGGCGCGCACGCGCGTCAGGTCGGCGCGCACGGCGTCGCGGCGTCGCATCGCGGCGACGGCGTCGTCGGCGTACAGGCGCGATCTGGCGTCGCGCAGGGAGACCTGGATGGCGTCGGCGCGTCTGGAGATGCGCGCCTGACGGCCGAGCGGGCCCATCTGGCGGCGCAGTTCTCCCAGCAGATCGTCGAGTCGGCTCAGGTTGGTCTGCGTGTTGGCGAGCTTGCGCAGCGCGCGTTCCTTGCGCTTGCGGTGCTTGAGGATGCCGGCGGCCTCCTCGATGAACGCGCGGTGGCCGGACGGGTCGGCCCTCAGGATCGAGTCGAGGCGTCCCTGTCCGACGATCACGTGCATCTGCTGGCCGAGGCCGGTGTCGCTCAGGAGCTCCTGGATGTCGAGCAGACGGCACTGCGTGCCGTTGATCGCGTATTCGGATCCGCCGTTGCGGAAGAGCGTGCGCGTGATCGTGACCTCGCTGTAGTCGGTGTCCAGCGTGCGGTCGGTGTTGTCGATGGTGAGGCTGACCTGCGCGCGTCCGAGGGCGGGGCGGGAGGACGTGCCCGCGAAGATCACGTCCTCCATCGAGGTGCCTCGTAGGTTCTTCGCGCCCTGCTCCCCCATCACCCAGGTCAGGGCGTCGACGATGTTCGATTTGCCGGAGCCGTTGGGGCCGACCACGGCGGTGATGCCGGGCTCGAAGCGCAGGGTCGTCGCGGAGGCGAAGGATTTGAAGCCTTTGAGGGTGAGTTCCTTGAGATACACCGGGTCTACTCGTCCTTTTCCGCGGCTTCTTCCGTCTCGTCCGCGCCGGTCTCCATGCCGTCGATGCCGCCGAGGGCGCCGAACGTGTCGAGATCCGCGTCATCGGAGTCGGCGCCGTCCGCGCCGTCGGAGTCGTCGGGCTCGACGACCGGCTGGTGGATGCTCATGGCCTTCCTCATGACGGGGCTCATGTGCTCCTCGAGCATCGTGCGCGCGTCGCCGGCGGTGACGAAGCTGCCGCAGATGAGCACGCCATGGCCGTAGCCGACGCCGAGGTCGTCGGACTCGTCGACGAGGTTGACGGCGGTCTGGATCGCGTCGGGCAGTTCGGGCTCCTTGATGACGCGGTCGCGGCCGAAGACCTCCACGGCGATCTTCTCCAGCTCGTCGGCGGGCATGACGCGGTCGCGCCACGAGTTCTCGGTGACGACGACCTGGCTCAGGATCGGCTCGAGGACGCCGAGGTATTCCTCGACCTGTTTGTCCTCCATCATGGCGACGACGCCGACGAGCTGTTCGAAGTGGTAGTTCTCCTCGATGGCGGCCCTCAAGGATTCGGCGGCGTTCACGTTGTGGCCGCCGTCGACGATGATGGTCGGCGAGGTGCGGATCTGCTCGATGCGGCCCGGGATCTTCACGCCGGAAAGCGCCTCGGCGACGATGTCGCCGTCGAGCGCGCCGGAGACGGGGATCACGGCCTCGCAGGCGGCGAGCGCGGCGAGCGCGTTGTGGGCCTGATGCTCGCCGAACTTGGCGATCGGGACCTCCTCGTAGGTGCCGAGCGGCGTGTTGAGGGTGGCCACCTGACCACCGACGGCGGGGGCGCGGGAGACGACCTCCATCTCGTAGCCGTCGCGCACCAGCTTGGCGTGGTTGCGTTCGGCGGCGGCCTCGAGGATCGGCAGGACGGCCTCGGCGTGCGGCTGCGGGCCGATGACGGCGGTGCAGTCGGGCTTGATGATGCCGGCCTTCTCGGTCGCGATCTGCTCGACGGTGTCGCCGAGCCACTGCATGTGGTCCATGTCGACCGGTCCGATGATCGCGGCGTCGGCGTCGAGCACGTTGGTGGCGTCCCAGGCGCCGCCCATACCGACCTCGACGACGGCCACGTCGACCGGGGCGTCGGCGAACTTCCAGATGGCCATCGAGGTCAGGACCTCGAAGAAGCTCATGCGGGGCTTGCCCTGCTCCTCCATCCTCGCGTCGACCATCGCGACGAGGTCCTTGATCTGGTCCCAGGCGTCGATGAAGTCGTCGTCGGAGAGCTGCTGGCCGTCGATGGCGATGCGCTCGTTGATCTTCTCGAGGTGCGGCGAGGTGTACAGGCCGGTGCGCATGCCGTAGGCTCGGCAGATGGCCTCGGCCATGCGCGCGGTGGAGCCCTTGCCGTTGGTGCCGGTCACGTGGATCACGCGGAACGACTCCTCCGGGTGTCCCAGAAGATCGAGCATGAGGTTCATGCGGTCCAGGTCGAGGTTGGTGGTGTTGTGCTCCGGCGGCCGGCTCATGATGTCCAGCTCGACGTCCTCGATCGACTCGTTGTTCCGGTTCGGATGTTCGAATGACATGGTTCCTCCTGTGCTCCCTGACTTCGGATTCACGAAAAACTTCCCCTAGTGTAGCCGCACGCCCGCACCGGCGCCGGTTCGCCGACGGCTCATCGCGGAGACCGCGTCAAACGCAGCCGCCGCCGGTTCGTTCGTTTCACGCCGAAACGTGCACGGTGCCCGTCAGTGTGACGCCGTGCTCGGAGAATATGCGACGCCGCCGTCGACGAACGGTCCGTCCAACGGCTGCGTGTGACGGGCAACGAAAGACAGGTCGTAAGATCCCGAACGATCAGCCCCTCGGGCAGCGCGAGTAACCGTACACCCACGTCCGACGCCTGATGCGCGTACCGCCCAATCACCGCAAGATTGTCCTCGGAGCACTCACCGCGAATGGATGAGAAAACAGACATGGTAGCTGTTGCAGGACCTGAACAAGACAATGCGTCCAGCGTTCATTCTCCATCATCGATGGAACCGTTCCGGTTCTCATCCACAGGTATATATTCGAAGCCGTACTGGTCATCGGCCGGAGCGTTCTCCTTGCCGAATGGCAGATACTTCATTCCCGTCCCCATACTCGCGTATATATCGCTGCAGGGAGCAATCGCTCCGGTCGTGCCCGCGGCACAGTCGTAGTCCTTGTACTTCTCGTAGCCGACCGCATCCTCGGGCGAGCCGAAATCGGAGGATGAGTCATCGTTCGCGGCCGGTACCTGCTCAGTCGACGAACTCTCCTGACCGGACGTGGCATCTTCCTGCGTGCCCGCATCGATCTGGGAACCATCCCGATCACCGATCTCACAATATGCCAGCAATGAAGAGATATTCTTTATCACGCAGCGAGTCTGCGCATTGCTGCCCAATTCAGTGAAACCGAGGGATTGGATACCGGAATTGGAATTCTGGAATCCATCCATTGCCAGTTGGGTGAGAGTTACCCATAACTTGGCACCATTCAAATATGCTTCCTGCTGCTGAGACGGCATCCCAACCTGCTCGCGAATGCAATCCATATCCTGTGAAACTGCAGCCTTGTCAACAGCTGCGTTCATTGAGAAGCTCACACCTGCGTATTGCCCGTTTTCAGCTGATTCTACAAGCACATTATTGGTGGAGGGGCAATTCGCAAGGATCGCCGACACCACCGGATGCTCGTCCTGTTGGTCTTCACCGTCATCCTGCTGAGCACTACTCGTCGCACCGCCGGCAACGGAGTCACCGCCGATACCCCCTCGTCCCGCCATGATTCCGATAACGGCGAGCGCGACGAATACGCCAAGTATCAGAATGAGGACAATGGCGGCCCTGACCGAGTTGGAGGGTCTGGTCATATTTGCCCGCGGATCGGAGTCTCCCCTTTGAGGAGGCGTGCGGGGAGCCGACTCCTCCTTCGCGGGATGGCCGTATGACTGTTCAGGCGCATCGCCTTGCCAGACCTGGGCGCCGCATCGAGCGCAGAACCGGGAATCCGGCGACAGACCGGCCCCGCATTTATGGCAGAACGAAGACATCGTCCTTCCTCTCACTTCTTTTCGAAGACGATATTCAATCCGTTATCGGCTTGATAGCTCCACGTTATCTTCATGTGATCCCACTCATCGGTCAGGGTGCCGTCAAGGGGACGGGTATGGAGAATCTTCGACCATACCGATTGGGGCATGTCAAGTTGGTCGGTGACGCAATTGAGGATTGCGTCATTGGGATCGGATAGCCCCTCAACGGTCAGGGTATTGCCTCTATCGGATAATTCGAAATACCTGTAATCCCCTTCGACTTCGCGGGACCACACACTGGAGTCGACTCGCTGCTGACAGGCATACATCGCTTTGCCCAATGTCCCGGAGCCTTGTCCCGCATTGAAAAGAGCGACGACCACTATGACGAACAGGAAAAGGAAGATCGCGAACATGATCGGCTTGCCGGGGAATTGTCTGGCTGCGGCATGACCTTTCGTCGAGAACGCCGACAGTTTTTGCATAGCGGGCATAGGCCGCCCATTGCCGGCTCCCGCATGCCCATACCGCCCATTGGGGGAATCGTATGTCTGCTGTCCCCAGGAAGGCATGGGCGCCTGTTGTCGCGCCGGAGCACCGGGAGCGGGCCGCATCATTGGACGAGGGGCGGGTTGGGGCATTGGCTGCCGCAACCCGGCGATCGCGCGGATATCCGCTCCGCAGTATGGGCAAAACGCCGAATCCTCAGGAATCCTTTTGCCGCATTTATAGCAGAACACATCTACTCCTGTCGATAAAAAACGGTGCTGTCGGACACTTCCGTCGTCCATCCGATGACCAGATAATCCTTGGTGGTATCCGGAGGATTACCCGAACTGATCCGCTCCGAAAATTCGTCGGTTTTCGCATTGGACGCGACATAGGATACCCCGGAGACGCACGAGGCATCGGACGCGGCATCACATCCGGTGGTCATGGTCTGCAGATCGATCGGTACAGCCGAGGTAGGGGTATCCTGCTGCTGATACGCGAAGCTCAAATCCAATGTCGACGCACCTTGCGGCAGAGGGTTCAGGGATGAATCTCCCGAGACGAAACCAATGGTTCCGGGATTGGTCGAATAATCGCCCGCGACATGATCGCCATTGGCGTTAATACTCACACAGGCGCCGTCTTTACGACAGTATTTCCCCGCGATCCTCGAGAGATTCTCGTTGACCACGACCGATGTCCACAAATCATTGAAATCCGTATCGACGGATTGCCCCTTCTGAGTATTCGCAGGAGTACCCTGATCGGAGGATCCGTCGGATTCTGTTTGCGCCGGCTTCGACTCCTGGACCGTGATGGTGCTGGGAACACTCGATGTATCATACACCGTCACACCGATCACAATCCTATTGGATTGAGCCCCCTTGATGAGAAAACCTATTCGATAGACAAAATCGCCATATCCCGCTATATGAGCGCGATACCAAGGGAACGAATCTTCAATACTCTGCCTTTTCTTATAATCGGCGGTATCTTCCATATAAATGGAAGCCGTGTCTGAGGGGACAAGACTCTGGTAGAACGCGGCAGCGTCATCCTCGCCGAGCAATGACGCCAATCCGTTCGCCGCACTGGCATTCCTCCCGGACCCCAGATTGTCCATAGCCGACGTCAGCATCAGATCCGGCTGCTGATCACCCTTGTACTTTCCACCCACAAACACTTGTTCGTCATTTATTACAGAACTTTTTAGAGCCTCATAGAGAGCCAGCAGGCCCTTTGACAGCGCAACGGTTCCTTCTCCGCCCCTCGTGCAGTCCCCGACTACTATTTCGCCTTGCACTGTCGTCGCCTTCGAGCAGGTCTCAGCCGACCGGGCATTCGAAGCACTATCGGCGGCATCATCACCGGAGGATGATCGCCCCTGATGAGTAGCCATATAGCCAATGGTCACCAAAGCGGCGAGAACGGCCAGTATCGCCAATATGACAATGACATGCGTCAGCCTCGTTGTCTTTCGGCTCTTCCCACCACGGCTCCCCGCGTCCGCGGAGCTCCCATCGTCCACGATGCCGCTGCAGGAATCGCCATCGGATGCGTGCGGGCCATCCGGCTGAACCGGAACGGGCTCCGGCGGCAGTGTATCGACCGTCGCCTGCGAAGCGACGTCCGTCCCCGAGAGATTTCTCCCGCATCTCACACAGAACGAAGCGTTCTCCGGCAACCTTGCCCCACAGAATCGGCAGTACATGGCTTCACCCAATTCCTTTCACTCTCAATCTCCATATTGCCACACAATCGGAGGCGCACCTCCGTCGATGCATCGTGGTCTCGCCGCATCGGCGTAGAGTGGACCGGGACGGCAGTCACACGAACCAACGAAGGGAACCATCATGACACTGCTCGAACCGCCGGCCATCCCCACCAGACGCGCGCACGACGGGCTGGAGCTGCCGGCCATCGGCTTCGGCACGTACAAGGTCAACGGCTTCGCCGGCGTCGAGGCCATCAGGTCGGCGCTTGAGGTCGGCTACCGCCTGATCGATTCGGCGTTCAACTACGAGAACGAGGGCGTGGTCGGCAGGGCGATCCGCGAGTCCGAGGTGCCTCGCGAGGACATCATCGTCGCCTCGAAGCTGCCCGGCCGCCACCACCAGTACGACCAGGCGCGCGCCACCATCGAGGAGTCCGTGGCGCGCATGGGCCTCGACTACATCGACCTGTACCTCATCCACTGGCCGAACCCGTCGCAGGGCCAGTTCGTGGAGGCGTGGCGCGCGCTCGTCGACGCGCAGCGGCAGGGCATCGTCAGGCACATCGGCGTGAGCAACTTCCTGCCCGGGCACATCGACCTGCTGATCCGTGCGACCGGCGTCACCCCGGCGGTCAACCAGGTCGAGCTCCACCCGTTCTTCCAGCAGGCCGAACAGCGCGCCTACGACGACGCGCACGGCATCATCACCGAGGCGTGGAGCCCGCTGGGTCGCGCCAACCAGATGCTGTCGGACCCGACGATCACGCGCATCGCCGACAAGCACGGCGTCTCCCCCGTCGCGGCGATCCTGCGCTGGCACCTCCAGCTCGGCGACGTGGCGATCCCGAAGTCGCTCGACCGCGGGCGCCAGCGCGCGAACATCGATCTGACCGGCTTCGAGCTCGACGAGCAGGACATGCGGGACATCGCCGCGATGGACAATCCGGAGGGCTACACGTTCGGTCAGAACCCCCGTTGGCACGAGGAGGCGTGAGCCCGGATTGGGGTCGTTGACGGGAGGCCGGCCGGCGCGTCCGGATACGACGCGACGGCCGACCGGCGGACGGAGGGGACACCGGCATGTTCCGGGCCGCCCCCGCGCCGGGCGGTCGTCGTCCCGCGAGCGGCTCAGCGGCCGGCCGCGTCCCACTCCGGCTTCCACGAGTACTGCATGTCGTAGGCGCTGGACCAGAACATGTACTCGTTGCCGACGCCGTGGACGAAGATGTCCACGAGCTCGCGGCGGCGAGGCTCGTCGAGGTCCTCCACGAGCCGCTCGATGTGCTCGAGCAGCCATGCCGTGCCGCTCCAGAACTCCTCCGTCTTGTACATGTCGACCCAGCTTTTGTACGGGTTGGTCTCCAGCGCGTCGCCGAGCTCGCGGGCGAGCCTCTGGCCGTAGTCGGCGTACACCCACGCGCACGGCAGCACGGCGACGAGGATGTCGATCAGCTGTCCGGAGTACGCGATCTCGAGGATGTCGGCCGTGTAGGCGCGCGCGAACGCGGACTGGCGCACCGAGTTCATCTGCTCCTCGGTGATGCCGAAGCCCTTGAGGTACGTGCGGTGCAGTTCGGACTCGACGTTGAACACGCCGTTCTGCACGTTCGCCATGAAGCGCATGACCTCGACGTCCCGCGTCTTGGTGAGGGCCAGCGCGTGGACCTTCGCGTAGTCGTTGACGTAGCGGTAGTCCTGCAGCAGGTAGAACGTGAAGCGCTCGCGCGAGAGGGTGCCCGAGGCGAGCTCGCGCAGGAACGGCTGGCGGTAGCCCTCCTCCCAGATGACGTCGGCGGCCTTACGCAGGCGCTCGGCGAACGGCGGCAGATGGTCCGGGGTGACCGCTCCGAACGTCTCGATGTCGAAAGTCATGGTCCTGTTCCCTTCGGTGGAGGTGTTGGCGTTACAGAAGGACACAGTACTAGGATGGGACCGGTAACACGAGACCTTTTCTTCATAAAAGGAGCATTTCATGGGTGATGTGGTCACCGAGAAGGACAAGGAGTACGAGGCCGAGGAGCGCAAGGCCGCGCCGGGCCCAGACCAGGCGATGAGCGACCGCGTGAACAACCGCTCGCTGCGCCCGCGTTCCGAGGCGTTCAAGGAGTTCATGCGCTCCGGCTGGGCCGACGACGAGCCGGACATCGAGCCGCTCGAGTCCTCGAAGTTCACGCCGGCCAGGCTCAAGGCCCTGGGCGCCGCGTTCCCCGGCGAGCGCCTGGTGATCCCCGCCGGCAGCCCCAAGGTGCGCAACAACGACTGCGACTACATGTTCCGCCCGGACACCGCGTTCGCGTACTACACCGGCCTCGGCGTCGACTACGAGGCGGGCGCCGTGCTGGTCCTCAACCCGGTGGACCCGGACTCCCCCGAGGCCAAGGCCGGTCAGA
This sequence comes from Bifidobacterium santillanense, assembly GCF_018555385.1. Taxonomy (GTDB): domain Bacteria; phylum Actinomycetota; class Actinomycetes; order Actinomycetales; family Bifidobacteriaceae; genus Bifidobacterium; species Bifidobacterium santillanense. The sequence continues at coordinate 539,314 of NZ_JAFEJS010000001.1, forward strand.
CCCACGTGCCGGAACTGTTCGTCGCCCCGCGCGCCGACAACTCCACCACCGACTTCTTCATGAACCCGCACTACGGCGAGTACTGGGTCGGCCCGCGCGCCGGCCTCAAGGAGATGACCGCGATGACGGGCATCGAGACGCACGACATCGCGCAGCTGGCCGACGCGCTGAGCAAGGACGTCGGCTCGGAGGCGGGCGCGGTCCGCGTGCGCGTGATGCGCGAGACCGACCCGCAGATCACCGCGCTGGTCGAGTCGGTGCGCGAGGCGAACGGCGCGGCCGATCCGGACCGCAACGCCGCCGACGACGACAAGCTGCACGAGTTCACGTCCGAGGCCCGCATGGTCAAGGACGACTACGAGATCGGCGAGATGCGCAAGGCCGTGGCCGCGACCAAGGCCGGCTTCGACCGTCTGCTCTCCTCGCTGCCGGGCGCGCTCGACAAGCCGCGTTCCGAGCGCATCCTCGAGGGCGCGTTCAACGCGGTCTCCCGCGAGCTGGGCAACACGGTCGGCTACGACTCGATCGTCGCCTCCGGCCCGCACGCCCCGATCCTGCACTGGATGCGCAACACCGGCGTCGTGAGGACCGGCGACATGCTGCTCGTCGACGCGGGCGTCGAGGTCGACTCCCTGTACACGGCCGACATCACCCGCACGTTCCCGACGAACGGCAAATTCACCGACCTGCAGAAGCGCCTGTACCAGGCCGTGCTCGACTCCCAGCAGGCCGGCTTCGAGGCCGCCAAGCCGGGCGCCACGTACTCGGACATCCACCACGCCTGTATGCGCGTGATCGCCGAGCGTCTGCACGACTGGGGTCTGCTGCCGGTGGACGTGGAGACGTCCCTGTCCCCCGAGGGCCAGCAGCACCGCCGTTGGCTCGCCTGCGGCGTGGCGCACCACCTCGGCCTCGACGTGCACGACTGCGCGCAGGCCCGCTTCGAGTCCTATCAGGGCGCGCCGATCCGTCCGGGCATGATCTTCACGATCGAGCCGGGCCTGTACTTCCGCGAGGACGACATGCTGATCCCGCCGGAGTACCGCGGCATCGGCATCCGCATCGAGGACGACGTGCTCATGACCGAGGACGGCCCCGAATGGATCTCCGCCGGCATCCCGAAGCAGATCGAGGACGTGGAGGCCTGGATGGCCGACCGCGCCGCGGCGGCCAAGTGACCGTAACCGTCATCGCCATATGACGATCGGGCTTTCCCTCACCGGAAAGCCCGTTTTCGAAAGGAGAACACATGCCGACACCGCAATTCGTGCTTGAACTGCGCAAGAAGATCGGCCACGACCTGCTGTGGATGGTGGGCGTGACCGGCTGCGTGCTTGACGAGCGGGGCCGCGTCCTGCTCGGCCGCCGTTCCGACACCGGTCAGTGGGCGATGGTCTACGGCATCAACGAGCCGGGCGAGCAGCCCGCGGACACGGTGGTGCGCGAGATCAAGGAGGAGACGGGCGTCGACGCGGTCGTCACCGACCTGGTCGCCGTCACCTCCGATCCGAATCCGATGACGTACGCCAACGGCGACATCGCGCAGTACATGGACCACTCGTTCCTGTGCGCCTTGAAGCCCGGCGGCAACGCCGAGCCGTTCGTCGGCGACGAGGAGAGCCTGTCGGTCGGTTGGTTCGACCTCGACGACCTGCCGCAGCCGCTCGCGAAGAGCACGGTCGAACGGCTGAAGCTGTTCCGCACGTACATCGAGAACAAGCGGCGCGGCGACAGCCACGCGCTGTTCGTCTTCGACGGCGAACGGCACTGAGACCGACGCCGAACGGCCGTTCCCCGAGAATTTGTGCCGCTGGACGACTCCCAGCGGCACAAATTCTCGAGAATGACCCGTATCTCGAGAAAAAGGACCGCTGAGTGGTGCTCAGCGGTCCTTTTTCTCGCGTGTTCTGCCTTTCTACGCCTCGGCGGCGAGCAGCTCGTGGAGCTGGGCGCGGTGGATCTGCTGTTCGCGCGGATCCGGCACCGGCAGCGAGGCGAGCAGCTTCTTCGTGTACGGGTTCTGCGGGCGCTGCATGATGTCGTCCGCGTCGCCGTGCTCGACGATCCTGCCCTTGTGCATCACCATGATGCGGTCGGCGAGCATGTCGACGACGGCCAGATCATGGGTGATGAACAGGCAGGCGAAGCCGATCTCGACCTGCAGCTTCTTGAACAGCTCGAGCACCTTGGCCTGCACGGACACGTCCAGGGCGGAGGTCGGCTCGTCGGCGATGAGCAGCGACGGCTTCAGGGCGAGGCCGCGCGCGAGCGACGCCCTCTGGCGCTGGCCGCCGGACAGCTCGTGCGGGAAGCGGTTCATGTACGCGCGCGGCAGCTGGACCATCTCCAGCAGGTCGCCCACGTAGTTCCTCGCCTCGGCCACGGAGCCGTACTTCTTGTGCACGATGAGCGGCTCGGCCACGTTCTCCGCGATGGTCATCAGCGGGTTGAACGAGGAGCCCGGATCCTGGAACACGAATCCGATGTCGGCGCGCTTGGGCTTGAAGTCACGCTCCCTGACGCCGTTCATCTCGATGCCGAGCACGTTGAGCGAGCCGCCGGAGACCTTCTGCAGGCCGGCGATCGCGCGGCCGGTGGTGGACTTGCCGGAGCCGGACTCGCCCACGAGGCCGAGCACCTCGGAGCGGTGGATGGTGAAGTCGATGCCGTCGACCGCCTTGAAGTCGGGCTGCATGAGGTGACCCGGATAGGTGATGGTCAGGCCCTTCGCCTCGACGGCGACGGGCTGGTCGCGCCAGTCGACGGCGCGCTCCATCGGTTTGCCCTCTCGGTCGCGCACGACGAGCTTCTGCCCGATGCGCGGCACGGCGCCGAGGAGGCGCCTGGTGTAGTCGGCGCTCGGATGGTAGAAGACCTGCTCGACGGTGCCCTGCTCGACCACGTGGCCGCGGTACATGACGACGACCTGGTCGGCGATGTCGGCGATGACGCCCATGTTGTGCGTGATGATGAGCACGGAGGCGTCGAACTCGTCGCGAGCCAGACGCAGCAGGTCGAGGATCTCGGCCTGGACGGTCACGTCGAGCGCGGTGGTCGGCTCGTCGGCGAGGATCAGGCCGGGGTTCAGGACCAGCGCCATCGCGATGACGATGCGCTGCTTCTGGCCGCCGGAGAACTGGTGCGGGTAGTAGTCCACGCGCGTCTCGGCGTCCGGGATGCCGACCTTCTTGAGGATGTCGATGGCCTTGGCCCTCAGCTCCTTCTTGTCCTTCATGCCGTGGGCGCGCAGGCCCTCCTCGATCTGCCAGCCGATCGTGTAGACCGGGTTCAGGACCGAGTTGGGCTCCTGGAAGACCATCGCGGCCTCGGAGCCACGCACCTCGCGCAGCTGCTCGCCGCTCAGGGAGAGCACGTCGAGCGAGTCGGAGCCGTCGCGCTTGGACAGGTAGACGGCGCCGGAGGTGGTGGCCGTCTCGGGCAGCAGCTTGATGATCGAGCGCGCGGTCACGGATTTTCCGGAGCCGGATTCGCCGACCACGCCGACGACCGTCTTGCGCGGGATGGTGAAGTTGATCTTGTCGACCGCCTTGATGGATCCGGCGTCGGTCATGAAGGAGACGGACAGGTCCCTGATCTCGGCGAGATTGGCGGTTGGGGTCGATGCGGTTGCGTCAGCCATGGTTCACTCCTTCTCCTTGCCGGCGTCGGGGGCCTTGCCCTCGCCGGTCCATTCGCTGCCCGGGAACGCCGGGTCATGGTCGGTGACCGTGGCCGGGGTCTCGCCCGGGGTGAGCGGGTTCCTGGCGGCGTCCAGCTCGGCGACGACCTCGTTGCGCACGCCCGGCTTCTCGTTCGGGTCGACGGAGGTGTCCTCGATCGAGCCGACGACCTCGCCGGCGGACTTGCGGGCGCGCAGTCGAGGATCGGCCAGATCGTTGAGCGATTCGCCGACCAGCGTGATGCCCAGCACGATGAGCACGATCGCCAGGCCCGGGAAGATGGCCGTCCACCAGATGCCGGCGGTCACGTCGGCGACGGATCGGTTGAGGTCGTAGCCCCATTCGGCGGCGGAGGTCGGCTCGATGCCGAAGCCGAGGAAGCCCAGGCCGGCGAGGGTCAGGATCGCCTCGGAGGAGTTGAGCGTGAGGATGACCGGCAGGGTGCGGGTCGAGTTCTTGAGCAGGTGCTTGGTCATGATGCGCCAGGTGGAGGCGCCGACGACCTTCGCGGACTCCACGTAGGCGGAGTTCTTGATGCGCACCACCTCGGCGCGGATCGTGCGGAAGTACTGCGGGATGTAGACCACGGTGATCGAGATGCCGGAGGCGAGGATGCCGCTCCACAGGCCGGACTGGCCGCCGGAGATCATGATGGCCATGAGGATGGCGAGCAGCAGGGACGGGAACGAGTAGATCGCGTCGGCGATCACGACGAGCACGCGGTCGACCCAGCCGCCGAAGTAGCCGGAGACGAGGCCGAGGAACACGCCGGCGAAGATGGACAGCAGCACGGCGATGATGATCGCGATGATGGCGGTGCGGGCGCCCCACACGGTGCGGCTGAATACGTCGAAGCCGGCGACGGTGGTGCCCCAGATGTGCTGTGCGCTGGGCGCCTGCTGCGGCGTGAACGCCACGCCGTCGTCGCCCTTCATCTGCGCGTAGTCGTAGGGGGCGATGACGGGGGCGAAGATCGCCACGAGGATGAAGAAGGCGGTGATCGCCAGGCCGGTGACGAGCATGCCCTTCTGCCAGCCGACGGCGATGCGCAGGTCCTTGATGATCGGGGCCTTCGCCCACCAGGGGGCGGGCTTGTTGACCTTGAGGCCGTCGAGGCGCTTGTCGCCGGGCACGCCGACCTTGTTGACTGTGCTTTCGGTCATGTCAGTACCTCACTCTCGGGTCGATGAGGGCGGCGACCACGTCGACGATGAAGTTGACGACGGCCACGATGATGGCGATGAGGATCACGATGCCCTGCACGGCGACGAAGTCGCGGGCCTTCAGATAGGTGGAGAGCATGAAGCCCAGCCCCTTCCATTCGAAGGTGGTCTCGGTGAGGACCGCGCCGGCGAGCATCATGGCGATCTGCATGCCCATGACGGTGATGATCGGGATCAGGGCCGGACGCCACGCGTGCTTGTTGAGCAAGCGGGACTCGGAGACGCCGCGGGAGCGGGCGGCCTCGACGTAGCCGGAGTTGTAGGTGGCGATCACGTTGGTGCGCACCAATCGGATGAACACGCCGGCGGTCAGAAGTCCCAGGGCGAGCGCGGGCAGGACGGCGTGGCGCAGCACGTCGACGAGGACGGTCATGTTCCCCAGCTGCAGGGCGTCGATGATGTAGAAGCCGGTCGGCGAGACGAGACGGCCGAACTGCATCTCGCTGGACAGGTCGGAGCGGCCCGAGGAGGGCAGCACGTTGAGCCACACGGAGAAGATGAGCTTGAGGACCAGGCCGAGGAAGAACACCGGGGTCGCGTAGCACAGGATGGCGAAGACGCGGATGCCGGCGTCGGCGGCGTGGTCGCGGTGCTTGGCGGCGAGGCGGCCCAGGCCGATGCCGACCACGAGGGCGACGACGAGCGAGAGCAGCGCGAGCTCGAAGGTGGCGGCGCCGTAGCGGGTGAGGATGGTGATGACGGGCTGGTTGTCGGTGAGCGTCGTGCCGAGATCGCCGTGGAGCAGACCGCCGAGGTAGTCGGCGTACTGGACGATGAGCGGTCGGTCATACCCGGCGGCGTGGATGCGCTTCTGCAGTTCGTCCGGCGTGAGTCGTCCGCCCAGCGCGGCGGAGATCGGGTCGCCGGTGGCTCGCATCACGAAGAAGACGATGGTGACGAGGATGAAGACCGTGGGAATGATCAGCAGGAACCTGGTCAGGATGAAGCGGAAGAATCCGCCCGACAGCCGGTTCCTCTTGGTTTGTTTCGGCTGGTCCGCGTTCGCCGCGGCAGCCGGAGCCGTGGTGTGTGACACGCGACGCTCCTTTTGTTTAGTTGGAATACGAATAGGGCTCCCCTCGATCGCCCGAGGGGAGCCGGAATCAGGGCCTACGACTCAGCCCTTGGATGGAACCTCGTCCATGGCCGCGGGAACCTGTCCGGCCCCGCGGCCGCCGGATTCAGCTCTTGGTGACGGAGGCGTAGCGGAAGCGGAACGACGCGTCGAGCGTGACGCCCTTGACGTTCGCGCCGGTGACGGCCACCTGGGCGCCCTGCAGCAGCGGGATGGTGGACAGATCCTCGGTCTCGAGCTTCTGGATCTGCTTGAGGATGTCCTCACGGGCGGAGGCGTCCTTCTCGCCGGCCTGCTTGACGATGAGGTCGTTGACCTCCTTGTTCGAGTAGGCGTTGTTCACGAAGTTGCCGTCGCGGAAGAACGGGGACAGGTAGTTGTCCGGATCGGAGTAGTCCGGGAACCAGCCGAGCTGGTAGACCGGGTAGGAACCGTCGGAGTCCTCGGTGACGTTGCGCTCCTTGTTGTACTGGGTCCACTCGGTGGACTGCAGGTCGACCTTGAACAGGCCGCCCTCCTCGAGCTGGTTCTTGATGGCCGCGTACTCGTCGGCGGAGGAAGAGCCGTAGTGGTCGTTGTTGTACTGGAGCTTGAGGTCGACCGGGGTCTTGACGCCGGCGGCCTCGAGGACCTGCTTGGCCTTCTCGGTGCTGGGCTTGCCGTTGCCGTCGCCGTAGGCGGACTTGAGGGTGTCCTCATGGCCGGCCAAGCCGTCCGGGATGAAGGAGTACATCGGGGTGTAGGTGCCCTTGTAGACCTTGGTGGCGAGCTCCTCGCGGTCGATCAGGTTCGCGACGGCCTGACGCACGGCCTTGGCCTTGGCGGCGTCGGCGTCGGGCTGGGACTCGCCGTAGGGCTGGATCTTGAAGTTGAAGGCGAGGAAGCGCTCCTCGCCGCCCGGGCCCTTGACGACCTTGACCTTGGAGTCCTTGGACAGGTCCTCGATGTCGGTCGGGCTCAGGGAGCGGTAGGCCACGTCGATCTGGCCCTGCTGCACGGCGAGCTTGAGGTTGGAGGCGTCGGCGAAGTACTTGACCTGCACGGCCTCGTTCTTGGCCGGGGTCAGGCCCTTGTAGGAGTCGTTCTTGGCGTAGGCCAGGGCCTCGTTGTTCTTGTAGGAGGTGAGCTTGTACGGACCGGCGAACGCGTTCTTGGAGACGATGGTGTCGGCGTCGGTGAGCTTGTCGGCGGAGAAGGAGTCCTCGTCGACGATCGGGCCGGCCGGGCTGGACAGGACCTGCTTGAGGGTCACGTCGTAGGGCACGGAGTCCTTGAACACGACGGTGGTGTCATCCTTGGCGGTGACGGAGTCGATGTTGGCGAGCAGCGAGCTCGGGCCGTTCTCGTCGTTGATCTTCTTGACGCGGTCGAAGGAGAACTTGACGTCGGAGGCGGTCAGGTCGTTGCCGTTGGCGAACTTCAGGCCGCTCTTGAGCTTGACGGTGAACTCGGTGCCGTCGGAGTTCCACGTGCCGTCGTCGGCGGCGATGTCGGGGCTCAGCTCGGAGGTGTTGTAGTCCTGCGCGTACAGGAACGGGAACACGTTGATCTGCACGGCGTAGGAGCCGTTGTCGTAGGAGCCGGCCGGGTCGAGGCTGGTGATCTTGTCGGTGGTGCCGATGGTGATGGCGGAACCGTCGGCCGCGCCCGCGCCGTCATCCTTCACGCCGCCGCATGCGGCGAGCGAGGCGATGGCCGCGACGGATGCGATCAGCGCCATGACTTTCCTGGATTTCATTAGGAATCCTCTCTCTAGTTTCCTAAGCCACACCTCGTATTCCCGGCGTGGATTAGGGCCCACCATACGGATTTCCCGTGTTAACCCGACGTTTCCTTATGTAACATCCAAGCGTCGCGAACGCGGGTTTTCCCCGGAATTCCGCCGTTTCATGGAATCGTCCGCATGGCGGATTCCCGTTAACACGCCGTTCACATCGTGAGACCGGCATGCAAGACGGGTCCGCGGGCCGAACGACGGACGCGGCCGCGGCCGATCGGCGCCTCCCGGACGCCCGCGGCCGCCGCGGATGGGCCGATCGAAAATGTTAAGAAAGCACGCAGAATTCAAACGCGCTGTTTTCAGCGGTTTTCGAGACTGTCGACAACATTGTTCCCCTATAATGGAAACTACGTTTTCTTATGTGTCGGCAGTGTCGCGACGCATCCGGTATCCTTTGGTTCCGCATCCAGAGCCGCGGCCCGCATCCGTTCACGCGGGGACGCGCGGCATGTCGAGGAAGGTGGCATCATGCCCGATCAGGCGTACACAGGTTCGCTCCCCCTGCGGACCCCGGGCCGGACGACCAAGGCCAGCCCCTCCGATGTGCGGCGGCTCAACCGCGCGCTCATCTTCAACCTGCTGTTCCCCTCGAACCAGTGCTCGCGCGCCGAGCTCGGCCGTCTGACCGGCCTGTCGCGCGTGGCCGTGTCCGACGTCGTCAACGACATGCTCGACGAGGGGCTGATCCGCGAGAACGGCCACGTCTCCCCCGCCACCGGCAAGGGCAAGCGCGCCACGCTGCTGAGCGTGGACACGACCCGGCTGCGCATCATCAGCATCGACCTGTCGCAGGCGTATCTGATCCAGGGCGCCGTGACCGATCTGCTGGGCGTCACGCACCAGCACATGGAGATCGCGCTCGGCCCGGACAACCGCATCGACGTGGACGCGATCGTCCAGCTCGTCGACCAGCTGCGCGCCGACCTCGACTCGGACACCGTCATCGGCATCGGAATCGGTCTGCCCGGCGTGGTGTGCGACGGCGTCGTGCGCGAATCCACGGCGCTCGGCTGGCACGACGTGGATCTGAGGACCATTCTGGAGACCAGGTTCACGGTCCCCGTCACCGTGGCCAACGACGTGATGTGCGCGATGCTCACCGAGCGGTTCTTCGGCCAGGGCGGACCTAACCTCATGTTCGTCAAGCTCGACCGCGGCATCGGCTCCGCCACGCTGATCAACGACGTGCCGGTCGTCGGCGAGCATCACGCCGGCGGCGAGATCGGGCACATCTCCCTCGATCCGGAGCACGGCCCCGACTGCCCGTGCGGCAAGCGCGGCTGCATGGAGATGCTGATCTCGGCGCCGGCGCTGCGCGAGCGCATGATCGGCGCCGACGAGGAGACTCAGGCGTCCATCATCCACGAGGCGGGCGAGTACTTCGCCTCGGCGATGGCGATGCCCGTCGGACTGCTCGACGTGACGGACATCTGCCTGTGCGGGCCGGCGGACGTGGTCAACAACGCGTTCCTCGAGGCGGCGCAGCAGCGGCTGGACGCGATGACCCAGTCCAAGTTCCACGAACGCACCACCATCCGCCGCTGCCAGTGCGGCGCCGGCATCGCGCTGCGCGGCGCGGCGATCAACGTGGTGCTGCGTCATCTCGAGGAGGCATAGGGTCATAGGGGCCCCGGATGGCATGGGAAGGCCCCGGACGCGGGATCAGACCGAAAGCGCCGCCGGCCCCGCAGACAGCGCCGCGCCCAGCGCCCCGAGCGGCGCGTCCGCCGGCGCCAGACGCAGACGATCGGCCAGATGCAGACCCCTGAGGAACGGGCAGGGCTCCTCGCGCGCCGACAGCTCGTCCTCGATCACCCGCATCAGCGGCTCGCCGGTGCGGGACATGCCGCCGCCGATGATGATCACGTCCGGGTCCAGCGCCTGCACGACGATCTGGATGACGTCGCCGATGGCGTGCTTGACCATGCCGAGCACGCGGCACGCCTCCACCTCGCCCTGCGCGGCCCGGATGATGAGGTCGGGCATCGCCGCCTCTCCCCCGGCCACGGGCCACAGCTTGGCCACGGCCGCGCCGGAGCACACCGTCTCCAGGCATCCCCGCTGGCCGCACGGGCAGTCGAATCGGTTCGGATCGACCGGGATGTGCCCGACCTCGCCGAGCGCGCCGCTGGCGCCCCGGCACAGCTCGCCGTCGACGATGACGCCGGCCGCGAGCCCGGTCCCGAAGTTGAGGAAGGTCACGACGCCGTCCCCCCGCGCCTCGGGCAGCAGCCGGGCGGCGCCGAGGGCGGCGGCGTTCACGTCGTTCTCGACGTGGACGGGCACGCCGATCGCCCCGCTCACACGCGGCCCCAGCGCGACGGCCTCGACGTCGAGGTTGACGATGTGCTCGACGATGCCGGCGTCGTTCTCGACACGGCCGGGCGTGCCGATCCCCACCGCCGCGACGTCGGCGAGCCTCGAGCCCGCGACCTCGCGCACGACGGCGACGACGTCCTCGACGAGGTTGTCCTCGCCGCGTCTGGCGGGCACGCGCGCCGTGGAGCGGACCTCGCTGTCCGGATCCACGAGCGCGGCCTCGATCTTCGTGCCGCCGACGTCCACGCCGACGAGCCATCGCCGTTGCTCCGCATGCGCCGTTGCATGCGTCGGTTCAGCGGTCATGGTGTTTTCTCTCCTTTCGGTCAGCAGTCGCGCCATGCGATGGCGCTGGGTTCCAGATCGAAACGCTCCGACGAGCCGTCGGGCAGCGTCACGTCGGTGGTCTGCGGGCGGTCGGTGTTGTTGACCACGCAGTAGATGCGGCGTCCGGCGAAGTGGGCCACCTCGCATTCGGGGTTCGTGGAGCTGAACGCGGCGTAGCGGTCCTCGTTGCGGCTCGCATGGAACAGGATGCGTTCCAGGAGGCGCGCGTTGGCCGCCGAGTACGGCAGTCCGGACACGTACACGCCGCGTCCTCTGCCGTATTCGTTGACCGCGAGCTGCACCTGACCGCCGTCGGCGCGCAGCAGCGTGACGTCCTCGTCGATCGGGAAGGTGTTGGGGATCGGCTCGCCGAAGTCGATGCCGCCCAGCGGCGCCCTGCCCTGGCCTCCGCCGCAGCCGCTCAGGGGCGCGCGGTATCCTGCGCTCTCCCACGCCTCGCGCGCGGCCGGATCGACCGGCACGTCGGCGGTGATGAAGTGGTCGGGCGTGACCGGCGGGAAGTACTTGTCGACGGACAGCGTCTGGAAGCGCTCCTCGTCGACGCCGAGCACGTCGGCGAGCTGGAAGAAGCGTCCGCCCTGCCATCCGGCCACGGCGGTCGGTTCGCCGACACCGACGAACGCGCCGCCGGCGCGCACCCAGGAGCGGATGGTCTCGAGCAGCTTGGAGTCCCGCCACACGTCGCCTCCGGAGAACGCGGTGCCGACCGGGCCTCCGTTGATGATCACGTCGACGTCCGGGTCGATGCCGTGCTCGAGCACGTCGGCGAAGCTGATGAACCGCACGTTGACGCGCATGCCGGAGAGCGCCTCGAGCAGGCCGTAGTAGGAGTACGTCTGCTTGTTGGGCAGCGCGTGCGCGACGGTGAACGCCATCCAGGAGCGCATCGCGCCCCACGAGTTGAGGATCGCCACGTTGAGCTCGCCCTCGGCGGCCTCGCCTCCGGTGCGCTCGTGGATGTCGCGGAACTCGTCGGCGATGTGCGTGACGGTGTCGACGAACTTGGGGAACTTCGCGGCCAGCGACAGGTAGCCGCCGTAGCCCATGCGGTCGATCGGCGAGCGCAGGATGGCGCGCCGCGCCTTGCGCCAGTTGTCGAGTCCCTCGATGCTCGGATCGTTGCCCTCGTGGAACGTGTCGGGGAAGAAGTACGGCAGGAAGCGCCCCTCGGTGTACCTGACCCCCGGGATGTCGGCGATCATGCGGGTGGTGGTGCCATCGCCGATCGAGCCGACCACGGCGTCGAGGCCGAGGTCGCCGAAGCCCTCCTTGTACGGCTCGGTGCCGATCCACTGGTCGCCCAGGAACATGATCGCCTCCTTGCCGGCGGCGTGCGACATGTCGACGAGGCGCTTGACGTTCTCGCGCACGAAGCCGGACAGGAAGTCGATCCAGTCGCGCTGGTGCCTGCCGGGCACGCGCCAGGCGGAGTTGTAGCAGCCCTCGTCCACGAAGTCCTCGGGGCGCAGACGGTAGCCGTAGTGCCGCTCGAAGTCGTCGAGGGCGGCCGGCGAGACGGTGCAGGCGCTGCCGAACCAGTCGACGATCTTCTCGCGGTGCCGCTGGTCGAAGAGCAGCGTGAACTGGTAGAAGAACGTGGTGAAGCGCACCACGTCGACGGCCGGGTTGTCCTCGAGCCACTTGGCGAACGTGTCGAACACGAACCGGCGCGTGGCGGGATGGTAGATGTCGAACGGGATCTCGTGCTCCTTGTCGCCCCAGTCGTTGGTCAGGTGGTTGTACATCTCCACCGGATCCCAGATGATGTAGGCGAGGAACGAGACGGTGTACTCGTGCATCGGCACGGCGTTGATGACGGTGACGGAGCCGGCCGAGGCGTCGACGCTCCAATCGACCGGGTCGACGGCGCGGCCGGTGGTGCGGTCGACGACCTCCCAGTACTTCGCCGGCGAGGCGTCGTAGTTCGGGGTGAGCTGCTCGGCGTAGAACGTCCTCATCAGGTCGATGGAGATCGTGTCCGACTCGGCGAGCACGCGCTGGGTCATCAGGTAGACCTGCGGCGTCTCGTCCATGTGCAGCGTGATCCACTCGTTGTGGGCGCGCGTCGGGAAGTAGGCGCTGTACACCTTCTTGCCGAGGGCGAGCACCGCGTCGTCGAGGTGCGTGCCGTCGGAGTTGCGGATGGCGTCGGCCCCCCACAGCTCGGCGAGCTCGCGGGTCTTCTCGGCGAAGTTCTCCTCGGTGGGAAGGGTGAATCGTCCGGTGGTCATATGTCTTGTACTCCTTTGTGCAATTACGGACCGGCCTTCGGACTGTCCGCTTCACGGCGTCTCCTCCGGCCCTGCAATTATCGACTCGCGCTACGCGCGAGACTCAATCCTGCCCTCGCTCGGCTTTCGCCTCACTCGGGCTGAGCCTACGGACAGTCCACCGGACTGTCCGCTTCACGGCTCAGCCTTTCACGGATCCGGCGGCGAGACCGGCCTGCCAGTAGCGTTGGAGGCCGAGGAAGAGGACGATGACGGGCAGGACTCCGAGGAGGGCTCCCATCATCAGGGCGCCGCGGTCGTTGAACGTGGCGAGCGAGACCATGCCGTACAGGCCGAGCGTGACGGGCTTGAGGGTGTCGGCGGAGATCATCATGAGCGGCAGCAGGAAGTTGTTCCATGTCGCGACGAACAGGAACAGGAAGATCGTCACCATCGCGGGCGCGAGGATCCGCAGGACGATGGTGAAGAAGATCCTCGCCTCGCTGGCGCCGTCGATGCGCGCGGCCTCGAGCAGCTCGTTCGGCACCGAGGTCTGCGCGTACACGCGGCCGAGGAAGAAGCCGAACGGCGAGACGCAGCACGGGATGATGACGGCGAGCATCGTGTCGGTCAGGTGCATCGCGTGGAAGATCGAGTACTGCGGAATGGTCAGCAGGGCGGCGGGCATGAGCATGCAGCCCATGATGACGCCGATGGCGAGGTTCTTGCCGCGGAAGTTGAACTTGGCGGTCGCGTAGCCGGCCATGACGGCGACGAGCGTGCCCACGGCGGCGGAGACGCCGGAGTAGATCAGGGAGTTGAGGACCCAGCGCCAGAAGTTGCCGCGCGTCCAGCCCAGCAGCTTGGAGTAGTTGGCGGCGATCGCGTTCGGCAGCTGGTCGATCCCGACCGCGAACCACAGGCCGTTGCTGCCGGTCATCTGGCTCGGCGTCTTCGTGGACGCGATGATCGCCCAGTAGATCGGGAACAGGAAGTAGATCAGCGTGATCACCAGCGCGGCGATGGTGACGATCCTGACGGCCGCCGACGGCTGCATGGAGCGCGGCAGGTCGTTGGCGTGCAGGTCTCGGATGCGGTCGGCCTTCCGGCGGGCGCGCCTCGCCTCGCGCTCCTGGCGGGTCATGGGGGTGGTTGCGCTCATTGCTCGTTCACCTTCCTTTCGGCGAGTGCGTAGAGCGCGGCGAGCACGCCGGCGATCAGCGCCATGACGATGGCGATGGCCGAGGCGGGTCCGTCGCCGCTGGGGGTGAGGGTGCCGCGCGAGGTGTAGAGCGCCATCATCATCGGCGTGAACGACTTGGAGATGCTCGGGTCGGACACGGACATGATCTCGGGCTCGTTGAACAGCTGGATGGTGCCGACGATCGACAGCAGCATGGCGAGCAGCGCGGCGGCGCGCACGTTCGGCAGCTTGATGTGCCACGCGATCTGCAGGCCGTTGGCGCCGTCGATGCGCGCGGCCTCGTACAGGTCGTGCGGGATGGCCTGCAGCGCGGCGAGGAAGATCAGCATGTTGTAGCCGGTGAACGTCCAGGTGGTGATGTTGGCCATCGAGCCGATGACGATGTTCTTGGCGAAGAAGTCGACGTTGACGCCGATCGCGGCGAGCCCCTTGACGATCGGCGAGATCTGGCCGTTGTACAGGAACACCCAGATGATCGACGCGACGATGCCGGGGATGGCGTACGGCAGGAAGTAGCCGAGGCGGAACACGGTGACGCGCTTGACGATGTACGAGTCGAGCAGCATCGCCAGCACGAGCGCGGCGATGATCATGACCGGCACCTGGATGAGCGTGTAGAGCAGCACGCGCCCGATGCCGGACCAGAACGTGGCGGACGTGACGACGTACTGGAAGTTCTGCAGGCCGACGAACTTGTTGACGAGCTTGCCGCCGCCGTACGCGCCGCCGCCCTCGGCGACCTGGCGGAAGAAGCTGGAGTAGATGGCCCAGAAGATGGGCAGGATGAACACGAGCGCGAACAGGATGGCGAACGGGGCCATGAAGGCCCAGCCGGTGCGGTGCTCGCGCTTGGCGGCGTCGGAGCGCTTCGGCTTGGAGGACCTGCGGTCCCCCGCCGCGTTCGCCGCATGCGTGGTGGTGGTCATGGAAGCACCTTTGCTTTCGGACGGGATGTGTGTGATGAGGATGCGATGGATGTGGGGGCGCGTCACGAGGAAAGGCCGGAGCCCCGGACTCCGGCCTTTCCTTCCGATGGCGTCGCGACGCCCGTCACCTGCCGGGAAAGGCCCGGTCGGCGTGGTGCCGCGCTACTCCTTGACGGACAGGTTGAGGTTCTTCAGCGTGTCGATGGAGGTCTTCTGCGCCACGGAGAAGATGTCCTCGACCTTGCCGGAGCCGTCGACGGCCTTGGCGGCGGTCTCGTTCATCGCGGTGGCGACGGCGGAGAAGCCCGGCATGTAGGTGAAGTCGCCCATGTTGTTGTTCGCGGTCTTGAACTCGGCCATGATGTCCTGGCCGCCGAAGAACTTCGACCAGTCCTCGGGGGTCTCGGCGTCCTCGGTGGTGGCGGCCGGCACGAGGCCCTGCGAGACGAGGTCGGAGACCTGCGTGTTGAACCAGTCGAGGAACTCCATGGCCTCCTTCGGGTGCTTCGAGTTCTTCAGGACCACGACGCCGGAGCCGCCGTCGGGGCCGGTCTTGCCCGCGTTGTCGAACCAGTCGCCGAGCTGGGCCACCTGCCAGTCGCCCGCGCCGGTGTCGCCGGCGGAGCCCATGAACAGCGGCGCCTCCCATGCGGCGGCCACGGTGCCGATCAGCGAGCCGTCCTGCAGCGAGGCGTCGAAGGACGCGTCCCAGCGGGCGTTCGTGGTGGCGGCCTTCGCGTCGAGCAGCTGCTGGTAGAGATCCGCGACGGCCTTGGAGCCGTCGGTCTCGGTGTCGACGACCCACGCGTCGTCGACGACCTTGTACCAGCCGCCGGAGGCGCCCGCCAGACCGGAGATCATGTTGCCGGCCTCATCGGGCTGGTAGGACATGATGTACTTGCCGGCGGCCGCGGCCTTCTTGGCGGACTCGACCATCTCGTCGGCGGTCTTCGGCACGCTGATGCCGAGCTTGTCGAACTCGGCCTTGTTGTAGAAGTAGACCAGCGGGCCGGTGTCCTGCGGCAGGCCGAAGTACTTGCCGCCGACCTGCATCAGGGAGTACGGGCCGGACGCGAAGTGGTCCTTGTACTGCTCGGCGTACTCGCTGACGTCCTGAAGCATGTCCTTGGTGAAGACCTCGGGCAGCTCCGCGTAGCCGACCTGCGCCAGATCGGGCGCGTTGTCGTTCTTGACGTCGGTCTCGAGCTTCTTGATCATCTCGGAGGCCTTGCCGTCGAACTTGGTGGCCTTGACCTGGATGTTCGGATGCTCCTTGTTCCACTTGGCGACGATGTCCTTGACGAGCACCATGCCGTCGTTGTCGGGAAGGCGGTGCATGTAGGTGATGTTCACCACGCCGCCGTCGGACGAATCGTCGGAGGCGTTGCCGTTGGCGTCGGACCCGCAGCCGGCGAGGCCCATGGCCATGGCGGCGACGGCCGCCGCTCCCGCAATCAGTCGCTTCTTGTATGACATTGTTTCCGCTCCTCTTCGAGTTGGGTGTCACCACTCCTTCGTGGCAACTACAGGTAACTTTAAAGGGTCGGAAAACCTATGTCAACTATCTTTGCATTAACAGCGTGTCATCGTTCACAGATGCATGTCGATACATCAAAAACCGCACGATCATGCGGTTTTACACATTATGACAACATCGTTTACATTGGAGCCTCATCCGGCGGCGCCGCCCCACCGGAAACGACTCCGCCGCCGGCGCTAGAGCGCGTGCGCGAGCGCGACGGCCGCGCGCACCACGTCGCGGTCGGTGACCTCGATCGGGGCGCCGCCGCCACCGCCGGGACCGCCCTCGGCAGGGACGAGCCGCTTGGCGGACAGATGCAGCGCGTCCACGCCGGTCGCCCTCGCCGCGGGGATCGACTCGGGCGTCAGCCCTCCCCCGGCCTCGATCTGGATGCGCCCCGCGGCGAGGGCCGAGAGCGCGCGCAGCTCGTCGAGCCCCTCGGGCACGCGCGGGGCGCCGCCGGAGGTGAGCACGCGCGTGTACCCCAGTCCGACGAGCGTCTCCAGCGCGGCGGCGCGGTCGGGCACCATGTCGAAGGCGCGGTGGAAGGTGACCTGCACGTCGCGGCCGGCCGCGCGACCCTCCGCCCGTGCGGCGTCGGCCAGCGCGGCCGCGAACGGCGCGTCGACCGCCCCCTCGGGAGTCAGGCCGCCGACCACGACGCCGCGGGCCCCGGCGCGCACGGCCATGCGCACGTCGTCGAGCTGGACCGCCTTCTCGTCGGCGTCGAACACGAAGGAGCCGGCGCGGGGGCGGATGAGGACCTGCACGCCCTGCGGCACGCCGACGACGGCGCAGGCTGCGATCAGCCCCGGACTCGGCGTGAGGCCGCCGGTCGCGCCCAGCGCGACGCACAGCTCGATGCGGTCGGCGCCCTCCTCGGCGGCGATCCTGGCTCCGGCGACGTCCTGGACGGCTATCTCGATCATCGTCATGGCTTCATCGTAGCCGACGACGCACCCGGCGTGTCTTAATTGCCTTCATACATTAACCGCGTTAACATCTAAGCAAGTTCAGACTTCAAGGACGATACGGACCATCAGTGACGAGCGACGCAAGGAGGTGTCAGGCATGAACAACGGCAGAAACGCCGCCACCGCATCCCAGGCATCACTCGCCGAGTTCAATCGCTCCCGGATTCTGCAGCACCTCTACCACAACGGCGTCAGCTCGCGCGCCCAGATCGCCAAGGCGCTGGGCCTCACCCCCGCCGCCATCACCAAGATCACCGCCCAGCTCATCGAGGCCGGCGCGATCGCGGAGACCGGCGACATGGAGGGCGAGAAGAACCGCCGGTCCATCGGACTCGAACTCGACACCACGCGCTTCCACGTCATCGGCGTCAAGTTCGCCCGGTCCCTCGTGCAGATCGGCGTGTTCGATCTGTGCGGCAACACACTGAGCGTCGAGGACATGCCCCCGGTCACCAACGACACCATCGACGACGCCGTGCGGCTGCTGCACCGGCGCATCGAGTGCCTGATGGCCGCCGACAGGCGCGTCTTCGCCATCGGCATGGCCATCCCCGGCCCCTACATGCGCGACGAGGGCTACACCGCCGTCGTCTCGTCCATGCAGGGGTGGCGCGACGTGAACTTCATCGACGAGTTCGCCCACGCCTTCTCCGTGCCCGTGTTCATCGAGCAGGACGCGCGGGCCGGGGCCCTGGCCCACTACCTGTTCGACCCGAAGTCGCACGGCGACACCAATCTGGCGTACTACCTCGTCGGCGAGGGCGTCGGACTGGGCGTCATCGACAACGGCCACATCGTCAACGGCGCGCTCGGCGCCGCCACGGAGATCGGCCACGTGTCGATCGACGTGAACGGCAGGCCCTGCGACTGCGGCAACGTCGGCTGCCTCGAACGGTACTGCTCCACCCCCGCCATCCACGAGATGCTCATCGAGGACGGCATCCTCGTGCCCGGCGTGCGGGACATGTCCAACGCGGAGGCGGCGCGCGCGCTGTTCGCGCTGGAGCGCGACGGCGACGAGCGGGCCCGCGAACTCGTGCTGCGCATCGCCCGCTACGTCGGATACGGCTGCGTCAACATCTTCAACGCCTTCAACCCCAGCCACATCATCATCGGCGACATCGTCTCCGAAGCCGGGGCGACGTTCCTCGACGAGGTGCTCGCCACGGTGCGCAGGCGCTCGATCCCCGAGATCTACGACTCCACCGAGATCACGCTGTCCACCATGTCCACCGACGCCATCGTGTGCGGCGCCTCGGCCATAGCGGTCACCCAGTTCCTGGACCATCCGTCGATGTTCTTCGATCTGAGCTAGCCGCCCCGGGGCGCAACGCCCCGGACCACCAAGATTTCCCAAACGGAAAAACCACCACAAAGGAAAGGAACCCACCATGTCCAAGCCCATCGTTCTCTCCCTCGGCGAACTTCTGTGGGACATGCTCCCCACCGGCAAGCGCGCCGGCGGCGCCCCCGTCAACTTCGCCTACCACGCGATGATGAACGGCGCGGACGGTTACTCCATCTCCGCCGTCGGCGAGGATGAGCTCGGCGACGAGCTGCTCGCCGAGACCGCCAAGGCCGGCATCCACGCCGTCATCCAGCGCAACGCCTGGCCGACCTCCACCGTCGAGGTCGAGCTGCGCAACGGCATCCCGGAGTACACCATCGTCAAGGGCGTGGCCTGGGACCACATCCTGTACACCAAGCAGCTCATCGACGTCGTCAAGCAGGCCGACGCCGTGTGCTACGGCACCCTGGCCCTGCGCTCCCCGGAGTCCCACGCCACCATCACCGAGCTGCTCAAGCACACCAAGCCGGGCGCGATGAAGTTCTTCGACATCAACCTGCGCGGCGACCACTACTCCAAGGAGCTCATCGAGGAGCTGCTCGGCTACGCCACCGTGTTCAAGATCAACGACGAGGAGCTGCTGCTCCTGCGCGACATGTTCGACATCCGCGGCACCTCCGGCGATGACGCCTCCCGCTGGTTCCTCGAGCAGTACGATCTCGACTACGTGATCCTGACCGCAGGCTCCGCCTACTCCACGATCATCTCCAAGAACGGCGAGATCTCCACCGTGGACACCCCGCGCGTCGAGGTCGTCGACACCGTCGGCGCCGGCGACTCCTTCTCCGGCACGTTCACCGCCCGCACCCTGCTGGGCGACTCCCTGTCCGAGGCGCACCGCACGGCCGTCAACACCGCCGCCTTCGTGTGCACCCAGGCCGGCGCCTGGCCGGAGTACCCGGCCCAGATGCCCGACTACCTGGCCGAGGCCGGCAAGTAAGCCGATCCCCCATTTCGTCCCGCATGGCCGATGTGAACGCGGCGGCCATGCGGGACGATTGCGGTCTCACCGCATTTTCGATTTTCGGCACCCCTCTCCCCCAGGGGCATGGCTTGCGCCGGGACAACGGCGTCCCGGATTCACACCGATACGACCGGACTCCCGGCGCGAGCCATGCCCTTTCGGGTGCGGGACGCCGCTCATAACTGAATATCGATAACTGAACGACAACCAAGCAACGGCAATTTCGTCCGTCTCATTAACAAGCAGTAGAAAAAGGGAATTTCTAATGAGCAACGAAACCACCAAGACCGGCAACGCCGGATTCGCCAAGATCCTCCCGGTGATGTTCGCCTTCTTCGTCATGGGCTTCGTCGACCTCGTCGGCACCGCGACGAACTACGTCAAGGGCGAGTTCAACCTGGCCGACGGCACCGCGAACCTGTTCACCACGATGGTGTTCTTCTGGTTCCTGATCTTCTCCGTGCCCACCGGCATGCTGATGAACAAAATCGGCCGCCGCAAAACCGTCCTGTGGTCCATCCTCGTCACCCTTGTGGCCATGGCCCTGCCGATCATCGCCTACACGGTCCTGTCCGGCACCGCGCGACTGGTCCTGATCGTCGCGTCCTTCGCGTTCCTGGGCATCGGCAACACCCTGATGCAGGTCTCCCTCAACCCCCTGCTGACCGTGTTCGTCAAGGGCGACAAGCTCGCCTCGACCCTCACCACCGGCCAGTTCGTCAAGGCCTTCGCCTCCCTGTTCGCCCCCTACATCGCCATCTGGGGCGCCACCAAGCTCGGCATGTGGTGGATCCTGTTCGTGATCTACTTCGTCATCGGCATCGTCGGCTACATCCTGCTCGCCTTCGACAAGATCGACGAGCCCGCCCCCGACGCCGGCACCACCACCATCGGCCGCTGCTTCAAGCTCCTGTTCTCCGACGCCATCGTGTTCCTGTGCTTCCTGGGCATCGTGGCGCACGTGGGCGTCGACGTCGGCATCAACGCGCAGGCGCCGCGCATCCTGACCGAGCACACCGGCGACCAGTTCACCGAGATCGCCGCCACCGCCACGATGGTGTACTTCATCGCCCGTATGATCGGCTGCTTCACCGGCGGCATCGTCCTGCAGAAGATCAGCAACAAGGTCGGCCTGCGCGTGTGCGGCGTGATCATGACCCTGTCGGCCGTGTGCTTCGCCGCGTTCACGCTCGTTACGGACAACCCGCCGGTGTGGCTGTTCTGGACCGCGGTCGCGCTGGTCGGCTTCGGCAACTCGAACGTGTTCTCCCTGTTCCTGTCCCACGCGCTCATGTACCGTCCGGACCGTCAGAACGAGATCTCGGGACTCATGCTCATGGGCCTGATCGGCGGCGCGATCTTCCCGCCGGTCATGGGCGTCGCGGCCGACGCGGCCGGCCAGTTCGGCGGCATCCTCGTCATGGCCGTCGGCTGCCTCTACGTCCTCATCATGGGCTTCGGCTACAGGCTGCTCGAAGGC
This sequence comes from Bifidobacterium santillanense, assembly GCF_018555385.1. Lineage (GTDB taxonomy): Bacteria > Actinomycetota > Actinomycetes > Actinomycetales > Bifidobacteriaceae > Bifidobacterium > Bifidobacterium santillanense. Next base: position 560,367 of record NZ_JAFEJS010000001.1, read on the forward strand.
AAGCGCGCCTGAGCCGACGAGTCTGACCCGACGGCCTGCCCCGGTTCCGGGACGCATAGATGCCTCGGAGATGAGAAGAAGCGCCGTTCCTCCCCTCGGGAGGGGCGGCGCTTCTCGCGTTCCTCCGGCCGGATACCCCGATCAAGCGGACAGCCGGGCATGGTCACGCGCGGCGGATGCGCAGCGTGGCCAGCTGGAACGGCGCGAACGTCAGGGCGGCGCCCTCGGCCGGGACGGCGTCCTCTCCCCCGGCCAGCGCGCGGGGCAGGTCGTCGGGCAGCTCGGGCTCCTCCAGGAGGTTCACCTCGCGCACCGTCGCCCCGGCGAGCGCCGCGTCCACGTGCAGCACGGCGGACGCGGCGCCTCCCGCGGCCTCGTACAGACGCACGACGAGATCGTCGGAGCCGTCGTCGGCGAGCTTCACCCAATCGAGCGCGACGACGCCGGACACGTCGCCGAGCGAGACCGGCGGGGCGAACGCGGGCAGTTCGCCGACGACGGGACAGTTGAGCCTCGCCGCCTCGGCCAGTACGGCGTCCATGCCGGCTCCCGCGAGGACGGACCATGCGAACGCGTGTCTTCCCCGGTCCGTGTCCGGATCGGGGAAGCGCGGCGCGGAGAGCAGGGACAGGCGCACCATGACGCCGCGTCCGGCACCGTACGGGGCGTCCCCGCGGATGGGGCTCACATCGGAGCCGTACGTGGAGGCGTTCACGACGGCGGCCGCGTAGCCCGACTCGGCAACGCGCACGAAGCGGTGCGTGCAGCTTTCGAACATGGCCTCGTCGGACCGCGTGTTCCCGGCGACCGGACGCTCGACCAGACCATACTGACACTCGTACTGGGCGCGGTCGGCAAGCAGAGCCACCGGCAGATCGACCTTGAGGAAGCGCTCGTCGGCATGCCAGTCCACGTCGGCGGCGAAGTCGAGCGAGTCGGCGCCCGGGCGCAGCGTGATGCGGGTGCGGATGACGACGCCCTCGGCCTCGGCGCGGGTCTCGACGCTCGCGGCGCCGTCCGGTTCGGAACGCGAGTCGACGATCGAGGAGCCGGCGAGCGCGGCGGCGGTGAGGAGCGCGTCACGCTGGATCTCCCACGCATCCCACTGGGACGGTTCGTCGCGCAGCAGCTCGTAGCGGCCCAGCCGGGCGCCCTCGGGCACGAGCTCGCGCCCACAGCGTCGGTCGACGAGCGAGGAGACGGTGCCGTCGGCCTCGACGCGTACGGCGAGGATCCCGTTGTCGAGTGTGGTCCCGGCGTCGTCGCGTGCGATGCGCACGGGCGTGACCGGCTCCGATGCGCCGGCGCGGGCGAGGTCGCGCGCGGACATGACCGTCCACGCGTCGCCGTGGTCGCGCGCATACGGGACGATCACCGCGCCCCTCACGATGCGGTCGGACGGTTCGGCGGCGGCGATGGCCGCCCCGGCCCCCGCGGCGAGGTCGCGCAGCCGGGCGAGGTCGCGCGCGTATTCGGCGCGGGCCCGGCGATGCACCCAGGCGATGGCGGAACCGGGCAGGATGTCGTGGAACTGGTTGAGGAGCAGCGTCCTCCAGATGCGCTCCAGCTCCCCGCGCGGGTAGGCGTACGTCGGGTCCTTGAGTCGGGCCGCGGCGCACAGGTATTCGGTCTCGCGCAGCAGGGCCTCCTCCGCACGGCAGTCGCGCTTCATGTCCTGCTGGGAGGTCAGTGTGCCGCGGTGCAGCTCCAGGTACAGCTCGCCCCGGTATACGGGGGTCTCGCCGCGCGCGTCGTCGACGATGTCGCGGCGGACGCGGTCGAACAGCTCGTCGGGCGTGCCGAAGTCGACCTTGGGGGCGCCGGCGAGGTTCCGGGCGCGGCGGATGCGCGCGGCCATCTCGCGGGTGGGGCCGCCTCCCCCGTCGCCGTGGCCGTACAGCAGGATCGCGTTGCGCGACAGGTCCTTGTCGAGGAAGTTGCGCTGCGAGTGCATGAGCTCGTGCATCTCCACGGTCGAGGCGTACGTGTCGGACGGCGGGAAGTGGACGAGGATGCGCGTGCCGTCGACACCCTCCCACAGGAACGAGTGGTGCGGGAACCGGGTCGTGTCGTTCCAGGAGATCTTCTGCGTGAGGAACCAGTCGAATCCGGCGCGGCGGGCGATCTGCGGCCACGCGCCGCTGTAGCCGAAGCTGTCCGGCAGCCATACGCCGCGGGGCTCGACGCCGAGGCGCTCCCCGAAGTAGCGGCGACCGAACGTGATCTGGCGGACCAGCGACTCCCCGGCGGGCATCATGCCGTCGGATTCGACCCACATGCCGCCCACGGGGACGAACCGTCCCTCGGCGACGCGGGCGCGCAGCCGTGCGAAGAGGTCGGGATGGCCCTCCTCGAGCCATGCGTACTGCTGGGCGGAGCTCATCGCGTAGGTGAGGTCGGGGTCCTCGTCCATCAGGGCGAGCACGTTGGCGACGGTGCGCGCGACCTTGCGCCGGGTCTCCCTGACGGGCCACAGCCATGCGGAGTCGATGTGCGCGTGGCCGACGGCGACGTGGGCGATGGCGCTGGAGGAGGCCGGCTCGGTCAGCACGCCGGCGAGTTCGGCGCGTGCGGCGGCGAGCGTGCCGGCGATGTCCTGCTCGTCGTAGGCGTTGAGCGACCGCTGCAGCGCCTTGGCGAGCTGCCAGTAGCGAGGATCGTCGTCGTGGAGCTCGCGGATCAGCGAGGAGACGGTCTCGAGGTCCATGTGGTAGGCGAACACGTCCCCGTCGAACGCGGCGACGTCCACGCGGCGCATCGTGTACGGGGTGTGCGGACGGTCGACCCGGCCGGTCGGCCCCTCGCCGAGCCGGGTGGGTGCGAACGACGGCTCGCATGCGATGTTCGGGTTGGCGGCGGCCTCGATGTAGAGGGTGAAGCGGCCGTCCCCGTCGAGGTCGACGGCCGTGGCCCCGTCGGCGCCGGCGAGCGGCACCCAGTGGTTCATCGGGTTCACGGCCTTGACGGCGGTGCCGTCGGCACGGTAGACAAGGCCCTCGGCGTGGAATCCGGGCCACCGGTCGATCCAGCCCAAGTCGACGAGCAGTTCGATCCCGCGCCCCGCTGCCGCCCCGGGATCGACGCGGCCCCGCACCTCGAACCATGTGGTGCCCCATGTGGTGCCCCACTCGCCGGGGACCTCGAACGGACGGAACGCGACGGCTCCGGCGCGCGCACGGGCGAGGAACTCCCCCGAGGGCTCCGGCTCGCCGGGGTTGTCGTACGCCCGGAGCGTGCACGAGGACAGAACGGTGTGGATATGCGGCGCGACGCGCTGCCGCATCACGCGCTCGCAGCGCTCGAGCTGCTGTTCGGGCAGAAGAAACATGTGGCCGCGGCCCTCCTTCGGCGATGTGGACGGATACGAAAAAGCGCCACCCCGGGTGGGATGGCGCTTCGTGATGGTGGAGATGCGGGGAATTGAACCCCGGTCCGGTGACCGTACCCTCAGTCTTCTACGTGCGTAGTCTGCTGGCCGTGCGGCGGTTTTTCTGCCCCCAACTGTGTCGCAGACGACCGTTGGCGAGCATATCCGCAGTCAAAGTCCCGATGCGGCCCTGAGGCTCAGCCGTATCAGCAAGTCCTCTAAACGACGCTCAGCATTCCCCCGAAGACGAGGGGAAGTGAACGGAGCGGCTGCTCACTGGTTAATCCTGGCGCGAAGCTCAGGCAGCGAGAGCGAACTCAGTGCGGTTAGATTTAGCACTTATTTTTTTGCCGGGGGCATCCACGAGCGGACCCGGCGTTCTCGGCACGCTTCCCTGCGACGAACAGGTCACCGTCGAAACCGATCATCCCCAATCTTGAATTATCAAGCCCCGCCCATTCAGGCGGACACCTCAGCATACAACCGTCCGGCACCGGAACGCAAATCGGCGGCGTCGCTCACGCCGTCGGCGAACAACGGACGACGGGCGGACGCGCCGCCGGCAGCGTCTCAGCGCAGCACCGGCCGCAGCGGCGCGGAGACGTCGACCTCCGTCTTGTCGCCGATGACCTTCTTGTCGGACAGGATCTTGTCGACGACGGCCTTCTTGAGCTTCATCTGGGAGGAGTCGCCCCATACGACCGTGTGCTTGCCGCCGTCGAGCTGGGTGGTGATGGAGTCCTGCGTGGCGGCGGTGACCTTGGTGATCCGGTTGCGCATCGACTCGGGCAGCGAGTCCAGCACCTTGAGCGCCTCCTTGACGGCGCGGCGTTTGAGTCCCGCCGACACGTCCTTCACCTCGATCACGGGGATGCCGTCGACCGACGCCCCGGCCACGGAGTTGAGCACGCGCGCCTTGGAGTCGACGGCGGTCATCGAATCGCCGCCGGACGCCTTGAGCATCGCCGCCGGACGCTGCGATTCGACGGCGACGGCCAGGCCGTGCGGCCAGCGCTTCGTCGCCGTGGCGCTGGTGACGCCCGGGATGGACGACATCCGCTCGGTCATGTCGCTGGTGTTGACCAGCACGAGCGACCGGCCGGTCTGCTCGTCGACGATGTCGCGGATGTCCGACTCGCTCACCCACTTGTTGGCGCCCGTGACCGTGACCTGCGACGCGTCAAGACGCAGCGCCGGCGAGAGGAACAGCAGCCAGCACAATCCGACGACCAGGACGACGGCGAGCGCCGCGATCCCGGCGCGCAGGGCGATCGCCCGCACCCCGGCGCGCTTGCGCTCCCTGGCCCTGGCGGTGAAGTCGACGACCTTGGGCCTGGTGGCCAGTCCCAGCGTGCCGGAGTTCTCCCGGAGCGTCTTGGCGACGAGGTCCTCGCTGCTGAGTCTGCGGGCATCGACGAACGCCCCCGGCTTGGAGCGCGACGGATCGGCGGACGAGCCGGAGACGGTCTTGCGCGGCTGGCGGCGCGGCGGCTGGGACGGCTTCGACGGCTGCGCGCGGCGGACGAGCCGTCCGCGGTTGCCTCGTTCCGGACCGCGTCCCGGCTCACCGCCGGAGCTGACGACCCTGCCCGCCATCAGTCGCAGCTTTCGCGATGCGCCTCGAGCGCGTGGAGGATCACCTCGCCCATGTCGGTGATGTCGCCGGCGCCGACGGTGAAGACGACGTCGCCGTGGTGGGCGCGCATCGCCATCATCCGGGCGGCCAGCTCCATGTCCTCGACGGCGCGGAACTCCACGCCGGTCATGCCCTGCGCCTCGCGCACGATGGTCACGGGGCCGACGCCCGGGAAGTCGGCCTGCTTCTCTCGGGCCGGGTAGATGCCGGTGACGATGACGTCGTCGGCCTTGGACAGGGCCTGCGCGAACTCGCGGGCGAAGAACTTCGTGCGGCTGAACAGGTGCGGCTGGAAGAGCACGCGGATCACGCTGTGCGGGTAGCGGCGGCGCGCGGCGTCGAGCAGCGCGGCGATCTCGGTGGGATGGTGCGCGTAGTCGTCGACGACGGTGACCTGCTTGACGACGCCCTTGATCTGGAAGCGTCGCACGGCGCCGCGGAAGGACGCGATGGCGCCGGCGGCGTCGGCCGGGGAGACGCCCAGCAGCACGGCCGCGGTGATCGCGGCGGCGGCGTTGCGCGCATTGTGCAGACCCGGCACCTCGAGGCTGACGGCCTGTTCGACGTCGGCGCCTGCGGTGACGGCAGCCGGCAGATGGAGCGTGAAGTGCTCGGCGCCGGACTCGGCGGACTCGCTTTCGGATTCGATGTGCACGTACGCGGCGCCGTTCAGTCCCCCGAGCGCGGGGTCGTCGGCCGGCGTGGTGCCGTAGGCGACGGCGTGCGCGGCGACGGCGGGGTCGAGCGCGAGCAGCACGGCCAGCGCGTTCGGGTCGTCGGCGCAGATGACGATATGGCCGGTGGCGTGGCCGGCGTGCTCGACGAAGGCGGCGCGGTAGTGCGCCTCGTCGCCGTAGTGGTCGAGATGGTCGGCCTCGCAGTTGGTGATGACGGCGATCTGCGGACGGTACTTCTCGAAGCTGCCGTCGGATTCGTCGGCCTCGGCGACGAGGGCCTCTCCCCCGCCGACGTGGCCGCCGTCGATGACCGCGCCGTCCCTGCCCTGGATGGAGCCGCCGATCGCGTAGCTGGGGTCGGCGCCGCAGTGCTCGAGCACGTGGGCCAGCATCGAGCTGGTGGTGGTCTTGCCGTGCGCGCCGGCCACGGTGACCGCGCGGCGGCCGTGCATGAGCAGCGCGAGGATGTCGCTGCGGTGCACGATGCGCTTGCCGGCCTCGTGGGCGGCGACGATCTCCGGGTTGTCCGGCTTGATCGCGCTCGAGTAGACGATGGTGTCCGCGCCGGCGACGTTCTCGGCCCGCTGGCCGAAGGCGACCGTGATGCCCAGGGCCTCGAGGCGGTCCGTCTTGGCGCTGCGTTCGCGGTCGGAGCCGGACACGGCCACGCCGCGCTGGTGCAGCATCTCGGCGAGGACGGACATGCCGGCGCCTCCGATGCCGATGAAATGCGTGGCGCCCAGCGCGTCGACGGTCTCGTCGTCGGCGAACGCGGCGTGCTCGGGGTTGAGGATGATGGGTGAAGTGGTGTCTGCGGTCACGGAAACGTACTCCTTGCAGGAAAAGTCAAATCCTAAATCATTATGTCGGATGCGGTGACAGGGCCCGGGGCCAGGCCGGCGCCTCAGGCGAGGTCGAGGATGCGCCCGGCCATCGTGTCGGCGGCGTCGCGGATGCCGTACTTCCACGCGTTCGCGCCCATGGACCGCAGTCGCTCGGGATCGGCCAGCAGGGCGGGCACCTCCTCGCGCGCCCACGCCGGCGTCAGGTCCGCGTCGGCGACCATGAGGCCGCCGTCCGCCTCGACGACGGGCTGGGCGTTGAAGCGCTGCTCGCCGTTGCCGATCGGCAGCGGCACGTAGACGGCGGGCAGGCCCAGCGCCGTCAGCTCGGCGACGGTGCCGGCGCCCGAACGGCACACGATGAGGTCGGCGCACGCGAACGCGAGGTCGATGCGCTCGAGGTATTCGGCGACGTGGTAGTCGCCCCTGCCAGCCGAGTCCGGTCCGATGCCGGTCAGGTGCTCGGCGCCGGCGTTGACGTCGACGAGTTTCCTGACCTCGTCCGATTTGCCCCTGCCGGTCAGATGCACGACCTGCGCGGCCTTGAGGACGTCGCCGGAGGCGGCGGCCATGGCCCTGTTGAGGCTCGCCGCGCCCAGCGAGCCTCCGGTGACGAGCACGAGCGGGCGGTCCGGGTCGACGCCGAGTTCGGCGGCGGCCGCGGCGCGCGCGCCGGCGCGGTCGGTCTCGAGTCTGGTCACGAGGGATGCGATGGCGGGGCGCAGCGGCAGGCCGACGCGTGCGATCTCGCCGCCCTTGGCGGGTCTGAGGCCGGTGCCGTCGTACACGGTGCCGATGAACTCGGCCCAGCGGCTGCCCAGCTTGTTGGCCATGCCGGCGCGGGCGTTCTGCTCGTGGATGACGATCGGGATGCCCATCCTGTGGGCGGTCGAGTAGACGGGTGCGGAGGCGTATCCGCCGAATCCGACGACCACGTCGGCCTCGCGGGCCTCGAGGATGGAGCGCACCTTGCGCGTCTCGGCGGCCCACTTGCCCGGGAACTTCAGGGCGTACAGGTTGGGGCGCCTCGGGAACGGCACCTTCTCGATGGTGTCGAGTTCGAGGCCGGCGGCCGGGACCAGATCCTTCTCGAGTCCGACGGCGGTGCCGATGACGCTCACCTTCGCGTCGGGGTCCATGCGGCCGATCGCGGCGGCGACGGAGAGCAGCGGGTTGACGTGTCCGGCGGTGCCGCCGCCGGCGAGGACGATATGCTTCATGGTCCTAGAGCATAGTCGCCCCGCGGCCCGTGCGAGGCCGCGACTCACAACTTGGAGACGTCGGCCTTGATCTGCTCCTGCTGGCGCATCAGACGCATCGCCACGCCGGAGATGCCCAGGCACATGATCATCGACGAGCCGCCGGCGGAGATGAACGGCATCGGCACGCCGAAGACCGGGAAGATGCCGACGACGACGCCGATGTTGACCATCGCCTGGCCCACGAGCCACACGAGGATGCACATCAGGGCCATCGAGCTGTAGCGGTCCTTGAGCTGCAGCGCGCTGAACAGCAGGCACCAGCCGAGGATCACGAAGATGAGGATCACCATCGCGCAGCCGAGGAATCCGGTCTCCTCGCCGATGATCGCGAAGATGAAGTCGTTGTGCGCGGCGGGCAGGTAGTTCCACTTCTCGCGCGAGTTGCCCAGACCCAGACCCAGCAGACCGCCCGAGGCGATCGCGTAGCGCGCGTGCATCGACTGGAAGCAGATGCCCTGCGCGTCCGCGGCCGAGCATTCGCTGTAGGCGGCGAGCACGCGCTGGCGGCGGTTGGGGCTGGAGGCGATCAGGGCCACCACCATGACGGCCATGACCGCGACGAGCGCGGCCATCCACTTGCCCGGGAATCCGGCGATCAGGAAGGCCACGACGCCGATGAACACGATGATCATGGCGGTGCCGAGGTCCTTGCCGCCGAGGATGAGCAGCAGACACGCGCCGTACACGCCGCCGGCCGCGCTGTACGCCTTGAGCTGCTCCTTGAAGGTGCGGGCGCGATCGTACTTGCGCTTGGCGATGATCAGGGCCGTGGGCAGCCAGATGCACAGCGCGAACTTGACGAACTCGGCCGGCTGGATCGTGACGCCGCCGACGCCGATCCAGCCGTTGTTGCCGTACTGGCCGACGCCGAGCGGCGTGAAGGTGAGCAGCTGCAGGAACATGGCGACGACCACGGCCGCGAAGCCCCAGCGCCGGTACAGGCGCACCGGCAGCATGGAGCAGATGAAGCCGAAGACGAGGCCGAGCACGCAGAACATCACCTGGCTGAGCGATTCGGTGAACGGCGATTTGCCGGACGAGGCGGCCGACACGGCGGAACTGGAGAAGACCATGATCACGCCGAAGACGCTCAGGCCCAGCACGGACATGCGGAACCCGTGGTAGCACCACAGCGGGTTGAGCAGGCTCTGCGGGCCCGAGGGACGGCGCTCAGCGTCCGTCATGCGCATTCACCCATCGCTTGGCCGCGTCGGTGAACTTGTCGCCGCGGTCGGCGTAGGAGACGAACTGGTCCATGGAGGCGCAGGCGGGCGCCATGAGCACCACGTCGCCGGGTTCGGCGTAGGATCCCGCGGCCTCGACGGCGCGCGCCATCACGTCGTCGTTCGGCTCGGGGTCGATGACGGTCAGCGGCGTCTCGGGCGAGGAGGCGGCGAACGCGTCGAGCATCGGCTGCTGGTCGCGGCCGATGATGACGGCGGCCTTGATGGTGTCCTTCCTGTCGGCGACGAGGTGCTCGAAGCGGCTGCCCTTGGCCAGGCCTCCGGCGATCCAGACGACGGAGCCGTCGGCGAAGCTCGACAGGGAGGCGTTGGCGGCATGCGCGTTGGTGGCCTTGGAGTCGTCGACGAAGCGGATGGCGCGGCCGGAGGCGTCCGGCCTCGTGGCGGCGACGGTGGCGATGCGGTGGCCGCCGGGCCTGAAGCCCTTGAGCGCCTCGAGGGCCTTGTCCCTGTCGGCGCCGAAGCCGAGCACGAGGGCGAGGGCGGTCAGGGCGTCGGCCAGCAGATGCGGGTAGATGGTGCCGTCGGGCTCGGTCAGATGCGTGAACTCGGCGATCGGCGCGACCCTGACGGTCTCGCCGGGCTCTCCCCCGGCCACGCCGCTCCTGTCGACGATCCAGCCGTCCTCGACGCCGATCTGGCCGGCCTCGGGCGCGCCGAGCGTGAAGCCGACCCTGCGGCAGCCCTCGGCGGGCTCGGCGGCGAGAGCCTTGGCGGTCACGACGGGGTCGTCGGCGTTGTAGACGAGGGCGCGCTTGGCGCGGTGGAACACCTTGGCCTTGTCGGCGGCGTAGTTCTCGCGGCCGCCGTGCCAGTCGAGGTGGTCGTCGGCGATGTTGGTGATGGCCGCGCAGTCGAGCGCGAGCGAGTCGGTGAAGTGCAGCTGGAAGGAGCTCAGCTCGACGCACAGCACGTCGTGCTCGGGGTTGGTGGCGCATCGCGACAGGGACATCGCCATGTTGCCGGAGGCGATGTTTCCGGCGGTGGGCGCGTCGTAGCCGCACGCGGTGAGCATGACCGAGGTCATCTCGGTGGTGGAGGTCTTGCCGTTGGTGCCGGTGATGCCGATCCACGCGGCCGGGCGTCCGGTGCGGCGCGAGTCGACGCGCAGACGCCATGCGAACTCGACCTCGCTCATGACCGGGATGCCGCGGCGCCGGGCCTCGAGGATGAACGGGGTGCGCGGGTTGAAGACCGGGGACGACATGACGTAGTCGACCCGATCCCAGTCCACCTTGTCGAAGGAGTCGAGATCCGCGGTCGGCTTCCTCTCGTCGACGCCGATGACGTGGGCGCCGAGCTCCCTGAGGACCTCGCCCAGCGAGGTGCCGGAGACGCCGAGTCCGGCGATGACTACGGTCTTGCCATTGATATCCATGATGCTTTTGCCTCTGTGTCCCTATGAGATTATGGCTGTGTGGTTACGAGATGCGGATGCGGCGGGTCAGCCGAAGAGCAGACCGGAGCGGGTGGCCCAGTCGCCGTAGAAGATCACGAGCGAGATGAGCACGAACATGAGCTCGATCATCCAGAAGCGGACCACGACCTTGGACTCCTGCCATCCGCACAGCTCGAAGTGGTGGTGGATCGGCGCCATCTTGAACACGCGCTTGTGCGTGGCCTTGAAGTAGCCGACCTGGATGACGTCGCTCATCGCCTCGATCACGTACAGGCCGCCGAGGATGACGGCGAGGAACTCGGTGTGGGTGGCGATGGAGAGCGCGGCGAACAGGCCGCCCAGCGCCAGCGAGCCGGTGTCGCCCATGAAGATGGTGGCCGGGTTGGTGTTGTACCACAGGAACCCGATGCAGGCCACGGCCGCGCACACGGCGATGATGGTCAGGTCGAGCGGGTCGGAGACGGCGTACGCGTAGCCGGAGTGGCCGGCGCCCCTGAGGTGGTAGCTCTCCCAGAACGCGATGACGCCGTATCCGGTGAACGCGATCATCGAGGATCCGGCGGCCAGGCCGTCGAGGCCGTCGGTCAGGTTCACGGCGTTCGTCCATGCGGTCATCAGGAAGTTGACCCACACGACGAACAGGACGATGGCGACGGCGCGGCCGGCGAACTCGAAGCTGAAGAACGGGCGCTCGATGAAGCTCATGCCCGCCTGCGCGCTCGGGAAGCCGCTCTTGGTCGGGATGATCAGGGCGAGCACCGCGTAGATGGTGGCGAAGATGAACTGGCCGATGAACTTGCCGCGCACCGTCAGGCCCTCGCTCTGCTTCTTGCGCACCTTGGCGAAGTCGTCGATGAAGCCGAGCAGACCCATCGAGAGCATCGCGAAGAGCACGAGCACCGCGGACCAGGAGGGCACGTCGCCCATGTGCAGATAGCGGTAGAGGGCGGAGGATCCCCAGCCGAGCACGATGGCGATGTTGATCACCACGCCGCCGAGCGTCGGGGTGCCGCGCTTGACCTGATGCGACTTCGGACCGTCCTGGCGGATGTACTGGCCGTAGTGGAGCCGGTGCACCAGACGGATGAGCATCGGGGTGCCGACGAGCGTGACGACCAGCGTCACCAGCATTCCTATGATTAGCGCAATCACTTGGGATCTTCCTCTTCTTGGTTTCTTGACCCCCGGACCTTCGCGCCCGGGGGCATGTCGGACGACAGGTTACTTGGCGGTCTCGGCGGGGGCCCAGCGTTCAGCCAGCGCGCTCAGTCCCGAGGCGTGGGACCCCTTGAGCAGGGCGACCGTGCCGGCGTGCTCGCGCGCGACGGCGGTGACGAGCTCGTCGGCCTGATCGGCGTCGTGGACCCAATCGACCGGCACGTCGTTCACCCCGCGCCCGGCGAGCTCCTCGCGCGCGCCCTCGGCCAGCGACTCGGCGAGCGCGTCGAACTCCGGGTCCGAGGCGGAGCCGACGGCGACGATGCGGTCCAGGCCGAGGCCGGCCGCGTACGCGCCGATCGATCGGTGCAGGCCGCGCTCGTCGCCGCCGAGCTCGAGCATCGCGCCGAGCACGGCGACGCGGTACGGCGCGGGATCGGCGCCGGCGCCCCAGCGGGCCAGGCCGTCGAGGCCGGCGCGCATCGAATCGGGGTTGGCGTTGAACGAGTCGTCGATGAGGGTGAAGGTCGCGCCGTCGTGTTCGACGGTGGAGACGGCCATGCGGTGGGGGCTGATGCGGCGCTGCTCGCCGAGCACGCGGGCGATGTCGTCGAGGTCCATGCCGAGCATGCGCGCCACGGTGGCGGCGGCCAGCGCGTTCATCACGTTGTGCGCGCCGGGGATGCCGAGGCTCACGTGCGCGCCCGCGCCGTCGGCGGCGACGAGGTCGAAGGAGGGGCGGTCGTGGTCGTCGGTGGTCAGACCGCGCGCGGTCAGCGCGTCCCTGCCGGCGTTGGCCGGGTCCACGCCGAACCACACGACGTCGGCCGGGGCGATGGCGGCCATCGCGGCGACATGCGCGTCGTCGGCGTTGAGCACGGCCGTGCCGCCGGGCACGAGGCCGCGCACGATCTCGGACTTGGCCTGCGCGATGCGTTCGACCGAGCCGAACTCGCCCAGATGCGCCACGCCCACCTTGAGCACGATGGCGACGTCCGGCGGTGCGATGGTGGTCAGCCTCGCGATCTCGCCGACGTGGTTGGCGCCCATCTCGGCGACGAAGTAGCGGGTGCCCTCGTTGACGGTCAGGGCCGTCAGCGGCAGGCCGATCTCGTTGTTGAACGAGCCGACCGGCGCGACGGTCTCGTCGAGCGTGGACAGCAGGGCCTTGAGCAGGTCCTTGGTGGTGGTCTTGCCGACCGAGCCGGTCAGCGCCACGATGGTGAACGGCTTGCCGCCCTCGGCGCCGTCCGCGGCCGCGCGGCGGCGGACGATGTTGTGGCGGGCCAGCGCGCCCAGCGCCTCGACCGTGTCGTCGACGACGATCTGCGCGATGTCGCAGTCCGGCACCTCGTGGTCGACGATGGCGGCCACGGCGCCGGCGGCGCCCACGCGGGCCACGTAGTCGTGGCCGTCGACACGCTCGCCCTTGATGGCGACGAACACGCCGCCCTCGCCCACCTGACGGGAGTCGCTGACCGCCGAGACGGCGACGGCGCACTCGGGCACCTGCCCCGCGTGCGCGCCCGCGGCAGGGGCCGCGACCCTTCCTCCGACCGCCTCGGCGATCTCCGTGATGGTCATCGGCATCATCGTGCTGGCCACTGTGCTTCTCCTCGTTTCCTTGTTGTCTGGTTCTTGAAAGTCCGTGATCGGTCGGTCCCCCGGTCGGCCCGGGGCCACGACTACTGCAGGTCGCCCGCCACGCGCAGGGCGTTCCTGATGTTGTTGCGGCGCACGCCGGCGGCGAGCACCATCGAGATCGCGAGCGACAGGCGCGCCCGCTCGGCCGGGTCGTCGCCCTCCGTGGCGTACTGGGCGAGCATGTCCGACTCCTCGGTGGGGCTGGTCACGCGCATCTGCTCGTCGGCGCGGAAGCCGTACTCGGACTGCATGCGCTCGATCATCGCGCGATCGGCGTTGACGGGGGCCGGCAGCGACGAGCCGAACACGTCCACGTTCACCGATTCGAGCGCGTGGGCGGACACGGTCAGGTCGTTCAGGGCGATGACCACCGCCGCCGCGCCGTCCTCCGCGCAGATGGCGAGGGTGCGCTGCAGGTCGATGATGCCGAGCGGATACTCGAGATCGAGCTTGCGCTCGAGCGAATAGGAGCCGCCCACGCTGATGATGCCCACGGGGTTGCCGAGCATGTGCAGGAATCTGGCGAGCTTGTCGACCGTGGCGACGCCCTCCTGCGGCGTGTCCGCGCTGACCGCGAAGATCGCGAGCGTGTTGGAGGGGTTGCCGGCCATCTGCGAGGCCAGCGTGCCCAGCTGCTCGGGCGTGGGGTCGGCGAACAGCAGCGGCATGTCCGGATCGGGCAGGTTCGCCCTGTTCGACGAGGGCACGATCGCCGCGTACGCGCCGCTGCGGCGCGCACGGCGCAGCGACTCGACGTCCATGTCCCGCCCCGGGTAGTACAGGGCGCCCGGCTCGATCGAGTCGGGATCGTCGGCGAGCGAGGTGACGGTGACGTGCCCGGCGAACGGCGGCACGAGATCCCAGCCGTAGTGCTCGACGAGGTGTCCGAGCGTCATCCGCTGCATGATGGATTCGCTCACTGCGCTCATAGTGTCCCTTTCATCGTTCTCGTATCCGTCCGCTCACCACTCCAACGGGATAGCATCCGTGCGCTCGGCCGAATTCGGCACCTCGTACTTCTGCATAAGGAATTCACCGATCTTGGCGAACAGGAAGCCCGAGGTGATGCCGCCGTAGGTGCCGTCCGGGTCCTGCATGGCCACGGTGACGACGAAGCGCGGGTTGTCGGCGGGGATGATGCCCACGAAGTCGGCGATGATGGACGTCAGGCGGCCGTCGGAGCCCGCGACCTCGGCGGTGCCGGTCTTCGCGGCGACGCGGTAGCCGTCCACGCCGGCGGTGGCCTTGTACTCCTCGCCGACGGACTCCATCGCGTTGCGGATCTGCTTGGCGTACTGCTCGTCGATGACGCGCGTGGCCTCGTCGTGGACCTTGTTCGTGACGTGGCCGTCCGCGTCGGTGACCGACTTGATGATCGACTGGCGGCGGCTGACGCCGTCGTTGGCGATGACGGAGATCGCGCGCGTCAGCTGCAGGGCGTTGACGGTGTAGCCCTGGCCGAACAGGACCGTGTCCTTGGTGCGGCCGTCCCAGGAGCTCGGCGAGGCGAGCACGCCGTTGGTCTCCCCGGGCAGGTTCAGGCCGCTGGCCTGGCCGATGCCGAACTTGGTGAGCATGTCGTAGCGCTCCTGCGGCGTGACGTCCTTGCCGGCCATGACCATGCCGACGTTCGAGGAGTTGCGCAGGATGCCCGCGAGGGTCCACTGCATGGTGGCGTGCTCGGTGGAGTCGTGGAACTTCTGCCCGTTCCAGTCGATCTCGTAGGGCACGGTGAACTTGTCGTTGATGGTGTGGGCGCCGGTCTGCAGGATCGCCGCCAGCGCGGGGACCTTGCCCACGGAGCCGGGCTCGAAGGTGGCCGTCACGGCGCGCGAGGCGTTGAGCTTGGCCTTGTCGGAGCCGGCCTGGATCTGGTCGCTGTCCTCCAGGGCGATGATCTCGCCGGTCTGGCAGTCCTCGACCACGGCGATGCCCCACTTGGCGTGGAAGCTGGAGACGCCCTCGGTCAGGACCTTCTTGACGTACCAGTCCACGTCGGCGTCGATGGTCAGGCTCACGTTCTTGCCGTCGACGGCGTCCTGGGACTCGGTGACGGTGCCCGGGATGACCTCGCCGCCGTTGCCCCGCTGGTAGACGGTGTAGCCGTCGGTGCCCTTGAGGGTCGAGTTGAGGCTCTGCTCGAGGCCGGCCGCGCCCTCGCCATCGTCGTTGACGCCGCCCAGCAGGGAGCCGAGCAGGGTGTTCTCGGCGTAGACGCGCTCGCTGCTGAGCTCGCCGTAGACGATGCCGGTCAGGCCCATCTTGTCGATCTTGCGCTTGACGGCCGGGGTCACGTTCTTCTTGATGACGAGGTACTTGCCGTCGCCGTTGAGCTTGGCGCCGAGCTCGAGCGCGTCGACCTTGAGGACCGGCGCCAGGAGGCGGGCCACGGCCGCGGCGCCCGTCGCGCCGACCGGCTTGCCCTTGATCTGGTGGCAGTAGCCGTACGACTTGGCCTTCTGCGAGCCGCAGGTGATCGGCGTGAACGCGCTGGCCGCGTCCGGGATGCCGATGATGTTGTAGCGTTCGACGCTCTGCGCGAGCACCACCCCGTTGGTGTCGGTGATGCGCCCGCGGTTGGAGCGGATCGTGATGCGGCTGGTCCTCAGGTCGGTGGCCGCCTGCGCGGTGGCGCTGCCCTGGAGCAGCTGCACGAAGGCGAGCTGGAGCAGGCACGCGCCCGCCACAACGGCGAGCACGAGGCCGATCGCGAGGCAGCGCATCATGAAGGCGTCGAGCCCGTGCCGGCGCGCGAACGCCTTGAGGAATCCCATCACTTGCCCTCCGAGGAGGCCTTGTATCCGTTCAGATCGATGGTCACGGAGCTGGACTGCGGGACCATGCCCATGTCGCTGGCCTTCTGCGGCAGGGAGGCCTGCAGCTGGTCGAGCTTGGCCTGGTCGTCCTGCACGTCCTGGGTCAGGCGGCTGATCGAGGATTCGATCGAGGAGACCTCGAAGGCGTTCTGGATCATCTGGGTGCGCAGCATCAGCGCGCCGATGAGCGTGGATGCGAGGAAGACGACGGCGACGATGATGTGCAGGGTGGGGGCGGAGCGGGTGCGCACCCACTCCATGAAGCGGCCGAAGCCGGCGACGAGGTCGTCCTTGTCGTCGCGGCCGCCGTTGACGACGCGCAGCTCGGGGCGCGAGGCCGGCTTGGCCGCGGGCTCGGGACGGCGCGAGGCCGGCACTGCGTTGGAACGTAGGGAACGTGCTGTGGCTGCCATGATGTTCAGTTCCTCTCCCCATACTGGCGGTCGGATGTGATTGCTGTTTCGAAGCGTTCTGCGTATCTGCGCGGTATCGGTCTGACGAGCTCCACCGCGCGCAGACGCACGGACGCGGATCTCGGGTTCGACGCGATCTCGGCCTCGTCGGCCTTGAGGGCGCCGCGCGTGAGCTCGCGGAAGAAGGGCCGCGCCTCGGGCGGGACCACCGGCATGTTCGGCGGCACGTCGGCCACGAGCCCCTGGGCCATGAACGCCTTGACGGTCTTGTCCTCGAGCGAGTGGTAGGACTCGACGACGATGCGCCCGTGGCCGCGCAGCCTCAGGGCGATCTGCGGCAGGGTGCGGGCGAGCTTGTCCAGTTCGCCGTTCACCTCGATGCGCAGCGCCTGGAAGACGCGCTTGGCGGGGTTGCCGGCCGGGCGGTGGGCCTTGGGCACGACCTCGTCGACCAGCGCGTTGAGCTCGGCGGAGGAGCGCAGGGGGCGGGTCGCCCGGCGCGCGACGATCTCGCGCGCGATCTGGCGGGAGAACTTCTCCTCGCCGTACGTCCTGAAGATGCGCACGAGCGCGCGCTCGTCGTACTCGGCGAGCACCCGTTCGGCCGTGAGCGGCTGGCTGACGTCCATGCGCATGTCCAGCGGCGCGTCGTGGGAGTAGGAGAAACCGCGGTCGGTCTCGTCGATCTGCAGGCTGGACAGGCCCAGATCCATGAAGGCGGCGTCGATGCGGCCGATGCCGTGCTCGTCGAGCGCCTCGGAGAACTCGTCGAAGGCGGCGTGCACGGGGATGAACCGGTCGGCGAGCCCCTCGCGCCCCATGCGCTCGGTGGCCAGCGCCAGCGCCTCGGCGTCGCGGTCGATGCCGACCAGGCGCGCCTCGGGCACCGCCTTGAGGAAGGCGGTGGAGTGCCCGGCCAGGCCCAGCGTGCAGTCGACGATCGTCGGCGCGTGATCCGCGTGCGCACGGCCCGCGATGCCGCCGGTGACGAGGCGCACGCAGTCCTCCAGCAGCACGGGCTGGTGGATGGCGGCGAGGTCGCGTCCGTCGGTCTCGGTCATGTCGTCCTTCTCGTTTCGTTCGGTCGTTGCGGTTGTCGTTGCTGTCGTCTTGGTCATGTCGGTCGTGTCGTCGTGCTCGCGCGCCATCAGAACTCCACCTCCGGCAGCACGTCGTCGGCGATGTTCGCGTAGTCCTGCTCCTTCTCGGCCAGGTACGCCTCCCAGGTGGCGCGATCCCAGATCTCGGCGCGAGTGCCCACGCCGATCACCACGATGTCGTCGCCCAGATGGGCGTAGTCGCGCAGCATCTGCGGCACCAGCACGCGCCCCTGCCTGTCCGGGCTCTGGTCGACGGCGCCGGAGAGGAACACGCGCAGGTACTCGCGCGCCGCCTTGTTGCCCACGGAGACGCGCTGGATCTGCATCGCGATGCGGCGGAACTCGGCCACCGGCAGCAGATACACGCAGCGCTCCTGGCCACGGGCCATGACCAGCCCCTGCCCGAGCTGGCCGCGCATCTTGGCGGGCAGGGCCATGCGGCCCTTGGCGTCGATCTTCGGCGTGTACGTGCCGAGCATCAGCGGAGGCAGCCCGAGGTCGGCCATCACCCCCGCGACGCCTCCCATGGGCTGGGCGCCCGTCCCGGCGGCGTCACGGGTGGGGTCGGTTCCCATGCCGTTCGTGCTCTCGCCGGTCACTCGCCCCACCTCCTTCGATCGCCTGCAGGCACACCGCCGCCACACTGTTTCCCCACTTTACCCCACATGTCCCCATTTTTCCCCACCCGATCACACTTTCCGCGCTTTTGCGCCGCCCCGCGCGCCCCGCCGGCGAATTCAGCCGAAGTTCATCTTCGCGCCCGAACCCGTCGCCCGCCTCGTTCGGGGGAAGGAGTAGATTGGGATACCTTGAATTTTTCCGTCAGACCAAAGGAAAACGGTACAAGCATGTCGAGTTACGCCTCGCAACTTGAGGAGGAACAGCGCGCGGTGAGCCGCGCATACGACCGTCTGGACGCGTTGCGCGCCGAGGCCAGGGAACGTCTTGACACGGTGCGCGCCGCCGGATCGCACGGCTCGCCCACCCAGCGCACCGAACGCGACTCCTTCGCCACGATGTACGAGGACCGCCTCGCCCAGCTGCGCGCGGTCGAGGACCGGCTGGTGTTCGGCCGTCTCGATGACGTCGCCGGCAAGCGCCGCTACATCGGGCGCATCGGACTGACGAACAGTGAGCACCGCCCCATCCTGACCGACTGGAGGGCCGAGGCGGCCCGTCCCTTCTACGAGGCCACTCCCTCGCACCACGGCGACATCGTCATGCGCCGCCACATCACGCTGAGCTTCCGCGACGTGGTGGCGGTCGAGGACGAGGTGCTCGACGTGCACTCCGATCAGGTCGGCGAGGCGTCCCGCTCCGGCACGCTCACCGGCGAGGGCGCGCTGCTGGCGTCCCTGAGCTCGAGGCGCACCGGCAAGATGACCGACATCGTGGCCACGATCCAGGCCGAGCAGGACCACATCATCCGCTCCGAGATGGGCCGCGCCGTGGTCGTGCAGGGAGGCCCCGGCACCGGCAAGACGGCCGTGGCGCTGCACCGCGCCGCCTACCTGCTGTACACGCACCGCCGCACGCTGGAGCGCGCGGGCGTCCTCGTGGTGGGCCCCAGCTCCGCGTTCCTGCACTACATCGACCAGGTGCTCCCCTCCCTGGGCGAGACCGGCGTGGTCTCCCGCACCATCGCCGACCTCATCCCCGGCGTGAGCGCCGCGGCCGTGGACTCCCCGCGCGCCGCCCAGCTCAAGGGCGACCACCGCATGGCCACGGCGATTCGCAACGCGGTGA
This sequence comes from Bifidobacterium santillanense, assembly GCF_018555385.1. Lineage (GTDB taxonomy): Bacteria > Actinomycetota > Actinomycetes > Actinomycetales > Bifidobacteriaceae > Bifidobacterium > Bifidobacterium santillanense. The sequence goes on from NZ_JAFEJS010000001.1 coordinate 579,671, forward strand.
CGGCCCGCCAGCGCGTGCCGCGCGACCTGCCGACGGTGCAGATCAGCGGCATCCCGGTGCCGATGCTGGCCGTCGACGTCGAGCAGGCGCTGGCCGACGCCCGCCGCACCCGCCAGCCGCACAACAAGGCGCGCGAGACGTTCGTCAAGTCGATGATCTCGGCGATGCGCGTCCGCTACGAGGAGCAGCTCGACTACACGCCCGACCAGGACGAGATCAACCGCGCCGTCTCGCTGCTGCGCATGAACGACAAGGTTCGCGTGGCGCTCAACCTCGCCTGGCTGCCGATGACCGGCCCCTGGCTGCTCGACGACATGCTCTCCAAGCCGGCCAAGCTGCGCCGCTACGCGCCATGGCTGAGCGACGAGGACGTGGCCGAGCTGACGCGCCCGAAGGGCTCGCCGCTGACCCGCTCCGACGTGCCGCTGCTGGACGAGGCGCTGGAGCTGCTGGGCGACGACCCGAAGGTCGCCTCGAAGCGCCGCCGCGAGGAGGCCCAGCAGGCCGAGGCGCTGCGGTTCGCGCAGGACACGCTGGCGCAGAACGGCATCGGCAACGGTCTGGTCACCTCGCAGATGCTCGTCGACCGGATCAACGGCGACGACGTGGAGATGACCGCGCAGCGCGCCGGACGCGACCGCGAGTGGGTGTACGGCCACATCGTCGTCGACGAGGCGCAGGAGCTCACCGCGATGGACTGGCGCATGCTGATGCGCCGCTGCCCGTCGCGCTCGTTCACCATCGTGGGCGATGTGGCGCAGACCAGCGCGCTCGGCGGCACCCGCTCCTGGCCCAAGACGATGAACCGTCTGTTCGGCCGCGGCAACTGGGATCTCAACGAGCTGACCATCGACTACCGCAACCCGCAGGAGGTCTCCGACCTGGCGGGCCGGTTCGCCGAGGGGCAGGGCCTGTACATCTCCACCGTGCACGCGGTGCGCCGGATCCCCGACGCGGTCTCGCGCACGACGGTCGCCGGACGCGACGAGCTGGTCCCGGCGGCCTGCGACGACGCGGCCGAGCTGGCCGCCCGCTTCGTCGCCAAGGACGGTTCCGGCCGCGTGGCGGTGATCGCGCCGGAGAGCCTCGTCGACGAGCTGCGCGCGGCGATGGCCGAGGCGCTGCGCGCGAAGCTGGGCGGGGACGAGGCCTCCCGCCTCGCCGGTCAGGACCCGTGGGACAGCCAGGTGACGGTGAGCGGCACCGAGGAGGTCAAGGGCCTCGAATACGACGCCGTCGTGCTGGTCGAACCCGGCCTGATCGATCAGGAGGCGCCGAGCCGGCTCGTGGCGGCGGCCGACCTGTACGTGGCGATGACCCGTCCGACGCAGCGTCTGGCCATCGTTCGGACGGCCATGGACGAAAAGGACCTGGAACTCTAAGGTGGGAAGCATGCCTAAAGCACTGTTACTGGAAAACATTCACCCCGACGCGGCCAAGTCGCTGCGCGACCACGGCTTCGAGGTCGTCACGGCCAAGGGCGCGCTGGGCGAGGACGAGCTGATCGACGCCCTCGAGGGCGTCGACATCGTGGGCGTGAGGTCGAAGACGAGCGTGACCAGACGCGTCCTCGAGGCCCGTCCGACCCTGTCCGCGGTGGGCTGCTTCTGCATCGGCACCAACCAGGTGGACCTCGACTTCGCCGGCAGGAACGGCATCGCCGTGTTCAACGCCCCGTACTCCAACACCCGCTCCGTGGTCGAGCTGGTGATCTGCGACATCATCTGCCTGATGCGCCGCATCCCCGCGCACACGCATCATCTCAAGCACGGCATGTGGGACAAGTCCGCCACCGGCTCGCACGAGGTGCGCGGCAAGACCCTCGGCATCATCGGCTACGGCAACATCGGCTCCCAGCTGAGCGTGCTGGCCGAGGCGCTCGGCATGCGCGTCGTGTTCTACGACCTCGAGGAGAAGCTGGCGATGGGCAACGCCCGCCGCTGCGCCACGCTCAACGAGCTGCTGGAGCAGTCCGACGCGGTGACGCTGCACGTGGACGGCCGCAAGTCGAACACCGGCTTCTTCGGCGAGGACCAGTTCTCGCACATGAAGCAGGACGCGATCTTCATCAACGCCTCGCGCGGCTTCGTGGCCGATCTGGGCGCGCTCAAGCAGCACCTCGACTCCGGGCACCTGTCCGGCGCGGCCGTGGACGTGTTCCCCGTCGAGCCGAAGAAGAACGGCGACCCGTTCGAGACGGCGCTGGCGGACGAGGACAACATGATCCTCACCCCGCACATCGGCGGCTCGACGCTCGAGGCGCAGAAGTCGATCGGCCACTTCGTCTCGCAGCGGCTCGAGGACTACTGGGAGAAGGGCTCGACGTCCCTGTCCGTGAACCTGCCGCAGATCAACCTCGGCGCCAACCGCGGCGTGACGCGCATCGCCCACCTGCACGCGAACCTGCCGGGCGTGCTGGCCCGCGTCAACCACGTGCTCGGCGAGGAGAACATCAACATCGCCGCCCAGTCCCTCGGCACCGAGGGCGAGCTCGGCTACGTGGTCACCGACGTCTCGCAGAAGCCGTCGCACGCGACGCTCGAGGTGCTGCGTTCGATCGAGGGCACGATCCGCATGCGCGTGATCTCCTGACGGACCGGTCCAGCGGACGGATGATCCGCCACGGACGCAGGAGGGCGGTCCGCCATCTCCCCATCACGGGGATGGCGGACCGCCCTCGTCGTATCGTCGTTCATGGTCCGCGGGGCGGAGGCGAGGTGGCCTCCCCCGCATGCTACTCGCGCTTGAGCTCGTCGATCGCAGCCTGGAAGTCGTCGAGGTTCTCGAAGTTCCGGTACACGCTGGCGAACCGCAGGTAGGCGACCTCGTCGAGCTCGCGCAGGGGCTTGAGGATCGCCTTGCCCACCTCGTCGGAGGTGACCTGGGCCTGGCCCGTGGATCGCAGATCCTCCTCGACGCGCTGGCCGAGCATCTTCAGGTCGTTCTCCTTCACCGGGCGGCCCTGACAGGCCTTGCGTACGCCGGAGATGACCTTGTCTCGGTTGAACGGCTCGAGACTTCCGGACCGCTTCTCCACCAGCAGCGTGGTGGTCTCCAACGTGGTGAAGCGCTTGTGGCAGTGCAGGCACATGCGACGGCGCCGGATGGAGTAGCCGTCCTCGCTGACACGGGTCTCCACGACCTTGGTTTCGGCATGATGACAGTAAGGGCAATGCATGGACCCCACCATACCGTGACCCGCGAAGATCGCCGAACGGCGGTGCGCGCGCCGATCCGACCCGCCGGCGTCGAACACGCGTTCTTTCGAACAAATGTTTGATATGCTGGTCTGATCAAGAAAGGAGCCCGACTCCCATGAGCACCATCCCGTTCAGCCCGCGTGGCGCGCGCACGGCCGCCAAGCCGCTCACGGACCGCCAGCGCCGCATCCTCGAGGCCATCACGTCGTATCAGAGCGAGCGCGGTTTCGCGCCGTCCTTCCGCGACATCGGCGAGGCGGCGGGGCTCAAGAGCCCCTCGTCGGTCAAGCACCAGTTGCAGGTGCTGGCGGACAGGGGCTACATCCGCCTCAACGCGAACAAGGGCCGTGCGATCGAGATCCTGCGTCCGGCGGACGGCGCGGACGGCGGATCGCCCCGCATCCACGCGCCGGTCTCCCCCGCACGCACCGTCGAACCCGTCGAGGACGGCGGCGCCGCCGCACCGGACGGCACGGCCGTCATCTACCGTTTCCCCGCGCCCGAGGAGCCTCAGTCGGTGCTGGAGTCGCGCGACGTGCCGCTGGTGGGACGCATCGCCGCCGGCGCGCCGATCACCGCCGAACAGCACGTCGACGACGTGATGCGTCTGCCCGAGCGGCTTACGGGGTCGGGCGGCAGGCTGTTCATGCTGGAGGTGCACGGCGATTCGATGATCGACGCCGCCATCTGCGACGGCGACTTCGTGGTGGTGCGCGAACAGCCGGACGCCGTCAACGGCGACATCGTCGCGGCCCTGCTCGACGGCGAGGCCACGGTGAAGACCTACCGCAGGGAGCGGGACCGTCTGTGGCTGATCCCGCACAACCCGTCGTACGCGCCGATCGACGGCACGCACGCCACGATCATGGGCAAGGTCGTGACCGTGCTGCGCAAGCTGTGATACACTGGGCCTCCCAGTGATGCGAAAACCCCGGTTCGTCCGGGGTTTTCGCGTTTCCGGGGCGAAACGCTAATGGTACTGAGAAGCGGTCTCATCACCGGGTCGGGTCGACCGGCCGGCCGGATCGCATGGAGGCATGAGGACATGGCACACACGCACGCGCCGACGCCGATGCAGGCGAGCGGATCCAGGGCGCATCAGCACAGACTGACGGCCACGCTGGCGGTCACGGGAACGGTGTTCGTCGTCGAGGTGGTCGCGGCCTTCGTCACCGGTTCGCTGGCGCTGCTGGTGGACGCCGGCCATATGCTCACCGACATGTCGGTGCTGATCGCCTCGACCGTGACGGCGATCCTGATGCGCCGCAAGCCGAACAGCCACCGTACATGGGGCTGGGCGCGTCTCGAGGTGCTGACGGCGGCGGCCGGCGCGATCGTGCTGTTGATCGTCGGCGTCTACGCGCTGGTGGAGGCCGGCATGCGTCTGTTCGGCGGCGCGGCCGACGGCATCGAGGACGTGAACCTGCTGCTGTTCGTCGGCGTCCTCGGCCTCGCGGCGAACGTGGCGTCGATCCTCATCCTCGCCTCGCAGCGCGGCGACAACATGAACATGCGCGCCGCGTTCCTCGAGGTGATGAACGACGCGCTGGGCTCGGTGGCGGTGGTCCTCTCCGCCCTCGTGATGATGTCGACCGGCTGGCACGGCTTCGACGCGGTGGCCGGCGGCGTGATCGCCCTGATGATGATCCCGCGCGCGGTGAAGCTGCTGCACAACGCGGTGCGGGTCCTGCTCGAGGAGACACCGGAGGGGCTGGATCTCGACAAGGTGCGCGAGCACCTGGAGCAGGTCCCGCACGTGGTGGCGGTGCACGACCTGCATGCGAGCACGGTGTCCACCGGCATGCCGATCCTCATGGCGCATGTGGTGGTCGAGCGGGGGCTGACGATGGAGCAGGCGGCGGACATCCTCGAGCAGCTGCAGGACTGCCTGCGCGAGCACTTCCCCGTCTCGGTCCCCCACACCACCTTCCAGCTCGAACCCGAGGGCTACCGCTCCCCCTCCGACGCCGAGATGCACGCCGGCGACGGCAAGTGAGCCGAGGCGCGCGAATCCGCGCCTACCGGACGACGACGGCCTCCATGGACCAACGGCCGTCCTCCCGAGACACGTGCAGCGAACCGCCGCGCCGTTCGAGCTCCCCGGCGTAGCGGGCGAGCCCCGAATGGGAATGGCGGATATCGCCATCATGCCCGCGCCCGTCATGGACGGCCATCCGCCCGCGGCCATGACCCGCGACATGAACGATATCAGGCCGATGACGACGGACGCCGACGCCCCTTGGCCGAGATCGCGATAGCCGAGTATCCCGACCGCCAGCAGGCATGCCGCGAAATATCCTTCGGGCAGGATCGCGGTGGATGCCGGGAAGACGCCGACGCCCCATGAGACGAGCGTCAGCCAGCCGCCGACCACGGGATACGGCACCATGACGCACAACGCGCAGCCGGCGCCGATGAGCAGTGCGACCTGCATCGGCGAATAGGCGATCCTCATCGCGGGGATGGAGAGCAGATAGACGACGGCGCACGCCAGAATCGGCGCATATATCCATCGACGGCCCGCGGCATCGTGCGGCATGCGAATTCCCATGATCCGGCCGTTCAGATGAGATGCCGCTGACGGCAGGCGCGGATGGCCTCGAACCGTTGACGCACGCCCAGCTTGTGCGCGGCGTGGCTGGTATGGGACTGCACCGTGCCGATGGATATGTTCAGACGGGAGGCGATCTCCTTCGTGGTCAGCCCCTGCGCGTACAGGGCGAGCACGTCGAGCTCGCGTCGCGAGACGACGGGCTCCTCCGGCGCCTGCCGCAGTCGGGCATACGCCTCGCGCGGCGACGGGAATCCCTCGTCGAGCGGCCGACCGTCATCGCGGGACAACGCATGCAGCATGCGGATGAACGCCGGCGTGCCGACGGCGTCCTTGCCCACCAGCGCCTGCGCCCCCGCCTCGATGAGCGGCTGCCGATACCGGTCAAGGGGGTATGCGGTCACCCCTATGACGTTCATGGTCGCCGAACGCCTGCGTATCTCCCGGCAGACGTCCACGCCCGATATGCCGTTCAGCGACAGATCGAGGATGGCGACGTCCGGCTGAAACGCGTCGAACATGATGCGTTCCATGAACCGCTGCGGCCGGGTCTCCCTCCATATGACGTCCATGTCCGGATCGCCGTGCCGGATGAGCAGGTCCATCATCGCCAATGCGCAGGCGTCGTTGTCCAATATGCCGATGCGAACCTTCCGGAGAGCCTCGTTGCCGTCGTGTCCCATACGGGATATGGTACCCGCCCCGTGCGGCGCCGTTTTCGGATATCCGGTTTTTCTTGAATCCTGATTGCATGGACCGTGGCCATGTGGGACAGTGGCATCATCACGATGTCGTGGGCGGCGGCGACGCTGTCGGCGGGATGAATGACGGGAGTGTGAGCGCAATGATGCGATGGGTGTGTTCCTGGATCGGTTATCTGCTCGGCGTCATGGTCCTGACGCTGGGTACGCATTGGACCGGAGGGATGAGTGAGGCGGAGCAGCTGCATCTGCCGTTGGGCAGATACACGTGGTTCGCGCTGTGGTGTCTGCTCGGCTGCACCATACCGTTGTTCGTCCGTCTGTCGCGGGGATACCCGCGGACGTTCGTCGTGCTGTCCGTCACGATCTGCGTGCTGGCTTGGCTGTCCATCGGCATGCGGTACGCCCCCATCGAGCGCATCGGCCCGCTCGGCATCCCCGACATCGAATGGATCAGCGACGCATTGAACGTCGTCTCGCTGCTGGTGCTGGGCGTAAGCGCCTGGCGCGCGCCGAGGAACGGCGATCCGCACTGATGCCGCCCGCGCCCGACAGCGCGGCATCGCACACGCATCGCCCCGCACATACGGCAAAGCCTCCGATCCATGAAGAATCGGAGGCTTTCGCGTATTCGCATTCAGCACCCTATCGGCGAAAGCGGTGTGGCACGCGTGCGAATTCGTCGCCGCCCGAGGCGAAGGCGTACGGCGGTACGTCGAGTCTCGGGCGGGGACGAAGGCGCTCCGTGCGGCGCCGCTTTCGATCAGAAGCCGAACTGGGCGGCGGTTTCCTTCAGCGTCTCGGCGGAGCGCTTGAGGGCGGCGAGCTCGTCGTCGGAGACCGGGGTGTTGATGGCGGTGTTGACGCCGGAACGGTTGATGAGGGTCGGGACGGACATGCACACGTCGGAGATGCCGTGGAAGTCCTTGAGCATGGAGGACACCGGCAGGATGCGGTTGGAGTCCTTGAGGACGGCCTCGATGATGTCGACGCCGGACATGCCGATGGCGTAGTTGGTCGCGCCCTTGCCGTTGATGATCTTGTAGGCGGCGTTCTTGACGTCCTGGTGGATCTGCTCGCGGACGGCGGCGTCGAGCGGAGCGTGGCCCGGCAGCGGGGTCCAGTCGAGCATCGGGACGCCGCCGATGGTGGCGGAGTTCCACAGCGGGACCTCGGAGTCGCCGTGCTCGCCGGCGATGTAGGCGTGGACGTTCTTGACGTTGACGCCGGTCTGCTGCGCGATCAGGAAGCGCAGACGGGCGGAGTCCAGGTTGGTGCCGGAGCCGAAGACCTGGTTCTCCGGCAGGCCGGAGATCTTCTGGGCGACGTGCGTGGCGATGTCGACCGGGTTGGTGATCAGCATGTAGATGGCGTTCGGGGCGACCTTGACCAGGTTCGGGATGATGGCCTGGAGGATCTTGACGGTGGCGCCGACGAGCTCGAGGCGGGACTGACCCGGCTTCTGACGCGGGCCGGCGGTGATGACGACCATGTCGGCGTCGCGGCAGATCTCCGGATCGTCGGAGCCGTCGATGGAGACGGTCGGGTAGAAGCTGGAGCCGTGCTGCATGTCGAGCACCTCGGCCTCGACGCGCTCCTTGGCGATGTCCTCGAGGACGATCTCACGGGCGATGCCACGCTGGGCGGCCGCGAAGGCAAGGGTGGAGCCGACGGCGCCGGCGCCGATGACCGCGAGCTTCGTGGGCTTGTTGACCAATTCTGCCATGTTCATGAACCTCTCTGTAGAGTCGATGCCCGTTGTGCGGACATCATTCAACCAACGACTTTCAATGTACTCCGACAACGTGACTTCACCGGCATCGACACGCATTGAAAATCGTTGCGAACATTGGTCTGTTAGCGCTCACATAGATATTGTCGCACCAATGTGGCCAAACTCACATTGACATTTCGTCAACCGCTGCCGGACGCGCACACGCGAACGCCGGGCGGCGCATCAGCCGATGGCGCTCTCCACCACGCGCGCGGCGAGACGGCTGTCCACATCGGCCACGATCCTCACGCCCTCGCCCAGCCACTCGACGCTCTCGACGCTGCCGTACTCGCGCACCTGCGACAGCAGCGCGCCCGCCGAGTACGGCAGCAGCGCCTCGACGTGGACGCCGGGCTTGGGCAGCAGCGCCTCGACCGCGGCGCGCAGCCCGTCCACCCCACGGCCGGAGAACGCGGAGACGATGTGCGCGTCCGGCTCGAGCGCGGCGAGGCGCTCGAGCGTCGCCTGGTCGCAGCGGTCGGCCTTGTTGAACACGAGGATGCGCGGGATCGACTCGGCGCCCTCGATGTCGGCGAGCACCTCGTTGACCGCGTCGATCTGGGAGAACGGGTCGGGGTGGGAGCCGTCGACGACGTGCAGGATCACGTCGGCGTCGCCGACCTCCTCCAGCGTGGACTTGAACGCCTCGACCAGCTGGGTGGGCAGACGGCGCACGAACCCGACCGTGTCGACGTAGGCGTACAGGCGCCCGTCCTTCGCCTTGGCGCGGCGCACGGCGGTGTCGAGCGTGGCGAACAGCGCGTTCTCGACCAGCTCCGCGGAGCCGGTCAGACGGTTGGTCAGGGACGACTTGCCGGCGTTGGTGTAGCCGACCACCGCGATCGTGGGCAGGCCGTAGCGGCGGCGCGAGCCGCGCTTGACCTCGCGCGCGGGAGCCATCTCGCGGATCTGACGCCTCAGGCGCGCGATGCGCGTGCGGATGACGCGGCGGTCCATCTCGATCTTCGTCTCGCCCGGTCCTCGCGAGCCGATGCCCGCGTCGCCGGCCGCGCGGCCGCCGGCCTGACGGGACAGCGAACCGCCCCAGCCGCGCAGTCGCGGAAGCATGTATTCGAGCTGGGCGAGCTCCACCTGCGCCTTGCCCTCGCGGCTGGTGGCGTGCTGGGCGAAGATGTCGAGGATCACGGCCGTGCGGTCGACGACCTTGACCTTGGCCGCGTCCTCGAGTCCTCGGCGCTGGCTCGGCGGCAGATCGTCGTCGACGACGATCGTGTCGGCCTCCTCGCGCGCGACGATGTCGGCGATCTCCTTCGCCTTGCCGGAGCCGACGTAGGTGGCGGCGTCGGGACGGGAGCGGTGCTGGAGCAGACCGTCGCACACGACCGCGCCGGCGGTCTCGGCGAGCGCGGCGAGCTCCCTCAGGGATTCCTCGGCCTTGGCCTGCGTGGTGACGGCGGACGACCACACGCCCACGAGCACGACGCGTTCGAGACGCACCTTGCGGTATTCGACCTCGGTGACGTCCTCGAGCTCGCCGAGTCCCGCGACGTGCTTGAGCTGATTGCGCGACTCGCGCTCCTCCCACGCCTCGTCGTGGGTCTGCTCCCACTCGGCTCCGCCGTTGTCGTCGATGAGGACCTCCGACGCTTCGGCGAGCACGCCCCCCTCGACGTCGTCTTCGGGCATCTGCATGGATTCGGCGCTGCGGGTCAAGGCCACCTCTTTTTCACGCGTTGCGTGGTATCACGATTGAACTATGGTTCCTTATTATACGAACGCACGACATTATACGGAGAACATGGAGAGCATCATGACGGAACAGTATTTCTCGGCCGAACCCTCGTCGAAGGACGTGCGCCGCACGCTCAAGGCGACCCTGCGCGGCCATGAGGCGGCCGTGCAGGTCTCGAACGGCGTGTTCTCCGCCTCGCGCGTGGATCTCGGCACCTCCGTGCTGCTCAGGCACGCCCCCGAGCCGCCCGAGGCCGGCGACTTCCTCGATCTCGGCTGCGGCTGGGGGCCGATCGCCCTCACGCTGGCGTTCGAGTCGCCCGAGGCCGACGTGTGGGCGGTCGACGTCAACGAGCGCGCGCTGGACCTCACGCACGCCAACGCCGCATCGAACGGACTGGACCGCGTCCACGTCACGCAGGTCGACGAGTCCGGCGCGCCGCTGCCCGGGGACCGTCAGCCGGCGTTCTGCGAGACGATCGACGCCGGCCGGACGTTCGACCTGATCTGGTCGAACCCGCCGATCCGCATCGGCAAGGAGGCGCTGCACACGCTGCTCATGACGTGGCTGCCGCGGCTCAAGCCGAACGGCGCCGCCTATCTGGTCGTGCAGAGGAACCTCGGCTCCGACTCGCTGATCCCGTGGCTGGACGAGGCGCTCGGCGACGGCTTCGAGGTGTCCAAGTACGCAAGCTCCAAGGGCTTCCGTATCATTGAGGTTTTGCGAAATAACTAGTGGTGTCCAGACGGACGGAGGGTCCGTCACAGCCCCGTGACGGGGCGGGAAGTCAAGGGAATGCGTTTCGAATATCCGTCCGAACTGCCGGTTTCCGCCGCGCGCGACGACATCGCGCGGGCCGTCCGTTCATCCCAGGTGGTCATCGTCTCCGGCCAGACCGGCTCGGGCAAGACCACGCAGCTGCCGAAGATCCTGCTGGAGCTCGGGCGGGGATCGCACGGCAGACAGATCGTGCACACGCAGCCGAGGCGCATCGCGGCGCGCACCGTCGCCGAGCGCATCGCCTCGGAGATGGGCGTGCGTCTCGGCGACGAGATCGGCTATCAGGTGCGCTTCACCGACGAGAGCTCGCCGAACACGCGTCTGAGGGTCGTCACCGACGGCATCCTGCTCGCGCAGATCCAGCGCGACCCGAAGCTCAGCCGCTACGACACGATCATCATCGACGAGGCGCACGAGCGCAGCCTCAACATCGACTTCCTGCTCGGGTACCTCACGGCCCTGCTGCCCAAGCGGCGCGACCTCAAGCTCGTCATCACCTCCGCGACCATCGATTCGGAGAAGTTCCAGCGCCACTTCGAGGAGGCGCTGCACGAGAAGGTGCCGGTCATCGAGGTGTCGGGCCGCACCTATCCGGTGCAGGTCGTCTACGAGCCGCTCGGCACCGCACCCGCGCTGATGCGCGAGGTGCCCGGCTTCGCGACGGGCGCCCGGCCCGGCGACGCCGACTACGAGGAGCTGGCCAACGCGATCGCCGGCGACGGGTCGGATTCGGGCCGCGGCGGGCGCGGCGGCAACGCGAACTCGCGGTTCGCCGACGACTCGATCACCGACATGCCCACGGCTGTGGCGCGCGCCTGCGCCGAGCTGGTGATCCACTCCTCGCACGAGCGGGGGCCCCGCGACATCCTCGTGTTCGCCTCGGGCGAGCGCGACATCCACGAGTTCGAGGCGGCTCTGCGCCACCACTACGGACCGCGCGCCGACGACATGCGCCGTCCCGACGCGATCGAGATCATGCCGCTGTTCGCGCGTCTGTCCGCCGCGGACCAGCACAGGGTGTTCGAATCGCACACGCACCAGCGCATCGTCATCGCCACGAACGTGGCCGAGACGTCGCTGACCGTGCCGGGCATCCGCTACGTGGTGGATCCGGGCACCGCGCGCATCTCGCGCTATTCGAAGACCGCGAAGGTGCAGAGGCTCCCGATCGAGCCGATCAGCCAGGCGAGCGCCGACCAGAGGAGCGGCCGATGCGGCCGTGTGGCCGACGGCATCGCGATCCGCCTGTACTCGCGCGAGGACTACGAGACGCGTCCGCGCTTCACCGAGCCGGAGATCCTCAGGACCTCGCTGGGCGCGGTGGTGCTGCACATGCTCTCGGTGGGCGTGGCCCGCACCGCCGAGGACGTGACGCGCTTCGGATTCATCGACCCGCCGGACATGAAGGCCGTCTCGGACGGCTTCAACGAGCTCACCGAGCTCAAGGCCGTGGCCCGCCACCGCGGCGAGGTGACCCTGACGCACATCGGCCGGCAGCTGGCGCGCATCCCGATCGACGTGAGGCTCGGCCGCATGATCATCGAGGCCGCGAAGACCGCGTCGCCGAACACGCTGGCGGCCGTGCTGGTGGTCGTCGCGTTCCTGAGCCTGCAGGACCCGCGCGAGCGCCCGGACGACAAGCGCGAGGAGGCGGACCGCATCCACAACCGCTACGCGGACCAGACCAGCGACTATCTGACGGCCCTGAACATCTGGGACCGCGTGTTCCAGGCGGACGGCGAGCCGAGCAACAACGCGCTGCGCCGCATCTGCAAGACCGAGTACTTCAGCTGGCTGCGCATGCGCCAGTGGAAGGATCTGGTCGCCCAGCTGCGCCAGATGTGCCGCGAGATGAAGTTCAAGGTGGGCGACCCCCTGCCCTCCACGCGCGCGGGGCTCGAGATCCGCCAGCTGCCGATCAACCAGCAGGCGGCGCATTCGCTGTGCTGCGCATGGGACGCCGACGGGATCCACAAGTCGATGCTCGCCGGACTGCTGTCGATGATGGGCATGCAGGTGATCCGCGAGCCGAAGGCCTCCGACTACGCCAACCTCAAGGGCGCGGCGCGGGCGAAGGCGCTCAAGCGCGCGCAGAAGATGTCGAAGAACGACTATCTGGGCGCGCGCGGCACGCATTTCGCGCTGTTTCCCGCCTCCGCGGTCGCCAAGACCACGCCGAGCTGGGTGATGTCGACCGAACTGGTGGAGACCTCGCGTCTGTGGGCCCGCTATTCGGCGGCCATCGACCCGGCGTGGGCCGAACCGCTGGCCGGCTCGCTCACACGCACGACGTATGCCGAGCCGCACTGGTCCGGCTCGCGCGGTTCGGCCGTCGCCACGGCGCGCGTGCTGCTGTACGGTCTGCCGATCGTGCAGGACCGCACCGTGCAGTGGGGCCGCATCAACCCGCCCGAGGCGCGCGACTTCCTGATCCGCCAGGGCCTGGTGGAGGGCGACATCCAGCAGCGTTTCAGCTACGACGAGTTCGTGTCCCGGAACCTCAAGCTCCTCGAGGAGGCCGCGGACGACGCGAACCGCACGAGGCAGATCGCCGAGACGGTCTCCGACGAGGATCTGTTCGACTTCTACAACGCCGTCGTCCCGAACGACGTGACCTCCGTGGCCGCGCTGGCGAAGTGGTGGAAGGACGCCCACGACGAGAACCCGAAGCTGCTGGATTTCGATCCGAGCAAGGTCGAGCGTCTGCAGACGACCGACGCGGTGAGCCTCGACGACTACCCGGATCACTGGCACACGGTCGGCACCGACGGCCAGCCGATCGACCTGAGGCTCAGCTACATCTACGATCCGACCGACGAGAACGACGGCGTGACCGTGCACGTGCCGCTCAAGACCCTCTCGCGCATCCTGCCCGAGCAGTTCACCTGGAACGTGCCGGGCCTGCTGGACGAACTGATCCTGGCGATGATCAAGGCGCTCCCGAAGCAGCTGCGCGTGCAGTTCGTGCCCGCGCCGGACGCCGCCAGGAAGATCCGCGCGTGGATCGACGAGCACTACCCGGACCTGCCCGGCTCGGGCGACATGCGCAAGCCGAATACGCCACCGGACGGCGCGACCGCATGGCCGGATCTGGCCCACGTGTTCACGCAGGCGGCCATCGCCGTGATGGGCGCGCAGATACACCCCGAGGTGCTGGGACCGGAGCTCGTCGAGCGTCTGCAGCCGTATCTGAGGATGACGTTCGTCGTCGAGGAGCGCACGGCCGGGCACGGCAGGCCCGGCAGGCGCGGCAAGGCGCAGGTGAAAACGTTCGGCCGCTCCAAGGACCTCAAGGCCCTGCAGGTGAAGTTCGCCGAGGAGGCCAAGGCCTCGGCGCGCCAGATGGTGCGCAGGCAGGCCGATCAGGCCGGCGACGCGGGCAGGCTCGTCCAACGCGCCGACCTGCTGCACAAGGCCGGCGCAACCACCGAGTCGCGTGCCTCGATGCTCTGGCGCGGCGCGTTGGACGCCCTGCGGCTGCCCGCCGAGCGCGTCTCGTCGCGATGGCTCGGCGCCGAGGCGCTGATGCTCGCCTCCGCCCCGTACCAGTCGACGAAGGCCCTCGTCGAGGACCTGCAGCTCGCCGCGGTCAAGCGTCTGCTGCCGGACGTCGACAGGCTGCCCGACGACGAGGCGCTGGCGAACGCGGTGCTCGACGTGCGTGAGGTGTACGAGGACACGGTCTATCAGGTGGCGCACGACGTCATCGCGATCCTCAAACGCTACGCGGAGGTCGACAAGGCCGTCTCGGGCAAGGCGGACCTGCCGATGCTCTCGGTCCTGCAGTCGATCCGCGAGCACATCGCGACGCTCGTGTTCCCCGGATTCGTGGGCGCCGCTCCCCCGGAGTCGCTCAGGTCGATCGACCGCTACCTGCACGCGGACCTCATGCGCCTGAACAAGGCGAAGCAGGACAAGAACCGCGACGTGCGCTGGGCGTGGGAGGCCGACGAGGCGAGGCAGCTCGTCGGCAAGGCGATGGCCGCGGCCAAGGCCGAACCGGCGGGCCCCTCGCACGAACGGATGATGAAGCGGGCCGTCACGGCGCGCTGGATGCTCGAGGAGTTCTACGTGAGCCTGTGGGCGCAGGAGCTCGGCACCCCGAAGCCCGCCAGCCTCAACCGCATCAGGAAGGCGCTGGCCGCCTGACGCGGCCGGCCTTCCGGCGCGACCGGTACAATACGACGGAACGAAAACGTGACAAGGAGAGCACACCAATGGCACTGACCAAGAAGCAGACCAAGCAGCTGCGCGGCATGGCGAACACCCTCAAGCCGCTCATCAACATCGGCAAGAACGACATCACCGACGCCCTCGTCAAGCAGACCAGCGAGACGCTCAACAAGCGCGAGCTGGTGAAGATCAGCGTGCAGGACGGCTCCGGACTCGACGCCAAGGAGGCCGCGGAGAAGCTCGCCGGCCAGCTGGGCGCCGAGGTCGTGCAGACCATCGGCAACCGCTTCACCCTCTACCGCAAGTCGAAGCGCGACGACGTCGAGCACATCCGTCTCGTGCGCGAGTAGTCCGCCGACGCGCCGCCCGCCCCCCCCCCAACCGCAACCCGTCGCCCGCCCCGTCGGCG
>NZ_JAFEJS010000010.1 GCF_018555385.1 Bifidobacterium santillanense
GAACATGGCACGCAGCTCGCTGACGCGCTGGGTGATCTGGGCCTCACGCTGCTGCAGGCTGGCGATGTGGGTCTTGAGGCCCTCGAGCTCCTGCTGGGCGGCGGTGCGACGCTCCTCGATCTGGCGCTCGGCGTCCTCGCTGGCCTTCTTCAGGGTGGCGGCGGCCTGTGTGTCGGCCTCCTCGCGCTTGGCGGCGGCGTAGGCGTCGGCCTCCTCACGGGCGGTCTTGGCCTGGCCGACCAGCTCGTCGGCCTCCTTCTTGGCGGCGGTGCGACGCTCCTCGAGGTTGTCGAGCAGCTCGGAGACCTTCTTCGTGGCCTCGTCCTGCTGGGCGGCGATGTCGGTGCGGATCTGCTCGACCTCGGCGTTGACCTGGCTCATCGTCTTGGTGCGGTTGACCTCGGCCTCGTCGGTGATCTCCTGGGCCTTGGACTTGGCCTCGTCGGTGATCTCGCCGGCGCGGCGCTGGGCGTCGGTCATCATCTTGGAGACCTGCTCGCGCACGTCGGCGAGCTTCTTGTTGGCCTCGGCGAGCGCGGCCTCGATCTGGTCGTTCGCCTCGGACTTGAGGCGGGAGAGCTCCTCGTTGGTGCTCTTGCGCTGGGCGGCGATCTGCGCGGTGGCCTCGGCCTTGAGATCGGACAGCTCACGCTCCTGCTTGGCCTTCTCGGAGGCGAGCTGCTTGTCGTGCGCCTCACGGGAGTTGCTCAGCTCCAGCTCGACGGTCTGACGCTGCTCGGTGACGTTCTTGGCGGTCTCGGCGCGCAGCTGGGCGGCGTTGTTCTTGGCCGTGGTGGTGATGGTGTCGGCCTCGGTGTTGGCCTGGGCGAGGATCGTGGCGGCCTTCTGGTTCGCGTCGTCGACGATGTGCTTGGCGTCGAGCTTGGCGTTGTTGATCAGCGTCTGGGCCTGCGCCTGCGCGCCCTTGCGGGTGGTGGCGGCGTCGGACTTGGCGCGTTCGAGCAGTTCGGAGCTGGTCTGTTCGGCGGAGGCGAGCATCTGCTGGGCGTTGGCGCCGAGCGAGGCGAAGCTGTTCGACTTCGGCTTGCGCTTCTTCTCCTCCTCGAGCTGGGCCTGCAGCTCGAGGATGCGCTTGTCGTTCTCGGCGATCTGCTGGCGCATGCCGGCGAGGGTCTGCTGCGCCTGACGCACGCTGGCCTGCGCCGTGGCGAACGCCTCGTCGACCTTGTCCTTGTCGTATCCCCTCAACACAATCGGGAACTGATCCATGTCCCTCATCCTTTCGGCTGCCTTCGGCTGCTTCACGTCGCTCGTTGTCCCCGTCCTATACGGGCGCATACGCTTCAGCATGGTAGCCCAAACACGCCGGAAACAGGCTGTGGAATCCGTGGATTCACACAGCTTTTCCAGTTCCGCACGGACCGGGCTCCGCACGGCGCGAAGCTACGCGATGAGGATGTCACCGGAGGTGGGTCGGCGGTAGTAGCGCACGCTGTCGCGCACGACGTCGGCGCCGGCCGTGACGAGGTGCCGCAGCGGCAGTCCGTGCTGCGGATGGCGCGATTCGTTGATCAGCGGGAAGCTGACGAATCCGGCGAGCACCTTCTCCTGCGTGGACGCCCAGTTGAGCAGGTTGTAGAACAGCGAGTTGCACACGAAGGTGCCGGCGTCGGAGCTCAGCGTGGCGGGGATGCCGTCGCGCGTGAAGTCGGCGAGGATCGAACGCAGCGGGAGTCTGGTCCAGTACGCGGCCGGACCGTCCGGATCGATCGGGGCGCGGCGCGGCGCCACGTTGTCGACGTCGGGCTTGGCGGCGTCCATGAGGTTCGTGGCGCAGCGCTCGAGCATCACGCCGCGGGCCGCGTGCTTGAGGCCCGTGGCGATGACGATGTTCGGATGCGTGGCCTCGATGGTCTCGCGCAGGGTGGGCCACGCCTTGGCGAAGCTGACCGGCAGGCTCACCGCATGGATGGCGAGCTCCACGTCGTCCAGGCCGTCCACGCCCTTCTCGGCGAGCGCCTTGGGCACCTCGTAGGAGGGGTTGATGCGGACGTCCTGATAGTGGTCGAAGCCGGAGATCACGACACTGAGCTGCTGCATGCCCCCAAGTCTACCGTCTCGCGTCGCGCCGCGGCACCCAACGCGAAAACGACCGGGGAATGTGCTGAGTACCGCATTTTCGTAGGACTCAACGCATTCCGGTCCGGTTTCCATGCTGAGTACCGCGCTCAGGCGGTCTCGCGGACGTCGCCCACGACGGCCGGGGCGGTCTCGCCTCGGCGGGCTGCCCTGTCGGCGGCGAAGACGCGCCTCATCTGCTCGTGGTCGAGATCGCCCTCCCAGTTGGAGACCACGAAGGTGGCCACGCAGTTGCCGAGCAGGTTGACGAACACGCGCATCGAGTCCATGATGCGGTCGGCACCGAGCAGCAGCGCCACGCCGGACACGGGGAAGATGCCCAGGGCGGTCGCCGTGGCGGACAGCGCGAGGAACGCGGAGCCGGGCACGCCGGCCATGCCCTTGGAGGTGAGCAGCAGCACGCCGATCGCGACGAGCTGCTGGCCGAGGCTCAGGTTCACGCCGAACGCCTGGGCGAGGAACAGCAGCGAGGTGGAATTGCGAAGATCACGGTCAGACCGGCGTCCATGACGTCGGGCAACGGCCGGACCAAGGCTCACGAGCGGGTGAACGGGGCGAGGAGGCCCACGACCTCCTTGGCGGGCGGGGCGGCGAACTCGTCGCGCTTGGAGGTGCGGGCGCCGATGCGGACCATCGCCTCGACCAGGGAGGTCGCGGCGGCGACGCCGTCGATCACCGGCAGTCCCAGCTCGTCCTGCAGACGGGCGCACATGCCGGCCATGCCGGCGCAGCCGAGGACGATCGAGTCGGGCGCGGCATCGGCGATCGTGCGTTCGCATTCGGCCCTGAGCGCGGCGTAGGCGCCCTCGGGGTCCTCGTCGAGACCGAGGACCGGTACCTCGCAGGCGCGGTAGGCGACGCACGCGCGGGTGAAGCCGTATTCGTCGACGAGGTCGCGGGCCCGGCCGAGCGTGCGGCCCAGGGTCGTGACGATCGCGAACGAGCGGCCGAGGAGGCTCGCGGCGTGGAACGCGCCCTCGGCGATGCCGATGACCGGCCCGGAGGCGAGCTCTCGGGCCGCATGGAGGCCCGGATCGCCGAAGCAGGCGAGCACGTAGCCGTCGCAGCCGTCGGCCTCGCCCCTGCGGATCTCGTCGATGACGCCGACGGCGGCGAGCGCCTCGTCGGTGTGCGATTCGATCGAGACGGGGCCCATCGTGGGGCTCACGGCCTCGATCTCGACGTCCGGGGAGACGGACGCGCGGGCCGCGGTCTCGATGGTGCGAGTCATGGACCAGGTGGTGTTGGGGTTGATGACCTTGATCTTCATGGGGGATCGCCTCTTGGGAAGTGGAGAAGTGGGAGTGTATGGAGAAGGCTCCCGCACGGGGAGCCTTCGTCGGTTGACATATGAGGTATGCGAGGAATGTGCGGTATACGCGGCGGCGGATCGTCCGGTCGATCAGTCGCTGACCGCGGCGCCGTCGTTGACGGTCGGGTCGTCGGAGGCGAGCGCGACCATCTGCGGGCGCTTCGCCTCGAGCAGGGCGAAGATCGCCAGGCCCAGGCCGGCGCCGATGAACCAGCTGAAGTTGGACAGCCAGGTCACGTCGACGACGCCCATCTGCTTGAGCGGCGAGGGCAGGACGGCGCAGACGATGGACGGGACGCCGGCCAGCACGATCGCGAGCACCGCGTTCGGGTTGAAGCCGTTGCGGTACCAGTAGCGGCCCTTGGGGCTCATCGTGAACATGTCGTCGACGGCGACGCGCTGCTTGGAGACGATGAAGTAGCCGGCGACGAGGATGCCGAACAGCGGTCCGATGAGGGCGCCGAGCAGGTCGAGCGTGTAGTGGATGGCCTGGTCGTTGGAGTACCAGTTCCACGGGGTGATGATCACGGAGCCGACCGCGGCGATCATGCCGCCGGTGCGCCAGCTGATCTTCTGCGGGTTGACGTGGGAGAAGTCGAAGGCCGGGGAGACGAAGTTGGCGACGATGTTGATGCCGACGGTCGCCACGACGAAGGTCATGCCGCCCAGCAGGATCGCGACGGGGGTGTCGATGCGCTCGACGGTCTTGATCGGGTCGGTGATGAGCTCGCCGAAGACCGGCACGGTGGCGGAGGCGCACACGACGGTCAGCAGGGAGAAGACGAGGAAGTTGACCGGCAGACCCCAGAAGTTGCCGCGCTTGACGCTCTTGTAGGTGCCGCAGTAGCGGGAGAAGTCGCCGAAGTTGAGCATCGGGCCGGAGAAGTAGGAGACGACCAGGGCGATGGCGGTGATCATGACCGGGATCGACTCGACGAAGCCCATCGGCTTGCCGCTGGAGAGGTTGAGGTCGATGGCGCCGAGGCCGCCGGCGCGGTTGACGAGGTAGATCGCGAGGATGAACATGACGGCGTAGACGAGCGGACCGGCCCAGTCGATGAACTTGCGGATCGTGTCCATGCCGGTCCAGAAGACGCACGCCTGCGCGACCCACAGGATGCCGTAGGAGATCCAGCCCAGGGCGGACAGGCCGAGGAACGAGTAGTCGGTGGCCAGGGTCTGGGCGGTGGGGATGAACTTGAGGAAGATGATGTTGAGCGACTCGCTGGCGAGGTAGGTCTGCACGCCGTACCAGGCCACCGCGATGATGCCGCGGATCACGGCCGGGATGTTCGCGCCCTTGACGCCGAACACGAAGCGCATCGTCACCGGGAACGGCACGCCGGCGCGCTGGCTCGGCTTGGCGATGAGGTTGACGAGCGCCTGGACGATGACGATGCCGACGATCAGGGCGATGAACACCTGCCAGCTGGCGATGCCGAGCGCGAAGAGGCTGCCGGCGGTCACGTAGCCGCCGACCGAATGCACGTCGGACATCCAGAAGGCGAAGATGTTGTACCACGACCAGGTCTGTTTCTTGAGCGGCGCGAGGTCCGCGTTGGCGAGTCTGGGGTCGTAGCCGTCCTTGATGACGGTGGCGTCGTCGGGCTCGATGGGTTCCGGTGCCGGTGCGGACTGCTTGATCTGTCCGATGGTGATGGCGGTCATCGTGCGCTCCTTACGGTTGCTGTTCATATGTCTCGGGAAGACTGTCGGCCGCGCCCTCCGGGGCGTTGTTTTCGACCTGCAACCATTAACGGAAATTAATATTTCAACGCCGGCGATCTGAAAATTTCTTTTTAATTACCGAGGGGGTCGACTCGAAATCCGTTCGACACATAACGTCCGCAACGCCCGTCCGGAGCCGTCGAAACCGCCCCATCCGTTTACCCGCGGGAAACATTCGTCCGAAACAGTGTGGTTCATGACCACTGAAATTCATCTTTCAGGCGCCGATGCCTCTGAAACAGCACCGTCCACCTCCGCCGTCGACCGCATCCGGCGGTCCTTCGACGCGCTCACCGCCACCGAGCAGGAGGCCGCGCGCTTCATCCTCGGTCACCTGACCGATGTACTGGTCTGCAACTCCGCCGAGCTGGCCGAGCTGAGCGGCGTCTCCCAGCCGACGATGAGCCGTCTGTACCGCAAGCTCGGCTACGCGAACGCCGGCGAGTTCCGCCGCGACGTGCGCCGCTTCCACCAGCCCGGCTCGCCGGAGCTGTCCAACGTCGACGACGCCGACGGGGACGACGGCCTGGTCGCCGCGCACATGGAGCGCGAGCTGACCGCCGTGCGCCGCACCTTCTCCCGCCTCGACGAGGGATCCGTGCGCGCGGCCGCGGCCACGATCGCCGACGCCCGGCGCGTGTGCGTCATCGGACTGCGCAACGGCTATCCGGTCGCGCTGCACCTGCGCGAGCAGCTCACCCAGCTGCGCGGCGACGTGCGCGTCCTGCCCCAACCCGGTCAGTCCGTCGCCGAGGAGATCGTCGACTACGGCCCGTCCGACGCGGCGATCGTCGTCGGCGTGCGCCGCCGTCCCGCCACGTTCGCCGGGATCGTCGACGCGCTCGCCGCCGCCGGCGTGCCGATGATCGTCATCGGCGACGCGACCGTCCGACCGGTGCTCGCCGCGGCCGTCTCGCAGGCGGCGACCAGCGCCACCGTCCTTGAGGCCGATCTGAGCACGCACGTCCTGTCCAGCTACACGGCCGCGTTCGCGCTCGCCGCGCTGCTGGTCGACGCGGTGTCCGACCGCATCCCCCCGTCCGATTCGGCGGCGCGCGTCGAGAGCATCAACCGGCTCTTCGACGACCTCGACGAACTGGAGTCGTCGCGCCGGCGATAGACCCCGGGTCCGTGCGCATTTCGTGCGAAACGCTGTGACCCAGCTCACGGTCAGCCACCCCTCGTTCTACGGTGGAGGCATTATGACCGAGAGAGAAGCACAACAAACCCCCGTCCCCGTCGTCGCGGTGGTCCTCGCCGCCGGATTCGGCACGCGGTTCGGTCCCGACAATCCCAAGCAGCTCGTCTCCGTCGGCGGCAAGCCGATCGTGTGCTGGAGCATCGAGGCGTTCGAGCGCTGCGAGCGCGTCACCGACATCGTCGTGGTCGTCAACGAGAAGGTGCGCGGCACCGTCGAGGAGCTCATCGAGCAGGCCGGCTACGCCAAGGTGCGAGTCGTCATCGACGGCGGCGCCGAGCGCGTCGACAGCACGGCGGCGGCGCTCTCCATGCTCGCCGAGGCCGGCATCCCGGACGACGCGAAGATCCTCATCCACGACGCGGTGCGCCCGTTCGTCGCGCAATCCGCGATCGACGGGTCGATCGACGCGCTCGACGAGTTCCAGGCCGCGACCGTCGCATTCGCCTCCACCGACACCGTCCTGCTCACCGAGGATCTGGGCGACCGCAAGGTCGTGCGCTCAGTGCCCGACCGTCCGAACACGTTCCGCGCGCAGACGCCGCAGTCGTTCCGCTTCGCGACGATCCGCCGCGCGTACGAGCTGGCGTCCGCCGACCCGGACTTCCATCCCACCGACGACACGCGCGTCGTCGTCGACTACATGCCCGACGTGCCGGTCGCGATCGTCTCCGGCGCCGAGACGAACATGAAGATCACGACGATGGAGGACATCCCCGTCGCCGAGCGCATCGCCGCCGACCTGACGCACCACATGACCAAGGAGGAGGCACGCGCCCGCATGCACGCCCTTCTCAGCGGCGCCGCCGCCCAGATGGCGCGCTGACACGACGACGCCGCGGGACTCAACGACGGAACGGCCTGATTCCGACTTGAGTCCCGCGGCGTCGTGGTACTCAAGTCATTTTCGACGAGGAAGGCGATTGAGTACCACACGAACGCACCCGAAACCCCTTGGAAAACAAGGGATTTGACAACAACTGCACTGTTGTCAATTACATGAGGCGTGGTACTCAACGCCATATTCCGCGACGATCGCACTGAGTCCCGCGGACGCGGGGCCGCCGAAAACTCTCGTTAACATGAATGAAAAATTTCAGAATTGCTGCGGTGCTGAAATAATTTTCATCACGAAGGATTTCACACACAGGAGATGATCGGCATGACCACCGCAGCAACCACCGCAACCGAGACGATCGACACCTCGAAGATCAAGCCCGTCAACCCGCCGCACCGTCTGCTCATGGCCCCCGGCCCGGTGAACGTGGACCCGCGCGTCCTCACCGCGATGAGCAAGCCCACCGTCGGCCAGTTCGACCCGTACATGTTCAAGGTGATGGGCGAGGTGCAGGCCATGTTCCGCACCATCTTCAAGACCTCCAACAAGCAGACGATGGTCGTCGACGGCACCTCCCGCTCCGCCATCGAGGCGGCGCTGGTCTCCGTGCTCGCGCCCGGCGACCCGGTGCTCGTGTGCGTCGCGGGCCGCTTCGGCATGCTCCTCAAGGAGATCGCCGAGCGCGCCGGCGCCGACGTGCACGTCATCGAGCGCCCGTGGGGCGAGGTCTTCACGCTCGCCGAGATCGAGGAGGCCATCAAGTCGGTCCGCCCGAAGCTCGTCGCCACCGTGCAGGGCGACACCTCCACGACGATGTGCCAGCCGCTCGAGGGTCTGGGCGACATCTGCCACAGGTACGGCGCGCTGCTGTACACCGACGCCACCGCGTCCCTGGTCGGCAACGACATGCAGGCCGACGCCTGGGGGCTCGACATCGTGACCACCGGCATGCAGAAGTGCCTCGGCGGTCCCTCCGGCTCCGCCCCGATTACCGTCTCCGACCGCGCGGTCGAGGTCATCAACGAGCGCCGCAGCATCGAGGCGGGCGTCGCGAACGCCGGCGAGATCGCCCCGGACGCCGACCGCATCCACAGCAACTACTTCGACATGGCGCAGATCTTCGACTACTGGGGCCCGCGCCACCTCAACCACCACACCGAGGCCACGCACGCGCTCTACGCCGTGCACGAGGCCGCGCGCATCGTGTGCGAGGAGGGCATCGACAACGCGATCGCCCGCCATGCCCTGAACGGCAGGGCGATGTCCGCCGCCATCGAGGGCATGGGCCTCAAGCTCTACGGCGACCAGTCGCACCGCATGAACGACGTGGTCGGCGTGATCATCCCCGACGGCGTCGATGACGCGGCCATCCGCGCGCAGCTGCTCAACGACTTCTCCGTCGAGATCGCCTCCTCCTTCGGCCCGCTCAAGGGCACGATCTGGCGCATCGGCGTGATGGGCGTCAACGCGCGCAAGGATGCCGTCCTGACCTGCGCCGCGGCCCTCGGCAACGTGCTCGAGCGCAACGGCGTCAAGGTCTCCACCGACAAGGGCATCGAGGCGGCGCTCGAGGTCTACGGCGAGTGACGCCGCGACGAGCGTAGTCACGGCACGGCCATAACGGCAACGAACACACGGCAACGAAAACGAGGGAATCACGATGAGCGCAGCGCAGTGGGCCGATGAGGCGGCCCGTACGATCATGGACCGATGCGACCAGCTGGCCGAACTGACCAGCATGGAGGGCGGCATCGAACGCACCTACCTGTCGCCGGAGATGGCGAAGGCCTTCGAACTCGTGGGCGGCTGGATGAGGGACGCCGGCCTCGAGGTGAGCATCGACCCGGCCGGCAACCTGCGCGGCCGCGCCGAGGGCGAGCGCGACGGACTGCCCGCGCTGGTGCTCGGCTCGCACCTCGACTCGGTGCCGGACGCCGGCAAGTACGACGGCATCCTCGGCGTCATCACGGCCCTGTCCGTCGCCGAGCATCTGGTGAAGTCCGGCGCGACCGCCACGCTGCCGTTCGCGCTCGAGGTCGTCGGCTTCGGCGACGAGGAGGGCGCCCGATTCGGCGCCACCCTGCTCGGCTCCTACGCGCTCGGCGCCGGCTGGAACGACGAATGGCTGGACCTGACGGACGCGAACGGCGTCACGATGCGCCAGGCGTTCCGCGACTTCGGCCTCGACCCGGAGCACGTCGCCGAGGCGGCGCACACCACCGAGGACGCGATCGGCTACCTCGAGTTCCACATCGAGCAGGGGCCGATCCTCGAGCAGCGCGACCGCGCGCTCTCCTCGGTGAGCTCGATCGCCGCAGCGTCGCGCTACATGGTGACGATCCATGGCCTGAGCTGCCACATCGCCACCCCGTACGACCTGCGCCACGACGCGCTGACCGCCGCCGCCGAGATCATCACCGGCGTCGACCGCATCAGCCGCGAGGCGGGCACGCGCGCGAACGTCGGCGAGATCTCGGCCGAGCCGGGCGGCGTCAACGTGATCGCCGGCAAGGCGACGTTCAGCCTGGACCTCAGGGCCGGCACCGACGAGCTGCGCGACGAGACGTACCGCAGGATCTGGGACATGGCCGCCGAGGTGTGCGCCAGATACGACGTGACGATGGAGAAGGAGTGCATCCACACCGCCGACAGTGCGCAGTGCGATCCGTTCCTGCGCTCCTGCATCGAGGAGGGCATCGAGCAGGCGGAGGGCAAGGAGGCGTTCGGCCTCATCAGCTACCCGGGCCACGACGGCATGGCCGTGGCGGGGCTCCTGCCGATCGCGATGCTGTACGTGCGTTGCAAGGGCGGCATCAGCCACAGCCCGCTCGAGTCGGTGCGCGAGGACGACGTGGCGTACGGTGCCGACGCGTTCGCACACGCCATCGAGAACGTCGCGACGCGACTGCGCGCGGCCGAGGCGGACGCGCTGACCGCGGACGTCGTGCTGGGGATGGAGGCGTGACGATGAGCGGGGAGATCCACGATCTGAAGATCACCGGCCGGATGCTGCTCGGCGGCGTCGTGACGGACGGCACCGTGCTGGTGGACGGCGGACGCATCACGACCGTGACGCGCGGCGGCGGCACCGAGGGCGGGCACGCGGCGGATGCGCGCGCCGCCGGGGCCCGCGAGACGATCGCGCTCGAGGACGGCGAGGTGCTCATCCCGGGCATCGTCGACACGCACGTGCACATCAACGAGCCCGGCCGCACCGAATGGGAGGGCTTCGACTGCGCGACCCGCGCGGCGGCCGCCGGCGGAGTGACGACCGTGCTCGACATGCCGCTCAACTCGAACCCGCCGACCCTGACCGTCGACGCGCTGAACGTCAAGAAGGCGCGCGCCGAGCGCAAGGCGCATACGCAGCTCGGCTTCTGGGGCGGCGTCGACGAGACGAACCTCGGCACCGGCATGCTGCGGCGCCTGTGGGACGAGGGCGTGTTCGGCTTCAAATGCTTCCTGTCCCCCAGCGGCGTCGACGAGTACGGATCGCTCGCCTACCCGAAGCTGGAGGCGGCGATGCGCGAGATCGCGTCGTTCGGCGGCCAGCTCATCATCCACGCGGAGGACCCGCACGAGCTCGCCGAGCACGGCGGGCACATCACCGACTCCTACCGCAGCTTCGTCGAGTCCCGTCCGGCCGAGTGCGAGGCGGCGGCCGTGGCGACCGTGGCCGAGCTGGTCGAACGCACCGGCTGCCGCACGCACCTGCTGCACATCTCCTGCGGCGCGTCGGTCGACGTCATCCGCGAGGCCAAGGCGAAGGGCCTGCCGATCACGGCCGAGACCTGCCCGCACTACCTGACGATCGACTGCGACCACATCCCCGACGGCAACACGGCGTTCAAATGCTGTCCGCCGATCCGCGGCCTCGACGAGCAGGACGCGCTGTGGGCCGGCCTCGTGGACGGCACGCTCGACTTCATCGCGACCGACCACTCCCCCGCCGACGCGAAGATGAAGGCCGGCACGCTCGCCACTGCATGGGGCGGCGTCTCCAGCCTGCAGGTCGGCTTCCGCGCGGTGCTGACCGAGGCGAAGCGCCGCGGGCTCGGTCTGGCCGACGCGGTGCGCTGGATGAGCGCGAACACGGCCCGGTTCGCCGGGTTCCACGACCGCGGCGCGATCGCGCCGGGCAAACGCGCCGACCTGGTCGTCATCAGGCCGGACGAGTCGTTCACCGTGCATGCGGACGAACTGCTCAGCCGCAACCCGATCAGCGCGTTCGACGGGCGCGTGCTCGACGGCGTGATCACCCGCACGATGATCGGCGGTGCTACGCTGCATCCGGCCGACAGGGACGAGGCGGGCGATCCGGCGAACCTGATCCGCCGCCCGTAGAAACGAGGAGCGACATGACAAGGATTCTGCAAACCGGCGTGGGCGTGCCCGAAGGCGCGAACTACGTGCCCTCGACCCCCGGCAACGTGCTGTGGGGCCGCCTGCCGAGCGCCGTCGACATGGCCCGCCCGGTCGGCGAGGTCGCGCCCGGCGGCGACATCGTCATCGACACGGTGAGCCACGAGGGCCTGCTGCCCGATCAGGGAAGCGACCCGGTCGCCTACTTCGGCGCCCACGGGGTGCCCGCCGACGAGGTGCTCGACGACGCGGTCGCGATCGCGCGCGAGGTGCCGCGCGACGCCGAAGCCGACGGCCCGCACATGGTCGTCGGACCGATCCGCGTGCCCGGCGCGCATCCCGGCGACCTGCTCGCCGTCACGATCGGCCGGCTCGAACGCCGCGTCCCGTACGGCGTGATCTCGACCCGCCACGCGCGCGGCGTGCTCGCGGACAGCGAGGATTTCGATGGGAACTACGGGCAGTTCTGCCGCGCCGACGACGAGACGGAAACGGCCTGGTTCCGCGCGGGGAACGAGTCGGACGGTCCGATCGTGCGCTTCCCGATGCACCCGTTCCTCGGCATCACCGGCGTGACGACGGCCGCCGACGCACGCCCCAGTTCGATCCCGCCGGCGAACTACGGCGGCAACATCGACCTGCGCGATCTGACCGAGGGCGCGACGCTGTTCCTGCCGGTGCAGGTCGAGGACGCGGGCCTCTACATCGGCGACCCGCACTTCGCGCAGGGCAACGGCGAGGTGTCGCTCACCGCGCTCGAGGCGTCGCTGCGCGCGCATCTGCACGTCGAGGTCGTGCCGGGAGACCGGGCCGAGGAGTTGTTCGGCCGCGTCGACCTGCCGTTCGCCGTCGCGCACGGCGCGCTCATCCCGCTGGGTCTCGGCGACACGCTCGACGAGGCGCTGGCGGCGAGCGTCGACCACACCATCGACATGCTCTCGACGATGTTCTCGCTGCCGCGCCGGCAGGTGTATCTGCTGCTGTCCGCCGCGGTCGACTTCGACGTCACGCAGGCGGTCGACATCGTCAAGGGTGCACACGGACTGGTAGACCTCGCGATGTTCCGCGACTGCCCGGCGTACGCGTCGGTGCTCGACGCCATCGCGTCGTACGGCCATCGTTTCGACGACGCACACGCAACCGATTTCTAGGATTTCCGGGAGGTACATGGCATGACGGGTTCCAAGGCGGCGCACGCCGTGAAGCCGGCATTCGACAATGCGGACGTGCTCGATCCGGCGCTGCGCAAGGCGATCGAACGCTATGAGCGCGCGCTGATGGCGAACGACACGGACGTGCTGTCCGAACTGTTCGCGGACAATCCCGACGACATCCCGGTCGTGCGCTCGGACGGCGCCGGCATGCGCGTGGGGCACACCGCGATCACCGCGTTCCGCGCCAAGCGCGGCGGCGCCCCGGCCAGGCGGCTGCACCGGCGCATCGCGCGCCGGCTGGACGCGGACAACGCAGTCGTCGTCTCCGAATTCGACAAGGCGGCGGGCGGACGCGTCATCCAGACGCAGGTGTGGACGCGGCTGCGCGACGGTGAGGCCATCGCGAACGGCGCCGCCGCGGCCGACGGCGTGTGGCGGATCGTCGCCGCGCATCTGACCTACCCCGCCCCCGCGCTGGACCGGCGCGTGTGGCGCGTGGCGGGAGACCCGCTCGTCCCGGCGGCCAAGCAGGGACCGCTGACCGGCATGGGCGTCGCGGTCAAGGATCTGTACGCGGTCGCCGGCCAGCGCATCGGCGCCGGCAATCCGGACTTCCTCGCCGACTCCCCCGTGTGCGAGGCGAACGCCGACGCGGTGGACATGCTGCGCGACGCGGGCGCGTCGATCGTCGGCATCGCGCAGACGGACGAGTTCGCCTACTCGCTGGCCGGCGCGAACGTGCACTACGGCACGCCGCCGAACCCGAAGGCGCCGGACCGCATCTCCGGCGGATCGTCGTCCGGCCCGGCCTCCGCGGTGGCGCTCGGGCAGGCGGCGATCGGCCTCGGCACGGACACGGCCGGCTCGATCCGCATCCCGTCGGCGTATC
Source organism: Bifidobacterium santillanense (assembly GCF_018555385.1). GTDB lineage: Bacteria > Actinomycetota > Actinomycetes > Actinomycetales > Bifidobacteriaceae > Bifidobacterium > Bifidobacterium santillanense. The sequence continues at coordinate 13,582 of NZ_JAFEJS010000010.1, forward strand.
AGGGGCTGTGGGGCATCCGCACCACGCACGGGCGCATCAGCCGCAACGGCATCCACCCGCTGTCCGACTCGTTCGACACGGTCGGCTGGATGACGCGCGACGCACAGACGCTGGGATTCGCGGCGCGCGCACTGATGCCGGAGCGGGAGCCGGCCGGCGCGATCGAGGGCCTCGCGATCGCCACCGAACTCGACGGCCTCGCCGAGCACGACGTGCGCGAGGCGTTCGAGGCGTTCCGCGACGCGGTCGTCGCCAAGACGGCGGCCGGCGTCGACAACGCCGGCTTCACGCCGCACATGCTCGACGAGCTGCTCGCGGTCTTCCAGGTCGTGCGCGGCTACGAGGCGTGGCGCGCCAACGGCGCGTGGATCTCGCGGCACTGGGATTCGCCGGCGCCCGAGATCGCCGAGCGCTTCCGCCACGATGCGACGATCGGCGAGGACGACTACCGGCGCGGGCTCGACCGTCTCGCGCAGGCGCGCACGCTGGTGCGCGGCATCATCGGCCGACGCGCGCTGCTCATCCCCTCCGCCTCGTCGGTGGCGCCGTTCCTCGTGAACAACGGCGACGTGACGGCGGTCGAGCACGCCCGCGCACAGACGCTGCGGCTCACCTCGATCGCGGGCGTCGGCGGACTGCCGGCGGTGAACATCCCGCTCGAGACCGCCGACGGACTGCCCTGCGGCGCGTGCCTGGTCGGCCCGGCCGGTTCGGACAAGGCGCTGATCGAGCTGGCGAAGGACCTCGTGCGCTGAGGCTCGCGCGATACGGAAAACCGCCCGTACCCTCACAGGAGGTACGGGCGGTTTTCCGTATCGCGCGGGCCGAGATCAGTGGCGCACGATGAGGGCGAGCATGCGGCCCTCGTGCGCCTTGCCGGCCTTCGCGGCGCGACGGTGCGAGTACCACAGCGGGTTCTCGAGCGTGCACATGCTGTGGCGGATGTTTCCGATGCGCTCCGCGAGCTCGGTCGGCCCCTCGCCGTCGGTGCGGCACAGCTCGGCGAGTTCGGCATCCTCCTCGAGGTACTCGGTGGCGGCGTGGACGCGCGGCATCGAGTCGACGACGTTGTGGACGCCGGCGAACGCGAGGTCGATCATCGCGGCCTCCGCGATGTCGATGCCGGCGCCGCCGAAGCGGGTCTCGGTCCTCGTCAGCGGGAAGCGCTTCTGGAAGGTCTCGGCGATCTCGTCGCCGACCTCGTAGCATTCGCCGCAGATGCGCGGGCCGAGCGTGGCGACGATGCGGTCCGGGTCGGCGCCCTTGAGCTTCATCAGCTCGACGGTCGCGCCGATCACGCCCTTCTCGAGGCCGCGACGGCCGCAGTGCGCGGCGCCGATGATGCCGGCGACCGGGTCGGCGAGCAGGACGGGCAGGCAGTCGGCCGCGAACATGCCCAGGGCGATGCCGGGCTGCGAGGTGACCTGACCGTCGGCCTCCCTGACCCGAGGCCCGGCCGCGCCGGTCGGCTCGGTCGGTTCGCCGGTCGAGGCGGCCGCGTCGGCCCCGCCCTTGGTGCCGGAGACGTCGAAGCCGAACGGGGTGTTGATCTCGAAGGCGTCATCCACGTCGACGGCCACGCCGGAGTGGACCTGCGAGACGAGCGAGAGCTTCGCGTTCACGGCCTCGGACAGGGCGATGCGGTTGGACAGCACGGCCTGCGGGTCGTCGCCGGACTTGCCGCCGAGGTTGAGGTTGCCGAAGTCGCCGGTGGACAGGCCGCCGAGGCGGGTCGTGTAGACGACGGTCACGCCCGGGGCGAGGGCGATCGGGATGGTCACCGGAATCGGGCGGCCGTCGCGGTCGGTGGAGCTGATCTTGTTCGAGTCGATGATGGCGTTGTCGTCGTATGCGGTCATGTGGTTGTGGTCCTTTGCGATGTCTGTTCTACGTATCGGCGCGGTACTGTGCGCCAGCGGATCACTCCGCCTTGAGCGTGGGTTTCCTGGTGCGCGAGCGGATGGCGGCGTTGACCGGCACCTCGTGCGGGCAGGGCAGCGAGAACACGTGCGCGGGGTTGTTGATGGCCGCGACCGGCACGCCGTCGGAGTCCTCGAGCCCACGCTCCGGCACGGTGTAGACGAGCGGCGCCTCGCCGGGCAGCAGGAACTCGACGAGCTGCCCGGGCTCGATCTTGTTGCGGCTCATGATCGTGACGCGGCCGCCGCGATCCGGGCTCCACGAGAGCACCTCGCCGACGACCATCCACGCGCGGAAGTAGGCGGAGCGGTCGGTGTTCTGCGTGACCTTGTGCTCGGGGTAGTAGAAGCCGGTGGAGTAGTCGCGGTGGGCGACCTTGTCGGGCTCCTCGAGGAGCCAGTCGGGCAGCGTGACGCGCTCGGCCGGACGGGTCTTGGCGTGGTGCCAGCCCTCGGGCAGGACCTCCTCGCGCGTGTTCGACTTGCGGCGGGCGGAGCGGGCCTTGTAGCTCAGCTCGTCGAGCTGGGCGCCGCCGGCGGAGCGGGCCGCGGCATCCTCGGTTGGGGTCTTGCCCGCGGTACCGTCCTCGGTCGTCACCGGGCCGGCGAATTCAAGGCCGACGTCGCCACCGGGAACCCCCGCGAACGCCTTGTCGGCGTCGCGTTCGATCGCGTCGGGGGCGGCGGCGATCGACTCGGCGTAGTCGGGGTCGCCCTCGCGGATCACGCGGTCGCGGAAGGGCTTGAGCACGGTGCCGTCGGCGTCCTCGAAACCGCGCTGGACCATGTACGCATTCACCGCGGTCTTGTACGCGTTGGTCATCGCGGCGATGTAGTACGCGGACTTGGAGCGGCCCTCGATCTTGAGGCTGGTTGCGCCCGAGTCGATGAGGTCATCGATGTGCTCGAGCATGCACATGTCCTGCGAGTTGAACAGGTAGGCGCCCTCCTCGGTCTGCTCGATCGGGAAGTACTGCCCGGGCCGCTTCTCCTCGACGATCGAGTACTTCCAGCGGCAGGGCTGGGCGCATTCGCCGTGGTTGCCGTCGCGGCCGGTCAGGTAGTTGGAGAACAGGCAGCGGCCGGAGAACGCCATGCACATCGCTCCGTGGACGAAGCATTCGATGTCCATGTCGTCGGGGATGCGGGCGCGGATGTCGCGCACGGCCTGCAGGTCCATCTCGCGCGCGAGCACGACGCGGCGGGCGCCGAACTCATAGAGGGCCTGCGCGGCGCCGTAGTTGGTGACGCCCGCCTGCGTGGAGACGTGCAGCTCGACGTCGGGGGCGATCTGGTGGGCCATCATCATCACGCCGATGTCGGTGACGATCATCGCGTCGATGCCGGTGTCCTTGAGCTGGCCGATGTAGTCGCGCATCGCCTCGACCTCGGCGTTGCGGGGCAGGACGTTCAGGGTCACGTAGACGCGCGATCCGCGTTCATGGGCGTAGCGGGCGCCCTCCTCGAAGTCCTCGAGGCTCAGGTTCCTCGGCGCGCTTCGCATACCGAAGGCCTTGCCGCCGCAGTACACGGCGTCCGCGCCGTAGTCGACGGCCGTCTTCAAGCCCCTGAGGTTGCCGGCCGGGGCGAGCACCTCGGGCTTGCGGCGCATGTGCAGATTCGTCGTCATATCCTCGTTCATCACCCCAACAGTGTAGCGAGAGTCATATCCCCTCACTCCGCGCGAAAGTTTTGCGCTACGGGCCCGTCACGCGCAAGAAAATCGCGCGGAGAACGCTTCGGCGTGAATTGTTTGCGCGAAACGGGGTTCAAGCGCAAATAATTCGCGCCGAGAAGGGGAGGAACGGAGGGGTCAGAGCACGGCGAGGGCGAAGTCGACGAGGAGCTTGACGCCGTAGAGGGTGATGACGCCGCCGCACACTCGGTTGAGGACGTCGATGACCTTCGGGCTGAACCTGTGGGCGAACGCGTTGACGACGAGCGTGACGCCGAGGAACCACAGCACGGACGCGGTCTCGACGCCGGTGATGAACGGCGTGGTCTGGCCGGCGTTGAGCGTCGCGGCGAAGGCGCCGAGCATCAGCGTGCCGTCGATGATGGCCTGCGGGTTGAACCAGGTGACCGCGCACGCGGTGCCGATCGTGTCGAGCAGGCCACGCATGCCGAGGTGCTTGGCGGGGGCCGCGGCGGCGCCGGCCCCTGTGGTCGGAGCTGCGGTTACCTGCGCTGCCCGTCCGCTCTCGTCGCCCTTCGCGGCCTTGCGCTTCGGCAGGACCAGGCCCATGCCGATGCGCACGACGACCAGACCGCCCAGGCCCAGCACGATGGTCTCGAGCCACGGGTGGGACTGCATCAGCGCGCCCACGCCGAAGAAGCAGGACAGCGACAGCGCCATGTCGAAGCAGATGACGATGAGCGCGGTGATCAGCGCGTTGCGACGCGTGCGCGTCAGCGCCGAGTTGATGACGAACAGATTCTGCATGCCGATCGGCGCGATGTACGCGAGCCCCATCGTCAGTCCCTGGATATACAGACCCATGACCGTTCTTCCCTCACACGTTCCATGTTTGGTTGGGTAATACCCACCCAACCAAAACCAGCCAAATCACATTCAACTGGATTTCCTCACACGGACCACGATTCCCGTAATCCGCTTCATTCCAATGCCGTTGTCATATAGTACGCATCGGATTACACTTGGCAACCAGCCAAGAACGGCGGAAAACAACCAACCAAATACGCCCTGATGGATGGCCGCCGCATTCCTCTCGATCCGCGACCGCAACAGGCCCCTCATGCGGAGGCCGCCGGCGGGACACCCGAGGAAAGCCGCGACGTCAACGAAAGGAACAGCACATGGCACGCAGCGCGCCGCTCGACATCGACTGGAGACCGGACCGCACGGCGGACAAGCCGGTCACCGATCAGATCGTCGACTTCATGTGCGCGCGCATCTCGTCGGGCGCGTGGCCGATCGGCTCGCGCCTTCCCAGCCAGCGCGCGATGGCCGAACGCTTCGGCGTGAACCGGTCGACCGTCATCGCCGCGATCGAGGAACTCGCCGACTACGGCATCGTCGAGGGGCGGCACGGCGCCGGCACACGCATCGTGAGCAACACGTGGTCGCTGATGCTGCCCGGCGCGCCCGACTGGGCCGACTATGTCTCGTCGGGCTTCTTCAAGGCGAACAACGCCACGATCCAGGCGATCAACCGTCTGGAGTTCGACCATACGAAGACGCGCATCGGCACCGGCGAGATCGACCCGCGCCTCTTCCCGCGCGACATGTGGCGGCGCGTGGCGCGCGAGGCCGCCGACGAGATCGACTCGCTCGGCTACCCGCCGCCGGAGGGTCTGGACGTGCTGCGCGCGGCGATCGCCGAGCACATGGGCACGTGGGGCGTGGACTGCCGGCCCGAGCAGGTGCTCGTCTCCTCGGGCGCGCTGCAGGGGCTGCAGATGATCTCGGTGAGCCTCTTGTCGGCGGGCTCGACCGTCTACGCGGAGGCGCCGAGCTACATCAAGTCGCTGCAGGTGTTCCAGTCAGCCGGCATGCGGCTCGCCGGAGTGACTATGGACGCGGACGGCCTCGACGTGCGCGCGCTGGACCGTCTGCTGGGCGGCGACGCCGCGATCACCTCGCCATCGGACTCGCCGGGCTCGCCGGAAGCGCCGGCACCGTCCGTCGACGCCGCGCCGGTCGGCCACGCGGCGAGCGCATACGGGCGCGCCCGCGAGCGCGTGGCCGGGTCGGTGCTGTACACGATTCCGACGAACCACAATCCCACGGGACTGACGATGCCTCAGGCGCGTCGCCGTGCGCTCATCGAGGCGTGCGTGAGGAACCGTCTGCCGATCATCGAGGACTGCGCGTATCAGGACCTCATCTTCGAGGGCGCGGCGCCGAAGTCGCTCAAGCATTTCGACGACAACGGCATGGTCATCACACTCGGCAGCGCGTCGAAGGCGCTCGCCCCGGGGCTGCGCATCGGCTGGATCGTCGCGGACGAGCGCATCGTCCACCGTCTCGCGGACGTGAAGATGCAGATGGACTACGGCGCGAGTGCGCTCAGCCAGTGGGTGTTCGCCCGCTTCCTCACGAGCGGGCTGTACGCCGAATACCTGGAGTCGCTGCGCGCGGAGCTCCGGCGCCGGCGCGACGCGGCGCTCGAGACGCTGGATCGTGTGTTCGCCGGTCGCGCGCAGTGGAACACGCCCCGCGGCGGCTTCTACATCTGGCTCACGTTCGACGAGCCGGTGCGCATGGGCCGTCTGTTCCAGAAGGCGATCGAACGCGGGGTGCTGCTCAACCCCGGCGACATCTACGATTTCGAGGGCGACAACGCGCTGCGCCTGAGCTATGCGTACACCACGCCCGAGGAGTTCGCGGCCGCCGCCGCGACGCTCGCCGAACTGGTGTGACGCGCCGCGCATGACGCCGGCGACCGCCCCGTGACGACGATGCGCCGCCCCATACGGGAACGGCGCATCATGCGTGGATGAGGGAATCAGCCGAGCTTGGCGGGCCGAGCCCGTCAACCGATGGTCCGGTGGACCGTCGGTAGGCGAGGCCGAACGGCGACAGCCGTGAGGCAGGGAATCAGCCGAGCTTGGCGAGGTCCTCCTCGGAGAGCTCGAGCTGGTCGGCCTTGAGGGAGTCGAGGATCGTCTCGGGGCGGTGGGCGCCGGGGATGACGAACATGTGGTCGCCCTTGGCGAGCTCCCACGCGAGCACGACCTGCTGGTAGCTCACGCCGTGGGCGGCCGCGACTTCGCGGAACGGGTCGAATTTCGACTCGTCGTACGGGTGGCGGTAGCCGCCGAGCGGGCTCCAGCACACGAACGCGAGGCCGAGCTTGGCGCAGTAGTCGAGCGTGTCCTGCGTCTCGAGGTGGATCGGCGAGTACTGGTTCTGTACGGCGACGAGCTTGTCGCCCAGGATCGAGCGGGCGATGTCGATCTGCTCGATGGACGCGTTGGAGACGCCGGCCACGCGGGCCACGCCCTCGTCGACGAGCTGCTTCAGGGCCTCGATGGACTCGTTGTACGGCACCTCCGGGTCGTGGCGGTGCAGGTACAGCAGGTCGATGGTGTCGACGCCGAGCGCCAGCGCGGACTGCTTGCCGTACTCGATGAGGTGCTCGGGCTTGCCGTCGCGCGGCCACAGCGGCTCGCCGTGCTCGCCCCAGACGCGGCGCAGGCCGATCTTCGTGGCGACCGTGACCTCGTCCTTCGGTCCCTTCCAGGTGGCGAGCGCCTCGCGCACCAGCTTCTCGCCGGTCTGCTCCTCCTCGCCCGGCGTGTAGTAGGCCCACGCGGTGTCGATGTGGCGGCAGCCGGCGTCGAGCGAGGCATGCAGCGTCTCGATGCCGACGTCGTGGCCCCGGTTGTTCTCGATGGTCAGCGGCATCTCGCCGTGGCCGATGGCGGTGGTGGAGAATGGTCCCAGATTGCGATACAGCGCCATGGCTGCTCCCTTCGTTGGTTGGTGTTCGTTGTTCAGTGTAGTCCCGCCGGCCGGGCGTCCCCCGCCCGGTCAGCGGGCGCCGCCGCCACCACCGCCGGATCCGCCGCCGCCACCGCCGAAGCTGCCGCCTCCGCCGCCGAACGAACCGCCGCCTCCGGAGGAGGACGAGGACGGGGCCGCAGCCGAGATCGTCGAGGAGACGGAGGCGAAGCCCGCGCTGATCTGCGAGCCGATGTCGCCGAATCCCGCCGCGAACGTGTCGCCGCCGAACGGCAGGTCCCCCGGAGTCGGCCCGCCGCCCGCGGCGCCGGCCCCGGCGGACGCGCCCAGCGCCGACGACGTGCCGTAGTCGGACGACGAGTACCGGCCGTACGCGTACGGACGGTACGTCCAGTACCACAGCGTGCCGGGGCCGTGCGAGTCGAGCCATTCGGGGTCGGCGACCTGCGGGTAGGCGCGGGCGAGCTGCGCGACCGCCTCGCGCGAGATGCCAAACGCGGCCGCGTAGACCATGTACCAGTCCCACAGCGCGAGGTCGGGCACCCCGCGGTCGGCGAAGTCGGAGAAGTCCTCCATATAGCGCTTGAGTCCGAGGCAGCGGCCGAGGTACTCCTGTCCGGCGGGCGTGGGCGCGACCGGCGCGCCGGCCGCCGAGCAGAACAGGCCGACCGCGTAGATCGGCAGCCCGACGCACACCATCAGCGCGAGGTTGCCGATGACCGAGTTGAACACGAGCGCGAGGAGTCCCGTCGCGATGGCGAGTCCCGCGGGCACGCCGTAGCTCGCGCCCCGGCGTCTGGTGGCGCCGAGCAGCGCGAACTCGTTGCTCGCGGCGGTGCGGAACCGGCCGATCCACTCGTAGCCGTCCCGCCAGTCCTTGCACGCCATGCGCATCCGGCGGAAGTCGAACACCGGCCCGCCGACGCGCCGCGAGATGGCGATGAGCAGGTCGAGGCAGGCGGATTCGGACTGGCTCAGTCCCAGCGCCGCGCGGGCCTCGCGTCCGGCGAGGCTGCCCGAATCCTCGCCGTGCGCGAGCGCGGCGGGCAGGATCACGATGGTGTTGGTCGACTTCGCGTCGGCGAGCCGGCCCGCGTCCGCGCCGACCATGCGCGCGATGCCGACCGGGTCGGCGCGGCTCATGTCGATGCCGCGGTACAGGTCCGCCGAGCCGGGGTAGATCGCGATGGCCTTCTTGACGGCGAGGGACAGCACGGTCGAGGCGAGCGAGCGGTCGTTGAGCCCGCCCCGCACGGAGTCGTCGACCACGCCGATCAGGCGCGCGGCCGAATCGGGGCTGACGCCGGGCTCGTCGCGCCAGTATTCGATGCCGCCGGTGTAGCGGGCGGCCTTGTTGGAGCGGATCACGGCGATGATCGCCCACGCGGCGAACAGCGCGCCGAGCAGCGTGGTGATGATCCAGACGGCGAGCGTGATGCGCGCGGCGGTGCGTCGGCTGTCCGCCCACGCCTGTTCCTTCGCGGTCTCGGTCGCGGTCAGCGACGGCAGCCGGTCGCCCGCGCCGGTGCGCGCCACGTCGCCGGCGTACGCCGAATCGTAGGCGGCGACGACGTCGACGTACCTGCCGACCTTCACGTCGTTGAGGGAGAAGCGGATGGCGCCGTCGGACGTGCGCGCGATCTCGCCGTTCGATTCGGAGTGCAGCCACGTGCGGACGTCGCGCTCTTTGACGCCGTCGGGGAAGCGCACGACGCCGGCGACGCTTCCGGCGGGCAGCTGGTTGGTCGTGCCGATCGGCTCCCACATGAACGTGGTGACGTCGTCGTACTTCGTGGCGACGTCGTGCATCACGTACGACACTTCGAAGCGCATGCTGTCCGCGCTCGTGGTGACGGGGATGTTCCAGCCGAGTTCGACGGTCCTCGTGTCCGAATACCCGGAGGGGTCCCCGGTCCCGACGGACAGACCCCCGCTCGCGGGGTCGTACGGCTGCGGATCGGTGTCGGAGAGGGTGACGTCGGCGATGTACCAGTGGTTCGCGTAGTCGCTGTTCCAGCTGGTATCGCCCACACCGTCCGGATTCCTCGGCTCGGTGCGCGTGTACGCCCGGCCGGTGTCGAGGTTCCTGACGCGGATGTCGGTGATGTTGGTGAGGTTGCCCGGATTGAGCGTGTACTGCCAGTACAGCTGGCGGTACGGCTTGACGTTGCCGTCGTCGTCCTCGCGACGCTTGAGCCTGTAGTCGATGCTCTGCGTGACCTTCAGGTCGCCGTCGGGGGTGGCGGTCGCCTCGTAGTCGATGGACCGGTAGCTCGCGTCGGCCGGGACGCCTCCCGCCGCGAGGCCCATCGGCAGGACGCCGATCAGCGTGAGGAGCGCGACGATCACCGTGACGATTACGGCGCGGACGATGCGTTTGCGGGACATGGTTCAGGTCCTTCGGTCCGGAGCCCGGGGCTCAGAACTTCACCTGCGGCACGGCGCGGGAGGCCTCGTCGGCCTGGAAGTACTGCGCCTGCGTGAAGTGGAACAGGTTCGCGATGATGTTGCTCGGCACCGTCTCGATCTTCGTGTTGTACTTCATGACGACGTCGTTGTAGAACTGGCGCGCGTACGCGATCCGCTGCTCGAGGTCCTTGAGCTGGTTCTGCAGGCCGAGGAAGTTCTGGTTGGCCTGCAGCTGCGGATACGCCTCGGCGGTGGCGGTGAGGTTCATCAGCGCGTGCGTGAGCTGGTTCTCGGCCGCGGCGCGCTGGGCGAGCGTCGCATGCGGGTCGGCGGCCAGCTGCACGGCGCCGGCACGCGCGGCGGTCACCTGCGTGAGCACCTCGTTCTCATGCGTCGCGTAGCCCTTGACGGTTTCGACGAGATTCGGGATCAGGTCGGCGCGCTGCTTCAGCTGCACGTCGATCTGCGCCCATCCGTTCCCCACGCGGTTGCGCAGCGTGACGAGCCCGTTGTACGCGCCGATGGCCCATACGACGAGCACGACCGCGATCACCAGCGGCACGACGACCAGCAGCAGCAAGATGGCATCCATGTTCATCCCCTTCCTTGGAGCACTGCCCCCATTCTCCCACATGATTCGGTTGTTCGGTAGACCGGCGGCCGGCGACCGCGGAGGATCGGGCAATCCTGTTCCCGACACGCTCAAGGCCGCTCGGCCAAGCCTACGGTCGGGAACAGGATTGCCCGATCCCCCGCTCCTTACGACCATCCGTTGCTTCCGTACGGAACGGAGCGGGGAATCGCCGTATTCCGTTTGGGACCGTAGGACTTGGCCGAGCGGCCCGGAGCGTGTCCCGAAGGGAATACGGCGATTCCCCGCGGCCACCCACGAAGCGGAGCGTCAACCCCCGTATTCGGTTCTGCCTATGGACGGCTATCAAAGGGCGGAATCACGCGGTTCCGGACGTTTCGGCGTCACGTGCGCACGAAACGTCGCGGTGACAGACTGAAGGCATGACTTCAGATCTTGTGCATCATGGCGAATCCTTCGACGACGTGCCGCTGGGCTTCGCGACGAAATCCATCCACCTGGGCAACGGGGTCGACGCCGAGACCGGCGCGATCCGCCGCCCGATCACGCTGGCGAACGCATACGCGCTGCCCTACGACCCGTCCGACATCAACTGGTCGAGCTCCGACGTGAACCTGTACACGCGCAACGGGCATCCGAACCAGCGCTATCTCGAGGCGAAGCTCGCGAACCTCGAGGGCACCGAGGACGCGGTCGTGCTCGCCTCGGGCGTCGCGGCGCTCGCGGCGACGTTCACCACGCTTTTGAACCGCGGCGACCACGCGATCTTCTCCGACACGACCTACATCGCGGCGTACCGTCTGCTCAACCAGATCCTGCCCGAGAAGTACGGCATCGAGACATCGATCGTTGACACGTCCGACCCGCAGAACATCGCGAAGGCGATCCGCCCGAACACGAAGCTCATCCACATCGAGACGCCGGCGAACCCGACGCTCAAGGTCACGGACATCGAGGCGGCGGCGAGGCTCGCGCACGAGGCCGGCGCGCTGCTGAGCGTCGACAACACGTTCAACTCGCCGTTCAACGTGCGCCCGGCCGAGCTCGGCGCGGACGTCGTCATCGAGAGCCTGACCAAGTACATCAACGGCCACGGCGACGCGCTGGGCGGCGCGATCGCGTGCGCCAAGGAGCTCACCGACCGGATCCGCTTCACGTACCAGGTGAACTACGGCGGCATCATCTCGCCGTTCAACGCGTGGCTCATCAACCGCGGCTCGGTCACGCTCCCCCTGCGCATGCGCCAGCACAACGCCTCCGCGCTGGCGATCGCCCGGCATCTGGAGTCGCTGCCGCAGGTGCGCTTCGTCGCCTATCCGGGTCTCGAGTCGCATCCGGGGCACGACGTGGCGGTCCGCCAGCTCGCCCGGCCGGACGCGGGCTTCGGCGGCGTGCTCTCGTTCGGTCTCGACACCGACCATGACGGGCACAACCGCTTCGTCTCGAAGCTCAACGTGATCACGTCGGCCGTGTCGCTCGGCCACGACGAAAGCCTCATCGTCTTCCTCGGCGAGGACGACGAACGCCAGTACCTGTACCCGCCGGAGTTCCATCGCGGCTTCTTCCGTCTGGCGGTGGGCCTGGAGGACACCGACGACCTCATCCGCGACATCGACCACGCCCTGGCTGAGGCGGGGCTGTAGCCCTCTTCCACCCGTTCCCGGCCCTCGCCGTTCACTCGCTCCGGCGGGCACCCCTCATGACGGGTCGAACAATTCGACCGATGACAACGGAGAGGCCCTTGTGCCCGGTTTCCGGAAGGAACCGGGCACAAGGGCCTCTCAATCAATCAGCGATCAGTCCTCGAACGGATCGAAGTCGCGACGCACGCGGCGGCGCGGGCGCTCGGTGCGCTCGATGCGGTCGGCGTGGTACTCGTCGTAGTTCTCGTCGGTCGCGTAGCGCGGGTTGCGGTCGTAGCCGCCACGGCCGCGGGAGGAACGGCGATCGTCGTCGCGATCGGAGGAACGACGGCGACGCGGACGATCATCGTCGCGATCGGCGCGGGAGGAGCGGCGGTCGTCGCGATCGTAGTCGCGATCGTCGCGATCGGCGGAACGACGGCGGCGCGGACGATCATCGTAATCGTCGTCACGGTCATCGCGGGCCGGACGGCGGTCGTCGCGATCGTAGTCGCGATCGTCGTCACGGTCGGCGGCGCGACGACGGCGCGGACGATCATCGTAATCGTCGTCACGGTCATCGCGATCGGCACGGCGACGGCGCGGACGGTCGTCGTAGTCGCGATCGGAGGAGCGGCGGTCGTCGCGACGGCCACGGCCGCCACGGCGATCATCGCGGTCGGCGCCGCGGTCGCCACCGCGGGAGCCGCCACGAGAGGCGCCGGACTCCTGGTCCTCGAAGCCGGGGATGGCCAGGGAGATCTTGCCACGGTCGTCGACGCCCTGGACGACGACCTCGACGGTGTCGCCCTCCTTGAGCACGTCCTCGACCTGATCGATACGCTCGCCGTTGGCGAGGTTGCGGATCTGGGAGATGTGCAGCAGACCGTCGGTGCCCGGGGTGAGGTTCACGAAGGCGCCGAACGACGTGGTCTTGACGACCTTGCCGTTGTAGGTCTCGCCGGCCTGGGGCACGTGCGGGTTGGCGATGGAGTCGATGATCTGCTTCGCCTTCTCGGCGGCCTCGCCGCCCTCGGAGGAGATGAAGACGGTGCCGTCGTCCTCGATCGCGATCTCGGCGCCGGTGTCCTCCTGGATCTGGTTGATCATCTTGCCCTTCGGGCCGATGACCTCGCCGATCTTGTCGACCGGGACGGTGGTGGTGATGATGCGCGGGGCGTACTCGCTCATCTCGGCCGGGCCGTCGATGCACTCGTTGATGACCTCGAGGATCGTGGTGCGGGCGTCCTTGGCCTGCTGCAGGGCGGCGGCCAGGATGTCGGCCGGGATGCCGTCGAGCTTGGTGTCGAGCTGCAGGGCGGTGATGAACTCGGAGGTGCCGGCGACCTTGAAGTCCATGTCGCCGAACGCGTCCTCGGCGCCCAGGATGTCGGTCAGGGTCTTGTAGATGTGCTTGCCGTCGACGTCACCGGAGACGAGGCCCATCGCGATGCCCGCGACCGGAGCCTTCAGCGGGACGCCCGCGGCGAGCAGGGACAGGGTGGAGGCGCACACGGAGCCCATCGAGGTGGAACCGTTGGAGCCGATGGCCTCGGAGACCTGACGGATGGCGTAGGGGAACTCCTCGCGGTCCGGCAGCACCGGGACGAGGGCCTTCTCGGCGAGGGCGCCGTGGCCGATCTCGCGGCGCTTCGGGGAGCCGACGCGGCCGGTCTCGCCGGTGGAGTACGGCGGCATCTCGTAGTTGTGCATGTAGCGCTTGGACTGCGGGCCGGACAGGGAGTCCAGCTGCTGCTCCATCTTGAGCATGTTCAGCGTGGTGACGCCCAGGATCTGGGTCTCGCCGCGCTGGAACAGGGCGGAGCCGTGGACGCGCGGCACGATGTCCACCTCGGCGGACAGGGTGCGGATGTCCTTGAGGCCGCGGCCGTCGATGCGGTAGTCCTCGGTGAGGATGCGGCGGCGCACGATCTGGCGCTGCAGCTCCTTGAACGCGTTGCCGAGCTCCTTGTCCTTCTCGTCGTCCGCCATGTCGGTGAACTCGTTGGCGAGGATCTCGCGCACGTGCTCCTTGATCTCGTGGATGCGCTCCTGACGCGGCAGCTTCTCCGCGATGGTCAGGGCCTCGTCGAGGTCCTTGTGCGCGATCTCGTCGATGCGGGCGTACAGTTCGTCGGTGTACTCCGGGAAGAGCGGGAACTCCTTGGTCTCCTTGGAGGCCTTCTCCTTGAGCTCGTTCTGCGCCTCGCAGATGACCTTGATGAACGGCTTGGCGGCCTCGAGGCCCTCGGCCACGACGGCCTCGTCCGGCTTGGTCTGGCCCTCGTCGTAGATGAGGTGCCAGGCGTTCTTGCCGGCGCCGGCCTCGATCATGGCGATGGCGACGTCGCCGTTCTCGACGACGCGGCCCGCGACGACGATCTCGAAGACGGCGCGCTCGCGCTCGCTCCACTTCGGGAAGGCGACCCACTGGCCGTCGATCAGGGCCAGACGCACGCCGGAGACCGGGCCGCCGAACGGCAGGCCGGAGATCATGGTGGAGGCGGAGGCCGCGTTCAGGGCGACCACGTCGTACGCGTCGTCCGGGTTGACCGCGAGCACGGTCTCGACGACCTGGACCTCGTTGCGCAGCGTGTGCGGGAACAGCGGGCGCAGCGGACGGTCGATGATGCGGCAGGCCAGGATCGCGTCGTTGGACGGACGGCCTTCGCGGCGGAAGAACGAGCCCGGGATCTTGCCCGCGGCGTACATCTTCTCCTCGACGTCGACGGTCAGCGGGAAGAAGTCGTAGTTCTCCTTCGGGCTGGAGCCGGCGGTGGTGGTGCTCAGCACCATCGTGTCGTCGTCCAGATAGGCGGCGACGGCGCCGTCGGCCTGCTGGGCGAGACGGCCGGTCTCGAAGCGCAGCGTGCGCTTGCCGAATGAACCATTGTCGATCACGGCCTCGGCGGCCTTGATTTCGGGACCCTCCATAGGGTTCCTCCTTTGTTCTGTTATCGTGTGTGCTTTTTCCTAGACAAACAGTGCCCTCTTCAGCTGGGCGGGCTCTTACATTCGCATGTGTTGCGGGCGTGTGCTTCGGCCTTGCGGCCCCGCGGCTCGTGTCGTTTGGTCCTACCCGACGTGCCTCCGCCGCGTTTCCCTCGTGTCAACCCCTTCGAGAGGTGAGTCCTCTTGCCGGCTCCTCCATCGGACCTTCCGGACCGGACCTTCCGGTCTTTTCCTCCGTGCGGAGCCTGTTCTTCCGGCTCGCTCCTACTTCGTTCGTGTTGCCGTGTGCAGGCGTATGTAAAAACGCCCGAACGCCGATGGCGCCCGGGCGGAAGTCTTCATTATCGACGCAGACCAAGCTTCTCGATCAGCGCACGGTAACGGTTGATGTCGTTGCGCTTGAGGTAGTCAAGCAGAGCGCGACGGTCACCGATCATCATCTGCATACCACGACGGGAGTGGTGATCGTGCTTGTGCTGCTTCAGGTGCTCGGTCAGATCGGCGATGCGCTTGGAGAGCAGGGCGACCTGGACCTCCGGGGAGCCGGTGTCGCCTTCGTGCGTCGCGAACTCGTTGATGATCTGGGTCTTCTGTTCAGCCGTCAGTGCCACGGCGTCCTCCTTCAAGGTTGATTGTTGCGCGGTGCTCCGGGCACGATGCTCGAAGCGCTCTCTATCCGCGGGCGATTTACGCCAAATGGAAAGTATAGGACGGGGGCCGGACGTCACACGGTGGTGAGGAGGCCGCCGAACATGACGACGAGGAGGGCGATCACCTCGATCGCGAAGAAGAGGATGAACGAGGCCCAGCTGCGCGTCAGGACGTTCAGGGGCGAGTCCTTCCTGATGACGACGAGCAGACCGACCCAGATCACCGCGAACACGGCCACTCCGAATCCGGCCGCGATGATGCCGAGGTTCGCGGCGTTGGCGACCGCGGCGGAGTCGCCGTAGACGACGTAGGTCGAGTACCAGAAGTCGAACTTGAGCAGACTCACGCCGGCGGCGAGCTGTTCGCCGGCGAGCGCGAACGCGAAGATGATGCGCCACAGCCATCGTCCGGAATCGACGATCGCCAGTCCCAGACAGGCGATGGTGACCAGCGTGACGGTCCAGGCGAGGAACGCCATGCCCTGCGGGGTGAACACGTTGAGCTTGTCGGTCAGCCAGGCGGTGTTGCGCACGGCGAGCATGCGGCCCAGCCAGTACGGCGCGATGATCGCGACGAGCACGGCGATCGCGTACGCGGCCCACTGCACGGGGTGCGAGCGGCGGCGTTCGATGTCGGCGAGCGAGAGGTCGGTCACGGGGATGGTGGGATCGGGATGCTTGGACACCTCGACCATCTCGACCTTGTCGCCCACGATCTCGACGGCCTCGTTGTCATCGCCGGCCTGCGCCGTCGCGTCCCTCATGGTCTCCGCGGCCTTCGCGGTCCCGCCGTTGCGCGTCATACTCCCCCGTTCCGTGAGCCGATCCCTTGCCGTATTCATTACCGTCCCATGGTACTCGCCCGTCATGCGGGAGCTATCCGCGCCATCTGCCGACCGGTCCGGACCGCTCGCCGACACCTCTCAGCGAGAGATATCCGCCGGTCGGTGGCATGGATGGCACGGTGGGATGCCGGATGGGGGCGGAAACGACAAAGGCCCCGGATTTCCGGGGCCTTCACATGGAGCGGATGACGGGAATCGAACCCGCGTAATCAGTTTGGAAGACTGAGGCTCTACCATTGAGCTACATCCGCGTGCCGAGCCGTTCGCGATGACGCGAACGAAACAACTCGAGCAAGTATACACGATGGTCATACATCGCGCTCGGGCAACACTCCCACGTCGGCGGTGCGCACCGTGTGTTCGACGCCGTCGCGGTCGCGCAGAACCAGCGAGGCGTCGGGGTTCAGGTCCTCGGCGACACCCTCCAGCTCGGCGCCGTCGACGAAGTGGGCGACGGCGCGTCGTCCGAGCGTCCAACTGCGTTCGCGGGTCTCGCGCAGCAGGAGGGCGGCGCGGCGCTTCGGATCGGCGACGAACGCGGCGAGACGGCGACGCAGGGAGCGCACGACTCCGGCGGCGATCGCGTCGCGCAGCGCGTCGGGCGCAGGCAGCGGCGCGTAGTGCAGCTGCAGCGAGGTCGATTCGGCCGTGGGCAGGCGGTCGGCGGGCACGTTGAGGTTGAGGCCGATGCCGAAGACGATCGCGACGGCGGAGTCGGCCCGAACCGTCGAGTCGTTCGGACCGCCGGCGGGCACGGCCGCGGCGGCCGGAGCGGACAGGGGGACCATCTCGGCGAGGATGCCGCCGAGCTTGCGGCCGCCGAGATAGACGTCATTGGGCCACTTGAGCTGCGGGACGGCGGGCGCCGCGACGGAACGCCCGTGCGGGTCGGCGGCGGTGGAGTCCGCAGAACCATCCGCAGCGGAATGCACGCGGGAATCGACGGCGGCCTTCTGACCGTCCGGCGCGCCCAACGCATCGAACGCGCCGCGTACCGGGCGGGCGCCGCTGATCGCGAGCGCGTCGTCGAGCGCGTCGAGCACGGAGAGGCCCGCGATCATCTGCAGCCAGCCGTTGACCGATTCGTCGGTCGCGACCGCGCGCGGCACGGCGACGACGAAGGTCACGGTGAACGACTCCCCCGGTCGGCTCGTCCACGTGTGGTCGAGCCGGCCGCGTCCGGCGGTCTGGGCATCGGCGGCGACTACGGCGACGGGCACGGCCGAACGGGCGGCACGACTGGATGTGGAAGGTCCACTGACGGAAGATCCTCTCGCGGAGAGCTCATCGCCCGATACCCCGGACAGGACGGCACCGAGCCGTCCGTCGACGAGCAGTTCGCGGGCGAGGGTGTTCGTCGAGTCGATCTCGCCGAGAAGGAACGCGGCGTCGGCGGCGCGGTTGGTCGCCGGCATGCGGGTCGCGGCGGCCGTAGCAGCGGCGGTCAGGTCGGGGATGGTGTCATTGGGGAGCGTCATGGTTTCCGACTGTAGTCGTGATACATGGACCAGGAAAGCGAAACCGCCCGGCGACGCGGCGTGCGTCGACCGGGCGGCCTTCGGGAACGAGGCGAGCGGGACTACTCGCGGGTGACGATCACCTGGTACTCGTACGGTCCGAGTTCGACCGGACCGGCGGGCAGGGTGGCGTCGGGGGTGCTGTCCATCGTCGCGGCGGACGTGGCGTCGGCGAAGTTGAACAGGCCCACGATGGTGCGGTCGCCGGACTTGCGGACCACAGCGAGGACGGCGTCGTCGTGCGTGTCCCACGTGGTGACCCAGGCGTCGGGCGCGAAGCAGGGGTCGGAGCGCATCTCGCGCAGGCCCTCCATGCCGTCCCACAGGCGGTTCTGCAGGGTGCCATCGGTGTGGCGCTCGGCGGCCTTCGTCCAGTCGAACGGGCTGCGGTGCAGGTTGCGGCTGTCCTCGATGCGGTCCGGGTCCTCCTTGTACTCCCAGCCGTTGAGCTGGCCGATCTCGTCGCCGCAGTTGAGCATCGGGAAGCCCCGCAGGAACGCCATCGCGCGGTGCATGAGCAGGTCGCGCTTGATGGACTTCTCGTAGGCGGGCTTGTCGTGCGTGATGATCGCCTTCTCGACGCCGCACAGGGAGGCGGTGGTGCCGCAGCTGCGCGCGTCCTTGGTGGCCTCGTCGTAGTTGTACAGCTCGCCCATGGCCCAGCTGCCCGGGACCGCGCCCTCGTAGAAGTGGTACAGGAACTCCTTGTGCTTGAGCGGGTCGATGGCGAGGCGCACCTCCTCGTCCTCGTCGAGACCCCAGCCGATGTCGTCGTGGCAGCGCAGGTAGTTGACGAACCAGCAGTTCTCCGGCAGGGCGTTGAGCTTGTCGATCTGGGCCTTGAGCAGACGCACGTCGCCGCTGGCGAGCGCGCTCCACAGGTTGACCATGATCGAGACGTTGTACAGCATGTGGCACTCGGGGCGCTCGGGGGTGCCGAAGTAGGCGGCGAGCTCCTTGGGGGCCATGACGACCTCGCCCTTGAGCACGACGGCCGGGCAGACGACCTCGAGCATCATGCGCATCATGCGCACGATGGTGTGGACCTGCGGCAGGTTGCGGCAGTTGGTGCCGAGCTGCTTCCAGATGTACGGCACGGCGTCGATGCGGAAGACCTCGACGCCGAGGTTCGCCAGGTGCAGGACGCTCTTCATCATCGCGACGAAGACCTTGGGGTTGCGGTAGTTGAGGTCCCACTGGAACGGGTAGAACTGGGTCATGACCCACTTGCCCATCTTCTCGTTCCAGGAGAAGTTGCCGGGGGCGGTGTTCGGGAAGACCTGCGGCACCTGGGAGTCGTACTTGTCCGGGACGGTGCGGTCGTCGTAGCAGAAGTAGTAGTCCTGGTACTCCGGGTCGCCGGCCTCGGCGGCCTTGGCCCAGCGGTGGGAGGACGCGGTGTGGTTCATCACGAAGTCGAGGCACAGGCTGATGCCGGCCTTGCGCAGCTTCTTGGTGAGGGCGGCGAGGTCCTCGTTGGTGCCGATGCGCGGGTCGACGGTGTCGAAGTCCTCGATGGCGTAGCCGCCGTCGTTGTTCGGGTGCGGCATCTGCAGCAGCGGCATGAGGTGCAGGTAGGTGAGCTTCTGCTCCTTGAGGTAGTCGATCTTGCCGGCCAGCTTCTTCAGGTCGCCGGCGAACAGATCGGTGTACATGGTCATGCCGAACATGTCGCCGCGCTTGTACCACTGCGGGTCCTGCTCGCGGGCCTTGTCGAGGTCCTTGAGGTCGGCGGGGCGGGCGGCGTATGCCTCGGCCATGGAGCGCTCGAACTCCTTGAGCTCGGGGGAATCGCCGTAGAGCATGCGGAACAGGGACTCGAGCTCGTCGCGGTGACGGGCGAGGCGTGCGTCGAACGTCTCGTCGGTGGCGGCCGGCGAGGGGACGGACTTGACGGGCTTCGTTGCCTTGGCGGACTTCGGATCGGACTTCGCGGCGCGGGACTTGGCGACCATCTTCGACTCCTTGGGTTGTGCTCGAACTTCGTTGTTGTATCGACTGCACTTTCATGGTAACCGCGCGCGCGCGATTTATCAAACCGGTTCGATAGCCGGCGTGTCGAAACGGTTCGATATGCGTTCGAGGAGATTGACGACCGTCCTCGACGTGCGATCGGCGCACGTCCGATACCGGATGGAGAGGTTGGTGCGATCGGCGCGGCAACGCGGATGGCGGCCGGACGAGGGACGACGCGGCCAAGCCGGCAATCATCGGAAACGAGGCCGCCCGAAGAGACGAGGTCGTCGGACAATCAGTCGAAGGCCAAAATGACGACGGCCGAGGCGACGGGCCCGTCGTGGCTCAGGGAGAGGTGGATGCGGACCGGGGACGGCGATGGCGACGGGCCGGCTTCGAGCCGACGGACCGCGGCCGCGGAGGACGCGGCGGCGGCGCGCATCACCGCGTAAGGACCGGCGGCCGGATCGACGGAGGCCGACGCCGACGGGCCCATGTAAGCGCCGACGGACGCCGCGGCGCCGAACGAACCGGACGACCCCGACGAGCCGGGGCGTCCGTACCCACCCGTCGATATCACACTTCCGGACGTGCCGGCCTCGGCGATCGCGGCGGCCATCGACGAGCGAAATGCGACGGCCGCCTCGCCGGACGGCGTCACATGAGGCACGCCGCGCGAATCGTCGAGGACCTCGATCGAGGACCATGGGAAGTCGTCGAGCGTGAACGGGTAGTCACCCTCCCCCAGCGCCTCGCACCACGCCTTGAGGAACGCCTCCTTGCCGGCCCACTTGGCCGCCAGATGCACGGCCTCGCCGTCGTTCTTGAGACGGGCGCGGGTCGCGGCCTGGCGCACCTCGCGCACCGAGAACAGCCCGCGCATGCGCGAGCCCGGTTCGGCCAGCTGTTCGCCGAACGCCGCCACGTCGACCACGTCGTGGCCCAATCCCAATACACTCATGGACATCACCCTACCCGCTTCAAGGCCGCACCGACCGAATACGGAGCGAGGGGAGCGTCCCGGCGGATGATGCTCCGCGGGATCGCTCCCCTCGTGGCGGATCAGGCCTCGAAGTAGCCGGAGGCGTTCAGGCGCGCGTCCGGGTCGAGCAGCATGGCCTTCTCGACCTCGTGGGCGTCGTAGCGCGAACCGTCGGCCAGGCGCGTGCCGTCCTCGCGGAAGCGGCGGTTGTCGATCGGCTCGTAGAGCGCGGCGCGGCCCATCATGCCCTCCTCGAGGCGGCGCTGGCCGGCGGCCAGACGGGTGTTGGCGCGCTCGCGCCACGCCTCGAGGGCCGCCTCGCCGTCGGCCTTGGCCACGGCCGCCTCGAACGCGCCCGGATGGACGAGCGCGACGAAGCCGGAGACGTGTCCGAAGCCGAGCGACGTGGCGAGTCCCGCCTTGACCGGCGCGCCCTCGGCCGTGCGGCCGAACGCGTCCTCGCCGCCGCCGATGCGCAGCGGCCTCCTGAGCCAGACCATGTGGTCGTCCTTCGCGAGCTTCGGGTCGACGCAGTCGAGCGAGGCGTTCGCCGGGATCACACCGGAGCCGAACAGCTGCGTGAGTCCGTTGACCTGGAAGACGCAGGCGCCGCCCTTCGCGTGGCCGGTGAGGGTCTTCTGCGAGATGACGAACAGCGGGTTGCCGTCGGTGCGGCCGATCGCGTGGGCGAGCGTGTTGTGCAGCTCGGACTCGTTCGGGTCGTTCGCGTTGGTGGACGTGTCGTGCTTGGAGACCACGGCGATGTCGTCCGGCGTGACGCCGAGCTTCGCCAGGTCGCGCACCAGCTTCGAGTCGCGTCCGCCGAGGCCGGCGGCCAGGGCGCCGAGCCCCGGGGCCGGGATCGACGTGTGGGCGCCGTCCGCGTAGGAGTGGACGAAGCCGATGACGCCGGCGACCGGCAGACCCAGCTTCAGCGCGATGTCGCCGCGCGTGAGCAGGATCGTGCCGCCGCCCTGGGACTCGAGGAAGCCGCCGCGGCGACGGTCGTTCGCGCGGCTGAAGAAGCGCGCGTCGATGCCCTTGGCGTACATCTCCTCGGAGTTGGCGGTCGCGTTCATGTTGCCGAAGCCGATCACGGACTCGACGCCGATGTCGTCGATCGCGCCGGTGACGACGAAGTCGGCCTTGCCGAGCGCGATCTTGTCGGCGCCCTCCTCGAGCGACACCGCGGCGGTGGCGCAGGCGGAGACCGGCTGGATCATGTTGCCGTAGCCGCCGATGTAGCTCTGCATCACGTGCGCGGCGACGACGTTCGGCAGCGCCTCCTGGAGGATGTCGGTCGGGATCTCGTGGTTGAGGAAGCGGTCGAGGTAGAGCTTGCGCATCGACATCATGCCGCCGAAGCCGGTGCCCTGCGTGGACGCGACCAACGACGGGTGGATGGCCTCAAGGATCTCGGCCGGGTTGAATCCGGCGGACAGGTAGGCGTCCACGGTGGTGACGATGTTCCACAGCGCGATCTCGTCGACGTCGCCGACCATCGAGGCGGGGATGCCCCACTTGACCGGGTCGAAGCCCTTCGGGAACTGGCCGCCGACCGTGCGGGTCATGGCGGCGCGGCGCGGCACGCGGATCATCGAGCCGGCGTGGCGGGTGACGTTCCACTCGCCGGACTCGTCGTCCTTCGCGTAGGAGGTGTGGGCCTCGTCGAGCTTGACGTACTCGCGGGCGACGTCCTCGGTCGGCACGGAGAAGGTGACGTCGTGGTCGAGGTAGACCTCGGCCTCCTCCTCGTCGGAGCCGTCCCTGTAGTCGTTGCCCATGCCCTCCTCGAACGGGCGGATGCCGGAGCGGGCCACGACCTCGTCGTGGTAGCGTTCGGCGATGTCCTCCTCGGGCACGAGGTTGCCGTCGGTGTCGTACCAGCCGGGCTTGGGGCTGTCGGCCCAGGTCAGCAGGCCCATGTTCCACGCGAGTTCCAGCACGGCGCCGGCGTTGAGGTCGACGGTGCCGTCGGGGTGGATGCCGAGTTCGGCCTGGGCGCGCGTGCGGCCGGAGCCCCACGGGCCCAGCTCGCCGACGGAGACGATGACGATCTCGTCCTCCGGACGGGCGGTGACGGACTTCCAGTCGTCGAGGTCGACGTGCGGCTGGTGCGGGGTGTGCGGGGTGGGCAGCGCCTTGATGACGGTCGCGTCGGAGACGGAGCCGTCCGCCGTGCTTTCCGGTTCGCCCTTCGCGGCGTCCGATGCGGCGGCCTTGGCGGCGTCCGCCTCGGCCTCCGCGCGCAGCGCCTTGATGTCGATGGGCTCGGAACCGAGGCCGCCGGTCAGGTCCACGTCGAGCGGCGCCTTGGCGGCCGCCTCGCGCGATTCGGCGGTGCACAGGTCGAGCAGCTTGGCCGCGATCTGTTCGGTCGAGTACGTGTGGATGCCGTGGCGTTCGACGACCGCGACGAGCGGGTCGTTGCCGCCCATGAGTCCGGTGCCGCGCACCCAGCCGATCTTCGGGTGGGCGAAGGTCACGCGGCCCGCCCACGCGTCGCGCTCGGCGCGGGCGCGGTTGACGACCGCGTCGAAGGCCGACTTGACCTCGCCGTACGCGCCGTCGCCGCCGAACACGCCACGGTTCGGGGAACCGGGCAGGACGACGTGGAGACGGTGCTGCACGTCGGTGTCGGCGCCGATACGGGACAGGCCGGCGATCGCGCGCTCGACGCCCCAGAGCATCAGGCGCGCCTGCGACTCGAACAGTTCGCCGGAGTCGGCGAGGGTGCCGTGGACCGGCGGGGCCGCGAACGGGAAGAACAGCGTCGGCTCGTACGCGGGCTTGAGGATGGTGGTCGTCGCGCCGGTCGTCTTCTTCTGGACGTTGCCGACCCAGTCGACGAGCGCGTCGACGTCGCGGAAGCTGGACAGGTTCGCGGGCACGAGCCACAGGCGGGCGTCGCCGGCCGCGTGGGAGCGGTACGCCTGCTTGGCCCACGCCTTGATCGACGGCCTGAAGCTGTGCGACGTGGCGAGGACGGTCGCGCCTCCCGCAAGCAGACCCTCGACCACCTGCGCGGCGATTGAGTTCGGGCTCACGCCGGTGACCACGGCGACGTCGCCCGCGAAGCGGGACGCGGCGTCGTCGGACGAGGCCGGTTCGAGGGCCTCGGCGGCGATGCGGGCGAAGACGTCCTTGAGCGCCTCGTCGTCCGCCTTGGAGGCGAACCACCGCGCCTCGGCGGCGACGGCCTTGCCCAGGCCCACGAAGGAGCCCTCGAGGGCGGAGGCGTCGTGCTCGTAGAACGCGCGGGCGAGGTCCTCGCGGGCGGAGGCCCAGCGGTCGTCGAGGAGGATGGCCTTGGCGGCGTCGAAGCGCGGCTCGACCTGCTTGGGCCAGTCGGAGCCGAGCTCCGCGTTGACGGCCTCGACCACGGCGGCGTTCTCGTCCTCGCCCTCCTCGGGGGCCGGGGCGGCCACGCCGAGCTCGTTCAGGACGAAGCGTGCGGTGGCGGCGAGCACGCCGTTCGAGCCGGTGACCTTCTCGGCGAAGGCGTCGAGCGCGGCGGAGTCGACCACCGCGCCGCCGGCCGAACCGCCGGCGGACGGCTTGGAGACGGCCACGCCCTTGGTCTGACCGACGAGGGCCACGGCGTCGTCGATGAGCTGGTCGGCGGCGGCCGCGTTGGCGACGGCGCCGGTCGGCAGCTTCGCGAGGTCGCCGCCGCGGGAGCTCGCGCCCTCGCGGGTGTCGAGCAGGAGCGCGGCGGTCGTGGCGGCCACCCAGCCCTCGCCGAGCTTCCACACGCCGGTCACGCGCTCGCGGATGTGCGCGGGTTTGACGCCGGCGGCGCCGAACAGGGCGCGCAGACGGTCGCGGATGGCCTCGGAGAGGACCGGTCCGAACGGCTTGTAGTTCGGGGCGACCTTGTTGACGAGCTTGGCGAGCTGGTCGAGGGTCGCCTCGGCGGCGCCGTCGACGCTGGCCACGCCCAGTTCGGAGCTGATGTCCATGAGCAGCTGGTTGCGGCGCGAGGAGACGCCGTTGGTCAGGGTGTCGGTGGTGTCGGAGGAGCCGATCTGGTCGAGGCGCAGCTTGGCGGAGTAGGCCATGAGCACGCCGATCGCGTCGGACGCCTTGAACGGCAGGTCCTCGGCCGGGCCGGCGGCCGCGGAACCGAGGTCGGCGACGGCGGAGCCGGCTGCCGGGGCGGCGGCCTGGACCGGGGCCGGCTCGGCGGCAGGCTTGGCGGCGGCGGTCGGAGCGGACACGGCGGCGGGAGCGGGCTGAGCGGCGGCCGCCTCGACCGGGGCGGACTCGGCCTCCGGCTCGTCCGGCACGAGCGAGTCGGAATCCGTCATATAGACGCGGCCCTCGTCGCGGCCGACGTTGTAGACGGTGACGTCGGTGGTGGAGAACTCGGGCAGACGCAGGGTCTTGGCACCGAGGTTCGCGAGGGTCGGGGCGT
Source organism: Bifidobacterium santillanense (assembly GCF_018555385.1). Taxonomy (GTDB): domain Bacteria; phylum Actinomycetota; class Actinomycetes; order Actinomycetales; family Bifidobacteriaceae; genus Bifidobacterium; species Bifidobacterium santillanense. The sequence goes on from NZ_JAFEJS010000010.1 coordinate 38,871, forward strand.
TGCCGAGGCCGACCTCGACGTACTCCTCGACGCCGAGACCGCCCTGGGCGGCGTGGCGGAAGAGCAGCGACTGGGTCTCGATCCAGCGCACCGGGGAGGCGAACTGCCAGGAGAGCAGCTCGGTCAGCAGCAGGCGGCCGAGCTTCTGGTCGTCCTCCGCGTAGGAGTCCCACACGGCCGGGTCGTCGAGCGCCTCCTTGATGCGGGTCGACGGCACGACCTCGAGGATCTTCGCCGCGAACTCGCGCGTCATCTCGAACGGGCAGGCCACGAGGTTCGGGATGTAGCGGCCGACCAGACGCCCGCGGTAGTCGATGTGCTTGGGCAGCAGCGCGTCGAGCTTGTCGCGGAACTCCGGCACGCCCTTGCGCAGCAGCGTGGAATGGAACGGCACGTCGATGCCCGGCACGAGCATGAACGCCGGCTTGCCACCCGCCTCCCTGGCGCGGCGGTTCGCGTCCTCCTTCAGGGCCTTGAGGCCGGCGATGGTGCCGGCGACCGCGTACTGCGCGCCCGCGAGGTTGTAGTTGACGATCTGCAGGAACTCGCCGCTCTTTTCGGCGACGGACTCCACGTACGCCTTGACGTGCGCGTCGTCCACACCGAACTGGTTCGGGCGCAGCGCGCCCATGCGGTAGTTGGAGCGGCCCTGCGCGTCGCGCTCGATCAAGTGGTGCATCGTCGAGCCGCGGTGGAACACGAGCTCGAGCACGGTCTCCAGCGGGATCACGCCGGCGAACGCGGACAGGGCGTTGTACTCGCCGAGCGAGTGGCCGGCGAAGTAGGCCGGCCAGATGTCGCTGCCGGACTCGCGCAGACGCGCGGTCTGGGCGAACGCGACGGTGGCGAGCGCGACCTGCGTGAACTGCGTGAGGTTGAGCAGTCCCTCCGGGTGGCGGTAGGTGACGCCGTTGGCGGTGAGCTCCTTCGGGTTATCGCGCACGAGGGCGATGATCGAGAAGCCGAGCTTGGCGCGGGTGAGCCTGTCGGCGCGCTCCCACACGTCGCGGGCGGCGGGCGACTTGGCGCGTTCGTCGAGGGCCATGCCCTGCTTCTGGATGCCCTGACCGGGGTAGACGAAGGCGGCGCGCGGGGCGCGGACGAGCGCGGTACCGCGCGAGACGAGCTGTCCGGCGATGCGGCAGGTGACCTCGAGGGCCATGCCGCCGTGGTCGACCTTGCCGACGCGTTCGACGGAGATCTCGACGCGGTCGTTCAGCTGGACCATGCCGTACATGTTGTAGGTCCAGCCGGCGATCTCGTAGTGGGCGCCCTTGTCGTCGGTCGCCTGGGCGGCGTGCTGGGCGGTGGCGGACAGCCACATGCCGTGCACGAGCGGGGCCGCGAGGCCGGAGATGGCCGCGCCGCGCTTCGAGGTGTGGATCGGGTTGAAGTCGCCGGAGGTGCGGGCGAACGCGGTCATGTCGCCCGGAGCGGTGACCGTGACGCGGCGCAGCAGACGGCGCGGCGTCGGCAGGATCGCGGTCCGCTCCTCGCCGTCCTCCTCGGAGGCGGTCGGGTGGGAGGCGAGCCAGTCGCCGTATTCCGGCGCCTCAGGCGGCAGCGCGTCGGAGTAGACGCGGCCGCGGATCGCGAAGCGCTCGGTCTCGCGGGCGAGCAGGGTGCCGTCGGCGGCGGTGTGCGTCACGTGGATGGTGACGACGCGGCCGGAGGCGGACTCGAAGTAGTCCTCGGCCCAGGATTCGAGGGCGACGGTCTCGCCGACGTGCCTGAGGAGCTCGTCCTCGCTCTCCTCGAGTTCAATGAGGTGGTCGAGGTGGACGGCGTTGAGCAGGCCCTCGATGACCGGGTAGCCCTTGACGGACACGGAGCCGAGCGCGGCGTAGATCGCCGGCCAGGCCGGGCCGACCAGCGCGTCGGGCGCGATGCGGGAGGCCCTGAGGGTGTCCGGCAGAGCGCCGCCGGTCGCGGCCTCGTGGTCGTAGCCGAGGTTCGCGGAGAACGTGTAGTGGGCGTGCGCGACGCCGAACGGATGGCCCTTGTCGCCCTCGGCCTTCTCGATCTCGGGCATCGCGACGAGCTCGTCGCCGGTGATGGCGGTGTTGCCGATGCCGGCCGTGGCGGCGAGCATCGCGTACACGTCGGGGATGAGGCGCTCGCGGTTGACGATCGGCATGCCGCCGGTCGCGTCCTTCGGCACCGTCAGCGGGATGACGATGTCGCGCACGGCGTGCTTGGAGGCGCCGCCGTCCGGGTCGTTGTCCCAGTAGGTGTCGAGGTGGATGTCGAGGTCGTACTCGCCCTTGGCCTCGTCGACGGCGCGGATCTCGTAGTCCTTGTCGCCGAGCGCGGTGCCGTAGGCCGGGTTGTCGGTCACGTGGCCGACCCAGGAGATGTTCGGGGACTTGCGGATGAAGTCCTCGGCGTTCACGGCCTCGCCGAGCGTCGCGTAGAGCGGCTCGGTCGCGGCAGTCTCGCCGTCGAGCGTCTTCGCGCGCTCGATCGCGGCGGCCTCGAAGCGGCCGAGGATGTCGGCCACCGGCTCGTCGACGGTCGTGATGCCGGCCACGGAGATCGGGCCGGGGATGACGCGCACGGAGTCAGCCGGGTAGCGCGGGTCCTCGGACTGCCACAGCTGGTCCTGGCCCCACCAGCGCAGCAGGTCGTTGTCGATGACCGGCACGAACGGCATCGGCTTGGGGTATTCGCGCACGAGCACCGGGAACCACGCCTCGTCGGCGGGGGTCACGGTGATGTCGGCGACCTGCGGATACGCCTTCTTCAGGGCGGCGATGGCCGGCGCGGGGTCGGCGATCACGTCGTCGCGCGTCACGTCGAGCCTGGAGTCGAACTCGCCGGAGTCGACGTTGGCGACGCGGGCCTCGATGCGGTGCAGCAGGTCGAGGAAGCGGTCGGCGTACGTGTCGTCGACCCACGGGTAGGCGAGCTCGGCGAAGCGCTGGGCCCACTGGAGGTAGGTCATCGACTTCAGGTCGCCGAAGTACGGCTTGGCGGTCCTGTCGAGCGCGGCGATGATCTCGTCGCGACGGGATTCGAGCTCCTCCGGGTGCTTCATGACGCGCACGAGCAGTCGGCCGCAATCGGCGGAGGCGTTCTCCACCTCGTAGATGTCGGCGTGCAGGTGGGACAGGCCGGAAGCGACGCCGCCCACGGACTTGCCGGACGGCACCCACGTCTCGCCGGCCGGACCGAACGGGTCGGCCTCGCCGGCGGCAGCGGCGGTCTCGGGCGTGATGCCGGGCGTCGCGACGAGCAGCTTCTTGACCTCGGGGCTGGTGTGGGCCTCCTTGGCGGTCATCACGGCGGTGCCGACGAGCACGCCGTCGACCGGCATGTCGGGCAGGCCGTAGGCGCGCGACCATTCGCCGGACAGGTAGTCGGCCGCGCGTTCGGGCGTGCCGATGCCGCCGCCGGCGACGAGCACGAGGTTGTCGCAGGCGCGCACCTCGGCGTAGGTGGAGGTCAGCAGGTCGTCGAGCGACTCCCAGCTGTGGTGGCCGCCGGCGGCGCCGCCCTCGACCTGCATGAGGATGACGGTCGGGGCGACGGCCTTGGCGATGCGGATGACCTGGCGGATCTGGTCGACGGTGCCGGGCTTGAAGCTCACGTACGGCAGGCCGTCCTTCTTCAGCTGTGCGATCAGCGTGACGGCCTCGTCGAGCTCGGGCACGCCGGCGGAGACGACGACGCCGTCGATCGGGGCGCCGGACGCGCGCTTCTTCGGCACGATGCGCGAGGAGCCGAACTGCAGGTTCCACAGGTAGCGGTCCATGAACATCGCGTTGAACTCGACGGTGCGGCCCTCGTCGAGCAGCTCCTCGAGGCGGGCGACGTGGCGGTCGAACACCTCGGCGGTGACCTGGCCGCCGCCGGCGAGCTCGGCCCAGTAGCCGGCGTTCGCGGCGGCCGCGACGATCTCGGGGTCGACGGTGGTGGGGGTCATGCCGGGCAGCAGCACCGGCGGCTTGCCGGTGAGCTCGGAGAACCGGGTGACCAGGCGGTCGCCGGCGGGCGTGGAGGCCACGTGCGGTGCGAACGCCTTCCAGTTCTGGGTGCGGGCGGGCTCGGCGGTCGCGGTGGAGAGCGCGGCGCGCTCGGCGAGGGTGGTCGCCTCGACGACGCCCACGCCGGTGCCCTCGACGACGTTGCCGATGAGCTTGCCGAGCGTGTTGCCCGGACCCAGGTCGACGATCCACAGTTTGGCCGGGTCGGCGTCCTCGAGCGCGGCGCGCACGCGGGCGGCCCAGTCGACGTGGTTGAGGAGCACCTCCTCGGCGAGCGCGCGGGCGCGGTCCTCGTCGAAGCCGCACGCGCCGGCCCATGCGACGGCCTGCTCGACGGCCGGCCTCATGAGCGGGGAGTGGAACGGCAGGGTGACGTCGAGGTATTCGAGCACGGGCGCGAACACGGCGCCGCCGCGCACCTTCTCCTCGCGCAGGCGGGCCTGCTTCCTGTGCTCCTTGGCCGCCTCGACGCCGAACGCGGCGAGGTCCTCCGGGAAGCCGGAGAGCACGTGGTGGTTGGCGGAGTTGGTCACGGCGATGGAGATCGGGCCGCGCGGGTTGTTGACGCGCTTGGCGAGCGCCTCGACCTGGGCGCGCGTGGCGCCGCGCACGGAGAGCATCGGGCTGGCCTCGCCGGCGCGCGGGGTGAGTGCGAGTTCGCGGGCGACCCGGGTGCCGGCGGCGCCGATCAGCGCGGCGGTGGCGAGGATCTCGTCGATCTGGTCGCGGGCGGCGTCGATGGAGCCGGCCTGAAGGATCGCCTTGACCATGTGCACGGCGAGCACGCCCTGCGAGTGGCCGAGCACGGCCGTCGGGTGCGCGCGGGTGACGTCGTAGCCGAGGTGGTTCAGGTCGATGAGCGCGCCGAGCTGGGTCAGGGCGATGCCCTCGACGGAGGCGGTGGCGTCGGCCGCGGCCCCGAGACGGGCCGGGTTAGGCGTGAAGCCGAACAGGTCGACCGGCCGGCCCGTGGTGGCGAGCAGATCGGCGTTGACCGGGGTGAGCTTGGCGTAGGCGGCGTCCACGTGCGCGTGCAGCGCGTCGGCGATCTCCGGGTCGGTGGTTTGGTCGGCGAGCGCGACCGGCCACGGCGTGGACTGGCCGGCGAAGGCGAGCGCGTGCGGTTCGCCCTCGGCCAGGCGGTTGAGGAAGAAGGTGGTCATGATGGTTGGTGTTCCTATCTGTGTTGTTGCGTAGGTCTGTGGTTACGTTCTGCTATGCGGATGGCTCCGTCGGCGGACAGTCCACCGGACTGTCCACCTCCTCGCGTGATCGGTCTGCCGAGCGGACCGATCACAATGGCTGGTTGCCGTGGTGCTTGGTGGTGCGCTTCACCCGCCGCTTGCCGGCGAGCGTCGCTAGGGATTCGACGATCGCCTCGCGCGTCTGCTCGGGGTCGATCATCGCGTCGATCTGCCCGAGTTCGAGCGAGAGGTTCGCGTTGACGGTGGTGGCCTCGTAGTCGGCGATGTACTTCGCGCGCAGCGCCTCGACGTCGTGCCCGGAGGCCTTGGCCTTGGCGAGGTCGTGGCGGTGGATGATGTTGACCGCGCCGGCCGCGCCGAGCACGGCGATCTGCGAGCTCGGCCAGGCGAAGTTCATGTCGGCGCCGATGGCCTTGGAGCCCATCACGATGTACGCGCCGCCGAACGCCTTGCGCAGTACGACGGTGACGAGCGGCACCTGCGCGTTGGCGTAGGCGTAGATCACCTTGGCGCCGCGGCGGATGATGCCGGCGTGCTCCTGTTCGGCGCCGGGCTTGTATCCGGGGGTGTCCACGAGGGTGACGACCGGCAGGTTGAACGCGTCGCACAGGCGCACGAAGCGGGCGATCTTCTCGGAGGCGTCAACGTCGAGGATGCCGGCGTTGACGTTCGGCTGGTTGGCGACCACGCCGACCGGGTGCCCGTCGATGCAGGCGAAGCCGACGAGCGCGGACGCGGCGAAGCGCTCGTGGACCTGCACGAACTCGCCGTAGTCGACGATGCAGCGGATCACGTCGAGCATGTCGTAGGGCTGGCGGTCGTTGTCCGGCACGATGGTCGCCAGGCGCTTGGCGGTGTCGCGTTCGGCGCGGGTGGCGGCGTAGGCGTAGACCGGCGGCCGCTCGTCCGAGTTGGACGGCAGGTAGGCGAGCACGGTGCGCGCGTAGTCGATGGCGTCGGACTCGTCCTCGCCGAGGTAGTGCGCGACGCCGGATCTGCGGCTGTGCACGTCGCCGCCGCCGAGGTCGGCCATCGAGATGGTCTCGCCGGTCGCGGCCTTGACGACGTCGGGGCCGGTGACGAACATGTTCGAGTTCTCGCGCGTCATGATGATGAGGTCCGTCAGGGCCGGACAGTAGACGGCGCCGCCGGCGCAGGGTCCGAGGATCAGCGAGATCTGCGGGATGAAGCCGCTCGCCTCGCAGGTCCTGCGGAAGATGCGCCCGTACTGGGTGAGCGCCGCGACGCCCTCCTGGATGCGCGCGCCGCCGGAGTCGACGATCGCGACGACCGGCACCTTGAGCGAGATGGCCATGTCCATGAGATGGCAGATCTTCTCGCCCTCGGCGGTGCCGAGCGTGCCGCCCTTGACGGAGAAGTCCTGCGCGTAGACGGCGACCTTGCGCCCGTAGACGAGGCCGAAGCCGGTGATGACAGCGGAGCCGGCGACCCCGGCGTTGATGTTGCCGCCCTGGAAGCGGCCGATCTCCTCGAAGCTGCCGGTGTCGAAGAGCAGGTCGAGGCGCTCGCGCGCGGTCCGCTTGTGCTTGGCGTGCTGCTTGTCGCGCGCGCGGCTCTCGGCGTCGCGCGCGAGTTCGGCGGCGCGGATGACGGCGGCGCGCAGCGGCTGCTGCGGCTGCTGCGCGGGCTGCTCCACGGCGTCGCGCACGGCGGGCATGTTCACGATGTCGGTCATCGTGCGGCCTCCTTCGTTCCCTTGGCGTCGGACTTGCCGGTCTTGTCGGCATCGCCGGCCGAGCCGGACGCCCCAACCACGTCCAGCGTGACCAACGTGTCGCCGGCCTCCACGCCGTCGGCGGGGCCGACGAAGATCTTCGTGACCGTGCCGGCGGCCGGCGCGTACACGTAGTTCTCCATCTTCATCGACTCGAGCACGACGAGCAGGTCGCCCTTGGCCACCTGCTGCCCCTCGGCGACGTTGATGCGCGTGACGACCGCCTGCATCGGGGAGGCGATGACGCCGGACTTGGCGCCGTCGTCGACGCTTCCGCGCGCCGGGCCGGACGCGTGCGAGCCAGATCCGCGCAGCGGCTGCGTCGGACGCTTCGCGCCGCGGGCGCGGGCGCCGCCGGTGAGGTTCTCGACGATGTCGAGCGGCACGGTGAGCTTGACCCGGCGGTCGTTCATCTCGATGACGAACGTCTCGGTCTCGTCCCTGCCGCCCGCCTCGGCGCCGGCCGCGCCCGCGGACAGGGACGCCGGCTGCCCGGCGCTGGCCGTGGCGGCCCCGCGGTTGAGGTACGTGCGCTCCAGCCACTTCGTGCTCACGTCGAAGGCGTGGCCGTGCTCGGCGGTGAACGCGTCGTCGCGGAAGATCTCCTTGAACAGCGGGATCGGGGTGGGTACGCCCTCGATCGTCATCTCGTCGAGCACGCGGCGCACGCGCGCCACGGCGGCGAGTCGGTCCTGCGCGGTGACGATGACCTTGCCCATCATCGAATCGAACTTCGGCGAGACGGTGTCGCCCTGGACGACGCCGGTGTCGATGCGCACGCCGGGGCCGGACGGCCAGACGATGCGCTCCAGCGTGCCGGCCGAGGGCGTGAGGTTCGTCTTCGGATCCTCGGACGTGATGCGCAGCTCGAAGCTGTGGCCGCGCGGCTCAGGCGCGGGCGTGAGCTCGCCGCCGGCGGCGATGACGAGCTGCTCACGCACGAGGTCGAGGCCGGAGACCTCCTCGGAGACGGTGTGCTCGACCTGCAGGCGCGGGTTCACCTCGAGGAAGTAGACCTTGCCGTTGGGGGTGACCATGAACTCGCAGGTGCCCAGGCCCGTGTACCCGACCGTCTCGAACAGGCGGCGCGAGTATTCCTTGAGCGTCTCGACGACGCGCTCGGGCAGGAACGGCGCGGGCGCCTCCTCGACGAGCTTCTGGTTGCGCCGCTGCAGCGAGCAGTCGCGCGTGGAGTAGACGGTGAAGTTGCCGTGGGAGTCGCGGCCGGACTGCGTCTCGACGTGGCGGGCCCTGTCGATGAACTTCTCGATGAAGTACTCGTCGAGGTCGCCGCCCTCGAGCGCGTCGTGGTTGGTGTAGAAGCGGCGCAGCTCCTCGTCGTCGCGCACGACGGTGATGCCGTGGCCGCCGCCGCCGTCCGTGCGCTTCATCATGATCGGGTAGCCGTGCGTGTGCGCGAAGTCGAGCAGCGTGCGGATGTCCCTGACGGACTCCGACAGGCCCGGCACCGGCGGCACCTTGGCGCGCATGGCGACGCGGCGGGCGGTGATCTTGTCGCCCAGCTCGGTCAGCGCGGTGTGGTGCGGGCCGACCCAGATCGCGCCGGCGGCCTCGACCTTGGCCGCGAAGCTCGGCACCTCGGAGAGGAAGCCGTAGCCCGGATGCACCGCATCGGCGCCGGACCGGCGGACGATGTCGATCAGCAGGTCCTCGTTCAGATACGTGTCCTGGTAGGTGTCGCCGGGCAGGAGGTACGCCTCGTCCGCGAGGTCGACGTATTGCGCCCCGCGGTCCTGTTCGGCGTACACGGCCACCGTGGCGATGCCCATCTCGCGCGCGGTCCTCACCACGCGCAGGGCGATCTCGCCGCGGTTGGCGATCAGCAGTTTCTTGACATTTTGCCCCATGGCGTCAGATTCTTCTCTCAATCACTGACGCTTTCAACGAAAATGTCTACAAATCGAAGGGGAAACTTTTGTCACGTTCCACAAACGTCACCGTAGCTTCGCGGGATTAGCCTCGGGTGCAACGTCCCGGATGTCGTCATCGCCGGGACTCGAAGCAGAAGGGAACCCACGTCTCATGTCCAACGCACCCATCGCCCCCAACGGCGCCGCGGCCAAGCCGGCCGCAACCAAGATCTTCTCCATCGCCCGCCGCGCGGCCGCCGTCTCATGGCGTCCGGCGCTGTTCGCCGCGCTCATGTGGATCGCCGCCGCGGCCGGCGAGATCCCGATTCCGGGCACCCCGGTGCCGATCACGCTGCAGACCTTCGTGGTGATGCTCGCCGGACTCATGCTCCCGTGGCGTCAGGCCGGCTCGGCCGTCGCCGCGTATCTCGCCGCCGGCGCAGCGGGACTGCCGGTGTTCGCCGGCGGCGCCTCGACGCTGGCGCTGGTCGGTCCGAGCGCCGGCTTCCTGCTCGGCTTCCTGCCGGGCGTCGTCGTCATCGCCCTGCTGCGCGGCAAGGCGGGCAAGTCCGCGCCGCTGACCGCGCTGCGCTACTTCGCCGTGGCCATCGTCGGCGGCGTGGCCGTCGTCTACGCGTTCGGATTCCTCGTCCAGTCCGCGCTGACCGGACTGCCGATCGAGACCGTGGCCCTCGCCTCGATGGGCTTCGTCGCCGGCGACGTCGTCAAGGCGTTCGTCGCCTCCCTCGCCGCCGCCGGCCTCGCCAGGCTGCGCTGAGCGGACCACGGACCGGCCGGGCCGGAGGGACGGGCAGAGTCCCCCTCCGCCCGGCCTATTTCGATCCGCACCTCACTGCAGTAGGCCCACCTCGCTGGACAGCAGCGCGCGAATCTCGCCGTCGTCCGTGCGCACGCTGATCGACGCGTCGTCGTTCAGGGCGACGACCACGCCGTGCACGGCCGATCCGTCGATGAGCTGCGCGTCGATCTCGCGGCCCATCATCCAGCACACGTGACGCATCTCCGAGCGCAACCTGCCGGACTGCACCAGCGGCGCGCTCACGAACGCCTCCAGACGTCCGCGCAGCGACTCGACGAAGCGGGAGACGATGCCGTCGCGCAACGCCTCGATGCCGGGCAGCGGGCCCACGTTCATCTGCAGCGACGTGGCCTTCGCGGTGGGCAGACGATCGGCGGGCACGAGCAGGTTGGCGCCGAAGCTGAACGCCACCGCGCGTTCCGACGCATCCCCCGGCACCGGCATGACCTCTGTCACGGTGCCGCCGATCTTGAGCCCATGGCAGTAGATGTCGTTGGGCCACTTGAGCTTGAATCCGCAGTCCTCGTCGTACGGACGGGCGCCGCATTCGTCGATCGCGCCCTCGAGCGCGTCCAGCGCGGCGAGTTCGGCGATCATCGCGAGCCAGCCGTTGAGCAGCTCGTCGTCGGCCACCTCGGCCGGGACCATCGTGACGACCGTCACGGTGAGCGACCGGCCGGGCACCGTGATCCACGGGCGGCCGAACCGCACCAGGGCGTTGTCCAGATAGTCCGCGGCGATCACGGTGATCGGCGCATGGCCGTCGACGCCCTCGCGCACGACCTCGCCACGTTCGACCATGCGTCGCGCCTCCGCATGCGTCGAGTCCATGTCGGCCACCGAAACGACCTTGTCCGACACCGACCTCGTCCTGTCCAGTCGCGGCGCTGCGACTTTCAGCAAAGAAATCATGTCCCACACCTTACGCCCCGTCGGGTGACGAGTCAAAGCAGACCGTCAACATCGCACGTCCGGCGCGGAGCCCCTCGTGAAAGTGGGCCCCGCGCGTATACTGTTCGCGGCCTTGGGCGCCCCGCGCGGCGCCCGTCGAAGGAAACCGTTCACCATCAACCACGATCGATCAAGAGAGAAGCATGATCAAGACCGACACCGATATGCGCAAGCGCCCCGAACCGGCTCCCCCGTCACCCGCAGGCGACGGCGGCAACGGCAACGACGGCGTCACCGCGAACAGCGTCGCCACGAACGACGGCAACAACGCGCACGACAAGCGCACCAAGCACGCGCTGCACACGAACCTCAAGCGAGGCATGGAATCGCGCCACCTGCAGATGATCTCCCTGGGCGGCGTGATCGGCACCGGACTGTTCCTGAGCTCCGGATACACGATCCAGCAGGCGGGCCCGATCGGCACGATCCTCGCCTACGGCATCGGCGCCCTCATCGTCTACCTCGTCATGCTCACCCTCGGCGAACTGTCCGTGGCGATGCCGGTGACCGGCTCGTTCCACGTGTACGCCGAGAAGTTCATCGGCCCGGGCACCGGATTCGTCATCGCGATCCAGTACTGGCTCACCTGGACGGTGGCCCTCGGCTCCGAATTCACCGCCGCCGGACTGCTCATGCAGCGGTGGTTCCCGCACACGCCCACCTGGATATGGTCGGCGGCGTGTATCATCCTGATCTTCGTCGCGAACGCCCTGTCCGTGCGCTTCTTCGCCGAAGCCGAGTTCGTCTTCGCCTCGATCAAGGTGTTCGCGATCTGCGCGTTCATCCTCATCGGCCTGCTCGCGATCTTCGGCGCCGTGCCGATCTCCGGCTACGACCACGCGCCGCTGTTCGGCAACCTCGTCAAGGACGGCGTCTTCCCGAACGGCTTCATGCCGGTGTTCGCCACGATCCTGACGGTCAACTTCGCGTTCTCCGGCACCGAGCTGATCGGCGTGACCGCCGGCGAGACGCGCGACCCCGAGACCGCCGTGCCGAAGGCCATCCACACGACGCTGTGGCGCCTCGTGCTGTTCTTCATCGGCTCGATCACCGTGATGTGCGCGCTGATCCCGTGGCGCCAGGCGGGCGTGGGCGAGAGCCCGTTCGTGCTGGTGTTCAACTCGATCGGCATCCCGTACGCGGCCGACATCATGAACTTCGTGGTGCTGACGGCCGTGCTGTCCGCCTCGAACTCGGGCCTGTACGCCTCGACGCGCATGGTGTGGTCGATGGGCAACGAGGGCATGATCCCGCGCTGGTTCGCCAAGACGAACCGCCACGGCGTGCCGATGCTGGCCCTGTGCGCGGCGATGGCCGGCGGTCTCTTGGCGCTGCTCTCGTCGGTGATCGCGGCCTCCACCGTGTATCTGGTGCTGGTGGCGTTGTCCGGTCTTTCCGCCGTGGTGGTATGGATCGCGATCGCCTACTGCCAGATCGTCTTCCGCAGGCGCTGGATCGCCTCGGGGCACACGGCCTCCGAGCTCAAGTACGCGACGCCGGGCTATCCGTTCACCTCGTGGGGCGCGTTCATCCTGTGCACCGCCTCATTCCTGCTCGTCTTCTTCGACAAGGAGCAGCGGTTCGCGCTGGTGGCCGAGATCGTCTTCATCATCGTGTGCTACGCGGCCTACTTCCTCCAGCAGTGGTGGCGCAAACGTCACCCGGCGCAGCCGCTCGAGCTGCACTGACGGCGGCATCGACAGGCACCCGCGGAGGGGTGTCCTTCTCCATTGCGGACACGCTCCGGGCCGCTCGGCCAAGTCCTACGGTCCTCAACGGAGAAGGACGCCCCTCCGCTCGGTTGCGTGGGCACGGCGCCTTCGGCCGGCTCCTGCGATTCGTCCGGATATGCGAAAGCCCCGACGGTTCGCCGGGGCTTTCCTGTTCTTCTTCTCTGTGGGTGGGCGATGTAGGAATCGAACCTACGACCCCTTCGGTGTGAACGAAGTGCGCTAGCCGCTGCGCCAATCGCCCGAAAGATGATGTTCAGTTGTGCGAGAAAAACAAAACCGGCAGTCACCTGCCGGCCGTTTCTCGGGTGGGCGATACAAGATTCGAACTTGTGACCCCTTCCGTGTCAGGGAAGTGCGCTACCACTGCGCCAACCGCCCGGGTCGTTCATCAGGCCGGAAACCGGCCTTCCGAGAGCGGACAACGGGACTCGAACCCGCGGTCTCAACCTTGGCAAGGTTGCGCTTTACCAACTAAGCTATGTCCGCAAGTGTCTCGCTTGAAGCGAAGCAACGAGGGGATAATATACGCGGATTCGGCGACGTGCGCAAATCGGACGCGCCAATCGGCGTGTCGCAAGGATTCGCAACGATTTGCGGGATGCACCGGGCCGGGCGCCACCAATCGATCTCCCCGATTCCATCGGGATTCCCACACAATTCCCCGTTTCACCCAACGATGCCGCACCACGCGCGAATTAAGATGGTGGCTGATGGGCCGCTCCACGACGACGGCGTTTCCATGACGATCCGCAGGGAGGTGCGCGGCGATGGGCAATGTGTTCGACTACGTCAAGGCCGAATCGCGCCCGTTCACCGATCCGGACGCCCCGTTCAACGAGGTCGATGCGCTGGTCTTCGCCTCGCTCGCCTACGAGGACGTGGCCGGCATCTCCCCCACGCTCACGCTCGACGAGGACAAGGAGGTCTCGTTCGCGGCCCGGCTGCGCACGTTCGAGCCGCGCCATCCGCGTCTGTGGCTCGCGTGGCTCAAGGGCCTCGTGCGCGAGCCGTTCGATTCGGTCACGCTCGCGGAGGCGAACGACCGTCTGCACGAGGCCGACGGGCCGCACGACGTGCAGATGGTGGGGCTGACCGACCCCGAGGAGACGCACTCGTTCTTCCAGGCCGTGGCCGACTCGCCGCGGTTCGCCGACACGCGCCTCGGCGCGGTGGTCGAGCACGTCAATCCGGGCGAGCAGACGCAGTTCGCCGCGATGACGTTCATGCTGCCCGACGGCAGACGGTTCGACGGGCGCCCGAACGGGAAGGAGCCGACGCGCGGCGGCACGCTGGTCATCGCGTTCCGCGGCACCGACGATTCGCTCATCGGCTGGAAGGAGGACTTCAACATGGCCTTCCAGTACCCGGTGCCGGCGCAGCGTGCGGCGAGCGCGTACCTCGACATGGTCGCCCGCCTGTGGCGCGGCGACATCGTCCTGACGGGCCACTCGAAGGGCGGCAATCTGGCCGTGTACGCGGCGATGAACGCGACCGAGCAGGTCCAACGCCGCATCCGCCACGTGTATTCGCTCGACGGCCCCGGCTTCCCGCCGAACATCGTCACGTCGCGCCAGTATCTCGACATCCAGCCCAAGGTGACGAAGATCGTGCCGAGCTCGTCGATCGTCGGGCAGATCTTCGAGACGCCGGAGCCGTGCCGTGTGGTGACGTCCGACTCGGACGGCATCATGCAGCACTTCTCGTTCTCGTGGCAGGTGGACGGCGACCACTTCGCCACCGAACCCGATCTGGCGTCGAGCTCGCAGCTGTTCAACGAGTCGCTCAACGCGTGGATGCGCGGCCTGACGGTCGAGCAGCGCGAACGCGCGGTGGACGCCCTGTTCGCCGTGCTGCATGCGGACGGCGCGACGACGTTCTCCGAGGTGATCGCCGGATTCCCCGGATCGGTCCCCGCGATGATCGGCTCGATGCTGGGCCTGTCGCCGCAGGACCGCAGACACCTGCTCGAGGCGGTGCTGATCCTCGTCAAGGCCGCAACCGCCCGCAACGGGCGGAAGTAGCCCCGATTCCACCCCTCCCCGCCTCGCGCCTCACGCTTCGCATTCCGCATGTCTCGTTATTGGTTATACTGTCTAGACAAGTCGTCTCAACACATGGTCCAATAACGACCGAAAACACCGGAACGACGCGAAAGGAGTGCCATCATGCCCCGTCCACGCAGGGACTCGAACATCCCCCCGGCCAAGCAGCGCATGGAGAACGCGTTCTGGACGCTGCTCGAGGAACGCGAATACCGACGCATCACCGTCACCGACATCGTGCAGCGGGCGCAGGTGAACCGCAACTCGTTCTACTATCACTTCTCCGGTCTGCCCGAACTCGCGGACGCCGCCATCCTGAGCGAGGTGAAGAACTCCCCGCTGGTCCAGGAGGTGCCCGATCCGAAAGCCGACCCGCAGGAGCAGTGGCGCAGGCGCATCACGCACTTCATGTCCACGCCGCGCGAGCAGGACCGCCTCAACCACCTCGCCCTGCTCGCCGGCCCCCACAGCTCGCCCGAACTGGTCGAGTCGCTGCGCGACTTCGCGCGCATGTCGCTCATGGAGATGCTCGACTTCTCCCCCTCGACCATCGACCTCAAGACCGACCTCATGCTCGACTTCACCGTCGGCGGCCTGCTCGTGATCCTGCGGCGCTGGCCCGAGCTGCGCCAGACCGTCTCGATGCAGGACCTGCTCAACGAGGACGTGGCGGTGCTCGCGATGGGCATCTACACGTCGATGTCCAAGGAGAGCATGCTCGCCTACTGGAACCGCATCTTCAACCAACAGCAGACGGACGGACGCACGACGGTCGCGTAGGGTGACGGTGAACTTTCTCACAGAGCCGAATCGCCTCCGGCCATGGCGTTTCCGGCGGGCGCCGGGGATGATGGAGGCATGAGCATGACGACTGCAACGAACATCATCCCCGGCGACGACGCCACGAACGACAAGACCACCCCCACCCGCATCGAACACGACTGCATCGGCGAGATGGCCGTGCCCGCGAACGTGTACTGGGGCATCCACACGCAGCGCGCGATCGGCAACTTCCCGGTCTCCGGCATCCCCGACTCCGCGCACCCCGAACTCGTGCGCGCCTACGCGACGGTCAAGCGCGCCTGCGCCTCGGCCAACGAGGAGCTGGGCATCATCGCGCCCGACAAGGCGCGCTTCATCCGCGAGGCGTGCGTCGAGATCGAGTCGGGCAAGCTCGCCGACCAGTTCCCGGTCGACGTGATGCAGGGCGGCGCCGGCACCTCGACCAACATGAACATGAACGAGGTGATCGCCAACCGCGCGCTGGAGCTCGCCGGGCACAGGCGCGGCGACTACGCGTACATCCACCCCAACGACGACGTCAACGAGTCGCAGTCCACGAACGACACGTATCCGGCGGCCTGCAAGCTCGCGCTCATCGACGCGATCCACCCGCTGGCCGAGTCGACCAAGCGCCTCGCCAAGGCGTTCCACGACCTCGCCGACAGGCACATCAACGACGTGACGATCGGCCGCACGCAGCTGCAGGACGCGGTACCGATGACCTTCGGCCAGGAGTTCCACGCGTTCGCCACGCTGCTCAAGTCCGATCTGGCCGGCTTCGAGCGGCTCGTCCCCCAGCTCGCGCAGCTCAACCTCGGCGCCACCGCCATCGGCACCGGCATCTGCGCCGACCTGCGCTTCCGCAAGTCCGCCACCGAGCATCTGGCGCGCATCACCGGGCTGCCGATCACGGCCGCACCCGACCCGGTGGCCGCGATGACCGACATGGGCGCATACGTGGCGACCTCCGCCGCGCTCAAGAACCTCGCCGTGCACCTCAAGAAGGCCGCCGACGACCTACGACTGCTCAACTCCGGCCCGCGCGCCGGATTCAACGACCTCGACGTGCCGGCCCGTCAGGCGGGTTCGTCCATCATGCCGGCGAAGGTCAATCCGGTGATCCCCGAATGCGTCAACCAGTGCTGCTTCATGGTCTTCGGCATGGACGTGACCGTCAACTGGGCCGTCGCCGAGGGTCAGCTGCAGCTCAACGCGTTCGACCCGGTGATGGTGCACGAGCTGCTCACCGGCATGTCGCTGCTGACGAACGCGATGGACGTGTTCCGCGCGAACTGCGTCGAGGGCATCGTCGTGCACACCGAGATCGGACGGGCGCACGCCGAGACGTCACCGTCGATCGCGGCGGCGCTCAACCACTACATCGGCTACGAGAAGGGTTCGGCCATCGCCGCCGAGGCCGTCGCGACCGGGCGCACGGTGCGCGAGATCGCCGGAGAACGGACCGATCTGCCGGCCGAGCAGCTCGACGAGATCCTCGATCCGACGCGTCTGGCCCGAGGACTCGGCCAGACCTGCCGCGAGCATATGGTGTGATCTCGCTTCGTTACGTACGTGACCGCGTGGGGAGGCGGTTCCCTGTTCCGGACACGCTCAAGGCCGCTCGGCCAAGCCTACGGTCCGGAACAGGGAACCGCCTCCCCACGCTCCGTTCCAGCGTTCAGTCGCCTTCGCGCATCTCGGTTCGCGTCAGTCCGACTTCGGCGGCGGAGTTGCCTTGCGTCCGCCTCTCGAGCCCCACACCTTCACATCATCTTTCCGGGGAATGCGCATCTCGCCCACATCCGTATGGTTATGGTGGAGCGCATGGATACCGTTGATGTGACTAGTGTTGATGACCTCGTACGCACCTGGTTCCGCGCGAACGCGGGCAAGCTGCTGTGGCTGCTGATCGTGCTGATCGTCGCGTGGGTGGCGGATCGGGTGCTGCGGCGCGTGCTGCGCAAGGTGCTCGACAACTCGCAGATCCCCAGCGCCTCGATCTTCATCAATCTCATGCGCGTGGTGGTCTGGTGCGCGGCGGCCACGATGGTGCTGCAGCCGGTGTTCGGCATCAATCCGACGACCCTCGTCACCGCCCTCGGCGTCGGCGGCGTCGCGCTGTCGCTGGGCCTGAAGGACACGATCGCGAACGTGATCGGCGGCTTCGGGCTGATGCTCGGACACGTGATCCAGCCGGGAGACCCGGTCACCATCCAGGGCGTGACCGGCACCGTCGTGGACATCACGTGGCGTCATTCGATGATCGAGACGCGCGCCGGCGACCGCATGGTCATCCCGAACTCGATCCTCAACACGGCGTCGCTGACCAAGCTCACGGCGTCGAACGAGAGCATGACGACGATCCCGTTCACCGTCAAGGGCGGCAGCGATCCGGACGAGGTCGGCCGCGATATGACCACCCGCGTGCAGCATGGCGCCGCGGACGTGATGCGCCCGGAGAACCCGCCAATCGTCAAGTTCACCGGCTTCTCCCCCTACGGCATGGAGGGGCAGATCCTGCTGTTCGCGCGCGAGGGCGTGCTGCTGTCCACCGTCAAGGACAGGGCCGCGCGCGCCATCGCCGACGCCGACTACCTCGTCAGGGACGGCGGCGCCTCGGAGTGAGGCGAACGGGCGAACCCGCTGATCAGCCCGCCCACACGCTCAGCACGACGGTGAGCAGCACGTACACGACCATGCCCGGGTTGAGCAGCGCCACACGCGCGCCGGTCCACACCGGCAGCTCCTCGGGCGCCGTGTAGAACTCGAGGTCGCGCGCATGCCGCACGATCGCCACGAATCCCGCGATCGACAGCGCCATCATCGCCAGCGAATACAGGCCGATGAGCAGGAACGCGGGGTCCGTCGCGGCCATGCGCGCCAGCTCGGCGTCGCTCATCGACCCGCCGACCAGCGCGCCGGCCGAGTCACCGGCCAGCGACAGCACCGCGGGCGCGAGCACCGACCCGCACGCGTTGATGACCATGTGCATCGCGATCGGATAGCGCAGGCGGCCGGAGCGCATGTACGCGTACGCGAACACGAGTCCCAGGCCGAACGCGTAGAAGAACTGGTACAGGTTCATGTGGAACAGGGCGAACGCGAACGCCGACAGCAGGATCGAGACGCGTTCGCCGTACCGGCGCGTGCGGTCGATGAGCTGTTTGCGGAACACCCACTCCTCGAGGATCGGCGCGAGCACGACCACGAACAGCGCGTTCACCCACGGGCTCGAGTGGAGCACCAGCTCGGTGACGCGGTTGGTCGACTGACCGCCGGAGATCAACGACGAGAGCCCCGTGCCGATCATGTTGCCCACCATCATGATCGGGAAGCACGCGACCAGCAGCGCGAGGAACTCGCGCGCGCCGAGGGCGAAGCGCCGGGTCTCGAGTCTCGGCACGCGCGCGAACACCGTCGAGGCGAGCGGCATCGCCACCAGATACAACGGACCGGACGACAGCAGCATCAGCACCCACGAGGGCGCGCCGTGCGGGAAGTACGGGGCGACGGCCCCCGAGATCAGGATATTGAGCCCGATCCAGACCGCGACCATCACGCACAACCCGACGCCCATCACCATGAACCGCCGCTGCGCGACGAACACGTTCCCCGGTCCCGCCCCCTGCGGATTCCCCTGTGACATCTGTTCACTCATACGCCCAGCTTACGGCATCGACCGCCTCCGGCGATCGGCCGGATCAGCGACGCGCAAGGTCCGCGGCGCCGATCAGTCCGGCGTCCTGACCAGCCTCGGCCGGCACGATGCGGGCCAGACCACGATAGGCGCCCGCCTCGAGGAACCTCCGGTAGTTGTATCGCGCGGGCTCCAGCAATGCATCGCCCACGGCGACCACGCCCCCGCCGATCACGTACAGATCGGGGTCGAGCACGGCGGTGGTGGCGGCCATCGCACGCCCGAGCCACTCTCCGATCTTGCCGAATCCGTAGTGCGCGAGCTCATCGCCCTGTTCGAGGGCCTGGGCGATTCGTTCGCCGGTGAGCTTCGTCAGGTCGCCGTCGCACAGCTCCATCAGCAGACCGCTCTTGTCGGGCCAACGACGCACCGCGGAACGGGTGAATCGTTCGAGGGCGTTGCCGGAGATGTACCGTTCGGTGCATCCGCGCAGGCCGCAGCCGCAGGTGTCGCCGTCGGGGACCATCGGCGTGTGCCCGATCTCACCCGCCATGCCGAACGACCCGCGGTACAGCTCGCCGTTGATGATGATCGCGCCGCCGAGTCCGGTGCCGACGGTGAGCAGCACCATGTTGCGGCTGCCGCGCCCGGCGCCCTTGACGTATTCGCCCCATCCCGCGCAGTTCGCGTCGTTCTCCACGACCACCGGACACGCGCCGCCGATCAGAGCCTCGACGTTGTCGGACAGCGGATAGTTCGTC
This sequence comes from Bifidobacterium santillanense, assembly GCF_018555385.1. GTDB lineage: Bacteria > Actinomycetota > Actinomycetes > Actinomycetales > Bifidobacteriaceae > Bifidobacterium > Bifidobacterium santillanense. The sequence goes on from NZ_JAFEJS010000010.1 coordinate 58,395, forward strand.
CATGCGGCGATGTTCGGCGCGAATTCGATGCTGCGCCGCCCCAGCGGTACGTTGCCGCACACCGACAACCCGATCGCCTCAATGTCGGCGAACTCCTCGGCCGCGCGACGGTACATGCGCGCGATGATGCGGTCGATGTCCGCCGGATCCTGCGAACTCGGCACCCGCCACTTGCGCAGGATGACGTTGTCGTCGTCCAGGACCGCCGCGGCGATCTTCGTGCCTCCGATATCCAATGCGAGTACGTGCATCGACCTCTCCTTTGACTGCGATGACTGTTCATGACGCCGTATCCGGGTGAAGCAGACAATCCATACCTCACGTCAATTAATCATATACCTATCAAACATTTCATACAAATCATTGGTATGCTTAGACTGGAATCAACGTGGACAGGCGTGCGCGCGGTCATGCGCCCACGCGGCAAGGAGCAGACATGGGTACCGATGATGTGATCGCGGCGTTCACGCCGTCGATGACCGGAGAGACGCCGCTGTACGAGCAGGTGTCGTCGTTCTTCAAGCAGCGCATCCGCAGCGGCGCGCTGCAGCCCGGCGACAAGATACCGCCGGAGACGGCGCTGTCGGCCGAGCTCGGCATCAGCCGCACCACCATCCGCCAGGCGATGGACGTGCTGGTCAGCGAAGGGCTCATCGTCCGCCAGCGCGGCCGCGGATCGTTCGTGGCCAGCCCGAAGATGCGCCGGCCGCTCAACCACCTGTACAACTTCACCGAGAACATGCGCGAGCTCGGCGCCGAACCGGAGTCGATCGTCCTCGACTGCGCGGTCGAGCCGGCCAGTCCCGAGCTCGAGCAGAAGCTGGAGCTGCCGCAGCGGCAGAAGCGCGTGTTCCGTCTGCGCCGACTGCGCTGCGCGGACACCACCCCGATCCTGCTGGAGGACACCTGCATCCCCTATTACCTGTGCCCCGGCATCGAACAGATCGACTTCGCCTCGCACTCGCTGTACCAGACGCTCTCCGGCCGGTACGAACTCAACCTGCACCACGCCACGGAGACCATCGAGGCGATCCTCATCGGCGCCGACGACGCGAGGCTGCTCGATTGCACGACGCCCGCGCCGGGCTACCGCATCACCCGCACCTCGCGCCTCGACACCGGACTCGTGTACGAGTACACCGAATCGGTGACCAACGCCGAACGCTGCATGTTCCAGATGGAGCTGTACAGCAGCAACGCGGGCGCGAAGAACCCCGCCGCCATCGAGCGTCGGGTGAGCCTGTAGGAGGGCGGGGCCGCCAGGCCGATCGACGGCGAGGCGGCATCGAAGCCGTCTCGATCTCGGCCCGGCGGCATTCGGACGGAATTGGGGGCATGCGCGGCGACATTCGCGCATGCCCCCAATTCCGTTCCATGCAGGCTTCGCCGCATGTCGCCCCCACGGCCACGCATCATCCGACTCATCCCGATCCGATCATGCGCAGACCCCATCCGCTCCGCACATACGACGATGGGGCGTGTGCGCCGGTAGCCTTGACGCACACGCCCCATCGAACGGAACGGAAATTAATTGACGGTCTGAGTCATGAGCTCTTGGGCATCACCCCCGATCAGCGATCGAGACCGAGCACCACCGGCACGGAGCGGTAGCCGACGCCCATGCGGTCGATGCCCATGTCGATGAGCTTGAGGAAGTGCTCGCGGGTGCGGATGCAGCCGGAGCCCTTGATCTTCACGCGGCCCTTGATCTCGTCCATCATGATCTCGATGACCTCGGGGGCGGCGCCCTTGAGGTCGTAGCCGGTCAGGAAGCCGGTGCTGGTCTTGGCAAAGTCGACGCCGGCCTCGATGATGCACTCGCAGCCCTTGCGGATCTGCTCCTCGTTGAGGGCGTCGGTCTCGAGGATGGCCTTGATCTCGCGGCCATACTTGTGCGCGGCCTTGGCGCAGGCCTCGAGATCGGCGGTGACCTTGTCGTACTGGCCGCCGCGCAGCCAGCCGAAGTTGGCGACGATGTCGACTTCCTTGACGGAGTCGTACTTGGCGACCTGCTCGATCTGGGCGACCTTGGACTCGGTGGAGCTGGTGCCGAACGGGAAGTCGGTGACCGGGCACAGCATCGTGTCGCTGCCCTTGACGTACGGCTCACACAGGTCCATGTAGCCGGGGTTGATGCAGATGGTCGCGCAGCCGAGTTCGACGCCGTCCTTGGTCAGGGCGACGATCTGGTCCTCGGTGAACTCGGGCTTGAGCACCGAGTAGTCGATGTAGGCGGCGAGTTCGCGCTGGGTCATTTCTGCGGCGGGCTTGTTCGGCTTCATTGTGGATTCCTCCATGTCTGTTTTGTTTGTTTGATTTGTTTGATACATTTAGTATATATCCGACATGGACGTTGTCAATTCACCCCTATCGACACCCACTCGCAGCCGTTGTCCCGCCTTGCGACACGCCATACCGATTACCCTCATTTGTTTATGACATTTCATACAATTATTTGGCAGCGGACGCCCGACACCCGTCGCGCAACCCGCCACGGACTTCACACGATGCAACCACCAGCATGCGGCGGCACCGGAATCCGAATGACAAGGCTCCGACGCACACTCCGGCCAACCGCCATTCGACAGTCCCGGAGGCGCCCGGCCGACAGGACGATCGCGCCAGCGCCATCCGGCAATACCGAGACGTCTCACCACATCCAACCAAGGAATCGCCATGACCACCACAACACCCGCATCCACCACCACAACAATCTCCAAGAACCCGCCGCACCCCACCGCACCCCGCACGCTCGCCGACGCGATCAATGCGCTCGCCGCATTCTGCGGGCCGCGCGACATCCCCGTCCCTACCCGCGACGCACTGCGGAAGGCCGCCACGTCCGGCGTCATCGCCGGCAAGCCGGTCGACGGGCGCATCCGCGACGGCCGGGTCGACGCGATGGTGCTGTTCGGCGGCAGCATCATCGCCGGAGTGGACGTGCTCGCCGAGGCGATGCGCGGCGACGTCGCCAGACGCTACGTCATCGTCGGCGGCGCCGGACACACCACCGGCACGCTGCGCGACGTCGCGCGACGCGTCTTCCCCGACCTGACCATCGCCGACGACGAACCGGAGGCGTGCATCTTCGACGCCGCCCTCGCCACGTGCCACGGCCTCCACGCCGACTGGCTGGAGACCGAGTCGACGAACTGCGGCAACAACATCACCTATCTGCTCGACCTGCTGCGCGAGCACATGCCCGACTGCCGATCGGTCGTCCTCGCCCAGGACGCCACGATGCAGCGACGCATGACCGCCGGTCTCGAGAAGTTCGCCCCGGACATGCTCGCCCTGAACTACGCGACCTACCACGTCCGTGTCGTCGCACCATCCGACCACCCCGATGCGAGCGGGACCACCGACCACCCCAATGCGAACACGGCCACCGCGATCCCCCTTTCAAACGGGAACGTCATGGCCGCGCCAAGTCCCGACGCCGCATCCCCGTTGGACCTGCTCGACTATGACGACGCCCTCGGCACTCCCGAGGGCATGTGGCCGATCGACCGCTACGTCAGCCTCCTGATGGGCGACACCGCCCGCCTGACCGACGACGGGCACGGCTACGGCCCCAACGGCAAGAACTACATCGCCCACGTCGACGTCCCCGACGAGGTGCGCGCGGCCGCCGCATACGTCAGGGACGTTCTGGGCGACGTCACCCGCGCCGCCAACCCCGCCTTCGCCTCCATCCGATAGCGATCGCGGCCGCGACCGTGGTACTCAGGCCCTTCCCCTGCCCGAGTCCCGCAAACTCGTGGTACTCAGCACGAAATACAGCCATCCATCTGCTGAGTACCGCGATTTCGTGGTACTCAGCGCGTTCCGGCCCGATTTTCACGCTGAGTACCACGCCCTCCGCGTGACAGGGACTTCCACGAATATTGACGCGCTGTCAAATCGTTGATATTCCAACGTTTTGACAGCACGTCAAATGCACATGAGGCACGATGCGCGTCGCGACGTGGTACTCAGCGCCATAATCGGCCAAAACATCACTGAGTACCACAGCTTCGTGGTACATCACACGATCTCGGCCGATTTCGACGTTGAGTACCACAACTTCGGCGAATACCCCGACATCCGGCCCACCGAAAGGCCGCCGCATGCCTCGGAGCACGCTCGGCGGACACCCTCCCAAGGCGCGGCCGGCCATTCCCGAGTCACTCCCGCACATACGACGATGCCCCCGGAATCACCGAGGGCATCGAGTCGTGGATGAGCGTCAGCAGGCGAGGGCCGCGACCGGGCGCGGGGCGACGACGACGTCATCGCCGACGGCGAGGCCGGCGGGCAGCTCGTTGGCGGGCAGCTGCACGGTGACCTTGAGCTGTTCGCCCTTGTTCCAGTGCTGGTACTCGCCGGTGGAGATCTCGCAGTCCACGCGCGCCACGGCGCCGAGGAAGTGGATCACCTCGACGCGCGCGTGCTCGCCGACCTTGGAGTCGGTCTCGCCGGTGCGCTTGAGCGTCAGGTTCTCCGGACGCACGAGCACGGCCACCAGATCGCCCTTCTTCGAGTTCGGCAGCAGCGGGACGCGCTGGCCGAAGACGACCGCCTCCTCGCCGTTGGAGACGCCGGGCAGACGGTTGGTCAGGCCGATGAACGTCGCCACGTATTCGGTGGCGGGACGCTGGTAGAGGTTCTGCGGTGCGGCGATCTGCTCGATGCGGCCGTGGTTCATGACGCCGATGCGGTCGGCGACGGCGAGCGCCTCCTCCTGATCGTGCGTGACGAACACGGTGGTGGTGCCGGTGTTGAGCTGGATGCGGCGGATCTCGTCGCGCAGCTGCACGCGCACCTTGGCGTCAAGGGCGGAGAGCGGCTCGTCGAGGAGCAGCACGCGCGGCTTGATGGCGAGCGCGCGGGCGAGGGCGACGCGCTGCTGCTGGCCGCCGGACATCTGCTGCGTGTACTTGGTCGCCTGGTCGGCGAGGCCGACGAGCTCGAGCTGCTCCATCGCGATCTTCCGGCGCTCGTCGCGGCCGACGCCGCGCACCTCGAGGCCGAATTCGACGTTCTCGACGGCGGTCATGTGCGGGAAGAGCGAGTAGGCCTGGAACACCATGGCCATCTCGCGCTTGTTGACCGGCACGCCGGTGACGTCCTGGCCGCCGACGAGGATGCGGCCGCCCTGGATGTCCTCGAGTCCGGCGAGGGAACGCAGCGCGGTGGACTTGCCACAGCCGGAGCCGCCGAGCAGCACGACCATCTCGCCGGGCTTGATGTCGAGGTTGAAGTCGTCGAGAGCGCGCTTGGTGGCGCCCGGATAGATCTTGACGACGTCCTGCATCTGGATGCCGCCGCCGCGCGTGGTGGAGTCCTTGAGCAGGGCCTTGGCCGCGGCGGTCACGTCCTTGGGGCGGATGCCGTCGAGCGAGGCGGTCGGGTCGTTCTTGAACGCGTCCTCGTCCGCCTTCGGGGCCGTCACATTGTGTTCTGCAAGAGACATGGTGGTTTACTTGCCTTCCTTGGATTTGGCGACGCGTTCGGAGATCAGGTCGAGCGCGACCAGCAGCACCACGCCGAACAACAGCGCAAGCAGCGACATGGCGGTGGAGATCTGGGAGTTGGACTGGCCGAGCTGGTAGAGCGCGACCTGCAGGTTCATGCGGCCGAGCAGCGAGGCCACGGTGTATTCGCCGAGCACTACGGCGATGGAGATGAAGCTGGCGGACAGGATCGACTGCCACAGGTTCGGGATGATGACGCGGAAGAACACCTTGGGCCAGGACGCGCCGAGCGAGCGCGACGCCTCGACCAGGGTCTTCACGTCGATCGAGTTGAGGCCGACGGCGATGGCGCGGAAGGCGAACGGCATGACGAGCACGACGTATGCGAAGCACAGCCAGATCGGGTTGGTGTTGAGCAGCGACGAGCTGAGCCAGCGGTAGATCGGGCCGAGGCCGACGACCAGCACGATCGCCGGGATGGTCAGCGGCAGCGTCGCGACCCATTCGATGGCACGCTCGAGCGCCTTGGAGCGAATGTGCACGATCACCATGGTCGGGACCATGAGCAGCAGCATGAGCACGACGGTCACCGCGCACAGGGCGAGCGAGGCGCCGAGGCCCTGCCACAGGACGGTCAGGTCCGCGCCGAGCGACTCGCCGTTGCCGGTGAAGATCGCGACCCACGGGGCCAGCGACCAGCGACCGGACAGCGGGTGCCTGAGCGTGAAGACGAGCATGGAGATGAGCGGGACGAACAGGAACGCGAGCGTCACGAACAGGATGACGAACTTGATGACGCTCTGCCTGCGCACGCGCGCGGCACGCAGCTGCGGCGGCCTGGTTCCGGTGGGTTCGATGGATTCGCGGGATTCCGCGGTTGCGTTCACTGCCAACGTCCGGCCCTCTTTTCCACGGCATGGCTCAACAGCATGACGATCGCCACGACGACGATCATCGCGAACGCCAGCACCTGGGCGAAGCCCTGCTGGTTGGGGTCCATCTCGTTGCGCATCGCGCCCTGGATCATCAGCGGCACGAGGATCGAGCGCTGGGAGAACAGAGCGGCGGCCGTCGCGTACGCGGAGAACGCGGAGGCGAACAGCAGCAGGAACGCGGAGATGAAGCGGGGCGCGAGGATCGGCAGGGCCACGCGCGTCCAGTACTGGACCGTGTTGCCGCCGAGCGACTCGCACGCCTCGCGCCACTGCGGGCGGATCGAATCGACCGCGGGCAGGAAGATGATGATCATCAGCGGGATCTGGAAGTAGCAGTACACGGTCACGAGGCCGGAGAGGGAGCTCAGCCAGTTCGGGTTGACGGTCAGTCCGGTCACCGTCTTGATGAGCATCGTGCCGATGCCGTTGATGCCGATCGTCGCGATGAACGCGAACGCGAGCATCACGCCGCCGAACTGGGCGAGCACGGACGAGATCGCGGAGACCATGCGGCGCAGCAGGCCGTTCGGCTTGGCGCCGATGACCAGCGCGTAGGAGGCGAGGCCGCCGACCACGGCGCCGATCACCGACGAGGCGATGGACACGACGATCGAGGTGACGAACGCGGAGACGGTGTTCGCCTCGAACAGCTTGGCGAAGTTGGCGAGCGTGAACCCGCCGTCGCGCGTCTGGAACGCACCGACGACGACGATCACGGTGGGGGCGAGCAGGAAGCACGCCGTGTACGCGAAGAACGGGATGGTCACCGCGAAGGTGCCCAGTTCCTTGCGATGCCGCGCGATGGCGGACGAAGCGGAGGTAGCGGACGGACCCGCGCCCTTGGTGGCGACGGGCCCGTTCTGCGCGATCGAAGCGGTCATGACCGTGATGTCCTAACCTCAGTTGCCGATCGTCTTGTCCCAGTTGTTCTGAAGCCAATCGGTGATGCGGGTCGCATCGTCGTTGGTGTAGGAGACCGGCTTGCCCTCGATGGTGATGGCATCCTTCAGGGTGGCCTGATCAACGGTGCCGTCCTGCTTCATCGAGTCGAGCAGCACCGGGTTGGCGCCGCCCTTGAACCACAGGTTCTGGGCCTCGGCGGTGTACAGGTACTCCTCCCACAGGCGGGCGGCGGCCGGGTGCGGCGCGTCCACGTTGATGGCCTGGTTGTAGTAGCTGACGACCTGGGCCTTCGGGAAGGTCTTGTACTCCCAGTTGACGCCCTTGCTCTTCAGCTCCTTCTTGTAGGAGGCCTGGTTGTAGGTCCAGTCCATGACGACGCCGGTCTGGCCGGAGTCGATGGTGCCGTTGGTGACGTCCACGGTGGTGAGGTTGCCGGCGTCCTTGAGCTTCTTGAAGAAGTCGAGGCCGGGCTGCAGATTCTTGATGTCGCCGCCGGCCAGCTGGTTGATCATCAGGTAGCCGTTGAAGGCGGCGCCGGCCTCGGCGGGCTTGCCGTTGAGGGCGACGGTGCCGGCGAACTTCGGATCGAGCAGGTCGTTGATCGACTTGATCTCGCCGTACTTGTCCTTGTTCCAGCCGATCGACATGATGCCGGTGTAGTCGGCGTAGTAGGCGCCGTTGGCGTCCTTGCTCTCGGCCGGGATCTTGTCCCAGGCCTGCACCTTGTACGGCGCGAAGGCGTCGGTGGAGGTGGCAGCGATGGACTGGCCGACGTCGAAGACGTCCGGCGCGGCGTCGGTGCCCTTGTTGGTCTTGGCGGCGTCGAGCTCCTCCTTGGAGGAGGCGTTCGGGTTGAGCTCGGTGATCTTGATCTTCGGGTACTTCTTCTTGAAGGTGGAGATGACCTCGCCGTAGTTGGACCAGTCGTGCGGCAGGGCGATGACGTTCAGGGCGCCCTCCTTCTCGGCGGCCTTGACCAGATCGTCCATCGTTCCGAAATCGGCGAGGGACGTGGCCTTGGCGGACTTCTGGTCGACGGTGATGGACTTGCCGGTGGAGGCGTTGCCGCCATCGGACGAAGCGCTGCTCGAACCGCAGGCGGCCATCGAGAACGCGAGCACGGCGGCAATCGTGCCGGCCGCGAACTTACGCAGGTTCTTCATTGGGATTCCTCTTTACTCGTTACCCGACCAGGCGAACGGCCCGACCGGTCTCACAGGAGCCGGGGCCCGCATGCACGCCGTGCACGCACCCCGTGATTCCAAGGCAGAACGCTACGGCCGCAATCCGTCGCGACACCGACATCCCGGTGAACGCCGCGCGACCTTGCGCGACGCTCCGATGAATTCGAGGAAACTACAGATGAACTGAGGCATCTACGTAAGTTCCATCACTTTTGCTTCGCCGCATCCCGCCCAGTTCCGACGGCATGTTCCAGCGGCGACCGCGGGGGATGGCGGTTCTCCATCATGGACACGCTCCGGGCCGCTCTGGCCAAGTCTTCACGGTCCAAGACGGAGAACCGCCATCCCCCGCTCAGTTACGTACAAACGTTACGCACCATAGCCGCTCCCCGCTCAAGCGCTACGTTTCGCGACTTTCCTACGGAAGCGAGCGAGGGGTGTCGATTCTCTGTTCAGGACCGTAGGACTTGGCCGAGCGGCCCGGAGCGTGTCCGGAATAGAGAATCGACACCCCTCGCGGTCACCCACTACAAGCAGGTGAAAGGCGCGAAACGCTAGCGCAGCACCCCTTCGATGAGGCGCGTGATGAGCTCGGTGTAGCCCACGCCGGTGGCCTCCCACGCCTTGGGGTACATCGAGATCGGCGTGAAGCCGGGCATCGTGTTGATCTCGTTGACCATCACGGTGCCGTCGGGGCACACGAAGGTGTCCACGCGGCTCAGGCCGGCGCCGTCGACCGCGACGAACGCGCGGCGGGCCACGTCGCGCACGTCCTCGAGGACGCTCACGGGCAGGTTGGCCGGCACCTCGACGTGGCTCGCGGTGGAGTCCATGTACTTGGAGTCGAAGTCGTAGAACTGGTCGTCGTCGTTGTGGTCGAGGACGATCTCGCCCGGCCAGCTGGCCTCGGGCTCGGAGCCCGGCTCGGCGCACAGCACGGCGCATTCGATCTCACGGCCGTCGATGCCCTGCTCGATGAGGACCTTCCAGTCGTGCTTGCCGGCCTCGGCGATCGCCTCTCCGAGCTGCTTGGCCTGCTCCTCGGGCGAGTGCGCGGCCTCGACCTTGGTCACGCCGAAGCTGGAGCCGGCGCGCGACGGCTTGACGAACAGCGGGTACGCGAGCTGTGCCTCGGCGACCTTCGCGAGCGCCTCTTCGGGCTTGACGGTGCGGGCGTCGACCATGATGCCGGGCGCGGTGGGGATGCCGGCGGCGTTGAGCACGACCTTGGTGTAGTGCTTGTCCATGCAGGCGGCGGAGGCGAACACGCCGCAGCCGACGTACGGGACGTCCATCATTTCGAGCAGGCCCTGGACGGTGCCGTCCTCGCCGTAGGGGCCGTGCAGCACGGGGAACACGGCGTCGACGTGGCCGAACGACTCGAGCGTGCCGTCGGCGTTGCGCGCGAAGAAGCCGTCCTTGCCGAGCGCCACGTCGAGCACGACGTCGCGCGAGCCCGGGGTCTTCTCGACGATCGGCAGCGCGCCGCCGTCGAGGTTCCAGCCGCGCGGGTCCTCGCCGTCGACGATCCACTTGCCGTCCTTCGTGATGCCGACCGGGATCGGCTCGAACTTGTCGGCGTCCAGCGCGCCCAGCACGCCCGCCGTCGAGATGCAGGAGATCGAGTGTTCGTCGGCGCGGCCGCCGTACAGCACCACGATGCGCTTCTTGGCCATGTTCCTACTTGTTCCTTTCGTCATTTGCGGTCATATGCAGTCATATGTCCGTCGATCCGTCGTCGATTATCGTCCGTCACCGGACGACGGTCCATCGAACGGGGAGCATCTTCACGAATTCACTCGGCGGTGATCTCGCGGCCGAACAGCTGGGAGAGCATGTCGGCGCAGGAGATACCCTCGTCGAGCACGCGGCTCATCGCGTACGCGAGCGGGGTGGGCACGCCGAGTTCGTCGCCGAGCGCGACGACGGCGTCGGTGGTGGGCACGCCCTCGGCGACGCCGTTGCTCACGCGCGTCGCCTCCTCCTTGCTCAGGCCCTTGCCGAGGTTCGCGCCGAACGTGTAGTTGCGGCTCAGGGGCGAGCCGCACGTGGCGATGAGATCGCCCACGCCGGCCAGACCAGCGAAGGTCTTCGGGTCGGCGCCGGCGGCCTGGCCGAGCGCGGTCAGTTCGGCGAGTCCGCGGGTCTCGATCATCGCGGCGGTGTTCTCGCCGTATCCGGCGCCGCGGGCCATGCCGACGGCGAGCGCGACGACGTTCTTGAGCGAGCCGCACATCTCGAGTCCGATGACGTCGGTGGTGACGAACGGCTTGAAGTAGTCGGTGGTGCAGGCGGCGGCGACCTTCTTCGCGTGGTCGAGGTTCTCGCAGCCGACGACGGTGGCGGACGGCTGGCGCAGTGCGATCTCCTTGCTCAGATTCGGGCCGGAGATGGCGGCGAAGCGGTCGGCGGGCAGGTCGAGGGATTCGCGCACGACCTCGTCCATGCGCTTGTTGGTGCCGCGTTCGATGCCCTTCATCAGGCTCACGACGATCGCGCTCTCGGGGATCAGGCCCTTGAAGTCCGCGAGCGCGACGCGGGCGAACTGCGCGGCGATGGCGACGACGATGATCTCGGCGTCGCGCACGGCTTCGGCGCGGTCGCCGGTGGCGGTCATGTTGTCCGGCAGATGCTCGATGAACGGCAGACGCACGTGGTTGCGGTGGTTGTCGCGGATGCCTTCGACGATCTCGGGCTCGATGGCCCACATCGTCACGTCGTTGCCCGCGTCGGCCAGCACCTGACCGAAGGCGGTGCCCCATGCTCCGGCGCCCAGTACGGTGATCTTCATAACGTTCCAGCTTCCTTACTCGTTGCTCGTATGCTCGTTGTTCTTCGACCTCACGCCATGCTACACGCGGGGTCGGCTAGGCGGCCGGGGTCGTGGCGCCGCCCAGCCCGAGGTCGGGCAGCGGTTTGCGGCTCATCGTGCGGTAGTCCCAGTAGCCTGCCTCGGGGAACTTCTCGCCGCGGATCTCCTCGAGCTGTGCGTTGAGCCGGCGGAAGATGCGCCAGTTGAGTTCGTTGACGGCGGCGGCCGGCGGCTCGTCGCCCCAGGAGTCCACGTCCTCGAGCAGGTCGGCGTAGTCAAGCCGCGGACCGTACTCCATGACGACGTTCTTCCTCGGCCACGGCCACCAGTGGTTGATCGAGGCCGCGCCCCACGTCGACGCGCAGAACAGCGGCACCTCATGCCCCAGTCGGCGGGACGCCTCGAGCGCGATGAAGGCCGCGCCCTCCTTGATGCTCATCACCCACTTCTTCGGGTCGCGCGTCACCGTACCCTCGGGCCAGACGGTGAGGGGACGGCCGGAGGTGAGGATGTCGATCGACGTCTCCTCGATCTGCTTGGCCTTGCCGGAGTGGCGCTGGACCGGCTGCATGCCGACGATCTGGAACCATTTGCCGATGAGCGGCCACTTGGCCATCTCGGCCTTGGCCATGTAGCGCGGGCGACGGCCCATGTGGAACAGGCTGGCCATCGGCACGAACACGTCGAACATGGTCACGTGCGAGGCGCAGGTGATGAACGGCCCGTTCTCGGGGATGTTGTCGAGTCCCCATGCGCGCGTCCTGCAGCTGGCGTTGAAGACGACGTCGACGCCCTTGAGCAGTCGCTTGGTGCCCTTCGGGTTCTGCGCGTTGATCTCCGGGAGGTTGGCCCTGCGGCCCGGACCGGTCGGGAAGTCACGCATCGGGTCGACGAGATGGTGCCTTTTCGCGAGTTCGGCGACCCGTTCGTTGCTGAGCGGCTTGACCGCGGAGCGCGGCGACGGTTTTCCTTTGGATGCCATGCGCCTTATTGTACGTTCGCCCCCTACCGCGGCCCTCCCCGTACGCACCGAATCATCCGCCGGCGACCGGGGCGACCTGATCGGTGTGCGGGCGCCCTCCCCGTGCGCACTGAATCGTCCCTCGCTAAAAGCATGCGCACCTCGGCATCGCGCCGAACGCACATCGGAGTCGAGCTTTCCCTATGATTCCGCCGTTGTGCCGGATGTGCGATTGTGCGGAAACGTGCGTTTGGCTCACACGTTTCTTATTGAGAACGGTTCTCTGCACAGCCATCACCCCGCCCCACCCGCCATCCAACTTACCCATATACATACCGACCGACGGTATGTATAATCGGGAGTCAGACCAGGAGAAAGGAGTCCGGCATGGCACGCGGCAAGAACCCCGAACGGACGCGGGCACGCATCCTCGACGCCGCCAAGCGCCTGTTCCTGACCAAGGGCTACGACGGCACGACGATGCAGGACATCGTCGACGGCCTCGGCGACCTGTCGAAGGGCGCGGTCTACTACCATTTCAGATCCAAGGAGGCCATCCTCGACGCGCTCGGCGACGAGGACCACGAGCGCCAATCCCCCGCGGCGATCCTCGACGACCCCACGCTCACCGGATTGGAGAAGATCCGCACGACGTTCCGCGCCAATGCGGACGATCTCGAGCACATGCAGCTCATGGGCATCGCCTACCCCACGCTCAGGGATCCCAAGCTCCTCGCGGCCAATCTCGACGCGTGGCGAACCACGGTCGCCGACATGTTCCACACGCTGATCCTCCAGGGCATCGACGACGGCTCGATCGCCACGAGCTATCCGCGCGAGGCGGCGGAACTGCTCGCCCTGCTGACCAACTACTGGCTCGTGCCGACCTTCTACCCGGCCACGGAGGACGAACTGCGGCACCGCGTGTCCTGTCTGGCCTCGATCTGCGCGGGACTGGGCGTGCCCGTCTTCGACGACGACCTCATCGACCGCGTCGCCCGGGCCTATGCGACCCTCGGCGCCGACGACGGCAACACCGCCGACACCGCCGAACGCAAGGAGCCCCGATGACCAGCCGCTCCCCGCTCATCTCGCGCGACTTCGTCCTGCTCGTCGCCGGCCAGGGCATCTCGCTGTTCGGCAACCTGATGCTGCGCTTCGCGATGTCGATGTGGGTGCTCGACGAGACCGGCTCGGCCACCGTCTTCGCCTCGATCCTCGCCGTCTCGGTCGTCCCGACCATCATCCTCTCCCCGTTCGGCGGCGTGCTCGCCGACCGCGTGAACCGCCGCACGATCATGGTGGCGCTCGACGCGATCTCCGGCGCACTGGTCCTCGCGAGCCTGATCCTCTTCGCTGCGATCGGCTTCGACATGGTCGCCATCGCCGCGATGCAGGTGGCCCTCGCCGTCCTCGGCGCGTTCGAGACGCCGACCGTGCAGGCCGCGCTCCCCCAGATGTTCCGCACGCACGGCCAGGCCACCCTGCGTCAGGCGATGGCCGTCGTCAACCAGGTGCAACAGCTCGGCTCCCTGCTGCCGAGTTTCCTCGGCGGCGTGCTGTACGCGATGGTCGGCATCCGACCGATGATGGCGATCACCGTCGCGAGCTTCGCGGCGGCCGCCGCGCTCGAGTGCTTCATCCGTCTCGGCGCGCCGGGCCGCGAGGGGTCGGCCGGCGGCGACGAGTCCCTTCCCTCCCCCATCGAGGATCTCAAGGCGGGCGTGCGCTTCCTCGTAAGGGACCGGCCGAACGTGTTCGCGCTGCTGCTGTTCGCGGCCGCGCTGAACTTCGTGATCATCGGCAACGCCGCGGTGGGCTTCCCCTACGTGATCCGCACGGTACTGGGCTACGACGCCACCGTGTACGGCATCGCGGACGGTCTGGTGGGCGTCTCCGGGCTGATCGGCGCGTTCGTCGCCGGTCTCTTCGCCGCGCGGCTCTCGATGCGCGCGTTCCCGGCCTCGATGGTCGCGCTGGCGCTGTCGCTGCTGCCGCAGGGCGTGGCGTTCCTGCTCCCCGCGCCCCGATGGGCGCGACTCGTGGTGCTGGTGGGCTTCACGTTCGGCACGATGGTCGCGTGCTGCTTCTCGAACCTCATCGCCGTGCCGACGATTCAGCTCAACACCCCGGACGCGATGACCGGCAAGGTGATGTCGCTGGTGGCGGCGTTGAGCATGTGCGCCCAACCGCTCGGGCAGATGGCCTACGGGTGGGCGTTCGACCATCTGCCGGTGGCCGCGGTGCTGCTGTCCTCGGGCGCGCTGCTGGGACTGGGCGCCGCCGGCTCGATTCCCTTGGCCAGTCGATTCGAGGCATAGGCCCCATTACTTAGGCGGTTTTCGCATTTCCTAGGCAGGTCCCCGGTGATACGGCCTCAAGAAACTCCCGAAATACAGCAGGTCCCGATCCGATATCGGATCGGGACCTGCCTAGGAAGTGCAAAAACTGCCTAGGAATGTGGATTACAGCAATCAGTCGATGTCGGCGCCGAGCTGGTGCAGCTTGCCGCGGAAGTCGGCGTAGCCGCGGTCGATCAGCGAGATGCCCTGCACGTTGGACGGCCCCTTGGCCGCCAGCGCCGCGATCAGGTGCGAGAATCCGCCGCGCAGATCCGGCACGTCGATGTCGCGGCCGGTCAGCGGGGTGGGTCCGAAGATGACGGCGGAGTGCTTGTAGTTGCGCTGCTGGAAGCGGCACGGCAGCGAGCCGAGGCACTCGCGGTACAGCTGGATCGTGGCGCCCATCTGCACGAGCGGCTTGGTGAAGCCGAAGCGGTTCTCGTACACGGTCTCGTGCACGATCGACAGGCCGTTGGCCTGCGTCAGGGCCACGACCAGCGGCTGCTGCCAGTCGGTCATGAAGCCGGGGTGCACGTCGGTCTCGATCGCGACCGGCTTGAGGTCGCCGCCCGGATGCCAGAAGCGGATGCCCTTGTCGGTGACGTCGAACTCGCCGCCGACCTTGCGGAACACGTTGAGGAAGGTCATCATCTCCGGCTGGGTGGCGCCCTTGACGAAGATGTCGCCGCGCGTGGCGAGCGCCGCGGACGCCCAGGAGGCGGCCTCGATGCGGTCGGTCAGCGAGGTGTGCGTGTAGCCCTTGAGCTCCTTGACGCCCTCGATGCGGAACGTGCGGTCCACGTCCACGGAGATGATCGCGCCCATCTTCTGCAGCACGGCGACCAGGTCCATGATCTCCGGCTCGATGGCCGCGCCGGACAGCTCGGTCTTGCCCTCGGCGAGGACGGCGGCGAGCAGGGTCTGCTCGGTGGCGCCGACGGACGGGTACGGCAGATGGATCTTCGCGCCGTGCAGGCCGTTCGGCGCGGTGATGTGGATGCCGTCCTTGTGCTCCTTGTCGACGTTGGCGCCGAGCTTGCGCAGGGTCTCGAGGTGGAAGTCGATCGGGCGTCCGCCGATGTTGCAGCCGCCGAGCGCCGGGATGAACGCCTCGCCGAGGCGGTGCACGAGCGGACCGGAGAACAGGATCGGGATGCGGGAGGAGCCGGAGAGGGTGTCCACGTCGGCCACGTCGGCCAGCTGCACGTGGGAGGCGTCGATGGTGACGATGCCGTTGTCGCCGTCGACGTCCACGTCCACGCCGTGCAGGCGCAGCAGGTCGGAGACCACGTGCACGTCACGGATCTCGGGCACGTTCTTCAGCACCGACTTGCCCGGCGCGAGCAGCGCGGCGACCATCGCCTTGCTCACGAAGTTCTTCGCGCCACGCACCTTGATCGTGCCGTTGAGGGGCTTGCCGCCCTCGACATGCAGCACATCGTTCTCGTTTTCGCCCACGACTACCTCTTTCGTCTTCTTGCCTTGCCTTCCGGCGCGCGCCGGACCGCGGAAACGCTATATGACAGTGTGCCATACGGCATGTGCTTACGCCGTGAAAAAGCCCCCGGCGAAACGCCGTCGCCGCCATTCGCCGGAAATGTGACGCGCGCCACACGGCCGCCCAGCGGCCGCGCGCCCCTCGCGCCACGCCATCGCGGCTTTGCTATGGTGGATGACGGTTGGTGAACGCTCACAGCGGGAGGCAAGGCAGAAGACTCCCGGCGCTCGCCATACGCACATACGCAAAGGAGCATATCCATGACCACCGTCGCCATCGTCGGCTGCACGCACGCCGGCACCTTCGCCGCCACGTCGATCCTCGCCGAGCACCCCGATTGGACCGTCCACGTCTTCGAGCGCAACGGCACGCTCTCCTTCCTGTCCTGCGGCATCGCGCTGTGGGTGGGCGACCACGTGTCCGACCCGAAGAAGATGTTCTACTCCTCCCCCGAGTCGCTCGCCCAGGCCGGCGCGACCATGCACATGCGCACCGACGTCACGTCGATCGACGTCGAGGGCCACACCCTGACCTACCGTCCGGTCGACGCGGGCGAGGACGCTCCGACCGAGACGCTCGAGTTCGACAAGCTGGTCGTCACCACCGGCTCGCGCCCGGTCATCCCGCCGATCCCGGGCATCGACAGCAGGCACGTGCTGCTGTGCAAGAACTGGGACCACGCGATCGCCATCAAGGAGAAGGCCAGGGAGGCCAGGTCCGCGGTCGTGATCGGCTCGGGCTACATCGGCGCCGAGATCGCCGAGCAGTTCTCGCTCACCGGCGTCGCGACCACGCTGGTCGACGGCCTCGACCGGCCGCTGGCGAACAACTTCGACAAGCAGATCACCGACCAGGTGGCCGCCGCGTTCGAGGAGCACGGCGTCACGCTGGCCCTCGGCCAGAAGGTGACCGCCTTCCGCGACAACGACGACGACACCGTCACCGTCGTCACCGAGAAGGGCGAGTACACGGCCGAGATGGCGATCCTCGCGGTCGGCTTCCTGCCGAACACCGACCTCCTCAAGGGCCAGGTGGACATGCTGCCGAACGGCGCGATCGTCGTCGACGACTACATGCGCGCCTCCGCGCCGGACGTGTACGCGTGCGGCGACTCGGCGACCGTGTTCTACAACCCGACCGGCAGGCACGACTACATCCCGCTGGCCACGAACGCCGTGCGCCAGGGCCTTCTGGTCGGGCGCAACATCGAGACGCCGACCGTCAAGTACATGGGCACGCAGGCGACGTCCGCCGTGCAGCTGTACGACCTGTCGCTGGCCGCGTCGGGCCTGACGAAGGCGGGCGCCGAGCGCCGCGGCCTCACGGTCCGCGAGACCGAGCTGACGGAGGACTACCGCCCCGACTTCATGCTCACCACCACGCCGGTCACGTCGATCCTGACCTGGGACCCCGAGACCCGCAAGGTCAAGGGCGGTCAGTTCTGCTCGAAGGCCGACATCTCCGGCGCCGCGAACGTCATCTCGATGGCGATCCAGGCCGGGTTCACGATCGACCAGCTCGCAAACGTCGACTTCCTGTTCCAGCCGAACTTCGACAAGCCGGTCTACTACGTCGGCGCCGTCGCCATGAAGGCGGCGGCCGAGGCCTGACCTCAGCCCTTGATCTCACGGGCGAGGTCCGCGTTCCACATCGCGCCGGTGGCGGACATCACGCTGTCCGCGCCGGCGTTCTTGTACGCGTGGTAGTCGGCCGGCGTCACGACGCCGCCGACGCCGTTGATCGCGAAGTCGAGGCCGAGCTTGTCGCGCAGGGCCGCGAGGCGGGAGACCATCTCGAGGCCCGCGCCGCGGATCGCGTTGCCGCACACGCCGGAGCGGTCGCGGCCGGCGCCGGGCAGCGCCTGATCGCCGTTCGCGTCGACGAGACGCGCGGAGATCGTGTTGATCGTGCTGAAGCCCTGCACGGTGCCGCGTCCGACGGTGGAGCGGATCATGAGCTCGAGCGAGGCGTCGTCGGAGATGTACGCGAGCTTGACCATGAGCGGGATGTCGCCGATCTCGCGCTTGACGGCCTCGGTGATGCGGCCGACGAGCTGCGGGTTATGGCACAGCAGTCGGTTGTGGCCCTCGTTCGGGCAGCTGGTGTTCATCACCATGACCTTCGCGCCGGTCTCCTTGACGAGGCGCGCGGTGGTCGCGTGGTCGGCGATGTAGTCGTCCTCGCTCATGCCCTCGACGCGCGAGCCCTGGAAGCTCGGCACGAGCAGCTGGCCGGGGCCGGCCGCCTCGATGGCCGCGCGCATGTCCGGCTGCCAGACGTCCGGGTCCTGCGAGGGCACGCCGAAGCTGTTGGAGATGGAGATCGGCGCCTCGTAGTTGGTGTCGGCGAGCACGCCCTCGTCGAGCTCGGCGCTGCCGGGGGTCAGGGACCCGTCGACCGACTTCGGATGGACGGCGAGCACGTTCGGGAACGGGTTGCAGCCCCACGCGCGCGAGCGCACGGTCTTGTAGGTCGCGAGGTCGAAGCCCATGCGGAACGCGGCGGTGGTGAAGCGGCTGTTGAGGAGGGGCCCGGCGGGGATGCCGAACGCGAGGTCCACCGGCACGCCGAGGAACGCCTCGGAGTGCCTTCCCACGTGGGCCGGAACCTTGCCGTCGGCCGTCGGGGCGGACTCGGCCTCCTTCAGCGCCTCGGCGAACAGCCCGAACGGGCCCTGCTCGTAGTTGTCCTCGTAGGTGCGGTTGACGTCGTAAAACGGTACGGACTGCTGACTCATGGTTCCTCCCATGGTTGCCGGTTGAGGAATCGGTGTATTTCTTCCGTTATACACCCGGAATACCCCGCTTCTCTGGATTTCACGGCCAACCGCTTCACCTCTCCCACAGATGACAAGTCACCCGCGGCAGCTCAGAGGCCAAGCCCATCCGGTCACCGACAGGAATGCGCAAGCCGTTGAGCCGCCATATGACAACCTCAGCATAGGCAATACCTCCCATAAGGTCATACCCTGGACTTTCATACCGACGTCTCCATGACATAAGAAGACATGTCCCAGCAAGAATACATTAGAGACAAACGGCGTTGAGACCACCACCAATCAACCATCATCGATACATTAACGTCAGTAAAACAGTATGAAAAATATTTATAACATAGCACCAAAATCAAAATGCGAATATACATATTTTTTATAGGAGGCAAAGATGTTTAAACTAAAAATAGTCAGCTCCATCACATTACTGTCATTGACAATGCTTTTATTACAACCACCGCTTGCACTTGCATCAACCAAACAATCAGATATCACTCAACCATTAGACAATTATTCACAATTGATCGAACAGCAATATAACATTAAATCAGAAAAGAGAAAGAAAGACTCAAAGCCACACAGCGAAGATTTGATAGCACGGAACCAAACCGACTACATCATTAACGCATTTAAAACTTCCGGTCTTACACCGGATAAAGCTACCGTTTCCACTTCGGTAAAGTCTATCTCGCCAAGAGCTAATAGATATATTATTTTAGTCTACATGACTACAAATGTCATCTATCATCGTTTAAACGAAAACAACAGAAAAGTTAACAACTCATGCCAATGGACAGACCTTCATAAGTTGACCTTATCCACACAAGACAACTCTAACAAAGTGGTCACGGAAGATAAATTACTACCCGAGCGCTCCGACGATAACAACAACAGTGACACCAACGGCGGTAAAACCATAACTAATGCCAAGGACGGAATCTCCACACAACAGGCACTTACCCTACGACATACCCCTATAACAGCACGAGCGGGAAAGAAACCCATACTTCCCAACTTCATGAACGGAATCAGATACGCTTTGAAATGGACAGATTATCCATATAACGGAGACGAAAAATCGGACTATAACCCAAGCTATCCATACAACGAAACAGACAATTGCGCCAATTTTGTTTCTCAATCAATCCATGAAGGTGGAGCACCTTATCAAACAGCCCTATCAACTAACACAAAAGACCCCAACCTCTGGACACCAAATCTTATACTTGGACACGACACATAGACTTGGTCAAACGCAGAATCAAATTATAACTATATGATTAGCAAGTATTACAATAAATGCAAAAGTCCTTGGGTAGGTATTGGCGACTTAATCTACACTGAGTGGGAAGGCGATGGCCATATCAGCCATGCCATGATTGCCACCTAAGCAGATAGAAGCTTTCTCCCTGACGGCACAATGATATTCAATACATATATTTCTCGGAAGACCACCAATCGTCACAATATTCCATTAAGTGTCGAAATGGCAATAGCAACAAAACAACATCCAAACGTTAAATGGCATGGACTGACCATGAAATGGGTTAATTAAAGAATATAAGCCAAAGCACATATTTCTGATCAACATGGGGGCACTCCGTCGCAGGCTCGCAACGGAGTGCCCCCCCCCATTGCTATCTGATAAAGCACCTTTGACCAGACAGACCCGAAATCGATCAAGCATCATCCAATACTTGTCATCCAACTTAGCATCAAAGATACAAAGCTCAAAAAATGCGTCTCCACTCATTCAATAAAGACAGATCCCATCCTTTGACCTGTCAGATCAATAAGATCTCAGCAGGGATTCTTAGCTGTCGGATTGTCGGTTCAAGCTATTTTACCGATTGCAACCATCTCCAAATTCCTCGACAAAGAATGCTCACCCTGGCTTACCGATAGAAGCAATCAACAATAAGGACACTTGAACATGAATGTTGCCAAAATGACCATTACCATCAGTGCGTTTGACTCAAATTCATATCGATAGATAAAATCATTCAAATGCAATAAATTCAAAAAATTTTTGAGTTAGATAGTCTCAAATAAGACCCTAAGCATGCCATCCGCAATAAATCTTTATTAACGTCACACCAAGCGCATCCATTATCCACAAAAGGAAAACCAAACATCAAGCACAATATACATTGCAAAACATAAGGAATCCACATATCAACAGATATCACACAATAATATTAATAATGATTTAATCACCCATTCCCAAATCCAATTGTTATCCAACCCGTTCCATCACTGGACCGAGAAGGATCGTATAGCAATCTATATACATAAGATCCACTGCTTCCCATCGACTGTGTTTGGGCATTAAAACTGTCACAGCGATAAAACATCATGTAAGAAGCCTGCACTCCTGTTTTATTTTTCTCTTTCACATCTTTTCGAGAAAGATCATCCGGCAACACCTCCGAATATGTTATTCTATCAATAGAACAACCCCTCATAAACGACACATCTTTCTCGATATGAACCGCCCCCTCTCGAAGTACTGATTGAGAAAATAATCTCGACTGAGATAATTCAATATCCGTAGACGATGTATTGACAGGCTTCTGAATAAATGATAGACCCATTTGCTGATATATATAGCAAATAGTAGCCAATATACCTGCAGAGAAAACTCCAACCAGAAAGAAGGCAATTATCATCCGCCTCAAAAAACGCATATCCTCACTTCTCCCTATCAAAGTTAACCACCCCATCAGCTTCAGACACAGTTCCAACTCCGCATAATTATCAAATTCAACATAATCACCCGCATCCATAGTTGAATTTGAAAACTGTTCGACAAATCATACAGCCATCAGATCAGCCGCCGAGCATCGCGGTGACGAACGAGATCAAGGCCTGGCCGCCGTTGAGGACGACGCAGAGGATGAACGTCCACGCCGTCCATCCGAAGTAGGTGCCGGGCGCGCTGCGGTGGGCGCGCACATACGCCGTCAGCCCGCGTCCGTAGACGGCGAACACGACGATCGCGGCGATCACACCGATCAGCGACAGCGCGACCGAATAGACCAGATATCCGGTGTCGCCGAGGTAGTGCGAGGCGAGCCCGTCGATCACGCCGGACAGAATCGCGTTGTTGAACACGTGCAGCGCAATCGCCCACACCAGCGAGTACTCCATCGCGACGAAGCCGAGCACCAGACCGAGCAGGAACGCGAACACGCCCTGCACGACGTCGCCGTGGAACAGGCCGAACAGCAGCGCCGAGGTGAGGATCGCGAAGTCGCGGCCCAAGGGCTTGAGCTCCTTCATGAGCACGCCGCGGAACATCACCTCCTCGCAGATCGGGCCGACGAGGCCGATGTACAGCCACATGCTCACGGTGGTCGCCGACGCGCTGATGTCGTCCAGCGTCGGCGAGACCAGGTCGATGCCGATGGCGGAGAAGCCCATCTGGATCAGGATGGTCGCGCCCTGCACGCCGAGGCACAGCGCGACGAACACGAGGAACCACAGCGGCCTCATCCGTGCGCCGCCGTACCGGCTGACGCGGCCGATCCGCTCCGGTTCGCCGTACCGGTCGACGTGCGCGCCGCCGAGCCAGAACTCGCGGGTGAGGATGTCCCTGCGACGCATGAGCAGCAGGAATCCGAACGCGCAGAGCACCGAGAACAGGCTCATCACGCCCGTCCAACGGTTGACGACGTCATCGGCGGAGGATCCGCCGAGATTGACGCGGACCCCGTGGTCGGTCACGGCGACGGTCGCCATGACGACGACCATGGCCACGATCACGCCGGCGTTCACCACCAGCTCGTAGGCCAGCGACAGGCCCACCGGGCGGTTGACCATCCTACGCAGCCGCCGTCTCCACGCGGTGCGCGGGTCCTGCGGCGGAGCGGACATCGCCTGCGGCATCGGACCGGGGACCGGAGCCTGTCCGAAGGCCGGGGCCTGACCGGGGACCGGCGTTTGCCCGGGTGCCGGTGCGCCGGCGGTCGACGGCAGCGGGGGCCGTTGCGTGGGATACGCCGGTGCCGCCTGACCCGGCGCATACCATCCCGGCTGCGTCTGCGCGGGCCACGGTTGGGCTTGGGATTGCGGTTGGGATTGCGGTTGGGACGGATACACGGGGGCCGGGGACGGAGACGCCGGAGACGCCGGAGACGGTGTCGCCGCAGGCTGCGCGGACGTCTGCGGATCGCCCGGCGACATGGACCGCGGCTGCGCGGTCGGCTGAAGGCCGTCGGACACGGCGGCCTGCGGTTCCCGATTCGGGGAATCGTGCTGGGGAATGTGTTCGTTGGTGTTCATGGTTCCCACGCTAACCCCCGGAACTGGGGAATTCGCGCGCATGTACACAGACGTCTACCAGCGTCCGTCCAGCTCGCGCCATTGCCGCGTTCGGATTGCGCGACTCACTAGGATGGAGGTCATGAGTGTTGAGAAGGGGACGCCGACGCTGGTGGCCGTGGTGGACAACGACCGCATGGCGCTGCTCGCCCTGAAGGGCATCCTGCCGCAGCTGCTGCCGTCGGCCCGATGGGCGTGGGAGGCGCGGACCGCCGACGAGGCCGTGCGCATGGCGCTGAACCCCGAGACCCGGCCGAAGCTGCTGCTTGTGGACATGTCGCTGGGCGAGGCGACAGGCGTGGGCGTGTGCCGCAAGATCCGCATGCGCACCGACCGCGTGGCCCTCCTCGGCATCACCGCGTTCTCGGTAGCCGACTACGCCGTGCGCGTCGCCGAGGCGGGCGCGCAGGGCATCGTCTCGAAGGCCGACATCCCGCAGCTGGCCCGTGCGCTGCGCACGGTGGCATCCGGCGGCGTCTACGCGCCAGCCGAGGCGCGGTCGGTCACGTTCCATACGGCCGCGGAGGCGCACCGTCTGTTCACGGGGCGGCGGACCGGCGCGACCGATGCGTCCGCGGCACCCGGCGATGCGCGCCACGGCGCCTCCGGCACCCCGGTGACCGGGGCCTCCACGCCGACCGGCATGGCCGATGGCGACGAATCGGCGCCGAGACTGGGCGCCAAGGAGGCGGAGACGCTGCATCTGCTCTCGCAGGGGCTCTCCTACGATCAGATCGCCGCGCGGTGGGGCGTCGCCGCGTCGACCGTGCGCACGCACGCGCACCGCGCGGTCGATAAGCTCGGCGCGAAGTCGCTCGCCCACGCGATCGCGATCTGGCTCACCCGTTGACGGCGCGGGTCGCACGCGTCTTCGCACCGCCTCACCGCCGGACACACCGCCTCACCGCCGGCGCCCGGCCTTCCGCTTCCCCACCCCGCCGGGAGGGACGACGGAAACGAGACATGCACCCGTCGGCATGACGGAACGTCAGAACGGAATGTGGGCGCCGATCGTCCACGTGCCGTCCTGCTCGCTGGTGTTGAGCGTGCCGCCGAGCGCCTCAACGGCCGCGCGATGCATCGCCAGTCCGCCGCCGTGGCGACGTCCGTGCACCAACGTCGCCGATTCGTCGGCGAGCGCGTTGACCTCGCTGATGCGGATGCCGTCCGCCGCGATGTCGATGAACAAGGTGTACGCGGGTGCGACGCCGGTCGCATCATGCCCCTCCGCGGCCGCGGCACCGTCCGCCGCCGGCCGGACAGCCGATGCGTCCGGCCCGTCCGTCATACGACCCTCCGCATCCGCGCCGGCCACCGCGCCCACGTCACCCATCGCGCAGTGACGCACGATGTTCGCGTAGATCTCCTCGACGAGCCCCATGACGACGCGCCGCACCGGCTTGGGCACGACGACGTCCGGCGCACCGTTGAATCGGGTGACGCCCCTGAGACCGAGCATCGCCATCGTGCGGTCCTGATCCTCGACGTACTTCTCCAGCTGCGTATCGAACGCGAGATCGCCGATCGGTGCGTTCGTCGCGCCGGATGCGCCGGTTCCGGCACCACCGTTCCCGGTTCCGTCGCCATCGGACGACGCGGCCGTCCCCTCGCCGCCGACTCCGCCCGCTTCGGCCGCGATCTCGCCCTCGAGCCCGGCGAGGTCGCGCCTGCCGTTCAACACGTCGATGACCTCGTGGACGCGGTCGAGCGCGTGGTGCGAGCGCGCGTAGATCGCGTCCAGCATCGCCGCGTCGTCGTCCATCGCCTTCGCGCGCCAGGCGAGCATCGCGATGGTGGACATGTCGTTGGCGACGGAATCGTGGATCATGTGGGCGAGCTCCTGCTCGCGCGTGACGCGGCCGAGCATCGTCTCGACGCGTTCGGCCCGCTCGTCGGCCGCCGACGCGCGGCGGAACGCGGCGCCGAACACGACGAGGAACCCGAGGACCATCACGTCGACCGCGACCGTCGCGACGCCCACGATCAGCGTGTAGGACGACAGCGCCGTCTCCGGATGGGCGGGAATCAGGTCCCCGATGCCGCTGGACTCGTTGAATCCGTCGATGAAGCCGCGGACCGCGCTGCCGCCGACGGACGCCGTGTCGAACAGCGCGAAGCACGCGGCGTCCGCGACCGAGTAGACGACCAGCAGCCCGGCCACCGCCCGGTTGGACAGCACGTAGCCGATCGCGAGGAAGACGACGACCTGTGTGGTGCCGCCGGTCGCCCACCACCATCCGTCGGGCAGGAATCCGGCTGCAAGGAACAGCACGGGCGCCTCCACGCACACCGTGCGGGGACGTAACGGCAGCAGCGCGATCACACCCATCCAGCACAGGGCCAGCAGCATCTGCACCGGGGACGCGGGCGGTACGAGGATCAGTTCGGCCAGTGTCGCGATGAGTCCGAGGATCGCGGTCTTCCCGAGGAAGTGCGGTTCACGCCACCAATCGCGCGCCCTGACCAGCATGCCGACGAATCCGCCGAGACCCGTGCCCTCACGGCTCCCGGCGTCGTGCGCATCACGCCCGCCACTCATGCCGACACGCCTCCGGCGACCGCGTTCGCCGCGTTGCCGTCCGTCATCGCGGCACCGGCCGTACGGCCCGCAAGGGCGTCGACCGGCGGCCTGTCGAACCGCGCGCCCCTCGGGTCGCCGGGCAGCACCATCAGGATCACCGACGCCAACGAGCCCAGCACGTAGAGGCCGACGGTGGCCAGTATGCCCACGACGACCACCGCCGGATCGTCGTGGCCGGTGTACCCGTTCACCACGCCGGCGACGAAGGTCGGGACCACGGCGCCGGCCTGCGGCAGTATGGCCAGCAGCAGCCACCATCCGCTGCGGTTCTGGTCGTGCAGTCGACGGACCGACAGCGAGATCGTCGGGATGAAGAACAGCAGCTGGATGGCGAGACCGACGTTGCCGGCGAGCTCGTCCAGCGGGGAGTCGGCGCCCGCGGTGGCGGCGACGTCGCTGACACCGGCCGCGAAGCCCACCACGTACACCGCCGCCATCGCGGCGAACGCCAGCAGTCCACCGAACACGACGGTCCACCAGTACTCGCCGCGCGAGGCGCGCCCGTGGAACACGAACATCTTCCTGAAGAACCGTTCGATCGCGGCGACGAAGCCGATGCCGTACCACGGCGCCCACAGCGGTGGCCTTACGCTCCGTCCGTCCGACGTGGACGCATTGATGCCGATGTTGTTCATGGCGATTCCTTTCCTCGTGTTGTTGCTTCCACTCAACCGCATCCGTCGCCTCCGGTCCAGCTTCGCGCCCGACCGGTCAACAGGTGTGTACCGTCCGCCCGCGGGACCGTCCCGTTCCGATACAGTGAGGCTATGGACGAACTCGGGGAAGGCTCGATGACGACCGGACAACCGGTCGGGGGCAATGCGGACGGCCGTCATGCAGGCCGCCGTGACGACGGATGGCGCACGCTGCCGGACCGTGCGAGATCGGCGTGGCTCGTCGGCGAGGCGATCGGCTGCGGCATCTGGCTGGGGGTGTGCGGCGCGGTGACGGCCATCTGCATGATGAACGACTGGTGGGGGTTCTGGCCGCGGCTCGTCGTCGCGCTGGCCGCCGCCTACGCGGTGCTGGATCTCGCGTTCCAGCCGCTGCAGACGAAATACGCATACGCGTTCTACCGGTTCCGCATCGGCGAGCGCGACCTGCGCACGCGCAGGGGCTGGCTGTTCCGCCGCTCGACCACCGTGCCGTACAACCGCGTGCAGCATGTGGACACAAGGCAGAATCCGGTGCTGCGGTACTTCGGTCTGACCACGGTGGTCGTGCACACGGCCGCCGACGTGGTGGAGATCGAGGCGTTGGACGCCGCCGAGGCCGAGCGCATGGTGACGCTCATCACCGAGCGCGTCGCGAACGCGAGGGACGACCTGTGATGGGCGTGCACTCCCACGGCTCCGACCCTGCCGGATCCGGCCCCGCCCCGACCGAACCCATCCCGTCCGGTCCCATCCCAATCGCCCCTGCTCCAGCGGATTCGCATCCGTCGAGGTTCCGCCCGAAGGACGTGTGCGCCTTGGCCGACCGCCCATCCGGCGCACACTCCGATGGCTGGCGGATGCTGCATCCGTTGGGACTGCTGGTCGCCCTGGTCGATTCGTTGCGGTCGATGGTCAGCCTGGCCGTCTCGCTGATCGTCGTGGCGCGCGTCATCGTCCGATCGCACGCCTGGAGTCTGCCGGCGATCGTCGCGCTCGCCGTGGTGGCGGCGCTGTCGCAGCCGATCGCGCGGTGGGCGTCGACCCGCTACCGGCTTGGGCCCGACGCGTTGTCATTCCGCTCCGGCGTGCTCTTCCGCAGGGACCGGACCATCTCCTACGGTTCGATACACGCGATCAGCAGCTCGTCGCCGATCTACCTGCAGCCGTTCGGCGTGGTGCGTCTGACCGTCTCGGCGGCCGGCGCCGGCGACACCGACATCACGCTCGACGCAGTGCCGGCCGCGCTGCAGCTCGAGTTGGAACGGTTGCGCGCGTCGGCGTGCGCGAGTCCACACGACGCAGGCACCGTGGCCAGATCGCATGGCGCCTCTACCGGGCCGGCCTCCGACGCGGTCGCCACTCCGGGTGGCAATACGGACGCCGCCGCGGACGCCCCGACCATCTCGTCCGACTCCGCGTTTGGGGCTCCGGGCGAGACCCCGACGACATCGGCGATTCCGCCGTCGCGCGTGCCGTCCTCGGCCATCCCGTCACCGGACGCATCGTCACCGGCCATCCCGCATCCGGTCCGCGGCGATGCCCCGGTGTTCCGCGCCTCGACGCGCGACATCCTCCTGTTCGCGGTCACCGACCTCGGATTCCTCGCGGCCGCGTTCGTCGTGTACGGGTTCGTGCAGAACGTGCAGGACATGCTGCCGCGCGACTGGACGAGGACCGCCGAACGCACGCTCGGCGACTACGCGGCGAGCGGCGTGACCGCGGTCGTGATGCTGGCGCTGGCGTGCGTGATCGTCCTGATGGTCGTCAGCATCGTCACCTCGCTGCTGCGGTTCCACGGCTTCGAGGTGTGGCGCCGCGGCGACGACCTGGTGGTGGTCCGGGGCCTCATCACGCGTCGCACGACGACGATTCCGGTCTCCCGCATCCAGACGATCGTCATCCGGCAGTCACTGCCGCGACGCCCGTTCCGGCTGTGTTCGGTGGGATTGGGCCTGAGCTCGTCGGCGACCGGCGGCGACGGCGAGGAGAGCGCCGTCTCCGCCGCGAGCGTCCTTCCGGTGATCGGCACCCGACGCGTCCACGACGTCCTGCACGCGATGCTGCCCGAATGGGACGTGCGCGAACCGGCCGATGCGACGGCGTGGCGGACGGGCACACGGGTCGTCGACACGTCCACGACGACGCATGCCGCCATGTCCGGCACGGCGCCCAACACGACGCCCGACACGTCCGCGGGCACGGTCGGAGATGGCCCCGACGACACCGCGGGCGGCATCGAGGCTCCGCGCCTCCGCCGGACCGGCCGCGATTTGACGCGCTACTACCTGATGATGCCAGTCGTCGTGACCTTCGCCGCGACCGTCGCGGTCGGCGGCGTTACGGCCCTGACGACCGGCTGGCGGTTCTGGTGGGTGACGTTCGTCCCGCTGGCCGTCGGCGCGTGGTGGACGGTCTGCCGTTGGCTGAAGTCGCGCACCGAGGGCTATGCGATCGTTCCCGACGGGAACGGGATTCACGACGCGATTCCCGACATGTCGCACGGTGACGCTCCCGAAACACCCGCCGACATGGACGCCGATGTTCCCGTCGCGGTGGATGTCGCCGGCGTCGTTGCGGCGGATGTTCGCGCACCGGACTCCGAGGCGACCGCGTCGCCCCGTCCGCTGCCCCATCGCATCATCGTGACGGGCGCGATCCGGCTGACCACGTTCACGATGGAGACCCGTCGCTCGCGCGTGCAGTCGATCACCCGCGCGACGACGCCATGGCGCGAGCCGCGGGGCGTCGAACGGGTGCGGATGGCGTTGTTCGTGATGAACGGCGTCGACGAGCTGCGGTTCATGTTCCTGCACCGCGCCGATGCGGACGCGTTGGAACGCTGGCTCGAATCCTAGACACCGCGACACCATCGTCCCGGGGTTCGACATCCCGTTCCGATTCCAGCGTCACCTTTTCTCGGGATCGGCCCGATGCTCGAGAAAAAGGCCCGCTGACGAACTCCCCGCGGTACAAATTCTCGAGATGGGCCCATTGCCCGAGAATAGGTACCTCTGAGACGCGATGAGCGTCACCTTTTCTCGGGGAATGGGATCATCCCGAGAAAAGGTGACGCTCATCAGACGAATCAGACGGATCGACGCCGGCCGAAACGGCGATCGAGGCTAGATGATGCCTCGATCGGCCAACGGGCCCGGACCCGCAATTACGGACTCGCCTACGGCGAGACCCAATCCGGCCTCACCGCTGTCGCGGTTCGGCGCGACCCCTGCCGGAAGTCCACCGGACTCCCGGCCGCCCGATCGAGGCTAGATGATGCCTCGATCGGCCAACGGGCCCGCCCATTCCTCGTCCTTCGGCTCGCGGGCGGAGGCGATGGGTTCCTCGGGCAGGTGCTTGGCGGGGATGGTCTTGGGCTTGAACGGGAACTTCTCGGCGCGCATCTTCTCGTAGGCGGCGATGTCGTCCTCGTGCTGGAGCGTCAGGTCGATGTCGTCGTAGCCGTTCATCAGGCGCCAGCGGGTGTAGTCGTTCACCTCGAACGGGAGGGTCACGTCGCCGCAGGTAACGGTGCGGTCCTCGAGCGAGACGGTCATCGGGCGGCCCGGCTCCTCCTCGAGGAGCTTCCACAGCAGCTCGACGCTCTCCTGCGGCATGATCGCGGCCAGCACACCGTTCTTGGCGGTGTTGCCGTAGAAGATGTCGGCGAAGCTCGGCGCGATGACCACGCGGAAGCCGTAGTCGTGCAGCGCCCACACGGCGTGCTCGCGGGAGGAGCCGATGCCGAACTCGGGGCCGGCGACGAGGATCTGGCCCTTGGCGTACTCCGGCTTGTTGAGCACGAAGTCGGGGTCGCGGCGCCATGCGTAGAACAGGGCGTCATCGAAGCCCGTCTTGGTAACGCGTTTGAGGAACACGGCCGGGATGATCTGGTCGGTGTCGACGTTGGAGCGGCGCAGCGGCACGCCCACGCCGGTCAGGGTGGTGAGTTTTTCCATAACGTACTGTCCTTTACAGATCGGCGGGGGACGAGATCGTACCGCGGATGGCGGTGGCGGCGGCGACGGCCGGCGACGCCAGATGCGTGCGCGAGCCCTTGCCCTGGCGGCCCTCGAAATTACGGTTCGACGTCGAGATCGAACGCTCGTTCGGCACGAGCTTGTCCGGGTTCATGCCCAGGCACATCGAGCAGCCGGCGTTGCGCCATTCGGCGCCGAAGTCCTCGAACACCTTGTCGAGTCCCTCGCGCTCGGCCTCGAGGCGCACGCGCGAGGAGGCGGGCACGACGAGCACGCGGTGGATGTTCTTCGCCTTGTGATGGCCCTTCATGATCGCGGCGGCCTGACGCAGGTCGTCGATGCGGCCGTTGGTGCACGAGCCGATGAACACGGTGTCCACGGCGATGTCCTTGATCGGCATGCCGGGCTTCAGGCCCATGTAGTCGATCGCGCGTTCGGCGGCGGCGCGCTTGGTCGCGTCGGCGATCGTCTCCGGGTCCGGCACGTTCGCGGTGATCGGCAGGCCCTGACCGGGGTTGGTACCCCAGGTCACGTACGGTCCGAGCTTGGTCGCGTCGATGTCCACGACCTTGTCGAACACGGCGTCGTCGTCGGTCCTGAGCGTCTTCCAGTACGCGACGGCCTTGTCCCACATCTCGCCTTCGGGCGCGTGCGGACGGCCCTTCAAGTACTCGAACGTCGTCTCGTCCGGCGCGATCATGCCGGCGCGGGCGCCCGCCTCGATGGACATGTTGCACACGGTCATGCGCTCGTCCATCGTCAGGTCGCGGATCGCCTCGCCGCGGTACTCGATGACGTACCCCTGGCCGCCGCCGGTGCCGATCTTCGCGATGATCGCGAGGATGATGTCCTTGGCAGTGGCGTCGGCCGGCAGCTTGCCGTTGACGTTGATCGCCATGGTCTTGAACGGCTTCAGGGACAGGGTCTGCGTGGCCATCACGTGCTCGACCTCGGAGGTGCCGATGCCGAACGCGAGCGCGCCGAACGCGCCGTGCGTGGAGGTGTGCGAGTCGCCGCACACGATGGTCATGCCCGGCTGCGTGAGACCCAGGATCGGGGCGAACGCGTGGACGATGCCCTGATCGGCGTCGCCGAGCGGGTGCAGACGCACGCCGAACTCCTTGCAGTTCTTCTCGAGCGTCGACAGCTGCAGGGCGCTCGTCTTGTCCGGGTTCGGGCGGTCGATGTCGACCGTCGGCGTGTTGTGATCCTCCGTGGCGATGAGCTGATCGACGTGGCGCGGCTTGCGTCCGGCCAGTCGAAGTCCCTCGAACGCCTGCGGGCTGGTGACCTCGTGCATGAGCATCAGGTCGATGTACAGCAGGTCGGGCGCTCCATCGCTGCCCTTCCGTACCAGATGATCGGCCCAGACCTTCTCGGCCAGTGTCGTTCCCATGGGGATTCCTCCTAATTTTCTTAGCGCCAGGTATTGCTTTTGCGCCTTGTTCGTGGTAATAGACTATGCGGTCGAACTGCACCCAACCATATCCCGGCCGGATTATGAGATACCCCTCAAACCGGTCCGATATGCGATTTTTGACTTGACTCCGCGAGCATTGTTTCGTGCGATCCGCACACGACTCCCGTGCGTTTCACCCGCGCGAACGCTCCCCAGCAGGCGATTCCAGCAAAGGTTCGCCCCGTGAGACATCTCGTCGATTTGGTGTTTCACTATGTGAGATGGTATAAACATCAATTATGACTTCAACAAGCACAGACCCCACCGTGGCCGAGACGCCAGTCGCGGAACAGATCCCCGCCGAGGACCAGAACTCGGAAACCCCCGAGCAGAACGACGGCGAAGTGCACTCCGGCGTCGGCGTGCTTGACAAGACCGTGAAGATCCTCGACGCCCTAGAGACCGGCCCCTCCACGCTCGGACAGCTCGTGGCCGCCACCGGTCTGGCCAGGCCGACCGCCCACCGCCTCGCGATCGCGCTGGAGCGCCATCGCTTCGTCCTTCGCGACCAGCACGGCCGTTTCGTGCTCGGCTCCCGATTCGCCGAGCTGGCCGCCGCCGCCGGCGAGGACCGACTGCTCACCGCCGCCGGCCCGATCCTGCAGACCCTGCTCGACCGCACCGGCGAATCCGCGCAGATCTATCGCCGTCAGGGCGATCAGCGCGTGTGCATCGCCGCCGTCGAGCGCGCCTCCGGTCTGCGCGATTCGATCCCCGTCGGCGCGATGCTGTCGATGGAGGCCGGCTCCGCCGCGCAGATCCTGCTTGCCTGGGAGGATTCCGAGCGCATGCACCAGGGACTGCGTCACGCCAAGTTCAACGCGACCAAGCTGGCCGCCGTGCGCAAGCGCGGCTGGTCCGAGTCGGTCAACGAGCGCGAGGAGGGCGTGTGCTCGATCTCCGCGCCGATCCGCAACGCGTCCGGCCAGGTCATCGCCGCGATCTCCATCTCCGGCCCGTCCGGCCGTATGGGCAACGCGCCCGGACGCCGCTACGCGCCGCTGGTCATGGCCGCCGGCAAGTACCTGACCGAGGCGCTGATCAAGGCCTCCTCCGGCCGCTGATCTTCCATACATCCACCCGGCCGGCTCCAGCGCCGCACCGGCATCACGAAGGGCGTCTTCCCCACGCGGGAAGACGCCCTTCCGTGTTCACGGGGCGCACGCCGCTCCGAGCACCTGGCGTTTCATGTCGCCGAAGCGCCCTTCCTCGTTCACGGGGTGCGCATCCTCCCCGCATCAGGGATCAGGGCATCACGGCGTCGCGGGCATCGGCCGGCAGCGGGCAGTCGCCACGCCCTCACGCCACGCCACGTCTCCGGCATGGCGCCATCGCGCCTCACCCGAACAGTCCCCTGATCCGTGCCCACAGCGTCGGCCGGCGCAGCAGGTCGTCGCCCTCGCCCTCCTGAGGCGGCTTGGCGTTGAGCGCATACGTGTACGCCTTCTTCGAGCTCGGCTTGCCGACCAGCTCGCCGAATTCCAACAGCTGCGTGCGCGGCGCATACGGGTGACGGATGTCGAACTCGATGAGACGGGTCGCGCGCTTGGCCGGCGCGGGACCGTAGGTGTCGAATCCGCAGGTCGGCGTCGCGGCCATCATCACGCCGTCCAGCTCGCCGACGAAGCCGTTGCGGTGGTCGTGACCGGTCGCCACACCTATATATAGAGGTGAGGCCGGGGATGCCGTCGCGCCCGACGACTCACCCGTCCCGGTCCGATGCGACGCAGCAGGGCCCGTCATCGCATCGACGTCCTCATATTCGACGCCGTCCACCCCACGCAGGATCGCGAACTCCCCCGACTCGTCCGGGCAGCTGATGCCCTCGCCCAGATACCCGCCGGGGCGCACCTTCGACTCGTCCAGCACGTAGTACTGCGCGGCATGACCGCGATAGCCCTGCATCGCGTACGCCGTGGTCGGGGAGACGGGCTTCAGCAGGTCGTAGTACTCGGGCAGCGGCATGTGCTGGAAGACGCCCGAGCGGGCACCGATCAGCCTCGGCGCATCGCGCAGGAACGCGAGCGTGTCGTCGGACGGACCGGAGAAGCCGCCGCCATGCGCGTAGTCGCCCGAATCGAGGACGATCAGGCCCAGGACGGTACGCTTGTTGTCCGGATCGGAGACGGGCAGCGCGAACGTGCCGGGCGCGTGCGGGTAGACGACCTGATCGTACAGCAGACCGTCCTCCGGCAGCACGTCGGCCTCGACGCCGGGCATGGGGTTCACGCAGCCGGGGAACTCGCGGTAGATGGCGTCGAGCTCGGCGTTGTCGAGCCCGCACTGGAAGTCGTGGTTGCCGTACGTCACGGCGAACGGCACCTTGCGGTCGATGAGGGGTTGCAGGAACTGCCCGACGGCCCCGCGCACCAGTTCGCGCGTACGCTCCTTGGCCTCGGCGGCCGATTCCGCGTCGTCGAATGCGTTCTCCGGACTCCAACGACGCTTGCGGAACGTCGCGGCGAATGCGGGGTCGTACCCGGCGATCTGGTTGCCGGTGAAGATCACGATGTCGGGACGCACGGCGTCGAGGCTCGCCCCGATGAGCGCGACCGTGTCCTTGGCGACCTTCGGACCGTCCTGGATGTCCGCGACCTGCAGCACGCGGAACTTGCCGGATGCATGGAACTGCAGACGTCCCAGACGCGCGGACACGGACAGAGGACGGGTCTCCCCCGCCTCCGCCGGCCTGATCCTCGGCTTTGAAGACAACCCCTCGGGCGCGCGCTGTGTTTCCGTCATAGCCTCCACTGTAGCGATGATTCGCCGTTCGCGCCTTCCCTCGACGCGACGGCTTCCCGCGATGCGGCGCGGCATCTCGCCATCCCGCGAAATTTCACCGATCCCCGCATGACAGGACCATGCGGATCATGCCTCGCCGGCGTTTCATCCGGAAAACAAAAAACCCTCGCATTCGCGAGGGTCATTGGCTGGGATGCCTGGACTCGAACCAAGAATGGCTGAACCAGAATCAGCTGTGTTGCCAATTACACCACATCCCAATTTGGCAGGCGTTGCAACCTTGTGGGCTGTAGCGCTTCGTACCCCCAACCGGATTTGAACCGGTGTTGGCGCCGTGAGAGGGCGTAGTCCTAGACCGCTAGACGATGGGGGCATCTTCAGTTTTTCAACCGGCTGCTCGGCGAACCGCGCAACGAGTGATTAATATACGCACATGCCAGGCCTTGCGCAACCTCACGGCGTGTCGCCTTTGTTTCCAACGGTTTCTCAACTCCACGCACCGTCAAGCATTCCCCACGCGTGACCGTCCCACGCAGCCCCACACAGCCTCCTCTACGCGATCGTTCCATGCAGCCCCTCCCCACGCGAC
>NZ_JAFEJS010000011.1 GCF_018555385.1 Bifidobacterium santillanense
GTTGTACTCCACCACGGACGCGGTGTAGTGGTGCGAGCCCGCGTCACGCGCGTTCGGGTTGAACAGACGGTACACGGTCGTGGTGCCGGCCGGAGCCTTATCATCAACCAACTTCGCCTGAGCAGCCTGCAGCTTAGCCGCAAGAGCACGACCGGCATCAATCTTCTCCTGACCCGGCTTCAGGTTGTTGTAGGCGTTGAACTCGTCCTCGAGGGAGTAGACGTAGTCGACGTAGGTCTTCCAGGAGGCCTCGGTCTTCGCGTACTTCTCAGCCAGCTTGTAATCAGCGGACTTGTTCGAGAAGTCGGGGGTCCAGTCGGTGGCCTCGGTGGCGCCCTTGAGCGGGAACGCGAAGAACGCGGCCTCGTTGTCGAGCTGCTCGGTCGGAGTCCAGCGGGCGACCAAGGTGTCGTTGTCGGCGATGGCGGCGCCCTTGGTGGTGCCGGTGTACCAGTAGCCGTCGGACAGGTTGGCCTTCACGTTGCTCGTGGCGGACTGGTACCAACCGGCGAAGGTGAAGCCGGAGCGGGTCGGGGTCTCGACCACGTCCTGCCACTTCTGACCGTCGGTCAGGGTCGCGTACGCGTAGTGCGTGCCGTTCTTGAAGTCGCCGCCGTTGCCGTTGAGCTTCACAGCGGACACGCCGGCCCACTGGGCGTAGACCTCGGTGTCGGCCTTCACCACGGAGATCGGGGCGTCGTCCTTCACGGAGGCCCAGCCCTTGACGGTGCGGGACGTGTAGGTGTTGTGAGCCTTGTCGGCCGCGGTCTGGAAGTAGTCCTCGACGCCGGTCGGGGCGTTAATCTTGCTGCCCTTCGTCACGAAGTCGATGGCCTGACCCTTGGCGGCGTAGACGCCGGAGGTCGGGTTGGCCCACAGGGCGGTGAAGTAGTTGTAGTTGTAGACGACCTGAGAGATGTTCTCCTTGTCCCAGCCGGCGTACACGGTGACCGTGCGCTTGGCCTTATTGGCACCCGGCAGGTTCTCGACGGCGGTGTTGAAGTCGACGTCCTTGCCGTCCGCGTACCAGCCGGTGAACTCACGGTCCCACTTGGCCGGGTCGTTCGGCTTAACAATCTTAGAGCCCGCGGCCACGTTCACCTTGGTGGTGTCGTAGGAGACAGCGTCACCGTCAACGAGGGAGTTCGCGTCCTGGAACTTGTAGGTGACGGTCCAGTTCTTGTCGCCAAACTCGCCGAAGCCGTACAGGGTCAGGTCAGCCGCGCCGTAGTTGACGTTGCTGTTCTCGACATCGGCGCCGAAGTTGTAGGCGGAGGAGTTGCCCTTATCGGCGCTCCACTGGTCCACGTCCTTCAGGTACTCAGTGGTGGAGCCGGAGACTCCGTCCCAAGCGGGGACACGGAAGGCCGGGAACGGGTTGCCCGCCAGCGTGTAGCGCGTGTAGTCGGCGGTGGAGTCGCTCACGTGGAACTTCACCACGCTCAGGTTCTCCTGGTCCTGCGGGCCGGCGTAGGACTCGTACACCGCGTACAGCTTCGTGTCCGCGGAGATGGCCTGGGTCGTGTAGAAGTCGTTGTTGTCCTGCGCGGTCGACAGCTTCCAGCCCACGAACTTCTTGCCGGACGGCTTGGCGGAGTCTGCGGCCGCCTCGGCGCCGGACTTCGCGTAGGTCTCGGCGTCCAGAGCGGCGCCGGACTTCACGTCGGCCTGGCCAAGGACGGACGTGCCGTCCTCGTTGTAGAAGGTCACAACATGAGCGGCGGCGTACTGCGCATACAGCTTGGTGTCGCCCTTGATGGCAATCTTGCCGTCGGCGACCTTGTTCTTACCCGCCAGATCATAGGAGTAGCCGGTCAGGACCTTGTTGTCGATGCCGGAGTACGGATCGGTCAGCTGATCCAGATCGAACGCCTTGCCGTACGTGTAACGCTTGGAAGCACCCCAGTAGGCGCTGGCCGCCGGGGCATCAGCCTTGAAGACCTTCACATCGAAGGACGGCGACGCCGAATAGGTGGCCGCGTTGGCGGTGCTGGCGGCGACGCCCATGGTCGCGAGCATCGCGACGGAGGCCAGGCCGGCGAGCGGCGCGCGCCACTTGCTAGTATTTCCTGTCATCTTCAGGAACCTTTCTTTTAGGGCTATGGGTTCCGAATCCGGCAACATCTGAAAATGCTGGCAAGCGGCAATGAAACCGCACTATCGCACACGTTTGGACACGATGGCGGCGGTTCGTTCGGCGTCGACGGCGTCGGCGACCTGCGTCAGTCGCTCCGGGAACAGGAATCCGTAGATGTCCAGCGTGAGGCTGGCGGAGGTGTGCCCCATCTGCCGCTGGAGGATCTTCACGTCCGCGCCTGCCCGAATGGCGATGGCCGCATAGGAGTGTCTGAGGCTGTGCGGGGTCAGCCCCTCGATGTCCTGCAACTGCGCGATGTCCACGGCCTTGTGCCAGATGCGTCTTCGCCAGTTGTGGTCGTTGATGTGTCCGCCGCGAACGGCCCGGAACACGTACGCAGTGTCGGGCTGCCCCTTGCTGAGTTCCCGCAACGGTTTCGTCAGGAACTTCGGGAACGCCACGGTGCGCGGATGCCCCGATTTCGGTGGGCCGAGCTGCTGTTTCTTCGCGCCGTTCTTCCACGTTCGTCGTACGCGGATCTGCCGTTTCGCGAAGTCGATGTCGCCCACCTGCAGTGCGAACGTCTCATTGATTCTGGTGCCCACGTAGCTCTGGAACAGGATGATGGTGGCGTCCACCGGCCGGCCGACGATTTCGGCGGCTCGGGCGAGCGCCTCGATTTCGTGGATATTAAGGAATACGAGGTCCTTGTACTCCGGTTTGGGAATCTCGACCTCACGCGCGGGATTCTCCATGAGGAACCGGACCCTCACCGCGTAGTCGAGCACCCCGGCGAACACGACTTTGACGATGCTCTTCACGCTGCGTGGGGACAGCGGCTTGGGTTTGCGGTTGTAGTGCAGTCCCACGGGGTATGTTCCGGTGGACAGTTCCGACACCCATCGTGCGATGTCGTCGTGGGTGATTGACCCTATCGGTACATCGGTCCATTTGGGTATGACGTAGACCCGCATCTCGCACTCGTAGCGTGCGCGGACGCCCTCGCTGACGTTGTTCTTCGATCTCAGCCACATGCCGGCCACATCCTGGAATTTGCGTTTCGCGTCGTTCGGATTGGCGTACTTGCCGCGTCGCACGTCGTCCTCCATGGATACGCGGAACGCCTCGGCGTCCGCGAGTTTGGCGAACGCCTTCGAGTGTTGCCGTCGTGCGCCGCTCTCCAGCGTGTACCAGCGGCAGCGCCAACGTTTGCCGTGTCCGTAGCGGGAGGTTCTCCATTGCTCCGGGACCTGCGCGTTCAACGGGTTCCCGGACGCGGAGAGCGATCGTTTCGCCGCAGCCGAAGCCGGGACGCCATTGTCTTTCTTCAGCCAGAGATCATCGATCCAAACATGAGCCATGCATGTATGGTAGCGTTCCCAAACGTCAAGGACGAGAACGTCCGGCGACGCTCTCCGGACACGATGGGAACACGATGCAGCGGAGTCGCGGCGAAGGCGGAAACGGCCATCCGAACAGGAAAAATGTGCGGATGGAAGCATGAACGTTGTATGAAGAGACGCGTGGCCGTGTTCGCTCCCCGACCGGCCGAACGCTAGTATGGATTCCGTTATCCGGAAAATCGCAGAAAGAATCACGAACTCCGACGTTTCGTCGGAGGAAAGGGCGTTATGAAAGGCATTATCCTCGCCGGCGGTTCGGGCACGAGGCTGTACCCGCTGACCACGGTCACTTCGAAGCAGCTGCTCCCCGTCTACGACAAGCCGATGATCTACTACCCGCTGAGCGTGCTCATGATGGCCGGCATCCGCGACATCCTGATCATCTCCACGCCGCATGACCTGCCGAACTTCGAGCGTCTGCTCGGCGACGGCTCCCAGTACGGCGTGAACTTCAGCTACAAGGTGCAGCCCAGCCCGGACGGTCTGGCGCAGGCGTTCATCCTCGGCGAGGAGTTCATCGCGGGGGAGCCGTGCGCGCTGGTGCTCGGCGACAACATCTTCTACGGCAACGGTCTCGGCAAGACGCTGCGCAAGGCCGCCGCCGTGGAGCACGGCGCCACCGTCTTCGGCTACTACGTCGACGATCCCGAGCGCTACGGCGTGGTCGAGTTCGACAAGAACAAGAAGGCCATCTCCATCGTCGAGAAGCCGGAGCATCCTGCCAGCAACTACGCGGTGACGGGTCTGTACTTCTACGACGAGCGCGTCACCGAGTTCGCGAAGGCGGTCAGGCCGTCCGCGCGAGGCGAGCTCGAGATCACCGACCTCAACAAGATGTACCTCGAGGACGGCACGCTCAACGTCCAGACGCTCGGCCGCGGCTACGCGTGGCTGGACACCGGCACGATGGACTCGCTGTACGAGGCGGGCGAGTTCGTGCGCACCGTACAGCGCGCGCAGGGCCTGCCGATCGCCGTCGCGGAGGAGATCGCCTACGAGAACGGCTGGATCACCCGCGACGAGCTCATGGAAGCGGCCGTCAAGTACGGCAAGAGCCCGTACGGCAAGCATCTCAAGGATGTCGCCGAGGACCGCATCATCGCCAAGCCCAAGGACGCCTGACGCCGTTCGACTCCCACCCTTCTCGAGGGTGGGAGTACTATTGACGCGTTTATGACGCGAGGAGACCTAGGAGCCCTAGTGATTATTAAGGAAATCTTCACCAAGAAGAACAGGCTGTTGCTCAAGGCGATGGTCAGCACCGATTTCAAGCTGCGCTACCAGCAGTCGGTGCTCGGATACATCTGGTCCGTGCTCAAGCCGTTGATGCTGTTCGCCATCATGTACGTGGTGTTCATCCGATTCCTGCGGTTCGGCGCGGACGTGCCGCACTTCGCGGTGGCGCTGCTGCTGGGCATCATCATGTGGAACTTCTTCAACGAGACCACCACCGGCGGCATGATGTCCATCGTGGGCCACGGCGACCTGCTGCGGAAGATCTACTTCCAGAAGCACATCGTCGTCATCGCCTCCTCGATGAGCGCGTTGATCAATTTCGGCTTCAACTTCATCGTGGTGATCCTGTTCTGCATGCTCAACGGGGTCATGCCCACGGCCTCGTGGCTGCTGATCGTCCCGATCCTCATCGAGGAGTATCTGCTGGCTCTGGGCATCGCGTTCTTCCTCGCCGCCGTATACGTGAACCTGCGAGACCTGAACCCGATCTGGGAGGTCGTCATGCAGGCGGGCTTCTACGGCACCCCGATCATCTACCCGATCAGCATGATCTCCAGCAGGGCCGGCGAGTGGGGCCTGCTCATCGCCAAGCTCGATCTCGCCCTGAACCCGATGGCGCAGATCGTGCAGGACGCGCGCCATGTGATGATCGCCCCCGAGAACCCCACCATCTGGGAGTGGGTGAAGTTCCCCGTCTCGCTGTGGCCGGTGGTGTTCAGCTTCCTGGTCTTCCTCGGCGGATTCCACTACTTCACCGTCAAGTCCAAGCATTTCGCAGAGTTGGTGTGAGACCGTGAGCAATAACAACGACACCGTGACCAAGAAGACGCAGAACGAAATCAAGAAGCCGGTCGGCACCGCCCTGAAGGTCAGGGGGGTGTCGAAGAGCTTCAAGCTCCCCACGGAACGTGCCGGAAGCCTGAAGAACGCCATCTTCAACTGGATCCGCGGCATTCGCGGGTACCGTGTGCAGCACGTGCTCAAGGACATCTCCTTCGACATCGCCAAGGGCGAGTTCTTCGGCATCGTCGGCAAGAACGGCTCCGGCAAATCCACTCTGCTGAAGCTGATCTCCCAGATCTACACGCCGGATTCCGGCACCATCGAGGTCGACGGCAAGCTCGTGCCGTTCATCGAGCTCGGCGTCGGCTTCAACCCGGAGCTGACCGGCCGCGAGAACGTCTACCTCAACGGCGCCATGCTCGGCTTCACGAACGACGAGATCGACGCCATGTACGACGACATCGTCGAGTTCGCCGAGCTCGGCGATTTCATGGAGCAGAAGCTCAAGAACTATTCCAGCGGCATGCAGGTCCGTCTCGCGTTCTCCGTGGCCATCAAGTCCCAGGGCGACATCCTCGTGCTCGACGAGGTGCTCGCCGTCGGCGACGAGGCGTTCCAGAAGAAGTGCCAGGACTACTTCTTCGAGGCCAAGCGCCAGAAGAAGACGGTCATCCTGGTCACGCACTCCATGCCCGACGTCCGCCGATACTGCGACCGCGCGATGTTCATCCAGGATGGGCGCATCTCCAAGATCGGCGATCCGGACGAGATCGCCGACGCGTACTCCGATTCGTTCCTCCCGCCCAAGCAGGTGGTCGAGGAGGAGACGACCGAGAAGAAGCGCGAGATCGTCGTGCTGGACGATATGCGTCTGCTGGTGAACGGTGATACCCAGAAGTTCCTCGCCGAAAGCGAGGACTTCGATCTCGTGCTGGACCTCGACTGCGACAGGGACCTTCTGGCCAAGAATCTGTTCGTGGACATCTACGACGGGCGCAATGTGCCGGTTCTGTCCGTGCCGCTCTCCGACAACGACGACGACACGATCTCCGCGGGCAAGCATGAGGTCTCCCTGCATGTCAGGAACGTGCTGGCCTTCGGCGACTACCGCATCAACTGCGCGCTGCAGAACGACTCCGATCGCATCATGATCCGCGAGAACGCGCTGCGGTTCCACATCAAGGGCACCGCCATGCCGGTCATGTCGGTCGTCAACCCGCAGGAAGCCGTTACCATCACCGTCGACTGACGGAACATACGAGGAGCATCACTATGTACACGGTGTTGGGCAATCGCTCATATCAGGTATCCATCGAAACCGTCGAGGAGACGGTGATCGGTTCGGACAAGCGCATCGTCGTCACCGGATGGGCGGTCGACAAGCTGCGCAACCGTGCGCTGGACCTGTCCATCAAGGCGCGCAACGGACATCTGACCCGTCAGGTGAGGCCTGACGTCACGCCGGTTTTCGGTCTGGACCCGAGGGAGCGGTCCGGATTCAGCATCACGATTCCCGCCGGGGACCATGTGTTCATCATGGGATGCGAGACGCCCGGCGGCACCATCGCCAGGAAGGTGGACCTGAACCGTGTCCGTAGGGAGCTGCATTCGGAATTCGTGCGCAAGCGCATGCGCCAGATGTCCTTCTACCTCTCCCACGCGTGGACGAAGCAGGGAGCCAAGGCCCTGTACGGGGCGGTGAAGCGCCGCTTCGTCAAGCAGCAGAGCTTCTACGAGCGCTGGATCGCCAACAACGAGACCATGACCAAGGACGAGGCGGCTTCGCAGATTGCCGGATTCCAGCGCAGGCCGCTGATCTCCATCGTCACCCCGGTCTACAACGTGGACGAGGTCTGGCTGCGCAAGTTCGTCGAATCCGTGCAGAACCAGTGGTACGACAACTGGGAGCTGTGCCTGGCCGACGACCATTCCCCGGCCAAGCACGTCAAGCCGCTGCTCGAGGAACTCGCCAAGCAGGATCCGCGCATCAAGGTCACCTTCCGTTCCGAGAACGGGCGCATCGCCAAGGCCACCAACTCCGCCATCGAACTGGCCACCGGCGACTACGTCGGGTTCATGGACAACGACGACGAGCTGGCCCCGCAGGCTCTGTTCGAGGTCGTCAAGGCACTCAACGACGACCCGCAGATCGACTTCGTCTACACGGACGAGGACAAGATCAACGAGCACGGCACCCGTTTCGACCCGTTCTTCAAGCCCGATTGGTCTCCCGACCTGCTGCTGGGCCACAACTACATCACTCACTTCGTGGTGGTCTCCAAGCCGCTGCTCGACACCGTCGGCGCCCTGCGCAGCGAATACGACGGCAGCCAGGACTACGACTTCGTGCTGCGCGCCACTGAACAGGCGCGGAAGGTCCACCACATCCCGCAGATGCTGTACCACTGGCGTACGCTCGCCAGTTCCGTCGCCGGAGACCCGCGCAGCAAGATGTATGCGTACGAGGCCGGTCGCGCCGCGATCGAGGCCGCGCTGCAGCGTCGCGGCATCACGGGCAACGTGCGCATGCTGGACAATCTCGGCACCTACAAGATCGACTACACGTTCGATCTGCCGTCCGTCGTCGTCATCGCGGCCGGCTACAACAAGGCCCAGTTCCAGAAGCTCCAGGACTCCGCCGATTACCCGTCGGTCCGATTCGTCCGGATCGAGGATGGCGACGAGGCGACCCGGGCCGCCGCCGACGCGGACGAGACGCTGGCCGTGTTCCTCGACGGTATGATGCCGCAGGACAAGCAGTGGCTCAGGGAGATGGTGAACTACTCCCACAACCAGGGTATCGCCGTGGTCGGCGGCAAGATCTTCGACTCTCGTCACCGGGTGGTCAACGTCGGCGTGACCCTTCGTGCCTTGAGGAGCGGCAAGCCGTTCGAGATGCGCGGCGCGTGGGACGAGGGCATCGGCTACTACTTCCGTGACCTGCTGCCGAGGGACATGTTCGCCGTCACCGAGGACTGCATGCTGGTCACGCGCAAGGAGTTCGTCGACATGGGCGGCTTCAACAGCCAGCTCAAGCCGGGGCTGCGCGGCATCGACTACTGCGTTCGCGTGCGCGAGCAGTCCGGCCGCGCCGCCTTGTGGCAGCCGTACTCGGTGTTCACCGATCTCAAGCACGATCATCTGACCATCGACGGCGCCGACGCGGTGAAGTA
The DNA here is from genome assembly GCF_018555385.1 of Bifidobacterium santillanense. Classification (GTDB taxonomy): domain Bacteria; phylum Actinomycetota; class Actinomycetes; order Actinomycetales; family Bifidobacteriaceae; genus Bifidobacterium; species Bifidobacterium santillanense. Next base: position 8,673 of record NZ_JAFEJS010000011.1, read on the forward strand.
CATCAACTCCCGCCGCAACCTCGCCGATCCGTTCGCCTCGGTGTGCTTCCCCGCCGACTACTCCAAGCAGGAGGGCATCAAGTACGTGTTGGACCGCGTGGAGACCCGCAACGGCGGCACCACGGTGCTCGTCACGGGTTGGGCGGCCGACCTGCACGGTAACGAGGAAGTCGACATCACGCTGCGTGAGACGCCGGACGCCACGCTGGAGCGTCTCGAACGCATCGTCCGTCTGGACGTGAACCTCGAGAATCCAGTGCCGGGAGATTCGGTCCTCGGATTCAAGGCCGAGATCGCGCTGCACGGCAATCCCAAGCGCGCCGCCAAGGGACTGGCGCTGGTGTTCACCACACCCACGGACCACAAGGAAGCGAAGCTCAACGTGCGCACCTCCCCGGTGCTCGAGGGACTGGCGTCCTTCTTCCACAAGGTCGCTCTGCTCCGGCACCCCCGCGCCACCGGCAAGCGCCTGATCGAGAAGTACTGGTCGCCGAGGTGGCAGAAGCAGGCGTACCAGAAGCTCATCAAGCGCACCGAACAGTACAATCCGGCCGATGTGCGCAGGCAGATCGACGGCTTCTCCTACAAGCCGCTGATTTCTCTGCTGGTGCCGGTCTACAACGTGGACCCGCAGTGGCTCGAGAAGTGCGTGGACTCCGTCATCGGCCAGTACTACGACAACTGGGAGCTGTGCCTCGCCGACGATTGCTCCACCGACGAGCGCGTCCGTCCGAAGCTGACGGAGATCGCCAATCGCGATTCCCGCATCCGTCTGGTCTTCCGCGACAAGAACGGCCACATCTCCCGCGCCACGAATTCCGCCTTGGCGATCGCCGACGGCGAATTCGTCGGTCTGCTGGACAACGACGACGAACTGGCGCCGCAGGCCCTGTTCGAAGTCGTCAAGGCGCTCAACGAGAACCCGGAGACCGACCTCATCTACAGCGACGAGGACAAGGAGGACGAGGAGGGCAACCGCTTCGATCCCCACTTCAAGCCGAACTACTCCCCGGACCTGCTGCTGAGCACGAACTACATCAGCCACTTCGGCGTGTACCGCAAGTCCATCGTCGACGAGATCGGCGGCTTCCGCGTCGGCTACGAAGGCTCCCAGGACTACGACCTGGTGCTGCGCTTCGTGGAGAAGACCGAGCCCTCCCGCATCCGTCACATCGCCAAGGTGCTGTACCACTGGCGTACGCTGGCCACGTCGACCGCGTCCGGAGCCGGAGCGAAGAGCTATGCGTCCGATGCCGGTCTGAAGGCCCTGCAGTCCGCCATGGAGCGTCGCGGCGTCGACGCGGAGGTGGTCTCGGCCGGTCCGAACGGCATCTACAACGTGCACTACGCGATCGCCGATCCCGAGCTGGTGTCCGTCATCATCCCGACCAAGAACGGGTACGACAACATCGAACGCTGCGTCACCTCGATCATCGAGAAGACCGAGTACAAGAACTACGAGATCGTCATCGCGGACAACGGCAGCACCAACCCGCACATGTTCGAGCTGTACAAGCGCTACGAACAGCAGCTGGGCGACCGCTTCCGCGTGGAGGAGATCGACATCCCGTTCAACTTCTCGAGGATCAACAACCTCGCGGCGCAGAAGGCGAAGGGCAAGTACCTGCTGTTCCTCAACGACGATACCGAGGTCATCAGCCCCGAATGGATGACCCGTATGGTGTCGTTCGCGCAGCTGGACCGCGTCGGCGTCGTCGGCGCGAAGCTGTACTACCCGACCGAGACCATCCAGCACGCCGGCATCGTGCTCGGTCTGGGCGGTGCCGCCGGCCATATCCAGGTCGGCTTCCCGCGTACGTATCTCGGCTACTTCGGTCGTCTGATCGAGAACGTCAACTACTCCGCCGTGACCGCCGCCTGCTGCATGGTGAAGGCCGCCGACTTCCATGCGGTCAACGGATTCGACGAGGATCTCGCCGTCGCGTACAACGACGTCGACCTGTGCCTGCGCATCGGCAGGGATCTGGGACGTGACATCGTCTGGGCGCATGAGGTGGAGCTGTACCACTACGAGTCCGTCACCCGCGGCTACGACATCAAGAGCCAGAAGAAGAAGGAACGCCTCGAGCAGGAGGCCGACAAGATGCGGAAGAAGTACCCGGCGCTGATCGAGAACGACCCGTACTACAACCCGAATCTGTCTCGCACCTCGGGCAACTACTGGGTTCGTAAGGTCTGATTCGCACGATTCCGTTGAACGGCCGGCGGCTTCTTCACAGAGGTCGCCGGCCGTTTGCGTGGGTCGGGGGAATCGCTTCACTGTTCCCGCCAACAGGTACCATGGTGAAGCATGGCTGAAGAAGTATTCACTCCTCGTAACATCATTGTGACCGGTGGCTGCGGCTTCATCGGTTCGAACTTCGTGCACTACGTGTACAACAACCATCCCGACGTGCACATCACGGTCCTGGACGCGCTCACGTACGCGGGCAATCTCGAGAACATCCGTTCGATCCTGGGCGACCGTGTGGAGTTCGTGCACGGCAACATCTGCGACGCGGAGCTGCTGGACCGGATCGTGCCGGGGCATGACGCGATCGTGCACTACGCGGCCGAGTCGCACAACGACAACTCGATCGCGAACCCGGAGCCGTTCCTGAAGACCAACGTGGAGGGCACGTTCCGCCTCCTGGAGGCGTGCCGCAAGTACGACGTGCGCTACCACCACGTGAGCACGGACGAGGTGTACGGCGACCTGGCTTTGGACGATCCGGCCAAGTTCACGGAGGAGACCCCGTACCACCCGTCCAGCCCGTACTCGTCGACGAAGGCGAGCTCGGACCTGCTGGTGCGGGCGTGGCACCGCACGTTCGGCATCCGTGCGACGATCTCGAACTGTTCGAACAACTACGGCCCGTATCAGCATGTGGAGAAGTTCATCCCGCGTCAGATCACGAACATCCTCGACGGGCTGCGTCCGAAGCTGTACGGTCAGGGCCTGAACGTGCGCGACTGGATCCACACGGACGACCACTCGACGGGCGTGTGGACGATCCTGACCAAGGGCAGGATCGGCGAGACGTATCTGATCGGCGCGAACGGCGAGAAGAACAACATCACCGTGCTGCGCATGATCCTCAGGATGATGGGACAGAGCGAGGACGCGTTCGACTGGGTCAAGGACCGTCCCGGCCACGACCGCCGCTACGCGATCGACTCCACCAAGCTGCAGACCGAGCTGGGCTGGAGGCCGAAGCACACCGACTTCGAGTCCGGCCTCGAGCAGACCATCAAGTGGTACACGGACAACCGCGCGTGGTGGGAGCCCGCCAAGGCCGCCACCGAGGCCAAGTACAAGCGGCAGGGCCAGTGAGAGGGGAATGATCATGGGTTTTGAGTTCGAGAAGGAACTGAGGGTCACGGAGACGAACATCCCGGGTCTGCTGGTGTTCGATCTGCCGGTGCATGGGGACAACCGGGGCTGGTTCAAGGAGAACTGGCAGCGCGCCAAGATGACCGCGTTGGGTCTGCCGGATTTCGGTCCGGTGCAGAACAACATCTCGTATAACGCGACGAAGGGCGTGACGCGCGGCATCCATGCGGAGCCGTGGGACAAGTACATCTCGATCGCGGCGGGCGAGATCTTCGGCGCGTGGGTGGACCTGCGTCCGGGCGGCTCGTTCGGCCAGGTGTTCACGACCCGTCTTGACCCGAGCCGGGCGATCTACGTGCCGCGCGGCGTGGGCAACAGCTTCCAGGCCCTCGAGGACGGCACCGTGTACACGTACCTGGTCAACGCCCACTGGAGCCTCGAGCAGAAGAAGACCTACACGTTCGTCAACCTCGCCGACCCCGAGCTGAACATCCGGTGGCCGATCCCCTTGGAGCAGTCGGAGCGGTCCGAGGCGGACCTGCACCACCCGATGCTCAAGGACGCCAAGCCCATGAGCCCGAAGCGCACCCTGGTGACCGGGTGCAACGGGCAGCTGGGCCATGCGATCCGCGCCTACGCGGAGGAGCACGGTCTTGAGGGCTTCGAGTACACGGACATCGACGAGTTCGACTTCTCCGACCCGGCCGCGTACGACAGGTACGACTGGTCGCTGTACGGGACGATCATCAACGCGGGCGCCTACACCGCCGTCGACAGGGCCGAGACCGCCGAGGGCCGCCCCGTCGCGTGGAAGGCCAACGCCCAGGGTCCCGCCCTGCTCGCCAGGGTCGCCAAGGACCATCACATCACGCTGGTGCACGTGAGCTCGGACTACGTGTTCGACGGGACCGCCGAGCAGCACACGGAGTCGGAGGCATTCGCGCCGCTGGGCGTGTACGGGCAGACGAAGGCCGCGGGCGACATCGCCGTGGCCAACGCGCCCGAGCACTACATCCTACGCTCCTCCTGGGTGATCGGCGAGGGCCACAACTTCGTCAAGACCATGATGAACCTGTCCAACCGCGTCGCCGACCCGGAGGACGGCCTCAACCAGGTGACCGTCGTGGACGACCAGTTCGGGCGCCTGACGTTCACCCGGGACATGGCCGAGGCGATCTTCCACCTGCTCGACAGCCACGCCCCGTACGGCACGTACAACCTCACCGGAAGCGGCGCCGTCAAGAGCTGGGCGGACATCGCCGCCGAGGTCTTCGACCTGACGAACGGCAACGGCGACAAGGTCAAGCCCATCTCGACCGCCGAGTACTTCGCCAACGCCAAGAACCCCGTGTCCCCGCGCCCGACGCACTCCGCGCTCGACCTGACCAAGATTGAGGACGCCGGCTACACCCCCGCCGACTGGGAGGAATCCCTCAAGGCATACGTCGACAAGGAACTCAACAAGTAATACGTTCCTCGGACGCAACATCAACATAGAGGAGAGGGAGCCGCGAATTTCCGCGGCTCCCTCTCCTCTATATGACGGCCATTTACGGCTGGCCGGTGAAGCCGGTGACCCCGTCCGCCTGATACAGCAACGAATAGATGAATCCATCGAACGTCAGCAGGACGATGGCAATCAGGCATAGGGCCATTCCCAATTCGCTCAACGGTACCGTCGCCGGGCGATTCGTATGGGACGGGGTCGTCAGCAGCGAATCATCGGTCTTCGCCGAGAATCTGCGGCATATCATCCAGACGATCGCCAATGCGAACAGAGACGTCGCGCACAGATAATAGCGACTGGAGAACGCACCGGGGTAGCCGTTCCTATAGAACCCGTTGAATGCGGAATACCACTGGTACACGGCGGTCGCGAGCATCGCCGTCTCGACGATGATGAAGTAATCGCGGTGACGGGAGCGACTCATCAGGAAGACCGCCAGTGGCACCACGAGCACCGCCATGACGGCCATGCGGTCCAGAGCATACAGGGGGGCCTCGGGCTTCGGCACGCCTATGGTGCCGGCCAGGGCCTGCCACGTATCCAGGAAATGCCGGACGTAGTAGTTCACGTATTCCCACACGTTGTACGAGAGTCGGTGCTCCGCGTCGACATAGAAGTTCGACTTCACGTATCCGGAGAAGTCGAACTTCTGGAAACTGGGCTGCAGCGTGTGGAATCGGGCCATCATGTAGCCGAAATACCCGATCGGAACGAGGTAGATCGGCAGCGTCCCCAGGAAACTCGCCCGCATGAACGGCTTCCGATCGCGTTCCACGAACAGGGTGTAGATCACCACCCCCAGCGAGATGAGACCGACGACCATGGCCGCGGTCAACTTGCTGAGGAACGACAGCGTGACGCCGCAGGCGATGACGCCGTACGTCAGCAGATCATAGCGGCGTTCGAAGAACCGCACCATGCCGAATACGAACACGGAGACCGCGAACAGGGTCATGGAATCATTGGACACCCCGCTCATCGTGAACAGCAGGTTCGGCGGGCTGATGACCATCAGTCCGAACAGCAGATGCAACGCGGGGATCTTGCGGATACGCGTGAAACCCAGATAGAACACCAGCGCGATGCCGATGAACCCGATCAGGAACGAGACGAATTCCATGCGCACGACGTCGAAGGTCGCGGTGCCTCCGCTGATGGTCATGCCGCCGAAGACGCGCTCGATCTGGTAGAACAGCGGCGGATGGCCAAGACGATTGAACTCGGTGGGCTGCGTGAGATCCAGACTGTTGGCGCTGGTCCGGGCGTATACCTGCATATCGGCGAAGTCGGGAATCAGCCCGCCATGCTGTTTGAGATAGGCGATGTAGGAGAGATGCGCCTCCTCATCCGGGAACCCTTGCAGATACCGGGTGTACACGCCGAATTGGAAGAAGGCGTATGCGGACAGCACCAGATAGTTCACGGCGCACATCGCCGTCGTGACCATGCGGCCGAGGCGTCTGCCGGCCAGCAGATTGCACAGCAGCAATGCCAGAAGCCCGAGGACGATCACGGTGATGACGGTCCGATACGGGTATCCCCGATATCCGATCGCGATGTTCAGATACGTGAACGGCTGCGAGGACTTGACCGACAGCTCCATCGAATCGGGCGTGGAACCCATCGGCAGCGATTCCGTGGTCTGCTCGAGGGCCGCTCCCTGGAATTGGACGGTGGCGGGGTGACGGTCGAGCTTGTGGATGCTCACGACGAAGGTCCTGCCCGCCGCATGGTCGTACCGCAGCGGGATCTCCGCCTTGGTCGTGGGCATGCCATCGGAATCCCTCACCAACAGGTCCGGGGTCAGCAGGCCGGAATACAGGCTGGAACCATCCGAGGAATCCATCACCTCGATGGCGTAGCGGTTTCGGTATTCATGCGAATTCACATACACCTTGTCGTAATTCGGATTACCGGTGTCCGCCGGATCGATGGACAGCGTGAAGGAAAGCGGCATGCGGATGGAACGCAGTTCATCCTGCTGCGCGACGAACGGCTGGCTGAATTCGTACGTCGAATCGTCGTCGATGTTGACCGGCTGCGTGAACGAATAGGAGTAGTGATAGATGATCGGCTTCTTGACCAGCCATACGTTGGCGAGGAAACCACCGATGAGCAGCATGACCACCGTGCCCAGGGCGAAATATCGACGATCCAGATGACGCAGTATGCCCATGCGGCAGATCGTGATCGCGTACAACACCAGCAGGGCGGCCAGAATCGCCAGCTTGATCTCCGAGGTGAACGCCAGCTTCCGTTGCAAATCGGTCAGCTGTTCTGCCGAAACCGAGAATCGGACGTTGCCGCCGTGATTCGAATCCGATGTCCGTTCGATGGAGGCCCCGGGGATGACGGATACTCCGTACAGCGTTTTGCCGTCCGCGACGACGCTGGCCTCAAGCCGCGAGAGCTTGGCGGTCTCCGGAGCCGAGATGACCAGAGACCTCGAATCCATGTTCAGTGAGTCGACGTTGATGGCGGCGTTGCCATTGATCGGGAACGCGCGTTGCGTCGCGGACTTCGAATAGCCGGGATTATCGTCGAACACGAATGACACCTGATCGGCGGGGGAGACCGAGTCCCCGAATCGGGCCGCATACTGCACGTTGATCGCGGGGAATCGTCCGATGCCCACGGCGAAGGCAAACAGTAGGAAGACGATGGTGGTCGCAATCAGCCGATGCGCTGCCACGAGCGCGACGGCTTTGTCCAAAGTGTGCTTCATATGCTGGCTTTCGGCGATTGACGGGAACGTACTGCCCCTCATTGTAGGAGATGGCCGGATTGTATAATCTCCTTCCGTGAATAAGGGTGGCAGGCATGGAAGGACCGGAACTCCGGCGACGGTGCGGATATCGAAGCGGTCGATAGCGATGAGGCAACGTATGGGAGGAGCTGGGCTGGTCCTGCTCGTCGCGGCGCTGCTGATCTACACCGCCGGCGACCTGTGGCAGAACATCGCCTGGCCGCCGTTCTTCAGTTTCGACGAGACGCTGGAGGTCGATTACGTCTATCAGCTCACCCAGGGGCATCTGCCGACGTTCTTCGGCGGGGCGGAGTTCAATCCGCTCCACATGGACTACCCGTACGATGTCCAATGGCGCTACCAGCACCCGCCGCTGTTCTATGCGCTGGAGGCGCCGGTCTTCCTGCTGTTCGACACCCTGCATCATCCGATTCGCGGCATCTGGGCCATGCGCGCCTTGGTGTGGGTGATGGGCGTTCTGTTGATCGTCTGCTCTCGTTGGGCCGCGAAATGGGTCATCGGCGGCGAATGCCCGGCCGTCTCCCTCGTGCCCGTCATCGTGGCGTCGAACCGGTGCCTCCCCTCGGTCGTCTTCAACTACACGTTGGCGAGTCTGTGGGTGACGTTGCTGATCGGCATGACCGCCAAGCTCGTTCGGTCGATGCTTGAGGACGATGTATTGACCGGTTCGCTGACGACATATGCGTCGACCGTCCGCATGATCGTCCTATGGTGGCTGATCGTCGCTCTGGCGCCGTTGACCAGACTATCGACCGTGCCGATCATGGGCCTGTGCCTGCTGATCGTGTTCCTTGCGGTCCTCCTGTCCTCGCATCGCCGGATTCGCAACATCACCGTGTTGTGCGTGCTGCCCGGAATCATCGCCGTGGCCGCTTCGGCCTGGTTCTATCTCCGGTTGCACGCGTTGTCCGGAAACTTCACCGGTTCACAGCCGGAATGGTCACGTACCCATCTGCAGCGGAACACGAACAAGACGTTCATCCAGGCGCTGCTGGACCCGCATTTCTACAAGAGCACCATGTCCCAGTACCAGAATTCCGCGGTCACCAATACCGGCTGGGGATGGGCGTTCGTGCTGCTGCTGACCGTCATCCCCATGGTGGTCGGATTCATGGGCATCATCATGTGGGCTGTCCGTCGGTATCGCGGAGACGGAGGCATGCCTGCCGCGAATGCGTTCCTCGGGGGCAGGGGAGCGGGGCGCGCCGCCCTGCTGATGGCTCTGATGCTGGCGTTGTCGTTCGGCGGCACGGTGTTCCAGCAGCTGCTGTTCTATAAGCAGGGCGGCAGCGACAACGCCGTGTACTTCAGCCTGATCTCCATCGTGTTCGCCGTCGTCATCGCCATGGGATTCACGTGGGATGGCCTGCCGGGCTGGATGTCGAATGGCGTCGTCTGCATGTGGCTGACGCTGAAGGTGACGGCCTTGCTGTATGAGGCGGCGCTGAAATGGCCATTCGCCGTCGGCGGGACAATGGAGCACGCGGGGTTGCCGGCGCAATTCGCCGCGTACTCATCGCTTGTCGTCACATGCGCCGGCGTGCTGATCGCCGCGGTTACCGTCTGCCTGCGGCCGAGGCCGCGGCTCGGCGCACCCAATCGGCCAACTGCCGGGTGATGCGCTGCGCGGTGAACGCCTTCGCGGTCTCCTCCGCCGATTGCTGAGCGGCGTGCAGTCTCTCATCGTCCGCCAGCAGCTCTTCGATGGCGTCGGCCAGCCAGACCGCATCGCCCGGCTTCACGTACGTCACGCCATCACCGAGCATGCGGCGCTGCGGCGCGGTGTCCGAGGTGATGACGGCGCATCCGGCGGCCATGGACTGGTACACCTTGTTCGGCACCACGTGCAGGCCCTTGGGGGTGGTCGAGAAGATGCCGAGCGAGATCGCGTGCGAGGCGACCAGGGCCGGCAGGTCCTCCGGCTCGACCCACTCGCGGAACTCCACGTTGTCGAGCCCGGCGGCGATGGTGCGGACCTCGTCGTAGTCCTGCCCCTTGCCGATGAGCGTGAAGTGCGGGGTGAGCCCGCGCGAGGCCAGTTCCTTCGCGGCCCGCGCGATGACCGGCACGCCCTGCAGCGGCGTGTACAGGCCGTAGAACACGATGTCCCTGCTGCGGGTCGCCTCTCCGGAGGAGACGGCCTCCGCCTCGGCGTCGCCCGCTGTGTACCATTCGCGCGGCGCGCCGACGGGGATGACCATCGTCTCGTCGCCCGGACGGCACATGCGGCGGTGCTCCTCGGTGTCCAGCACGGTCAGCGTGGCCGCGCCGATCGCCATGCGGTCGAGCCGGTTGAGGAGTTTGACCTTGAGCCCCTGCGCGCCGCGGTCCTTGGCGGTGTCGCCGGCGAAGATGAGATGGTCGAGGACGATCGGCACCCCGTGGAACACGTGGTGGGCCAGCAGCACGTCGAAGTGCCCCATATAGCCCACAAGCACCGCGTCCGGGCGCCCGTTGCGCCTCATCCATGCGCGCGCGTCCCGGCGCAGCGCATGCCACAGGCCCAACAGGTTCCAGCCGAAGCCGAACAGCTTCCACGGCTTCTTGAGGATCTCCACGCGCTGAGCCGTCGACAGCTCCAGCGGGTGGTTGATCTCGGTCACCTCGCACCCGTTGGCGCGCAGGCCGTCGATGAGGATGCCCACGCGCGGATGCTTGCGTGTGTTGTAGGTGCCGAACGCAAGTACGCGGGGGCAGAGAGAAGAGGATTCGGTCCGATTTGTCACCGCTCGGCGTCCTCACCCTTATTGGAAGTTTCAGAGGCATCGGCCAGTCCGGTGGGCGTGCCGGTATAGCCGCCCCACTCGTCCTGCTGCGCCCAGATGCGCTGGTTCTCCCTGCAGTACATGAGCTCCTTGGTGCGCTCCAGTTCGTCCTCCACGAGCTTGCGCTGGATGCGCAGCACCTCGGAGATGATCTGCAGGGCCACGCAGAACGCCGACAGCATGATCAGCGCCACGCCCGCGAGCATCGACTGCAGATGGCCGGCCGAGGAGCCGGAGAAGAAGAACACCAGATACCGCACGAACGGGATCAGGCCGAGCACGCCGAAGACGACGGCCGCCCACTTGAAGATCACGTTCGCCTTGAACATGAGGAAGCTGCGGATGATCGCGCCGCCGGACTTCGCCATGTGCTCGAAGATGTTCGAGAACAGGCGGGATTCACGCGTCTTCGGGTTCGTGCGGATCGCGTACGAGGTGATGGCGATGCGCTTGTTGCCCGCCTGGATGATCGTCTCCATGCAGTAGCTGAACTCGGTGACGATGTTGAGCTTGAGCAGCGAGTTCTTCGAGTACGCGCGGAAGCCGCTGGCCGCGTCCGGGATGTGCGTGCCGGCCGCGAGGTTCACCACCCACGAGCCGAACGCCTGCATGCGGCGCTTGAACCAGCTGAACTCCTTGATGGTGGCGGTCTGACGGTCTCCGACCACGATATCCGCCTCGTGGCGGAGGATCGGCTGCACCAGCTCGCCGATCGTCTCGCTCGGGTACTGGTTGTCGCCGTCCGTGTTCACCACGATGTCGGCGCCGTGCTTCAGAGCGTAGTCCACGCCGTCGCGGAACGCGCGCGCCAGACCCATCGGCTTGGCGTGGTGCACGAAGTGCCTGACGCCCAGCGAACGCGCCACCTCGACGGTCCTGTCGCTGCAGCCGTCATCGATGATGAGCAGCTCCACGTCGTCGACGCCGGGGATCTCCTTCGGCATGTTCTTCAGCACCAGGGGGAGGGTTTTCTCCTCGTTCAAGCAAGGAATCTGTATGAAGAGACGCATAGGGTCAGGCACCTGCCATGAATAGGGTTCTACGATTGTTCAACGCGTTCATCATAGTCGTCGGCGCCAACACGGGGGAGTGCGGCTACTTCCCCAGCACCTTGAGCTGCTGCACGGTGATGACCTTGGCGGCGAACAGGACCGCCAGATATGCGACGTAGATCGCAGCGTACAGTACCGCAATCACCGGTAGACTCGTAAAGCCCGATTCCAGAGTCAGCTGTCCTGCAACGTTGAAATGCACAAATGTGACGTGCACCAGGACCCACAGCACCACGTTGGCGCCGAGGACGATCCACGTGCGCCGCAGCATCACGTTGCCGACCTTGCGGTACGTGCGCGCGAACGTGACCAGCATCGCGAGCCCGGTGCAGGTCACGCTGGCGACGGCGATGCCGGTAATGCCGAACGTGCGCGCGGAGACGATGAACACCGGAATCACCACGACGAGCGACACGATCGACAGCACGTCGGAGAACCGGCTGGAGCCGAACGAGTTGAGGACCATGTTGAGGATCACGGTGATGCCCATGAAGAAGTTGGAGAACGACAGGCAGGAGAGCGTCGCGGCCGCCACGTCGAACGACGGGCTGTAGAACGCCGCGAGCAGGTCGCCGCTGCTGGCGGAGACGACCACGGAGATCGGGAGGATGAACACGAACGCGATGAGCAGCAGTTCGCCGGTGCGCGTCACGGCCGCGTCGCGCCGCCCCTCCCCCACGAGCTTCGCCACGACCGGCAGGATGACGGTCGAGAACGCCTGCAGCAGGTAGTAGGCGATCTTGCCGAAGTTCATCGCGCCGGTGTAGTAGCCGGCCATCGATGCCGGCTCGACCACGGCCTTGACGATGAGGGTGTCCACGCTCAGCACGAGCGAGACCATGATGAAGAAGAAGGAGAAGCTCAGCGTGTGCGTGGCGACGTATCCGAACGGGATTCGCTCCACGCCGTCGGCCGCCGACCGCCGTTTCGGCAGGGAGTCCCGCCGTACGAACAGCAGCGCGCAGCCGAGGAGGATCGTCAGCACCACCGCGAGCAGGAAGCCGACCTCCACGCCGATGACCGGGTCGTCGCGGAACACGAAGATGATGAGCGGGATCACGCCGAGCTTGGCGATCGGGTAGAACGTGCTCAGCAGCGCGCTCGTGCCGAACCGCTGCAGTCCGTCATTGACGCCGAGCAGCACGGTCTGCAGGCCGTTGACGACGACCAGGAACGCGGCGATGCGGAAGTACCGGTCCAGCGTCGCGTCGTTGAGGACGATGCCGAACAGCGGGGCGCCGAGGAAGTTCACGCAGAAGAAGAACGCGACGACGATCAGCTGGAAGGCGAGCGTCTTGCCGACGACATCACGGAAGTCGTATCGTTTGCGCGAGATCTCGCTGGCGACCGACTGACGCGCGCCGTTCGAGACGAACATGTACTCGAAGTCGAGCACGGTGATAATCGTGCCGACCACGCCGTAGGCGGCCGGCGGCATCGTGTTGCCGAGGAAGAAGTGCAGCGCATACCCGCTGACGAAGAACACGACGTTGCTGATCAGGTTCAGCAGGAGCCCACGGCGCATATCATCCTCCACATACGACGATGGTGGCGTACCGCGGATACGATACGCCACCATCGCAACATCATCGGCGGCCGGCGTCAGTCGGCGTCAGTCGCGGCGGAACAGGTCTCGCGTGAAGACCTTCTCGCCGGCGTCGGCGAGGTCGGCGTTCCAGCGGTTCGCGACGATCACGCTGGACTCGGCCTTGAACGCGGCGAGGTCGTGCGTGACCTTGGAGCCGAAGAAGTCGGGCGCGTCGAGCGTGGGCTCGTACACGACGACGGTCAGGCCCTTGGCCTTGAGCCGCTTCATCACGCCTTGGATGGCGGACTGGCGGAAGTTGTCGGAGCCGGACTTCATGGTCAGGCGGTAGATGCCGATGACCGGGTTCTCGACGCCCTCGACGCGCTCCATGATCTCGTCGGCGATGAAGTCCTTGCGCGTGCGGTTCGCCGCGACGATCGCCTCGATGAGGTTCTGCGGCACCTTGTCGTAGTTGGCGAGGAGCTGCTTGGTGTCCTTGGGCAGGCAGTAGCCGCCGTAGCCGAAGCTCGGGTTGTTGTAGTCGTTGCGGATGCGCGGGTCGAGGCACACGCCGCTGATGATGGACTTCGTGTCGAGTCCGCGCGACTCCGCGTACGTGTCGAGCTCGTTGAAGTAGGCGACGCGCAGGGCGAGGTACGTGTTGGCGAACAGCTTGATGGCCTCGGCCTCGGTCAGTCCGACGACGAGCTGGGGGATGCCCTTGGTGCCGTCCGGGTTGGTGCGGTCCGTCTCCTCGGGCGCCGCGCCGTGGGCAAGGAGGCCGACGAAGGTGCGCGCCGCCTCGACGGCCTGCGGGTCGTCCTGCGGGGCGCCGGCGACGATGCGGCTCGGATGCAGGTTGTCGTACAGGGCGTGGCCCTCGCGCAGGAACTCCGGGGAGAAGAGGATACGGTCGTCGTGCAGGCGCTCGTGAAGCTGCTGGGTGTAGCCGACCGGGATCGTGGACTTGATGACGATCCACGCGTCCGGCGCGTACGTGCGCACGGCCTTGATCGCGGCCTCGACGCTGGAGGTGTCGAAGTAGTTCTTCTTCGGGTCGTAGTTGGTCGGGGTGGCGATCACCGCGTACTCGGCGCCCGTGTAGGCCTGCTCCGGGTCGAGCGTGGCATGGAAGTCCAGCGGACGCTCGCCCGAGGCGTTCTCCTGGAGGAAGTCGGTGATTTCAGCGTCGACGATCGGGCTCTTCGCGTTGTTGAGCAGCTCGACCTTCTCCGGCACGATGTCCAGCGCATGGACCTCGTTGTGCTGCGACAGCAGCAACGCCACGGACAACCCCACATAACCGGTACCGGCAACCGCGATTTTCATATGACTCCTCAACTCCTGTGTCCGAACTCGATACTGGTCAATCAGTGTAGTCGAATGGGCGTGGTCCGGCCGCGGATTATGCGAATGCCCCGTGAACGGGGGAAGATTTTCCATTCCCGTTCGCGGGGCATTCGTCTTTGCGGGATCGGCGATATCCGCCATTCGGGTTACTTGAGTGCGATCCAGGCGACGCTCTCCTGCGTCCAGCCGCTCGCGCCGACCTTCTCGTACTCGGTGAAGCTGGTGGTGAACACGTGCTCGCCGTTGTTCGGGTTGTACAGGCGGTACACCGGGATCGAGCCGTCGCCGGGCACGTGCCAGGCGATGCCCTCGTCGTTCCAGCCGCTGCGGATCAGGCTGCGCGCCTCGGCTTGGCTCATCGTGTAGTGGTGCGTGCCGTCGTTCGGATTGTAGACGCGGTAGACGGGGTAGCCCTTGGAGGACACGGTGAAGGAGACGTTCTCGTAGCGCCATCCCACGGACACCAGATGATCGGTCTCGGCCTTGGACGTGGTGTAGTGGTGCAGACCGCTGTTCGGATTGTACAGACGGTAGACCGGAGTCTCCGTGCCGCCCTGCTCGGGCTTGGAGGAGCCGTCGGAGCCGCCGCTGTAGTTCGCGATGAGCAGCTTGTATCCGACCAGCGACGCGACGTAGGCGTCCACGCTCAGCCCCTTGTCGCTCGAGGAGGCGGCGAAGTTTTGGGCCGAGTACTTGCCGGTGTCGCCATAGCCGGTGACGGTGTATCCGGACTTGGTCAGGTTGAGGTAGTGACCCACGATGTTCTCGTTGCGGGAGCCGAGGTCGTAGGCGGCCTTCTCGGTGAAGTACCAGCCTGCGTACGGGTCGAGATAGCCGTACGCGATGTTCTGGCCGGCGGCGGAGTAGTCGCCGTAGTCGAACGGATTGTAGTTCTGGTGCTGCATCGAACCCTTGGAATACATCCAGTCCGACGCGGTTTCGGCCATGGCCGTCAGCAGATGGCTGATGCGCAGCGGCGCGAGGCCGCGGAAGTTGTTGTCGTTGGTGCGCAGCGTGTTGCCGTGCTTGACGGACAGCGCCGCCTTGATTGCGTTGTCGATCGATGTGGCCGAATTGGCCTCGCCGAGACGCAGATACGGCGCACGCGACGGGTCGGCGCGGACCTGCTCGAACCACGCGACCGCATCCTCGGCACCGATGTACTCGTAGTAGCCGAGCATGCTGTTGCGGATCTGCGGGTCGGAGTCGAGCGATTTCGCGCTCGCCGACACCGCAATCGTGGTGGCGGGCGCGGCGGTCTCGTCGGCCGAGGCCGCGGAGACCGGCCCCGCGACGGCCAATGCGGCCACCGCCGCAACGGCCGCGATGGCCTTGCTGATGCAACGAATCGTCATAATTCCCCTTTTCCTGGGACTTCCTCGAGGTCGGCCTTTGGCATTCCGTATTCACCATTCACCGCCCATTCTCGCCTCCGATTTTACCCTTCGCGCACATGACGCGAAAACGGGTATGCGGTGCCGTTCTGTCTACGGTGAGGAGGAAGCTGAAAGCAAGCTGGGAGTCTTTCCCGACTTCGTCTCGTCGACGGGCGTAGGGGCGGTTGGCCGACATTGAAGAAGAGAAGGAAGCAGCGATGCGACAACCCATCCATGTGGGGTCGAGGCTGACTGCGACGGCTGCCGCCGTCGCGATGTTGTTTGGTTTCGGGTTTGGTGCGGCTACGGCCAATGCGGCCGAGACGTCCGGCGACGTGACCATCAATGCCACCAGTTTCCCGGATCCGGTTTTCAGGGATTACGTCACCAAGCGATGCGACAAAGACGGCAATGGCGTGTTGAGCCAGTCCGAACGTGAGTCAGTGTCGGTTATCGATACCGATGGCGCGTCAGCTATGGGGCAATGGGATGCCGATGGCATCGCTCATACGCTCAAAGGAATAGAGTTGTTCCCCAATCTGGGGGCTCTGTCTTTCGGCTCGCGGACGACGGATGTTTCCGTTTTGGATTTGTCGGGGAATCCGCGATTGCAGACATTGGAAGGTTACAGCAAGACCTTAACTTCTGTGAATCTGTCAAAGAACGTGGAACTCAGACGTGTTTCACTGAACGTTAATCCTCATCTCCAATCCCTCGACGTTTCTCATAATGCAAAACTGACTTATCTGGCAGTGCAAGCAACAGGTCTGGAATCACTGGACGTATCGAAGAATCCTGAGCTGCAGAATCTTCTTATTTCCAACACCAAGATTACGACATTGGACATCAGTCATAACGCTCGTCTCGACAGTTTGACTGCAGATGGCGCTTCATTGTCTTCCTTGGATACGTCCGGTAATCCAAAACTCTCGGAAATTGGTCTCTCCGGCACAAATATCACCGCTTTGGATATATCTAAGAATCCAGAATTACTCTATTTGGATGTCTCCAAGACGAAGCTGGGGACTCTTAATGTCAAGCAAAATGCGCGGTTAAAAATTCTGAATATTTCCGATACTCAAATATCATCTATTGATGTTTCCGGTAATGCTAATCTTGTTTCGCTGAAAGCCAATGATGATGATCTTCGATCTCTTGATCTTACGAAGAACACCAAACTGGAGAGTCTGATTTTGGATAACAACGAAATCGGCAATCTTGACCTCAGCGAGAACTCCGACCTCGCCAGCCTAAGCATCAACGACAACCGGCTAACATCACTTGACGTATCTAAGAATAATCGATTGATGGTTGTCTACGCCAAGAACAACAGCTTGCTTGCTGTCCGACTGTCGACAACTGCTCCTTATGATAATAGAAGCGATTTTTCCGGTAACATCTTCCGCGTTGCCAATGGGAATACGCTGGATATTGCCAAATATGTTCCATTCGAACTCGGAACAATTGATAATGTGAATGGTGGCACCCTCAAAGGTGCTTCAATTACAGCCAATGCTGTTCCTGGTACCGTTACCTACCGATACAATATTCAGTATTACGAGGACAGATTCGGGTTCCCGGTGAGTGTGGTATTTGCTGGAGGCAAGGATTCCGCAAAGCCTGTAATCGCTGGTGTCTCTGATATCACGGTTGGACAGAATTCTGCATTTGACGCGAAATCCGGAGTGACTGCGACGGATGACGTTGACGGTGATGTGACGGATAGAATCGTGGTGAAGAACGATGTCGATACGTCTAAGCCCGGAAAATATCAGGTGACATACAGCGTGTCGGATAAGGCCGGTAACACGGCAACGGCGACTCGTACCGTTACCGTTATCGCCTTGAACTACGATGCACTGAATCAGGCTATTGCGGATGCCGAAAAGCTGTCTGACAGTGAATATACGCAGGATTCTTGGAAAGCATTGCGGAGTGCGCTGTCTGCGGCAAACGCAGTAAAGGGTAATGCCAAGGCCACTCAGGATGCAATCGATTCCGCTACAGCTCGACTTCGCAATGCGATCGCTAGACTGCAAAAGCCCGCAACCAAGCCGGCGGATAAGTCCGTGTTGGATGATGCCATCGCGAAGGCCGGGAAGCTGAACGAGAAGGACTACACCGCTGACTCGTGGAAGTCGCTCCAGACCGCGTTGTCTGCTGCCGAACAGGTGCAGTCCAAGGCCGATGCGACCCAGCAAGAGGTGACGGATGCCGCCGGCAAGCTCAATGCCGCGATTGACGCTCTTGAGAAGAAGCCGGCTCCGGCTCCTGTTGATAAGTCCGCGTTGAACGCCGCCATCGCGAAGGCCGGGAAGCTGAGCGAGAAGGATTATACGGCTGATTCGTGGAAGCCGTTTGCCGATGCTCTTGTTACCGCTCAGAAGGTGGCAGGTGATAAGTCCGCGACACAGCAGCAGGTGAATGACGCGAAGTCCGCTCTCGAGAAGGCCGAAGCCGGTCTCAAGAAGAACACCCCGACTCCTACTCCTGCCGTGATTGGCATCAAGGTAGTTAAGAATCCGGCCAAGACGGAGTACGAAGTCGGTGAGACGTTCTCGGCCGACGGCCTAAAGGTCGCGAAGATTCCATCCAAGGGCGATCCGATTGATCTGAAGTCTGACGAATATACGCTCGCCGCCAAGAACGAAGCCGGTGAGAAGGTTGATTTGTCGAAGCCGTTTACCGAGTCCGCCGTGGGCAAGGTGACGGTGACGGTCACGTTGAAGTCCGATTCGAAGAAGACGGCGACGTTCACGATCACGGTCGTCAAGAAGGACCAGCCGCAGCCTCCGACTCCTGAACCGACTCCTACGCCTACGCCGACTCCTACCCCTACGCCCACTCCGACTCCTACGGTGACCGCGGTGCCGGTGTATCGCGTGTACAACCGCAACTCCGGTCTGCACCATTACACCACGAGTGAAGCGGAGCGCCATCACTTGGTGCGCCTCGGCTGGCGTGACGAGGGAGTGTCATTCAGGGCCGCGAAGGCGGATTCCTCGAACGCGAACCTCAAGCCGGTCTATCGCGAGTACAACCCGAATGATGGCAACCACAACTTCACCACTTCGCTGACCGAGCATAAGCATCTGATCAAGCTCGGTTGGCGTGACGAAGGGATTGCTTGGTATGTGGATAGCACTGCCTCCACGGATGTGTACCGCTTGTACAACCCGAATTCGGGCGAGCACGTGTACACGACGTCCAAGGTCGAGTACGAGAACGTCGGCCGTGCGGGCTGGAAGCAGGAGGGAGTCGCCTGGCAAAGCCTCAAATAATGCCATCCAGCCGTCGGCTCGCCGCATAAGCGGGTCGTAAACCGTCAGGGGCATCACTGCATGACCGGCAGTGATGCCCCTCGACTTTGTCATATCAGCATGTGTGCCGGGATTCCATGACGACCATGAAGAGGGGTAGCGTTTTCAGTGTGGGCGTAAACCGCGCTCACAGTGGACGGCCCGGTATCGGGACGTCCGAAGAGAGACTAAGGGAGCTCCGCAATGAAGCATTTTGGAAAGGCCTTCGTCGCATTCGCGGCGGCAGCCGGCATAGCTGTGGCCGGCGTTCCGGCGGCCAACGCCGCATTTGTTCCGGAAAATTCGCCCAACACATTCGCCAACTACTCCATCAGCAACGTCAAGGTGTCGGACATCGGTTCCGATTCGGCGACGGTGACGTTCAACTGGAAGATCACCATGTACGAGGGATACATCACGCCTGACGGCATGGGCGGCGGCTATCGTCCGATCGCCTTCAACCCCGCCTACGTCAAGAGCGTGTGCGCCGTCGCGGACATCAGCCGCGTCACCGACATCACGCCGATCGCCAACGACTCCACCACCGACTGGGGTTCCACCATCGCGACATGGCCTGAGGACTATGTGTGCGGCAGCTCCGGGACCGATCGTGCACTCCATGAGCGGGATCTCAACCTGCCCAAGAGCCACGAGGCCAACAGCGGCACGTTCCTGGCGGCGAAGTACAGCGGACAGTCCTTCTGGCAGGCCGACAACGGAGCACAGTGGGACGGCAAGTCCGGCAGCGGCACCTTCTCCGTGAAGCTCACCGGCCTGACCCCGGGAACCACCTACGGCAACAACCTGGACAACATCGATTCCTCCTACACCGATCCGCTGTATTGGACGTACAACAAGTTCGATGCATTGTGGCGCGACGGTGTGAAGACCAAGACGGCGGTGGACCTGCGCTCCGCCCGCGTCGGCCTGCACGTCGATCTGAAGAGCGGCACTCCGGTGTCCGATTACAATGAGTCCAACAAGTCCGAGATCAACAAGCTCGCCTTCGACTTCACTCCCGGTGCGATTCCTGACTTCACCACGCTCAAGGCCGGCGAGACGAAGCCCGACAAGCCGACTCCGTCGTCTCATGCGGTGGTGTACCGCGCGTTCAACCCGAACGAAACGCGTGGCGGCTCGCACCTGTACACGACCAGCAAGGCCGAGTACAACAAGGTGATCCAGGCCGGTTGGCGCGGTGAGGGCCCGCAGTTCGAGGCCTCGTCGAACGAGAAGGACACCCCCGTTTATCGTCTCTACAATCCGAACGACGGATCCCACCACTACACGCTGAGCGCCAAGGAGCGTGACGCCTTGGTGCGTGCCGGCTGGAGGAGCGAGAACGTGGCCTGGTATGTGGCTGCGGATGCGACCACCCCGGTGTACCGCGTGTACAACCCGAATACGGGCGAACACGTGTTCACCGTGTCCAAGCCCGAAGCGTCCGCTGCGGTCAAGGCCGGTTGGCACGACGAAGGTACCGCATTCAACGCGTACCTCGCGCAGTGAGTCTTTTCTGAACTGATTGATGCCCCGACAGCGCTTATGCTGTCGGGGCATCTTGTAATTGGACAACGGGTTGGTCATGGTCGGAATTGGAGCGATTCCGCATGGTGACGTGGCGGCGGAGACTGCTACCGTGAGCTTCGCCACTTTCACCTGTTGCTTTGGTTCGGGGGTTGTTAAGGGGGTACCCTTGAAGTGGGTCGGCAAGGTAGTCGACTGGCTCCTTAACGGAAAGGAAGACAGGGGTGCAAAGGGGTAAGTATATGGCGCCGCGCAAGCTCGTGGGCGTGATCGCGGCATTGTGCACACTCGGCGCACTGGCGGTGGTTCCGGCGGCCAACGCTCTGGATGATGGTTCGGTCGGTTCGACGGCGGTTCCCTACAGTGAGGACGTCGTCAAGACGCTGACGACGACCACGCCTGAAGAAGCTGCGCTTCAGCCGGCCAAAATTCGTGTTCTGATGGCTCCTGCGGAGTCCGGCTCGCCCAACGGCAACCACGGCATCCTTCAGGACGGCGTGACCGGTACCAAGCCAAACGCGGTCGCCAAGGACTGGCAGAAGGTCATCGACGCGGCCAAGGAAGGCGACACCGTCACTCTGACCGGTATCGTTTCCTCCAGCCTGACAGTCAGGAAGAAGCTCACCATCACCGCCGCCAAGGATGCCGTCGTCACCGGTTCGCTGCGCATCGCCGCCGACGGCGTCACCGTCAAGGGTGCGAACTTCAAGCTCGATCCGGCGACGAACGTGAACGGCCAGAACGTCATCGTGTCCGGCGCCAAGAACGTCCGGATCACCGGCAACACGTTCACGATCGCCGCGGGCGATCCTGCGGCTGGCGCATCGAACAACAAGGATTGGCAGCCGAGCTCCGTGTGGCTCGAACAGGGTGCCGCGGGCACCGTGATCTCCGGCAACACGTTCAAGCTCGGGCAGGTCGTCAACAACTCCGCGGTCGGCGTGAACATCGTCGGCAACGGGAGTAAACCGAATGTCGATACCGTGATCAAGAACAACACGGTATCAGCCGGGCCGATTTCTGGTGCCGGCACATCCGGCTCGATGATGTTCGTCGTCGGCAACGGCAATACGCCGGCCGGCACCTACGGCATCACCGGACTGACCTTCTCCGGCAACACCGTGACCAACGACACCGGTTTGTCGGCAGATAGTCTCGCACCTACGCCATTGCCGTCACTGCGACCAAGGGCACAACTGTTTCCGGCAACACCATCGAAGGCTACGCGGCCGTGTCCTACAGCGTATGGCCGAGTCAGGGGCCGAATGCCGATTTGACGGTGACCGGCAACACGTTCAACTCGTACGTGGGTCTCCTCCTTGGTTCGTACGTCACCGAGGGCGGTTTGAGCGAGAAGGACAACACCTTCGGCAAGGACACGGTATTCCCGGTCAGCGGTAGCAACTTGCAACAGGGGCAGGGTCTACAAGAGCCTCACCGAGGCGATCGACACCGTCGGTGTCCGCTCCGTCAGGCTGCTCCGCTCGATCAGCGAGCCCATCGTGATCAAGGAGAACCAGACCGTGACCCTTGATCTGAACGGCTACACGCTGGCCAACATCGGCCGCCGTCACACGATCGTCAACCGCGGCAACCTGACCATCAAGGATTCCTCCGCCGCGCAAAGCGGCACTGTCGACAATACATCCGACGGCGCGGCCGCACTCGCGAACTACGTGACTGGCACCGTGACCATCGAATCGGGCCACTTCACCCGTTCGCGCGAGGCCAGCTTGTACGATCCGGCGACCGACAAGGCCGTTTCCGGCGGCAACTCCTACTACGTGATCAAGAACTTCGGCGTCATGACCATCAACGGCGGTGACTTCAGGTTCGGCGTCACCGACCCGGGCAACGTCGGCTACAACTCCAGCCTGATTGCCAACGGCTGGTACTCCGCGAACGAGAGTCCGGAGAACAATCCGTACGGTGGCGAGGACGGCGCCGGCGCGACGCTGAACATCACCGGCGGCACGTTCACCGGCGGCAAGATCACCATCAAGAACGACGACCACGGCTATCTCAACATGACCGGCGGCACCGTCGTGCAGCCCACCGAGAACTTCTACGCGGTGCTCAACTACAACGTGGCGAAGATCACCGGTGGTACGATCACCGCGCCGCTCGTCCCGCTCGGCGCCAGTGGCATCAAGGACGCCGCCGCGGACAAGGGCGAGACCCTCGTCGGCGGTACGGTCGAGATCAAGAGCGAGAAGGGCTACGCCCTGCGCGCGCTCGACAACGGCAAGCTCGAGGTCACCGGCGGCAAGTTCTACTCCGGCAATAAGAAGGGCGTTTCCGAACTCAAGCCGAGCACGCACGGCACCCCGTCCATCTCGATCTCCGGCGGCCGCTTCAACGTGGAGCCCACGGAGAAGGAGCTCGCCTCCGGCTACGTCGTGACGAAGGACGACGACAAGACCTACCCGTACGAGGTGGTCAAGTGGACCGCGCCGAAGCCGGACCCCGATCCGACCCCGACGCCCACGCCTACGCCGACCCCGACTCCTACCCCCACCCCGACTCCGACGGTGACGGCCGTTCCGGTGTACCGCGTCTACAACCGCAACTCCGGTCTGCACCACTACACCACGAGTGAGGCGGAACGCGACCATCTGGTGGCGCTCGGCTGGCGTGACGAGGGCGTGTCCTTCAAGGCGGCCAAGAAGGATTCCTCCAACGAGAACCTCAAGCCGGTCTACCGCGAATACAACCCGAACGACGGCAACCACAACTGGACGATGAGCCTTGCCGAGCACAGGCACCTCGTGGCGCTTGGCTGGCATGATGAGGGCATCGCCTGGTACGTGGACGCCTCCTCGTCCGTCGACGTGTACCGTCTCTACAACCCGAATTCGGGCGAGCACGTGTACACGACCAGCTGGGTCGAATACCAGAGCGTCGGCCGTGCCGGTTGGCATCAGGAGGGCGTCGCCTGGAAGAGCCTGAGCTGAATCGGATGTCTCCGGCTTGTCGATAGACGGCTGGGCATCATCTGACGACACAAAGCATGTGGGTTGGTTCCCCGCGGTATTTCGCGGGGAACCAACCCACATCGTTTACTTCATGCTCTTGATTTTCAGATCGTAGATCTGTTTTTCCAAGAGCCGAATCCCATAGGTGACGGCGCAGTGTACGCGCTGCAGGGGAGCGAGTCGCTTGAGCAGCGAAGCAAGTTGTTTTCTATCGTCCGCATACTGTTTCTGACTGGTTCCATCGCCGAAATCCGGTGCGGAGCGCGATTCGCCGAGCTGCTCGACCATCGTGTAGTAGCTGCGGGCGGGGCAAATCCCCTGCTCGAAACACAGTCGGAAATTCGTCGCGCCGGCCACGAAGTTATCGTGGTAGAAGCCGAAGCTGCGTTCCTTGTGCGTCACCGAACCGCTCGACTGCAGCCAGTTGTACAGGTTGACGTTGAGGTCCGCCACCTTGTCCATGCGTGAATACAGCTCGCCGGCCACCATCACGTCCTGCGCGTACATGCCCTCCGGGAAGCGGATGTCGTCCCATAGCTCCCTTCTGTACAGTCGGCACCAGTTCGCCTCGTTGAAGTACCGCGCTTCGGTGTTGCGGCCGAGCTTGTCGCCGAGCAGACGCAGGGTCTTGCAGAACACGGTCTGATACGCCTCGAGCGGATGCGTGAACACGGAGATGTTCGCGGGCTCCCGTACGCCCTGCGCGGCCTCGGCGGCCACGTTGTCCAGCTGGGAGACGCCGAACTGACGCCATCGGGCCTTGCTCATGTCGGCGCCCGTCTGCAGCAGCGCGTGCAGCAGCAGTTCGATGTTGCGCCGATCGAGAATGTCATCATTGTCGGCGAATGCGATGTACTCGCCGTGCGCGGCGTCCAATCCCGTGTTCTGGGCCTTGGCGATGCCGCCGTTCGTCTGATGGATCACTCTCACGCGCGTATCCTGCCGTTCGTACGTATCCAGAATCTCCGGACTGGAGTCGGTCGCGCCGTCGTCGACCAGAATCACCTCGAGATCTTCGTACGATTGCCCCAGAATCGAATCCACGCAATACCGCAGATACCGTTCGGCGTTGTACACCGGGACGATGACGGAAACCAGCGGAGAGGCTGCTGTCATGATTGCAACTCCTTGGATTGTTGATGCGGCATCCGGCTGTCTCGACGGTATCGGAAGCGGCCGGCCTCAGTACTCAGATTGTAAGGCAAGGATCTCCGATCCTCGATCCGGGTGAAGACCCGGGGAAGAGGGTGCGGATACAATTAGTCACCGGTATCCCGATGAATCGGCCTTCTGTCGATTGTCGTCGCGGACAATGACAGCAAGCACATAGGACACAGGAAGGTTGATTCCATGGTGGAGAATACGCAGTATCCGGACCTCGTGATCGTGGGCGCGGGCCTGTTCGGCCTGACCGTCGCGCAGCAGGCGGTGGAGCACGCGGGTGCGCGGGTGCACATCATCGACGTGCGCGACCACATCGGCGGCAACGCGTACTCGTACTTCGACAAGGAGACGGGTGCGGAGATCCACAAGTACGGCGCGCACCTGTTCCACACGTCCAACGAGCGCGTGTGGAAGTACGTCAACCGCTTCACCGAGTTCACGAACTACGTGCACCGCGTGTACGCCACGCACGACGGCGTGGTCTACCCGCTGCCGATCAACCTCGGCACCATCAACCAGTTCTTCGGCAAGGCGTACACGCCGGCCGAGGCGAAGGCCCTGATCGAGGAGCAGGCCGGCGAGCTGGCCGGCACCGACCCGCAGAACCTCAACGACAAGGGCATCCAGCTGATCGGCCGCCCGCTGTACGAGGCGTTCATCAAGAACTACACGGCCAAGCAGTGGCAGACCGACCCGGCCGAACTGCCGGCCTCGATCATCAAGCGCCTGCCCGTGCGCTTCAACTACGACAACCGCTACTTCAAGGACACGTGGGAGGGCCTGCCGAAGGACGGATACACCGCGTGGTTCGAGCGCATGATCGACGACCCGCGCATCACGGTCGAACTGGGCGTCGACTTCTTCGACGAGACGCAGCCGTACAACAGGAAGGCCCTGCAGGCGGCGGGCGTGCCGGTCGTGTACACCGGCCCGATCGACCGCTACTTCGACTACGAGCTCGGCGACCTCAAGTGGCGCACGGTCGACTTCAAGGAGGTCCGCTACGCGGAGGACGACCACTTCGGCTGCCCGGTCATGAACTTCTCCGATTCGGACGTGCCGTACACCCGCGCCATCGAGTTCAGGAACTTCAACCCGGAGCGTGCCGATTCGTACACGCCCGGCAGGACCGTGGTGTGGGAGGAGTACTCCCGCTTCGCCGAGCGCGGCGATGAGCCGTACTACCCGATCAACACCGACGAGGACAAGGCCCTGTACGCCCGCTATGCGGAAAAGGCCGCGGCCGAGCCGAGGACCGTGTTCGGCGGGCGCCTGGGCACGTACAAGTACTACGACATGCACAACGTCATCGACACGGCCCTGACCGCGTACGAGGAGCAGGTCGCGCCGCTGCTCGGCTGACCGCCTACTCCAGCTCCTCCGGCATCGGCGTGTACTGCGACTCGCTCATCGACGCGGGCAGCCACTTCCTGACGCCCTCCTCGAACAGCCTCATCTGGTGCACACTACCGCACTGCAGACGCTGCCTGAAGGTCAGCATGCCGCGCAGCTCCTCGAGCTCGGCCGTATCCAGCTCGAACTGCCGCTGGTTCTCCGGCTCGTCGAAGTCCGGCGCGGTCTTCGCGCCCGAGTACGCGGTCGTCATCGTGTAGTAGCTGCGTCCCGGCAGGATTCCGCGCTCGTGCGCGAACCGGAAGTTCGCCGTTCCGGCCGTGAACGTGTCGTGGTAGTAGCGGAAGCGCCGCGCGGGCCGTGCACCCGTGGCATCGCCGTCCGCCGCCGTTGCATCGGCGGCGCCGGCGGCGGACGATGCGCTCGCCGGCTCGTCGACGCCGGCTTCCGCAATATCCGCGGCTCCGTCGGTCGCCCCGCGACCCGCCGCGTCGCCGTCCTCCCGCAGCCACCGGTACAGCACCACGTCCACGTCCGCGACCTTGGCCATGCGCGAGTACAGCTCGCCCGCGGCCAGCAGCTCCGGCGAGTAGATGTCCTCCGGCAACCGCACGCCGTCCCACACCGACGCCCGGTACAGCCGGCCCCAGTCCTCGTCGTGCAGGTACCTCGCCTCGGTGTTGTGCCCGAATTCGTCGCCGATCACGCGCAGGCTCTTGAGGAACACGCTCTGGTACGCCTCGAGCGCGTCCGTGAACACGGTCACCGTCTCCGGTTCGCGCGCGCCCTCGGCCGCCGTCTCCGCCACGCCGTACAGCTGGTCGATCGTGAACCGCTCCCAGCGCGACTTCGCCATGTCCGCGCCGGTCTTGATCAGCGCGTGCAGCAGCAGTTCGATGTTGCGACGGTCAAGCACGCCGTCGCTGCCCACGAACGCCACGTACTCGCCGTGCGCCGCATCCAGCGCCGCGTTGCGCGCCCGCGCCGCGACGTCCCCGCGTTCCGTGTCATCCGGACCGTCACCCTTATCGTCCTTGAGGAAGATCGTCGTCACGCGGTCGTCGCGCCGCGCGTACTCGTCCAGGATCGCCGGTCCGTCGTCGACCGACCCGTCGTCGACGAGGATCACCTCGAGGTTCGCGTACGACTGTCGCAGGATCGAGTCGACGCAGAACCGCAGCGTCTCGGCCGCGTCGCGCACCGTCACGATGACCGTGACGAGCGGCGGGCGCGACGCCGCGTCGTCGGTCGCCGCGACGAACTTCGGCGTCGCCCGCCCCGCGCGGTTCGCGCGTCGCGCCGCGCGCTCCTCGCCGGTCGGTTCGATCGCGGCCGGCGCCGGAATCTGCGATGACATGTGCGGTTCCTGTTCCTGCGTCATGGACTCCTCTCAGACCGTACGACGTATATATCCGACTAACAGCGACTTCATAACCTATCCGACCCGCCGCCCAGCCGCCGCGGATACGCGATTCCGCCCCAATAACTCCATGCCGTCTTCATACGAGCTTCACGATTTGTTCGAATCCAGCCCCGCGGGCGACGATTCCGCGTTTCGGCTAAGCTCGATTCCATGGCCAATTCCTCACGCATGACGTCGTACCAGCGACGGGAGCAACTCATCCGCATCGGACGGTCGCTGTTCGCGGCCAAGGGGTTCGAGGCGGTGAGCGTGGAGGAGATCGCCAGTCACGCGAAGGTCTCCAAGCCGATTGTCTACGAGCATTTCGGTGGCAAGGAGGGCCTGTACGCGGTGATCGTCGACCGCGAGATGCAGGCGCTGACCGGCACGCTCACCGCCGCGCTCGAGGACCCGACGATGCACCCGCGCCAGATCGTCGAACGCACCGCCCTCGCGCTGCTCACCTACATCGAGGAGAACGCGGAGGGGTTCCAGGTGCTCTCGCGCGATTCGCCGAGCACCGACCCGTCCGGCTCGTTCAGCTCGCTCCTCGGCGACATCTCGATGCGCGTCGAGGACCTGCTCACGGCCACGTTCAAGCGCCAGAAGCTCTCTCCGAAGGGCGTGCCGTACTACGCGCAGATGCTCGTCGGCATGACCGTGTTCACCGGACAGTACTGGGCGGACCGGCCCAAGGTGAGCAAGGAGCAGCTGGCCGCGTACATCGTGGACCTCGCCTGGCACGGCCTGAGCCGGCTCGACTCCAAGCCCAAGCTCATCTTCGAGGGGCGCAAGGCCGTCAGGCGTGCGGCCGGGGGCGCCGGGAATGTCGAGGACAAGACTCCCGAGGGCGAGGTCGGGCGGTCCGACGCGACGGAATCCGCGCCGCACGGGGCGACGGCCGACGTTCCGTCCCCGTTGTCCCCGGGCGAGTCCGGGGCCGGTCATGAGGTCGACGGGTCCATCTGACGGCGGCCGGCCCGCCGCCGGAACGTGAGCCGAAAAGTGCAGAAAGTGTGGGTTAGCGCCGCCCTAGCCGAATGAGTGCTAGTGTGTGGCGTTGAAAGTTACCACCAGACTTGTGATGTTGAGGACCGAGACCATATGACACAACCGGCGACGCCGACGGCGAAGACGCTCACCTTCGTAGTTCCGGCCTACAACATGGAGACCTATCTCGAGCGCTGCGTGCACTCGCTCACGGCGGCGAGGCGCATCGACGACATCGAGGTGCTCATCGTCGACGACGGCTCGAAGGACTCCACGCTCGAGGTCGCGCAGGCGTTCGAACGCCGCCTCCCCGGCGTCGTGCGCGCGATCCACCAGCCGAACAAGGGCCACGGCGGCGCGGTCAACACCGGCATCGCGGCGGCGCGCGGCATGTACGTGAAGGTCGTGGACGCCGACGACTGGGTCGGTCCGGAGTCGCTCGAACAGGTGATGAGCGTGTTGCGCGACGAGGCCGTGGGCGACGACCCGGTCGACATGCTCGTGACCAACTACGTGTACGACAAGGTCGGCAAGCGCCACAAGCACGAGGTCAACTTCCGCCACGCGATGAAGGCGGGGGAGCGCCTCACGTGGGACGACATGGGCCACTTCGGCCTCGCCGAGTACATCCTGATGCACGCGCTGATCTTCCGCACCGACGTGGTGCGCCGGTCCGGCATGCAGCTGCCCGAGCACACGTTCTACGTCGACTTCATCTACGCGTATCAGCCGTTCCCGTGGGTGCGTTCCCTGCGATACCTGGACACGCCGTTCTACCACTACTTCATCGGACGTGACGGCCAGAGCGTGCAGACCGACGTGATGATCCGCCGCGTCGACCAGCTGATCCGCGTGAACCACTGCATGGTCGAGGCGACGCCGGAGCGCGGGACCGTGCCGGACGGTCTGTACAAGTACATGATCCACTTCCTCGCGATCGAGAGCTCGGTGGCGAGCGTGTTCCTGATCCTCTCGCGCGATCCGGAGAACTACGAGAAGAAGCGCCAGCTGTGGCGCGACATCGAGGCCCATTCCGAGTCGATCTACAAGGATGTGCGCCGCAAGCCGATGTCGCGCGCGCTGAACCTGCACGGCTCGGTCGGGCGTTTCGTGATCCGTTGGGGCTACAAGGTCGCCGAGCGTGTCGTCGGCTTCAACTGATCCGTCTCGCCCCGTCTGCGGGGTGGCGATTCGGTTTCCCAGATGATCACCCCGATCGGTGCTGGACGTTTCCGTCCCACGTGGTGAGCGCCGGTTGCGGTTCCTCGGCCTGCGAGTAGGCTTTCTTCGGTTTGCCAGGCGATGAGCCGTTGCGAGAACGAAGGAGTGTGCAATCATGCAGGACGAGAAGAAGAAGTCAAAGAAGGGCCTGATCATCGGCGTCGTCGCCGTGATCGTGGTGGTCGTGGTCGCCGTCGTGGCGTTCATGCTGACCAACGGCGGCGGCAAGGCCTCCGCCGAGTCCATCGAGAACTGCCAGCTGCAGGTCGAGGCGCTCGCCGCCCATCAGGAGGACCTGAAGACTACGCAGGAGTCGGCCGACGAGGCGGCCAAGCTCACCGCCAAGGACGTGCAGGACCCGTCTGTACTCAAGGATCTCAAGGCGGCTCGGGCCGAGGTCGACGCGCTCGGCGACGCGCCGACCTGTCCGGCCAACGGCTCGCAGCAGGACGTCGACAACGCCATCCAGTCCATCCGCGATTACGCCGACAACCTGCGCGGTGCGACGAGCAGCCTCGACGCCGCCGCCAAGGCCGCGATCGCCTCTACCGGCGCCGACGCGGAGTGAACCTCAGACTACGTGCTCGGGTCATCCATGATGGCGGTTCCGGCTTACGGATGCGAGCTCGAGACGGTCGAAGTTGGCACTACGTGCCGCTTCGGCCGTTTTTTACATCGCGTACCAAATTCTCTCGGTACAACGCGTCTTTCGCGCTTGATTTCGGGTGTTGTCCCAAGCCGATCTGGGACAACACCCATGTCATGCCCGAATCCGTGAGTTGTCCCAAGATCAAGATCCCCAAAACCGCGGAATTCCAATGAGTGGGTTGGGAAGGTCTCGGAGGAGGGTTGGCACGATATCCGAAAATCGTCGATTCGCGATGTTGTCCCAAGCGAATCTGGGACAACGCATATTGCGGGACTAAATCCGTGAGTTGTGCCAAGGGCGGGCTTCCGAACCATGGAATTTCAATGATGAGGTTGACGAAAGCACCAGAAGTTGGCGGATCGTGATGCTTGATCACATGGAAGCATGGTCGTGCTCCTAGCGGCGAGCTGTTCCGAGTTCGAGGATTGTCTATGTGCGCGGTTCGCTGAGTCCGTTGGACTTGTCGATTGGGGGAATAGGCGCCCTTCATTAGACTGGGGGTCATGGATAGCAATACTTTGGCCATGATTGGCGTCGGCGTAGTCGCGATCGTCCTGATCCTGCTCGCCGTGTGGTTCTCCAAGTCGCGCAAGCGCGATCTTGACAAGGTCTTCGAGGAGCGCGAGCAGCTCCACGAGCAGGAGGAGCAGGACAGGCTCCGGGAAGAAGAGGAGCGCAAGGCCGTGCAGGCCGAGAAGCCCGCTCCGGAGCCTGAGACCCCCGAATCCGCAAAGCCGGAGACGGACCGGAAGCCGTCGACCGTCGAACCCCAGCCCGCCGCGGCGCCGGCTGTCGAGCCCGAGCCGACTGAGGAATCAGCAGCCGAGTCCAACCCGGCCGCCGAGCAGTCCACCACTGAGGAAGCCGTAGAGGCCGAATCTGCTCCGGCGCCTGCCCCCGCGGCGAAACCCGCAAAGTCCGAATCGACTGAGTCCTCGGAGCCCGAACCGGCCGCGGAAGCGCCCTCTGAGGCTGAAACCGCTGCCGGCGAACCCGCCGAGGAACCGGTTGCCGAGAAGTCCGCGGCCGAGGAAGTCGCCGAGGCCGAGTCGTCCGGCGAGCCCAAGGAAGAGCCGACCTCCGAGGAGCCTCAGACTGCTGCGGAATCGGCCGTCGAGACCGAACCGATTGAATCCGCCGCCGAGGCGGCCGAGCCCGCGCCCGCGGCCGAGCCGGAACCCGTCTCTGAACCCAAGGCCGCCCCGGCCGAGCAGAAGCCCGTCACCGAATCCGCCCCGGTCGCCGAGCCGGAACCCGCTCAGCCCGAGCCGGTTGTTCCTGCGGAGCCGGTCACCCCGGCCGAACCCGAGCCCGCTCCCGCCCCGGCGAAGCCGAAGACCGAGGCGCCCGAGAAGGTCGGCTCGCGACTGACCCGTCTCAAGGAGAAGCTCGCCAAGTCGAGCAACCCGTTCGGCAAGGCCCTGTTCAACATCCTCGCCAAGGACAACCTGTCCGAAGCCGACTGGGAGGACGTCGAGGACACGCTGCTGCTCGCCGACGTCGGCGCCGAGGCGTCGATGGATCTCGTCGACGACCTGCGCACCGACGCCCGCGTCACCGGCAAGTCCACCCCGGACCAGGTGCGCGCCGCCCTCAAGGAGAAGCTCCTCGATCTGGTCGGACGCGACACCGACCGTCGCCTCAACGCCGACAAGCCCGGCGCGAACAAGCCGAGCGTCATCATCATGGTCGGCGTCAACGGCACCGGCAAGACCACGACCGCCGGCAAGCTCGCCCGACTGTTCGTCTCCGAGAACAAGAAGGTCGTCATGGGCGCGGCCGACACCTTCCGTGCCGCCGCCGCCGACCAGCTCGAGACGTGGGGCGCCCGCGTCAACGTGCCGGTCGTCCGCTCCGACAAGGACGGCGCCGACCCGGCGTCCGTCGCGTTCGAGGCCAGCGCCAAGGCCAAGGAGGACAACGCCGACGTCCTCATCATCGACACCGCCGGGCGCCTCCAGAACAAGGCCAACCTGATGGACGAGCTCGGCAAGATCCGCCGCGTCACGGAGAAGAACCTGCCGGTCGACGAGGTCCTCCTCGTCCTCGACGCCACCACCGGCCAGAACGGCATGACCCAGGCCAAGGTGTTCGCCGAGGCGATCGGCATCACCGGCGTCGTCCTCTCGAAGCTCGACGGCTCCGCCAAGGGCGGCATCGTCGTCTCCGTCCAGAAGGCCCTGGGCGTCCCCGTCAAGCTCGTCGGCCTAGGCGAAGGCCCCGACGACCTGGCCCCCTTCGACCCCGAAGGCTTCGTAGACGGCATCCTGGCGTAGCCCATCCACGATGTGAACGACGGAACATCACCCGCGATCGCACGAAGCGAACATCCGTAACAAACGGACCAAGGCCCCGAACCAGCCACAACCGCAACGGTTCGGGGCCTTTCGCATGCCCGAACCGACCCCCGCGCGATTAACAATCGCGTAACCTGCCGTAACGAAACGAAAACCAATCGGGCGTTCACTACCGAACTGTTAGCCCCGCAAGGGGACGGCAATAACGAACAGAGACCCGACCCGCCGCACGGATCGCGCGACATACGACGCGACGCGCACCGGCCCGCCGGGGAGAGATACATAAGAGAGGGAGGTAGACATGGATTCCGGAAATGCCGCATGGATTTTGACTTCCGCGTCCCTGGTTTTCCTCATGACGCCGGGTGTGGCGTTCTTCTACGGTGGCATGGTTCGCGCGAAGGCCGTGCTGAACATGCTTATGCTCGAGGCGGCCGCGCTGTCGGTCACCATGATCATCTGGACCCTGTGGGGCTGGTCCATCGCCTACGCGGGTTCCGACGTCGCCGGTATCTTCGGTGATCCGGCCTCCGGCTTCCTGCTGAAGGATTCGATGGTCGCCAAGGACGGCGTGTTCACCACGACCGGCCTGAACGCGAACAAGTACCCGGTCTCCATCGATGTGGCCTTCCAGGTCGCCTTCGCGATGATCACCGTCGGCCTGATCTGCGGCGCCATCGCCGAGCGCGTCAAGTACAGCACCTGGATGATCTTCGTCGCCCTGTGGGTCACATTCGACTATGCCCCGATGGCGCACATGGTCTGGAACGGCGGCCTGCTGTCCGGCACCGGTGCGATCTCCACCGCCATCGGCGCCACCGCCCACGATTTCGCAGGTGGTACGGTCGTCCACATCAACGCCGCAGTCGCCGCGCTCGTGATCGTGCTGATCATCGGCAAGCGCAAGGGCTTCGCCGTGCAGCCGTTCCGCCCCCACAACGTGCCGTTCGTGATGCTCGGTGCCTTCCTGCTGTGGTTCGGCTGGTTCGGCTTCAACGCCGGCTCCGCCTTCGCCGCCAACGGCACCGCCGGCTACGCCTGGGTCTCCACCTCCGCCGCGACCGCCGCCGCCATGCTCTCCTGGGGCTTCACCGAGAAGATCCGCTCCGGCCACTACACCGCGATGGGCGCCGCCTCCGGTATGGTCGCCGGCCTGGTCGCCATCACCCCGGCCGCCGATGTGGTCTCCCCGCTGTGGGCCATCGTCCTCGGCGCGATCGCCGGCGTCCTGACCTGCCTCGCCTGCGGTCTCAAGTTCAAGTTCGGCTACGATGACTCCCTCGACGTCGTCGGCGTCCACGGCGTCGGTGGCTTCACCGGCACCGTCCTGGTCGGCTTCTTCGGTGAGGGCACCGGCCTGCTGGCCGGCGGCGATTGGAAGCAGCTGGTCGTCCAGCTCGTCATCGCCCTGTGCGCCATCGTCTACTCCGCCGTCATCACCGCGATCATCGCCTTCGCCCTCGAGAAGACGATCGGTTGGCGCGTCACCGAAGCCCAGGAGGTCGGCGGCATCGATCTTGCCGATCAGGGCGAACGTGCTTACGATTTTGCTGGTACCGCCAGCTCCGTTCTCAAGGAGGTGAGGTGAGATGAAGCTCATCACCGCAATCATTCAGCCCCATAAGCTCGACGACGTCAAGGAGGCCCTCGCGGCCGCCGGCGTGCACGGCCTGACCGTCTCGGAGGCCAACGGCTACGGCCGTCAGCGCGGCCACACCGAGGTCTACCGCGGCGCCGAATACACCGTCGATCTGATTCCGAAGATTCGCGTCGAGGTTCTGGCCGACGACGCGGACGCCGAAACCCTCGTGGGCGTGATCGTCAAGGCCGCCGGCACCGGAACCATCGGCGACGGCAAGGTCTGGGTCGCGCCGCTCGACTCCGTCACCCGCGTGCGCACCGGCGAGTCCGGTTCCGCCGCGATCTGACGGATAGCCACAGACGTCCGGACTTGTTGTAAGGGTTCGGGCCATCAATAGACAGGGAATCCCCGCATGCCGCTTGTCACAGCCGTGCGGGGATTCCGTCGTATTCGGACCGATTTGACGATTGAACGATTGAGGATTGACGTAAAGGAAACACCATGACCAGTGCGGTGGATGGGTTGAAGCAGCGATTCATGGAACTGAGCCGTCCGGACGACGACGGCGTGTACCGAGGCGGCGCGGCCAAACGCAGGGCCCGTACCGAACTGGCGATGCGCTGCCTCAAACAGCTGTGGGCCGAGGCCGTCGACGGCGTGAGCTTCGCCGTGCCCGACCACGGCATCGGCTTCGCCGCCGTCGGCTCGCTCGCCCGCGGCCAGATAGGCCCGTCCTCCGACCTCGACCTCGTCATCATCTACGACCCCCACGCGATCAACGACCAGCAGCTGAACGAACTCGCCAACAAGCTGTGGTACCCGCTGTGGGACTCCGGGCTCGACCTCGACCACTCCATCCGCACGCGCCAGCAGTGCGAGTCGGTCACCGACCACGACCTGCCCGCGGCGATGGGATGGCTCGACGTCGACCCGATCGCCGGCGACACCGCGCTCATCACCGAGACCTCCAACTCCATTCTCGAACGCTGGCGCAAGGCCGCGCGCAAGCGCCTGCCCGAACTCCTCGACTCCGCCAAGTCGCGCCTCGACGAGTTCGGCCGGCTCCAGTACCTCAACCAACCCGACGTCAAGGAGGCGCGCGGCGGCCTGCGCGACTCGGTCCTCGTGTCCGCGCTCGCCGTCTCCTGGCTGGCCGACCGCCCGCACGGCGTGTACGACGAGGCCGTCGAACGCCTGCTCGACGTGCGCGACTGCATCCATCTGGTCGCGAACAAGGACACGAACCTGCTGCTCACGCCCTATCAGGACAAGGTCGCCGCGATGCTCGGCCTCGCCGACCCGACCCTGCCGTCCGGCGGCGAGCGCGAGGCCAAGGCGATCGAGGACATGCAGACGATGCTCGCGCGCATCGGCCGGCGCATCGCGTTCTCGCTCGACTCGACCGCCTCGCGCGCCGAGCATTCGCTCACGCACGAGAAGCCGCGGTTCGCGTTCTTCCAGATGTTCTCTCAGCGCGCCGGCGGCCATCGCGAGGCGCCGAAGTTCGACATCCTCGCCCCCGGCGTCGCCGCGCACGAGGGTGAGATCGTGCTCGCCCCCGGCGCCGACCCGTCGGCCGATGCGTCGCTCGCGCTGCGCGTCGCCCTCGAGGCCGGTCGCCGCGAGCTGCCGATCAACCCGGGGACGCTCACGAATCTGCGCCGCTGCCCGATCCACTCCAATCGTTGGGATGCCGACACGCGCGCCCTGTTCGTCGACCTGCTCGCGTGCGGCCCGTCGCTGCTGGACGTGTGGGAGGAGATCGACTTCGCCGACATTCCGGGCAAATGGATGCCCGAATGGCTCGGTATCCGCAACCGTCCGTCGGTGTCGGCCGCGCACCGCTACACGATCGACCGTCACACGATCGAGGTGGTGACGCGTCTGGGCCACGACTGCGGGTTCCCGTCCGCAGCGGCCCGTTCGGGGAAGGTCGACGGCGAGATCGCCGGATCCGACGGCGTGGTGCGCTACGACGACCACCACTACACGGCGCTGCTGCTCGCCGGACTGCTGCACGACATCGGCAAGCGCTCCGGCGTGGCCGACCATGCGGCCGAGGGCGCGCGCCATGCGCCGGTCATCGCCAGGCGCATGGGCTTCGACGACGATACCGTGCGCATGGTCACGCTCCTCGTGCGCGAGCATCTGACGCTGAGCGAGTTCGCCACCGGGCGCGATCCGAACGATCCGGCGACCGGGCGCGAGCTGGCTGACCGCGTGGGACATGATCCGGTGCTGCTCGACATGCTCTACGATCTGACGCGCGCGGACGGGTCGTCACTCGGGGCGACGCCCGAGGAGGCGATCACCAAGCGGTACGGGTGGAGCAAGTGGAGGGAGACGTTAGCGCGCCAGATGGTCGCGGCGGTGCGCGCACAGCTGTGATTTTGTTGGTGGGTGGGCGTGAGGGGCGACGGTTTCCCGTTCGCGACACGCTCCGGGCGCCAGCTGACGCTGGCCTTCGCAGCGCAGCTGCTCACTTCGCCTAGGAGCAATCCACCGGATTGCTCCTTTACGGCTCAGCAGCCAAGCCTACGGTCGCGAACGGGAAACCGTCGCCCCTCACTTCGTTGCGTACGGGTGTTACGCGCGCACCGCCGCGACCATCTGCCGCGCCAGAGGTTGGGAGCGGCTGGGGTGAAGTGCACATGGGGTGTGTGCGGTGCGACACGCGGGGGAGGGTTGTGGATAAGAAAAAGTTATCCACATTTTTGGGGGTGATGAGGCGGAAAATGGCTTGAGTTATCCACAACGTGGGGATAACTTGGTGGATAACTTGGGGATAAGCGGGGGATAAGTTGGGGATAACTTCTCCGGCGTCAAACGGCGACTTGCTTGACGTGGAATCGCGTGGTAATCGAGGCTGAACGGCTGGTGAACGGATGCATGCGCGAGGTGGAAGACTCCCGTGATCGATGCCTCATCCGTGTGCATGGCACGGAGATGAAGCCATACGCGTTCTCGGTCCGCACGCAAGAGGGGAGTCGTTGCGTGTAGGTTGGGGCGGGATCGCAGATGGAACGGTCCGCGGAGGAGAATGACATGGAGCGACGTACGACGGGACCGAAGCAATCCGGCGATGGGGTGTCCGGTGGAGCATCCGGCGGCGGGATGCCCGCCGGGGCGTCGGACATGCGTTCCACGTACCGCCGCATCCTTGCGCTGGCGGTGCCCACGTTCGGGCAGCTCATCGCGGAGCCTGCGTTTGTCCTCATCGATACCGCGATCGTCGGGCACATCGGCGACGCGGCGCTCGCCGGCCTGTCGATCGGCTCGACGATCATCCTCACGGCCGTCGGCCTGTGCATCTTCCTCGCGTACTCGACCACCGCGCAGGTCGCGCACCTGCTCGGTGCGGGCCGCCGGCGCGAGGGCCTGCAGGCCGGCATCGACGGACTGTGGCTCGCCCTCGGCATCGGCGTCGTGCTCGGCGTCGGCCTGTTCGCGGCCGCCGAACCGCTGTGCCGCGCGCTCGGCGGACAGGGCGCGGTGCTTGATCAGGCCGTCGCCTACACGCGGGCGGTCGTGCTCGGCGCGCCCGGCATGCTGCTCGTCTACTCCGCCAACGGCGTGTTCCGCGGACTGCAGAAGGTGCGCATCACCCTGATCGCCGCGGTCGGCGGCGCCCTGCTCAACACCGTGCTCGACGTGCTGTTCGTGTTCGGCTTCGGCTGGGGCATCGTCGGCTCCGGCGTGGCCACGCTGATCGCGCAGTGGTACATGGGCCTGTTCCTCGCCGTCCCCGCGGTCCTGTGGGCGCGGGCCGACGGCGCGAGTCTGTGCCCCAGCGCGGCCGGCATCGCGCGCGCCGGCGGCGACGGACTGCCCCTGTTCGTGCGCACGCTCGCCATCCGCGCCGCGATGGTCGCGACCGTGGCCTGCGCCGCGCGAATGGGCACCGAGGTGCTCGCCGGATTCCAGGCGGTCAATTCGTCGTGGAACTTCGCGATGAACATGCTCGATTCGGTCGGCATCGCCGGCCAGACGCTGGTCGGCTCGGCGCTCGGCGCCGGCGCACTGGCCCGCGCCCGAGGACTCACCCGTGTGACCGGACACATGGGGCTCGCGGTCGGCGCTGTCATCGGCGTCGGCTTCGCGCTCGCCGGCCTGTTCGCCGGGCACCTCTTCTCGCCGAACCCCGCGATCCAGCTGCTGGTCGCGGTCGGCATGGTCACGATGGGCCTGTTCCTGCCGCTGCAGGGGTGGATGATGGCGCTCGACGGCATCCTCATCGGCGCGCGCGACTACCGCTACCTTGCCGCGACGTGCCTGGCGACGGCAACCGCGTACATTGCGGCCCTGCTCGTCCTGACCGGATTCGTCACGCCGTCGCTCCCGAACGACCTCGCCCGCACCGTGCTGCTCTGGTCCGCGTTCAACGTCGTCCTCATGGGCGGCAGGGGACTGGCCAACGGCCTGCGCGTGCGCGGCGGTGGGTGGCTGGACGTCTGAGGTCGCGCCGTCCGTGGATGCGGACCGAGGTGAGAAGGTCGGGCTTGAACTCCGTTCAGTCGGCCCGTGTCCGCCGGCTCCCCTCGGCGGGGAGGCCGGGATATCGTCCGACTCGCCGGGAACGTGACGATTCCGCACCGCGCCCTCCCACGGCGCACGGTGAATCTATACTGTGGCCTTATGGCTGAGGAACCTTGGGATAACGAACCGCACGACGCCGGCTTCGACGCGGGTCCGGACGATCTGGAGCCCGTCGACATGGGCCCCGTCGACGGGCCGGTCGACCCGATCGATGCGGCGGAGTCGTCGCGATCGGGCGGCGGTTCGGGCCGCTACGGCCGCAACGGCGGCTCCGGCCGTTTCGGACGCGGCGGCAACGGCCGCGGCGACGGCTACGTGCCCGGCGCGACCGGCACCCCGGTGCGCGACGCGCTGTTCGACCGCGTGCCCCCGCACGACGACGACGCGGAGATGGCCGTGCTCGGCGGCATGCTCATGAGCAAGGACGCCATCGGCGAGGTCTCGCAGATGATCGAGGTCACCGACTTCTACCAGCCGAAGCACCAGACCATCTACGAGGCGATCATCAACCTGTTCTCCGCCTCGCAGCCGGTCGACGCGGTGCTCGTCGCCAACCAGCTGCTCAAGAGCGGCGACCTCGACAAGGTCGGCGGCACCGACTACCTGCACTCGCTCGTCGCGTCCGTGCCGACCGCCGCGAACGCCACGTACTACGCCGAGATCGTCCACCAGCGCGCGATCCTCAGAAACGTGATCGCCGCCGGCACGAAGATCGCCCAGCTCGGCTACTCCGCCGAGGGCTCGCAGGCCGAGGACGTCGTCAATCTCGCCCAGGCCGAGGTGTACGAGATGTCCGTCGGCAAGGTGCGTCAGGACTACTCCGCGATCGCGCCGGTCGTGCACGATGCGCTCGACCAGATCGACAAGCTCCAGCAGGGTCTCGTCAACAAGGGCGTGCCCACCGGTTTCCGCGACATCGACGACATCACGCAGGGCCTGCAGCCCGGTCAGATGGTCGTCGTCGCCGGCCGCCCGGCCATGGGCAAGTCGACGCTCGGCATCGACTTCGCGCGCGCCGCCGCCCTGCACCACGGGCTGACGACGATCGTGTTCAGCCTCGAGATGAGCAAGGTGGAGCTCGCGCAGCGCATCATCTCCGCCGAGACCGACATTCCGCTGGGCGCCCTGCGCCGCGCCGACGAGATCACGCCGGAGCGCTGGAACACGCTCAACTCGTTCTGGGCGAAGCTCGACGACGCCCCGCTGTTCATCGACGACAGCCCGAACATGAGCCTGATGGAGATCCGCGCGAAGTGCCGCCGCCTCAAGCAGACCAACGACCTGAAGCTCGTCGTCATCGACTACCTGCAGCTCATGACCTCCGGCAAGCAGGTCGAATCCCGCCAGCAGGAGGTCTCCGAGTTCTCCCGCGCGCTCAAGCTCCTCGCCAAGGAGCTCGAGGTGCCGGTCGTGGCGCTCTCGCAGCTCAACCGCGGCCCGGAGATGCGCAACGACAAGAAACCGCAGCTGTCCGACCTGCGCGAGTCCGGCTCGATCGAGCAGGACGCCGACGTGGTGTTCCTGGTCCACAGGCCCGACTTCTACGACAAGGAGGACCGTCCGGGCGAGGCCGACATCATCATGGCCAAGCACCGCAACGGCCCCACCGAGACCTTCCACCTGGCGTTCCTCGGCGCCACGTCGAAGTTCAAGGACATGCCGCAGGACTACAACAACCAAGGGGTGTGAGAGAGATATGGCATGGAATTCCTTCGCGACGCCGCTGATCGGCAAGGGCGTGCGCTGGGCGTCGCGCACGCTGCACCACGGCGGATCCGCGTTCCCCGGCAAGATCGTCGAGACGATCGACCCGACGTTCCTCGCGCGCACGCTCGCGCAGCTGCCGCTCGGCGTCGTCCTCGTCTCCGGCACGAACGGCAAGACCACGACCACGCGCATGGTCGCCTCGATGCTCTCCGATCTGGGACTCAAGGTGTTCACCAACCCGACCGGATCGAACTTCACGCGCGGCGTCGTCTCCGCGCTGCTCCAGACCGTATCGCTGGCCGGACGGCTCGACGCCGACATCGCCGTGCTCGAACTCGACGAGGCATACGCCGTGCACTTCGTGCATCAGGTCCGCCCCCGCTACTCGCTCCTGCTCAACGTGATGCGTGACCAGCTCGACCGCTTCGGCGAGATCGACAACACCGCGCGCCTGCTCGGCAAGGCCGCCGCCGCGACCGACGGCACCGTCGTGCTCAACCGCGAGGACCCGCGCATCGCGCGCCTCGCCAGACTCGCGCCCGCCGGCACCGGAGTGCGCTACTTCGGCCTGTCCGACGACCTCAAGCGCTTCTTCCCGTCCGACGACGACATGGCCACGACCGTGTCGGTCGAGGGGGAGACGTCCGCCGCATCGCCGTCCGTGGCCGGCTCATCCGCCTCCGCTGGTTCGGAGGCCGCCCTGCCCGCTGACGTCACCCTCACCGCGGTCGGCGACCACGCCGCCACGTTCCTCATGGACGGCGACGAACACCACACCGACGTCAGGCTCGAGGGCGTGTACAACCTGTACAACGCCGCCGCCGCGCTCGCCGTCGTACGCGCGGTGCGGCGGGACGCCATCGCGCGCACCCCGTCCGTGGCCGGCGCCTCGGCCGGCACGCCGGTGTCCGACTTCCGCGCGCGTCTGCGCCGGTTCGCCCAGGCGAAGGACGACGACCTCATCGCCGCCGTCTCGCGCGTCACCCCGGCGTTCGGCCGCGGCGAGGTCATCGACGTGAACGGTTCGCCGACCGAGCTGCTGCTCGTCAAGAACCCGATGGGCTTCCGCCTCTCGCTCGCGAGCTTCCCGCCCGAGGGCGCCGACACGATGATCGTCATCAACGACGAGTACGCCGACGGCCGCGACATGAGCTGGCTGTGGGACGTCGACTTCACGTCGTTGCGTGAAACCGGCGTCGCGCAGGTCTCCGGCGTGCGCGCGTGGGACATGGCCCTGCGCCTCGGCTACGACCAGGTGCCGGTCGGCGCGGTCGACACCGACATCGACGCCGCGCTCGCAGCGTTCGTCGCGCGCAACCCCGGCACCCGCAAGCACATCTACTGCACGTACACCGCGATGCTCAAGGTGCGCGCCGCACTGGGCCGCATCGCGCACGTCGCCGACGCCGGCGTGGGCAAGTAAGGAGGTTTCCGACAATGGGAAAGACGATCGACGTGATGTCCCTCTACCCGAAGGACATGAACATCTACGGCGACTCCGGCAACGTGCTCACGATCCGCCGCCGCCTCGAACTGTACGGCTACGAGCCGGTCATCCACCAGTACAACCAGGGCGACGACTGGCCCGACCACGTCGACCTGATCCTCGGCGGCGGCGGCCAGGACAGCGGCCAGAGCAAGATCATCGACGACTTCTTCAAACGCGCCGACCTGATCCGCTCGCTCGCGTTCCACGGCACGCCGATGCTGATGATCTGCGGCATGTACCAGCTGTTCGGCGAGTACTTCGAGACCGTCGAGGGCTCGCGTCTCGAAGGCATCGGCGTGATCGGCGCGTACACGATCGGCAAGGACGTGCGCATGATCGGCAACCTCGTCGAGCACTCCGACGACTTCGGCGACATCATCGGCTACGAGAACCACTCCGGACAGACGTTCCTGCGTGAGGGCACGTCGCCGCTCGGCTCGGTCGACGAGGAGGGGCGCGGCAACAACGGCGAGGACTTCACCGAGGGCGCGCGCTTCAACAACGTGATCGGCACGTACATGCACGGCTCGCTGCTGCCGAAGAACCCGCTCATCGCCGACTTCCTCATCCGCAACGCCGTCGAACGCCGCTACGGCGAACTCAACGACGGCCGTCTCGCCACGGACGCGCAGACCCCGGATCAGGCCGCCGAGCTCGCGCGCCTCGACGAGGTCGCCGCCAAGGCCCGCGAGGTCGCCGCCGCTCGTCCGCGCTGACGGACCGGGCCGGTCCGGGCGGCCGGGCAGACGGAATCCGTGGGTGTCGTCCAATAATCGGGCGGACCCCGTTGGAGTACCCTAAGAACTACGAGCGCGCGGCATCAGGCCGCGCCCGGCCTCACAAGGAGGGACATCATGGCTGATTTCGATTTGGGTGACGGCCTGCGCAAGGTCGTGCTGGCGGGCATCGGCGCCCTCGCCACCGGATACGAGAAGGGCAGCGAGCTCGTCGACGACCTCGTCAAGAAGGGCGAGCTGACCGTCGAGCAGGGCAAGAGCCTCAACACCGAGCTCAAGCGCAAGGTGGGTGAGTCCCTCGTCAAGGACGCCGACAAGGACGACGAGAAGCGCGCCGCCAAGTCCGACGACGCCGAGACCCCGGCGGAGGAGACCGAGGACAAGCCGTCCGAGGTCTGAGTCGACCGGCCGTCGGGCCGTATGAATCACATGGGAGCGGACCCCGAGCCGTGACGTCGGCGCGGGGACGCTCCCGTCTTGCGTAGTGCCGCGGATGAGCGCGGATGACCCGGAGAGGATAGGGAGGTCGCAGACATGACAACCGAAGATACGACGTCGCAGCGCCCCTCTCCGGACAAGGCGCCGAAGGAGTCGGCCGCCCCGTCGGCCGAGAGCGTCCGCGCCTCCGCCGAATCGCCGTACTACCCGTCCGGTGCGTACCCGGCGTACGCCGAGACCATCGGCCTGTTCGGCGCGCACCGCGACGACTTCTCCCAGCGCTACCATCTGACCCGCTGGGGCAAGGCCAAGCGTCTCGCGCAGATCACGCGCATCGTCAACCAGTTCGACGCCCTGAAGGGTCTGACCCCGGTCAAGATGCGCCTGATGTTCGAGGCGCTCGGCCCCACGTTCGTCAAGGTCGGCCAGATCCTGTCGATGCGCTCCGAGATCCTGCCGCTGAGCTTCTGCGACGAGCTCGCCAAGCTGCGCGCCGACGCCGATCCGATGCCCTACCAGACCGTCATCGACGTGCTCTCGGGCGAATACGGCCGTCCGATCGACACGATCTTCGCGCACATCGACCCCAAGCCCTTGGGCTCCGCCTCGCTCGCGCAGGTCCACCGCGCCACGCTCGTCTCCGGCGAGGACGTCGCCGTCAAGGTCCAGCGCCCCGGCGTGCGCGAGACGATGGCGCAGGACGTCTCCATCATGCGCTCGATCGCCAAGGCCGCGACCAAGGTGATCGGCTCCTCGCAGATCGTCGACCTCAAGGGCGTGGTCGAGGAGCTGTGGGACACGTTCGAATCGGAGACCGACTTCCTCGTCGAGGCCCGCAATCTCGCC
Source organism: Bifidobacterium santillanense (assembly GCF_018555385.1). GTDB lineage: Bacteria > Actinomycetota > Actinomycetes > Actinomycetales > Bifidobacteriaceae > Bifidobacterium > Bifidobacterium santillanense. The sequence continues at coordinate 52,564 of NZ_JAFEJS010000011.1, forward strand.
GAATTCAAGCGGTTCGCCTCGCGGTTCAAGTACATGGACTGCCCGACGCCGTACCCGGACCTGTGCACCGAGCACGTGGTCGTCATGGAGTACGTCGACGGCATCTCCGTCTCGCACTCCGGCGAACTGGTCGCCGCCGGCTACGACCTCAAGGACATCGGCACCAAGCTCGTCGACAACTACGCCACGCAGATCCTCGACGACGGCTTCTTCCACGCCGACCCGCACCCGGGCAATATCATCGTGCGCGGCGGGCAGATCGTGCTCATCGACCTCGGCATGACCGGGCGTCTCGACTCGAAGACGCGCGCGGTCATGAAGGAGATGATCTTCGCCGTCGCCAAGCACGACTCGCCATCCCTGGCCGACGGCCTGTTGCGCTTCGCCGGCGCCGAGGCCGATCCGGCCGACTACCCCGCGTTGCTCGCCGACCTCGACGTGATCGTCAAGGAGTACGGCACGGTCGAGCTCGCCGACCTCGACATTGCCGCGTTCATCACGGCCCTGACCTCGCTCGCGCAGCGGCACGGCATCGAGGTGCCGAGCACGATCACGACGGTCGGGCGCGCGCTCGTCACGCTCGAGGGCCTGTTGGACGAGTTCATCCCCGACGTGAACATGATCGAGATCATCTCGCAGCACATCGCCACGTCGAAGACCACCAAGCAGACCGTCGAGGACGAGCTCAAGTCCCTGGGCGTCGAGGGGCACGTGGCCCTGCACAGCGCGCTCGACGCGATGAGCGAGCTCAACGTCGCCGCCCGTATGCTCACGCGCGGCCAATTGCGCATGAACATGGAGCTCGTCGGCTCCCAGGAGCCATTCCAATTGCTGTCCGACATGGTCAATCGTCTGACGATGGCCCTCATCGTCGTCGGCCTGTTCATCGGCTCGTCGATCGTCTACTACGCCGGCATGAAGCCGATCATCTTCGGCATCCCGATCGTCGGCTTCCTGGGCTACGTCGTCGCCTTCATCCTCGGCTGCTGGATCGTCCTCGACATCTACTTGAAGGGCCGCAAGTCCAAGAAGCGCTAGCCCTCGTCGGTCCTCCGTCCGGGGCCGGCCGTTCACCCGTGGCCTCCGGCCCGGGTGTCCCCGGTTACGTTTCGATGTGCTCCGTAGTTGAAGGCGAGGAGCAGCTCCGACCTGGGTGTCCCCGGTTGCGTTTCCCGTAATTCCGATCGTCAGTGGGCTCCTGTCGGGGCCCGGGTACGTTCCCCGTGGTCCCTCGCCCGGCTGGAATGGGTTCACGTTGCCGCACGTCGGGAGTTGAGTACGTTCCCCGTGGCTCCACAACCCTACGGGAGACGGCAGTGGGGAATATTGTTGGGAATCGTGTACGTTCCCCGTGGTCCCACATCCCCAACTCCCGCTTTTCGTACGCTGAGCCCATCCTGACGTACGTTGTCGGTGGGTATCCGGATCAAGCCCCCTGTTTTCGTATGCTGGCCGTCGCTTGTCGTACGAAAACAGGGGGTAAGACCGGTAGAGCCACGGAAGACGTACGCCTAGGCGGACTCAGCGTACGGTCATGGTGGGGAAGCCGCTCAACCTCCGGATGATGAGCTCCGGTGGCCCGATTCGTGGTCGTCGTATCCGAGACATGATGTCATGTGGCTGGGGTCGTTGGCCTCTCGGATGCAATGCGCCGTCTTATTCATCCCAGGTGGCCGTTCATCCGTGACCGGACCAATCTGGGAGGAGTTATCCACATTTTTCGGACGTCGGGGAGGTTCATCCACCGGACCGTGAACCGTTATTCCCATCCCGTATGCGGATGTGGCGTTCCCCTTCCCCGTCCAATACCGTGGAATCATGAGACAGCACAAGGTAGTGAATGATCTGATTCGTGAAGCCGAATCGCAGCGGAGATGTCTGTACGGCGCCGACGACGCGTCCCGTCGAGCCTTGCATCGGCGACTCGGCGTCGGTGAACTGGTTGCGCCGTATCCGAATGTGTACGCCAGAGCGGAGTATTGGAGAGGGCTGAACGCGTGTCAGCAGTCATTGCATGTGGCTCGGGCGTTGCATCTGATGCATCTGAAATGGGTGTTCGCCGGTCTGACGGCTATCGATGCGTATGGTTTCGATCATACGTGGCGGATGCATGCCGGTGAGCTGATGGTTGCGGATGACCGTGGCAGGGGCGACAGGACGCCCTTGGCCCAGGGGGCCTATACGTTGCGGCGTGTCTTCGTGCCGGCGATCCGGCCCGTGATGGTTGCGGGTATTCCCGTTACCGGTGCCGCGAGATCGCTGGTGGACTGCGCGTCGGAAGCTTCGTTCCTGCAGGCCCTGCCGATGTTCGACTCCGCCATCCGCAGGGGAGTGGATATGGATGAGGTGCGGGCGGTGTGTCGCGGGATGCGCGCCGACTGCACTGCGGTGGAGAGAGCGCTCAGGTATGCCAACGGCAAGTGCGAGAACGGTGGCGAGTCGATGACCTACGGCGTGACGGTGCTCAGCGGATTCGCCGTACCCGAGTTCCAGGTGGAGTTCCGAACCGCGGATCGCACGTTCCGCGTGGATTTCCTATGGCGTCTTCATGACGGGCGGATCATCGTGCTGGAATACGACGGCATGCGCAAATACTCCGATCCCTCCATGGCCGGACGTCGATCGGTGAAACAGGTGGTCGGTGCCCAGCTGAACCGAGACCAGACGTTGCGGACGCTTGGAGTCACGACGGTCCTTCACTGCGATTACGACGACGTCGTGGCGCAGAAGCCCTTGGTTCGTATGCTCTCCGAGGTCGGGGTGCCTTGGGTCGGTCGTCCATGGTGATTCGACTCGCCGGCCCGTGGGTCCGGTTATGTTTCCTCCGATTCCGGCCGTCGGTGGGTTCCTGTTGGAGGACGGGTACGTTCCCCGTGGTTCCGACCCGGCTGGAATGGGTTCACGTTGCCGCATGTTGGGGCCGGGTACGTTCCCCGTGGCCTCATATCTCGCCGGTGGACGGGGATGCGCCGGCACGTCGGGAATCGGGTACGTTCCCCGTGGTTCCACATCCCAACCCCCGCTTTTCGTACGTTGGGTTCGTCCTGGCGTACGTTGTCGGTGGGTATTCGGGTCGAACTCCCTGTTTTCGTATGCTGGCCATCGCTTGGCGTACGAAAACAGGGGGTAGGACCGGTCGGGCCACGGAAGACGTACGCCTAGGAGGGCTCAGCGTACGGTCATGGTGGGGGTGGCGGGTAATCAGGGGTGTAGTCGGATCCGGCAGGATCCCTTAGGCGCAGGTCCGGTGCGTGATGCGGAAGAGGGCAGCGGCAGGCCGATGCCGTTGAAGAAGTGGCAGGTCTGGCGCGTGATGCGAAAGAGGGGCCGGATCATGTTGTTCCCGGGATGATCGGCGTCTTCCGTGCGCAGACCTTGGCCTCACGGTCCTCGATAGTATGAAACCGTTGAAATAAAGAAATGATAACAATGGGAGAAACGCCTGAAATTCCAAGGATGGTTGCGTTCTGATTTGACTTTATACCGGTATCAAAATATAGTGTCGTACGACAACGGAAAACGAAGGTCGGCACGGACGATGTGCGGTTCGGGCCGACCGGCATGATGCGCGTCGCGGATGAAGGCGGCAACGGGCACGGCGGTGACGCCGGACCGTGGCCGACGCCCCGAAGTCGGACGCCCGTGGTGTGCATCGAGGAGGAACGCAATGGCGAACGGTTTCTCGTGGGGCAATGACGCGCTGACCCTGCGGTTCGAATGGGACGACGAGTCCCCGGTGTCCGTCGCGTCGGTCGAGGCGACGACCGAAGGCGGCGGAACGGTCAAGGCGGTATTGGACCACCGCATCCCGATCGTCGAGATGGAGATCGCCGGCACCGGCCACTGGATCGCCTGCGACAAGCTCATCCACACCACCCTCGGCCGCGACCTGCGCTATGTGGGTCACAGGGAGTCCGAGGATAAGGCCCGCGGCGTCAAGCGCCTCGACGTCGAGGTCGCCGACCCCGAGCAGGGCGTCGCCGTGACCGTCACCTACGAGCTGCCTAACGGCATCCCGATGTTCCGCACCTATGCGACCGTCACCAACACCAACGCCGACAAGACCGAGCCTCCGCTGAGCATCGAGCAGATCACCAGCTGGGCGTCCGCGTTCGGCGCGCCGGAGGGCCAGCAGGCCGACCTCGCCGCATGGGAGTCCATCGAGGGCAAGTACGATTGGCTTGCCGAGGGCCGCTGGCACGCCACGCCCCTGCGCGACTACTTCCCGGACATGGCCGAGGAGCTCACCAACGTCGACCCGCGCGGCGAGCACCGCGTCGTGTCCACCAGCACCTGGTCCACCGGCCGTTTCGCCCCGCTCGCCATCGAGCAGTCCAAGACGTTCGGCCTCGCGTGGCTGTTCCAGATCGAGCACAACGGCGCATGGCGCTGGGACATCGGCGAGGACACCGCCGACGCCTACATGGCCCTGACCGGTCCGACCAGCGTCGACCACGGCTGGGCAAGGAACCTCAAGCCCGGCGAGACCTTCGCCACCGTCCCGGCGTCGGTCGCGCTCGGCGGCGACTTCGACGACGTCGTCAGGGCCGTCACCGACTACCGTCGTGCGATGCGCACGCAGCCGGACCACGTCGACAACGCCCGTCCGCGCGTCATCTTCAACGACTACATGAACACGATCTACGGCGACCCGACCACCGAGAAGGAACTGCCGCTCATCGAGGCCGCCGCCAAGGTCGGCATCGAGATCTTCTGCATCGACTGCGGCTGGTACGACGACTCCGGCAACTGGTGGCCGACTGTCGGCGAATGGCTGCCGTCCAGGACCCGTTTCCCCGGGAAGAAGGGCCTCGGCGAGGTCGTCGACGCGATCCGCGCCGCCGGCATGGTCCCGGGTCTGTGGCTCGAGCCCGAGGTCATCGGCGTCAAAAGCCCGATGGCGGACAAGCTCCCCGATTCCGCGTTCTTCATGCGCAACGGCCACCGCGTCGTCGAGCAGGAGCGCTACGTGCTCGACCTGCGCAGCCCCGAGGCGCGCAAACACCTCGACACGGTCGTCGACCGCCTCGTCGACGAGTACGGCGTCGGCTACTTCAAGTTCGACTACAACGTCCAGCCCGGCATCGGCACCGACGTCGACTCCGACTCGCTCGGCGACGGCCTGCTCGGCCACAACCGCGCCTACCTCGACTGGGTGGACGGCGTGCACCGCCGCCACCCCGACCTGATCCTCGAGAACTGCTCCTCCGGCGGCATGCGCGAGGACTTCGCGCAGACCTCCCGCTTCCAGGTGCAGTCCACCTCCGATCAGCAGGACTTCCGCCTGTACCCGACGATCGCCGCCACCGCGCCGATGATGGTCCTGCCCGAACAGGCCGGCAGCTGGGCCTACCCGCAGTCCACGATGGGCGTCGAGGAGAGCGCCGTCAACATCAACACGACGTTCCTCGGCCGCTACTTCCTGTCCGGCTACATCAACCGCATGAGCGACGAGCAGCGCACGCTGGTCGAGGAGTCGATCGCCCAGTACAAGAGGTACGTGCAGCCGGTCATCGCCTCGTCCACGCCGTTCTGGCCGCTCGGCCTGCCGGGCTGGACCGACAGAGTCGTCGCCTACGGCCTGTACGCGCCCGACTACGCGCTCGTCACCGTCTGGGACCGTGACTCCGATGGCGGCACCGTCGCGCTCGATTTGCCGAGGTGCCACGGCCGCGACGCGACCGTCACCCCGATCTTCCCGGACAAGGACGTCGACGCATGGCCCGTCTCCTGGGACGCCGCCCATGGCCGCGCCGCCGTGCGGGTGCCCGGCGACGGCCACGCCTCCCGCACGTTCCTCGTCGCGCCCAAGGACTGAGCCGGACCCGGCCCCTTCCGCCAGCGCCGAATCCTTCCGTCAACCAACCACCACAACCCAACCAAACCAAAGGAAACCCCCATGTCATCCAAGAAGAAGGATGTCAACAGCCTCTCGGTCATCCTGCCGATGCTGTCCGCCTCCCTGTTCCTCACCAGCTACAGCGTCGTCAACGGCGTCATCCCGCAGCTGGGCCGCGCGCTCAACGTCGACAACACGTCCGCCGAGCTGCTGTCGACCACGCCGTCGCTGACCGCCCTGATCACCCTGCTCATCTCCCCGGCGCTCGCCCGCTTCTTCGGCCTGAAGAAGGTCATCGGCGCCGGCCTGTTCCTCGTCGGCATCACCGCGTTCGTGCCGATGTTCGCCACCAACTTCGCGGTCGTCATGGCGGCCCGCGTGCTCTTCGGCATGGGCCTGGGCCTGTACAACTCGCTGGTCATCACCCTCATCCAGATGATGTACTCCGGCAACCGCCGCGCCACCCTGCTCGGCATCCGCGGCGCCACCGAGAACCTCGGCCAGGCCATCATGACCGCCCTGGTCTCCGTGTTCGTGCTCATCGCCGGCTGGCAGGGCGCCTTCGTCGTCTACCTGTTCGCCTTCCCGGTCCTCATCTGGTTCTGGATCCAGGTCCCCGACGTCCACCTCGACAAGTCCGGCTCCTCCGACATGGAGGACGAGGGCAACGTCAACACCTACCCCGACAGGACCAGCCCGCTGCTCGGCGCGTTCTGCGTGTGCGCCGCCCTGTACATGGTGTTCTTCAACGCCATCAACGTCCGCTTCGCCGAGATCGCCCAGAAGATCCTGAACGACCCGCACCACGACTCCTCCGTGATCATCTCCGTCGGCATCCTGTTCGCCGTCGTGGCCGGCTTCGTGTACGGCTTCCTCGAGAAGAGGTTCGGCGACCGCACCTACTACGTGGGCATGGGCATCTACTTCCTCGGCTGCCTGCTCGTCTCCGTCGCCGGCAGCAACTACGCCGTGCTCGTCGCCGGGTTCTTCCTGTTCAACTTCCCCGGCCCGATCCTCGGACCGTTCCTGTGCAACCGCATCCCGAAGTACGCCACCAAGAGCTCCCAGGCGTTCTGGTCCACGATGATCATCCTGTCCTTCCACGTCGGCGTCTTCGCCTCGCCGCTTGCGATGAAGGCCATCGCCGCGATCACCGGCTCCACCGACCCGGCCGCCCCGTTCCCGTGGTTCACCGTCGGCTTCGCGATCATGATCGCCGTGGTCGCCGTCTGGCGCCTGACCCACAAGGACGGCGCCAGGAAGGCCGCGATCGCCACCGCGTGATCGTCCGGCCCGTCATGGCCGTAACGTCCTGACCGCACATGCGCTCCCCATGCCGGGGAGCGCATTTTTGTACCGGTATCACCAACCGCATAGAATGGCCCGGTATCCCCGGTGGACAGACGAACCGGGCGAGGAGGATTCATGCCCAGAACGAAGCGAGGCAACGCACCGTCCATCCGTGACGTGGCGGCCGTGGCCAACGTCTCCGTGCCGACGATGTCGCGCTACCTCAAGGATCCGGAGCGCGTGAGCGAGAAGAAGCGCGAGGCGATCGCCGCCGCCATCGAGAAGCTCAACTACCGCCCCAATCCGATCGCGCGCGCCCTCGCGCTCGACATGAGCGAGTCGATCACCGTGATGTCGGCCGACACCAGGCTCTACGGGCGCACGCAGACCATCTTCGGCATCGAACGCAAGGCGCAGGAGATCGGCTACCCGATCACGATCTGCGTGCTCGACCCGCGCGGCGGCGAGCACATGCTCTCCAGCGTGCGCTCCTGCCTCGACCGCAGTCCGGCCGGCGTCATCCTCATCGACTTCGACCGGCTGACCGACAGCGTGGTCTCCCGCATCCCCGCGAGCACGCCGATGGTGATCATCGGCGGTCCGCGGCACGAGCGGCGGGCGCAGATCCAACTGTGCGAATACGACAGCGCCTACGCGATGACCCGGCACCTGCTCGCCCTCGGCCACGAGACGGTCCACTACGTCTCCGTGCCGGCCGACGTGGACGCCCGCGCCGACGGCTGGCGCATGGCGCTGAGCGACGCGAAGGTGCCCGCGCCGGCGCCGATCGATACCACATGGGACGCCGAGGACGCCGTCGAGATCGGCCGCAGGCTCGGCGGCAACCCGTCCGTCACCGCGATCTTCGCCGGCAACGACGAGGTCGCGATGGGACTGATGCGCGGGCTCGCGCTCGCCGGCCGTCGCGTGCCGGAGGATGTGAGCGTGGCCGGATTCGACGACCACACGCTCTCGAAGGTGTGGAACCCGCCGCTGACCACCGTCCGCCAGCGCTTCACCGAAGCGGGCGAGCATGCGGTGGCCCTGCTCAAGGAGCAGATCGACGACGTGGTGAACGACCGCCGCCGCGGCGAGGCGTGGACGATGTTCGACCTGATCGCCGGTGATCTGGTCGAACGCGCGTCCACGGCGCCGCGACGGCGTTGAGATTGAGGGGAATCGACTCGGGTACTACTCCCGCGTCGCCTCGATGAGCACGGCGTGCTCCGGCGCGAGCTGCGGCGGGCGCACGCCCCACTGGCCGAGCGTCGCGCCGTCCACGACCACGCCCTCATCGGTCCACCAGCCGAGCTTCGTGCGGCAGTTCGGGCTGAACTCGTCCTCGTACAGGTCCACGCCGCCGAGCGGGCGGATGCGGTAGCGGGCCGACTCATCGAGTCCGGGCAGCCTGATCAGTCCGTACGGATACTCCTCGGACGAGGCCACCGCCGCGAAGCGGAACACCGCGCGCGAACGGTCCGGGGCGATGAGCCCGTCGACCCTCACCGCCGGATCCGGCGCATCCGCGTGCACGAGCACGCCCTGCGGAATCGCGGCGCGACGGGCCTTGTACAGGTCCACCCAGCGCTTGATCCGCGCGAGATCCGCGTCGCCGAGCTTCATGATGTTCCACTCGATGCCGAGATGGCCGAAGAACGCCATCGCCGCGCGCGTGGTGAGCGACGTGGCGCGACGGGTCGCATGGTTCGGCGACTCCGAGATGTGCTCGCCGATCATCTCCGGTGGCACCAGCAGCGACGTGCCGCGCTGGATGTCCGCGCGCTCGATCGGATCGGTGCAGTCGGACGCCCACACGCGCGAGCAGCGCTCGAGCACGCCCGCGTCGATGCGGCCGCCGCCCGACGAGCAGGACTCGATCTCCAGTCCCGGATGCCGCGCGCGCAGCCGGTCCACGATCGCGTAGAACGCTTCGGTCTGCCCGTGCACGGCCGGACGGCCCGACGCGGGGGAGATCGGTTCGGTCAGGAACCGGTTGTGGTCCCACTTGATGTAGTCGATGTGGTATTCACCGACGAGCGTGTCGATCGCCGCCTCCACGTAGCGGGCGGCCTCCGGATTCGTCAGGTCGATGACCTGCTGCGCGCGCGACGCCACTGGCAGGCGCGTCGCGTTCGGCGCGAGCATCCAGTCGGGATGGGCGCGCGCCACGTCCGAATCCGGGCTGATCATCTCCGGCTCGAACCACAGGCCGAACTCCATGCCCAGATCGTGTACGTGATGGGCGACCGTGCCGAGGCCCTCCGGCCAGAGCGTGGCGTCGACCTGCCAGTCGCCGAGCGCCTTCGTGTCGTCGCGACGGCCCTTGAACCAGCCGTCGTCGATGACGAAGCGCTCCACGCCCACCTCGGCGGCATGGTCGGCGAGGGCGATCACCTTGCCCTCGCTCTGCGCGAAGTACATCGCCTCCCACGTGTTGAGCATGACCGGACGCGGCCTGGCGAGCTCCGGATGCCGCGCGCGCAGGTACGCGTGGAAGCGCGCCGACACGTCGTTGAGGCCCTCGCCGAGCGCGACGAGCAGCCGCGGCGCGCGATACGTCTCGCCCGGGGCGAGCGTGATCTCGCCCGCGTAGGTGAGCTCGCCGCCGCCGATCACGCCGTGCGTGTACGGCGTGCGCTCGACGAACGTCGTGCTGTTGCCGCTGAACGCGACGTGCGCGGAGACGACCAGTCCGTGCTCGAAGCCGAACCCGCGCTCGCCGGCGGTCAGCAGCGTCGTCGCGTTGAAGTTCGGCCGGCCCATGCGCGATTCCTTCGCGAACACGCCCTCGGTGAGCCTCTGGCGCTGCAGCGCGCGCTCGCGCAGATGATGGCCGGTGCAGGACTCGATCTCGCTCACCTGCGGCGGCAGCGGCACCACCGGGGCGAGGCGGTTGACGACGAGCGGGGCGTCGGCGTCGGACGAGTTGGTCAGCGCGACGTCGACGCGCAGCAGGCCCTCCGGGCCGATCTCCAGCGTGCCGCCCAACGCGAGGCGCGCCTCGCGGTCCTCGGCGGCGAACGTGAAGGCGCTCGCCGTGTGCGAGGTCGTCGTGACGGCGAACGAGGGGAACAGCTCCACGCCGCCGCGCGACACCTGGATCGCGGGCGTGCCGGTCCAGCCCTCGGCCTGCGTGGGCAGGATCGTCGGCGATTCGCCGACGGCGAGCCCCGCGTCGAGCGTCTGCGGGAACTGCGGGTCCGGGCCGGCGGCGGACGTCGCCGTCGCGGGCGCGGGCCCGCGGGTGATCGAGACGATGTGGGGGAGCCGACCCTCGGCGAGTCCGATTGTCGCGGTGATCGGGGCGTCGGTCGGCGAGTGCCGCGTCGTGGATCCGGAATCTCCGGCCGTCGTCGGCCGGCCGATGGTGATGGTGGTCATCTGCATGTCATACCTCGTTGTCATGGATTTGCGTCGGTGGTGCTTGACGAGGCTCATCATAGTTCGTGGTATCGATACCACAAAATGTCAACGGTGATTCGTAATCATTGTGATTTCAATCGTGGTATCGATACCACGAAAACGGTCCGCGACCGCCGTGCGGCGCCCGTGGCGGGGAGGGAGCCGGCCGTATACTTGGCGGGTGATGGAACACGATCAGCAGCAACCGGAGCAGTCGCACGAGCGGGAACAACGGACGTCGGCGTCATCGGCGCAGTCGCCGGCGACGACGACGGGAGGCCGGCCGCATCGGGCGGGCAAGCGCGCGCCCGTGATCAAGGATGTCGCCGCGCTCGCCGACGTCTCGGTGTCGACGGTGTCGCGCTACCTCAACGATTCGCCGAAGCTCAGCGAGGAGAGTCGCGCGCGCATCGCCCACGCCATCGCGCTGCTCGACTACCGGCCCAGCCGCGTCGCGCGCGGACTCGTGAACTCGGCCGTGCAGTCGATCGCCGTGCTGTCGAGCAACACCACGCTGTACGGTTCGGCGATGACGATCCAGGGCGTCGAGGACGAGGCCCGCGTAAGCGGCTATCCGGTGACGATCGCCAAGCTCGACGGCGGCTCGACGGCGACGCTGCGCTCCTCGGTCAACATGGTGATGGACCTCAATCCGGGCGGCGTGGTCGTGCTCAACTACGATGCGGCCGCGCGCGAGGCGCTCGCGATGCTGCCCGATTCGGTCGCCAAGGTCGCGATCGCCGGCGATCCGGTGGAAGGCATGGCCGAACTCGACCAGATCGACCTGTGCGAGAACCAGGCCGGACGCGAGCTCACCGAGCATCTGTTGGGGCTGGGACATCGGAGCGTCGTGCATGTGACGATCCCCGGCGGTGGCGGCGGGTACAGCCGCACCGCGGGCTGGGAGGCGGCGCTGCGTGCGGCCGGACGGCCGGTGCCCGACGTGCTGCACTGCACGTGGGACCCGAAGGACGCGCGCGCGATCGGCCGGGAGCTCGCCCGGGGCGACGTACCGACCGCGGTCTTCGCCGGCAATGACGAGATCGCGATGGGGCTGATACGCGGGCTGAACGACGAGGGTGTGCGCGTGCCCGACGACGTCAGCGTCGTCGGATTCGACGATCACCCGCTGGCCGAGGTCTGGTCGCCGGCGCTGACCACGGCCCGGCAGGATTTCGCCGCGGCCGGCCGTCGCGCGGCCCGGCTGCTCGTCGAGCGTCTCGAGGCGCGCTCGCGCGGCGACGATTTGCCGTCGCGTCACGTGGAGCTGCCCGGCGAGCTCGTCATCCGTGATTCCGCGGCCGCGCCGCGCGCGACGTCGCTCGGATGACGTAGAGGAGCACGGTGCCCGACCTCAGTCGAGCGGCAGCGTCGACTCGCGCTGGACGAGCCGGCACGGCACGTAGTCGATGCCGTGATGCGGGCGGCCGTTGATGGCGTCCATCAGGTTGCGTGCGGCGCGACGGCCGATGAGCTCGGTCTCGTTGTCGATCGAGGTCAATGCCGGGCGTGAGTTCTTGGTGAGCACGTCCCAGTTGTCGTGGCCGATGACCGCCACGTCGTCCGGGATCTTCATGCCCTGCTGCTTCAGCACGTCGATGCAGCCGCGCGCGAGCATGTCGGACTGGCAGACGACGGCGTCGAACTCGACGCCCTGGTCGAGCAGCAGACGGGTGGCGGCGCGGCCCCAGTTCTCGTCCCAGCGGCCGTAGCGCAGGGGGCCGGCCGGCTCGAGACCGAACTCGGCGAGCGCCTCGAGCGCGCCTTTCGTGCGGTCGGTGGCCGCGGTGAACGTCTCGTCGCCGCCGATGATCGCGATCTTGTGACGGCCGCAGGAGATGAGGTGGTTGACGGCCATGCGCCCGGCCTCGACGTTGTCGCACACCACCGAGCAGTCGGCCGGGTCGGTCGAAGGGCCATAGGCGTAGACCAGCGGCACGCCCCAGTTGCGCCCGAGCGAGGGGCGCGGGTTGGTCTCGCACTGCACGATGAGCAGGCCGTCGACCTTGAGGGACAGCAGCTTCTCGACATGCTGCCGCTCGAGGATCGCGTCGCCGCGTGCGTTGGCCAGCAGCACGGAGGTCGACTGCGCGCGCAGCTCGTTCTCGGCGCCGATGAGGATCGGCGTGGAGAAGCGGCCGTTGAGGTCCGAGGTGACCAGACCGATGAGTCCGGAGGTGCCGTTGGCCAGCGACTGGGCGAGCTTGTTGGGGGAATAGTTGAGCCGTCGGGCCGCCTCCATCACGCGCTGACGGGTGTCCTCGCTGATGCGCGGCTTGTTGTGCAACGCCTTGGACGCCGTCGCCAGCGAGACGCCCGCCATCGCGGCCACGTCCTCAAGCCTGGCGGTTCGTCCTGCTGTCTGGTCTGTCGTGCTCATGGTTCCTCGGGTTCGTCGTCACGATGATGACGGTGGCGATCGTTGGGCGGCTCGGTGGCCGGTACGTCTCTGTATAGCGCGCAATTGTATACGCGCGTGCGAAAATTTTCATCCGAAAGGGGCCTCGGCGTGGCGGAGGAGGCGTTGATTTTTCCTCGGAAAGAGAAAATGTAACAAAAAGTGTGTTCCATGTTTACTTTTGTGGTTTCACTGCAACACGCCGTCAAATCGTTGGAAAATGGCCGATGACAATCGATTGACAAATTGGCGCTTTTTGTGTCGAACCGCTTCGATTATGCGAAAAATTTCGCATGCGCGGGATTGTCGATGCAGCTTTCGCAATTTTTCCTATACTGGCACCAGACTTTCGCAGAGGACCTGTTCCGACGAAGAGGCGAACAGGGCGAAAGGCCAGGTGACGGGCAGTTCCGTCGCCGCCACTCGTAGTAGAGCGGAAACCATTAGAGAAAGAAGCGATTATGGCTTTCAACAAGATCACCCGAGCCCTTGCCGGCATCGCCGCCGCGGCAATGCTGATCCCTCTGGCCGCCTGCGGTGGTGGCAGCAGCACCGGTGCCGCCGATACCTCCGACATCCCCGCCAAGGGCACCGATGACGGCACGACGATCACCATGTGGACCCGCTCCCCACTGGAGCGTCAGGCCAAGGGCGTCGTCGAGGCGTACAACAAGAGCCACAAGAACCAGGTGAAGCTCGAGATCATCCCGAACGACGACATGGAAGGCAAGGTCGGCGGCGCCACGCAGACCGACTCCCTGCCGGACATCCTCGCCGGCGACGTCGTGCGCATCCCGTACTGGGCCTCCGAGGGCATCTTCGCCGACATCACCAAGCAGATCGACGGACTCGACAACCTCAAGGACCTGCAGCAGGGCCACATCGAGGCCGGCACCGTGGACGGCGCCAAGCACACGCTGCCGTTCATCACCGACGTCTCCGTCATGGTCTGGAACAAGGCCCTCTACAAGGAGGCCGGACTCGACCCGGAGCAGGGCCCGAAGTCCATCGCCGACTTCACCGAGCAGGCCAAGAAGGTCGCCGCCCTCAACAAGGACGGCGTCGCGGGCTCCTACCTCGCCGGCCAGTCCGGTGGCGCCCTGGTCTTCGACCTCTTCCCGTCCGTGTGGGCCGACGGTGAGTCCGTCATGAACGACGACGGCACCGCCGCCACGCTGAACAACTCCTCGATGAAGGCCGTCCTGGACGCCTATAAGGAGCTGGCCAACACCAAGAACGGCCTCGGCGCGGGCTCCAAGGAGGAGACCGGCGCGACCTGGACCGCTCCGTTCGCGAACGGCAAGATCGGCGTCATGCCCTACCCGAACACCTCCCTCAACGACATCTTCGATGCCGAGAAGTCCGGCGGCTTCGAGGTCGGCGTGACCCCGATCCCGGGCACCAAGGAAGGCAAGACCTCCACGTTCCTCGGCGGTGACGCGATGGGCATCTCCAAGGACTCCAAGCACGTCGCCCAGGCCTGGAACTTCCTCTACTGGCTGATGCAGTCCGACACCCAGAAGGAAGTCTTCGCCGACAACGGCTACACCGCCTCCAACATCGAGACCCTGAAGACCGCCTACAAGGACGCCGACCCGCGCATCCAGACCATCAACTCCACGATCATCGACGGCAACGGCCAGACCCCGAAGTCCGCGGCCTTCAACGAGGGCTTCAACGCCGCCGGCTCCCCGTGGCAGCTGCTCGTCCAGAACGCCGTCTGGGGCAAGTCCGACCTCAAGGCCGACAACCAGGCCGTCACCGACGTCCTCGCCGGCAACTGATCGGTCGCTCGATCGTCCGCATCGCCTGACTCCAGGCGCATAACCGAACAGCCTCCCCGGTCCGGCCGTGAAGCCGGCCGGGGAGACACCCCATCAATCGCACATCACGTATGTGGCCTGCTGCCGAGGCCGATTCCATCTCCTGTTTCTCATCTCCTTCCTTTCTCCTTATCTCCACAACAGGAATCGGCCCCGATAACGGATTGCATCCGAACTCTTCGATCTCTTCGATCACCATTTCCACATCCACAAAGGAGTGAAGCATGTCAAGTGTTTCCAAGTCCGCCGCGGCAGTGCCCGAGCACAAGTCCACGGCCAAGGCGCAGGCGTTCAAGCGAGGCATCCTGTACGCCCTGCCCGACTGGGCCATGATCATCGTCCTGTTCTTCGTGCCGATCGTGCTGCTGGTCATCATGGCATGCTCCCGCTGGAGTCTGCTGGGCGGCAACCGCGGCGTCAACTTCCCGGATAACTTCGTCGAGGTCGTCAACAACAAGCTGTTCTGGCCCTCGATCGGATTCACCCTCGAATACACGGTGATCGTCACGATCTTCCTGCTCATCCTCGGCCTTGGCATGGCCCTGATCGTGCAGGAGTCGACCAAGTGGAACAACGTCCTGAGGACCTGCTTCCTGCTGCCGTCCGCGACCGGTCTCGCCTCCGCGTCCCTGCTGTTCTACGCCCTCTACTCCCCGCAGGTCGGCCCGCTCACCAAGGTGCTGAGCTCCCTCGGCCTCATGCAGGAGGGCGGCTCCGTGCTCGCCACCGGCCAGTCCGCGCTGTGGGCCACGATCGTCGTCATCGTCTGGCGCTTCTCCGGCTACTACATGCTGCTCATGATGATCGGTCTGCAGGCCATCCCGGGCGACCTCTACGAGGCGGCCCGCATGGACGGCGCCGGCACCTGGCGCATCTTCCGCTCCATCACCCTGCCGCTGATGAAGCCGACCATCGTGATGTGCCTCGTCTACTGCGTCACCGGTTCGATCCTCGCCTTCGATCAGTTCTTCATCCTGACCAAGGGCGGCCCGAACAACTCCACGATGACCGTCGTCCAGCTCATCTACAACTTCGCGTTCGACTCCAAGAAGGACCTCGGCATGGCCGCGGCGCTGTCGCTGATCGTGCTCGTCGCCCTCGTCATCATCAACTCCATCCAGATGCGCGGCATGCGCGACAACACCAAGTGAGAAAGGGGAGGTAACACATCATGACTACCCCGTTGTGGAAGCGCGTCATCGCTCGAATCCTCGAAGGCCTGCTGGCCCTCATCTTCATCAGCCCGCTCATCTGGGTCGTGGTCAGTTCCTTCAGCCCGCAGGCCGGTTCGGCCCAGTCCAAGGGTTGGGGCGTGGCCAACTACCTGACGCTGTTCGGCTATCAGGAGGGCCTGCCCAAGTACCTGTTCAACTCCATCGTCGTCAGCGCCGTGGCCGTGGTTTTCTCCGTGGTCGTCTGCACGCTCGCCGGCTACTCCTTCTCCCGCTTCGACTACCCGGGCCGCAACCTCGGCTTCATGGTCACCCTGTCCATCCTGATGGTGCCGTACGCCTCGCTGCTGATCCCGCTGATGGTCTGGTTCAAGGACATCGGCCTCAACGACACCCTGCTCGGCGTGGGCCTCGTGATCACGCTGTTCCAGCTGCCGATGTCGACGTTCATCATGCGCAACGCATTCGACGCGATCCCGAAGGACATGGAGGAGGCCGCCATGGTCGACGGCTGCAACTCCTTCCAGGCACTGTTCAAGATCCTCGTGCCGGTCGTCAAGCCCTCGATGGTCACCGTCGGCCTGCTCGCCTTCCTCGAGGCGTGGAACAACTTCATGATTCCGCTGTACCTGTCCTCCTCCGTGAAGAGCACCCTGCCGCTCGCGATGGTGAACATGCGCCAGCAGACCATGGGCGTCATCGACTACGGCGCCACCGAGGCCGGCGTCGTCGTCCTCCTCATCCCCTGCGCCATCCTCTTCCTCGCCCTCCAGAAGTACTACGTCAAGGGCTTCATGGCTGGTGCCGTCAAGGGCTGACGGCTAGCGCCGCAGCCCTTGGCTGGAAGCCCGGTGGGCTTCCAGCAGGCACCAGGCTGAGGCACGACAGTGCCGAAGCCAACGATGAGTCTTCGCGAAGCGAAGTCAATAATTGCAGGGCCGGAGGCGGAGCGGTAAAGGGCTGATAAACACAGCCCGGCCGTAGGCCGGTCCGCCTCCCCCGACTGAACAGCCCGGTTGCCGAGTAAACACCCCACCCCTGCGCAAGCCTACCCAAAAATACCCCGGCGACCCCGTCAACGACCGACGGCGCGCCCCGGAGAGAGCACACAAGAAAGGTTCAATGATGACTGAGACGATCCACACCTCGGACGGGCCGAAGCGTGTTACGGTGACGTCGCCGTTTTGGAAGCATTATCGGGAGAATGTGGCGAAGGAGGTGATTCCGTACCAGTGGGCCGTGATCAACGACGAGCAGAGGATCGACATCCCGCGTGATCCGTCGGGCGCGAAGCAGGACATCGACTACCACTACAGCCGCGCGGTGCGGAACCTGCGGATCGCGGCGGGTGACGAGGAGGGCGAGTTCAAGGGGTTCGTCTTCCAGGACTCGGATGTGTACAAGTGGCTCGAGGAGGCCGCGTACGCCCTCGCCTACGAGCCGGACGAGCAGCTGCAGCAGCTGTGCGACAAGCTCGTCGATCTGATCGCGCGCGCCCAGCGCGAGGACGGTTACCTCGACACCCCGTACATCATCAGGTCCGGCGCGTTCGCCGATCGTGAGCGTTTCACCCAGATCCAGCAGTCCCACGAGATGTACGTGATGGGCCACTACATCGAGGCCGCGGTGGCGTACTTCGAGGTGACCGGCAACCAGCAGGCCCTCGAGGTCGCCGAGAAGATGGCCGCCTGCCTCGACGCCAACTTCGGCGAGGAGGACGGCAAGATCCCCGGCGCCGACGGCCACCCGGAGATCGAGCTGGCGCTCTCCCGCCTGTACGAGGTCACCCACGAGCGCAAGTACCTCGACCTCGCGAAGTTCTTCATCGACGTGCGCGGCAAGGACCCGAGCTTCTACGACAAGCAGAACGAGAAGATCGGCGACGGCACGACCGACATCTTCCCGCAGATGCGCGGCTGGACGCACGAGTACACCCAGACCGCCCGCCCGATCCGCCGGCAGCAGACCGCCGAGGGCCACGCGGTGCGCGTCGGCTATATGCTCACCGGTGTGGCGCACGTCGCCCGTCTGACCGGCGACAAGGAGCTCGAGGAGACCGCCAAGCGCCTGTGGCGCAACATCGTCACCAAGCGCATGTACATCACCGGCGGCGTCGGCTCGACCCATGTGGGCGAGGCGTTCACCTACGACTACGACCTGCCGAGCGACACGATGTACGGCGAGACCTGCGCCTCCGTGGCGATGAGCTTCCTGGCGCGCCAGATGCTCGAGCTCGAGACCAAGGGCGAGTACGCCGACGTGCTCGAGAAGGAGCTGTTCAACGGCTCCATCGCGGGCATCGCGCTGGACGGCAAGCACTTCTACTACGTGAACGCGCTCGAGGCCGACCCCGAGGCCACGGAGCACAACCCGGACCGCTACCACGTGCTCATGCACCGCGCCGAGTGGTTCGGCTGCGCCTGCTGCCCGGCCAACATCGCGCGTCTGATCGCCTCCGTGGACCGCTACCTGTACACGGTGCACGAGGATCGCCGCGAGATCGTCGCCCATCAGTTCATCGCGAACGACGCCGAGTTCTTCGACGGCGTGAAGGTCTCCCAGAAGTCGAACTTCCCGTGGGACGGCCACATCGAGTTCACGGTCGACGTGCCGGAGGGCTCGGACCCGGTGCGCTTCCTGGTGCGCATCCCGAGCTGGTCGGCGTCGAAGCACGAGCTGACCGTCAACGGCGAGGACGCGCGCCGTCTGCCGGTCGTGGACGGGTTCGTCACGATCGAGCTGACCCCGGGCGCCACCGAGATCACGCTGGACCTGGACATGGCCGTGAAGTTCATGCGCTCCAAGACCCTGGTGCGCCACGACATCGGCAAGATCGCGGTCATGCGCGGCCCGGTCGTGTACTGCGCGGAGGAGGCCGACAACTCGGCTCCGCTGTGGAACTACCACATCGCCAGCCGTGACGCGTCCCGCGCCAGGGCGGAGTACCACTTCGGCGAGCTGGACGGCGTGGAGGTCATCACCGTCCCGGCCACGAAGCGCACGCACGACGACGAGTCGTTCCCGCTGTACGCGGACGTCGAGGAGCATCCGGTCGGGGAGAAGTCCTACGACCTCAAGCTCATCCCGTACTACGCGTGGGCCAACCGCGAGATCGGCCAGATGCAGGTCTGGTTCGACTCCGACTTCTAAACCCACCACACCACCACACGCCGGCATCGGATCGGGGCATCCCCGGGTCCGGGCCGACGGTCCGGTTTCATGGCTATCTTCATAGGCCGTCGGACCCGCGTCCGTCACGCGGGTGCGGCGGCCTTTCGTCGTTGCGCGCGTGCGTCCACAGGCCGCGGGGCGGGGCTTCCGCATTGGGAAAGTTTAGGCGATGCGCCTCGGCCGCCCGGCACATCCTCCGGCCGGACAACTCCTTTCTCTTCTTCCTTTCCTTCCAATCGTGGGTGTGCCCCGACGGAGTCGTCGATTCCGCCGGGGCGCACCCGTATCGGGCGAGGGCTTTGCGAGAGGGGATCGGTTCGCTAATCTACGTAATGGGAGGAAACGGGATAATGCAGACCTCGAACGATGCCGACAAGCCGCGCAGACCGCGCAAGGTGACCCTTGCCGACGTGGCGAGGGAGGCGAACGTGTCGGTGTCGGCCGCCTCGAAGGCGCTCAACCACTCCGACCGCATCTCCGCTGAGACCCAGCGCGCCGTGCGCATGGCCGCCGACCGACTCGGCTACCAACGCCCCGCCGATCGTGCGGGTGCCTCCTCCGGCTCCGGCCGCGCCGTCCGTGCCAGCCGCTCCGGACTGGTCGGACTCATCACCTCGGACTACAACGGACGCTTCTCCCTGCCACTGCTCACTGGCGCGGAGACGACGCTCGGCGCGTCCAACCACGCCGCCCTGCTCATGAGCTCGCACGGGCGTCCGGCGCTCGAGAAGAGCCACATCGACCGTCTCGCCGCCTACGGCGTGGACGGGCTGATCGTCGTGGGCGACACCTCCAACCCGCGTCCGCCGCTCGACGAGCGCACCACGATGGGACTGCCGGTCGTCTACACGTACGACCCCTCGCGCGATCCGGAGGACTGCAGCATCATCTGCGACAACATCGGCGCCGGCACGCAGGCCATCGAATACCTGCTGAGTCTGGGGCGTCGCCACATCGCCGTCGTGGCCGGATCCGAGGACTTCCAAGCCGCGCGCGACCGCGTCAGGGGCGCGCGGCTCGCCTTCGGCCTGTACGATTTCCAGCCCGTGGGTGTGCTGTTCGACGCGTGGAGCGAGGATTGGGGCGAGCGTGCCGCCAGGATGCTCGTCGACCGTCATCCCGACCTCGACGCGATCTACTGCCTGAGCGACGAGATCGCGCGCGGCGCCGTCCGCGGTCTGATGACGATCGGCAGGAGGGTGCCCGACGACGTCGCCGTCATCGGCCACGACAACTGGTTCGTGTTCAGCACGAACGTCCATCCGACGCTCACCACGTTCGACAACAACATCTCGCTCATCGGCAAGACGGCCGCGAAGTTCCTCATCGACGCTATCAACGGGCGCCCGCATCACGGCGTGACCAGCGTCGAGTGCCCGATGATCGTGCGCGAATCCACCGAGGTGGGTCGTCGCACCCCGCTCGAGGGCAGCGAGCGCATCTTCCTCAGCCGCGGCGGCGTGTGAGGGTGCCATCCCTGCCAATCGGTGGCGGAAATCTCTCGCCGGGCGCCCCGCGAGCGAGCCGTATCTGCCAGCTGGTGGCGCAAACCTCTTGCTGAGAGCGGTCCGCGAGAGATGTCTGCCGGTCGGTGGCGGCAATCTCTCGCCGGTACCATGCTCAGCGAGAGATTCCCGCCACAGGATGGCTGCGACCTCTCGCTGAGTCCGTGTTTCCCGACTACGATGAGATCGAAACGAACGTTAGGGGCCATCGAACAGGGGAGCGACGCAAACCATGACCGCATACATGGACCACAAGGACTTGGCGAACGAGATCATCGACGAGGCGCGTGCGCGCGAGATCGCCGACGGCGTCAGGCGCACGATGGACGCCGTCGCCTCCGCCGAGGTCGACTCCGGGCGCGAGGTCGGCTCGGTCAAGCTGCTCGCCGCCACCAAGACGCGCGACGTCGGCGAGATCGTCACCGCGATCGACGCGGGCATCCGCCTGATCGGCGAGAACCGTCCGCAGGAGGTGCAGGCCAAGGCCGACGGACTGGCGAAGCGCCTCGCCGAACGCGGCCTGAAGCTCGGCGAGGACGTGCCGTTCCACCTCATCGGCCAGCTGCAGTCGAACAAGATCGGCAAGGTGCTGCCGGTCGTCAACACCATCGAATCGGTCGACTCGATCGAGCTCGCCGAGAAGATCGCCCGCCGCGCGGTCATGCGGAACATGACGGTCGGCGTGCTGCTCGAGGTCAACGAATCCGGCGAGGCGTCGAAGTCCGGCTGCCCGCCGAGCCACGCCATCGATTTGGCCAAGCGCATCGGTGCGATGGGCGGACTGGAGCTGCAGGGTCTGATGACGATCGGCGCGCACGTCGACGACGAACGCACGATCCGCGCCGGCTTCGCGCACCTGCGCCGCACACGCGACCAGATCCTCGCCTCCGGGGCGGAGGGCGTCGAGCACTGCACGGAGCTGTCGATGGGCATGACGAACGACATGGCGCTCGCCATCGAGGAGGGCTCCACGATCGTGCGCGTCGGCACCGCGATCTTCGGCCCGCGCGCCTTCATCTGATTGACGGCGGGCACGACAGATGACGAAGGACAGGGACATCATCCGCATCCACGCCACCGTTTCCGGCCTCGTGCAGGGCGTGGGATACCGCTATTTCGCGTATCAGGCCGCACGTGGGGCCGGCGTGACCGGTTGGGTGCGCAACCTGTGGAACGGCGACGTCGAGGCCGAGGCGCAGGGCCCGCGCGCGTCGGTCGCCATGTTCATCTCCCGGCTCAAGGTCGGCCCGCGCTGGGGCCACGTCGATGCCGTCGCCGTCGACGAGATCGACGTGGCGCCCCGTGAAACGGCCTTCCGCGTCAGGAACGACGCGGGATGACCGCGTTCGGCCGGCGGGCCGCCTGACTCCCTCGCCGAGGGAAGCCCGTCGGGAATCGCGATCAGTCGCCGAGTGCGTCCTTGATCGCGCCGACGAAGTAGTCCAGATCGTCGGGCTTGCGCGAGGTGATGAGCTTGAAGCCGTTCGCGTCGTCGATGGTCAGCTGGCTGTCGACGTACTTGCCGCCCGCGTTCTCGATGTCCGCGGCGATGTAGCGGCACGGCGACGCGGTCTTGCCGGCGATGAGCCCGGCGTTGACCAGCAGCCAGGCGCCGTGGCAGATCGCGGCGATCGGCTTGCCTTCGTGCGCGAACTCCTGCGCGAGCGTGATCGCGTCCTCGTTCACGCGGATGCGGTCGACGTTGCAGGTGCCGCCGGGCACGACCAGCAGGTCGTAGTCCGCCGCCTGCACGTCGGACAGCTTCGCGTCCGGCGTGAGCGTCTCGCCCTCGTAGCGGTCGTGCTCGACGGTCTCGCACGGGTCGAGCGTGGTCGCGGCGAGCGTCACCTCGGCGCCCGCGGCCTTGAGGTCGTTGAGCGGACGGGTCAGCTCCATCTCCTCGATGCCCCAGTTGTTGACGATGATCAGCACCTTCGATGCGTTGACTGCCATGGTTCCTCCTCGATGATTCGATGGCCTGCGTGCCGCCCCGTCGTTCGTATCGATTCCCCTCGCGACGGAAGCGTCGGGGCGATGTCTCGATGCCCCGTTCCATTATGCGTCGGATTCGCGCCGGCGCCGCTCCGTTGCCATCACCGGCGTGCGCGCCCGGCATCCGTTCGGGCGATTCCCATGATTCCTTGCGGCGACCGTATGCTTTCGCGGTAAGCTGGGTGCAAGCAATCAACAGCGATTCGGCGACATGTCGACGAGGAGGGCGTCATGGCAAATCCGTTTTCCACCAATCCCGAGGACTCCGGCAGCGGCCAGCAGTCGTACGGCCAGGCCGATCCGTCGGCGCAGCAGCCCCAGCCGACCGCCGGCCGGCAGAACCCGTTCGATCCGGTCCCGCAGGACGCGCAGACCCAGCCCTACGCCCAGCCGGCGTCGACCGGTTCCGCCAATCCCGCCTACGAGCCGCAGGGCGACGCCAACCCGTACGCCCAGCCGGCCTACGGCCAGCAGCAGCCCGACTACGGCCAGAACCCCCAGTCCGAGTACGGACAGCAGAACCCGTACGCCCAGCCGGCCTACGATCAGTCGGCGTACGGCCAGTCGGGCCAGTCGGGCCAGCCCGACTACACGCAGACCGGCTACGCCGCGAACGGCGTCCCGCCGCAGGGCGTCTATCCGAGCCAGCCGTACGGCTACTACGGCTACGGCTATCCGGCGCAAAGGACGTGGAACGCGATGGCCATCGCCGGATTCGTCTGCTCGTTCTTCGTCGCCATCGTCGGCCTCGTCCTGAGCATCATCGGCCTGAACCAGATCAAGCGCACCGGCGAGAAGGGCCGCGGGCTCGCGATCGCCGGCATCATCATCAGCGCCGTGCAGATGGTGATCACCGTGCTGTTCATCGTGTTCATCGTGGTCTTCGGCATCAACGCCGTCGACCACTACGACCATTACGACTACGGCGACTACAGCGATGCCGGCTACTACAGCGACGCGCAGGCCACCTCGGCCCGCGCGGCCGTGCCCGGTTCGGCTGCCGCCATCGACGCCGTCGTCGCCGAAACCTACGCGGCCCTGTGAGCGGGGCCTTCGGACTGGAACTAGACTGGAGAACCATGAGAATCGCACGTTTTTCGTTGAATGACACGCCGCGCTACGCCTTCGTCCAGACGGACGAGGCGGACGGCAAGGACTACCTCGTCGAACTCGACGGCCATCCGCTGCTCGGCGGCCAGGTCACCCCCACCGGCAACCGCTACCCGCTCGACATGGACGGTCTGCGTCTGCTGTCCCCGGTCATCCCGTCCAAGGTCTACGGTCTGGCCAAGAACTACGAGGCCCACGCGCAGTTCATGCACGAGGCCGGCCACTCCGAGATCTCCCACGCCCCGGAGGACATGGTCATCTTCACCAAGCCGTCCACCTCGGTGATCGGCCCGGACGATCCGATCGTCTACCCGGCCTGCTCGAAGGACATGAACTTCGAGCCCGAGGTCGCCGTCGTCATGGGCAAGGTCGCCAAGAACGTGCCCGTCGAGAAGGCGATGGACTACGTGCTCGGCTTCACCTGCGTCAACGACGTCACCCTGCGCGACCTGCAGGGCCTCGACCCGACGTGGACCCGTGCCAAGGGCTTCGACACCTCCTGCCCGCTGGGCCCGTGGATCGTGATGCGCGACGACCTCAACTGGCGCGACGCGAAGATCTCGTTCACCTTGAACGGCGAGGACGTCCCGATGGCGTCCGGCACCACCGCCAACCTCATCCACGGCATCCCGGAGCAGATCGCGGCGATCTCGAGCTTCTCGACGCTGCTGCCCGGCGACGTCATCATGACCGGCACGCCGAACGCCTCCGGCCACCTCGACCCGGGCGACGAGACCATCGTCCATGTCGAGGGCATCGGCGACCTGCGCAACGTGATCGTGCGCGCCTGATCCGGTCCGTCTCGGATTCGACCCCGAACCCGGATTCGGACTGATCCGGGTCCGGGTCGATCCGGTTCGCGAAAGCCTCTTCCCCAGTCGGGAAGGGGCTTTCGTCGTTCATGCGTATGAACGACAGGCAAAACTTGAGTGACTTCGACTCAACTTTTGGGAATAGAATGGTCCCTGGGTCGGTTGGACATGTCAGAACATGACATGAACGTCCGGAACGGCGGCGTCGATCGGCGGCTCAGGGCCGCCGGGAGCCCCGTTCCGGACACAAGAGACTTGGAGGACAAATATGGAACAGAAGTTCACGACCATGGCCCAGGAGGCCATCGGCGACGCCATCCAGAGCGCGTCCGCCGCGGGCAACGCGCAGGTCGAGACCCTGCACGTCATCGACGCGCTGCTGCGTCAGGAGCAGGGCGTCGTGCGCGGCCTCATCCAGGCCGCTGGCGGCGACCCGCAGGCCATCGGCGCCGCGGTGAGGAACGCCCTCGTCGCGCTGCCGAGCGCGTCCGGCTCGACCACCTCGCAGCCGCAGGCCAGCCGCCAGCTGACCGCCGCGCTCGCGCAGGCCGAGAAGGAGATGCAGGCCATGGGCGACGAGTACGTCTCCACCGAGCACCTGCTCATCGGCATCGCCGCGTCGGCCCCGAACCAGTCGGCCGACATCCTCAGGAAGTACGGCGTCACGCCGGAGGCCCTGCGCAAGGCCGTGCCGGGCGTGCGCGGCGGCGCCAAGGTGACCAGCCCCGACGCCGAGGGCAGCTACAAGGCGCTGGAGAAGTACTCCACCGACCTGACGGCCGCCGCCAAGGAGGGCAAGCTCGACCCGGTGATCGGCCGCGATCAGGAGATCCGCCGCGTCATCCAGATCCTGAGCCGTCGTACGAAGAACAACCCGGTGCTGATCGGCGAGCCGGGCGTCGGCAAGACCGCCGTCGTCGAGGGTCTCGCCCAGCGCATCGTCGCCGGCGACGTGCCGACCACGCTGCAGGGCAAGAAGCTCATCTCGCTTGACCTCGGCTCGATGGTGGCCGGCTCGAAGTACCGTGGCGAGTTCGAGGAACGCCTCAAGAGCGTTCTCAACGAGATCAAGAGCGCCAACGGCCAGATCATCACGTTCATCGACGAGATCCACACGATCGTCGGCGCCGGTGCGGCCGAGGGCTCGATGGACGCCGGCAACATGTTGAAGCCGATGCTCGCCCGCGGCGAACTGCGCCTGATCGGCGCGACCACGCTGGACGAGTACCGCGAGAACATCGAGAAGGACCCGGCGCTCGAGCGTCGTTTCCAGCAGGTGTTCGTCGGCGAGCCGAGCGTGGAGGACACCATCGCCATCCTGCGCGGCCTCAAGCAGCGTTACGAGGCGCACCACAAGGTGACGATCGGCGACGATGCGCTGGTCGCCGCCGCGACGCTGTCCAACCGGTACATCTCCGGCCGTCAGCTGCCGGACAAGGCCATCGACCTGGTCGACGAGGCCGCCGCGCACCTGCGTATGGAGCTCGATTCCTCCCCGGAGGAGATCGATGAGCTCCAGCGCAAGGTCACCCGCTATGAGATGGAGGAGATGCAGCTGAAGAAGGCCGAGGATCCGGCCTCCAAGGAGCGCCTCGAGAAGCTGCAGGCCGAGATGGCCGACGCCCGCGAGAAGCTCTCGGGCCTCAAGGCCCGCTGGGATGCCGAGAAGGCCGGCCACAACAAGGTCGGCGACCTGCGCGCCCAGCTCGACGCCAAGCGCGTCGAGGCCGACAAGTTCACCCGCGAGGGCAACCTCGCCGAGGCCAGCCGTATCCTCTACGGCGAGATTCCGGCCATCCAGAAGCAGCTCGACGCCGCCGAACAGGCCGACGCCGAGTCCGCCGAGAACGGCGCGGCCAAGCCCGAGCCGATGGTCCCGGACCACGTCGACGCCGATTCCGTCGCCGGCATCGTCTCCGAATGGACCGGCATCCCCGTCGGCCGCCTGATGCAGGGCGAGAACGAGAAGCTCCTGCACATGGAGGACTACCTCGGCAAGCGCGTCATCGGCCAGAAGGAGGCCATCCAGGCCGTGTCCGACGCCGTGCGCCGCTCGCGCGCCGGCATCTCCGACCCGAACCGTCCGACCGGCTCGTTCCTGTTCCTCGGCCCCACCGGCGTGGGCAAGACCGAGCTCGCCAAGGCGCTCGCCGACTTCCTGTTCGACGACGAGAAGGCGATGGTCCGCATCGACATGTCCGAGTACATGGAGAAGGCTTCGGTCTCGCGCCTCATCGGCGCGGCCCCGGGCTACGTCGGCTACGAGCAGGGCGGCCAGCTCACCGAGGCCGTGCGTCGTCGTCCGTACTCCGTCGTGCTGTTCGACGAGGTCGAGAAGGCCAACCCGGAGATCTTCGACGTGCTGCTGCAGGTGCTCGACGACGGTCGTCTGACCGACGGCCAGGGCAGGACCGTGGACTTCAAGAACACGATCCTCATCATGACCTCCAACCTCGGCTCCCAGTTCCTCGTCAACGAGGACATGGACGCCGACGCCAAGAAGAAGGCCGTGATGGACGCCGTCCACATGAACTTCAAGCCGGAGTTCCTCAACCGTCTCGACGACATCGTGATGTTCCACCCGCTCACGCGCGAGGAGCTCGGCGGCATCGTCGACATCCAGGTGCACTCCGTCGCCCAGAGGCTCACCGACCGCCGCATCACGCTCGACGTGACCTCCGCGGCCCGCGAGTGGCTCGCCAACATGGGCTACGACCCGGCCTACGGCGCCCGTCCGCTGCGTCGTCTGGTCCAGACCGAGGTCGGCGACCAGCTGGCCCGCATGCTGTTGGCCGGCAAGGTCCACGACGGCGACACCGTGCTCGTCGACCAGACCGGCGGCGAGCACCTCGACCTCACCGCCATGCCCGAGGACCCGCTCGGCAAGACCCCGGCCGACGACGCCGACGTCTCCGTCGACGACGTCAAGACCGACGAGTGACCGGCTGATTCGATGGCCGGTCCGCCTGCCGCGGTACCACGGTACGTGGGAGTCGGGGATCGGCGTGCAGCAACCGCGCTGCCCCGAAACTAACCCTCGATTCCCGCCCAAGGCCCGACGTGCAATCCCGCACGTCGGGCCTTTTCGTATGCGACTACTCTGGGAACCATGACAGGACGATTCGCCCCTACTCCTTCCGGGCGCATGCACATCGGCAACATCACGGCGATGCTCGCCGCGTGGCTCGACGCCCGCGGCGCCGGTTCCGCCGATTCCGATGCCCGCGGCCGCATGCTGCTGCGCATCGAGGACATCGACACCCCGCGCGTGCTGCCCGACGCCGACCGCTGGATCATGGACGACCTCGACTGGCTCGGCCTCGACTGGGAAGGCGAACCCGTCTATCAATCCCGCCGCCTCGACCTCTACGAACAGGCCCTGCGCGCGCTTGAGGACGCTGGCCCCGCGCTCGTCTACCCGTGCTTCTGCTCGCGTGCCGATATCCGTGCCGCCTCCGCCCCGCAGGAGGGCGACGGTTTCCAGATCTACCCCGGTACCTGTCGGCGCCTCCTGCGCGACCATCCGGACACGGTCCGCGACCGCCTTGCCCGCGGCGACCGCCATTCCCTGCGCATCGCGATGCCGGAGCCGTCGTCAATCGTTACCTTCGTCGACCGCGTCTTCGGTCCGCAGGCCTACGACCTCGCCCGCGAGATCGGCGACTCCGTCATCCGCCGTTCCGACGGACTGTTCGCCTATCAGTTCGTCGTCACGGTCGACGACCTCGTCACCGGCGTCGACTCCATCGTGCGCGGCCGCGACCTGCTGCGCTCCACCGCCCTCCAGACGTACATCCGCGACAGGCTCATCGCTTCCGGATTCGGGAACGTCCCGGCCGACTGCGAGTCGTCGCCGTCGCCGTCCCATCCCGCGTACACGCACATCCCCCTGATCGACAACGCGGCCGGACGTCGTCTCGCCAAGCGCGAACGGTCCCTCGACATGGGTGCCCTGCGTGCCCGCGGCGTCACCGCCGAACAGGTCATCGGCTACTGCGCGTGGCTCCTGCGCCTCATCGACGACCCCGAACCCCGCACCGCCGCCGACCTGCTGCCGACGTTCCGCGCGCACGGCTGGACGGCCCTGCGCGCGAACCCCGCCGACCGTGCCCTCGACCCGGACGCCCCGACCACCCCAAGTTGGCTCGCCGAAGCCCTGCGCGCCTGACCCTCCACGACCGAATTCATCGTGAATTCACGGACGCCCACCCTCCTCACGGCCTTGGCCGGCGGTAATCTGATACCACCATTTGCGGGAAACCGCAGGGCGCCCGGACCGGCCGAGACAACGGATGATCGCAGTCGGCCACTCCCATCGGACGCGCCCCGCTTCCCCGCGCTACGGAAGGTAGGAACGTCATGTCGAAACTCCTCAGGAACGCGCTGATCGGCGGCGCCGCGCTCGCCGGTGCGGCCGCATGGGCCATCGCGCCGCGCTCGTTCAACGACAAGCGCCGCAACTTTGTGCCCGTCATCCCCGACGTCTGGTACGCGCACCGCGGCCTGCACGACGCCGGCTCCGGACTGGTCGGCGTCAACGACATCGCCGACTACGGCGGCGACAACCCGGTCAGCGCCCAGGCCGACACGACCGACGCCTCCATCGCCGAGAACGCCGACTACGTGGCGCTCGCCCGTCGCATGGCGATGAAGGCCGGCTACGGCACCCCGGACACGACCGGTCCGATCGCCCCCGAGAACTCGCTCGCCGCGTTCGCCGCCGCCTGCGAGGCCGGCTACGGCATCGAACTCGACCTGCAGCTCACGCTCGACGGTCAGGTCGTCGTCGTCCACGACGCCGACCTCATGCGCGTGGCCGGCGACCCACGCCGCATCGAGGACCTCACCTACGACGAGCTCACGCGCATCCCGCTGTTCCCCACCGGCAAGCCCGGCGACCTCAAGGCCGCGCCGCTGCCCGGCTCCGAGGAGAAGGTGCCGTTGGTCGTCACCCCGCAGTCCGCCCCCGCCGGCTACTACCAGCACGTGCCGCTGTTCTCCGACGTCCTCAAGGTCGTCGCCGGACGCGCCCCGCTCATCGTCGAATACAAGTTCTCCGACAACGCCGCATGGAACGAACGCACCGAGGAGCTCATGGAGAAGGGCCACGCCCTGCTCGAGGCGTACGACGGCCCGTACGTGATCGAGTCCTTCCACCCGGGCGCCGTGAAGTGGTACAAGGAACATCATCCGGACATCTGCCGCGGACAGCTGAGCTGGCCCGCGTCGCTCGGCAAGAACGGTCCGGCCGAATGGGCCGCCGGCCTGCTCGCCTTCGACTGGCTGTCCCGCCCCGATTTCGTCGCCTACGACTGGACCGGCGGCTCCTCGCCGCAGGTGCGCATCGCGCGCGCGATGGGTGCGATCACGGTGTCGTGGACGGTGCGATCCAGCGCCGAACTGGCCGACTGCGACCAGTTCTTCGACCACCACATCTTCGAGGCCTTCGTCCCCGACAACTACCGCTGACCTCCGCCGGGGCCGCCGTCTACTTGTGGTACGGCTCCCCGGCGTTGATCTTGTACGCGCGGTAGATCTGCTCGAGCAGGATCACGCGCATGAGCTGATGCGGGAACGTCATCTTCGAGAAGCTCAGTTTGAAGTCGGCTCGCCTGAGGATCGCGTCGTCCAGTCCGATCGATCCGCCGATGACCATCTGGATGTGGCTCGTCCCGCGCAGTCCCAGATCGTCGATCTTCGCCGCCAGCTCCTCGCTGGACAGCTGCCTGCCGTCGATCGCCAGTGCGATGACGAACGCGCCGTCCTTCAGGTGCTTGGCGATGCGCTCGCCCTCCTTCGCCTTGATCTGGCGCTCGACGCCCTCGGAGGCGTGCTCCGGCGTCTTCTCGTCGGCGACCTCGATGATGTTCAGTCGGCAGTATCGTGACAGCCGCTTCGAATACTCGTCGATGGCGTCGCGCAGGTAGCGCTCCTTCACGCGTCCCGGCGCGATGATGTCGATCTGCATGTGTCGTCCCGTCCCTCATTCCGTCTGGCCACACGAATCGTGCGTTGACGTTGCGTCGCCGTGCGCTTTCCGTGGGCTATCTTCTTCCGGCCACATAAACCGTACGATTACCGACCGTCATCGTACGGTCTATGTGGGCAACCGGCCGCTCACCACGTAAACCGTGCACTAACCGACCATCATCGCACGTTCCCCGTGGGTCAACCGGTCGCTCGTCACACGGACCATACGCTGATGGTCCGTCACTGTACGGTTCGTGTGGTCTGCCGTTCCCTCAACCACAAAAGACGTACGCCGGATGGGTTCCGGCGTACGTCTTTTGTGATTAACAGGTCGATGTCGTCAGTCGGCCGTCAGTCGATGACGCCGTACAGGCGATCGCCGGCGTCGCCCAGACCCGGCACGATGTAGCACTTGTCGTTGAGCTTCTCGTCGACCGCGCACACCACGACCTTGAAGTCGATGGACGGGTCGATGTGCTCCTCGACGTACTTGATGCCCTCCGGCGCGGCGATGATGTTGATCGCCGTGACGTCCTTGGCGCCGCGCTCGGCCAGGTAGTGTGTGGCGGCGACCAGCGTGCCGCCGGTGGCGAGCATCGGGTCGATGAGGAAGCACTGACGGCCGGTCAGATCGTCGGGGAGCCTGTTCGCGTATGTGATCTGCTGGGTCGGGTGCTCCTCGTCGCGCTTCATGCCGAGGAAGCCGACCTCGGCGGTCGGCAGCAGACGGGTCATGCCGTCGAGCATACCCAGGCCGGCACGCAGCACGGGCACGATGATCGGGCGCGGCTCGGCCAGCTTCTTGCCGGTCATCGGCGCGACCGGCGTCTCGATCGGCGCCGCCACGACGGACAAGTCGCGGGTGGCCTCGTACGCCTCAAGCATGACCAGCTCGGAGACGAGCTCGCGGAAAGTGGAGGACGGGGTGTTCTTGTCGCGGAGCACGGTCAGCTTGTGCTCGACGAGCGGATGATTCAAAACGTGAAGTTCCATGGTTCCTAGCCTACCGCGTGCGCCTCATTTGTCACCGCCCGGGAAACGCGCGTCGTGGCCCGACCCCTCCCCAAGGGGAACCGTCCACGGATACGAACTGGGGGAGGCCGATCATGGAATCGGAAGGATCGGAAGAATCAGAAGAAGGAAGCGCCGAACCGTGAAAGCGCCTGTCGGCGCAAAGGCTGACGCGTGAAGCGGGGAATCCGGTGGATTCCCCGTAGCGTCAGCCTGAGCGAGACGAAAGTCGAGCGAAGGCAGCATTGGGCCTTCGCGAAGCGAAGTCCGTAATTGCAAGGGCCGAAGGCGCTTGCAGCGGCATGACGGCGTGGCACGACCTTGCTTGTGGGTTATACTGTTATCCGCGTCGGGCCGTGCTTAAGCCCCGGGCTCCATTTTCTGCCGCTGCGAGCGGCGCTTGCGCCGACAGGCGCTTTCACGGTTCGGCGCTTTCTCTTCTTCTCGTCTACTCCAGCTTCCCGCGTCGCCACAGGTTCGCCGCGTGGTGGAAGTCCTTCGCCGTGGTCATCAGGTTCGCGCCGGTGTGCAGCATGCGCGCGGCCTTGGCGCGCATCGCCTGCGCATCGACGTCACCGTCGCCGGTCCCGTCCATCGAACCATCGCCCGAGACGTCCATCTCCCGCTCCTTGGCCGCCGTGGTCAGTCGTCCGGCCTCAACGCGCAGTCCCAGCGCCACGACGTCGGTGAACGCGGCCGCGCGCTCCATCGCCACCGCGAAGTCACCGGTGAACGCGCCGGAGAGGATCGAGTCGGCGAGCCGTGCGATGTCGTCCTCGGTCGGCGCCTGATCGACGCCCGCGATGGCCGACGCACTGGTCGCGACCGGCTCGCCGACGCGCCACAGTCGCGCGATCGCATCGCGATGCGTGCGCATCCACGTGCGCAGCATGTACAGCCGCCACAGCACGCCCGGCAGCGAATCGGACGGCGACGAGCTCCACAGCTCCGCGATGTCGTCGACGCCGTCGCGCTCGACGACGGTCAACACGCGCGCGACCACGGCCGGATCCTCGCTGTGGCGCACGCGGTCGAGCAACGATGCCGCGGAGGAGTGGGCGATCTCGTTGACCATGCCGGGATCGGCGCCGCCGGCCATCTGGTCAAGCAGCGCGGGTGCGAGCTGTCCCGGACGTGCGGGGCGCGTGCCCCGGCCGGGCGTCGGGACGAATCCCGAACGCGAGGAGCGGATCGAGCCGGAACCGGAGTTGGTGAAACCGTCGGTGACGGAATAGCTAGTAGACAAGCGGACTTACCTTCTGGATGTCGATGATGCGTGGACCGTCGGGCGTGGGCGTGACGAACAGCGCCATCGCGGTGCCCGTGGGCATGTAGGGCGACTTGGCGATCAGCCGTTTCGCGAGCGTCGGGGAGGCGCACAAGCCGCGCAGATGCTCGAATATACCACCGATGACCGGCCGGTGCATGCACACCGCCGTCGGCAGACGATGGTCGAGCGCGTACTGGATCTCGCTCAGCATGCACTCCCACGCCTCCTCCGGACTGCGCGCGAACGCGTCCTCGGTGAGCGCCGGCAGCTTGACCATGTCGCGTCCGGTCTGCCAGGCGAACGTCTCGAGCGTCTCCTGGCAGCGGATCCACGGCGAGGTGGACAGGCGGATCGGGTTGAAACAGGCCAGTTCGTAGCTCAGCGCGAACGCCGCCGCGGCGCCGCGTGGGGTGATCGGCCGGTTCGCGTCGGTGCCGCGCCACGACTTGCGCGCCTCCGCCTTGGCATGGCGCACGATGAGGAACGGCATCGCGTCCGCCGCGCCCTCCTCGAGCCGGTCGATGAACAGCGCGAGGATCTCCTTGTCCGTCGAATGGCTGAGCTTCTTGCGCGCCTTGTCCGGGGTGAGCCAGACGACCTCGTCGATCTCGCCCTTGTCCGCGCGGTGCACCGGTCCCAGGGCGCCGGTGCGCTTGAGGTTCTCGACTGGGGAGATCGGCGTCGCCATCCAGAACAGGATGTGCTTCGTGTCCGCCGTATGGTCCTTGGTGTGGCGCAGCTTGCTGCCCTCTTCGGCCTGCGGGTATTCGATCTCGCCCAGATACGGTCCCAGCGCCACCGGCAGGCCCGTCTCCTCGCCGATCTCGCGCACGGCCGCATGCCGGTGCGATTCGTTCGGATCGAGCTTGCCCTTCGGCCAGCTCCAGTCGTCGTACTTCGGCCGATGCACGAGGCACACCTCGATGTCGTCGAACAGCGGCGTGCGATGCGTCGCG
Organism: Bifidobacterium santillanense; assembly: GCF_018555385.1. Lineage (GTDB taxonomy): Bacteria > Actinomycetota > Actinomycetes > Actinomycetales > Bifidobacteriaceae > Bifidobacterium > Bifidobacterium santillanense. The sequence continues at coordinate 86,285 of NZ_JAFEJS010000011.1, forward strand.
CCGCCGTCCGCAACGTCGTGCAGGGGGGTGACTGGGGTGGCCGATGCGTCGGCGCCGGTCCGCTGTGCGATGTCGTCCGTCTCTTGGCGCCGCCGGTACAGGATACCGCCCGCGGCCTCGACGATTTTTCTCACTTTACTGCCCACCCTTCGTATTGTACGCACCCGTGGGGCGCGTGTGCTCTACGTAGTTTTCCGGCCAAGACGCACGAAGGCCGACCCGTTGCCGGGTCGGCCTTCGAACGACGTTCGGTTATTGCGCTGTGCTGTGGACGATTATACGCCGTTTCCGTCCACACCCGATCGTTTCCGATCGGACCGGTTCATCGCCGGTCAGCTGTGCGCGCCGCGACGACGCGTGTGCTTGCGGATCAGGTACTCCTGGCAGTCGACCAGCGGGCGGCCCTCCTCGTCCTTCGAGTGACGCTCGTAGGAGCCGTCCGGCAGCATGTGCCAGCTGGAGGTGGAATCGGCCATCTGCAGGTCGATGTAGTCGAGCAGCGACTGGATCTGCTCCGGGGCGGTGATGCGCACCAGCGCCTCGACTCGACGGTCGAGGTTGCGGTGCATCAGATCGGCCGAGCCGATCCACACCTCCGGGCCGGACATCGGTCCCTCGCCGATCTGCGGGCCGTCCGAGTTGCAGAACGCGTAGATGCGGCTGTGCTCGAGGAAGCGGCCGAGGATCGAACGCACGCGGATGTTCTCGGACAGGCCGGGCACGCCGGGCTTGAGCGAGCAGATGCCGCGCTCGACGATGTCGATCTTCACACCGGCCTGCGAGGCACGGTACAGCGCGTCGATCGTCTTCTCGTCCACCACGGAGTTGACCTTGATCTTGATCCACGCCTCCTTGCCGGCGCGCGCGGCGTCCTCCTCGCGGCGGATGCGCTGGATGAGGCCGGAGCGGATGGTGCGCGGCGCGACGAGCAGACGGTGGAAGCTCGACTTCGGCGCGTAGCCGGACAGCTGGTTGAACAGGCGGGTCAGATCCTGACCGACCACCGGATCGCAGGTCAGCAGACCCAGATCGGTGTAGATGCGGGCGGTCTTCGGGTTGTAGTTGCCGGTGCCCACGTGGCAGTAGCGGCGCAGGCCGTCGGCCTCCTGACGCACCACCTCGATGAGCTTGCAGTGGGTCTTGAGGCCCACGATGCCGTACACCACGTGCACGCCCGCGCGTTCGAGCTTGCGGGCCCACGCGATGTTGGCGTCCTCGTCGAAGCGGGCCTTGATCTCGACCAGCGCCAGCACCTGCTTGCCGGCGTGCGCCGCGTCGATCAGCGCGTCGATGATCGGCGAGTTGGAGCTGGTGCGGTAGAGCGTCTGCTTGATGGCCAGAACCTTAGGATCCGCAGCAGCCTGCGCCAGAAAGGCCTGCACGGACGTGGAGAAGGAGTCGTAGGGGTGATGCAGCAGGATGTCGCGCTCGCGGATGGCGGCGAAGATGTCCTGCGCGCGGCTCGACTCGACCTCGGCGATCTGACGGTTCGTGGTCGGGATGAACGGGCGGTTCTTCAGGTCCGGACGGTCGATGCCGCCGAGCTCGAACAGCACGGTCATGTCCAGCGGGGCCGGCAGACGGTAGACCTCGTCCGGACGCACGCCGAGCTGGTCGGCGAGCAGCTGGGAGAGGAACGGGCTGGTCTGATCGGAGATCTCGAGACGGATCGGCGGTCCGAAGCGACGGCGCAGCAGTTCCTTCTCCATCGCGTTGAGCAGGTTCTCGGCGTCGTCCTCCTCGACGTCGATGTCCTCGTTGCGGGTGACGCGGAAGGAGCGGGCCTCCTTGATGATCATGCCCGGGAACAGGGATTCCAGATGGGCGATGATGAGGTTCTCCATCGTGATGAAGCCGTAGCGCTCCTCCTTGGACTCCTCGTCGGTCATGTCGTCGACCGGCACGAGGCGGTTGAGGTTGCCCGGGATCTTCACGCGAGCGAAGTGCGACTTGCCGGAGGCCGGGTTCTCGACGATCACGGCGAGGTTGATGGAGCCGCCGGAGATGTACGGGAACGGGTGGGCCGGGTCCACGGCGAGCGGGGTCAGGACCGGGAAGACCTGCTGACGGTAGTAGCGCGACAGGCGCTCCTGCTCGGCGGTGGTGAGCTTGTCCCAGCTCAGCAGCACGATGCGCTGCTCGGCCAGAGCCGGGAAGATGTGGTCGATCACGTAGTGGGCGTGCTCGTTCTGCAGCGCGTGCGCCTGCTCGCTGATCGAGCGCAGCAGCTGGCGCGGGCTCAGACCGGAGGCGGACGGCACGGCGATGCCGGAGTCGATGCGGCGCTTCAGGCCGGCCACGCGGACCATGAAGAACTCATCGAGGTTGTTGGCGAAGATGGCCGCGAAGCTCGCACGTTCGAGCAGCGGCTGGTCCTCGTCCTCGGCCAGTTCGAGAACGCGCTTGTTGAACTTGAGCCAGCTCAGCTCGCGGTCGAAGAAACGGTCGGTGGGCAGCGGCGCCTCGCCTTCCATGGTCTCGCGCCGGTCGTTCTTGTCGGTTTCGGCGATGTGCTCGGCGATTTGGCTTCGCAGGATCGCTTTCGAGGGTGCGTCAAATATCTGTGCCATAGTCCTCATCCTAGGCGGTGGAACGTGTTCCGCGCAGCGAACGCGCCAAAGTTCAACGCGAGTTCACATTTATCCTGTCGACTTCTCCCGGGCTCCCGATTCGTCCGGAGCCGTCTCTGTCCCGGCCGGCCTCCGGCGGCCCCCGTCCTGCCGCGCGCTCACCCCATCAACAGCGACATGATCGCCGGCACGATGCCGATCAGCACGAAGGCGGGCAGAAAGCACAGTGCCGACGGCAGCAGCAGTTTCACCGACAGCTGCGCCGCCTCCTGCTCGATCCGCGACAGCTGCTCCCGATCGTATTCGCGTGCGGCCAGCGTCAATCGTTCCGTGGGTGAGGCGCCGTGGCTCCACGCCTCGCCGAGGCAGTCGTAGACCACGGCCATCGACGGGTGCAGCGCCGCGATCCCGATGCGTCGCTCCTCGCCGCCGGTCTCGTCGTCGCCGCCGTCGGGGTCGGCGAGCGCCGTCGCGTTCGCGCCGAGCCACGCCTCCCGCCAGCCGGCGCCCCGCGTGAGCGCCTCGCCGGCCGTCCGCATGCCCTTCGCCAGCGGCTGCCGGACTCCCGTCTCGCCCGTCCGGCGTCTGCCGAGGAGTCCCGTTCCGAACCGTCGCTCCTCGCCGTCCGTCTCCCGGTGCAGCACCATTCCCACCGCGATCAGCGCGCTCGGTATCGACGATCCCTGTCCCAGTGCCGCGCACAGCATCTCCAGGGCGATCGGCAGGTTCTCGTCGGCGTCGCCGTCCCGGCCGAAGGCGGCCAGCATACGGCTCGTCCACAGCATGCCGGCGCCGTACCATACGGCGCCCAAGGCCAGACAGACCCATCCCGGTATGGTCGTGATCAGGAAGTGGAAGGAACTCGCGCCCATCAGTTCGCCCGCCACGATCGTGAGCACCGGCATCGCCGACAGCAGCTTGATGGTGGCCTTCGGTCCGGCGAACGCCTGTCGTTTCAGATCGTTCGCCTTGCTTTCCCGACGGTGGTTGACGCCCACCGCCTCCAGACACGGCGATATCGCGCATCCCAGCCGCTCGCTCAGACGGCATGCGGCCGCCAGATGCCGGGCGGTTCGTTCGATGTCCTCATCGGTGTCGTGCTTTGCGGCCCGCGCGTGCAGTACGGCCGCGGCGCGCTCGGCGCTGACGCGTCGCGTCGCGAACCGCATGCCTCCCTGCTGCTGGAACGCCTCGACCACGTTGCCGCCGCCCTTCGTGCGCGCCACGATCGCGGCGATCGTCGCGTCCACGCCGGATCGCAACGGCCCGTTCGCATCGTCGACGTCGCTCGCCGCGATGCCGTTCACGCCCCATCCGTACGGCGCGGCCGTCGGTTCGCGCCACAGGAACAGCGCGCCGACGCCGATCATGACGATCACCGCGACGACGAGGGCCGTGGAGGCAACCATGGCGACACCACCTTCCGCGGCTCCGTGTACTGCGGTTCCATGCCGGCGGGGCGATACGGCGCGGCGTGTCTGCCCGGCCTCCGCGTCGGCGTCGGCGTCGCGGCGACGGGCGGCGTCTGCGGCCGGGCCGGCAGCGGTACCGAGATCCGCTCGCCGTCGCCGCCGCGTTCCGCGGGCGCGGCGTCGACGCGCCAATGGGCGACGAATTCGGGCCAGTCGTCCGCGAGCTTCGGTGGGGAGGCCCCGTCCCATACGCACAGCGGCTGGCCGACCAGATCGCCGTGGCGGTCGACGAGCCGGCCGATCTGCGCGATGTGCCGGCCGGCGTCGGTGCGCTCCACGTGCATCACGACGTCGAAGGCGTCGTGCGCGAGCATCGTCATCGCCTGCGGTGCGAGCCCCGCGAGCAGCCCCAGCGAGATCAGGCGCGACGGCACGCGGCCGACGTTGTCCGCGTGCAGCGTGGTCATGCCGCCGTGGTGGCCTGAGTTGTAGGCGCGCAGCAGATCGGCGATCTCCTCGCCGCGGCATTCGCCCAGCACCACCCGGTCCGGTCTCATGCGCAGCGTGGCCTTGACCAGATCGGGCAGTCCGACCGCGCCCGTGCCCTCCACGTTCGCCTCCCTCGTCGCCAGCGAGACGCGGTTGGTCAGCGGCAGCGCGCCCAGCTCGCGCACCTCCTCCACGGTCACGATGCGCTCGGTCGGTCCGCATTCGCCGAGCAGCGCCTTGAGCAGCGTGGTCTTGCCCGCGCCGGTGCCTCCGGTGATGAGCACGGTGGCCTGTTTCGCGACCAGTCCGCGCATCATCGGCAGCCACTCGCGCGGGAACAGGCCCTTGCCGCACAGCGTCGACAGCGAGGAGAACATGCGGTCCGGCAATCGTATGGAGATGGATGCGCCCTGGGCCACCAGCGGTGCGATCACCGCATGGATGCGCACGCCCTCCTCGCTGGAGGCGTCGGCGATCGGCTGTGCGTCGTCGAGACGCCGTCCCAGCTGCGCGCACAGCTGCACCGCGTATTCGCGCACCACCTGCGGCGATCGGAACGGGATGCGTGCGGGGCATTCGCACATGCCTTCGCCGCGATCCGCCCATACCTTGCCGTCGCAGGTGACCGCCACATCGGTGACGCGCGGGTCCCGCACGATCTCGTCGAGGGGGCCGAACATCAGGTCGACCATGCTCGTCTCCTTTCGTTTCCGTTGTCTGCGTCCGTTTACCTGCGGCGGGGTTTCGGCGCCCGATGACGGGCCGTCCGCGTCGGCGGCGTCGGGTCGGCGATGCGGTCCGACAGTGCGTTGATCACCTGCCGCGACTGCTTCGGCACGGCTCTGATGCCGAGTCCGTTCATGATGTCCGCGCACAGCGCCGGATCGCAGCGCATCGGTCCCAGCGCGTCGTCGCCGAACCGTTCCACCGCCTCACGCAGCGCCACCGCCGAGGAGGCCGCGCGTTTCGTCGTGCCGCGAGGCTCCACGCCGACGACGATCGGGGGATCGTCGGTTCCGTCGCCGGCTCGCAGTCGTTCCAGCATGGCGAGGTGCGATCGCGCGCGGGCCAGGCCCAGCGCGGACAGTTCGATGGCGACGATCTGGGGCGCCTTCGCCAGAGCCGGTATCTGCCGCAGCGCCTCGCCGCGCCCCGCATCGGCCAGTACCAGTTCGTTCGCCGCGCACAACGCGTTCGCCGCCGCCTGCAGCTCCCATTCGTCGGGATCCTCGCCGAGCCAGGGCGCATGGGCGAGCACCCGTATGCCCTCCCACTGCGGCAGCTCGTGGTTGAGCGCATCGCCCTCGATGTGCCCGAGCGGCGCGTCGAGGTCCTGCATGGTCAGTCCCGGCTCGTGCTCGATGCCGAGCAGCACGCCGAGGCCTCCGCCGGTCAGATCGGCGTCCATCAGCGCGCAGCCGATCCCGCGCTTGGCGAGAGTCAGGCCGCACAGCGCCATCAGCGTGGTCAATCCCACGCCGCCTCCCGGTGAGGTGAACGTGACGAGGTTGCCGCGGCGCGCGATGACGGTTCGGGGCGCGGCCGGAGCTGTTCGTTCCATGTGCGGCTGCGCGGATGGACTCTGCTCGGCGGGCATCGGTATGGGAGGCCGTTGCGGCTGCGGCTTTCGACGGCGGCTCGGTCTTGGCGGCGATTGCGGACGGGGGACCGCCGCGCGGCCGTTGGCGGGAGGCGGCGCCGTTGCGGACGGTGCCGCCGACGGGGATCGATCGGACGTGGGCGGAGGAACGGGCGGCGGCGAGGGGG
>NZ_JAFEJS010000012.1 GCF_018555385.1 Bifidobacterium santillanense
CCCATGCACCCCACCACCCACCAGCCCGGCCACACCAACACGACACAGACGCAGCACACAGACAGCGAGCGCCTGCCATGAGCGTGAACCCTCGTTATGCGAACGGGCATAAGCGGCGGTTGGAGCGTAGAAGGTGGGAGTTGATGGGAGCTGATTGCTATATCTGCGGTCGTCCCATCGACTATGGTCTGCGAGCGCCGCATCCGTTGAGTTTCGTGGTGGACGAGACGGTGCCGTTGGCTCGTGGTGGTTCGTTGTCGTCTGCGAACAGTGGTGCGGCTCATCGTTGGTGTAATCGCGTCAAGTCGACGCATTCGTTGCAATGGGCTCGTGAGACGGTGGCCCGGCTGATCAGGGAAGGCAAATCGCCATTCGCCTCCCCCCGCCCGGTGCCGCCCGTTCGCTCGTCGGACTGGTTCGGCGAATGAAATCGCAGCGAAGGGGTGGGGAGGCCACCCCACCCGGCCGGGAGGCGGCGACCACGGGCAAAGCGCCGTTTTACCCCCGGGGAAAAATTCCACAGAAAGGACGGTGACACTCATGGTCGCAAGGGCTCGTAAACCCGCTGCCAAGAAGGCCGTCCGAAAGCCGAAGACGCTTAGGAACGCCGCCAATTCCGGGGACCGCCGGCGGCTGCTGGTAGCCATGCGCAACCTCATCGCCGACAAGCTCGACGAAGGCAACGTAGCGCCACGCGACCTGTCGTCCCTGATCAAGCGCTTGGCGGACCTGTCCGAGGCCATCGACGCGATCGACAAGGCCGCCAAGACCGACGACCCGGTGTCCCGAGCGCTCGACGTGGAAGACGCCATCCTCGACGATGACACCCAAGATTGACGGAGCCGCACGCATCGTGGTCCCCGACGGCATGCACTCCACCCAAGAACCCAGCCTCAACGCGCTCGCCAACGCGGCCGGCGACCGGTTCGACACATGGCAACGCCAGATCAACCGGTACGCGCTCGCTTTGAGCGTGGAGGGATTCTGGGCGGCCCGCAACGTCGTCCTGTCCATTCCCCGCCAGACCGGCAAGACGTTCGACATCGGTTGGGTCGTCATCCACCGGTGCGCGCAGAACCCCGGCCTTCGAGCCGTGTGGACCGCGCACCACTTCGGCGTCATCAAGGACACGTTCGAGGGCATGACCGCGATCGTGCTGCGCCCCGAAATGGCAAGCCTTGTGGACCCCGACCACGGCGTGACCCTCGCCGCCGGCAAGGAAGAGATACGCTTCCGCAACGGCAGCCGCATCTTCTTCCGAGCCCGAGAGCGTGGCGCCCTGCGAGGCGTCAAGAAGGTCGGCCTGCTCGTCATCGACGAGTGCCAGCACCTCTCCGACAGCGCTATGGCCGCAATGCTGCCGACCCAGAACCGCGCCTACAACCCCCAGACGATCTACATGGGCACCCCGCCCGGACCAAGGGACAACGGCGAGACCTTCACCCGCCTACGCACCAAAGCACTCTCCGGCCGGGCACACTCCAGCCTCTACGTCGAATACTGCGCCGACCGCAACGCCGACCTACTCGACCGCGAGCAATGGAAGAAAGCCAACCCAAGCTATCCGTCGCACACCAGCGACGAAGCCGTCCTCAACCTGCTCGACAGCCTCACCGAGGAACACTTCCGCCGCGAAGCCCTCGGCATCTGGGACGAAAACCAGACCAACACCGCCATCGATCAGGCCAAATGGGACGAAGCCACCATCGACAAGCGTCGCCCCGACGGCGTCATGAGCTTCGGCATCGACATGAACCCCAGCCGCACCCGCCTATCCATCGGCGCGTGCATGAAATACGACGACGGCACCGCCCACATCGAACTCGCCGAATACCGCGACACCGACAAGGACGGCGTCATGTGGGCCGTCCAACTCTTGGAACGAGTCTGGGACGACACCGCCGCCGTCGTCATCGACGCCCAAAGCCCGGCCATGAGCCTCATGACCGACCTGCAAGAGGCAGGCATCCATGTCACCGTCACCAACAGCGCGGCGATGGGACAAGCCTGCGGCCGCTTCCAAGACATGCTCAAGGACGGCACCCTCACACACCTACCCGAAGACGGCCAACAACCCCTATGGCAGGCCGTCAAGAAAGCCACCATCCGACCCATCAACAAACAAGGACTCTTCGGCTGGAACCGACCCGACGACGACACCGACATCAGCCCCCTCGTCGCCACCACCATCGCCCTCCACGGCGCCATGACCACCAGAAGAGACCCCACCCAAGAAACGGAGGCATGGTACTGATGCCCAACACCACCGACACCCAAGGCATGGCCGTCAGCAACCCCATAACCCGCGACGCCTACCTCGCCGTCGAATCCGCCAACATCACCCAGATCACCGGCGTCGACGAGCAGGACATGCCCACCGTCAAAGACCTGCTCAAGACATGGCGCGACCACTACGCCCGCAACGTCCTGCGCAGCATCTACTACGAAGGCAAATACCACTACGAAGGCGTCTCCTACAGCATCCCCGAACAGATGAAGCAAATGGCTCGCCCCATGATCGGCTGGCCCAACAAAGCCGTCCGCGCGCTCGCCGACCTCAGCGTCTTCGAGGGCTTCGACGCCCCCGACAGCCTTCAGGGACAGGTCAACGAACTCGCCGAGGACAACGAGCTCGACGTCGCCGTCTCCCAAAGCATCGTGTCAGCCTACACGCACGGCTGCTCGTTCCTCACGATCAGCGAAGACCCCGACACCGGCCGCATGCTGATCATGCCCCGCTCGGCCGACTGGAGCGCCGGCATCTGGGACCGCCGCCGGCGCCGACTCGCTTCCGCCCTGACCATCACCGACAAGGACAACAAGACCGGCCACATCACCGCGTTCAACGTATGGCTTCCCGGCAAGGTCTACGAGATCGACAACAGCGAAGGCACATGGCAGGCCCAGCGCCTCGACACCAACCTCGACCGGCCCAGCGTCGTCCCGCTCGCCTACGACGCGCAGCTCTCCCACCCGCTCGGCTACAGCCGCATCAGCCGCACCCTCATGAACCTCACCGACTTCGGCCTGCGCACGATGGTCCGCATGGAAGCCACCGCAGAGTTCTACGCCGCACCCCGCGTGTGGTTCCTCGGCGCGTCCAAGAAATTCACGAACGACACATGGTCGTCCATCGTGTCCGTCATGAACGGCATGCCCGCCAACAAGAACGGCGACAAGCCCACCATGCAGCAGCTCCAGCAGGCCACCATGACCCCGCACGCCGACATGCTCCGCACCATCGCGCTCATGGTGTCCAGCGAGACCGACATCCCCGTCAACGACCTCGGCGTCACGATGGACAACCCAGCCTCGGCCGAGGCGATGGCCGAAGCCGAACGCAAGCTCTCGCGAACCGCCGACCGACAGAACAAGCGCTTCGGCCGAGCCGTCAAGGACGCGCTGGGCATCGCGCTCGCCTATCAGGGCGCCGACCCCGACGCCGTGCGAGAGCTGCGACCGATCTGGGCGCCCGTCAAGGAAACCAGCGACGCCGCCCGCGCCGACTGGTACCAGAAGGTCGCCAGCACCAACCCCGACTTCGCTGACAGCGACGTGGGCCTCACCCGCGCCGGCCTGTCGTGGGACGAGATTAAGGCGCACCGCGCCTACGAGAAACAGAAGCGCAGCGAACAGGCCGTGGACGCGCTGCGCGCCCGACTTCACACCGCGGACGAAACCACCACGACAGGAACGGAGGTTGTAGCCAATGGACAGCAACAGCCTTCCGCTGAGCAACCTCAGCCCAGCGCAGCGTAAGGCGTTCAACGCCCATCTGAACGACCTGTGGGACGACTATCAGGAACAGCTCTCCGACCTCATCCTCGAAGCCAAGACGATGGTCCCCAACGCCACCTACGACGAGGAAGGCGCGGCAGCCGCCCGCGCCCTGCTCGACGACTACTCCCGTCAGGCCAACATCATCGCCAACGACTACTACCGCAACGTGCGCGCCGCATGGGCCGAAGCCGCCAATGCCGACCTCGGCGACTTCACTGAATCGCAGGTGTCCGGCGACCGAGCCTTCTGGCAGGTCGCCGGCGGCTACAACTCCACCGACTTCACGGGCTTGAAGTTCACCGACGTCGTCAACGGCCGCAGCAAGGCCGGACTGACTATGGACGACCTGTGGGCCATGAAGACCAAGGACTACACGGACGAGGACTGGGCCACGCTCGCCAAGGACATGATCAACGCCAACGCAAGGCTCACCACCATGTTCAACGTCAAGAACGACCCCACCAAGCCCCGCTACGCGCGCGTCCCGCAAGGCAAAACCTGCGCGTTCTGCTCCATGCTCGCATCCCGCGGCTTCGTGTACCTCAGCGAGGACACCGCCGGCAAGTGGAACAAATACCACTCGAACTGCGACTGCAAGATCGTGCCTTCGTGGGGCAAGACTCAGATCGACGGCTACGACCCCTCCAAGCTCTACGACATGTGGAAGAAGTCGACCCAAGGCGGCGGCGGCATGAAGGCCGCACTGGCCCGCATGCGCCGCAATTTCGCCGATCTGCTCACCGACGGCGTCTTCCCGAAGACAGAAACCCGCTCGCCGGAACTGGACAAGCTCTACAAGACCGGCAAGCCGCTGCAATCCCTCTCGCAGCTCACCGCCAAGATCGTCAACCCGCACATCGGCACAACCGCGCCCGGAATCTACGACGCCTACGCCAACAACTGCCAACGCTGCTGCCAGATCGCCGAACTACGCTTGCGCGGCTACGACGTCACCGCCGCACCGCTCGGCAAGAACGACCACAGCAACTACAGTCACCTCTACATATCCAACTGGCAGACCCGCGACGGCAAGCAACGCCGATGGACCGACGGCGCACCCCGCCGCAACGCCACCAGCATCCTCGAAGAGCTCAACGCCTACCCCGTTGGCGCCCGGTTCTTCATCCGCGGACAATGGCAGACCAAATGGGGCGGCGGCGGACATGTGTGGAACGCCGAAATCGTCATGGAAAACGGCAAGAAGACCATCAAGATGCACGATCTGCAAGGCGACGGCCGAGACCCGGACAAGTACCTCAGCCGAGTCAAACGAGGTAAATCCGCCTACATCCGAGTCGACGACATGGTGCCATCCGACGCGCTTGCCCCCGATCACGACATGAACTTCGGCGCCGAACTTCCCACCCCGAACCCGTGGGTAATCGGAGAGAAGGACCACGCCCCAACCGTCGACGAGGCCAACGCCAAACGATGGGACATCACAGATCAGCAACTCATCGACTCGTGGCACGAGTACGTCGACTGGGACTACAGCGACCCGAGTGTCCCCGCCATCGCCCCCGATGGCAAGGAAATCAAACCGCAGGAATGATAGAATATAAGCCCGAGACAAGGAGGTGAGACCAATGACAGTCAGTTATCGACAAGCACGCGACATTATGGCGGGAATCTACGCCGGCGAATGCACCACCAGCCCGGAAGGCTACGAAAACGCCAACTACTGGAAGGTGCCCACGGACGCCCCGCCCGATTTGGAACAAGCGGATGACTGCACGCGCCTCATCTCCAAGGAAACCGGCGAAATCACACCGTTCCACACCTTCCCGTTCGACGAGGAAGGCCAATCGAACCTCTCATGGATAAACGCCATGACCCCCGTCTACGACGACACCGCAGACCCCGAATACCTCGACCTACTCAAGCGATACCAAGCCGAATACGGCGAAGGCTACTTCGACGACAACCCCGTCCACGGCCTCACCGAAACACAGATCAAGGCCAACATCACCACGGCGCTCGCCGACTAGCCGAAAGCCACCCCGATCGGGTGGCTTTTTTCATGCCCAAAAGGGCCTTCAAGTTTTAGCCACCCGCACGGGTGGCTTTTTTAATGCCCGGAAAGGGCGAAACCCAGAGGAAAGGACACCACCATGTTCCGCCACCAGTGGCCTCGACACATCCGTCTGATCGACGCGCCCGCCGGCGCGGGCGGCTCCGACGTCACGACCCCGCCTGCCGGCGAGAACGCGGCCGACGAGCCGATCGACTACGAGGCCAAGTACAACGAGGCCCTCAAGCACTCGCGCGAGTGGGAGAAACGCGCCAAGGCCAACAAGCAGGCCGCCGACGAGCTGGAAAAGCTCAAGGAAGCCTCCATGTCCGAGCAGGAAAAGGCCGCCAAGCACGTCAAGGAACTGGAGGACAAGGTAGCCAAGTACGAGGCCGCCGCCCAGCAGTCGCAATGGAAGGCGCAGGTCTCCGCCGAGACCGGCGTGCCCGCTGACGTGCTCGAAGGCGACAGTCTCGAAGCGATTCAGGCCCACGCCAAGCGAATCAACGCGCTGCTGCATCCCAAGCCCAAGGCGCCGGCCGTCCACGGCGTGGACCGGCAGCCGTCCGGCAAAGGCCCGAACGAAAACATGCTCGGCTACCTGCGCAGCCTCGGAATCTGACCCCAACAACAACCACTAACCGAAAGGAACCATCATGGCACTCGAATCCAGCAAGGTGCTTCTGCCCAAGGAAGTCGCCACCGTCGTCACCAAGCGCGCCAAGGACACGTCCACCATCGCCGCGCTCTCCCCGTCCGAACCCCAGCTCTTCATCGACAAGGACTACATGGTCTTCACTGGCTCCTCCGAGGCCGAGGTCGTAGCCGAGGGCGAGCAGAAGACCTCCTACGAGGAAGCCCTGACCCCCGTGGTCGGCAAGCGCTTCAAGGTCGTCACCACCACCCGAGTCTCCGACGAGCTGACCTTCGCGGACGACGACGCCAAGCTCCAGATCATCTCCCACATTCAGGACGATCAGGCCGCCGCCCTCGGCCGCGTGCTCGACTACGTCGTCTACCACGGCTTCGACCCGAAGAAGAAGGCCACGCTGGCCGGCTTCGAGCCCCTGTCCGGTCAGGCCGTGCAGGTGCCGGCCACCGACGACATCGTGGCCGATCTGGACACCCTCGCCGAAGCCGTTTCCGACGAGTACGACATCACCGGCATCGCCCTCGCCAAGAAGACCGCCGCCGAACTGCGCAAGGTCCGCGTCCCGTCCACCGGCCAGCGCTTCTATCCCGAGGTGCCCATCAACCTTCAGGTCGGCACCCTCGACGGCATCAGCGCCGCCACCTCCGGCACCGTCAACGGCCGCCTGATCACCCCGGACACCGGCATCAAGGCGTTCCTCGGCGACTTCAGCCTCATCAAGTGGGGCATGGTGCGCGACATCTGGAGTGAGATCATCCGCTACGGCGACCCCGATCAGATCGGCAAGGACTTGAAGGCCTACAATCAGGTCGCCTACCGCACCGAGGCGATCTACTCCTACGCCATCCTCGACCCCAAGGGCCTCGCCGTCCTCAAGACCCCGGACACCACGACCACCACCAAGGCGGGCAAGTGATGCCGGCCCCGCTCACCCAGACGCTCGTAGTGCAGGAAGACGAGGACGGCGGACTGCCCGACGTCCTCGCCATCCCTGTGCGTCTGGTGAAACCCGACGGCAGCCCGCTCGCCGGCGGTACCACGACCATCGCATGGGACGCGATCACCGGCAAACCCGCCACCTACCCGGTCACCAAGGCCGCCGTCACCGCAAGTGTGAAGGCTACCGACGCCGCGGCCCCGACCAAGACGAGCGCGGCGGCGGCGGGGGAGACCCCCACCAAAGCCGAGTTCGACGCCGTCGTGGAACAGGTCGCCGAACTCAAGACCATCGTCACCGCGCTCACCGCCGAAGCCAACGAGACCAAACGCCAGCTCAACGCGCTCATCACGAGCATGCGCACGGCCGGCCTCGCGGCCGACAAGTAACCGGAAAGGGGAAGCGATGCCCAACGGATACCCCGACGAGCCCATTCCCCTCACCGGCCTGCCAGTGAAAGAAGGCAGGGACACCCCGAGCGGCGGCATCACACCGCCGTTCGCCGAAGTCCCCGACCTCGAAGCAAGATGGCACGCGCTCACCGCGGCGGAACAGGCCAAGGCCGAAGCGCTCATCGCCGACGCCTCCGACCTGATCGTGACCACCTGCCCGAACTGGCGCCAAGCGACCGCGCAGACCCTCAAACGCATCACCTGCGCGGTCGTCAAACGCGCCATGCTCGCCAGAGACGAAACCACAGGCATCACCCAAGGCACCCAGACCGCCGGCAGCTACAGCGAGTCCTACACCTACGCGAACCCGTCAGGCGACATCTACCTGACCGCCTCGGAAAAGGAATCGCTCGGCGGCGACGGCACACCTTGGGCCTACGACCTCGCCACAGGACAAGGACACTGACATGCAGGGCGAACCCATAACCCTCATCCGCAGGAAACAACACGGATTCACCTCCGACGGCGAACCCCAGTGGGAACGCACCGAGGAAACCGTGCCCAACGTCCTCATCCAAGACGGCAACGGCTCCAACGCGACCGAATCCACCCGCCCCGACGGCATCACCGTCGCCAAAACCGCGCACTTCCCCCGCACATGGCCCTACCACAGCCTCAGAGGCTGCAAGATCGCCATCGACGGCACCGAATACACGGTCATCGGCGACCCCAGACCCTACACGGGCGGGCTCACCCCCACGCAATGGAACCTCACCGTGCCACTACAGGACGAAAGAGGATAAATGGGCACCGTCAAACTCAACAACGCCGGCTTCAAAGCCATCCGACAATCAGCAGGCGTCATGGCCGAACTCAACAAACAAGCCCAAGCCATGACCAACCGAGCCAACGGCCTCAGCCAAGTCAAAGGCGCCGAATACCGCACAGCACCCGCCAGAACCACCGACCGAGGCAGCATCGCCCTCGTGACCACAGGCCACGGCGACACCGCCGCAGTCAAAGCAATGGTGGACAACGCCAAATACGACACCCTCACGAAAGCCATAGGCCAATGATCATCGAACAACTCGTCAAACAATGGCTCGACAGCGACCCACACCTACAGGATTGGCCCGTCACGCTCACCGTCCCACCAAACCGCCCCACACGATTCATCACCATCGAACGCACCGGCGGCACCCAAGGACGATACAGCGCAACACCACTCATCACCCTGCAAATCTGGGCCGAAAACCGCTCGGAGGCCGCCTACACCGCCGGCACCGTCAGCATCCGCATGCTCGAAATGACAGCGCTCGCCGACATCGCCGACACCCAAGTGGAAAGCGTGACCAACCTGCCGTTCCCCGGCCCCCCGCCGCACGCCCGCTATCAGGTACTCGTCCAAGTCACCCAAGCCGCCCAATGAGGCGGCTTTTTTCATGAAAGGACCATCATGGACCGCACAACCCAGCACAACACCAAGAGCAACGTGTCCCTCGGCAAGCCGATCGCCACCGGCTGCGTCTGGTGGGCGCCCACCGGCACCCCGCTGCCGACCGACGCCAACACCCCGCTCGACGACGCCTTCGTCTGCGTCGGCTACATCTCGGAGGACGGCATCACCAACGCCGTCGACACCGGCACCACCGACGTCAACGACATGGGCGGCGTCAAGGTGCTCTCCGAAATCAGCTCCTACGGCGAGACCTACCAGTTCAGCATGCTGGAGCTCAACGAGCACTCCGCCAAGCTCCGCTACGGCGCCGGCAACGTCACCGTGGACGACGAGGGCGGCTTCGTCATCAACCACAGCATGCCGACCGGCGAATCGATCGTCATGGTGCTCGAAATCCTCATGACCGGCCAGCGAGTCAAGCGCATCGTCATCGCCGACGCCACCGTGAACGCCTACGGCGACACCTCCTACAGCGCCGGCGACGCGATCATGTACGACGTGACGATGGCCGCGAACCCGTCCGAACTGCTCGACGGCGCCTCGTCCCGCGAATACATCGCCAAGATCGCCAACCCGATCGCCGTCGAGACCGTCACGCTGTCCAAGACCGAAAGCAACGGCGAGGCCGGCACCACCGACACCGTCGAGGTCTCCTACGAGCCCGCCGACGCCACCGACGCGCTCGTCAAGGCCGTCTCCGACAACGAGACCATCGCATCCGTGTCCGTCAAGGACAAGACGCTGACCATCACCCGCAAGGCCGAAGGCTCCGCCACCATCACCGTCACCGTCGGCGGCAAGACCGCCCAGATCACCGTCACGGTGACCGCCAAGGCCGGTGCCTAATGGCAAAGCCCCTCACCTTCACCCTCGAAAACCAAGACGATGACGGCGACGTCCAGAAATCCCTAGGACAACGCTGCCGCATCGTCATGGAAGACGGTACGTCCATCAAGGCGTACATCGACAGAGTCGCCGGCGGCGGCGCATCCATCACCGTCGCCAGCCTCGAAGAGATAGACAAGCTCTTCGAGTCCACCACAACCACCAAGGAGGTATAAATGGCCGACAAGATCGTCACCCTCGACGGCCTGTCCCGCTTCAAGACGAAGCAGGACACGGCCAACGAGGCCAAATTCGCCCTCAAGGGCGAAGGCGGCGGCATCGCCACGGCCGACAAGGCCGGCATCGTCAAGCCCGGAGCGGACTTCGACATCGCCGACGACGGCACCATCACGCTCTACAGCAAGATCGCCGTCACGTCGTTCACCGCCAGCCCCGCGCAGGCCGAACGCGGCGCCACCGTCGCTGACGTGACCCTCGCATGGGCCGTCAACAAGACGCCGACCGCGCTCACCCTCGACAAGGACGCACAGGACGTCGCCAGCAAGGGCACCACCCTCAAGGGCGTCAACCTGACCGCGAACAAGACGTGGACCCTGACCGCCACCGACGCGCGCAAGGCATCCTCGTCCAAGACCGCGGGCGTCACGTTCTACGACACCCGCCGCTGGGGCGTGGCCGCCAGCCTCGCCGCCGCCGGCGTCACCGACGAGATCGTCAACGGCTTCACCGGCGAGTTCGCCACCAACCGAGCCAAGACGTTCACCGTCAACGCCGCGGCCGGCCAGCACATCTACTACGCCTTCCCCGCCTCATGGGGCACCCCGACGTTCAAGGTCGGCGGCTTCGAGGGCGGCTTCAGCCTGCTGACCACGTTCGACCACACCAACGCCAGCGGCGCGACCGTGTCCTACGTCGTCTACAAATCCACCAACGCCGGTCTCGGCAACACCGCCGTGGAGGTGAGCTGAAATGGCAATCGAACTGATCGACACCCTCGCTCCGAAGAACAACGGCACGTTCCCGATGGTCAACGCCAAGGACGTCGACGTGGACGGCACCCGCCTTCCCGCCAAGCTCGACGAGCTCGCCGCGGCGGCGGGCGACATCGAATCCGCCACCGACGACGACATCAACGCCCTGTTCACCGGCCTCGCCGTGATCGAGGTCAAGGCTGCGGCACGCTCCGGCGGCCAGACCGTCACCGTCTCCGCCGCGCCCGGCACGGGCCTCCAGCGCCGCTACATGGTCACCGACGCGGACAAGACCCCGAACGTGTCCTACGACACCGTCGTCGACCTCGCCTCCGGCTGGGCCGCACTGCCCGACACCGGCGAGATCGCCGGCGCGGAAGGCCAGATCGTCACCGTCGTGGACAACACCACGCAGGGCGCCAAGGCCCGGGCCCTCGGCACGGCCATCCTGCCCGCGCCCCTCGCATAACCAACCATCCAACCGAAAGGAACCATCATGGCCACCAAGTTCATCAACCTCGACAACCTCTCGGCCTTCCTCGCGAAGCTCAAGACGCTGTTCACCACCACCGAGGCCGCCACCACGATCGCCAACACCGCGGCCGGCACCGCGCGCACCAACGCCGTCGACGACGTCAAGAAGCTCGGCTACCAGACCGCCGACGACGTGACCAAGACCCTCGACGGCAAGGGCTACCAGACCGCCGAACAGGTCGAGACCGCCATCACCGGCAAGGGCTACGACACCGCCACGTCCGTCGACAAGAAGGTCTCCGACGCCAAGACCGCGCTTCAGGATCAGATCACCGCCGCCGTTACCAGCGTCTACAACGCCAAGGGCTCGTCCGCGTTCGCCGACCTGCCCGCCGTCGCGGACGCCAAGAAGGGCGACGTGTACAACATCACGAACGCTTTCACGACCACCGCGGACTTCGTCGAGGGCGCCGGAAAGAACCTTCCTGCCGGCACCAACATCATGTGCGTCGAGGTCACCACCGGCGAAGGCGACGCGGCCACCACCGCCAACAAGTGGGACTCCGCCGCCGGCATGACCGACCTGTCCGGCTACTACCAGAAGACCGATCTGGTGGCCGCCACCAACGACGAGATCGACGCGCTCTTCGCCTGATAGGAGGGCGTCATGGCCGAGAAATTCGTCACGCTCGACGGACTGGCGCGCGCCGTCAACAACCTGAAAACAGGTGGCGGCACCATCGGCGGCTTCAAGTCGCTGAACCTGACCGTCACCGCCGACGAGCTAGCCGAGCAGCCGGTCACCAAGCCGGTGGCCGGCCTCGGCTCCCTCAACCTCGTCGCCCCCATCCCGGACGACGACAACATCGCCGCGTGGAACGAATCCACGATCACCGTCAAGGACCACGACGACGACACCAGCATCCCCGCCGGCTCACTGCGCTTCACCTGCATAGCCGAACCAAGCGAGGACATCAAGGTGCGCGTCATCGTGCTCGCCTGACACCCCGACACCGAAAAGCCCCGTCACTCCGACGGGGCTTTTCCCATATTCCCCGAAAGGAACCCCGATGGGCGCCAAGAAACCGCAGGACCGCAAACTGCCCGCAACCAAAACCAAGACCGTCACCGTCCATAACGTCACCTTCGACGTCGACCCCGACGTGTTCGACGACCTCGACATGCTCGAATGGCTCTACGACATCCAGACCGCCGACGGCGACGGCGACGGGCTCGCCGTCGTGCCCTTCCTTCGCAAAATCTGCGGCGGCGCATGGCCCCAGATCAAGGACGCGCTGCGCGACCCCGACACCGGCCGCATCCCCATGAGCAAGGTCGGCCCGTTCGTCAGCGACCTCATGGCCCAGATCGTCCCAAACTCGTGAAGCTCGTAGCCATGCTGGCGAAATCGCCGGCAGCGCTACGAGCCGACTTCCAACGCTTCTACCACCTCGACATCGATCAGATCGGCCACGGCATCCGACCCATGCGCGCCGCCGATCTGGCCGTATGGCTGCCCGACAACGCGCGCATCTGGAGCCAATTCGACCCCCGCGCCGAATGGGACGCCATCCACCAACTGCTCGCGAACATCGCCGACTCGCTTGCCTTCCTCGCATGGGCCAAGACCCCCGAGGCGGCCCGCAAGGGCGCCCGGTTCAAAGGCCAGCTCCAACGCCCCGGAACCAAGCCCGAACCCATCAAGGACACCGCACGACTCGACGTCGACAGCATGCGCGCCATGCTCGCACGCCCCCGCTCCTAGAAAGGACCGCCCATGTCCATCGAAATCGCCCAAGCCGTCGTCCAGATCGTGCCCAGCATGAAGGGCGTCGGCAAGGCCATCGAAAGCGCGTTCGGCGACGCCGCGAAAAGCACCGGCGACAAGGCCGGCAAGGACATGGGCACGTCCCTCGGCTCCAGCCTCACGTCCAGCCTCAAGGGCGGCGCCGGCAAGATCGGCAACGTGCTCGCCACCGTCGGCAAGGCCGGCATCGCCGCCGCCGGCGTCGCCACGACCGCGCTCGGCGCGATCGGCAAGCAAGCCCTCGACGCCTACGCCACCTACGAGCAGGCCGTCGGCGGCGTCGACACGCTCTTCAAGGAATCCAGCCAAACCGTGCAGAAGTACGCCGCCGAAGCGTACAAGAACGCCGGCGTCAGCGCGAACGACTACATGAACCAAGTCACCTCGTTCGCCGCCTCTCTGGTGAGCTCGCTCGGCGGCGACACCGCCAAGGCCGCCGAATACGGCAACATGGCGATCGTCGACATGTCGGACAACGCCAACAAGATGGGAACCGATCTGGGCGCACTCCAGTTCGCGTACCAAGGCTTCGCCAAGCAGAACTACACCATGCTGGACAACCTGAAGCTCGGCTACGGCGGCACGCAGGAGGAAATGAAGCGACTCATCGCCGACGCCTCCAAGATGACCGACGTCCAGAAAGAGCTCGGCGTCACCGTCGACGGCTCAAGCATGAGCTTCAGCAACGTCGTCGCCGCCATCCACGTCATGCAGGCCAGCCTCGGCATCGCCGGCACCACCAGCCGCGAGGCCGCCACCACCATCGAGGGCAGCATCGGCATGATGAAGGCCTCGTGGACCAATTGGCTCACCGAGCTCGGCAAGAACGACGCCGACATGAAGACCCTCACCAGTCAGCTCGTCGAATCGGTCATCACCGTCGCCAAGAACGTCGCCCCCCGCGTCGCCCAGATCGCAGCCGGCATCATGTCCGGCCTGAGCGCCGCCCTCGGCGAAATCGCCCAATACCTGCCCGCCCCGGTTCAGGCGTTCATCGGCACCGTGCAATCCGCCATGTCGACCGCCACCGGCGCCATCTCGACGTTCACCTCGCACTTCACCGAAGGCATCAGCGGACTGGTGAACTTCATCAAAACCGGAGACATCAACGACGCCTTCGCCAACGCCTTCAACAGCGATTCATGGAGCAACGAGTTTCTGGACGCCGTCGTGCTCATCCGACAGCGCGCCGTCGACCTCGCATCCTCCATGAAGGGCGTGTTCTCGTCGATCGGCGAAGGAATCGGCCCGGCGCTCCAATCGGTGGGCTCGACCATCTCGTCCGTATTCACCTCCGTCGTCGGCATCGTCCAACAGGTCGCATCCGCGTTCTCCACCGCCTTCACCGCCAACGGCGGCACCGTCAGCGGACTGATGACCGTCGTGACCACCATCATGGGCCTCGTCAGCCCCCTCGGCCTCGTCAAGACCCTGTTCACCCAGTTCGGCGGACAACTCCAGCAGATCGCCGCCGCGGCCCTCCCGCCGCTCGTCACCATGCTCACCAGCGTCGCATCGGTACTCGGCGGCAGCATCGCGGCCATCCTGCCCGGCATCCAAAGCATGCTCAGCGCGCTCATGCCCATCATCGGCCTCGTGATCACCACCGTCGGCAGCCTCGTCACATCGATACTGCCCATGATCAGCCAAGCCGTGCAATCACTGCTCCCCGTGATCATGCAGCTCGTCCCGGTCATCACGCAGGTCGTCCAGACCGTCGCCCAGATCATGAACGTCGTCTACCCGCTCATCACCCAGCTCGTCAGCGCGCTCATGCCCGTCATCCAGAACATCATGACCGCGCTCATGAACCTCGTCACCGCGATCATGCCCGCCATCAGCGGACTGGCGTCCATCGTCACCAGCGTCATATCGATCGTGCTCAGCGGCATCCAGATGATACTCCCCGTCATCCAGACCATCCTCAGCGTTGTCGTGTCCGTCATCTCCGGCGTCGTCGCCGCCATAGGAACCGTCATCACCGTCATCACGAACATCCTCGCCGTCATCGCCGGCGCCGTGTCCAACATCATCAGCGCGCTCGCCGTCGTCGCGTCGGCCGTGTCGGGGGCGTTCAGCGTCGTGTCCGCGGCGTTCCAGAGCATCCTCACCGTGATCGGCAACATCGTCAGCACGATCGTGTCCACCGTGTCCACCGCGTTCCAAGCCGTGGTCAACACGATCAGCTCGTGCGTGAACGCGGCCGGCGCCGTGATCACCGGCCTGCAATCGCTCGTAAGCAAGGCGTTCCAGACCATCGCGTCGGTCATCACGAACGTCATGAACACTATCGGCAACGCCATCCGCGCCGGCGTGAACGCCATCCAAGCCGCGTTCAACGGCATGGTCAGCGCCGCCAGCAGCATGGCGAGCAGCCTCATGAGCACGATCGGCAGCATACCGGGCCGCATCCAAGGATTCTTCTCGTCGGCCGGCTCATGGCTCGTCAACGCCGGCTCGCAGATCATCCGAGGACTGTGGAACGGCATCAGCGGCGCGATCGGCGGCCTCTACTCCAACATCCAGAACGCGCTCAGCGGACTGGTGGACAAGGCCAAGAACGCGCTCGGCATCCACTCCCCGTCCCGGGTGTTCCGCGATCAGGTCGGCCGCATGATCGGCCTCGGCCTCGCCGCCGGCATGACCGACATGGCCGCCACAGTGCAATCCGCCGCCGACGACATGATGCCCACCGTCAAACCCATCGACACGGACATCACCCCGCCTGCCGACTACACGCAGCACATGGCGACCCCGCAGGCCGCCGGCATCGTCCCCGCCCAGACCGGACAGACCACGCAGGCCGACCTTGAGACCGCGTTCACCGCGGCCCTGAGCAAGCTGCCGCTCGTGATCACCTACACCAACGAACGCGAGGCGGCGCTGGCGCTCGCGCCCGCGTTCAACCGTCGCATCGGCGAACTACAGGAAATGGAGACCCTACTGTGAGCCGCTTCAACTACCGCCCCGGAGACGACAGCCTGCTGCTCGGCGGACACCCCCTGTCCTACTGGAGTTGCTTCATCGGCTCCGACGGCATCACCGTCGGAGCCGCCGAACCACGGCTCACCCGCACGTCGATACCCGGCCGGCACGGCCTCTTGGACCAAACCCTGAGAGACCGCCAAGGCCGGGCCTACGACGACAAGGGCTGCGACATCACCGTGGACATCGTCATGACCGCCGACGAACTCGACCAACGTCAGCTCCGCCAACGCCTCGGCGAATACCAAGGCATGCGCACGAGCATCTGGTGGCAGCGCATGTGGGACGGCGAATACCGGGGGACACTCCAGATCGGTGAATGGAAGGACGTCATACTGCCCGGCATGCGCTACCTATGCACTGGCACCACGCTCACCCTGTCCACCGACGACAGCGTCCAGCACGGCCCCCGCGAACGCCTCGCGCTCAACGAGGGCCGTAACCAGCTCGGCATCAAGGGCAACCGGCTCGCCATGCCAACCCTCGACCTGACCACCAAGAACGTCACCGAGATCAGCGTCAACGACGGGGCGAACACGCTGCGCTTCACGCAGGAAACCGCGTTCGCGGCAGGCCGGACGCTCGCTGTCGACAGCGAACAGGGCACCGCCACACTCGACGGCACCCCGATCGCCCCGACCTTGGACAGCGACTACCCGGAACTCGCCAGCCCGCAGACCACCATCACCCTCACCGGCTGCTCGGGCTGGATTGAATACGAACCCCTCTACTTCATCTAAGGATGATCATGCGTTTCCTCCACATGGACCGATGGGGCCAGCCCCTCGCGGACGGCCAGCTCCACGACGTCGTCAAGGCGTCGCGCGAGCTCGGCACCGACGGCACCAACACCCTCACCATCACCACCGGCACCCCGGTCGATCAGGGCGACATCATCGCCTACAGGGACAAGAGCGGCGTCTGGCGCGAACACAGCGTCAGCGTGCCCGAACAAGTCCATGACACGGCCGGCAAACCCTACTGGCAGGTCACCGCCCCCACCATCCTCAACGAACTCAGCCTCAAAGGCATCGACCGATACAAGCTCAACGGGGGAGCACAGGGCGCGCTCGCGTACTGCCTCGACCAAACCCGCTTCAAGGTCGGCAAGGTCGAGTCCAACGGCGCGAACACCGCCGACCTCGACATCTCGCAGACCAACGCCCTCGACATGCTCCAGCAGATCGCCAACACCTACGATCTGGAGATCGAGGAAACCTGCGAGCCGGACGAGACCGGCACGCGCATCGTGAACCGGACCGTGAACCTTCTGGCCTCGACCGGCGACATGCTCGGCCGGCGCATCGAATGGGGGCGCGACCTGACCGGCGTCAGGGTAGCCACCGACAGCCGGCGTCCGATCACCCGCCTGTACGTGTACGGCAAGAGCAAGATCGGCGCCGACGGCAACACCAGCGACGACAAGGTCAGCATCGACACCGTCAACAACGGCAAGAAGTACATCGACGTCACCGACCCCGCACTGCTGAAGCTCTACGGGCGCCCCGGCCCCAACGGGGAAATCCTCCCCTCCGAGGGCTTCATCGAATACGACTCCGACGACCCCGCCACCCTATTGCGTTTGGGCAAGGCCCAGCTCACCAAGTGGAGCACCCCGTCGGTCACCTACGAGATCAACAGCATCCAACTCGAACAGGCCGGTCAGGGCGTCAAGGGCATCGGCATCGGCGACACCATCCAAGTCGTCGACCGCCTCTTCCCGACCCCGCTGCGCATCAGTGCGCGCGTCCTCAAGATCGAGGAAGACCTGCTCGAATCCGCCAGCGGCACCACCCTGACGTTCGGCAACGTGACCCCCAGCTTCACGAAGACCAACAAACAGGTCCAGAACACCGTGCAGCAACTATGGTCCCATTCGGGCGTCTGGGACGATGCCGCCAACCTCACCGGCCCTTACTTGGACGGCGTCATCAACGGCCTCAACGGCAAGATGAACCAGACCGGCGGCTATACGTACCTGAAGCCCAACGAGGGCATCATCGTCTACGACAAGCCCCTACGCGCCGATGGCAGCGACCGGGACGCCACGATGGCAATCCAGATCGGCGGCGGCTACTTCCGCATCGCCAACGGCCGGAAGAGCGACGGCACGTGGGCATGGCGGACGATGGGCACCGGCGCCGGCCTCGTCGCCGACACCATCGTCACCGGCATCATCCAAGGCGGCAGCAGCTACTTCAATCTGGACACCGGCGAGATCAACTTCACCAGCGGCATCATCCACAACAACGCCAACACCGTCAGCATCAACCTCAACACCGGCGAAGTCATCCTCAAACGAGGCCGCATCACCGACGGCGCCGGCAACACATGGGACCTCACGAGCGGCGGCGGCATCCAGATCACCGACGGCACCATCCGCATCAGCGGCTACGTCGACGGCAAATGGACCACCACCACCATCGACGCCAGCGGCTTCCACGTCACCGGCTCAGGTGGAGACGCCGGCACCATGACCGACTACAACGGCAACGTCAGCCTCAGAGGCAACACCATCGGCCCCGACGACAACAACTACCTCACCGTAGGCGGCAGCAACGCCATGAAACTCGTCTCCAGCGGCCGAGAACTCTTCACCATCGCCGGAAGCACCAGCTACTCAAGCCTCTTCCGCGCCAGCGCCCTCGGCAACAACCCCTTCCTCGAAGTCGGCGACGACCCACAAGGCCAATCCGGCAGCACCGTCCTCCACACCGCCAGCGGCCAAGACTACCCATGCGTCGGCATCAGCCCAACCGCCTGCTACATGCTCCTAACCGGCAACAGCTACCTCGTCGCCAGCGACTCAGGATGGGCCGGAGTACGCGGCATCGAAATGGGCAACCACGGATACCACGTCTACGCCACCGACGACAGCATCCAACTACTCACCCCAAGCCACAACGCCCGCATCGACGTCACCAACAACTACAGCGCCATCGTCTACAGCAACTACCACGTCATGGTCAGCGCCGACGGCGTCGGCACCGTCACCAAAGCCGCCAGCGCATCAACCGCCAGCACCAACGTCCTCGACACCAAACTCATGGCGCTCGCCGACGACGGGCTCGACCTCGACAGCCCCGACGCCTACACGAGCATGCCGGCCGGCATCGAGGAAATCCCGCTCGGCAAGCTCCACGACGTGCTCAGGCTGCTCGTGGACGGCGACACCGCCGGGGCAAAGACGCTGCTCGACCAATACGAGAGCGAACAGAAGGTGTGGACCCAAGCCGACTACGACCAAATGGACATCCCCGTCCCATCGGCGTCGTTGTCCCTGAAGTAAAGGAAAACCAATGGCAGACAAGCTCAACGACTACAAGGCCATCACGCTGCGCTGCGACACCGCGTCCGACTACATGCCGCAGATCGCGGCCGTGACCGGCGACCGCAACGGGCGAGTCGTCCGCGCCGTCCTCACCAACGGCGGCAAGGACGTCGACCCCGAAGGTATCACCGCACGACTGCTCTACGACCCCGAGCCGGACAACCCGAAGGTGTTCGGCGACCGAATCACCATGACCCCCGTCACGGGGGCGGCCACCGCGACCTTCGAGGCGCCCATCCCATCCAGCGCCATCCAGTCCACCGGCAAGAAGACGCTCGGCCTCCAGTTCACCCAGAACGATGGCAAGGCCAACGAAAGCACCGTCGTCACCCGCCCCTTCACGCTCTACGTCGAGTCCGGCGTCCTCAAGGTCACCTCGGGCGACGCCGCCGGCGAGTTCGAGGAAGCCGTGCGCCGAGCCGAGGCCGCGCGAGATCAGGCCGAGGTATCCGCCGCGAACGCCGCCGACAGCGAGAAACTGGCCGCCCAGCACCTCGCCGACATCGGCACCAGCAAGGAAGAGGCCGCAGCAAGCGCCGCCGCGGCCCTCGCCTCGCAGAACGCCGCCAAGGCATCGCAGGACGCGGCCAAAACGAGCGAGACCAACGCCAAGGCATCGGAAGCCGCAGCCGCCACCAGCGCAAGCAACGCGGCCGACTCGGCCGCCGCGGCCCTTGCCTCGCAGAACGCCGCCAAGGCGAGCGAGGACGCCGCAGCGGCTTCCGCGGCGGCTGCGAAGACCTCCGAGACCAACGCCAAGGCCAGCGAGACCGCGGCCAAGACCTCCGAGACCAACGCCAAGGCCAGCGAGACGGCCGCGGCCGAATCCGCCGCGCAGGCGGCCGCCAGCGACGCACAGGCCGGCCGCTACGCCGATCAGGCCGAGGAATCCGCGACCGACGCCGCCAGCTCGGCCACCACCGCGACCCAAGCCGCCGACAGCGCCACCGCATCCAAGACCGCCGCCAAGGCATCCGAGGACGCCGCCGCAGCAAGCGCCGCCGAAGCGAAGGCCGCCGTGGACGGCTTCGGCCTCGTCGTCGACCAAACCAACACCGTCGCACCCGGCACCAAGGCCAATGTGGCCCTGACCAAGACCGGCCACACCTACCACGCCACGTTCGACATCCCACAGGGCGAACGAGGCGAGAACACCGCCGCCATCTCATCGATCACCCTCGAATACACACCCGGCACCGGAACCCCGGACGTCCACGTCGAAGCCGGCGGCACACCCACCGACCGCACCCTCAAGTTCGTCATGAGCAACCTCGAAGGCGCGGATGGCCACACGCCCCTCGTCAAGATCGGCACCGTCACCACCCTCGACCCCGGAAGCAAGGTCACCGTCACCGGCACCACCGACGACAACGGCGACGTCACCTTCGACTTCGGCATCCCCCGCGGCGCCGACGGCTCGAACGCCACCGTCACCGCCGGAAACGGCATCACCGTCACCGACGGCCAAGTCTCCGCCAAAGCCAAGCCGACGGGCGCGCTCGACGTGTCCACCGAAGGCATCGGCGTGAACGTGGACGACACCACCGTCAAGATCGTGGACAACAAGCTCACCGCCCTCGGCGGCGCCCACATCATCAACGCCACCTTCGCCGTCGCCGACTTCGACGACAACCTCACCGCCACCAAAGCCATCACCGGCCTGCAAGCCGTGAACCTCGTCAGCCCCGCCACCACCAGCGTGGACAACGTCGAGACCTACATCAACGCCAACCCGGTCATTCAGGACCACACCGACAACCCCGACGTCCCCGACGGCTCGCTGCGCATGATCTGCACCAACGAACCCGACGGACCAATCACCATCCGCATCGCAACCATGAAGGAGAACTGATGGTAGTCATCCAAACCCTCTACGGCTCGTTCAAACCCGCCGTACCAGTCACCGGCGTCACCCTGAGCAAGACCGCCGCCACCTTGAAGACCGGCGAATCGACCGACTTCACCGTCACCGTCGCCCCGGACACCGCCAGCAACAAGCGGTTCACCGTCGCCGTCGACAAGCCCGACCTCGTCACCCTCACCAAGGGCGCCGGCAGCACGTACACCGTGGCCGCCAAGGAAGGCACGGACGGCGGCACCGCTATCGTCACCGTGACATCCAAGAGCAACCCCGCCGCCACGGCCAAGCTCACCATCACCGTGCGCGTCCCCGTCACCGCGATCACCGTCGACAAGCCCACCGTCCAAGGCGACACCAAGACGTCCGTCGATGTCACCTTCACCGTCGCACCGACGAACGCGACCGACAAGACCCTCGTCGTCACCTCCAGCGCCCCGACGATCGCCAGTGTGGCCCTCAAGTCCGGTACCACGTACACGATCAGCTACCTCAAGGGCGGCGAGGCGACCATCACCGCCGCATCCAAGAGCGACCCGACCGTCAAGGCCACCGTCGCCGTCACGGCCATCCAGACCGGACCCACCGACGACGAGAAGGTCAAGTACTACACCGACAACCTCGCCAAGGCCAAGGCAGGCACCTACGTCGGCAAGGAAATCAAGGCCGGAGTCGAGCTCTTGGAGGGCTGGACGCCGTTCGACGACACCGGCAAGACCACGCCCGCCGAAATGGTCGCCGCCATCGCCAAGGCCGGCGACGCGAACATCAACGCGATCATCCCCGGCGACTACTTCACCATCACCGCCGGCGGCACGACCTACAAGTACGTGTGCAACGGCCGCGATCAGTACTACATCAGCGGCGACAGCACGAACGGCAAGCACCACTTCACGTTCGTCCCGGACAAACTCTTCCCGACCGCGATGGCCTACTCCACCAGCGGCTCCAACGACTGGAGCTCGTCCACCCTCAAGACATGGATGGAAGGCACCTTCTACAACTCGCTGCCCACGGCAGTCAAGAACAGCATCATCAGTCTCAAGGTGCCGTTCACCAACTACAACGGCCAGCGCAGCGGCGTCGCGTCCAAGGTCTTCCCGCCCTCCGAATGGGAAGCGTTCGGCAAGAAGACCTACTCGGCCGAGACCGCGGGCGGCACCCCGCCGAACAACGCCTACGTCGTCCTGTCCCGCAGCGACGCCAACCGCAAGCGCACCGGCGCCAATAACTGGTACTGGCTACGTTCTGCCCGCTCCGGCGGCACGGACTACGTGCCCTACGTCTACACGGACGGCACCGCGGACAGCTACGGCGCCTACAGCGCGGACGGTGCTGCCCTGCCCTGCTTCAACCTCGGCTAACCGCAGGTTAGCCGTCCACGCCCCGCGCCCTAGCGCGGGGCCTTCCACTGGAGGAAAGCCTTATGAGCGTGCCGGTCGGCAAACGCAAGACAAGCCCACTCGAATGGCAGGTACTCGCCACGGACATCCGCGTCGAGATCATCCGCCTCATGGGCTCGGAGAAGATCGTGCCCAAGTCCATGCGCTTCACGTTGGCGCTGCCTACGGTGAAGGACGCGCACGCCTTGGTCCGGTCGGTCATCCACGCCCGCGACGTCTACCCGACCGACCGGCAGGCCTACGAGCTGCGACGCCGGCATCTCATGGACGCCGTCGGCTGGTGCGACGTGCTGGAGGACGACATGGCCCTGATAAAAGCGATCTGGGACAACACGGACCTCAATAGGTTCGATCGCACCATCGCCCGTCTCGAACGCGAAAAGCTCCTACTCAGGAACCGTATGGCGGCGGACAGGAAGACCGCGCGCGACAAAGGCTTCCTCCCTCATGACTTGGTTGACGGCCAGTAACGTTCTGCCAACTCCGGCAACACGAACAACGTGCCCAACGTCAACACGGACGGCACCGCGAACAACAACAACGCCAACAACACGAACGGCGCTGCCCTGCCCTGATTCACCAACCGGATTCATCCGGCCCCAGCCCAAGTAGCGAAAGCGAACGCAGAGGGATTCTTTGTTGAAGGGGCCGTCAACCATCGCGAAGCCCCTATGGGGCCGAGCGTGAACAAGCACCCGGACGGCGCGGGGCGACCCGCTACCGTGCATGGCCGGACACTGCCGCTCGCCGTCGAACCGGCTCCATGCCCACGCGCCTACGCCACCTGACCCCGACGGCGCACCGAGATGGCGCCGGGTGCCCTCATATGAAAGACCACATGAGCAACCAAGACCGTCGCGAGGCGAGGCGACGCCGCCGCGACGCCAAACGCCAAGCCAACCGCGAAGCCCGCCAAGCGGAGCACTCGTATGACCGCATCCTCGACCTCAACACCCTCCACAAGGCCGCGCACGACGCGGCCAAAGGCGTCCGATGGAAGACCGGCACCCAAGCCTACGAAACCCACCTCATGCGCCAGCTCCTAGCCACCCGCGACAAGCTCGCCACAGGGGAGGACGTCACCATGCCGCTCCGCAGGTTCGACCTCATGGAACGCGGCAAGCTCCGGCACATCCAAGCCGCCAAGTTCCCCGAGAAGGTCGTCCAGAAGGCCCTCACCACCCAGCTCATCCGCCCCGTCTACACGCCCTCGTTCACCGCCGGCAACTCGGCGAACATGAAGGGCAGGGGCACCAAGTACGCGATGGACCGACTCAAACGCCAGCTCGTCCGCCACTACAGGCGATACGGGCGGGACGGCTGGATACTGCTCGTGGACTTCAGCGACTACTTCGGTTCGATACCCCACGAGGGCGTCATCCGGCAGGCCGGCGAATACATCACGGACCCTCGCACCATGCACCTCGTCCGCCAGCTCGTCGACCGCGAGGACGGCACCCACGGCCTCGGCCTCGGCTCGGAACCCTCGCAGGTGTTCGCCGTCGCCTACCCCAACCGGCTCGACCATTGGCTCGAACAGCAATCCGGCTGCGAGGCCACCGGCCGGTACATGGACGACACGTATGTGATCGACCACGACAAACCACGCCTCGAACACGCCCTAACGCACATCGAGGCCGAAGCCCTGCGACTCGGCATCCAAGTCAACCCCCGCAAAACCAAGATCGTGAAGCTGTCCCACGGCTTCACATGGCTCAAGAAGAAGTGGACGATCACCGAGACCGGGCGCATCGTCATACGACCCTCGCGCAAGACCATCGTCAGGGAACGCCGCAAGCTCAAGAAACTCGCCCGCCAAGTGAGCGAGGGGCGCATGAGCATGGTCACCTTCCGCAGCTCCTACGCCTCATGGCGCGGCAGCCTCGACCATCTCGACGCCCGCCGCTCACAACGATCGATGGACGCGCTCTATCTGGAGCTCTGCGACCGAATCGAGAAAGGAAACCCATGTCAGACCCCTCCACCATCACCGTCGTCGTCGCCATCATCGGCTCCGGCGGCTTCGGCGCCCTCGTCCCGTGGCTACTGAACAAAGTCGACTCGCACAACCCCATGCGCGACGGCATCCGCATCCTGCTGTTCCGGGAATTGCAGCAGATACAGCAGGAAACCGTCGCCCGCGGCTCATGCCCGATCGACGACAAGCACACCGCCGAACAGATCTACGACGCCTACGCCGCCCTCGGCGGCAACGGCACCGGCACCGCCATGAACGACTACATCCAACACGCGAAAATCCCCGACAACCACGCATAGAAGAGACCCGAGCCCGCCAAACCGGCGGGCTCACTTAGTAGGAAGGAAACCCCTTTGAACCACAACAAAGGCAACCCCATCGCCAAGATCACCGCGGCCTGCTGCGCCACGATCATGCTCGCGACCCCGGCGATCGCGACCGCCGACAGCGGCGTGGACGTGTCCAACTGGCAGGGCTGCGTCAACACCAGCCGCGCCCAATCCGCGAAGAACGCCGGAACGTCGTTCGCGTTCGTCAAGGTCACCGAAGGCGCCGGCTACACCGACAAGTCCGCCGACTGCTCCATGACCGGCTTCGCCAACGCCGGCATCCGCCGCGGCGTCTACCACTTCGCCCGCCCCGACCTCGGCAACAGCCCGGAGAAGGAAGCCGACTGGTTCATCAGTCAGACCAAGGGCTACGTCAATCAGGGCGTCATCCCCGTGCTCGACTGGGAGCCCGGCGGCAAGTGGAACACGCAGACATGGTGGGCCAAACGATGGCTCGACCGCGTCACCCAAGCGTGGGGCGTCAAACCGCTGATCTACATGAGCGCCAGCGTCGTCCAGTCCGGCGACTGGAGGGCCGTCGCCTCGGCCGACTACGGCCTGTGGGTCGCCGGCTACCCGAGAGGCTACACCGGCGACCGCCTGCGCAACCCCGGCAACGTGCCCTACAACGTCAGCCCGTGGAGCTTCGCCGCCGCATGGCAGTACTCCAGCAGCGGCAACGTCGCCGGCGTCGGTCAGGCTGTGGACGTCAACTGGTTCTACGGCGACGCTGTCACATGGGCCAAGTACGCCGGACAGGCCGACACCAAGCCCGTCACCCCGCCGACCGTCACCCCCGAGGAACCCAAGCCCTCGACCCCGACCGGCGACACCGACACCCTCGCCCGCGCCGTCATCCGCGGCGAATACGGCAACATGCCACAGCGCAAGACGCTGCTCGGCAGCCGCTTCGACGAGGTACAGGCCCGCGTCAACCAGCTCCTAGCCTCCAGCGGTTCCACGTCGTCCGGCTCGTCCGGCTCGACGAGCGTGACCGTCCGCGCCGGCGACACCATGAGCGCGATCGCCCAGCGCACCGGCCTCTACCCGGTCACCGCGTGGAGCGTGCCCAGCGGCAACATCAACCGCATCTACCCCGGCCAGACCGTCACCTACCGCGGCGCGTCCAAGACCACCACGTCCACCACGCGACGCCACACCGTCAGGGCAGGGGAGACACTGGGCACGATCGCGGCCGCCAACGGCGTCAGCGTCTCGCAGATCAGAGGCTACCGGTCCGGTAACCCCAACCTGATCTACGTCGGCGAAACCCTCTACTGGTGAAAGGATATGGAGATGAACGAGGACAACGTGCCCCGGTGGCTCATCCCCAACAAGGTCTATGACGTGCTCAAATGGGTCGGCCTGCTCGTCCTGCCCGCGGTGAGCACCTTCGTCGGCACCGTCGGCCCCGCGTGGGGCCTTCCGTACTCCAACCAGATCATCATCACGCTCAACGCCAGCGGCACCCTCATCGGCGCCGTGATCGGCGCAAGCGCGGTAAAGGCCCAACTGGCCGCCGCGCGCACCGCCAAGGCCCCGGACAAGCCCGAGGCCTGACAAACCACCCCCACCCCCATAGGGTGGGGGCTTTTTCGCGTTTGTGGCACAATGGGACGTGCCATGGAGCCCCACGGGCCGGTGCGATCGAACCGGCGGCACGAAGTCGCAGCCTAGGAGCGGCGGACGTCGCAAAGGCGTGAGCCGAAAGAGCGGGCTTGCCGGTAGCCAAGACGGTTGCGGCCCGGACATGGCACCTAAGCGCCCAAGGCGACGGCGTCCACGGCGACCCTCAGCCGCGAGTCCGGCAGCGCGACGTAGCGCTGCGTCGTCTCCACGCTCTCATGCCCCAAGAGCTTCGACACGAGGAAGATGTCGGCCGTGGCCTGATAGGTCATCGTCGCGTACCGGTGCCGCAGGCTGTGCGTCGTCCATCCGCCCCCTAGGAGAGCGCCGACGTGCTTGCCTATGTAGGACTGCTCGCAGTGCGGCTCCCAGCGTCCGGGGAAGAGGTAGCCTTTGTGCTTCAGTATCTCGGCGGCGAGATCGTCGGAGAGGGGGACTATGCGTTGCTTGTCGCCCTTGCCTCGGACTA
This sequence comes from Bifidobacterium santillanense, assembly GCF_018555385.1. Lineage (GTDB taxonomy): Bacteria > Actinomycetota > Actinomycetes > Actinomycetales > Bifidobacteriaceae > Bifidobacterium > Bifidobacterium santillanense. The sequence goes on from NZ_JAFEJS010000012.1 coordinate 27,309, forward strand.
TGAGGCTCTTGCCGTGAAGGTCGTCCATGACGTCGTCGGAGCTTACGCACGCTATTTCGGCCCTTCTGAGGCCCGCTTCCGCGCCGAGACGTATCATCAGCCGTTCCGACTCGGTTGCGCGGCCCAGAGCGGCCAGAATGACCCTGTCCGGGCATGGTCTGGGGTGCGCCTGCGGTCGCTTCACGCTGGGAAGCCCCTCGGAGGGGTCGTCTGGGCGCCGTCCCGAGTGCTTGAGCCATCGAAAGTACGACACGGCAGCGTTCCGCGAGCTCTTGCGCGTCTCGGGCTTCCAGTCGTGGTCCGCGTACCACTCGACGATGTCCTCGACGGTCACGTCCAAGGGGCTGCCGCCGAGGCCGAGGCTGAGGGCCTGTATCTGGTAGCGGCGCGTCTTGCGCGTCTGTTCGGAGTAGCCGGCCGCCCTCAGTGAGGCCAGCCATTTGTCTATCGATTCGCGCCATTGCGGCGCCGGTTGTTTAGTAGCCATGTCACGCCATCGTCAATCGCTGTGGAAGGGCCGTCGGTAGGGGAACGCCGAAGGATACGAAAAAGGCCGCCAACGATTACGTTGACGGCCTTCCGCTGTTAGTAGCGGGGCTAGGATTTGAACCTAGGACCTCTGGGTTATGAGCCCAGCGAGCTACCGAGCTGCTCCACCCCGCGTCGGCTTGTCTTTGCGACAGCTCTATCTAATTTACCGTCGAATCGAAATACGTCAACCCCGGCGTGTCGCGCCGTGGGGGCGTGGAAAACCGACGTGGTGATAAGCGGCCATAACCACAAGCTATGGGGCCCGCCGCGCCGCATATCCGCATAGTGGCCATAATGAAGACATGCCTATCAAGATCCCCAGCGGCCTTCCGGCCAGAGCCATCCTCGACTCGGAGCGCATCTTCGCGCTCGAGAAGCCCGAGGCGGAGCGTCAGCGCGTCCGCCCGCTCAGGCTGGTGATCCTGAACCTCATGCCCAAGAAGATCGAGACCGAGACCCAGCTGCTGCGTCTGATCTCGAAGTCCCCGCTGCAGGTCGAGGTCGACTTCATGAAGACCTCCACGCACGAGGCCACGCACGTCAGCCGCGACCATCTGGTCAAGTTCTACGAGACGCTCGACGCGTTCCGCGACAACTACTACGACGGCTTCGTCGTCACCGGCGCGCCCGTCGAGCACATGCCGTTCGAACAGGTCGATTACTGGGACGAGTTCCGGTCGATCCTCGACTGGGCGTCCACCCACGTCTTCTCCACGATGTACCTGTGCTGGGGCGCGATGGCGGCGCTCCACGAACGCTACGGCGTGCGCAAGGTCGACTACGCGAAGAAGGTGTTCGGCGTCTTCCCGCAGTACCTGCAGGACGAGTACTGCTTCCTGACCAACGGCTTCGACGAGATCGCCCTGCAGCCGCATTCGCGCCTCGCGGGCGTGAACGAGGACGACGTGCGCGCCAACCCGGACCTGCAGATCCTCACGTGGGGGCCGCGCTCCGGCCCGGGCCTGATCGCCACGCGCGATTTCTCCGAGGTGTTCGCCCTCGGCCACTGGGAGTACGGCAAGTACACGCTCGCCGAGGAGTACGAGCGCGACATGAAGAAGGGAATGGACAATGTGCCGTTCCCGGAGAACTACTTCCCGCACGACGACCCGTCGCTCGAGCCGCTGTTCGCCTGGCGCGCGCACGCGAACCTGCTGTGGCGCAACTGGCTCAACTGGGTGTACCAGACCACGCCGTATGACCTCGCGGAGGTACCGGAGCTGCGCGCCGAGAAGCGCCTCGGCACCGACCGCTCGATCCGTCACGAGCCGGGCGGTCCGCGCGGGGACGACTTCGCGCCGTTCATCCGCGACGGCTACGGCGTGATCCGGCACTGATCCGGCGCCGGCCGGGCCGTTCGACCGTGAACCGTCCGCAGGGTGGCTCACCTTGGTCCGACTGGCGAACCGTGGCCTGTCCGCATCGTGGACGCGAAAAGTTGCGGAACGACGGCGAATTCAGGCGCCGGACGCCCCTGTGTCCGGTATCGGGGCGTCCGTTGGCGGCGTGTCTTGGAGGGTTCTCACGGTAAGGGCTTACAAATTTCCGGCCTGGCAGTCGATGTCATATAGACAGCGAAAGTCCTGTTGTCCAAGAGATAGATGGCGAAGGAAACGCCCGGGAAAGCGCTGGAAAACAGCCTCAATCAACAGGACACGTCCACGGGCCTTGGCGCGGGTTTGATTTTGTCCGAACACAGGCCAATAATCACAGTTCAGTCATTCGGAGCCGAATGCTGCGACGATCGCGTTCGGGTCCGGGCGCGCCCGCCGCGGCAGCCGGTGCCGGAATCGGTCGAGAGGAAGAAGGAGACGGTCGCGTGATGCATCGTATGACGCATCCCATGCGGTAACGTCTCGGACATATTCGCCCTCCCGTCGGGTATAGACTGACAGCTGATTTCAAGAAGCAGGAGGTGCGAGAATGAACGATGCCCTGATCGGGCTCACTCTGGCCGCCGAAGGACCGGAGCTCCCCACCATCAATGATTTCCTCCTTCCCCAGATCATCTTCCCGGGCACCCCGTTCGCGATGGACCGCATCATTCTGGTGCGCGTCCTGGCCACGGCCATCATGCTCATCGTGCTCGGCGTCACCGCCGCGCGCGTCAAGTTGATCCCCGGCCGTTGGCAGGCCGCCGTCGAATGGGTGCTGGATTTCGTTCGTGACCAGATCGTCTATCAGGTGATGGGCGAGAACCGCGGCAAGCGCTACGTGCCGATGATCACCACCATGTTCCTGACCATCCTGGTCTTCAACCTGTGCGGCATCATCCCGGGCTTCAACATCGCGGCCACCGCCACGATCACGATGCCTCTGGTGTTCGCCGGATGGTGCTTCGTGCAGTACTGGATCGCCGGCATCCGAGAGAAGGGCCTCGGCGCCTTCCTCAAGGACGAGCTCTTCCCCAAGGGCGTGCCCGCGCCGATCTACATCCTGCTCACGCCGATCCAGATCCTCGAGCTCATGGTGATCCGTCCGGTCTCCCTGACCCTGCGACTCTTCGCGAACATGGTCTCCGGCCACATCACCGTGGCCCTGTGCCTCGCGGCCACCCAGTGGTTCCTCATCGACGGCCCGAACAAGATCATGGCCATCCTCGGCATCGGCACCTTCGCCGCCGGCCTGTTCATGACCCTGTTCGAGATGCTGGTCGCGTGCTTGCAGGCGTTCATCTTCGCGATGCTGACCACTGCGTACATCAACATGAGCTACCCGGAAGCCGAATAAGGCGAAGCCGGAACGGCAATTCAAGATTTTCCAAGATTTCCTTCGTTACCGAAGAAAAACCAGAAAGGAACAACCCCATGGATATCATCACCCTCGCTGAGGTCTCTGGTAATCTCAACGCAATCGGCTACGGCCTCGCGGCCATCGGCCCCGGCATCGGTCTGGGCATCCTGATCGGCAAGACCATCGAGTCCACCGCGCGTCAGCCCGAGATGGGCGGCCGCCTGCAGACCCTGATGTTCCTGGGCCTCGCGTTCGTCGAGATCCTGGCCCTCCTCGGACTGGTCGCCGGCTTCCTCTTCCAGTGATTGCCGCGCGCGTCGGGTTCGCGTGTGTCCCCGCGGGACCGCGCCGGGCGCCGTCGCGCAACGTGGTAGTCGAAGGAAAGTGAAGCAAACGAAAGGAGAACGAATATGACTTTCGCGGCAGAGGGCGGCATCTCGCTGTTCATCCCCAAGGTCTACGACATCGTGTGGTCGCTCATCATCCTGGCGATCGTCGCGCTGTTCTTCTACAAGTTCTTCATGCCGAAGTTCCAGGCCGTGTTCGACGAGCGCGCCGCCAAGATCGAAGGCGGCATCGCGAAGGCGGAGCAGGCCCAGAAGGACGCCGATGCGGCGAAGGCCAAGTACGAGGCCCAGCTGAGCACCGCCCGCGTCGAGGCGGCCAAGATCCGCGACGACGCCCGTGCGGAGGCATCGCACATCATCGCCGACGCCCGTTCCCGCGCCGAGTCCGACGCGGCGCAGATCACCGCCAACGCGCAGCGCTCCATCGAGTCGCAGCAGCAGCAGGCGCTGGTCTCCCTGAAGGGCGAGGTCGGCACGCTGGCCACCGCGCTGGCGGGCAAGATCCTCGGCGCGAAGCTCGAAAGCAAGGACGTGCAGTCGTCGATGATCGATTCGATGCTCGACGAGCTGGACAAGAAGTGATGTTGGACATCGTCAACCGCAATCGGAAAGGGAGGTGACCATGCGAGGAGAGGCATCGCGTATCGCTGACCGCGAGTCGCGTGATTCGCTGGCCCCGAAGCTGCGCGACACCGGCAAGGACGCGTGGCGGATCGGCAACGAGCTGTTCAAGATCACCGGTGTGCTGGACCGCAACATCGCGCTCGAGCGCGCGCTGACGGACCCCTCGAGGCCGGTCGCCGACAAGACCGCCGTCCTCAAGGAGCTCTTCAAGGGCGCCGAGCACCCGATGACGATGGAGATCATGCTCGATCTGGTCGCCCGTCGTTGGTCGCGCGCGAGGGACATCGCCAACGCGGTCGAGGACTTCGGCGTGGACGCCATGATGTACTACGCGGATGCCACCGGCACCACGCTGCAGGTGTCCATCGAGCTGTCCGAGCTGCACTCGGCCCTGCTGGGTCTGCCGGTCGTGCGCGCCAAGCTGTACGACGACCAGGCCTCCAGCGAGGCCCGCGTCAAGCTGTTCCGCGAGGTGTTCGAGGGCAAGAACCTCAACGTCGTCACGATGAGGCTCGCCGAGCACGCGACCTGCAACCTGCGTCGCCGTCGCTATCTGGAGACCATCCAGTGGCTCATCAACAAGTTCTCCCGCCACATGGGCGAGTCGATGGTCACCGTGACCACCGCAAGCCCGCTGACGAAGGAGCAGAGCGAGCGTCTGGAGAAGATCTACACGGCCAAGGCCGGCCGTCCGGTGCACATCAACCCGGTGGTCGACCCGAGCGTGCTGGGCGGCATGCGCATCCAGATCGGCGACGAGGTCACGGACAACACCGTGGTCGCGCAGCTGCAGCACCTGCACCGCACGGTGAAGGCCGGCGCCTGAGCCGACGGCCGTGCCGTGCCGGGCCCGGACATCCGTGCCCACACCAGTCGCAAGACTGAGCAAAGCAAGACTTGGGAACCCAAGAAAAACAATGAAGGAGTGATCATGGCAGAACTGACCATCGATCCCGCCTCGATTCGCAAGGCCCTCGACGACTTCGTGTCGTCGTACCAGCCGAGCAGCACGCCCACCCAGGAGGTGGGTTATGTCGCCACGGCCGGTGATGGCATTGCGCACGTGACGGGATTGCCTGGTTGCATGGCCAATGAGCTGCTGACGTTCGAAGACGGCACGCTCGGCCTGGCGTTCAACCTTGACGCCCGTGAGATCGGCGTGGTTATCCTCGGCGATTTCGCTGGAATCGAGGAGGGCCAGGAAGTGCGCCGCACCGGCGAAGTGCTCTCCGTGCCCGTCGGCGACGGCTACCTCGGTCGCGTCGTGGACCCGCTGGGCAAGCCGATCGACGGCCTCGGCGAGATCAAGAGCGAAGGCAGGCGCATCCTCGAGGCCCAGGCCCCGGACGTGATGCACCGTCACCCGGTCGACGAGCCGCTGTCCACCGGCCTCAAGGCCATCGACGCGATGACCCCGATCGGCCGCGGCCAGCGCCAGCTCATCATCGGCGACCGCCAGACCGGCAAGACCGCCATCGCGATCGATACGATCATCAACCAGAAGGCGAACTGGGAATCCGGCGATCCGAAGAAGCAGGTGCGCTGCATCTACGTGGCCGTGGGCCAGAAGGGCTCCACCATCGCCTCGGTGCGCCAGAGCCTCGAGGACGCGGGCGCCATGGAGTACACCACCATCGTGGCCTCCCCGGCCTCCGATTCCGCCGGCTTCAAGTACATCGCCCCGTACACCGGCTCGGCCATCGGCCAGCACTGGATGTACAACGGCAAGCACGTGCTCATCGTCTTCGACGATCTGTCGAAGCAGGCCGAGGCCTACCGTTCGATCTCGCTGCTGCTGCGTCGTCCGCCGGGGCGCGAGGCCTACCCGGGTGATGTCTTCTACCTGCACTCCCGTCTGCTCGAACGCTGCGCCAAGGTCTCCGACGACCTCGGCGGCGGCTCGATGACGGGTCTGCCGATCGTCGAGACGAAGGCGAACGACGTGTCCGCCTACATCCCGACCAACGTGATCTCCATCACCGACGGTCAGATCTTCCTGCAGTCCGATCTGTTCAACGCCAACCAGCGTCCGGCCGTGGACGTCGGCATCTCGGTCTCCCGAGTCGGCGGCGCCGCGCAGACCAAGGCGCTCAAGAAGGTCTCCGGCACGCTGAAGATCTCCCTGGCGCAGTACCGTTCGCTGGAATCCTTCGCGATGTTCGCGTCCGATCTGGACGCCGCGTCCAAGGCCCAGCTGACGCGAGGCGCGCACCTGACCGAGCTGCTCAAGCAGCCGCAGTTCCACCCGTACTCGATGGAGCAGGAGGTCGTGTCCGTCTGGACCGGCACCCACGGCAAGCTCGACGACCTCGATCTGGCCGACGTGCTCCCGTTCGAGCAGGGACTGCTGGACTACCTTGATCACAACACCGATATCCTGAAGACCATCCGCGAGACCGAGGACTTCACCAAGGACACCGAGGCCGCCCTCGACAAGGCGGTGGACGCGTTCCGCGCGACGTTCGTCTCCTCCAACGGCAAGCCGCTGGTCGAGAAGAAGCCCGTCGTGTCCCAGTCCGCACCGGTCCAGCAGGAAAAGATCGTGGCGGGAGAGAAATAAGCCATGGGCTCGCAACTCGCATTGAAATCACGCATCCGCTCCACCGAGTCGTTGGAGAAGATCTTCAACGCCCAGGAGATGATCGCGTCTTCGCACATCGCCAAGGCACGTGACGTCGCCTTGAACGCGAAGCCGTACACCGATGCGATTTTCGATGCCGTGCAAGCGCTGGTGGCGCACACCCATATCACGCATCCGATCGCGGTGAAGGACGAGAACAACCCGCGCGTGGCCGTTCTCGCCCTCACCTCGGATCGTGGCATGGCCGGCCCGTACACCTCTTCGATCATCCGAGAGACGGAGACGCTGCTCGCCCGTCTCGAGGGTGAAGGCAAGAAGCCGGAGCTGTTCGTGTACGGGCGTCGCGGTTCGACGTACTACAAGTACCGCAACCGTGACGTCGTGGCCACGTGGGAGGGCGACACCGACCAGCCCGGCGTGGAAATCGCCGAGACCATCTCCAACACCCTGATGGACGCCTACATGAAGCCGGCGGACCAGGGCGGAGTCTCGGAGCTCTACATCGTCTACACCGAGTTCATCAACATGGTGGTGCAGAAGGTGCGCGTGCTGCGCATGCTGCCCGTCGAGATCGTCGGGAACACGGCCTCCGTGCCGGATCCGGACCAGGAGGTCGACACGGCGAACATGTCGCCGCTGTACGCCTTCGAGCCGAGCCTCGACGAGGTGCTGGACGCGATCCTGCCGAAGTACATCCAGTCCCGCATCCACGAATGCCTGCTGACCGCCGCCGCCTCCGAGACGGCGAGCCGCCAGAACGCGATGCACACGGCCACCGACAACGCACGCAACCTGATCGACACCCTCACGCGCAAGCTCAACGCCTCGCGCCAGGCCTCGATCACCCAGGAACTTACCGAGATCATCGGCAGTGCCGATGCTCTGAATACAAAGGAAGAGTAGGAACGCACTATGGCTGTAAACCAGACCACTGCGGCTTCCGAGACCAACGGCGAGCCGATTCACGGACGCGTCACCCGTGTCCAGGGCTCGGTCATCGACGTTGAATTCCCGGTGGGCCATCTGCCCGACATCTACAACGCCCTGCACGTGACCATCGTCAACACGGGCGCCAAGGAGGAGGGCGAGGCCAAGTCGACCGAGATCACCCTCGAGGTCGAACAGCACCTCGGCGACTCCACGGTGCGCTGCGTCGCCCTGAAGCCGACCGACGGCCTCGTGCGCGGCGCCGCCGTGTACGACACCGGCGCCCCGATCTCCGTGCCGGTCGGCGACGTGACCAAGGGCCACGTTTTCGATGTCGCGGGCAACATCCTCAACAAGAAGCCGGACGAGAAGATCACCGTCAAGGAGCGTTGGCCCATCCACCGCAACCCGCCGGCGTTCGATCAGCTGGAGTCCAAGACCCAGATGTTCGAGACGGGCATCAAGGTCATCGACCTGCTGACCCCGTACGTGCAGGGCGGCAAGATCGGTCTGTTCGGCGGCGCAGGCGTCGGCAAGACGGTCCTCATCCAGGAGATGATCCAGCGCGTGGCGCAGAACCACGGCGGCGTCTCCGTGTTCGCCGGCGTCGGCGAGCGCACCCGTGAGGGCAACGATCTGATCGGCGAGATGGACGAGGCCGGCGTTCTGGAGAAGACCGCCCTGGTCTTCGGCCAGATGGATGAGCAGCCGGGCACCCGTCTGCGCGTCCCGCTGACCGCTCTGACGATGGCCGAGTACTTCCGCGACGTGCAGAACCAGGACGTGCTGCTGTTCATCGACAACATCTTCCGCTTCACGCAGGCCGGTTCCGAGGTGTCCACGCTGCTGGGCCGTATGCCTTCCGCAGTGGGCTACCAGCCGAACCTGGCCGATGAGATGGGTGCTCTGCAGGAGCGCATCACCTCGACGCGAGGCCACTCCATCACCTCGCTGCAGGCCATCTACGTGCCGGCCGATGATTACACCGACCCGGCCCCGGCCACGACCTTCGCCCATCTCGACGCGACGACCGAGCTGTCCCGTGACATCGCGTCCAAGGGCATCTACCCGGCCGTGGACCCGCTGTCCTCGACCTCGCGAATCCTCGATCCGCGTTACGTCGGCCAGGCCCACTACGAGTGCGCCAACCGCGTCAAGGCGATTCTGCAGCGTAACAAGGAGCTGCAGGACATCATCGCCCTGATCGGTATCGACGAGCTCTCCGAGGAGGACAAGACCACCGTCAACCGCGCCCGCCGCATCGAGCAGTTCCTCGGCCAGAACTTCTACGTGGCCGAGAAGTTCACCGGTCGCCCGGGCTCCTACGTGCCGGCCGACGAGACCATCGAGGCCTTCACCCGCATCTGCGACGGCGTGTACGACGACGTCCCGGAGCAGGCGTTCTCCGGCATCGGCGGCATCGACGACCTCGAGGAGAAGTGGCACAACATGCAGAAGGAACTGGGTGCGTGATGGCTGGATCGGACAAGACCACGATGCAGGTCAACATCGTCGCGGCCGACCACCCCGTGTGGCACGGCGAGGCGAAGAGCGTGACCATCCCCGCCTACGAGGGCGGCATGGGCATCCTGCCGAACCATGAGCCGGTGCTCACGGTCATCAAGCAGGGTACGGTCACCGTGGTTGAACCCGACGACGACCGTCATATGTTCGAAGTCACCGACGGATTCATCTCCTTCGATTCGAACAAGCTCACCGTGGCCGTCGAGCGCGGCCGCGACGTGCAGTACTCCACCACGGAGCAGTGACCCTTCGCATCGCGAACGCATGAAGCGCCCCGGCGCCCGTTCACTCGGGTACCGGGGCGCTTTCGCATGTCCGGCGCCGTGCGGGCGGGGGAGTCTGGGAGTCTCGCCGACGGTGCTGCGGATCCCAGGGGAGGGGGTCCGGCGCCTCTCCCGATTCGAGGTGCGACTTGCGGCGGGTGACGGTTCGCGATGACAATGGGGTGACAATGGGGCGACAATGGGGTGACAATGGACGCGGAATGCATATCGTCCGTCCGCGGGTCCACGCGCGTGGTGCGTGAGCCCGCGGCCGTGAGCCCATGGTCCGCGGGTCGTCAAGGTCGTCAGGCAAGGAGGACGCCATGAAATACTGTTCGCAATGCGGGGTGTCGAACCCCGACGAGGCGCGGTTCTGTCGCCAGTGCGGCCACCCGTTCGCGAATCGGGGGGATGCGGCTTCCGGGGCGCCCATGGTGCCCGGGGCTGCGGCCGCGGCGTCCCAATGGACGGCACAGGGGAGCACCCCGGCTTCGGCGGCGTCCCCGGCCCCGATGCCGCCAGCCCCTTCGGCCAAGCCCGAGCTTCCCCCGCAGCAGGACATCTTCCGCGACGTCATGACCCCGTTCATGCCCGACGTACCGCAGGAGCCGTCGCCCGCCGGGCGTGTGCCCGAGGCCGAGACGCCGTCGCCGGCCGCGCGCACGCCAGAGGGCGAGGAGCCGGCGCCGGGCGGGCAGGTGCCGGAGGCCGAGAAGACGACCGTCATGCCGCCCGTCCCGCCGGAGGAGTCGGACCACGCGCAACCGACCGAGGCGATCGACATGCACTTCCTGACCGATCGGGTCGCCACGGGCCAGACGCGTTTGGTGCCGCCGCCGGCCGAGAAGGGCGATGGGAACGACGAGACGATGGCCACGCAGCTGATCGCGCGTCCCGACGACGTGATCAACGCCCCGATCGACGCCCTGTCCGAGCTGTCCGAACTGATCAACGCCTCGACGCTCGAACCGGCGGCCACCGAACCGGCGGCCACCGAACCGGCGACTGTGGAACCGGCGGATGCCGAGCAGCCGCAGGAGACTGATGAATCGCCGGTTGACATGGAACCGGAACCGGCGGATGCCGAGGATTCCCATGAGCCTGCAGAACCGCAGGCGCCTCGGGACGACAGCGAGATCGCGCCGGAGCCATCCGCGCCTCCCGTTCCGCCGGCCGAGCCGTATCCGGTTCCGGCCGAGGAACCCCCGCATGAGACCGAACGGCCATCCGAGCCGCAGCCCGCCCCGACGGCCGAAGAGAGCGGTCACCGGTCCGGTTCCCACCGCTCCCGCCTCGAGACGGAGGCTCGCGCGTTCGGCGGGTGGCTGAGGACATGCCTCGTCAGGCCGTCCGCGGCGGAGTCCGCGAGACCGTGGTATGCGCCCGTCGCCATCCTGATGATCTCGCTGTTCTCCGTGCTGGCCTGCCTGCTCGTGGTGGCCCATGGCGTCACGGTCCTCGAGTCCGTCCCCGTCCTCGGTCCCGCCTCGGCCGGCGCGCTGTCGAAGATCGCCCCGGCCGTGTTCCTGGCGTCGTGGATCGTGTTCTCCCTGTTCGACTACGGGTCGATCGGCATCGCATGGCTCATGCTGCTCATCGAGGGCGACCCCACCCCGTTCGGGACGTTCCACGACCGCGTGGTCCACGCGCTCGCACCGTGGGCGGCGATGAACCTCGCGGCGTTCCTGCTCGCGCTCGTGCGGCTCGATCCGCTCGCGATCCTGCTGTGGGCGCTCGCCACCGTCACACGCATCGTGTGGATGACCTCGTTCGTGTGGAACGGCGAGGTGCGTCGCGGCCTCGACCCGCAATGGACCAGGTTCCTGTGCGCGCTGCTGCAGGGGCTGCTCGTCGCGGTCCTGTTCGTCATCCTCGGAGCCGCCGTCCTCGCCGCGCTGTGAGGTTCCGCGGCGAGCCGTCCGATGCCGCGGCGCCCGTCGGCCCGCATCCGCATGCGCGGGATGCGGGCCGCGCGGGCCCATACGCTACAGTGGTGGGCTATGCGAATCCTTGTTGCCGATTGCTCCGCCGTGTACTCCGGTCGACTCAACGCCTCCCTGCCGCCCGCCAGGCGCGTGCTGCTCATCAAGGCGGACAACAGCCTGCTGATCTTCTCCGAACTGGGCTCCTACAAGCCGCTCAACTGGATGGCCGCCCCCTGCACGATCAAAGAGATCGACCCCGAGTCGCGCGCGAACGCTGACGACGGCGACGAATCCCCGATCGAGAAGGTCCTGCGCGTGAGCGCGGCCAAGAGCTCCGACGTGCTCGAGGTGACGCTGCACCACGTCTACTCCGACCAGTCTTACGACCTCGGTCAGGACCCGGGCCTCGTCAAGGACGGCGTCGAGGACCATCTCCAGCGCTATCTCGCCGAGCAGATCGAACGCATCGGCGAGGGCGCCAAGCTCGTGCGCCGCGAATACCCGACCGCCATCGGCCCGGTCGACATCATGGCCGTCAACGCTGACGGCGAGCACGTGGCCATCGAGATCAAGCGCCACGGCGGCATCGACGGCGTCGAACAGCTCACGCGCTACTGCGAGCTGCTCAACCGCGACCCGCTGCTCGCCCCGGTCCACGGCATCTTCGCCGCGCAGACCATCACCCCGCAGGCGCGGGTCCTGGCCGAGGACCGCGGCTTCCGCTGCCTCATCCTCGACTACGAGGAGATGAAGGGCACGGAGGACGACTCCCTGCGGCTGTTCTGAGCCGATGATGGGCCGTCAGCGGGCGCCGAGGATGCCCGCCGATACGAAAATGGGTGGAGTGACGGGTCTCGATCCGTCACTCCACCCATTTCCTAGGCAGGTTTTGCGTTTCCTAGGCAGGCGGGTGGGCGTTGCGAGCCCGATCCTCCCATGATTCCAAGGCATTCGGATATGGGCATTCGCATATACCTGCCTAGGAAACGCAAAACCTGCCTAGGAAATACAGCCGGTGCGCTCTGACGTCGCGCGCGGCGCATACGGCACGGCCGGATCAGTACGCGGCGAGGATGTCGACCACGAACACCAGCGTCGAGTTCGCCGGGATCGAGCCGGACTTCTTGTCGCCGTAGCCCTTGTCCGGCGGGATGATCAGGAGCACCTGCGAGCCGACCGTCTGGCCCTTGAGACCCTCCTTCCAGCCGGTGATGATCTGGCCGGAGTCGGACAGATCCGCGTCGAACGTGGTGTTCTTGTCCCACGAGGAGTCGAACTGCGTGCCGTCGGTGAGCCAGCCGGTGTACTTCACCACGGCGGTGTTCGAGTCGGTCAGCTCCTTGCCGTCGCCCTTGATGAGCGTCTGCACGACCATCTTGTCCACCGAGCCCTGGCCGTTCATGTCGATCGACGGCTTGCCGTTCTTGGCGCGCGTCACCTTCGGCAGGTTCGACGGGATGTCCGCGACCGGCGTGCCCTCGGCCTTCGTCAGATCCTTCGACTTGGAGATCAGCGTGTACGCGATGATGTACGACGTGCCGGAGCTGTTGGAGTCGTTGATGCCGAACGCGATCGTCGAGTTGAGCTTGAGGCCCACGATCTTCGTGTACGGCGGGACCTGCGCGAGGTTGGCGTCGGTCAGCGAGATCGAGCAGTCGGGGGTGTTCTTCTCCCACGAGCTCATCAGCTCCGAACCGTCCTTGACGTTGATCGCGATGCCCTGGGCGCACACGCGGTCGCCCTTCTCGATCGTCGCGCCGTCGCCCTCCTGCAGGACGGCGTACGTGTTGTTCTGGACGGTCATCGGCGTCTTGAACTTGATGGACGGCTTCTGACCCGGGGTGCCGGTCGCCGTGATGCCGGCGATCTGATCCATCTTCGTCGACGAATCGGACGACGACGAGCTGGACGAATCGGACTTCGAGGAGGACGAGGACGACTTCTTGGAGGACGTGTCGGAAGAGGAGGAACCACCGCAGGCGGCCAGCGTCGCGCACATGGCCAGCGAGCAGACGGCCGCCAATGCGGAACGGAACAGGGTGTGAATCTTGGGCTTACGCATGCGTATCACCCTAGCCGCAAACCGCGATTTTCCGCCCGGAGCGGGACGATCGGGCGCGGGCGGTCGGCGATGGGCCTTCCCCACGCTCGGCAAGGGACTGTAGAATGGCCATATTATGAGACTTACCAAACGCAACAAGGAACCCGAAAGCGCGGAGGACTCCGCGCGCAAGGCGAAGCGCCACGCCACGATCATGCGCGGCGTGGTCACGCCGATTTTCGGTCTGATGGCCGTCGCGGCGGTCGCGTTGGGACTGCTCAACGCCACGATCTGGCAGCCCAGCCGCACGATCACCGCCGACGCGAAGGTGACGGGCTCGCGCTACATCGTCACCGACCCGGACGTGCTGGGACTGGTCGACGATCAGGTGACGGTCGCGGCCGACGGCGGATCCGGCACCGTGTGCGTCGCGATCGCCTCGTCCAAGGACGCGACCGGCTGGCTCGCCGGCAGCTCCTACGTCCGACTGACCGGCCTGTCGGACTGGACCACGCTCTCGACCGAGAAGGCGTCGGCCGGCTCCGCGTCCGCCTCCGATGAGGGCGACGCCTCCGATGCGGTCGCGTTCGCCGACTCCGACATGTGGCGCTCCGTGAAGTGCGGTGATGGCACGACCACGATCAGGACCAAGTCCACGGCCATCACCGACGTCGCGCTGGTCGATCTGGGCGAGGGCAACACGTCCGCCGACGTCTCGTTCACGTGGACGCGCAGGACCTTGCCCGACTACGCCACCCCGATGTACTTCCTCGGCGGCCTGCTCGCGGTCCTCGCGGTCCTGACCGCCACGGTCTTCGCGATGCCGCCGCACAAGCGCCGCAAGCGCATGGTCGAGAGCGCGCCCAGGCCCAGCGAGGAGGAGGTCTCCATCGCCGAGGCGTTCACCGGCAGCCTCAACGCCATCAAGCCGAGCTTCGCGCCGAAGGACGGGCGTCCGCGCCGCCGTCACGCGGTCGGTTCGGATACGTCCTCGATCCCGGTGGTCCGCGTCGACGAGCCGGTCGTCGTCGATCCGTCGTCGCGCAACCTCGTCGCCGACGCCGCGCAGCAGCAGGGCGATGTCGGCACGCAGCCGCCGGCGGTCGATCAGGTCGTCGACGACAGCGCCACCTCCGTCATCTCGCAGGACGAGCTGCAGGCGTACTTCGCGCGACTGGCGCGCGAGGCCAGCGAGGACGCCGCGCAGTCGAACGGCGCGAACGGCGCACAGGACGAACACGACGAACAGGAGGGAGGCCGCTGATGACGGACATGACGACCATGAACGCACGATCCACCCGATTCGGCCGCCTGGGCCGCGTCGCCACGAAGGCCGTCGCCCTCGTGCTCTCCGCCGGCATGCTGGTCTCCCTCGCCGCGTGCGAGGGCCAGGTGCCGAAGGTCGCCTCGGCCGACTCCTCCACGCACGCCCCGGACCTGACCGTCAAGCAGGAGGAGAAGATCCGCTCGAGCATCCTCGACACGATCGACGCCGCCGATCAGGCCAAGAGCGCCGACGGGCTGTCCGCCAGACTGACCGGCCCCGAACTGGAGATCCGCACCAGCCAGCTCGCCGTCGCCAGCGTCACCGGTTCGCTCGACAAGCTCGCCACCATCCCGCGCGGCATGACCCAGACGGTCATCCCGACCGACGACGGGTGGCCGCGCACCGTGTACACGATCACCACCACCACCGAGGACCAGCAGTCCAAGCGACTGCTCGTCCTCACGCAGAACTCCCCGCGCGAGAACTACAAGCTGTGGGGCCTGGCGCGACTGTTCCAGGGCGCCGAACTGCCGAAGTTCGAGGTGCCGCGCCTCGGCACCGAGATGGGCACCGTGAACGACTCCAAGCTCGTCGCCACCCCGGCCAAGGCCGTGGAGATGTACGCCGACCTGCTCAACAAGGACGCCTCGAGCGAGTACAACGGCAAGTTCGAGGACGACCTGCTGCGCCAGGAGCTGCGCACCCTCGACCAGACCGTGCAGCAGGGCATGGAAGCCAACAAGGGCACGCAGGAGCAGACCTTCACCGTGCCCAAGGACCAGATCAAGGTGATGCGCTCCACCGACGGCGGCGACCTCGTCGTCGCGCGCATCGACTCGGTGTGGACGCGTCAGGCCGGCGAGGGGCGCGAGTCGCTGCCCGCCAACAACAACGAGAAGGCGCTGTTCGGCGACGGCAAGGCCACCAGCACGATGAAGGTCACGTACGTGAACGTCATCGCGATGTACATCCCGCCGGCCGGATCCCACGCCAAGATCACCGCCGTCGGCGCCGAACGCTACGCCGTCAAGGTCGAAGCGCTGTAGTCTGCCTTCATTCGCGCGTGACCGGAACGGGTCGTGCCGCGCGTCGTCGGACACACTCAAGGCCGTTCGGCCAAGCCTACGGTCCGACAACGCGCGGCACGACCCGTTCCTCGTATATCCCGTATGCGTGAGTCTTGTGAGACTCGCGGTCGGTTCGCGTGGGGCGGTCCTTGCGTTTCGTGGAACGCGATATTCGCGCCTTTCGGGTTGATGCCGCCACTAAGATATGTGGCGGCATCGTTTTGTTTTCGTCCGATTTTTTCTGGAGGCGTGGTATGGCTGATCAGCCGAAGTTCAATCCCGGGGTCTCGCTGGCGGGGGCCGTCGATCTGGAGGCGCTCGCGCATCAGGTGAAGGCCGAGCCCGGCCAGGAGGGCGGCGCGCCCGCGGCCGGCGGCTACGTCATCGACACCACCGAGAACACGTTCCAGGCGATGGTGCAGACCTCGGCCACGTTCCCGATCCTGCTGTTCCTGTGGATCCCCACCGACGACCGTCTCTTCCCGATGGCCCGCGAGCTCGCCTCCGCGGTCAACGCGATGAACGGCCAGGTGCAGATGTCCCGCATCGACATCGCGTCCTACCCCTCGATCGCTCAGGCGCTGCAGGTGCAGGGCGCACCGGCGCTGTTCGCCCTCATCGCGGGCCGCCCGATGCCGCTGCTGCAGGGCGTCGCCACGGACGACGAGCTCACCCAGATCAAGGAGCAGGTGCTGCCGAAGATCGTCTCGATGGCGCAGCAGTCCGGCGTGACCGGCACCGCACCGTATTCGGGCGACCCGTCCGAGGCCGTCGGCGACGACGAGGCGGCCCCGGCGGGCGCGAACGTCGTGCCGCCGGAGCATCAGGAGGCGTACCAGCTGGCGCAGGCCGGCGACTACGCGGGCGCCGCGGCCGCCTACGCGCAGGTGCTCGAGTCCGATCCGAACGATCACGTCGCCGCGCGCGAACGCGCCAAGGCGCTGCTGCTGGCCCGTTCGGCCGACGCCGACGTGCGCGAGGTGCGCGCCGCCGCCGCGGCCGCGCCGGACGACGTCGAGGCGCAGCTCGCCGTGGCCGACGTGGACATGATCGGCGGCCAGATCCAGGACGCCTTCGACCGTCTGCTCGACTTCGTCGCCGCCGGCCACAAGGCCGACATCGAGCCGGTGCGCAAGCGTCTGCTCGAGTACTTCGCCATCCCCGAGCCGACCGATGCGCGTCTGAAGGCCGCGCGCCGCCGTCTCGCGACGCTCATGTACTGAGCCGCCGGGCCCCTCGGGGCAGGTGAGCCCGCCGGGGTGTGGCCGAGTCCGACCGGATTCGGCCACACCCCGTTCGCGTCTACTGGGCCGTCAACGGCCAGTCCTCCGTCTCCATGCGGTTGCGGCCGAAGTACGGCTGGAAGTGCGGGCCGGTCTCGGCGAGCTCTTGCTCGAACTCGTCGCGCCATTGGCTGAACGGGCGACCGGCCAGCCCGTCGTTGTTGAAGCGCGGTTGGTCGGTGATCTCCGTGATGCAGAACTTCGGGATCGTCAGGTTCGTGACCGGGGTGGCGCGCTCCGCCTCGGCCACGACGAGCGGCGCGTTCGCCCCGCCGAACACGTCCACGCTCCACCCGTCCTCCGCGATCCACACGGAATAGCGGTTCTTGATGATGGGCGAGCCGCCGCGCTGCACCAGCTCCGCGGCGATGCGCGTGTCGATCGCGTGCTCCATCTCGTAGCGCGTGCCGCCCACCGAGGGGCCCTTGACCGTCACGTACGCGGAGGAGAAGCGGTCGCGGTAGCGCGCGAGCACGTCCAGCGGGTCGAGGTCCGGGGTCATCGCGATGTCGAGGTCGTGCGATTTCATGCGGATGCGCAGCGCGTAGTTGTCGGCGTGCACGTAGTAGCTCTGCAGGATCAGCGTGGGCAGGTCGCCGTCGTCGTATTCGGCGGGCATCTCGCGGCAGAAGAACCGACGCTCGTATTCGAAATCGTTCACAGGCTCGGACATAAGCCCAGTGTATCGTCATTCGTCTCGCAACCGCCGTCATGGGCCGGAATCGGGGGATTTCCGGACCCATCGGGTCCGCGGCCGCCCGCGTCGGTGGGCCGGGGGATGCGTCGGAGGCGAACGTGGTGTAGAGTGGGGGAGTTGCGTCGCGCGGCTCGCCCGCGTGGAACGCGGCATGGGTCCGTAGCTCAGTGGATAGAGCGTCTGTCTCCGGAACAGAAGGTCGAGGGTTCGATCCCCTTTGGGCCCACGGATAGGCCCGCTCCCCGTTCGGGGGCGGGCCTTCGTCGTCCGTGGGGCGGGTCGGACGCCCGCGCCCCGTATCCCGGGTCCGGTCCCGTACCTCATATGTGAACGTCCGCATGCGGCAGACTTCCCTTTTCCGGGGTGACCCTGAGATTTCCCTGAGATAACCATGAACATGGGTTGAAAAGCGGGTTGCGGCCCAGCCAACGACACCATAATGAGGTGAACGAACGGTGTCCACGATGGTGGACTTCCAGCCGTCTCCCAGTTTCGCCGGCGTCCAGTCCGATGCGGGTGCCAGGTCCGGGAGGACGGCGATCGGTCATCAGGAGGTGTGCGATGGCGGGAATGAAGCGCGACATGTTCGGCCGGAACGACGCCGGTCTCGAAGGTCCCGGAGGTCCCGGAGGCGGGGGAGCCGTCCGCGGGGAGGTCTCGCCGGATCCGCTCGGCCGTATGGGGACGACCGGCATCACGGTTTCGGACCGCTCCCTCAGACGCACCCTGCTCGTGCAGCTCGTCGTCCTGCTCATCACCCTCTCGCTCGTCACCGGCGTCGCCGTGGCGGCGAACCTGCGTCGCCGCGAACGCGACGGCATCGACGGCCCGGTCGCCGGCGTCGGCCCCGCGTCGGTCATGCACGACGCCCGGTGGCGCGTGCGTCCGCTCGCCATCGTCCATCGCGGCGACGACTCCGCGCCCGAGAACTCGCTGCACGCCATCGCCAACGCGGGCGCGCGCGGCGCCGACTACTCCGAGATCGACGTGCGGCTCACGCGCGACGGCGTCCCCGTCGTCTTCCACGACGGGCGCACCGGCCGTCTGTCGGCCGCCGGCGTCGATGTGCCGGTCTCGTCGGTGACGCTCGCCGAACTGCAGCGCATGCCGATGACCCAGCACGGCGAGATCTACCACATTCCCACGCTCGCCGAGGCGATCGGCGCCGCGCGGCGCTCGTCCGACCATCTCGGCCTGCTGCTGCACCTCAAGAGCAATCCGCGTCATCCGGCCAAGCTCGACGACGCGGTGATGGATCAGGTCGAGGACCAGCGGTTCGCCGATCGCGCGATGTTCATGTCGACCAACGACGAGGACATCGCGATCGTCCACAGGCGCCACCCCGGCTGGACGGTCGGCAAGTGCGTGAGCCCCAAGGGCCGTCCGCTCGTCGAATGGCCCAAGGACGCCAGCTTCGTCGTGATGCGCGGCGACCGGATCAACCTCGCCGTGCTCGCCCGCGCCCGCCGCGACGGCGTGCCGGTGTTCGCCGGCGTGAGCGACGACTACCGCGAGGGCAACGAATGCCTCAGGCTCGGCGCCGACGGCATCCTCGGCGGCAACACCCGCCGCACGCTCGGCACCGTCGACCGCCACACGGTCACCCTGAACGGCGCGAAGGGCGGCTCGATCCCGTGGTATCCCGGCGTCGGCCGCTGACCGTGGGTAATCCGGGGGCGGACCCCCGCGGAGCGTACGCCGGCCATCCGCCAGAGTACGGGGAACGGGGCCAGTACGGGCCTACCCCGTGAAAACGTACGTTGACTCGGCGCCCGCGTACGAAAAATGTGGTCATCGGCCCCCGGGCCGCAACGAACGTACGCTACGCTGACGGTAACGTACGGTTCGTGTGGTTCCGACCTCGGAAACCCCGGGAACGTACGCGGCAACGAACGACGACCGGCCATGACGGCCGGACAGCACGTAGAAGGAGCACATCATGAGCGAGAAGATGGAAGCGGTCGCGACCTCCGAGGCGCCGGCCGCGCTGGGCGCGTACAGCCAGGCGGTCAAGGCCAACGGCTTCGTGTTCGTCTCCGGCCAGCTGGGCATCGACCCGGCCACCGGCGAGCTGGCGGGCGAGACCGCCGGCGAGCAGGCCGCGCAGGCCCTGAAGAACATCAAGCACATCCTCGACACCGCCGGCACCGGCATCGAGCACGTCGTGCGCGCCACCATCTATCTGAAGAACGTCGAGGACTTCAAGGAGGTCGACGCCCGCTACGCCGAGGTGTTCATCGGCTCCGTCAAGCCCGCCCGCGTGGCCTTCGGCGGCAACGACATCCCCAAGGGCGCGCTCGTCGAGATCGACGCCATCGCCGTGCTGTGAATCGATGATGCGCCGGTTCGAATGGGCCTTCGCCATCCGAACCGCTGAACCGCACCCCGATTGTCGGACCGAAGCAATTCGGATGCGATGATCGGGGTGCGGTTGTTCGTCCGGGGACCGCGGACGTCGTCATGACGATGGTTCCATGCGGGTCGCCGCCGGCCTGATCCGGGAGACCTCCGCGCCGTCGTTGCTATCATGACGTAGGCGTCAACAGCACGGACGAAGGAGCGAGATGGCCGACACCGAGATCGACGGCACCATGAACGAGACCGCGGACGGCCGCCCCCGATCCGACATCGCGGCCGACAATCGGTCGGAACGGACCGACCGCGCCGACGACGGAACCGGCCTCGAACGGAAGATGGAATCCCGCCATCTGACGATGATCTCGCTCGGCGGCGTGATCGGCACCGGCCTGTTCGTGTCCTCCGGATACACGATCCACCAGGCCGGTCCCCTCGGCGCGATCCTCGCATACGCGGTCGGCTCGCTGCTCGTCTACTGCGTGATGGTCTCGCTCGGCGAGCTGTCCGTCGCGATGCCGTACGCCGGCAGCTTCCACATGTACGCCAAGCGCTTCATCGGCCCCGGCACCGCGTTCACGATCGCGATCCTCTACTGGCTCAACTGGGCGGTCGCGCTCGCCAGCGAGTTCACCGCCGCGGGGCTCCTGATGCAGCGCTGGTTCCCGGGCTCGCCGACGTGGGCGTGGTCCGCCGTGTTCATCGCCGTCGTGTTCCTGCTCAACATCCTGTCCGTGCGCCTGTACGGCGAGGCCGAGTTCTGGTTCGCGTCGATCAAGGTGTTCGCGATCGTCGCGTTCATCCTCATCGGCCTTTTGGCGATCTTCGGCGCGATCCCGATCTCCGGTCAGGATTCGGCGCCGCTGTTCCGCAATTTCTACGCCGACGGCTGGTTCCCGCAGGGCATCGCCCCGATCTTCTCGACCCTGCTGACCGTGGTGTTCGCGTTCTCCGGCACCGAGGTCGTCGGCGTCGCCGCCGGCGAGACGAAGGATCCGTCCGAAGCGATCCCGAAGGCCGTGCACACGACCGTGCTGCGCCTCGCCATCTTCTTCATCGGTTCGATCGCCGTGATGGCCGCGCTGATCCCATGGCATGAGTCCGGCGTCGAGACCAGCCCGTTCGTGCTCGTCTTCCAGTCGATCGGCATGCCGTTCGCCGGCGACGTGATGAACTTCGTGGTGCTGACGGCCGTGCTCTCGGCCGCGAACTCCGGCCTGTACGTGTGCTCGCGCATGGTGTGGTCGCTCGCCAAGGAGCGCCTGATCCCGGCCCGCTTCGCGAAGACCAACTTCCACGGCGTGCCCGTGTGGGCCGTTCTGTTCTCGATGGCCGGCTCCCTGCTCGCGCTGCTCTCGAGCGTCGTGGCCGCCTCGACCGTGTACCTGGTCCTCGTCGCCGTCTCGGGACTGGCGACCCTGGTCGTGTGGTTCTCCGTGTGCGTGTGCCACATCCGCTTCCGCCGCGAGTGGGCCGCCGCCGGCCGCACCCCGGACGAGCTGGGCTACCGCGCCCCCGGATTCCCGGTCCTGCCGTGGCTCGCCATCGTGATGTGCATCGGCGCCCTGGTTCTCGTCATCCTCGACGACACCCAACGCTCCACCCTCTACTGCATGATCCCCTTCGTAGCCCTCTGCTACCTAACCCACCACCTCCTAGAAAAGCGCCGCACCCCCACCGACGCTCCAGCCGAACCATGAGTGACCTCAACCCCGCATCACCACCACCAAGGTGACAGTGCCGACGCAACGGAGCGGGGAATCGGGATTTTCCGTTCGCGACCGTAGGCTTGGCCGAGCGGCCTGGAGCGTGTCGCGAATGGAAAATCCCGATTCCCCGCGGACACGTACGCAACAGGAGAACCTGTCTCCGTAATCGGTATCCTTGGAAGAATGAATCCTGAAGCGTTGAGCGAACTCATTTCGCGTATTGCCCACGAGCTTGTCGCCGCCGGAAAGGCCGGCAACCTCACCGAAGATCTCATCCCGCCGGTCGCCAAATTCGCCGTCATGCGTCCGAAGGACCGCGCCCACGGCGACTGGGCGTCGAACGCCGCGATGCAGCTGGCCAAGAAGGCCGGCATGCGCCCGCACGACCTCGCCGACCTGTTCGCCGCCGAACTGACCGCCGCCGACGGCGTCGCCAAGGTCGAGGTCGCCGGCCCCGGCTTCATCAACATCACCCTCGATTCCGCGTCCGCCGCCGCGGTCGTCGACCAGGTCCTCGACGCCCCGAAGACCGAGGACGGCGTCTCCGCGTTCGGCCGCAACGGCCACCTGGGCGGCGAGACCCTGAACCTCGAGTTCGTCTCCGCCAACCCGACCGGCCCGATCCACATCGGCGGCACCCGCTGGGCCGCGACCGGCGACTCGATGGCCCGCGTGCTCGAGGCCAACGGCGCCAAGGTCGTGCGCGAGTACTACTTCAACGACCACGGCGAGCAGATCAACCGCTTCGCCAAGTCCCTCGTCGCCGCCTGGGCGCACGACAACGGCCTCGGCGACAAGGGCTACCAGACCGAGACCCCGTTCGACGGCTACAAGGGCGCCTACATCGACGAGATCGCCCGTCGCGTCCAGGCCGAGGCCGAGAAGGACGGCGTGGACCTCACCGCCCTCCAGCACGAGGACCAGGGCCTCAACGCCGACGGCGAGCCGGTCGGCGAGTCCGACTCCGAGGTGCGCGAGGAGTTCCGCAAGCGCGCCGTGCCGATGATGTTCGACGAGATCCGCAAGTCGATGAAGGACTTCCGCGTCCACTTCGACGTGTGGTTCCACGAGAACAGCCTCTACCAGGACGGCGAGGTCGACAAGGCCATCGCCGAGCTGCGCGAGCGCGGCGACATCTTCGAGAAGGACGGCGCCACCTGGTTCGCGTCCACCAAGCACGGCGACGACAAGGACCGCGTCATCATCAAGTCGAACGGCGAGTTCGCGTACTTCGCCGCCGACATCGCGTACTACTGGAACAAGCGCCACCGCGAGCACGATCCGGCCGACGTCGCGATCTACATGCTCGGCGCCGACCACCACGGCTACATCGGCCGCATGATGGCGATGTGCGAGGCGTTCGGCGACAAGCCGGGCGAGAACATGCAGATCCTCATCGGCCAGCTCGTCAACGTGATGAAGGACGGCAAGGCCGTGCGCATGTCCAAGCGCGCCGGCAACGTCGTCACCATCGACGACCTCGTCGACGCGATCGGCGTGGACGCCTCCCGCTACTCGCTGGCCCGCACCGACTACAACTCCCCGGTCGACATCGACCTCAACCTGCTCGCCAGCCACTCCAACGACAACCCGGTGTACTACGTGCAGTACGCGCACGCGCGCTCCTGCAACGTGGACCGCAACGCCGAGGCCGCGGGCATCGCGTATGATGGCGCCGATCTGGCCCTCCTCGACACCGAGGCCGACGGCGAGGTGCTCGCCGCGCTCGCCCAGTGGCCGGCGGTCGTCAAGGAGGCCGGCGACAAGCGCGCCCCGCACCGCATCGCCCACTACCTCGAGGACCTCGCCGCCGCGTACCACAAGTGGTACAACGTCGAGCGCGTCGTCCCGATGGACCTGACCGACCCGGAGGAGCGCGGCGACGAGGAGGCCGTCAAGGCCCTGCGCATCGCCAAGGCCCCGGAGCCGGCCCGCGCCGCCGCCCGCCTCAAGCTCAACGACGCCGTGCGCGACGTGATCGCCGCCGGCCTCGACCTGCTCGGCGTCACCGCGCCGGAGCAGATGTAGGGGGCGCCCATCATGGCCATCACCCCGATCTGGCCCGAGGCCTCGGCCCTCGACCCCGTGTCCGGCGCCGTCACGTTCCACGGCCGCACCGCCGAGTCGCTGCTCGACGAGTTCGGCTCGCCGCTCTACCTCATCGACACCGACGAGGTCGCCAACCGCGCCCGCTACTTCGTCAGGGCCGCGGCCGACGCGTTCACCAACTCCACCACGCACGTGAGCTTCGCCGGCAAGGCGTTCCTGAGCAAGGAGATCGTGCGCCTCGTCACCGCCGCCGGCATGCTCGTCGACACCTGCTCGATGGGGGAGATGCGCATCGCCCTCGCCGCCGGCGCCCCCGGCCGCCGCCTCGTGCTGCACGGCAACAACAAGTCCGACGAGGAGATCGCGCTCGCGATCGAGCAGGGCTTCGCGAAGATCGTCGTCGACTCGCCCGACGAGCCGGCGCGCATCGCCGCGATCGCGGCCAAGCTCGGCAAGCGCGCCAAGGTGATGCTGCGCGTCACCTCCGGCATCCACGCGGGCGGCCACGAGTACATCTCCACCGCGCACGAGGACCAGAAGTTCGGCGTCCCGCTGCTGCCCGCCGGCGCCGACACCGACGTGCTCGCCGTGCTCGACGACCTCGCCGACGTGACCCCGGCCGCGACCAACGCGCGCCTCGCCGAGCGCCGCGACGACGACGGCAGGCCCGAGCGCGAGCTGCAGTACGACGTCAAGTACCCGTACGACCTGAGCCACGAGCAGGTCTCCGAGAAAGACAAGGCGCTCGCCGCCGCGATGACCGCCGTCGCCGACGGCCCGGCGCTCGCCGTCCTCAAGGACATCCAGGCGCATCAGGACGTGCTCGAGCTGGTCGGCATCCACTCGCACATCGGGTCGAACATCCACGACGCCGACGCGTTCATCCAGGCCGCCAAGCGCATGATGCTCCTGCGCAAGACCTTCTACGCGACCGACGCCTACACCCTGCCCGAGGTCGACCTCGGCGGCGGCTACTCCGTCGCCTACACCGACGGCGAGGACTCGATGGACGTGCGCGTCGAGCTCAAGCGCCTCGCCGAGGCGGTCGGCGCGATCAACCGCGCGCTCGGCATGCCCGCGCCCGCGATCAGCTTCGAGCCGGGCCGCTGGATCGTGGCCCCGGCCGGCGTCACGCTGTACCGCGTCGGCACCGTCAAGCCGGTCACGCTGAGCGCCCACGACGGCAAGCAGCCGACCGACAAGGCCGGCAACCCGATCTCCGAGCGCGTGTACGTGTCCGTCGACGGCGGCATGAGCGACAACATCCGCCCGGCCCTGTACGGCGCCGACTACACCGCCGTCCTCGCGAACCGCCGCGGCTCCGCCGAGACGATGCTCGCGCGCGTCGTCGGTATGCACTGCGAGTCCGGCGACATCGTCGTGCACGAGGTGAGGCTCCCCGCCGACACGCACCGCGGCGACATCCTCGCCGTGCCGGTCACCGGCGCGTACGGCCGCACGATGGCCAGCAACTACAACCAGGCGCTCATCCCGGCCGTCGCCGCCGTCTCGGCCGACGGCGCCCACCTGATGCTGCGCCGCCAGACCGTCGACGACCTCCTCGCCCTCGACGTGAGCGAGTGATCCGGCCACCGGATATCGCCGGATACGAACGAAGCCGTCCCACCGGGTTCTCCCAGCGGGACGGCTTCATCATATGGTGGCAAAAATCTCTCGCTGGGATGCCTCCACGCGAGATGGTCCTGCCATAAAGTGGCGGAAACCTCTCACGAGGGCGTCTGAGCGAGAGATTCCCGCCATATCATGGTGAAAACCTCTCGCTCAGGGGTGCCCAAGCGAGAGGTTTCCGCCAGTGGGTGGCGCGCACGGCTCGGTAGGTAAGCCGATCCGGGTTTTCGGCGCCGCCCGGAACGTCACTTTACGGTCATCGTGCCGACGTTCTGGCCGGCGGTCACGGCGCCGGAGGCCGTCAGATCGAGCGAGGCGATCGCGGCGGGGTTGGTGAACACGACGATGACGTCGGTGGGCTTGCCCGCGTCCTTGACGGCCTGCACGTCCACGCGCTCGATCGGCTTGCCGGCCGTGACCTTCTGGCCGGGGGCGACGAGCATGTCGAACGGCTCGCCCTTGAGCTGGACCGTGTCGACGCCGATGTGCACGAGCACCTCGACGCCGCCCTCGGTCGTGATGCCGACCGCGTGCTTGGCGTCGGCGACGGTCGTCACCGTGCCCGACACCGGTGCCACGACCGTGCCGGACGCGGGCGTGACGCCGAAGCCGTCGCCGAGGATCTTCGCGGCGAACGTGTCGTCGGGCACCTCCTCGACCGGCTTGTACGTGCCGTCGACCGGGGCCACGACGGTCAGCGTCTTCGGCGCGGCGGTCTCCTCGGCGGGCTCGTCCTTATGGAACAGACCCGAGAACAGTCCCATGATGATCCTCCTTGATTTGATGGGTCGAACAACATCGAAGTACTGAAGGTACACATCCACGCTACACCACGGCGCCGCGCAATCGCCTGCAATCGCCCGCGATCGTGCGTAATCGGCGTCGATCGCACCATCACGCATGACCGTACGCAACCGGCCGCCCGGCCGTGACGGACGTCTGCGGCCGGGCGGGGAAGGATGCTCCGGTCCCGTCATCGACGCGCGATGCGACGGGACCGGTCGGCGTGGGGGGCGATGACCGATGGCGCAGCCGTCACGCCTTGCGGTGGATCTCCTCCATCGCATCGGCCACGGCCTGCACCTGCGTGCCGACCACGACCTGGATGTTCTTCGCGTCGAGCACCTTGACGCCCGGCACGAGCTTGCGGATCGCGTCGACGTCCACCTTGGAGGTGTCGTTGACGCCCATGCGCAGACGGGTCACGCAGTTCTCGATGTCGACGACGTTGGCCTTGCCGCCGAGCAGCTCGTAGAGCTTCGCGGCGAGCGCGGAGTCCTTGTCGCCGGCCTTGGAGGCGGTGGCAGCGGCCGGGGCGTCGTCGAAGGCGGCGGAGGAGATGGACTCGTCGTCATCGCCGCGGCCCGGGGTCTTCATGTTGAACTTCTTGATCATGAAGTCGAACACGAAGTAGTAGATGACCGCGAACACGACGCCCTGCACGAGCAGCATCACCGGCATGTGGGCGCGCGGCACGTTGAGCGAGAGGAACCAGTCGATGAAGCCCGCGGAGAAGTTGAATCCGGCGATCCACTGGAACGAGGCGGCGATGAACACCGACAGGGCGGTCAGCAGCGCGTGCACGACGTACAGCGGGAAGGCGGCGAACATGAAGGAGAACTCGAGCGGCTCGGTCACGCCGGTCAGGAACGCGGCCAGACCGCCGGCGAGCATCAGGGAACCCACGGCCTTCTTGTTCTGCGGCTTGGCGTTCTTGTAGATCGCGAACGCGCCGGCCGGCAGACCGAACATCATGATCGGGAAGAAGCCGGCCTGGTACATGCCGGTGACATAGGTGCCCCACGGGTGGAAGCCGCCGGTGGCCAGAACCGCGGCGGTCTTGCCGTCGAGGCCGCCCGTGCCGCTCCAGAACTTGGTGATGTCGTCGATGCCGGCGAGGTTGAACCAGAACACGTTGTTGAGGGCGTGGTGCAGGCCGGTCGGGATGAGCAGGCGGTTGAAGAACGCGTAGATCGCGGCGCCGACCGCGCCCATGCCCATGATGCCCTCGCCGAAGGCGACCAGGCCGTTGTAGATGAGCGGCCAGATGAACAGCAGGGCCAGCGAGATGACCGACATCAGGGCGGCGGTCAGGATCGGCACGCAGCGGCGGCCGGAGAAGAACGCCAGGAAGTCGGGCAGCTTGGTCTTGTGGAACTTGTTGTACAGCGAGCCGGCCACGCAGCCGACCATGATGCCGAAGAACACGTTCTTGTTGCCGATGGCGCCCGGGGCGAAGGCCGCCGGCGGGTTCTCGGCGTCGAAGCCGAGGAACATCGAGGCCGAGCCCATGATCGTCGTGACGGTCATGAAGCCGACGAGGCCGGACAGGGCCGAGGCGCCGTCGCGCTCGCGGGCCATGCCGACGGCCACGCCGACCGCGAAGAGCAGGCCGAGGTTGTCGAGGATCGCGGATCCGGTCTTGCACAGATAGGCGGAGACGACGTTGTTGCCGCCCCATCCGCTCGGATCGATCCAGTAACCGACGCCCAGGAAGAGCGCCGCGGCCGGCAGGCATGCGACCGGCAGCATCAGCGCACGGCCGAGCCTTTGGATATATGCCTTCATTGTTTCCTTACCTCCCTCTTGAGGGTTTAGCGAGCGATGAGGTACTTCCTCTGCGTCATTGCTCGCGGCGCGCGCTCCGTCGTTGGACCGGCGCCGCTTGAGTATCTGCAGCATCGCTTCATCGACCATCGTACGCTATGCGCAACATACGTCGCAACCATTTCGTTAAGACACTATGCGTTAATCGGGCGGAAACTTCGAGACCTTGGAATACCGGGCGACTACTGCCGTCTCGATTCCCGTTCGGGCGGGGCGCCAGACTATATTCGTTAAGGACATTATCAATCGGCGTGTCGGAAAGGTTCCGTAGGATGGAGCCAGCCGACATCAGTGTTCGGCCCTCTGATACAGGGACCATTCAGGAGGATTTTTCAAGTGGCTTTCGATAATGCAACCCCCATCCGCGTCGGCCTGTTGGGCGCCGGCACCGTGGGCTCCCAGACCGCCCGCCTCATCGTCGAGCAGAAGGACGAGCTGGCGGCGCGCATCGGCCGCCCGATCGAGCTCACCGGCGTCGCCTGCCTCGATCCGAAGGAGACGGAGAAGTTCCCGTGGATCGACCAGTCGATCGTCACCACCGACACGATGAGCGTGGCCACGAACTCCGACATCGTCATCGAGCTGATCGGCGGCACCTCCGTCGCGCGCACGTTCGTGCTCGCCGCGATCGAGTCCGGCGCCTCCGTCGTCACCGCGAACAAGGCCCTGTTGGCCAAGTACGGCCCGGAGATCTACGCCGCGGCCGAGGCCAAGGGCGTCGACATCTACTTCGAGGCGGCCGTGGGCGGCGCGATCCCGTTCCTGCGCCCCCTGCGCGAATCCCTCGTCGGCGACAAGGTGACGAGCATGCTCGGCATCGTCAACGGCACCACCAACTACATCCTCGACGAGATGACCACCAAGGGCCTCCAGTTCGACGACGTCCTCAGGGACGCGCAGGCCAAGGGCTACGCCGAGGCCGACCCGACCGGCGACATCGAGGGCTACGACGCGGCGAACAAGGCCGCCATCATGGCCACGCTCGGCTTCCACACGCCCGTCACCATCGACGACGTGTCGGTCGAGGGCATCACCAAGATCACCGCCGACGACATCGCCGCCGCCACCGCCGAGCACAAGGTCATCAAGCTGCTCGCCGTCGTCGAGAACGGCGAGGCCGGCGTCTCCGCGCGTGTCTACCCGGCGCTCATCCCCGAGACCCACCCGCTCGCCTCCGTCCACGGCTCCTTCAACGCGATCTTCGTCAAGGCCGAGGCCGCCGACGACCTCATGTTCTACGGCCGCGGCGCCGGTGGCGCGCCGACCGCCTCCGCCGTCGTCGGCGACGTCGTGACGGTCGCCCGCCACATCGCCGCGGGCTGCACCGGCCCGTCCATCCCGCTGTACAAGAGCCTGCCGAAGGCCCCGATCAACGCCTCCAAGGCCGCGTTCGCCGTGCGCTTCCTCATCCACGACAAGCCGGGCGTCCTCGCCCAGATCGCCACCGAGTTCGCGCGCAACGGCGTGTCCATCAACGGCGTCAACCAGGACCTCAAGCCGTCCCTGAAGGCCCCGGGCTACGACGGCGAGGTCCAGCAGCTGCGCCTCGTCACGCACGCCACCGACGAGGTCACCCTGCGCGAGACCGTCAAGGCCGTGCAGGCCCTCGACTTCGTCACCGGCCAGCCGTCCATCCTGAGGGTCCTCGACTGATGACCCCCATCTGCTCCAGCGTCCGCGTGCGCGTGCCGGCCACGTCGGCCAACCTCGGTTCCGGCTTCGACACGGTCGGCCTCGCGCTCGACTACCACGACGAGCTCGTCTTCACCCTCAACGACGACCCGACCGACGGCGTCGCCCACGTCATCATCCACGGCGAGGGCGAGGACACGCTGCCGCGCGACGAGACGCATCTGGTCGTCTCGACGTTCCGCCGCGCGTGCGCCACGCTCGGCCTCGGCCGACTCGGCTTCACGCTCGAGGCGACGAACAACATCCCGCAGGCGCGAGGCATGGGCTCGTCCGCCGAGGCGATCGTCGCCGGCATCGCGGCGGCCGCCGCGTTCGCCCAGCCCGGCGAGCTCAACCGTCCGGCCATCTTCGACATGGCCGCGGTCATCGAGGGCCATCCGGACAACGTCGCGCCGGCCGTGTTCGGCGGCCTCACCGTCTCGTGGGACTTCACCACCGCGGAGGGCGTCGGTTCGGTCGCCATCCCCGGCGGCGAGCCGCTGCATGGCGGCTTCCACACGATCAACTACCCGGTCGATCCGGCGATCACCGCGGCCGTGTTCGTGCCCGACTACGAGCTGTCCACCGAGAAGGCGCGACAGGCGCTGCCCAAGGAGGTCCTGCACAGGGACGCCGTCTACAACGTCTCGCGCGTGGGACTCCTGCCCGCGGCGATGAACCCGGTCGTGCTCGCGCAGGCGGCCGCGCAGGGCGGCGCCGACGCGCTGGACGGCGTGTCCTCGCAGCTGCCCGCGGTCAGCCCGGCCGCGTTCGCCACGGCCGCCGCGCAGGCCAACGCGCTGCTGTTCACCGCCACGCAGGACCGGCTCCACCAGCCGTACCGCGGCGCCCTGATGCCGCCGTCGACCGAGCTGATCGAGCTGTTCCGCTCCAAGGGCTACGCGGCCGCCGTCTCCGGCGCCGGCCCGTGCGTGCTCGTGCTGCACTACGGCGACGCCCGCGCGGCGATCGACGAGGTCGCGGCCAGCCAGCTCGCTTCCGGCCACTGGCGCGCCCTGCATCTGCCGATCAACACCAACGGCGTCGAGGTCGAACGCGTCTGACCTTCCGTCTGCCTCCCTCGTCACGGGGGAGGCATCTTCATTCGTAAAGGAGTCTGCACATGTCCATTCCGCTGATTCTGGCGTCCAAGTCGAAGCCGCGTCGCGACGTGCTGTACGCGGCGGGCGTGTGCCCGACGATCCGCGTCTCGCACGTCGACGAGCCGGCCGCGCTCGAGGCAGCCGCCCGCGAGGCCGGAGTCGCGGTCGACGACCTCACCATCGAACGCCGCGTGACGATCCTCGCGTCGGCCAAGGCCGAGGCCGTCCACCGCGCCTACCGCGACGTGGCCGCCACGGCCGCCGCCGCGACCGGCGAGCGCGTCATCGCCTACCCGCTGCGCGCCGAGGAGGTCATCGCCGAGGACGAGGCGCGCCTCGCCGCCGGCGCCCCCGCGCCCGTGCCCGCGGACATCGACTATTCGAAGGACACCGTCGCCACGACGCGCGACTTCTCCGGCGTGGACATCCCGACCGTCACCGAACCGATCTCCAACGTCGTCGCACTGCAGCCGGGCCTGACCCGTGCGGAGGTCGGCCCGCTGATCGTCGGCTGCGACTCGATGTTCCTGATGGACGGCGAATGCTACGGCAAGCCGCACAGCGTCGAGGTGGCGCGCGAGCGCCTGCGCCGCATGAGCGGGGCGACCGGCGAGCTGTGGACCGGCCACTGCGTGATCGACTTCGCGACCGGACGCGTCGCCCGTGGCGCGAGCCGTGCGACGGTCCGTTTCGCCGAGTTCTCCGACCGCGACATCGAGCGCTACATCGCCACCGGCGAGCCGCTCGAGGTCGCCGGATCGTTCACGCTCGAGGGCTTCGGCGGCGCGTTCATCGACTCGATCGAGGGCGATCCGCACGGCATCATCGGCATCAGTCTGCCGTTGCTGAGGAGGCTCGCCGCCGAACTCGGCGTCGAGTGGACGGACCTGTGGAACGTGGCGCGCGGCGAGAGCCTGCCGGGCGTGCTCGACAAGGACGGCAAGGAGCTGCCGCCCAAGGAGAACGTCCACCAGCCGGGCGACGGCTGGGTCGACTGTGCGTGCGGGCGCAAGCACTGGGGCACGAACGGCGCGTCCGGCATTCTGCTGGCCCGCCGCGATCCGGCGAGCGGCGAGGTGACGCATGTGGTCATGCAGCACCGCGCGAAGTGGTCGGCCGAGGGCGGCACGTGGGGCATC
Organism: Bifidobacterium santillanense; assembly: GCF_018555385.1. GTDB lineage: Bacteria > Actinomycetota > Actinomycetes > Actinomycetales > Bifidobacteriaceae > Bifidobacterium > Bifidobacterium santillanense. The sequence continues at coordinate 59,381 of NZ_JAFEJS010000012.1, forward strand.
CCCGGGGGAGCCACGGCCGACGGCGAGTCGCCGATCGAGGGCGCACTGCGCGAGAGTTACGAGGAGGCGAACATCACCCCGGAGGACATCGAGGTGGTCGGCTCCTACCGCGAGGACCACGGGCCGTGGGCCTACACCACCGTCTTCGCGTTCGAGAAGCCGGGCCATGAGGTCCGTCCGCACGCGAACGACGACGAGAGCATGGAGATCGCCTGGATGCCGCTCGAACGCATCCCGGAGCTCAGGCTCCTGACCGCGATGCGCACCGACTGGCCGCGCTTCGAGGCGCGTCTGCGCGAGCTCGCCACGGCGAACAGGGCCCGTTAGGCCCGCGGCGGCACCGTGCTCTCGCGCGCCACGACGCGCGTCGGCAGGATCACGTGGTGCTCGGTGTCGTGCCCTTCGCGCACGTCGACGATCATCTGCACCGCGCGCTGCGCGATCTCGCTGAACGGCTGGTGGATGCTCGTCAGGGACGGCATCAGGTGCTCGGCGGGAAAGATGTCGTCGAAGCCCATCACCGACAGGTCGTCCGGCAGGTGCAGCCCGTGCTCGCGCGCCGCTCGGTACGCGCTGACCGCGGACAGATCGTTGCAGCAGAAGATCGCGCTCGGGCGGTCGTCGCCCAGTTCGATGAGCTCGCACGCCGCGCGGTAGCTGGTCTCGGCGGGGAAGTAGTCGCCCTGCCTGACGTAGCGTTCGGGCAGCGGCACGCCCTCCTGCGCCAGCGCCGCGGCGAACCCGCTGTAGCGCGCGATGCCGGTCTGCAGGTCGAGGGGGCCGCGGATCGCGCCGATCCTACGGTGCCCGAGCGAGAGCAGGTGGCGGCCGGCCTGATAGCCGGCGGTCCAGTTGTCGATCGCCACGCTCATCACGTCCGTGTCGACCGCGTCGATCGGGTCGATGACGACGATCGGGATGTCGCGCGCCCGCAGCAGCGACTTCGCGAGATCGTTCAGACCGCCCATCTGCTGCATGATCACGCCCTGCGGATTGCGGTCGATGATGCCGCGGAAGCACTCCTCGGAGGCCACGCCGTTGCTCGTCTGCGTGACGGTGACGGCGAGCCCGGCCTGCTGCGCCCAGTACGAGGCGTATTTGATGAGCTCCATCGTGCCGTTGTGCGCGATGTACTCGACGACCAGCTCGATGGTGGGGGAGATCTTCGTGCTCACCAGCGGCCGCGAGTAGCCGTGCTTGTGCAGCACGCGCTCGACCTGCCGGCGCGTCTCGTCCGAGATGCCGGGGCGGCCGTTGATCACCTTGGAGACGGTCGAGGCGGACACGCCCGCGATCCGGGCGAGCTCGCTGACCTTGAGTTTGGGGGAGTCGCCCCCGGTGGGACCGCCCTGAACGCCGTTGTCCATGATCGTTCCTCCTCGCCGTATGGCAGATCGCGATGCGCCGCGCGTCGTGGGGTCCGCACCGGAGCCCGCGGCGGCGCACATGTGGTTGTCTCACCATTATTGCGCACTGGATCACGTTTTTTCGTGCTTTTCTAAGATTTCCCCGGTTTCGCAGAAAAATTTTCGTGAGTTGCGTTGCATTTTTCGTTTCCGACGACTATCCTGAAGCTATCGGTTCACGTACAGGCGAAGGAGCCCGAACATATGAGTACGATCACCAAAGTGCAGACCTACGACTTCCGATTCCCGACGTCGTCCACCCTCTCCGGTTCCGACGCGATGAACCCGGATCCGGACTACTCGTCCGCGTACGTGGAGATCTCCACCTCCGCCGACGACGGCATCAAGGGCGTCGGCTTCGTGTTCACGATCGGCCGCGGCAACGACGTCGTGTGCAAGGCCATCGAGTCGATGTCGCAGGTCCTCATCGGCCGCAACGTCGAGGAGCTGCTCGACAACATGCGCATCGCGTGGGACCTGTTCGTCCACGACTCCCAGCTGCGCTGGCTCGGCCCGGAGAAGGGCGTCGAGCACATGGCCATCGGCGCCGTGCTCTCCGCGCTGTGGGACATCAAGGCCAAGCGCGCCGGGAAGCCCTTGTGGCTGCTCCTGTCCGAGATGGAGCCCGAGGAGCTCGTCTCCACCCTCGACTTCCGCTACCTCACGGACGCCCTGCGCCCCGAGGAGGCCATCGAGATCCTCAAGGAGGGCCAGAAGGGCAAGGCCGATCGCATCGCGCACCTCAAGGAGGTCGGCTACCCCGGCTACTCCACCGCCCCCGGCTGGCTCGGCTACTCCGACGAGAAGATGGTCGCCCTCGCCAAGGAGGAGACCCAGGTCAAGGGCTTCAAGCAGATCAAACTCAAGGTCGGCCACAACGTCGAGGACGATCTGCGGCGCCTCGCCAAGGCCCGCGAGGCCATCGGCCCGGACGTGCGCCTCGCCGTCGACGCCAACCAGGTGTGGGACGTGCCCACCGCCATCGAGTGGATCAACAAGTTCCACGACTTCGACCTCGCGTGGGTCGAGGAGCCGACCAGCCCGGACGACGTGATCGGCCACGCCACCATCGCCCGCGCCATCAACCCGATCAAGGTCGCCACCGGCGAGCAGATGCAGAGCCGTATCCTCTACAAGCAGTACCTGCAGGCCAACGCGTTCGGCATCATGCAGATCGACGCCACCCGCGTCGCCGGTCCGCAGGAGATCGTCCTCGAGTACCTCATGGCGAGGAAGTTCAACAAGCCGGTCTGCCCGCACGCGGGCGGCGTCGGCCTGTGCGAGGCCGTGTGCCACTTCGCGATGTTCGACTACGTGTCCGTCTCCGGCACGATGGACGGCCGCATGATCGAGTACGTCGACAACCAGCACGAGCATTTCGTCCACCCGACCGAGATCAGGAACGGCAACTACGTCGCCCCGCTCGCCCCGGGCAACGGCACCGAGATGACCCTCGAGACGGCGGAGAAGTACCTCTACCGCCCCGAGGCCTGACCACACGTTTCGCGGGGTCCGGCTCCGGTCGGGCCCCGCAGAACCCAAACCCATAACTGAATACCGATAACTGAACACACCCATAACTGAAAAGCCATACAGACAAACCAATCCGCCGCGGGGCGCCGAAGCCCCGGGCGGGCGTTCATGAACCCCATGAAACGCAGAATAAGGATGGACGAAGGAGTTCCCATGGATCTGCATCTCGAAGGCAAGGTCATCATCATCACCGGCGGCTTCAAGGGCATCGGCAAGGGCATCACCCTGCAGCTGGCCCAGGAGGGCGCGATCCCGGTGGTCATCAACCGCTCGGACAACGCGCTCGAGGAGTTCAAGGCCGACATCGAGAAGTACACGACCAACTACGACGTGCACCTGCTCGACTTGAACGACACCGACAAGATCGCCCCGATCGTCGAGGAGACCTACAAGAAGTACGGCCACATCGACGGCATCGTCAACAACGCCGGCAAGAACGACAACAAGGCCCTCGAGACCACCAGCTGGCGCGAGTTCGAGGAGTCGATCCACGGCAACCTCACCCACTACTACGAGCTGGTCCACGCCGCCGTGCCGTACCTGAAGGAAAGCCACGGCGCGATCGTGAACATCACCTCGAAGACCGCCCTGACCGGTCAGGGCAAGACCAGCGCCTACGCCGCCGCCAAGGGTGCCATCCTGGGCCTGACGCGCGAGTGGGCCGCCGCCCTGGTCGGCGACCGCGTGCGCGTCAACGCCATCGTCGTCTCCGAATGCTGGACCCCGCTGTACGCCGACTGGATCAAGACCTTCGGCGACGAGGCCGCCCAGCAGGCGCGTCTGTCGGTCATCACCGACAAGATCCCGCTGGAGCACCGCATGACCACCACCGAGGAGATCGGCAACGAGGCCGCGTTCCTGCTCTCCGACCGCTCCAGCCACACCACCGGCCAGTGGGTCTTCGTCGACGGCGGCTACGTCCACCTCGACCGCGCCCTGAGCTGACGCGAACCGTCGGAAAAATTCCGACACGCCCGCGAAAAGGTCCGACAGGCTGGCGGCCTGTCGGACCATTTCGTGAGACAATGACTGGGAAGGGCAAAACCCGAGAGTCAGTCATCCTGACACGTCGGCCCCGCCCGTATGGGGAGCCGTCACATTGCAGTAATACGCGCGCCGCGTTCGTTCCCTTGCGCGGCGCGCAACTCTCAAGGAGGAGAGAACATTATGGCATCCGCACCTGAGACGAAGAAGTCGCAGAGCACCGGAGGTAAGAACTGGATCGTCGCGTTCGCGCTGGTCACGATGCTGTTCTTCATCTGGGGCCTGGCGATGAACCTCGTCAACGCCATCCGTGATCCGTTCACCGTCTATCTCAATCTCAACACCACCGAATCCTCGTTCCTGCAGGTCGCCTACTACGGCGCCTACTTCGTCATGGCCATCCCGGCCACGATGGTCGCCAAGCGGTTCGGCTACAAGGGCGGCATGATCTGCGGCCTGATCTTCTTCACCGTCGGCGCGTTCCTGACCATCCCGGCCACCACGTCCCTGAGCTACGGCATGTTCCTGCTCGCCATGTTCGTCATCGCGCTCGGCGCGGCGTCCCTCGAGGCGAACTGCAACCCGTACATCACCAAGCTCGGCGACGAGAAGGGCGAGTCGTTCCGTCTGAACCTCTCCCAGTGCTTCAACTCCGTCGGCTCCGTCATCGGCCCGCTGATCCTGGGCATGATCCTCGGCAACACCGCATCCGTCAAGGCCGGAGAGCCCGGCTTCGACGAGGCCAAGGTCTCCTTCATGAGCCAGACCCGCATGTTCTACATCGTCGTCGGCATCATCCTGGCCGTCATCCTCGCCGTGTTCGTCGTCGCGAAGCTCCCCTCGCCTCCGGGCGATGAGGACGAGGCCGCCTCCGGCGCCAGCCAGGACAGCTCCATCGGCGCCCTCGTCAAGAAGCCGTGGGTCGTCCTCGGCGTGCTCGCCGAGTTCATCTACGTCGGCCTGCAGACCATCGGCTTCACGTACTTCTCCACCTTCGCCCAGCAGCAGTGGGAGGGCATGACCGCCGCCACCGCCGCGTCCTTCCTCGCCATCCTCACCCTGATGTTCGCGATCGGCCGATTCGTCACCACGCCGTTCATGGCCAAGGTCGAGCCGGGCAAGATCCTCGGCGTCTACATGATCGCCGCCACCATCCTCATGGCCGTCACCGCCATGGGTCTGGGCAAGGTCTCCGTCATCGCGTTCATCGCCCTGTACTTCTTCATGTCCATCGCCTACGGCACGATCTTCGCGCTCTCCCTGGCCAGCCTCAAGGGCGCCGCCACCAAGACCGGCTCCAGCCTCATCACCATGTCCATCGTCGGCGGCGCGGTCATCCCGCTCCTCTACGCGATGATCATCGACGCGGTCGGCATGAACGCGATGCTCTGGGCCACCATCCCGCTGTTCCTCTACCTGGTCTGGTACGCCTTCGCCGGCTCCAAGATCGGCCTGAAGAAGGCGTGACGCGGATATGGCACTGAAGGTAATCGACTCCCACTTCCACATCTGGGACCCGGCCGTCCAGGACCTGCCCTGGCTCGCGGGCCTGCCGTCCCTGCAGCACAAGTACACGATCGAGGACCTCGAGGCCGAATACGCCAAGTTCGGCGTCGAATTCCTCGGCGGCGTGTACGTCGAGGTCGACGCGGCCGACCACGAGCTCGAGGACAGGCTCCTGTTCGAGAACCCGTCGGAGAAGATCTTGAAGCGCATGCTCCGAAGCGACGTGAGCCCGTGGATGCGCGTGCCGATCAACGCCGACGGCATCCGCGAACCGCTGCACGTCGACTCCGAGCCGCGCGGCCGGTGCCTCGAGACCTCGTTCATCGAGGGCCTCGAGGCGATGGCCGACAAGGGCCTGCCGTTCGAGCTGTGCAACCGCGGCGCCGAACTGCCCGACATGGCCAAGGCGTTCGCCCAGGTCCCGCAGGTCACGGTGATCGTCGACCACCTCGGCAACGCGCCGGGCCTCGACGAGGACACCAAGGCCGCGCTCGCCGACCTGGCGGCCCTGCCCAACTCCTACATCAAGGTCTCCGGCGACAACCCGGTCGACCCGGACATCGTGAAGTACGTGCGCGACACGTTCGGCCCGAAGAAGGTGCTCTACAGCTCCAACTGGCCGGTCGTCGAGCTCAACTCGACCTTCGCCACCCACTTCCAGCTCATGCTGGACACGTTCGGCGAGGACGAGGACTTCTTCATGAACAACGCCAAGCGCGCCTACGGCATCGAGCTGTAGCGTGGTATCGTTCGGCTCCCTCGGTCGGGGTTTCGGTCCGGGGGAGCCGTTTTCATGCGACGGGCAACCGACGCACCCAACGAAAGGAATCACCATGACGGACACCGCCGTGTTCTCGGGCATCATCTGCCCCTCCATCACCATCACCAAGGACGATGGCTCCATCGACTACGACAACTGGGGCAGGCACCTCGACCACCTCATCGAGGCGGGCGTCAACGGCGTGCTGGTGTTCGGCAGCATCGGCGAGTTCTACGCGTTCCCGCTCGAGGTGAAGAAGGAGGCCGTCGACTTCGTCGTCAAGCACGTGGCCGGCCGCATCAAGGTCTTCGCCGGCGTGGGCGACACCAACATCGACAAGGTCGTCGACTTCGCCAAGGCCGCCGAGAAGAGCGGCGCGGACGCGCTCGTCGTCGTCTCGCCGTACTACTTCGGCCCGACCGCGGGCGGCGCGAAGGCGTACTTCGGCACCGTCGCGGGCGCCGTCGACATCCCGGTCGTCCTGTACAACTTCCCGCCGCGCACCGGCTCCGACCTGACCCCGGAGCTCGTGGCCGAGCTGGCCGCCGAGTTCCCGAACATCGTCGGCATCAAGGACACCGTCGACACGATCAGCCACACGCGCAAGGTGATCCGCGCCGTCAAGGCCGTCAACCCGCGCTTCGCCGTGTTCTCCGGCTTCGACGAGTACTACCTCGTCAACCGCGTCTCCGGCGGCGACGGCGTGATCTGCGGCATGACCAACGTCGAGCCGGAGACCTTCGCCAAGCTGCACCGCGCGTACGAGGCCGGCGACTACGCCACCGCGATCGAGGCCGCCGAGCGCATCAGCCACCTCATGGCGCTCTACGACCAGTCCGATCTGTTCGTCTCCGCGATCAAGGGCGCGGTCAAGGCCAAGGGCCTGCCGATCTCCACCCTGATTCGCGAGCCCGCCGTCCAGCTCACCGACGAGCAGTACGACCGCATCGTCGCGATTCTCGAGGGCTGAGCCCACAGGCTTTCCACCCCCTCCGTGGCCGCCTCCTTGCGTGGAGACGGCCATGTCGCGTGTGGGGGCGACGGCTGTATGAGACGCGACGGCCGTGCTCATGCGAGAGGGCGGGCGCCCCTCCGGTTAATCCGGTGGGACGCCCGCCCTCTCGTGTTGGCAAGTCCTCGGGAAGGCCCCTCCGCGTGGGCGGGGGAGCCGTGTCATCCGGCGTTATTCGGCGTTGAAGACGACGCCCTTCTGCAGGATCAGGTTCGCGTACTGGGCCGATTCGCCGCTGGCGATCACGCAGTACGCCTTCTTCGCCTGCTCGTAGAACGCGAAGCGCTCGAGCGAGCCGATCGCGTCCGCGCCGCGCTCGTCATGCTCCTTGATGAGATCCGCGTACACATCCCAGATCGGGGTGGCGACCGTGTCGCCCGGGACCTTCTCCATCAGCGTCGCCGGCTTGTCCACGTACGTGTCCAGCGGGAAGACCGTGAGGATCGCCTTGAGGATCTCGTCGCCGCCGTGGCCGTCCATGCGCACCACGATCGCGTTCTTGCCGATGGATTCGGCCGGGAAGTTGCCGTCCGCGATGACCAGCTGGTCGCCGTGGCCCATCTCGCACAGGACCTTCAACAGTTCCGGCGGGATGATCTTCGGGATACCTTTGAGCATGAAGCCTCCTTGCTTGTGCGTTCGTCCGCCCGGGCAACCTCGCCCGAACGATGTCGACGCTCCCATCATACCCGGATTGCGCGAAAATTTCGACGGCGGACGACGATTTTTCCGTACGTCGCCCGGCGGGCGACGTCTCAGCTCAGCAGGAACGCGATGATCGCGATAAAGACCGGGCTGGTCATCGTCGACATCAGGATGCCGTCGCGCGCGAACGTGAGGCCCACGTTGTAGCGCGCCGCGTAGTTGTACACGTTCTGGCCGGTCGGCAGCGCCGCGAGCACGACGCACGCGTACAGCTCGGGGCCGCGGAAGCCCATCAGGAAGTAGGCGAGCAGGAACGCGACGATCGGCATCACGATGTTCTTGAGCACCGCCACCGTGAAGATCGCCGGCCGGTCGCCCTTCTGCTGCAGCGGCTTCGTGCCGTGCAGCGACATGCCGAACGCCATGAGGATCATCGGCACGGCGGATTCGCCGATCATGTTGATCGGGTCGTACAGGTAGTTCGGGATGAACCATCCGGTCTTCGCATTGACGGCCGACAGGGCGATGCCGAGCAGCGAGCCGATGAGCAGCGGCTGGTGCAGCGGCTGCTTCGCGATCTCCTTGACCGACACCTTGCCCTTGGTGAACACGTCGAGCGCGGTCAGGCCGATCGGCGTGAACAGCGCCTGCTGCATGACCAGGATCGGCGCCACCAGCGCGCCGTTGCCGAGGATGTACGTCGCGACCGGCAGGCCGATGTTGTTCGAGTTGAGGTACAGCGAGTTGAGCGCGCCGATCGTCGCGTCGGCGGCGTTCATATGGAAGAACATCCGGTTGAGGACCAGGAAGATCACGCCGATGAGCATCGCCGAGAGGAACGCCACGATGATCGACGGGTGGAAGATGTCGAAGATCGGCTCCTTGGACAGGATCGCGAACATCAGGCACGGGCTGGAGACGAAGAACGAGAAGCGGTTGAGCACCATCTGCGCGCTCGGTCCGCCGATGCGCATGCGCGCGGCGACGTAGCCGACGAAGATGACGATGCCGATGACGCAGAACCCCTGCATCGCGCTCAACAGACCTGCCATGTTCCTCCCCTTGCCCGACGAGCCGACTGTACCCGACCTTCCATCCTCGCACACCGGACGACAATCGTCCGAGACGTCTCATTGACCGATCGACGGAACCGTCCATGACCGTCACCACGATACGGGCGCCCGCCGCGCTCCGGCCCCCGTGCGGAGTGGGGGGAGTTGTCCGCGGAAGCGGGTCGGGGGAGGCGCCCCGCCCGCGATCCCACTACAATCGCCGCTATGACGAACGATACGAACACCCCCAAGGATCCGAAGGCCGAGCTGGCCGCCTCCACCGCGGTCCCCATCACCCTCGACCCCGCCGCCCCGCGCGACGAGGCGCTTGAGACGATCCTCGCGCAGATCATGAACGCCTACTCGGTCAGCGACTACGAGACCCCGCTCGCCGATGAGATCGAACGGTTCCTGAAGCGGTACGACCATCTGACCGTCCGCCGCCACGGCGACACGATCGTCGCCTCCACCGACTTCGGCACCGACCGCCGCGTGATCCTCGCCGGACACATCGACGTGGTCCCGGTCATCGACAACTTCCCGCCGCGCTGGCTCGAGCCCGGCGATCCGCTCATCCGCGAGGACGTCGCCGCCGCGCATCCGGGCGAGCGCGTCCTGTGGGGCCGCGGCACGACCGACATGAAGGCGTCCGACGCGGTGATGCTCTACCTCGCCGCCACGCTCGACGGCTCGACGCCGGAGACGACGCCCGCGACCGACCTCACCTTCGTCTTCTACGACCACGAGGAGGTCGCCGCCGAGAAGAACGGCCTGCGAAAGGTCGTCGAGGCCCATCCCGACTGGATCACCGGCGACTTCGCGATCATCGGCGAGCCGACCAACTGCGGCATCGAGGGCGGCTGCAACGGCACGATCCGTTTCGACGTGGTCACGCACGGCGTCGCCGCGCATTCCGCCCGCGCATGGATGGGGGAGAACGCCATCCACAAGGCCGCCGGCATCCTCAACCGCCTCAACGCCTACGAGCCGGCTGACGTCGAGGTGGACGGCCTGACCTACCGCGAGGGCCTCAACGCCACGCTGATCTCCGGCGGCAAGGGCACGAACGTCATCCCCGACGAGTGCCGCGTGCACGTCAACTACCGCTTCGCCCCGGACAAGTCTGTCGCCGAGGCCAAGGCCCTGATGATGGGCGCCGACGCGGGCGCCGAGCTCGGCAACGGCGAGCACGTGGCCACCGGCGGCGTGTTCGAGGGCTACGGCATCGAGATGAAGGACGAATCGCCGTCCGCCCGCCCCGGCATGGACGCGCCGCTGGCCGTCTCCCTCGCACGCCTCGTCAGGGAGCGCACCGGACGCGAGCCGCTCGCCAAGCTCGGCTGGACCGACGTCGCCCGCTTCTCGCAGCTCGGCATCCCCGCCGTCAACCTCGGCGCCGGCGACCCCCTCCTCGCCCACAAGCACGACGAGCAGCTCCCCGCCTCCGACCTCACCCTCCTCGCCGACATTCTGGAAAGATGGCTGAGTCGTTAAGCAAACAGCCCGGTGGGCTGTTTGTAGACTCAGCCGAGCCGCGGCAGCGGTGAGGTGGTGTTGGGTCCGGCCGTAGGCCGGTCCCCAGTTGCAGGGCCGGAGGAGAGTCGTTAAGCAAACAGCCCGGTGGGCTGTTTGTAGACTCAGCCGAGCCGCGGCAGCGGTGAGGTGGTGTTGGGTCCGGCCGTAGGCCGGTCCGTAATTGCCGGCCCGGTGAGGCGAAACTTCCTCGGGAAAAGTTGTGGCATACTTGAACGTGGCGGTTCTGCAAACCGCCGACGTGCCAGATGGCGTCGATCCCCTCGTGCACGGGCCGGGAGCCCGCGCGAGCGCCGGTGTCCGCCGTCCGAGCCGCACAGACTTTGACTGGAATTGCTTCTGCGGGCGCAATCGATGCGCGGCCACGGTGAGAGCGTGGTGTGAGAGCCGTAGGGGCCCTATATATAGGTCCGGCGTGATGCAGCACGCCGGTCGAGGAGCATCGTGCCCGCTGTGAACAACAATGGGGTCGACGACGTCGACGCCCAGAATGCCGCCGTATCCAACGCAGACAACGCCCAGCCCGATCCCGCTCCCGCCGCGCCGACCCGCCGCCGTCGCGGCCGTCGCGTGGTGCGCGGGGCCGGTGCCGCCGGCGTGTCGCTCGAACTGAAGGTCGAGGACCATTCCGCCCCGGTGTTCGAGGAGCCGAAACTGTCCGTCGCCAAGGCCGACGCCGACGAGGATGACCGTCCGTCCCGCCCCGTCGAGGACGACGCCGACGAGTCCCCGCGCCGCGTCTCCCGCTCCCGCCGTCGCTTCGACGACGATGACGAGGACGACCGTCCGGTGCGCACGCGCCGTCGCCGCTCCCGCCGCGACGACTTCGACGACGATGACGACGACCGTCCGGCCCGTCGCTCCCGCCGCCGCGCCCCCGTGCGCGACGATCGCGACGACGACGATCTCGAACGCGCCGAGGAGCTGCTCGACGGTCTGCCGTTCCACGACCGCTACGATCGCGACGACGACCGCTACGACTTCGACGACCTCGACGATCGCGCCGGCCGTCGCGGTCGCCCGATGACCTCGCTGCTCTTCCAGGAGCCGGTCATCCCGTCGGCCCCCCGCATCTCGCGCAACGACGACGATGACGACGTCGACATCATCGACATCCACGCCGACGACGAGACCTCCGACGCGGACGACGAGCGCGAGTCCCGTCGCACCTCGCGTTCCTCCCGTCGCAGTCGCGGCCGCGGCTCGCGCCAGTCCGATCGCGCCGATCAGGACCAGCCGAAGGACGCCAAGGCCCGCGCCGACGCCGATCAGGACGACAAGTCCGGCAAGTCCGGCAAGGCCGAGACCGACCAGTCCGACCGCGCCGCCGATCAGGACGCCGACGACGAGTCCGGCTCCGCCCGCTCCCGCCGCGGCCGCAACCGCCGCCTGAACGCGCAGGAGCGCCGCGCCGCCGCCGAGGTCGAGCAGATCGAGGAGGACCTCGAGCTCGACGACATCTCCTACCGTCCGATCGACGACGAGGAGCCCGCCGAGGAGGAGCCGCGCACCCGTACGCGCCGTCGCCGTCGCCGCGGCAAGTCCGAGGCGGCCGCCGAGGAGACCCGCGCCGATCGCCCCGAGCGCGAGGATCGCGACGACGAGCGCGAGGAGGAGACCGTCACCCGTACGCGCCGTCGCCGTCGCCGCGGCAAGTCGCAGGACGACGACGAGCAGATCATCTCCCGCCGCTCCCGCAAGCAGCAGTACATCGACGAGATCACCGACGTGGAGGGCTCGACCCGACTCGAGGCCAAGAAGCAGCGCCGCCGCGACAACCGCCGCGAGCGCTCCCGCCAGTCGCAGATCATGGAGCAGGACTTCCTCGCGCGCCGCGAGAACGTCGAGCGTCTGATGGTCGTGCGCGAGAAGGAGAAGCACACCCAGATCTCCGTGGTCGAGGACAACGTCCTCGTCGAGCACTACGTGTCCGACATCCAGGAGGTCCAGACCGTCGGCAACGTGTACCTCGGCCGCGTGCAGAACGTGCTGCCGAGCATGGAGGCCGCCTTCGTCGACATCGGCCAGGCCCGCAACGGCGTGCTGTACGCCGGCGAGGTCAACTGGGACGCCGCCCGCCTCGAGGGCCAGCCGCGCCGCATCGAGCTCGCGTTCAAGTCCGGAGACCCGGTCCTCGTGCAGGTCACCAAGGACCCGATCGGCCACAAGGGCGCCCGTCTGACCTCCCAGGTCACGCTCGCCGGCCGCTTCCTCGTGCTGGTGCCGTCCGGCGGCATGACCGGCGTGAGCCGCAAGCTGCCGGAGCGCGAGCGCGCCCGCCTGAAGAACATCGTGGCGAAGATCGCGCCCAAGGACATGGGCGTGATCATCCGCACCGCCGCCGAGGGCGCGAGCGAGGACGCGATCGTCAAGGACCTCGAGAGCCTCGTGCGCCAGTGGAACCGCATCAACGCCAAGCGCGAGGAGTTCTGGCACGGCCGTCGCCCGAAGCTCCTGCAGGGCGAGCCCGACGTCGCCATCCGCGTGGTGCGCGACATCTTCAACGACGACTTCAGCAAGCTGATCGTCGAGGGCGACAAGGTCTACGAGCGCATCGAGGAGTACCTCGAGACGATGGCCCCGGACCTCAAGGACAAGCTCGTCAAGTGGGATCCGGCCGAGCACGAGGGCAAGGACGTGTTCGACAAGTGGCAGATCGACTCCCAGCTCAGGAAGGGCATGGAGCGTCAGGTCTACCTGCCCTCCGGCGGCTCGATCGTCATCGACCGCACTGAGGCCATGACCACGATCGACGTGAATACCGGCCGGTTCATCGGCCGCGGCAAGTCACTCGAGGAGACGGTCACCCGGTGCAACCTCGAGGCGAGCGAGGAGATCGCGCGCCAGCTGCGTCTGCGCGACATCGGCGGCATGATCATGATCGACTACGTCGACATGGTGATGCCCGCCAACCGCGACCTCGTGCTGCGCCGCCTCGTCGAATGCCTGGCCCGCGACCGCACCAAGCACCAGGTGGCGGAGGTCACCTCGCTCGGCCTCGTGCAGATGACGCGCAAGCGCATCGGCCAGGGCCTGGTCGAGGCGTTCTCCGAGGAGTGCCCGACCTGCAAGGGCCGCGGCTTCATCCTGCACGACAAGCCGATCGTCAACGCCGAATACGACGATCCGTACGCGCTGCGCGGCGGTGACCCGTTCGTCAAGACGAACAAGCACGGCCGCGGCACCTCGCCCGCGCCGGAGCCGGCCGGCTCCACGCCGGACGTCAAGGCGAAGCTTGCGCAGATCGCCGCCGCGGCGGTCGCCGCGAACAACGCGGAGATCGACGGCTGAGCGGGTCGCTCCCGCGCCGCGACGCGGGGTCGTCATATCATGTCGTGCGATGAACACGCGTGAGTGACACGCGGACGAAACGCGGTTGCGTTAGTCCGCGTGTCAGTGTAAGTTAGATGGCTGGTGTCTGACCGCGAGCTCGGCGTATCCGAGAGCGTCAGGCAATAAGCTTTCCCAAAATAATAAAAGGAACGATTATGTACGCGATTGTGAAGGCCGGTGGCCATCAGGAAAAGGTCGAGGTCGGCGACGTCATCCTCGTCAACCGTCTCGACGCCAAGAAGGGCGATACCGTGGAATTCCCGGTCGCGCTCGTGGTGGACGGCGCCAACGTCACTCTGGCCGCCGCCGATCTGGCCAAGGTCTCCGTCAAGGCTGAGGTTGTGAACGACGAGGCCAAGGGCCCGAAGATCAACATCCAGAAGTACAAGAACAAGACCGGCGTCGCTCGCCGCAAGGGCCACCGTCAGAAGCTGACCATGGTCAAGGTCACCGAGATCGCCTGAGTTCTTCGACAGGTTTTCCAGTAAAGCTTACTTAGTATCGAAAGGAACCGATCATGGCACATAAGAAGGGCGCGTCCAGCTCGCGCAACGGTCGCGATTCGCAGCCTCAATACCTCGGCGTGAAGAAGTTCGGCGGCGAGGCCGTCGTCGCCGGCAACATCATCGTTCGCCAGCGTGGCACCAACTTCCACCCGGGCCACAACGTCGGCATGGGCAAGGATCACACCCTGTTCGCCCTCTCCGATGGCTCCGTGAAGTTCGGCGTCCGTCGTGACCGCAAGGTCGTCGACGTCATCGCCGCCTGAGAGTAGCGATTAGAAAAGCCGCGCCCACTGGACGCGGCTTTTTTGTTCCCCTCACCCCTCTCCCTCCTCTTCCTCCGTCGATCCACACCGCGCGAAAACGTAACTGGTGAACCCAACGGAATGGGGAGTCGGCCTGCGCAGCGTCAGACCGTAAAGACTTGGCCAGAGCGGCCCGGAGCGTGTCGGACGATGCGCAGGCCGACTCCCCACGGCAACGTACGAAACGTAACGTAATCAACGAAAAGTAAGGCAAACGACATGAGTGATTTTGTGGATCGAGTGACCGTCCACGTCAAGGGCGGCGACGGCGGCAACGGATCCGCCGGCATCCGTCGCGAGAAGTACAAGCCGCTGGCCGGCCCGAACGGCGGTAACGGCGGCGACGGCGGCTCCGTCGTCTTCGTGGCCGACCGCAACGCCACCAGCCTGCTGGACTACCGTTTCATGCCCCACCGCGTGGCCGCCAGCGGCACGATGGGTCTGGGCGACAACAAGGACGGCTCCAAGGGCGAGGACCTGATCCTGCCCGTGCCGTGCGGCACCATCATCTTCGAGGCCAAGGGCCCCGTCGGCAAGCCGAAGCACCCGGGCGAGGAGCTCGCCGACCTGCGCCACGAGGGCGATCGCTACGTGGCCGCGGCCGGCGGCGCCGGAGGCCTCGGCAACATCGCGCTGGCCAACCGCACCCGCCGCGCCCCGGGCTTCGCCCTGCTGGGCGAGCTCGGCGACGAGCGCGACGTGATCCTGGAGCTCAAGTCGATCGCCGACGTCGCGCTGGTGGGCTTCCCGTCCGCCGGCAAGTCGAGCCTGATCGCCGCGATGAGCGCCGCCAAGCCGAAGATCGCCGACTACCCGTTCACGACCCTCGTGCCGAACCTCGGCGTCGTCGTCGCCGGCGACCGCCGCTACACGATCGCCGACGTGCCGGGACTGATCCCGGGCGCCAGCCAGGGCAAGGGCCTGGGCCTGGAGTTCCTGCGCCACATCGAGCGCACCGAGATCATCGCGCACGTCATCGATTGCGCGACGCTCGAGCCGGGCCGCGATCCGCTCAGCGACTACGAGGCGCTCGAGCACGAGCTCGCCGAGTACGCCGGCTCGCTGGACCTGCCGCTGGGCGCGATCCCGATCCCGGAGCGCCCGCGCATCGTCATCCTCAACAAGGTCGACGTGCCCGAGGCCAAGGAGCTCGCCGAGTTCGTCAAGCCGGAGTTCGAAAAGCGCGGCATGCGCGTGTTCATCATCTCCACCGCCTCGCACGAGGGCCTCAAGGAGCTCAACTTCGCGCTGGCCGACATGGTCGCCGAGATGCGCGAGGAGGTCGCCAAGCGCGAGGCCGCCGAGGAGGAGGCCCGCGTCGTCATCAAGCCGCTCGAGCAGAAGGGTCGTCGCCGTCGCGCCGCCGACGAGAACGGCACCACGCTCGACTTCACGATCGAACGCCGCGAGAACGGCAACGGCGACGTCTGGTTCGAGGTCACCGGCCGCAAGCCCGAACGCTGGGTGCAGCAGACCAACTTCGACAACGACGAGGCCGTCGGCTACCTGGCCGACCGTCTGGCCAAGCTGGGCGTCGAGGACGAGCTGCGCCGCAAGGGCGCCAAGCCGGGCGACGAGATCCGCATCGGCAGGGGAGACCGCGCGGTCGAGTTCGACTGGGATCCGACCATCGCGGCCGGCGGCGAGCTGCTCGACGGCACGCCGCTCGGCGCGCGCGGCAAGGACCTGCGTCTCGAGGCCGACGAGCCGGGCGCGCGTCGCCGCACCAACGCCGAACGTCGTCGCGAATACCACGCGATGATGGATGCGAAGGCCGCCGTGCGCGAGGCGATGATGGCCGAGCGCAAGGCCGGCCACTGGGCAGATCCGTCCATCGACGACGACCGCCACGACGAGAACAGCCTGTTCGGTCGCGGCGAGGAGTGACGTCGCATCCCCGTGCCGGCATGGGGCCGGCATAGGATGGGATTCGTTCGAGGAGGGGATATGTCCACACCATCGCAGGCCGAGATCCGTCGGCGCATCGCCGAGGCGGAGACCGTCGTCGTCAAGGTCGGGTCCAGTTCGCTGACCCGGCCGGACGGCCATCTGGACGCCGGCCGGCTCAACGCGCTGGTCGCCGCGCTGGCCGAGACGCATCGGCTCGGCGCGCGCGTCGTGCTCGTCTCGTCGGGCGCCATCGCGGCCGGCTTCGGCCCGCTCGGCTTCGACGCGCGTCCCACGGACGTGGCCACGCAGCAGGCGGCCGCGGCCGTGGGCCAGGGCCTGCTGATGGCGCAGTACGAGGCCGCGTTCGCGCGCTTCGGCGTGCACGCGGGGCAGATCCTCATCACCGCGGAGGACACGATCCGCGCCACCCAGTACCGCAATGTGCAGCGCACGCTCGGCCGGCTGCTCGATCTGGGAGTCGTCCCGATCGTCAACGAGAACGACTCCCTGGCCTCCAACGAGATCCGCTTCGGCGACAACGACCGCCTCTCCGCGCTCGTCGCCAACCTCGTGCGGGCCGACGCGCTCGTGCTGCTGACCGACGTGGACGGCCTGTACACGGCCCCGCCGTCGGAGCCGGGCGCCCGGCGCATCGGCTACGTGCCGAACGTCGTGGACGCGCTCGGCGAGGTCAAGGTCGGCGGCACCGGCTCGAAGGTCGGCACCGGCGGCATGGTCACCAAGCTCGAGGCGGCGCGCGTGGCGGCCGTCTCCGGCATCCCCGCCGTGCTCACGAGCGCCAGCAACGCCGGTCCCGCCCTGATGGGCGACCCGGTGGGCACCGCGTTCGCGCCGGTCAAGCACCGCGGCTCCACGCGCCGCCTGTGGATCGGCTTCGCGGCCGATCCGCGCGGCACGATCATCGTCGACGCCGGTGCGGCCCGGGCCGTGCGCGGCGGGCGCGCCTCACTGCTCGCGGCCGGCGCGCTCGAGGTGCGCGGTGCGTTCTCGGCCGGAGACCCGGTGTGGATCGACGCCGACGACGGCACGCATCTGGCCAGGGGACTGGCCGGCTACGATTCCGAGGAGGTCGAGCAGATGCTGGGCCGCAACACCGCCCAGCTCAAGCGCATCCTCGGCGACGAGTACACGCATCCGCTGGTCCACCGCGACAACCTCGTCCTCGTGTGACCCGTTTCCGCTATGGCGCTTCTCGCGCGCCCGGATTATCCTTGAAGCCATGACTATGGCTCAATGGCAGACTCTTTCCGACCGTATCAACCACGTGACCCCGAGCGCCACGCTCGCCGTCGATTCCAAGGCGAAGGCCATGAAGGCCGCCGGACTCGACGTCATCGGCTTCGGCGCGGGCGAACCCAACTTCCCGACCCCCGACTACGTCGTCGACGCCGCCGCGGCCGCCTGCCGCGACCCGAAGAACTACAAGTACACGCCGACCCCGGGCCTGCCCGAGCTGCGCCGCGCCATCGCCGACAAGACGCTGCGCGACTCCGGCTTCGAGGTCACCCCGGAGCAGGTCGTCGTGACCAACGGCGGCAAGCAGGCCGTCTACTCGACCTTCCAGATCCTGCTCAATGAGGGTGACGAGGTCATCATCCCCACCCCGTATTGGACCAGCTACCCGGAGGCCGTCAAGCTTGCCGGCGGCGTGCCGGTCGAGGTGTTCGCCGGCGCCGAGCGCGGCTTCGAGCCCGATCTCGCCGCGATCGAGGCGGCGCGCACCGAGCGCACGAAGGCGATCATCGTCACCTCCCCGAACAACCCGACCGGTGCCGTGTGGAGCGCCGAGACCGTCGAGGGAATCGCGAAGTGGGCCATCGAGCACCACGTGTGGGTCATCACCGACGAGATCTACGAGCACCTCAACTACGACGACGCGCACACCACGTACATCGGCGCCGCCGTGCCCGAGGTGCGCGACCAGCTGATCATCCTCAACGGCGTCGCCAAGACCTACGCGATGCCGGGCTGGCGCGTCGGCTGGCTGATCGCCCCCGAGCCGGTCGCCAAGGCCGCCGCCAAGCTGCAGGGCCACATGACCTCGAACGTCGCCAACGTGTCGCAGCGCGCCGCCATCGCGGCCGTCTCCGGCCCGCTCGACGAGGTGTACCACATGCGCGAGGCGTTCGACGTGCGCCGCAAGGCCATCGTCGCCGCGCTCAACGACATCGAGGGCGTGCACTGCCCGACCCCGACCGGCGCGTTCTACGCGTTCGCCGACATCCGCGAGCTGCTGGGCAAGCCGCTCGGCCCCAACGGCACCGTGTCGGCCACGTCGTCCGATTTCGCCGCCGCCCTGCTCGACGAGGCGCACGTCGCCGCCGTGCCCGGCGAGGCGTTCGGCGCGCCCGGCTACCTGCGCTTCTCCTACGCGCTGGCCGATGACCAGCTCGCCGAGGGCATGCGCCGCATGAAGGCCTACGTCGAGGCCTGATTCGCCCGGAATACCGCCGTTTTCGCATCAACCCGCGTATCGCGCCACGCCGCGCGACACGCGGGTTGTGCTTTTCGCCGAGGTTCGCTAATATACCGACTTGGCGGTTTTCGCCGTGGCGAAGCGTTCTTATGGACGTGAAACCGAGGTGAAGTTCACCTAGGGAAGTGGCGCAATTGGTAGCGCAACGGTCTCCAAAACCGTAGGTTGTGGGTTCGAGTCCCGCCTTCCCTGCCAAGTTTCTGACGAATACCCCAAGCGAAGGATGGATATGGCGAAGGCTAGCAAGAGCGAAAAGGCCGTTAAGCCGAATGTCTTCATGCGCATCGGTCTGTTCATCAAGCAGATCATTGACGAGCTTCGCAAGGTTGTTACCCCGACTGCCAAGGAACTGTTCTTCTGGTCCCTTGCCGTGTTCATCTTCGTGCTGTTGCTGATGGCTCTGGTCACCGGCATGGACTTCGGTCTGGTCAAGCTTACGCTGTGGGTGTTCGGCTGATCCTCCAGTAAGCGACCCCTAGTAATCCGAAGGTGAAAACGCATGAGCGATGAAGTGAATTTCGATAGCATCGACGCGATGCCCGACCTGCCGGAGAACGAACCGGCCGATGTTCCGGCCGCCGCCCCTGCTGCCGAGGCAACCGCTCCGTCCGTCGAGTCCGACGAGAACGAGACCGCCGAGGCCCCCGTCGCTTCCGTTTCCACTTCCGAGCCCTCCGTCAGCCTCGACGACGATGAGGAATCCGAGACCAACGAGTCCGAGCAGGCCGAGGCCACCGATGCCGGTCAGGCCGCCATCGACGATTTCGCCGCCTCGCTGCGCACCCTCGAGGGCAAGTGGTACGTGCTGCACACTTACTCCGGCTACGAGAAGCGTGTGAAGACCAACGTCGAATCCCGCATCCAGTCCTTCGGCCTCGAAGACAAGATCTTCCAGATCGAAGTGCCGATGGAGGAAGTCGAGAAGCACACCGAGAAGGGCAAGAAGGTCATCACCCGCGTGCGCGTCCCCGGCTACGTGCTCATCCGCATGTGGCCCGATGAGACCGCCCGCCGCATCGTGCGCGAGACCGAAGGCGTCACCGGCTTCGTCGGCCCGACCAAGGATCCGGCCCCGCTGTCGCGCAAGGAAGTCGTCCAGATGATGGCTCCGATGATCGCCTCCGAGGCGCTCAAGAAGGCCGGCGACAAGCCCGCCGCCGCCAAGAAGCGCACCGTCGAGGTCTCCTACGCCGTGGGCGATCAGGTCACCGTCACCGACGGTCCGTTCGCCACGATGGCCGCCGTCGTCTCCGACGTCGAGCCCACCACGCAGAAGCTCACCGTGCTGGTCTCCATCTTCGGCCGTGATACGCCGGTGGAGCTTGGCTTCAACCAGGTCGAAAAACTCCAGTAAATCCCATTGCGGAGCGTCCTCGTCGTTGCTCCTCGGTCGACGTACCTTCGTACGCCTTCCCTCGGTGCGCCTAGAGGCCGCACGCGCAATGTGATTTCCTGAATCGGAACCGTTTATGAAAATCCCCGTGCCCTGTCGGTGCGGGGATTTTTCGTATCTCGGCGTGTCGGCGGTCTGGCTTCGGTGGCAAAATTAGAAAGTTCGTGTCTGGAGGGGAGACCCGCTAGCACAGCACAGCAATATAAGTTGCGGGAGGAGACCGCACGGCTTCCTCACGGCGTCATCGACGCCGGGCATCCGGGCGGCGACCGTTAGGCACCGCGTTATAGAAAGAAGAACCATAACATGGCTCCCAAGAAGAAAGTCTCCGCGCTGATCAAGCTGCAGATTCAGGCTGGCAAGGCCAACCCGGCCCCGCCGCTGGGTCCTGCCCTTGGTTCGCACGGCGTCAACATCATGGACTTCTGCAAGGCGTACAACGCCCAGACGCAGGACAAGATGGGCCAGGTGATCCCGGTTGAGATCACCGTGTACGAAGATCGTTCCTTCACCTTCGTCCTCAAGACCCCGCCGGCAGCGGCTCTGCTCAAGAAGGCCGCCGGCATCGAGAAGGGCACCGAGAACCCGCTGACCCACAAGGTCGGCTCCGTCACCAAGGCTCAGGTCCGCGAAATCGCCGAGACGAAGATGGCTGACCTGTCCGCTCGTGATATCGAAGCTGGCATGAAGATCATCGAAGGTACCGCCCGTTCCATGGGCATCACGGTGACCGACTGATAAGGAGAAGGACAGATGGCTAAGCATTCCAAGAAGTACCGCGAGGCGGCTGAGAAGGTCGATCGCAACAACCTGTACACCCCCGATCAGGCCATCGCGCTGCTCAAGAGCATGCCGACCCGCAACTTCGACGAGACCGTCGAGGCCGTGCTCCGCCTGAACGTGGATCCGCGCAAGGCCGACCAGCTGGTCCGCGGCACCGTCAGCCTGCCGAACGGCACCGGTAAGACCGTCAAGGTCCTCGTGTTCGCCCGTGGCCCGCAGGCCACCGCCGCCGCCGAGGCCGGCGCCGACATCGTCGGCGATGACGACCTGATCGCCAAGGTGCAGGACGGCTTCCTCGACTTCGACTCCGTCGTCGCCACCCCGGACATGATGGGCAAGGTCGGCCGCCTCGGCCGCGTGCTCGGCCCGCGTGGCCTCATGCCGAACCCGAAGACCGGCACCGTGACCATGGACGTCGCCAAGGCCGTCAAGGACATCAAGGGCGGTAAGATCGAGTTCCGCGTCGACAAGCACGGCAACCTCTCCTTCCTGATCGGCAAGGCCTCCTTCGAGGAGAAGGCTCTGGACGAGAACTTCCGCGCCGTGGCCGAAGAGGTCAAGCGTCTCAAGCCGTCCACCGTCAAGGGCCGCTACGTCACCAAGGCCACCATCACCTCCACCATGGGCCCCGGCATCCCGGTCGACCCGGCCTCCATCGCCTGATTCGCGATCGAGTGGTGGTGATGTCGTCGCGCGACGCGTGACGAGTCCAGCCTGAACGAAACCCCCGGTTCCGCAAGGAACCGGGGGTTTCGTGTATTCGACCGCGATGTCGCGTGCCCGTGGAGTGCATAGACCGCAACTGGTCAGGTTTCCTTACCAGTTTTTGCTATACTAGTAAAGTAAAATTACCAGTTATTGTTTGTTAGGGGGGCGGGCGTGATGGGGAACCCAGTCATCGAAACGAAGATACGTGATTTCAGCATCGAGGACTTCCTGCCGATTGTGCCCCGCGAACTGGATCTGGGGGAGCCCGCGCGACCGAAGGCGGGCAACCTCGTCAAGGTCGTGACCGGTATGAGGCGCAGCGGCAAGAGCTATCGGCTGTTCCAGGAGATGGAGTCGTTGCTCGCCTCCGGCGTCGCGCGCGATCGCGTATGCTATTTCAACTTCGAGGATGATCGTCTGGGAAGGATCACACCCGCGACGGGCGACGAGGTTCTGGAGGCCTTCTATAGCAGCCATCCCGGAGCGGTGGATGACGGTGCGTATCTGTTCTTCGACGAACTGCAGGAGATGGATGGTTGGGGAGCGTGGCTGAGACGCATCGTCGACACCACCAAGGCGACGATCTACGTCAGCGGATCCTCCTCGAAGATGTTGTCCACGGAAATCGCCACGGAATTTCGCGGCCGCGCATTGGACTTCGAGCTGCTGCCGTACTCGTTCCGTGAATTCGTCGTTTCCCGCGGTCTGCTGGAGCCGGGCGATGTGCGGCGTGCCCGCGACCATGACAAACGGGATCGGCTGGTGCTGTCCAATGCGATGAGGGACTATCTCGAACAGGGCGGATTCCCCGCCGTTGCGGGACTGCCCGCGCCGCAGCGCATCGCGTTGCTGCAATCGTATGTGCAACGGGTGGTGTCGCGCGATGTGGTCGAACGTCATGATGTGGCCCGGCCGCGCGTCGCATCCACGCTCGCCAGACGCGCATTGGGGTCCAACGGCAAGCGGATGTCGATACGCAAGGTGGAGAATGATCTACGATCCCTGGGAATGCCCACCAGCCGTGAGCTGCTCGGCGATCTGATGGGGTATTTCGAGGACGCGTATCTGCTGTTCCGCATGCGCGAGTTCTCGGTTTCGATGAGCGAACGGACCACATCGGTGCCGAAGGTCTATGCGGTGGATCCGGGACTGGCCGTGGCTTCGGCCGGTGCGAATGTCAGCGACGAGGGACAGCGACTGGAGGAATCGGTGTACCTTGAGCTGCGTCGTCGCAATGTCGGGTTCCGTCGGGACGGCATCTCCTCGTATCATACCCGGGAACATGGGTATGAGGTCGATTTCGTGGTGGGGGATGTGCTGGAGGACGCGGCATACGAGTTGTATCAGGTCACGGCAAGCATGGATGACGCCGCAACCGCCCGACGTGAGACCCGGGCGCTGTGGGAACTGATGTCCGAACAGGATCTTGCTGAGGGATACATCATCGTCGGGGATGGTGAGAGGCGCGACTATGAACGGGGCGGACGCATCATTCACCAGATTCCGGCATGGCAGTGGTTTCTGGACGTTCCGGCGTGACGTCGCGAGGCGTTCGCTGCATCCGCCGGCGATGCGTTACGCATGCATGCGGCCCGGCGCGATGGCGCGTGTCCGCACGGGACAACCCGGCGAGGTCGCCCATGTCGCGACTGTGTTTCACGTGAAACACACGAGGATTCGTGACGGTGCGGACTTCGAGGAGCCGTACGAGGCGATGGGAGGATGCTCGTGTGCCGTGCACCTCATCGACTCGCCTCTGCACGAGTTGCTGCCCTGCACCTGTGCGCCGCTAGCCCCGGACCGCGTGTCCGCCGCCCGCCCGCCGGCGATGCGCTACGCCGCGTGCATGCGGCCCAGCGCGATGGCGGTGGTGAGCACGTACGCCTCGCGCGGGTCGGTGGCATCCCATCCGGTCGAGTCGGCCGCGCGCTTCAACCGGTAGCGCACCGTGTTCGGATGCACGTTGAGCGTGCGCGCCGTCGTCTCGAGCGAGCCGCCGGAGGCGAGGAACGTGGAGACAGTGAGCATTGTCGGATCGTCCGGGTTCGAGCCGTTGCCGCCGGCCAGCGAGGCGTACACCACGTCGACCAGTTCGCGCCGTGCGTCCGGATCGCCGAGCAGCGCGCGTTCGGGCAGCGCGTCCTCGGCCCGCAGCGGTGCGTTGCCGCGGGCGGCTGCCGATCGTGCACCTTCGCCGCCGGTCGTGCGGGCCAACGCCGGCGCCGCCTTGAGCGTCGCCAGGGCCGCGCCCAAGGCGGCGACCGCGCCCGTCGCCCCGTGCCGCACCGGTCCGAGGCACACCGTCACGCCGTCGCCCCGATCGAACGGATTCGAGGCGGCATCGGCATCGCCGAACACCGGTGCGAACGCCGTCGACACCGCCGTGCACAGCACCTCCGGGCTGACGGCCGCCTCCACCCGGACCACCGCGGCGACGACCCCGTCGCGCACGCCGCATACCGTCGCGCCGCCGCCCAGATCGACGACCGCACGGCTGACCGTCTGCATCGTCGCGACGGCGTTGGCGGCCGGCCGCCCGGCGATCGCGAAGCAGGGGAAGTCCCCGTCCCAGCCGATCACGCGCAGCAGCGACGCGACGCGTTCGTCGGACAGGCCGTCGGCCAGCGATTCGAACGCGACCCGTGTGAGCAGCGCCCGCGCATCGGCATCCCCGTCACGGCCATCGCCCTCGCC
Source organism: Bifidobacterium santillanense (assembly GCF_018555385.1). Classification (GTDB taxonomy): domain Bacteria; phylum Actinomycetota; class Actinomycetes; order Actinomycetales; family Bifidobacteriaceae; genus Bifidobacterium; species Bifidobacterium santillanense. The sequence continues at coordinate 83,918 of NZ_JAFEJS010000012.1, forward strand.
CGCATCGGCGCGGCGATCGGCATACGAAGTCAGCAACCCGAGGAAATCAGACATACCTCACCAGTGTAGTGACCTTCCCTTGGCGTCCGGCAACCGGTGCGACGATGCGGGCCGCGCCGTCCGTACGAGGGAGGCCGCCGTGTGAAGGTCGGTGTCCCCCGCGGATGGGTGACGGGTCCCACGTATCCGTGGGCATGTGCCGGATTCACCGTTCGGAGGGGAGGCCCGTGGAATCCGCGACCCGCGAATCGCGCCAGAACGTGAGCAGCAGGAAGCCGAAGCAGAACGCCACGGGCAGCATGTGCCGTTCGAAGTTGTTCGCCGGCGCGGTGATCATCACGCCCATGAGCAGCAGCAGCGGCAGATGCCAGGCGAGCGCCCGCCAACGTCTGAGGATCACCTCGGCGGCGCCGATGAGCAATGTCAGGATCACGTAGAAGTTGCCGTGCGTCACCCAGCCGAGCACGGGGGTCGCGCCCCAGTCGTTGGCGAACGTCGCCACCTGCGTGCGCCACTTGTGGTTGTAGTACTTGATCCAGGTGGAACTCACCTGCACGTAGTCGCTGTCCACGTAGTAGTTCATCGACACGTACGGCAGATCCGCGATGTCGAAGTATCCGAAGCATTTCGCCATCAGTGCGTCGATCGAGACGATCGGGTTCGCCCTGACGATCTCGAGCCACGCCTGGTTGAACCCGTCCATGTCCTTCGGCTTGACCGAGCGCCACTTGTAGCTGACCTTCTTCGACTGGATGCCGGACGACTTGACCGGGTCCGCGTCCTGCTGGAAATACGCGTCGGCCATCTGATCGAGGTTGAACACCGGCGCAAGCTTCTCGGCGGCCGACTGCGGGATCGAATCGGGGTCGCGCTGCGCCACGCGCGCGATCATCTGCAGCTGCACGCCACGGCTCTCGATCGGGTCGCCGCCGATGATCGCGCCCGAGCTGATCGCCATCGTGATGCCGCCGTGGATGAGGATCGTCGGCAGCAGCAGCGCGGTCACGTACGTCGTCCAGCGGCGTCGATCGGCGAGGATCGCCAGCACGAACTCGAAGACGAGCACGTACCACGCGTACTTCGCCGAGATCAGCATCACGGCGTTCGCGGCGAGAAACGCGACGAACGCGCGGTGGGGGAGCCGGATGACCTTCGGCCTGAAACGTCCCCGCAGTCCGGAGCCGGGCGCGTCGATCCCCCGACCGTGCGCCGCGGCCCGACGGTCGTCACCCGTCGCGTACAGCTCGTACCAGATGCCGAACGCCCACAGGAACGCGAACGCGAACAGCGGCGACTTGGTCAGCGAGATCGTCGAGAACACGGCCAGCGGGCAGACAAGGAAGAACAGCAGGATCGCCACGCGGGCCGGCGCGTGCGCGGCCTGGGCCGGTAGCGCGGCGCGCATGCCGCGTTCGGGGCGGCCGAGCCGCTTCGGCACGAGCCGCTCGCCGCCCCGCTCCGGATGCGCGAAGTCGGCGCGGTCGGGTCGATTCAGCCAAGGCAGGTTCAGGAACCGGTGCGCGGTCGCCGCCGTCACGCACACCGCGAACAGGAACTGCGCGGCCGCGAGCGTGACCGTGCCCCAGTCGTTCGATCCGGTCAGATAGCGGGAGGCGGCGAGCGTCGCCCCGTAGAACAGGGTGAGCACGATGTTGTGCTGGTCCGTCAGATACGTCGGGTCGGCCGGCCACATGTAATGGGCCGTCGGGTAGATGTCCATCGGAGCGAACGAGAAGAACCCGATGTACGGCTGCTTGAGGCCCGTCCACTGGTTCCACGCCCAGCTGAACTCGCGCGCCTGGCTTCTGAGGTCCGCGCCGAACGCCGCGAGCAGCGTCGTCGGCGCCCACAGCCATCCGACGAACAGGATGGTCCAGATCTTCCAATACCGGTCGGTCAGGCGCATGATCCACCGCGCGAGGAACGTGCGCGCGGCGACGAACGCCACGACCGTCGCATGCCGTGCGGCGCGCGCCATCCGCGCCGGTCGTGGGGCCGTCGCGTCGCGGCCTTCCGGTCCGTACTCCGGAGTCGTGTCGCGCGACGGGATCCGCTCGTCGTCCGGCTCATGGCGCCGGCACGATCGCGGTACAAGCCGGAGACGACGCGGCGAGCGCGTGCCGTCGGGATTCATGCGCCATCCGAACAGCGGCTGGCGTCGCGCCTTGCGCACGAGCGCCACGATGAGCAGCAGGTAGATGACGAACGCGGCGATGCCGTAGCCCGCGTTCACCCATCCGAAGTTCGCGATCGACGAATCCTCCCAATACAGCGGTCCGACCGCCGTGCACCACGCCAGCCACAGGCACGCCGCCACCGCAAGCGCCCACCGGGCGATCGCTCCGATGCGATCCGCCGGCCGGGCGGTCGTCGTTCCGGTCGCGGACGTCGCCGCGCCGGTGCCGGCGGTCGATGCGTCGGGCGATGGACGCCCGGCGTCTTCATGCGCGACGGTCGGGGATACGACGGCGTTACGGGCAGTGATGGAGGCATCGGTCATGCCGCCAATTCTACCGACGGCGCGGAAGAGGCCGCCCGACGGTCCGTGACGTCGATTGTCGCGGACCGCGACGGATGGCTCGCTCCGTTCGGGAGGGCCCATTTCAGGGAGGTCCCGCACTGCGGGTGACCATTCGCTCCGTGTTCATGCACTCGCCATCCCGGGTTACCCTGCGGCGATGATTTCCGAGGTAAGCTGGTGTGCGGAAACGGCGGGAACGCCGTTCGTGACACGCCGAGGGAACCCTGTGATCGCAACGGTTTCCGGCTTTGTCGTGCGCGCGTATTTGCGCAATGGTGATTTCGCGTGTAAATTAATCCCTTGCTGCCGTTCGGTTGCGGAAATCCTGTTCGGATGTGTCCAATGCTGAATGTGTGTGGTGGTTTGAGAACTCAAGAGTGTGTTTGTACTACTTCTTTATAGTCAATGATTGCCAGTCCGGCCCAAGCCTTCTGCTGTGTGTGGTGGGTTCCCTTGCGGGTTGAATTTGGGTCGGG
>NZ_JAFEJS010000013.1 GCF_018555385.1 Bifidobacterium santillanense
CATGCACGAGACGTTCGGCATCCCCATGAGATACGGCACCGGCATCGACTGGAACGACTTCCACACCCGCGTCGAATGGCCATCAAACGACTAAACCCTCAGACACACATTTTGGCCTATAACCCCCATCAAACGACTAAACCCTCAGACACACATTTTGGCCTATAACCCCAAAAGGGGTTCCAGTCAGCTGACTGGAACCCCTGATGGCGGATGAAGCGAGATTCGAACTCGCGGAGGGGGTTGCCCTCACACGCTTTCGAGGCGTGCTCCTTAGACCGCTCGGACATTCATCCATGCGCTGCGTGAAAACGCAACCTGTTCATTATAAGCCTATGTTCGCCGCGTGCAAGTCGGGCGCGTCGCGGGAGGGCAAGCTCCGGCGTCGGCCGCCGACGAGGGCCCGTCGCGGGGGTCTCCCCTACAGCGCCTGCTCGTGGACGGAGGCGTTGACCCACTGGTGCTGTTCGACGTTGTATCCGGAGAAGATGCCGATGTCGAGCATGCAGTCGCGGTAGTCGCGCCCGTGGGCGATGGTGATGTAGTTGTCGTCGACCATGCGGTTGTGCGTGGGATCGAGACCGATCCAGCGGTGCCCCTGATAGATCTCCACCCACGCGTGCGTGGCGCCTTCCCCGCCCAGAAGGCCGGCGATGTAGCGGGCGATCAGACCGCAGTGGCGGCACACCGACAGCATCACGTGCGCGTAGTCCTGGCACACGCCCTTGCGCTGGGCGAGCGCCTGCTCGGCGGTGGTGCGGATGGTGGTGGAGCCCGGCGTGTAGACGAACGCCTTGTACACCTCGTCCATGATCTCGCGCGCCTTGTCGATCGGCGTGGCGTCCTCGGGCAGCCTGTCGAGGCGCCGACGGCAGATGTCGGTCAGCGCCTCCACGGCCGGCCCCGGGATCGTCAGGGCCGAATCGAAGCGGTACAGCGGCTTGTAGATCTCCGTCTTGATGTGTTCGTTGTCGACGAACGCGATGCCGGTGACCTTGTAGTTGAACACATCGTGCGGCTCGGGGATGAAACCGGTCTTCACCACCGAATCGAAGGAGTCGATGGTGGTCTCCAGCTCGACGTCCGGCTCGATGTCGATCTCGACGTCGACGACCTGCTGACGCGGGCCGGTGGCCGGGATGCACCGCAGCTGGAAACGGTGGTCGGTGACGGGCGAGCTGAAGCTGAGCTTCATCTCGTAGTCAAACACCAGTTTTTTCATGAATCAGGCTCCGTAAGATGTGACTTAAACCTCATTCCACCTTACCAGCTTGACCAGTCACGGCCGGCGGGCGTCCATGTTCATCGCGCTGAACGATCCCGGGTCCTTGCGGTCGCCGGTGATCGAACGTCTGCCGAAGTCGTCGAGGAACTCCTGCAGACGTGCCGTCAACTCCGGGTAGCCGCGCTGCGGCAGCTGGCCCAGCAGCCAGCCGATGCCCTCGGCGAAGCACTGCGGCAGCGGCATGCCGTCCAGCGCGTGCGAATAGGAGCTGAGCTTCCTGAACGGCGCATCCATCTCCTCGACGGGCATGCCGAATCTGGTGTACAGGTCGAGGCGCTCGATGTACTTGCCGATGAAGATGAACGCCTTGAGCGTCATGTCCGTGGCGGAGTTCTCGATGCCGCCCCAGAAGGCGAGCATGTCGTCGGCGATGTCGCGCTGGGCGTAGATGTCGGACGAATCGGCGGACGCCTCGGCGGCGCTGGTGATGTTCGTCACCGCCAGCTCGACGTACTGCAGCAGACGCGACGACAGCTCCGGGCGCAGGACCACCGCGTTGTTGAACGCGGAGACGATGGCGGAGCGCACCGAATCGGGGTTGGTGCTGTCGTAGAGGAATGAGTGGATGAACGTGTCGAAGTCCTCGAAGTCCTCCGGCAGGTCGAGCGCGCGGGCGAACGGGCGGAAGGCGTCCGGGTTGTCGTCCATCACGCGGTCGTAGAACGGGTAGAACTGGACCAGCGTGGTGAACGCGCGCTCGGTGTAGCGGCCCAGCCAGTACAGGTTGTCGGCCTTGGAGGCGGTGACCAGCTGCAGCGAGTGCTTGCGCGCGTGCGGCATGAGGTTGACCGACTCGATCTCCTCGCCGTGGTTCGGGATCACCCGGTCCTTGGGCGCGAGCACCCACGTGTCCTTGAAGCCGCCGCCCTGGGAGGAGTTGACGATCATCTGGCCGGGCACCGACGAGTAGCGGGTCAGGCCCGAATACCACACGTGCGTGTTCTGGCCGGTGACGACGAAGGCGCGCAGGTCGGCCTTGCGCGGGCTGCGTTCGCCGGTGTCGGGGTCGACCACGTCGATGTCGCGGAACTGGATGATCTCCTGCGCGATGAAGCGGCGGGGATCGGTCTTGATGCGGTCGGCGAGCTCCTCGCGCTTGTCCCTGTCGAGGTCGCGGCCGAACACCACGCCGTAGCCGCCGGCCTCGGCCACATCCTTGATGACGAGCTCGTCCATGCGGCTCAGGACCTCCTTGCGGTCCTGTTCGAACATCGGCATGTAGGTGGGCGCGTTATGCAGGATCGGCTCCTCGCCCAGATAGTACTTGATCATCTGGGGTACGAAGTAGTAGATCGCCTTGTCGTCGGCGGCGCCGTTGCCCGGCGCGTTGACGATGGCCACGTTGCCGGCGCGGTACGCGGACAGCAGTCCGGGCACGCCGATCACGGAGTCGGGGTTGAAGGCGAACGGATCGAGGTAGTCGTCGGCGAGACGGCGGTAGACGACGCCCACGCGATGGCGGTTGCCGGCGTAGTCGAGGAAGAACAGCTTGTTCTCGACGACCTCGAGGTCCTCCGGGAAGGCGAGCGTCGCACCGGTCTTCTCGGCGAGGTACGCGTGTTCGAAGAACGCGGAGTTGTAGCGTCCCGGAGTCAGCACCACGGCGATGCCCTCGGTGGAGACGAAGTCCATGGCCTTGCGCAGCAGACGCGGATAGTCGCGGTTGTCGCGCACGCGCACCTCGCGGAACAGTCGCGGGTTGGTGCGGCGCTCGATGTCGCGGGCGAACAGCGGGTAGCTGGCGCCGGACGGGATGCGCAGGTTGTCCTCGAGCACCCACCAGCGTCCGTCCTCGCCCTGGACGAGATCCTCGCCGGCGATGTGCGCGAACACGCCGGCCGGGGGCGTGACGCCGTTGACCTGCGGATAGTAGCCGGCGGACGTGTAGACGAACTCCTCGGGCACGACGCCGTCATGGATGATGTTCTTCTCCGAGTAGATGTCCTTCAGATAGGCGTTCAGCGCGTTGACGCGCTGCTTCAGTCCGGCCTCGAGACGATCGAACTCGTCGGACTCGATGATGCGCGGGATCGGATCGTAGGGAAACAGCCGATCGTGGTATTCGCCGTTCTTGTACACGCCGAAGCGCACGCCGTTGCGGCTCAGTTCGCGGTTGATGCCCTCACGCCGCTCCACCAATTCCGCCGCCAGTCTTTGCGCCGCCGATTCGATCATCGCGTCACTTCCTTGATGTATCCACCCGCGCCCGGCCCGCCTGGCCGGCACGGCCCGGGACGTTGCGTTCCGGGATGCCTACACGTCAATACGTCGTATAAACGTATGCGGGACCCGTTTCGGCAAATGCGCGGGAATGTTACGAACGCGTCACCGCCGCCGCGTGTCGGTTTCGTGCGGTCGCGGCCGACGGCACGGCGCGAGGGTAGTACCGGCCCCACGCCGCGTGATCGCCCTGCCCGTATACTCTCGATGGCTATGACGGCTATGACACGACTACGTATCGACCTGGCATACGACGGCGGCGCCTTCTACGGCTGGGCGACGCAACCCGATATCCGCACCGTGCAGGGCACCATCGAGGCGGCGCTGCACAGGCTGCTGCGCGTGGACGAGCACGATCCGGACGAGCCGCTGCGCCTCGTCGTCGCCGGGCGGACCGACACGGGCGTCCATGCCAGCCATCAGGTCTGTCACCTCGACGTGACGGCGTCGACGTTGGAACGCGCCGTCGGGCATATGCGGGTGCCGGCGGTCACCGCGCTCGAGCATCGTCTGCAGCGACTGCTGCCGACGGACATCACCATCCACCGCGTATCGGTCGCGCCGGATGGCTTCGACGCCCGATTCTCCGCGCTGGAGCGCACGTACGTCTACCGGATCGCGGACCGGTCGAGCGAGGTCGACCCGAGGCTGCGCGGCTGCGTGCTGCACATCGACGATACGCTCGATCTCGACGCGATGAACCGGGCGGCGGCGATGACGCTCGGTCTGCACGACTTCGGCTCGTTCGCGACGCCGAATCCGGGAGGCACGACGATCCGCGAGGTCAAGCGCGCATTCTGGACGCGTGTGCCCGCACGGCCGTTGACGCCCACCGGCGGCGCCGACGCCCCGGACTCCGGCTACGTCACGCCGACGTTGGAGTCCGGTCTCGTCTGCTTCACGATCGTGGCCGACGCGTTCGCGCGCAACATGGTGCGCTCGCTCGTCAATGCGTGCGTCGCGGTCGGCATCGGCAAGCGGGATCTCGACTGGTTCGCCGGGAAGATGGCCGTGCCGAAGCGCGAGGGCTCGACCGGGCCGATCGCCCCTCAGGGGCTCACGCTCGAGCACGTCGCCTATCCGCCGGACGGTGAGCTCGCCGCGCGCGCCGAGGCGATCCGCGCCGTGCGCACCCTGCCGTGAGGCGCCCGTAGGCCGGCCGCACCACGGGAGCAACGGCGCGGGGCATACGCGCATACGCGCATACGAAAAGGACCGAAATCCGTATGACGCGGATTTCGGTCCTTTTTCAGCGCGTTGTCGGCTGTGAAGTCAGCGAGTGACTCACTCGGCCTGCTCGGCGGCGGTCTCCTCGGCCGGAGCCTCGGTGGCCGGAGCCTCCTCGACCGGAGCCTCGACCTTGGTCGCGGCCTCGGCTTCCTTCACGACGGCCTTCTTGGCCACCGGCTCGGTGACGAGCTCGATGATGGCGGCCGGAGCGGAATCGCCCTTGCGCGGGGCGATCTTCACGATGCGGGTGTAGCCACCCTCACGCTGCTCCATCTGCTCGGCGATCTGGGTGAACAGCACGTGCACGACGGACTTGTTGCGGATGACGCGCATCACGCGACGGCGGGAGTGCAGATCACCGCGCTTGGCGAAGGTGATCAGGCGCTCGGCCAGCGGACGAAGGCGCTTGGCCTTCGGCAGCGTGGTGACGATGCGGCCGTTCTGGAACAGGCTGGTGGCCATGTTCGCGAGCATCAGACGCTCGTGCGCCGGGCTGGAGGCCAGACGCGGGCCCTTCTTGGGTGTGGGCATAGTAACTCCTTTTGCTAGGGCCGGTTCAGGTGGGCAGAGGCCCGAACGTCCGAACCGGTCCTGCGGTTGGTCGAACTGCGGCTAACGGGTTCTCACTCGTCTTCAGGCGAGAAGAAGGTGCCGCCTTCGAGATTGTTGGTGTCGAAGCCACCGAGCGGGGAAGCCTTGAGAGACATGCCCAGAGACTGGAGCTTCTCCTTGACCTCGTCAATGGACTTCATACCGAAATTGCGGATATCGAGCAGATCCTGCTCAGTGTGGGAGACCAGCTCGCCGATGGTGTGGATGCCCTCGCGCTTGAGGCAGTTGTAGCTGCGCTGCGTGAGGTTCAGGTCCTCGATCGGCACGGCGAGTTCGGGGTTGGACTCCTCCACCACGGGGGCGGGGCCGACCTCGACGCCTTCGGCCTGGGTGTTGAGCTCACGGCACAGGCCGAAGAGCTCCACCAGGGTGGAACCGGCGGAAGCCACCGCGTCGCGCGGGGAGATGGCCGGCTTGGTCTCCACGTCCAGGATGAGCTTGTCGAAGTCGGTGCGCTGTTCGACGCGCGTCGCCTCGACCTTGTAGCTCACCTTGAGCACAGGGGAATAGATGGAATCGACCGGGATGCGGCCGATCTCATCGGTGTCCTGCTTGTTCATCGCCGCCGGCACGTAGCCACGGCCGCGCTCGACGGTGAACTCGATCTCGAGTTCGCCGTCCTCGGCGAGGGTGGCGATGTGCATGTCCGGATTGGCGATGGTCACGCCGGCGGGCGGGGTGATGTCACCAGCGGTGACCTCGCCCTTACCGCTCTTGCGCAGGTACATCACGACAGGTTCGTCGTACTCGCTGGTGAGCACGATGCCCTTGACGTTGAGCAGAATCTCGGTGACGTCCTCCTGGACGCCCGGCAGAGTGGTGAACTCATGCAGGGCACCGGAGATACGCACCGACGTCACAGCGGCACCCGGGATCGAGCTCAGCAGGGTTCGACGCAGCGAGTTGCCAAGCGTGTAGCCGAAGCCCGGTTCGAGCGGCTCGATGGTGAAGCGAGAACGCTGAGGGGTCAGCGATTCCTCGGTAAGAGTCGGACGCTGTGCAATAAGCACTGTGGTATCCTTTCAGCTTCTGACCGGTGGTGCACTCACCGGGCCATAAGCGGGTTGGATGAATATTGTCTAGTAGTGCTCAGACGCGACGACGCTTCGGGGGACGAACGCCGTTATGCGCTTGCGGGGTGACGTCGGTGATGGAACCGACTTCGAGGCCGGCGGACTGCAGGGAGCGGATGGCGGTCTCACGACCGGAACCCGGGCCCTTCACGAAAACGTCAACCTTCTTCAGGCCGTGCTCCATCGCCTTGCGAGCGGCGGACTCGGCGGCCATGCCAGCGGCGTACGGCGTGGACTTACGGGAGCCCTTGAAACCGACATCGCCACCGGAGGCCCAGGACACCACGGCGCCGGACGGATCGGTGATCGAGATGATCGTGTTGTTGAAAGTGGACTTGATGTGAGCCTGGCCGACCGGGATCGACTTGCGATCACGACGACGGGGCTTACGAGCGGCTTGCTTAGGCGCTGCCATTGACCCTCGTTTCCTTGTAACGAACTTATTGTTGTGAAATGGTGATTCGGGCGATGGGTGCGACCCCGTGGCCCGAATCGGAGCCACCTACTACTTGGTGGCCTTCTTCTTTCCGGCGACCGTGCGCTTCGGGCCCTTGCGGGTACGGGCGTTGGTCTTGGTGCGCTGACCGCGCACGGGAAGTCCCTTACGGTGACGCAGGCCTTGGTAGCAGTTGATCTGAATCTTGCGACGGATGTCCGCGTCGATTTCACGGCGCAGGTCGCCCTCGATCTTGTAGTTGGCCTCGAGGTAGTCACGCAGCGTGATCAGCTGCTCGTCGGTAAGATCCTTGACGCGGATGTCCGGGTTGATACCGGTCGCGGCAAGCGTTTCCTTGGCACGAGTGCGACCCACACCGAAAATGTAGGTGAGGGCGATCTCGATGCGCTTCTCATTGGGGATGTCGACTCCGGCAAGACGTGCCATTGCGATTCCTTCTTGTTGACGTAGGTCTTGCACCCACTCGTCCGGTTCCCCGGCACGGGCCTACGTACCCGTGGTTCAGCGTCGTTCCCTTGCGGGAAGCGCTGTGAATGAGTGCCTGATGATATGCCGCTGGAGAATCTTCTCTCAGCCCTGACGCTGCTTGTGGCGCGGGTTGGAGCAGATCACCATGACGCGGCCGTGACGACGGATCACGCGGCAGTTCTCGCAGATCCTCTTCACACTAGGGCTGACCTTCATGGTTTTCCTTTGCTTGTACCTTTACTTGTAGCGGTACGTAATACGACCGCGGTTGAGATCGTACGGGCTCATTTCGAGCACCACGCGATCCTGGGGAAGGATGCGGATGTAGTTCTTCCGCATCTTGCCGGAGATGGTGGCGAGCACGATGTGCTTGTTCTCGAGTTCAACGCGGAACATCGCGTTCGGCAGCGCTTCGACAACCCTACCTTCGACTTCAATCACACCGTCTTTTGCCATTACTCCCGCTTCCACTCCTCGGTTGCATTACATGTGTGTATCCGAAGACACACCAAGTTACTAGGATACACAAGAACCGGACGTACGACGCATTGGCGTGTCGTACGTCCGGTTCCCGAAAGCGACGTGCTAGCGGCCCATCCGCCTTATGGCTCAGCGGGCGTCCAGCGCGGCCACGATGTTGGCCTGGATCGCGTCGATGTCGCCGACGCCGTCGATGGCGACCAGCTGGCCGCGGGACTTGTAGGTGTCCAGCAGCGGGGCGGTCTCCTTGGCGTAGGTGTCCAGACGCTTGGCGATGGCCTCCGGCGTGTCGTCGGTGCGGCCCTGCTCGACGGCGCGCTTGGCGATGCGCTCCATCAGCACGTCGTGGTCGGCGTCGAGGGCCACCACGGCGTCGAGCGGGGTGCCGAGCTCCTCGAGCATGGCGTCGAGCGCCTCGACCTGGGAGGCGTTGCGCGGGTAGCCGTCGAGGATCCAGCCGTTCTTGGCGTCCGCCTGGCCAAGACGGTCCTTGACGATGGAGTTGGTGAGCTCGTCCGGGACCAGCTCGCCCTTGTCCGTGTAGGCGATGACCTTGAGACCGAGCTCGGTCTTGCCCTTGATGTTGGCGCGGAAGATGTCGCCGGTGGAGATCGCCGGGATGCCGTAGTGCTCGGCGAGCAGCGCGGCCTGGGTGCCCTTGCCCACTCCCTGCGGGCCCATGATGAGAAGACGCATGTTATGTCTCACTTTCCTTCGACGTGGTCGGTGTTTTCAAACAGGAATCCGGCGTACTGGAACTGCTCGGTCTGGGCCTTGGCCTGACGCAGGGTGTCGAGGCCGACGCCCGCGATGATCAGGATCGTGGTGCCGCCGAACGGCAGCTGGGTGTTGAGGCCGAGAGCCATGATCAGGACGGTCGGGATGAGGGCCACGAACAGCAGGTAGACGGCGCCCACGGTGTTCAGGCGGTTCATGACGTAGCTCAGGTAGCGGCTGGTGGCGTTGCCCGCGCGGATGCCCGGGATGAAGCCGCCGTACTGCTTCATGTTGTCCGCGGTCTCATCCGGGTTGAACGTGATCTCGGTGTAGAAGAAGCAGAAGAACACGATCATCAGCGCGTACAGCGCGATGTACCAGATGCTGGTGGTGTTCGCCAGGTTGGAGTTGATCCACTTGACCCAGCTCTGGTCGGACTTGCCGAACTGCGCGATCAGGGTCGGGATGGCCAGAATGGAGGACGCGAAGATCGGCGGGATGACGCCGGACATGTTGATCTTCAGCGGCAGGTAGGTGGAGGAGCCGCCGTACATCTTGCGGCCGATCATGCGGCGGGTGTACTGCACCGGGATGCGGCGCTGGCACAGCTCGACGAAGTCGACGAAGATGAGGATGACGACGAGGACGGAGACGACGATGGCGAACTTGCCCCAGTCGCCGTCGGTGCCGTTGGTGCCCCAGCCGATCTCCCACAGCTGCGGCAGGAAGCCGGAGCAGATGGACATGAAGATCAGGACGGACATGCCCTGGCCGATGCCCTTGTCGGTGATGAGCTCGGCCATCCACATGATCAGGCCGGTGCCGCCGGTCATGATCAGGACCATGACGACGAGGTTCCACACGGAGCCGTCGGGGATGACCTGGGAGCAGGCGTAGTTGAACAGCGCGCCGGAGCGGGCGGTCACCAGGATGGTGGTGGACTGCAGCACCGCGAGGCCGATGGTCAGGTAACGGGTGTACTGGGTGAGCTTGGCCTCACCGGACTGGCCCTCCTTGTGCAGGGCCTCGAAGCGCGGGATGACCACGCGCAGGAGCTGGACGACGATGGATGCCGTGATGTACGGCATCACGCCCAGCGCGAAGATGGACAGCTGCAGCATGGCGCCGCCGGAGAAGAGGTTCACCAGTCCGATGAAGTTCTCCTGGCTGCCCTGCAGGGTCGCCACACACTTTTGCACGACGGTGTAGTCCACGCCCGGGGTGGGGATGAACGAACCGATGCGGTAGATAATGATGATGAACAGAACGAAGAGGATTTTCTTCCTCAGTTCCTTCGTCTTCAAGGCCTGGATTAACGTCCTCACCTGAAATCCTCCCATACCGCGCCCCATGGCGCGTACACACATACAAGCACGTTTTGAACGCTAGCGCACCAGCATAGCCTACCGTGCCTACTAAGCACCAGCCTCCGTCCCGCACTCCCCCATATCCTGAGACGGGGAACGACGCGGTTCCCCCGATCGCGGCGTCCGGAAACGGTGCGGACGACGGTTCCGCGTCGTCCGTCGGCGTCGATGCCGATGCGGCGTGCCGGCCCGAGCCGGCGGATGAACGAATCGATCGCGTGATCGCGCGGCCGTACGGGCCGCGTGGCCGGACATGAGATGACCCCCTTGCCCGGAATCAGGCAAGGGGGTCATTGCTCACATCAGATGTTCCGTGGAACCGAAGTCAATCAGTCCTCGGACACGCTGCCGCCGGCGGCCTCGATCTTGGCCTTGGCGGAAGCGGAGGCCTTCACGCCCTTGAGCGTGAACTTGGCGGTGGTCTCGCCATCGCCGAGGACCTTCACCGGCTGGTTGGCGCGCACGGCGCCCTTAGCCACGAGGTCGGCCACGGTCACCTCGCCGCCCTCCGGGAAGATCTCGGCGAGCTTGGCGATGTTGATGACCTGGAACTCCGTCTTGAACGGGTTCTTGAAGCCACGGAGCTTCGGGAGGCGCATGTACAGCGGCAGCTGGCCACCCTCGAAGCCCGGACGCACGTGCGTGCGCTTGGTCTGGCCCTTGAAGCCGCGACCAGAGGTCTTACCCTTGGAGCCTTCACCACGACCGACACGGATGCGGTCCTTCTTGGCGCCCGGGGCAGGCTTCAGATTGTGCATCTGCAGGATTTCGTTGTCTGCCATAATCAGTCGACCTCCTCGACAGTGACCAGGTGACGCAGAACGTTCACCATGCCACGCACGGCCGGGGTGTCCTCACGGACGACCGTCTGACCGATCTTGCGCAGGCCCAGGGTCTGGGCGGTCGCGCGCTGGTTCGGCTTACGGTTCACGAGACCGTGATGCAGCGTAATCTTCAGGTTCTTGGCCATACTCACTCACCGTCCTTCGCTTCGGCGGCCTTGGCGGCCTGAGCCTCCTCGCGAGCCTTGCGGGCCTCGGCGATGCCGAGAGCGCGGGCACGGAGCAGGGCGTCCGGGGCGACTTCCTCGAGGGACAGGCCACGGCGGGCGGCGATCTCCTCCGGCTCCTCAAGCTGCTTGAGGGCGTCGACGGTCGCACGCACCATGTTGATCGCGGTCGGCGAGCCCATGGACTTGGTCAGCACGTCGGTGATGCCGGCGCACTCCATGACGGCGCGGACCGGGCCACCGGCGATAACGCCGGTACCGGGGGCGGCCGGGCGCAGCAGGACGGTGCCCGCGGCGTCGTGACCGATCACCGGGTGGACGACGGTGCCACGCACGCGCGGCACGCTGAACATGTGCTTCTTGGCGTCCAGCTGGCCCTTGGCGATGGCCGCCGGGACCTCACGGGACTTGCCGTAGCCGACACCCACGGTGCCGTTGCCGTCGCCGACCACCACGAGGGCGGCGAAGCTGAACGTACGGCCACCCTTGTGGGTCTTGGACACGCGGTTGATCGTCACGACGCGATCGAGGAGCTCATCGCCCTTGTTCTCTTCGCGACGGTTGCGACGCTCACCACGGCGGCCCTCGCCGCGACGGCTGCCACGACGGCCGCCACGACGATCGTCGTTGGCGTTGTTCTCTTCAGCCGGAGCAGCCTGAGTGTTCTGAGTCTCTTCAGCCACTTGGGTTTCCTTCATTTCTTCGCTCACAGTGCCAGACCTCCCTCACGGGCGCCCTCGGCGACGGCGGCGACACGACCGGTGTACTTGTTGCCACCGCGGTCGAACACGACGGCCTCGATACCAGCGGCCTTGGCCTTCTCGGCGATCAGCTCGCCGACCTTCTTGGCGGCCTCGACCTTGGTGCCCTCGAAACCGGCGAACTCGGCGGTCAGGGTCGAAGCGGACACGAGGGTCTTGCCCTGGGTGTCGTCGACGATCTGGGCGACCATGTGACGGTTGGAGCGGGTGACCACCAGACGCGGACGCTCGGCGGTACCGGTGATGTGCTTACGGATGCGGGCGTGGCGACGCAGACGCGCGACCTTCTTACCCTTGCCGAAAATCGTGACGGTCATATCACTTACCAGCCTTTCCAGCCTTGCGCAGAATATGCTCGTCGGCGTACTTCACACCCTTGCCCTTGTAGGGCTCCGGGGCGCGCAGCTTGCGGATGTTCGCGGCGACCTGGCCAACCTGCTGCTTGTCGGTGCCCTCGACGACCACGTGGGTCGGGTCGGTCACCTTGAGGGTGATGCCCTCCGGCGGGTTGACGGTGATGGTGTGGGAGTAGCCGAGGAAGAACTCGATGCCCTGGCCCTTGGCGACGGCGCGGTAACCGGTGCCGACGATCTCAAGGGTCTTGGAGTAGCCATCGTGCACACCCTTGACCATGCCGGCCATGATGGAGCGGGCCAGACCGTGCTTGGCACGGGTCGGGCGCAGGTCGTCAGCGGCGGTAACGATGATCTCGTTGCCCTCGACGGCAGCGGTGATGCCCTCCGGCAGGACGTAGGAGTCGGAACCCTTGGCGCCCTTGGCCGCAAAGTTCTGACCGTCGATAGTGACCTCAACGCCAGCGGGGATGGCGATGGGGAGCTTACCAATATGCGATGCCATGTGTCAGCTCTCCTTTCTCACCACACGTAGGCGACGATCTCGCCGCCGATGCCTCGATCGAGGCATTCCTTCTGGGTCAGCAGTCCCGACGAGGTCGAGATGATGGCGATGCCGAGGCCGCCGAGCGGCATCGGCAGGGAGTCGGACTTGGCGTAGCGACGCAGGCCCGGCTTGGAGATGCGCTTGATGCCCTGGATGGAGCGTTCGCCGTTGGGGCCGTACTTGAGGGTGACCTCGAGGGTCTGACCGACCTTGGCCTCCTTCGCGGTGAAGTCCTTGATAAAGCCTTCGCGCTTGAGGATCTCGGCGATGTTCGCCTTGAACTTCGAGTACGGCATGTCCACGGTCTCGTGCTTCGCCGCGCTCGCATTACGCAGACGCGTAAGCATGTCTGCGATCGGATCTGTCATTGTCATGTGGGCTAGTGCCCTTTCTCGCCGTGGTTTCCGCCGCCCGCTCCCCGAGGGAGCTAAGGCCGCGGACCTTCAGCGTCGATGTTTACCAACTGGACTTCGTAACGCCGGGGAGCTCGCCGCGGTGGGCCTTCTCGCGAAGGCAGATGCGGCACAGGCCGAACTTACGGTAGACGGAGTGGGGACGGCCGCAGACCTGGCAACGCGTGTAGGCACGCACCTTGAACTTCGGCTTGCCGGCCGCCTTGTTCTTAAGAGCGGTTTTTGCCATATCAGTTCTCCTTGAAGGGGAAGCCGAGGTGCTTGAGCAGCGCGTAGGCTTCCTTGTCGTCCTTGGTGCTGGTCACCACGGTGATGTCCATACCGCGCTGGTGATCGATGGAATCGGGATCGATCTCGTGGAACATGGACTGCTCGGTGAGGCCGAAGTTGTAGTTGCCCTGACCATCGAACTGGTGGCCGTTGATACCGCGGAAGTCGCGGATACGCGGCAGAGCCAGCGTCAGCAGACGATCGAGGAACTCCCACATGCGATCGCCACGCAGGGTGACGTACGCACCGATGGCCTGGCCCTCACGCAGGTGGAACTGCGCGACGGACTTCTTGGCCTTCGTGATCTTCGGCTTCTGGCCGGTGATCAGGGTGAGGTCCTTGACGGCGCCTTCGATGAGCTTGGAGTCACGCGCGGCGGCGCCGACGCCCATGGAGACGACGACCTTCTGCACGCGAGCGACCTGCATCGGGTTGGAGTACTTGAACTCCTTCTCGAGCTCGGGGATGATCTGCTCGTTGTACTGCACCTTCAAGCGCGGGGTGGCCGGCGCTTCGACGGTAGTGGTGTCGGTCATGCCAGCTCCTTTCCGGACTTCTTGGCGACGCGCACGCGCACGGTCTTGACCTTGCCGTCACGCGCCTCTTCCTTCACGACGATGCCCACGCGGGTCGGCTGCTTGGTCTCCGGGTCGATGACCATCACGTTGGAGCGATGGATCGGAGCCTCGGTGGAGACGATGCCGGACTGCTGGCCCTGCTGGGTCGCGCGAACGTGCTTCTTGACGATCTGAACGCCTTCGACGATCAGGCGGTCGTTGGGCAGCACGCGCTTGACGGTGCCTTCCTTGCCGCGGTCCTTACCGCGGATGACCTTCACCTGGTCGCCAGCCTTGATCTTGGCTGCCATTGTCAGATCACCTCCGGGGCGAGGGACACGATGCGCATGAAGCGCTTGTCGCGCAGCTCACGAGCGATCGGTCCGAAAATACGAGTGCCCTTCGGTTCACGGCCGGAGCCGAGAATGACGGCGGCGTTCTCGTCGAACTTGATGTAGGAGCCGTCCGCACGGCGGTGCTCCTTGACGGTACGGACGACGACGGCCTTGACCACGTCGCCCTTCTTGACCGATCCGCCAGGGATCGCGTCCTTGACCGAGGCGACGATGACGTCGCCCAGGCCGGCATAGCGTCGCTTCGAACCACCGAGCACGCGGATGGCAAGGAGTTCCTTGGCACCCGTGTTGTCGGCGACATGAAGCCGCGTTTCCTGCTGAATCATTGATTCTCCTTAGCCGAGCTGGTTCTCCCCGCACACCGGGCGCGGTAGAGGAATAAGCACAGAATACCTATTCATACCGCGCCCGGTGGACGGCGAGCCTTGCCGAACTTGTTTTTACTTGGCGCGCTCGATGATGGATTCGAGACGCCAACGCTTGGTCTTGCTCAGAGGACGAGTCTCCATGATACTCACGAGGTCGCCAATTTTCGCCTCGTTGTGTTCATCATGGGCCTTGACCTTCTTGGTGGTGCGGACGACCTTGCCGTACAGCGGGTGGGTCGAACGCTTCTCGAGCTCGACGGTGATCGTCTTGTCCATCGCATCGGACACGACGTAACCGCGACGAACCTTGCGGAAGTTACGCTCTTCAGCCATGATCACTTCTCCTTAGCGGTTTCAGTGGCGGCCGGCTCGGCGGTGATGCCGAGCTGACGCTCGCGCAGCACGGTGTACATGCGGGCGATGTCGCGCTTGACGGCCTTGAGGCGGGCGGTGTTCTCGAGCTGACCGGTCGCGTGCTGGAAGCGCAGGTTGAACAGCTCTTCCTTGGACTTCTTCAGGAAGCCCTCGATCTCCGCGTTGGTCTTCTCATTGAGGTTCTTGATGGAGTACTCTTCGGTTCCGACTGCCATATCAGATGTCACCGCCTTCACGAGCAATCACACGGCACTTCATGGGGAGCTTATCGATGGCGCGGCGAAGAGCCTCGCGAGCGACATCCTCGGACACACCGCCGATCTCGAACATGACGCGACCGGGGTGGATGTTGGCGATCCAGAACTCAGGCGTACCCTTACCGGAACCCATTCGGGCGCCGAGGGCGTGCTTGGTCAGCGGGCGATCCGGGAAGATCGTGATCCACACGCGGCCACCACGCTTGATGTAGCGGGTCATGGCGATACGCGCGGCCTCGATCTGGCGGTTGGTCACGTAGGCCGGGGCCAGCGCCTGGATGCCGAAATCACCGAAGTTGATCTCGTTGCCGCCCTTGGACATGCCAGAGCGGACAGGACGATGCTGCTTGCGGTACTTAGTCCTCTTTGGGATAAGCATTCTTGCTCACTCCTTCGTTTCCGTGGCGGCGGGAGCCTCGGCGGCCTCGGCCTTCGGGGCCTCGGACTGCTGACGGCCGGCACCGGCGTTGCGGTTGCCACGGCGCGGACGGCGATCGCCGCGACGGCCGGGGCGGTTGTTCTGCTGGGCCTGCTGCTCCTCGAACTCACGTTCGGTCATGTCGCCCTTGTAGATCCACACCTTGACGCCGATGCGGCCGTAGGTGGTCTTGGCCTCGAAGAAGCCGTAGTCGATCAGGGCGCGGAGGGTCTGCAGCGGGACGCGACCCTCGCGGTAGAACTCGGAACGGCTCATTTCCGCACCGCCGAGGCGGCCGGAGAGCTTGATGCGGATACCCTTGGCACCGGCGCGCATGGCGTCCTGCTGGGCCTTGCGCATGGCGCGACGGAAGGTGACGCGGTTGGTCAGCTGCTCGGCGATGCCCTGAGCGACGAGCTGGGCGTCCAGCGCGGCGTTCTTGACCTCGAAGATGTTGAGCTGGACCTGCTTGCCGGTCATCTTCTCGAGCTTGGCGCGGACCTTCTCGGCCTCGGCGCCGCGGCGACCGATCACGATGCCCGGACGGGCGGTGTGGATGTCGACGCGGACGCGGTCGCGGGTGCGCTCGATGACGATCTTGCTCACACCGGCGCGCTCGAGATCCTTGTTCATCTCCTTGCGGATCTTGTCGTCCTCAAGCACGAAGTCGGAGTAACGCTCGCCGGCCTTGTTGGAGTCGGAGAACCACTTGGAGCGGTGGTTCTCAGTGATGCCAAGACGGTAGCCAAACGGATTGATCTTCTGACCCATCTTTAGCGGGCTCCTTCCTTGTTGGCGACGACGACCGTGATGTGGCTCGTGCGCTTGTTGATGCGAGCGGCACGGCCCTGGGCGCGGGCGCGGAAACGCTTGAGCGTCACGCCTTCGTCCACGTAGGTCTCCTTGATGTACAGGTCGTTCTCGCGGAACGGCTCGCCGGCCTTATCGGCCTGGAAACGAGCGTTGGCGATCGCGCTCTCGAGGACCTTGCGAACCGGCAGGGACGCGTCCTGAGGGGCGAACTTCAGAATGGTGACGGCTTCGGTCGCCTGCTTGCCTCGGATGAGGTTGACCATGCGACGAGCCTTGCGCGGCGTCACGCGGACGTGACGAGCGATTGCTTTAGCTTCCATAAGTCATGCTCTCCTTTAGCGGCGGGCCTTCTTGTCGTCCTTCACGTGACCCTTGAAGGTCTTCGTGGGGGCGAACTCACCGAGCTTGTGGCCGACCATCGCCTCGGTGACGAACACCGGGACGTGCTTGCGACCATCGTGAACAGCGAACGTGTGGCCGATGAAATCGGGGGTGATCATCGAGCGACGGGACCACGTCTTGATGACGTTCTTGGTGCCCTTCTCGTTCTGCTCGTCGACCTTCTTCTGCAAGTGGGCGTCGACGAAGGGGCCCTTCTTGATGCTACGAGTCATCTCTTCGAATCTTCCTTACTTGCGGTTCTTGCCATTCGGACGGCGACGAACAATCATCTTGTTCGAAGCCTTCTTCGGACGACGGGTACGAACCTCGCCCTTGCCCCACGGGGAAACCGGCGGCTTGCCACCGCGGGTACGACCGCCGTGCGGGTGGTCGACCGGGTTCATGGACTCACCACGGGTGATCGGGCGCTTGCCCATCCAACGGGCGCGACCGGCCTTGCCGAGCTGCACGTTGGCGTGGTCCTCGTTGCCGACCTCGCCGACGGTGGCGCGGCAGCGCGCGTCGACGTTGCGGATCTCGCCGGACGGCATACGCAGCTGGGCGTAGGCGCCATCCTTGGCGACGAGCTGGACGGAGGCACCGGCGGAGCGGGCGATCTTGGCGCCGCCGAGCGGGCGGAGCTCGATCGCGTGCACGATGGTACCGGTCGGGATGTTCTTCAGCGGCAGGTTGTTGCCCGGCTTGATATCGGCCTGGGCGCCGGTCTCGATGAGATCGCCCTGCTTGATGCCCTTCGGGGCGATGATGTAGCGCTTCTCGCCGTCCGCGTAGTGCAGGAGGGCGATGTTGGCGGTACGGTTCGGGTCGTACTCAATGTGAGCGACCTTGGCGGGCACGCCGTCCTTGTCCCAACGACGGAAGTCGATGAGACGGTACTGGCGCTTGTGGCCGCCGCCGCGGTGGCGGGAGGTCATACGACCGTAGGAGTTGCGACCGCCGGTCTTGGACAGCTTGCGAACCAGCGACTTCTCAGGCGTGGAGCGCGTGATCTCGGAGAAGTCCGAGACGGACGCGTTGCGGCGGCCTGCGGTCGTCGGCTTATAAACGCGGATAGCCATAATGTAGTTCTTCCTTTAACTTTTCTCGGCTAGCCTTCAGTTACCGAAGATGTCGATCGTCTGGCCCTCGGCGACGGTCACGATCGCGCGCTTCTCGTTGACGCGGCGGCCGAAACCGGTGCGGGTGCGCTGCTTCTTGCCAGCGCGGTTGAGGGTGTTGACGTTCGTCACCTTGACATTGAAGATCTCTTCGATAGCCTGCTTGATCTGCACCTTGTTCGCGGACGGGGCCACCACGAAGGTGTACTGACCGCGATCGGAGTTGGCGTAGCTCTTCTCGGAGACGACGGGCTTAAGGATCACGTCGTGTGCCGGCTTGTGAATAGCGACCATGAAAATCAGGCCTCCTTCGGCTCGGTCTTCGCCGCGACGAAGGCCTCGAGGGCCTCCTTGGTGAAGACGACGTACTGCGCGGTGACCACGTCGTACGTGTTGAGCTGATCGACGAAAATCGGATGAACGGTCGGGATGTTGCGCACGGACAGCCACTCGTTCACGTTGTCGCGGGTGAACACGACGGTGGTGAACTTGTTGTTGGTGACCGGAGCCAGAGCGGCGACGGCGGCCTTGGTGGACGGGGTCTCACCGATGCCGAAGTCGACCACGGCGATGCGACCGGCGTTGGCGCGGTCGGACAGCACGTAGCGCAGAGCGGCGGCCTTCATCTTCTTGGGGGTGCGCTGGGCGTAGTTGCGCGGCTGCGGGCCGAACACGACGCCGCCGTGGTACCACTGCGGAGCGCGGGTGGAACCCTGGCGAGCACGACCGGTGCCCTTCTGCTTCCACGGCTTCTTGCCGCCGCCGGAAACGTTGGCGCGGGTCTTGGTGGCGTGGGTGCCCTGACGGGCGGCGGCCAGCTGGGCCACGACGACCTGGTGGATCAGCGGGACGTGGGCCTGCACGTCCTCGGCGGAGATGCCGAACAGCTCGGCCGGGGCCTCGACGGTGCCCGCGTTCTGGCCGGCGTTGTCAGTGACGTTCAGAGTAACGTTTGCCATGGTTTATCAGGCTCCCTTCACCGCAGAACGGACGAGAACGATGCCGCCCTTCGGGCCCGGGATGGCGCCCTTGATGGCGAGGATGCCGTTCTCGACATCAGCGGAGACGACGGTGAGGTTCTGCGCGGTGGCGGTCACATGACCCATGCGGCCGGCCATACGCTTGCCCTTGAGGATGCGGCTCGGAGTGGCGCACGCGCCGACGGAACCGGGGCGACGCTCGTTCTTGTGGGAGCCGTGGGAACGGCGGTAGGACTTGAAGCCCCAACGCTTGATGGTGCCAGCGAAGCCCTTGCCCTTGGTGGTGCCGGTCACATCGACCTCGGCGCCCTCGGCGAAGAGCTCGGCGGTCAGTTCCTGACCGACCGTGTACTCGGTGGCGTTGTCCTCGCGCACCTCGACGAGGTGACGACGGGGGGTGACACCGGCCTTGGCGAAGTGGCCGGCGAGCGGCTTGGTCACCTTGGTCGGGTCGATCTGGCCGTAGCCGATCTGGACCGCGGTGTAGCCGTCGGTCTCATCGGTCTTGATGGCCGTGACCACGTTGGTGGAAACGTCCACCAGCGTGACGGGCACGAAGAAACCGTTCTCGTCCCAGACCTGAGACATGCCGAGCTTCTTGCCCAGCAGAGCCTTGCAATCGTTCCTTTGCGACATAGTGGTTCCCTCCTCCCTTACAGCTTGATCTCGATGTTGACGTCCGCAGGCAGATCGATGTGCATCAGGGAATCCACGGCCTTCGGGGTCGGGTCCACGATGTCGATGAGACGCTTGTGCGTGCGCATCTCGAAGTGCTCGCGAGAATCCTTGTACTTATGAGGAGAACGGATAACACAGAAAACGTTCTTCTCGGTCGGCAGCGGAACGGGGCCAACAACAGTTGCGCCCGCGTTCGTCACCGTTTCGACGATCTTCTTCGCCGATTGGTCGATGACCTCGTGGTCATAGGACTTAAGCCTGATGCGGATTTTCTGTCCCGCCATTGCCGTCCGCCCTTTCTAGCGATTCGTGTACTGTTTACCAGCCTGCTTCTTAAGGGCACCGGCGCGCATGGCCTCCCTTGGACATACGTCCTCTGGCGGTCATCCGACATCAGTGCGCGGCCCACCGTGAACCACGTGGATGGTTCCGGCCCCGCGCTCGCTTTGTTATTTCCAATTTGCGAGCCCAAATCAGGCAACTTGTTTATCTAAACACTGAGGGCGGACTAAATTCCGCCCCCGCATCCCCCGGCGTGTCGCGTATCGCGCTACTTGCGCAGACGGGCGAGGGCGCGACGGGTGACGTCGTGGGCGGAGCCGGCGCCGTTGCCGCGCACGCCGCATGCCACGAGGAACACCATGATCAGGCACAGGGCGGCGGAGATGCGCAGCGCCCATTGGATGCCGAAGATGTTGGCGGCGATCAGGTCGACGCCGGAGGCGTGACGCACGGCGGTGAACGTCTCCATCAGGATGACGAGGATGGGGGCGCCCATCGCGCCGGCCACCTGACGGGCCGTGTTGGTCACGGCCGACCCGGCGGAGATCTCCTCCGGCTCGAGGCAGTTGAGCGACCAGGTGGTGATCGGCATCAGCAGCGATCCCATGCCGATCTGACGGACGAACTGGCAGATCGACACCCACCAGATCCACGTGTCCGAGGAGATCAGGCTCATGCCGATGGTGCCGACGGTGAGCACGATGGCGCCGAACAGTGCGACCGGGCGCGCGCCGAAGCGGTCGAGCGCCTTGCCTCCGAAGAGCTGCGAGATGCACTGGCCGATCGCGCCGGGCAGCATGATCAGGCCGCTCATCGTGGCGGAGAAGCCGCGGTCGTTCTGGATGTACAGCGGCATGATGACCAGAATCGAGCTGAACGCGAAGAACGCGAGCGATGCGGTGAGCGTGCCGACGGTGAACGAACGGTTCCTCAGCACCCCGAGGTCGAGCAGCGGAGGCTCGGGCGCCGCGCCGGCCGCGGACGTGGCCGTTCCGGCGACCGACTCCTTATATATATGCGCGCGATGCACCTGACGGACCACGAACCACACGATGCCGACCAGCCCCACAAGCATCGAGGCCCAGACCATCGGGTTGGAGAACGGGTAGTTCTCGATGTTGGTGAAGCCGAACATCAGTCCACCGAATCCGAGGATCGACAGCGCCACGGAGAAGAAATCGGCACGGGCGGTCGCATCGTGCTCGCCGAAGTTGTGCAGCCACAGGCAGGCGGCCACGAGCGAGACGGCGCCGATGACGGTCAGGGTCAGGAAGATGGAGCGCCATCCGTTGGCGTCGGTCTGCAGCCCTCCGAGCGTGGGGCCGATGGCCGGGGCGACGCTCATCGCGATGCCGACCATGCCCATCGCGGCGCCGCGGCGGGACAGCGGAAAGATGGAGAACACGGTGATCTGCAGCACCGGCCACATGACGCCCGTGCCGATCGCCTCGAGCACGCGCCCGAACAGCAGCATCAGGAACGAGGGGGCGAGCCATGCGCATACGGAGCCGAGCGTGAACACCGCCATCGAGACGATGACGATCTGGCGCGTGGAGAAGCGGCGTGTGAGGAACGCGGTGAGCGGGACCATCACGCCCATCACCAGCTGGAAGACGGAGGTGAGCCATTGTCCGGTGGTGACGTTGATGCCGAACTCGTCGACGATGGACGGCAGCGCGGCGCTCAGCTGCAGCTGCGTGAAGTTGCCGACGAACGTGATGAACGTGAGGATCGCCAGCGAGACGAACGCGGTGTGCGTGAGTTTGCCGTCGACGTACGACTCCTCGCGGGTGAGGGCCGTACCGAGATTCCGACGCTGTGCCGTTCCTGCCATGTGACGCATACTTCTTCCCGTGCCGGTCGAGGGCGACCACGCATCACGCCGCTGCGATGCCGTACCGCCCGAAAGCACGCGAATACGCTATACCCACCTCTGTCCAACACTCGATGCGCCCGTCGCGCCTGTTCGCTGTGAGGGAAGTCACGTCCGCGCCGCGGCCCGGAACCTTGCCCGAGGGCGGCGCCGCTCCTTATATTGTCGAATCGTGAGCGAACTGAAGGGCAAGGCGATCGAGCCGATCCACGAACACAAGGCGAACGTGCTCTACCAGCACGGCACGCTGGCGCTGCTGGTGCCGGGCCTGCTGGAGGGCACCACCACGATGGGCGAACTGCTCACCCACGGCGACACCGGCATCGGCACCGGCGAGGGACTCGACGGCGAGATCATCGTGCTCGACGGACACGCATGGAAGGTCGGCCGCACCGGAGTGGTCGAGGCGGTGCCCGACGATCTGACGCTGCCGTTCGCCAACATCCACCGCGCGGCGTTCCAATACCAGTGCGAGCGGCGCGACATCGGCCTCGAGGAGCTCAACCGACGCATCGTCGAGGCGAACGGGCGCGCGAACACGTTCTTCTCGGTCATCGTGCGCGGCACGTTCAGCTTCATCAAGACGCGCGCGGTCATCAAGCAGCAGGCCCCCTACCCCACGCTGGAGGAGGTGGCCGACCGTCAGGCGATCTTCCTCGGGCACGATGTAAGGGGCACGATGCTCGGCTACTTCTCGCCGGTGATGTTCCACGGCGCGGCGGTGGCGGGATTCCACGAGCACTTCCTCGCCGACGACCATTCGATCGGCGGGCACGTGCTCGACGCGGTGCTCGAGCGCGGCGAGATCCTCAGCCAAGTGTTCGACACGCTGGTCACGCATCTGCCGGTGGACAATCCCGACTACCGCAACCACGACTTCAGCCGCGACAACATCGCCGAGGCGATCACCAACGCGGAGGGCGATACGGCGAAATAGCCCGAGACGACCGGGACCGGATCGGACGGATCACGGATCACAGCGCGCCGAGCGTCAATCCCAGACTGCCGGCGAACGCGACGATGCTGGACACGCCCTCGACCGCGCCGGTCACGAGCGGACGGATCGCACGGAACCGTGCGAGCAACGGCAGGACGACGGCGCGGGCCAGCAGCAGCGCGGCCACGATGACGAGCCATGGTCCGGCGTGGGACGCCAGCGGGGAATCAAGGCCGAGGCCACGCCCCGGCCCGGACGCGATGACGGACCATGCGACGAACGCGGCGTGCCAGATCCACGATGCGGCGAGATAGGCGCGGTTGCCGCGTTCCCGGATCATCGTCTTGACGAAGAGGACCGAGCCGAACTGCGTGACGACGAAATAGAGGAACAGCGCCAATCCCACGACGGTCGGCTGCGGAATCGATGCCATGACGTTCGTGCCCCGGCCGGTGCCCGCGCCGAGCGTGCCGTAGGCGAACGTGAGCGACGGCATCAGGCTGGAGGCGACGACGGCCACGCCGTTCGACCACAGGGAGCGTTCGCGGCGTTTCCACGCGGCGACGAACGACGCCACGGCGAGGGCGGCGAACGCCGGCGCCCAGGCGAGCACGCCGGGGTGCAGGACGACGAACGGGACGCCCACGGCCGCCAGCGCGGCGCAGTAGACAAGCGCCGGCCCGCGGTAGCGACGCGCGAGGCCGGACTTGAGCCAGCGGGCGACGGAGAACTGCACGCAGTAGCACAGGATCCAGCACGCCAGCAGCCAGAACGCGGCGATGGTGGGTCTGCCGTATTCGGTGCCGGCGACGAGGCCGGCGAGGGCCGGCGCCGTGGCCATCACCCATGCGCCGGGTTGGTCGGGGACCCATCGGCGTATGGTGGATCTGACGGTGGCGCGCATGCCGCGCCTTCTGCTTCTGGTGTTGCTCATGGTCCCCCACCATACGGGAAGTCGGCGGGGATCGCGGTCATGGCGCGCTCCGGATACGGAAGGACCCCGGCTCCCACGTGGGAACCGGGGTCACACTCCCCTTGACTCAGCCTGACTCAGCGGGTCGGAGGATGTCAGACGCGCTCGGAGGCCTCCTCGGTGGCCTCGACGCCCTCGCGCTCGACGCGGATCTTGTGACCCTCCGCCTGGGAGACGCCGTAGTAGGCGGCGATGGCGATGTCCTTCATGTCCTCGATGAGCGGGATGCGCGGGTTGGCCGGGGTGCACTGGTCCTCGTAGGCGCGCATGCCGATCTGGTCGAGCACGCTCCAGAAGTAGTCTTCGTCCACGCCGCACTCCTGGAAGCTCTTGTTCATGCCGAGCTTGTTGTCGCGGTAGTCCTCGACGGCCTTCGCCAGGTTCTCGACGGCCTCGGCCGGGGTCTTGCCGGTGTCGATGCCGAGGTTGCGGGCGATGTCGCGGTAGCGCTCGTCGGCCACATACTTGTTGTACTTCGGCCAGCTGGTCGGCTCCTCGGGCACCTGGCCGTTGTAGCGGATCACGTACGGCAGCAGGATGGAGTTGGTGCGGCCGTGGGCGATGTGGCACAGGGCGCCGATGGTGTGGGCCATGCCGTGGCACATGCCCAGGAACGCGGAGCCGAAGGCCATGCCGGCCATCGTGGCGGCGTTGTGCATCTTCTCCTGGGCGACCGTCTTCTCCAGACCCGGCTCGCCGTTGACGGACTCGGCCAGGTTGTCCCAGATCAGCTTGGCCGCGTGCAGGGCCATGCCGTCGGTGAAGTCGTTCGCGTACACGGACACGTACGCCTCGAAGGAGTGGGTCAGGGCGTCGAAGCCGGCGTCGGAAGCCAGACGGCGCGGCTGGGTGCGGGCCAGGACCGGGTCGACGATCGCGACGGACGGGGTGAGCGCGTAGTCGGTGATCGGGTACTTGTAGCCGGTCTTGTGGTCGGTGATGACCGCGAACGGCGTGACCTCGGAACCGGTGCCGGAGGAGGTCGGGATGCACACGAGCTTGGCCTTCTTGCCCAGCGGCGGGATCTTGAAGGCGCGCTTGCGGATGTCGAAGAACTTCTCGCGCACGTCGCCGAAGGAGATCTCCGGGTGCTCGTAGAGCAGCCACATGATCTTGGCCGCATCCATCGGGGAGCCGCCGCCGACCGCGATGATCGTGTCGGGCTCGAACTCCTCGCGCATCATCTCGGCGCCCTTCTCGACGGTCTCGACCGAGGGCTCCGGCTCGACGTAGTCGATGATGCGGAAGGTGACGTTGTTGGCGCGGGCGCGCAGCTGGTCGATGATCTTGTCGACGATGCCGAGCTGCTCCATGACCTTGTCGCACACGATGACGGCCTTCTCGATGCCGAACATGTCGCGCAGGTACTTGACCGCGTTCGGCTCGAAGTACGTCTTCGGCGGGATCTTGAACCACTGCATGTTGTTGTTCCTCCGGGCGATGCGCTTGATGTTGAGCAGGTTCACGGCCTGCACGTTGCCGGACACCGAGTTGCCGCCGTAGGAGCCGCAGCCCAGGGTCAGCGACGGGGCGATGGCGTTGTAGATGTCGCCGATGCCGCCGAGGGAGGACGGCTGGTTCCAGATGATGCGGCAGGCGTGCATGCGCAGGCCGTACTCGCGCACCAGATCCTGGTTGTTGGTGTGGATGGCGGCGGTGTGGCCGGCACCCAGCTTGAGCATCTTCTCGCACATCTCGAAGGCCTCCTCCTTGCCGGAGGACTTGAGGATGGCCTGGACCGGAGCGAGCTTCTCGTGGGTCAGCGGCTCGTCGTCGGAGACCTCCTTGCACTCGGCGACGAGGATCGTCGCGTCGGACGGGATCTCGAAGCCGGCGGCCTTGGCGATGTACTGCGGGGACTTGCCCGGCACCACGGAGTTGAGCTTCGGCTTCTCGCCAGAGCCGGCGACGCAGCCGAACATGTACTGCTCGAGCTTGGCCTTCTCGTCGGCGTTCACGAAGTAGGCCTTGCGGCGCTTGAGCTCCTTGACCAGCGGGGCGTAGACGTCCTTGTCGGCGATGATGGCCTGCTCGGTGGCGCAGATCATGCCGTAGTCGAAGTGCTTGGAGAGCACGAGGTCGTTCGCGGCGCGCACGATGTCCACGTCCTTGTCGACGTAGGCCGGGGCGTTGCCGGCGCCGACGCCGAGGGCCGGCTTGCCGGAGGAGTACGCGGCCTTGACCATGCCCGGACCGCCGGTGGCGAGGATCGTGGCGATGCCGGGGTGCTTCATCAGGGCGCCGGTCGCCTCAATGGACGGGTGCTCGATCCACTGCACGCAGTTCTCGGGAGCGCCGGCCTCGATGGCGGCGTCGCGCACGATCCTCGCGGCTTCGACGGAGCACTTCTGGGCGCCCGGGTGGAAGCCGAAGATGATCGGGCAACGGGTCTTCAGGGCCAGCAGGGACTTGAAGATGGCGGTGGAGGTCGGGTTGGTGACCGGGGTGACGCCGGCGACCACGCCGACCGGCTCGGCGACCTCGTCGATGCCCATGACGTCGTCCTCGCGGATGATGCCGACGGTCTTCTGACCGGCCATGTAGTTGGTGACGTGCTCACAGGCGAAGATGTTCTTCGTGGCCTTGTCTTCGACCAGACCGCGGCCGGTCTCCTCGACGGCCATCTTCGCGAGCACGAGGTGCTTGTTCAGCGCGGCGACCGACGCCTTGGCGACGATGCGGTCGACCTGCTTCTGATCCAGCTTCTCGAACTCATCCAGAGCCTTGAGGCCCTTCTGCACCAGCGCGTCGACCTCGGCCTCGGCCGCGGCCTGCTTCTCCTCCGGGGTCGGCTTGGTGGGGGTCTCGGCCTGCGTTGCCTCTGCCATGAATCCTCCTTGATCGGTGTTCTGCAATGTTGGTTTCCGTTCCACCGCGCGGTCGTCAACTGCCGTTCCGATGCCCGCGTGTGGCCTAGGTCACAATATAACGAAGGGTTATGGCACGCGCATGCGCACAAAAGTGCCGGCGTTTCATGTGTGTTATCGAGTGATTTTTGTGCTTATTTGAGCTTTTTATCTTACAAAACATCACAAATAGCGTGTTTTTGGTGTCTTTTGTTCGCTTTTTACGCAAAAACACATCACCATGCACGACCGCCGGCGTCAAGTTATGTAAAAAGTCTTTTCAAAACGAGAACGGAACACTTGATTTCTGTAAACACTTTTCATTAAAGTCGTTATACGAATGACGTTTTACTCCTAAAAAATAGATACGTCATACAAATAATCCGCAATCCGCATCGGGATCTCCGATACACTGGCTCATGACATCGGACTCGATGGAGGTTCCCATGAAGGCAATGCCGCCGAAGGCGGTCAGGACGCACAACCGCATCATCCTGGCCCGCCACCTGTACCATCACCGCCGCTCCACCAAGCAGGACATCGAGCGCGCGCTCGGCATGAGCCTGCCCACCATCACGCAGAACCTGCGCGATCTCGAGGCCGAGGGCGTCGTGCGTCGGGGCCCCATGCGCGAGTCCACGGGAGGCCGCAAGGCGGTCTCCTACGAGATCGACCCCGATCAGCGCATCGCCATCGGCGTGGCCATGAACGCCAACGAGGTCCGGGTGCGGGCGGTGAACCTCTACGGCGAGGTGGTGGGGTCGATCAACCGCACCACGCAGTACCGCAACGCGAACGTCTACTATCAGCGCGTCGGAGCCATCGTCAACACGCTCATGACCGACATCGAACAACGATACGGACGCGTGCTGGGCGTGTCGTTCTGCGTGCGCGGCGTCGTCGCCCCCGACGGGCGGTCCATCGTGTTCGATGAGACGACGGGAGGCGCCGGAGCGACGCTGGAGACCATCGCCCAATCCGTGCATCGCCCGTGCATGCTGGTCCGCACCTGCGACGCCGCGGCGATGGCGGAGCTCTGGGCCGACCGGTCCATCGACGATGCGGTATGCGTCTATCTGGGGCGGCGCCCCGGCGGCGCGCTGATCGTGGGCGGACGGCTGCATCAGGGAGCGAACCGCTGCAACGGGGCGATCGAGCACATGACGCTCGTGCCGAACGGCAGACCCTGCCGATGCGGCGGACGGGGATGCATGGAGGCCTACTGCTCGCTCGAGACGCTGCCGGAGGACTACGAGAGCATCCCCGGATTCTTCAGCGTGCTCGAGCAGGGCGAGCGCCACCATCGCGAGCGGATGGACGAATGGCTGGACTACGTCGCGCAGGCGATCGCCAACGCGCGCACGGTGGTCGCCGGGGATGTGATCGTCGGAGGCGAGGCAGCGCTGTATCTCGAGGACGACGACATCGAGGACCTGAGACGACGGGTCGCCGCACGAAGCCCGTTCGGCGTCGAACGGTTCACCCTGCGTCGCAGCCTGTCCACGGAGGATCAGGACATTGTCGGAGCGGCATTGCTGCTCGTCGAACGGCATCTCGCCGAGCTGTTCGGGGAATGACCCGGCGGGAATGACCCGGCGGGAATGACCCGGCGGGACGTGGCACTCGACGGGCATGACGATGGGCGTTACGACGAAACGAGGCGGCCGGCACCGGAAAATGGTGTCGGCCGCCTCGTGGTTGCTCTGATTGCCTTGATGCCCCTATATCGATCGGATCACTTGACGATCTGGCAGAACTCGATGGTCTCGCGGTTCGGGCCGAAGACGTTGAAGTAGCGGATGCCCTTGTCCCAGAAGGTCGGGATGGAGGCGATCTCATCCTCGCGGGTCTCGAGACCCAGCTCCTTGGCGTTGGCCCAAGCGGCCTCGATGTCCGGGGTGTCGAACGCCCAGTGGTTGATGGCGCCGGCCTGCAGCGGGGCCTCCTCGCCCTCCCAGGTCTCGATGGTCAGGTGGCCGTAGCGCAGGAAGGCACAGCGGTTCTCGCCGTTCGGATAGACGCCGACGAGCTCGAAGCCGAGCACCTCGGTGTAGAACTTGATGGTCTCATCCAGATCCTTGGCGATCATGCCGGAGTGCTGGAGGTCGGTGGTGAATTCAGTCATCTTCTTGGCCATATGATTCTCCTTTGAATGTGATGGTGTTGACCGGCATGACAATATTAGCCCGTCATCCCCCTTGCGACAGGCGCACATGCCGGACACGCCGAGGAAAAATCGAAAAAATCGCACGGCCGACGGAAAATGACGGAAAATGCCG
Organism: Bifidobacterium santillanense; assembly: GCF_018555385.1. Classification (GTDB taxonomy): domain Bacteria; phylum Actinomycetota; class Actinomycetes; order Actinomycetales; family Bifidobacteriaceae; genus Bifidobacterium; species Bifidobacterium santillanense. Next base: position 28,754 of record NZ_JAFEJS010000013.1, read on the forward strand.
CGATCCGGTACCGCGGTGCGGCTCGGTACAGAGGTAACCCGACACGTCTACAATGAGTATATGAGAAATCCATCGCTGCATCGCTTCGCCACGCGCCCCGGCTTCTACTTCACCGAGGACGGGGGCGCCGATGTCATCGTCCGTTCCGAGACCGCCGATCAGGTGTGGCTGAGCGTCATCGAGTCGTTGGATGACCCCACCGCCTTCTATCAGGACGCGATCCGTCTGTTCGACACCCCGGGCGTCTCGTTCGTCGATCAGATCCACGAGTTCCCGGTCTGCATGCGTCTGCGCGAGGACCTGTACGTGCGCGAGACGCTGTTCCGCATGGAGGGGCCGAACTACGGCCTGTGGTACGTGCACCTGCCCAAGGCGTGGAGCGGCATGCGCTACGGATTCCGCGTCGACGGCGCGTGGGATCCGCGCCACGGCGTGCGATTCAATCCGTACAAGCTGCTGCTCGACCCGTACGCCAAGGGCATCGACGGGAAGATGGAGCTCTCCCCCGCGGCGTTCTCCTATGAATGCGAGATCAAGGACAACCGCGTCAACGGTTCGGCGTTCGGCGCGATGAGCACCGTCGACTCGCTCGGGCACATGCCGATCTCCGTGGCCATCGACGACCGCGACGAGCGCAAGCACGACGATGATCCCGAGCACCCGCACATCCCGTGGAGCAAGACCGTCATCTACGAGCTGCACGTCAAGGGATTCACCGCGCAGGCGCCGTGGCTGCCCGAGGAGCTGCGCGGCACCTACGCGGGCCTCGCCCACCCGACCACGCTGGCCTATCTGCAGGGGCTCGGCGTCACCTCGATCGAACTGCTGCCGATCCAGGCCAAGCAGAACGAGGTCTTCCTCCAGGAGCGCGGACGCGTCAACTACTGGGGGTACAACACGCTCGGCTTCTTCGCGCCGGAACCCTCGTACGCGACGAAGGCCGCGCAGGAGCAGGGCGCCGAGGCGGTGCGCGACGAGGTCATCCACATGGTGCGCGCGCTGCACGAGGCCGGCTTCGAGGTCATCATGGACGTCGTCTACAACCACTCGTGCGAAGGCGGCATCGAGGGACCGACCGTCTGCTGGCGCGGTCTCGACGCACTCTCCTACTATCGCCGCCAGAAGAACAACATCGGACGGCTGGAGGACACGACCGGCTGCGGCAACACGTTCGACTTCACGAACACGCACGTCGTGACCTTCGCGATCGACTCGCTGCGCTACTGGGCCAAGCGCATCGGCATAGACGGCTTCCGCTTCGACCTCGGCGTCTCGCTCGCACGCCTCAACGGCGAGTTCACGCAGCATCACCCGTTCCTGTACGCGCTGCGCGCCGACCTGCTGCTCGGCAATCTGAAGCTCATCATGGAGCCGTGGGACCTCGGCAACCTCGGCTGGCGCACCGGACAGTTCTCGCTGCCGTTCGCCGAGTGGAACGACCGGTTCCGCGACACCGCGCGCCAGTTCTGGCTCACCGACGTGGCGGGCGGCGGACGCATCGGCCGCATCGGCATGCAGGAGATGGCGACCCGCCTGTGCGGATCGGCCGACCTGTTCGCCACCGACCCGGGACGCGGCGCGGCGTCGTCGATCAACTTCGTCTCCTGCCACGACGGCTTCACGCTCACCGATCTGACGCGCTACCAGAACAAGCACAACGAGGCGAACGGCGAGAACAACAACGACGGATCGAACGTCAACAACTCCGCCAACTTCGGAGTGGAGGGACGCACCGACGACATGACGATCATCGCCCGGCGCGAGCGCGCCGCGATGAACATGCTCGGCACGCTGCTGCTGAGTCTGGGCACGCCGATGATGCTCGCCGGCGACGAATACGGCAATTCGCAGTCCGGCAACAACAACGCGTACTGCCAGGACAGCCCGATCAGCTACCTGAAATGGGATTGGCTGTACTCGTCGGAGAAGACCTGGCACATGCACCGTCTAGAGACGGTGTCGAAGCTGATCGCACTGCGCAAGTCGTTGGATCTGTACCACCAGGAGGGCTTCTTCACCCGGCTCACGCAGCTGGGTCTGCTCAAGCCGTCGAGCCGCATCCAGTGGTTCCTGCCGAACGGCACGACGCCGATGGAACGCGACTGGTTCGATCTGGGCCAGCGCAGCTTCGTGATGCAGCTGCTCGACGCGAGCGAGACCGACGTGCTCATCGTCATCAACGGCGTGCCCGAGGACAAGCAGTTCCGTCTGCCGGCGGACAACGCGTGGACGCCGGCCTGGTGCTCGGCGGAGAGCACCGGGCATCTGCCGGGGCATGGCCTGAAGGTGCGGGACATCCGTCTCGGCGGCCAGCAGTCGATCTGGACGCACAGCCTGCCGGAGGACAGCCCGATCCACGAGCTGGTCGAGCGGATGCAGTCCGAGCCGTCCACGAAGCGGACCCATGACCTCATCGACGCCTTCGACGCGGACATGCGCGCATTGGCCAAGGCGGAGGCCGAGGCTCAGGCGCGACAGCGTGCCGAGGCCGAGGCCGCGGCCGACACCGACGCACAGCGGAACGCGGATACCGAAGCCGCCACCGCGGACGGGGTCGAGGGCGTGGAGGATGAGCTGGATACCGATCCGGTCGTCCTTCCCCTGACGGACGACGAGAACGGTTCGGATGCCGATGCCGCCGCGCAGGAGTCCGCGCCCGAACCGCCGGATGAGAACGTGTGGACGTTCCCGGCGCTCAGCATCTCGCTGATGAAGCAGCTGAGCTGACAGCCGAGCTGAGTCGAGTCGACGCGTTCCGTGGGCGGTTCTCCCGAACCGGCCCACGGAACGCGGAAACCCCGCCACCGAACGAACGGTGACGGGGTTTCTCGTATCGCTGTCGCAGACGACAAGCGCGAAAAATCAACGCTTGGAGAACTGCGGGGCGCGACGGGCCTTGTGCAGACCGGCCTTCTTGCGCTCGACGACGCGGGAATCGCGGGTCAGCATGCCGGCCTTCTTCAGCGCGGCGCGGTTGGCGTCGCGGTCGATGGCGTTCAGGGCGCGGGCCACGCCGAGACGGATGGCGCCGGCCTGACCGGTGGTGCCGCCGCCGTCGACGAGGACGATAGCGTCGAACTTGCCCTCGAGCTTGAGGAGCACGATCGGGGAGTTGACCTCACGCTGCAGCAGCTTGGAGGGGAAGTACTCCTCCAAGGTGCGACCGTTGATGGTCCACTTGCCGGAGCCCGGAACCAGACGGACACGGGCGACGGCCTCCTTGCGACGACCGGTGCCGTAGCCCGGCTCGATCGCGGAGGTACCGGTGCCAGCGCCGGCGTTGGTCTCGGTGGTGTAGCTGGTGAGCTCCTCTTCGGTTTCCTGAACCGCGGAGTTGTTGGTGTTTTCAGCCATGTTCTCTATCTCCCTTCGGTTCACTTAGCCTGCTGAGAAACCTGCTGGATCTCGAAGACCTGCGGCTTCTGCGGGGTGTGCGGATGCTCGGCGCCGGCGAAGACGCGAAGACGGCCGAGCTGGACCTTGGCCAGACGGTTCTTCGGCAGCATGCCCTTGACGGCGGAGGTGATGATGCGCTCCGGCTTGTTGGCGAGGAGCTGGGCGTAGGTGTCGCGACGCAGACCACCGGGACGACCGGAGTGCGCGTAGAGTTCCTTGCCCATCTTGTTGCCGGTCAGAGCGATCTTGTCGGCGTTGATCACGATAACGTGGTTACCGGAATCGGCGTGCGGAGCGTAGGTCGGCTTGTTCTTGCCGCGCAGCAGGATGGCGACCTGGGAGGCGAGACGGCCGAGCACCACGTCGGTGGCGTCGACGATGTACCAGTCATGAGTCAGATCAGCTGGCTTCGGAGTGAAAGTCTTCACTGTTTCTACCTTTTCTATATTGTGTTCCGGGCTTCGGCTGCTCGGCGTGCGTGTAGGAGACGCGCTGTCCGAGAGGCCTCAGACCTCTTCATCCGTGGGCTCCCTGAAAGTCCTCGATGGCGAGTGGGAAAGCGCTTTGAAGGACCCCTTAGGGAAACACAACAATCCACTAGTATATCGCCGGGCCTGACATTGGGCGAGGCGTGTCGAGCCGCCCCACTTTCCCGTCCGATCCGGCAGTATCGGACGCACGGACCGGCCTCTTTCCCTCTTCCTCTCGTCCGATCCTATAGGATCGCGCGCAAACACGACCTCGCACCCGCGGGGAAACGTCCGATCCTACAGGATCGGATGAAAAGCGTTCCTCCAAAGCGCAGCAAACGTCCGACACTATAGGATCGGGCGCAAAATGTGCCCCGAAAGCACGGGAAACGTCCGATTCTATAGGATCGGGCGAATGGTCGGCCCTACGAACGCGAAAAAACGTCCGATCCTATAGGATCGAGCCTCTATAGGCTCACGGGATATAGGATCGGACGTTTCGAAGTGGCGGGCGGGACGGGCGTCAGCCGCGCATGATGTCGGCGATGCGCTGGACGGACTCGCGGGCGAACAGGCCCTCGACCGGGACCACGTTGCCGTCGGCGTCGGCCAGCGGGATGCGCCAGTTCGGGTACTCGTTGTTGGTGCCCGGCTGGTTCTGCGCGCGCTTCTCCCCCACCGCGTCGGTGATGGACGCGGCGAGCAGCTTGCACGGCGAACCCTTGAGCGCGCGGTACTGCGCCTCGATGATCGCCGCCTCGTTGGCCCTCACGTCCTCGGCAAGGCTGTCCTGAAGGTAGCCCTGCTCGATGAGCATGCGCAGCATCGCGTCCTGCTCGGCGCGTGCGGAGCGCTCGAACTCCTCCTTCGGACCGGTCAGCAGACCGAGGCGCTCGCGCAGCTCGACGTGCTCGAGCTCGAGATAGCCGGCCGCCGGCGGCAGATCGTGCGTGTTGACCGAGGCGAGCGCGTAGGGACGCCAATCGGACGGCGCGCGGAACGTGCCGTTGAACTGCTCGAACCATTCGACCGCGCAACCGAGCAGACCGTGCTTCTTGAGGGAGTCGGCCACGTAGCTCGGCACGACGCCCAGATCCTCGCCGACGACCACGCCGTCGGCACGGGACGCCTCGAGCGCGAGGATGCCGAGCATGATGTCGGAGTCGTAGTAGACGTACGCGCCGTCGACCGGCTTCTTGTCGGCCGGGACCCACCACAGGCGGAACAGGCCGAGGATGTGGTCGATGCGCACGACGCCGGCGTGGGCGAACATGTTGTGCACCAGGCTGCGGTAGGCGGCGAAGCCTGTGTTCTCCAGCACGATCGGGTTGAGCGGCGGCTGGCTCCAATCCTGACCCTGCTGGTTGAACATGTCCGGCGGGGCGCCGACGGTCGCCCCCTTGGCGAAGCTCTCCGGGTTCCACCACACCTCGGAGCCGAGCGGGTGGACGCCGACGGCCATGTCGGCCATGATGCCGATGCGCATGCCGCTCCTGCGGGCGCGGCCCTGGGCGCGGTCGAGCTGCTCGGAGGCGATCCACTCGAGCCAGCGGTAGAAGTTGAGGGTGTCGGGGAACTGGCGCTTGAGCGCCTCGACCTCGGCGGAGTCCTTGCCGAGACGCTGCTCCCAGTTGCTGGACTCGCGGCTGGGCGCGCCCCACTTGTCGTAGCACAGGCACCACGTGGCGTAGCCCTCGAGATAGTCGCCGCTCTCGCGCACGAAGTCGTCGAAGCGCTGCTGGCGCTCGGCGCTGCGGCCCACCTTGAAGATGATCCACAGGGCGTGCATCTTGGCGCGCCACATCGCGTCGCGGTCGATCAGCTGGGCGTCTCCGTTGAGCGGCTCGACGGAGGCGTGCAGCTGCTCGACCTGATCGAGGCTCTCCTTGCCGAGGAGCTTGTACTCCTCGATGGCCTCGGGGCGGATGTAGGTGAAGTTGACGAGACCACGGGAGATCGGCAGGTACGGCGACGGGGTGAGCGGGGAGACCGGCTCGGCGGCGTGCACCGGGTTGATGAGCATGAAGTCGCTGCCGGTGTGCTTCTTGGCGCCCACGAGCAGGTTGGACAGATCCTCGAAATCACCCACGCCCCACGAATCCGCGGAACGGATCGAGTAGAGCTGCGCCATCCAGCCCCACAGATGGCCGTTCTTCATCTCGTCGAGCAGCTCGACGCGCGCGGGGGCGCTGATCAGCGTGGCGTCCTGCTTGCGTCCGGCCACGGTGACGTGCAGCGTGTGGTAGCCGGCGGGCAGATCGGCCGGGATGATGATCGCGGCCGTGGTGATGAACTTGTCGTTGAGCACGTACGCCTTGGAGCCGTCGCCGGGGCCATACGTGACCTTGCCCTCGTAGCGCTGGCCGTTCTCCAGCGTGATGCGGGCGGAGGGAATGTCGAACACGCCGACGTTCACCGGCACGCGGGTCTCCTCGCCCACCGTGTGCAGCACGGTCGGCGCGACCAGACGGGTGCGACGGGCGTCACGGATGCGCTTGCTGGACTGCCTGATCGCCTCGTCGTTGGAGGCGTCCACGCCGAGGGCCGCGAGCACCGCCACGAGGACGTCGTCGTCGATCTCGTGATAGTCGTTGCTCATGCCGACATAGCTGGTGCCGATGCCCACGAGCTTGGCCAGCCTGATCAGGGGGCGCTCGAGGCGCTCTTCACTTTCCGTTCTCTCAGTCATGGTCACCAGTGTAGCGCCGGCGTGGAAAAAACGCCGTTACATCGGGGGGTGACGCGACACGTCGCCGAAGGCCGGCAAGCCCTACTGCCGACGGCGTTTGGCGACCGCGTGACGCACCTCGGCGGAGGGGTCGTCGGCGAGTTTGTCAAGCGTGGCGGCAGTGGTGTTCGGGTTGAGCGCGACCGCACGGCGCACCATCGAGGAGAGCACGGCCGGCGCCCCCTCCTCGATCTCGGTGCCGAGCGTGGCGAGGAAGTCGAGCGTGGCGGCGTCGACCTCGGGGTTCTGCGCGCCCTCGAGACGCATCTTCCACGACGTCTTCCTGTTGCGCAGTGCCGTGTCGCGCACCTCGGGCACCGGGTCCTTGGTCAGCCGCCCGACCAGCCAGTTCTTGTCGTCGGTGTTGGCGGCCACGGCCTGGCGCACGCTCGCCTCCGGATCGCGCGCGAGCTTGACCAGCACGTTCGGGAACGGCATCGTGCGCGCGAGGAACTCGCGGTCCTCGACCGGCGTGTTGGGATTGCCGCCGACGGCCTCGAGCAATGCGGTGGCGCGGGAGAACGCAGCCTGATCGGAGCGGTCCGGCAGCTCGCGGCGCGCGAACTCGGACAGTTCGGCGGCGTCGGTGGAGTGGCGCAGGTGCTCGTAGGTCACGGTCAGCGGTTCGAAAGCGGAGTCGGTCATGGAGTCCAGCTTAGTCGAGGGCGATGGCGCGGTTCACCACATCCATCGGTTCGGGGACGACGGTCGCGTTGAACGTCTCGGTGACGAGCGATTCGAATCGTCCGGCGTTGTCGACCGGCATCGCGGCGACGAGCGTGACGTCGGCGGCGTACGTCTCGTCGGACTGCTCGCCGTCGACCGCGGCGAGAATCTGCTGGAAGCGCTTGAGCTGCGGGTACTCGAGCGCGACGAGATAGCGACGGCACGGCACGATCGCGGCCTTGCGCGCGGCCTTGACGGCGATCGACGCGCCGGTCGAATACGCGCGGATGAGACCGCCCGAACCGAGCAGGATGCCGCCGAAGTATCGGGTGACGGCCACGACGCAGTCGGTCAGGTCGTTGGCGCGCAGCACGTCGAGGATCGGTTTGCCGGCGGTGCCGGACGGTTCGCCGTCGTCGCTCATGCGCTCCGCCACGCGCCCGTCGGCCCCGCCGGTGACGGCGGCGTAGGCGACGTGGCGCGACTTGGGGTGCCGTTCGCGGATCGACTCGACGAAGGCGAGCGCCTCGTCGAGCGTGTCGACGTGGGCCGCGTCGCCGATGAACTCGGACTTCTTCTCGACGAACGCGTCGTGCGCGGGGTCGTCTGCGGGATTGAGGATCGTCTGCATGGGCGTCGCTCCCGTCCCGGATCAGTCGCGCGATGCGCCGCGGACGGCGTCATGCTCGGAGACGACGACGTTCACCTCGCCGCCGGTGAGGAACGCGCGTACGTCCTCGACCATCTGCCGGGTCAGTTCGGCGAACGCGCCGTCGGTGCGCCAGGCGACGTGCGGGGTCAGGACGATGCCGGGGATCGCGCGCAGCGGATCGTCGGCGGGCAGCGGCTCGCGTTCGTACACGTCGAGCGCGGCGGGGATGTCACCCTTGGCCAGTCGCGCGGTGAGGGCGCCGGGCTCGATGACCTCGGCGCGGGCGGTGTTGACGAACATCGTGCCGGGCTTCAGGTGCGCGAGGTTGTCGGCGGTGATCAGTCCGCGCGTGGCACCGTCGATGAGCGGCATGTGCACGGAGACGACGTCCGCTCCGGCGATGAGCTCGTTCATGTCGTCGACCGGCTCGACGCCGAGCTCGACGAAGCGAGAGACGGGCGTATGGCCGCTGTTCCATGCGGCGACCCGCATGCCGAACGCCGTCGCGATGCGCGCGACGGTCGACCCGATGCCGCCCAGTCCGATGATCGCGAGCCTGCGGCCGGCGAGCTGGAGGCCGTCGGCGTACGGTCCGGACCATCCGCCGGACTTCATGCGGCGGTCGAGCTCGCCCGTATGGCGCAGGAGCTCGAACATCAGCGCGAACGTGTGCTCGGCCACGGCGGCGTCGCCGTAGTGCTCGGCGTTGCACACGCGCACGCCGAGCTCGCGGGCGAGCGCGAGGTCGATGTAGCTGGCGACGCCGGTGCCGGAGAAGACGATGCACCGCACGTGCCCGCCCTCGCCGCCGCGCACCCCGCCCGAGATGCGGCGCAGCAGGTCGTCGGAGATGTGGGGGCCGCCGTTGATCATCACGTCGGCGTCGGCCACCCGCTCGGCGATGAGGTCGGGGTCCTCGGTGAACTCCTCGTACAGGCGCACCCGGGCGACGTCGGCGAGCGCGGGCAGATGCGCCTTGAGCGGCGCGACCATCGAGGCGAACGACGCGGGCATGACGACCAGCGGCAGGTCGGCGCGGTCGGGTTGCGTTTCGAAGATTTCGGTCATGGCTTCACCTTAGCGCGTGTTCCCGGCGGCGAGGTTCCATACGCACGCGACTCGGCCGGCGCATTCCGGATCCTGCGACACGCCCGGGATCGTCTCATGCGCGGCAATCGTCCGACTCCACGCATGTGTGACATATCACGCGAAATCGTCAATTGTTTAGACGATCGCCACGCGACTGGCGGGGTGTCGCCAACCGCGTTGGGACTAGAATGGTTCGCGGAGACGGACGGACAATGGCGTACCTCCGGCTCCGCCTACATATCAACGGGTACGGGGCGGTGCCGGAGATCATTTTTCATGTATATCGCATCTATCGGCGGGTCATATCCCGATGATGGTGTATAGTTACATGCTGTTGTGCTTCGAGCTCATGGTTCATGCGCTCATGTGCGATGTGGAGTGATGCCTGAGTGGCCGAAAGGGGCACCCTGCTAAGGTGTTAGTCGCATTAGCGGCTCGGGGGTTCGAATCCCCCTCACTCCGCCGGTAAGGGATTCACGGTTCGCCGTGAATCCCTTTTTCGTTGTTTCCGCACTATCTGCCCGGGGCGGGCGCGGCGTCGCCGGAGAAGGTGATGATCACGGCGACGATGACCAACGCGACGCCGATCATCTCGCCGACGCCCGGAATCTCACCCAGCGTCAGTCCGACACCGATCGCGACGGCAGGGTTGATGGACTGCATCACGGAGAACGCCGCCGGGGTGACGCGGCGCATCGTCACCTGCTCGACGACGTACGGGAAGAACGAGGCGAGCAGGGAGACGACGAACAGCAGTCCGAGCAGCTTCAGCGGACCGCCGGGTTCCAGTGCCCACGTCGCGTCCGCCTTGGGATGGATCAGATGCGCGACCGCCGGCGCGCCGAGGAACAGCGACTGGACGGCCCATCCGATCGCGACGGCGACGCACAGATTGTCGAGCGAGTTGCCGCCGGCGGCGATGTGGCGGCCGGTCACGATGTACACGCCCCACATCGATCCGCCGATGAAGATCGCCGCGAGGCCGACGAGGAAGCTGCCGTCGCCATCCGGATTCGCCAGCGAGATGCCGGCGAGCAGGACGACGCCGACCGCCGCGACGGCGATGCCGATCCGCTCGCGCCAGCCGTGTCCGGAGATCACCGCGACCGACAGCGGGCCGATGAACTCGATGGCGACGGCGATGCCCATGTCCATGTTGCCGATCGCGACGTAGAACATCGTGTTCATGAGCACCAGCGAGACGCCGAGCAGCAGCACCCATCCCCAGCTCCGCGCGTCGCGCCGGAACAGCCGGCCCCGCTTGGCCGCCGACCACGGACGACGCCACAGGAGCAGCAGCACGGCCATGAACCCCACGCGGTACCACACGGCGTAGAGCGGGTCGAGCTGCGCGAATGCGAGCTTGGCGATCGCCGTCGCCGAATAGATGACGATCGACTCGCACACCACGATGACGACGACCGGCACACGGTTCAGCATCTCGACCACTGCTCTCTTCATGTCGTCCACGCTACACGCGCGGCGACGGCATCCCTAATCGCCGGCTTCCGCGCGATACGCGATCACCATGTGAACGCGCATACGGACAACTACAATCGAAGTCATGAGCACCGCACCGAGACTGGCCGCCGCCAAACGCGATTGGGGGCACGACGAGACCGGATGCACGGTGCTGCACATCGACATGGATGCGTTCTACGCCTCGCTCGAGGTGGCGCGACACCCGGAGCTCACAGGACGCCCGGTCATCATCGGCACCGGCCCCCGCTCGGTGGTGTCGGCGGCGAGCTACGAGGCACGCCGGTACGGCATCAATTCGGCGATGCCGTCGGCGCGCGCCCGCCAGCTGTGCCCGGACGGCGTGTTCCTGCCGGTGGACATGCGCTACTACCGCGAGATCTCGCACACGATCATGACCGAGGTGTTCCATGCTGTGACCGACCGGGTCGAGCAGGTGTCGGTCGACGAGGGGTACATGGACGTCTCCGGGGCGCTGCTGGCCTGGGAGCGGCCGACCGCGATCGGCGCGTGGATCCGAGAGCAGGTGGAACGCCGATTCCATGTGACCTGTTCGGTGGGCGTCGCGGCGAACAAGCTCGTCGCGAAGATGGCGTCGACGAACGCGAAGCCGAACGGCATGCTGCTGATCCCGGCCGCACGATCGGCCGAGTTCGTGCAGATGATGCCGTTGCGCGGCATCCCGGGGATCGGCCCGTCTCTGGAGCGACGGCTCAATGCGTGGGGCGTCGATTCGGTGGCCGATCTGGCCGCGATGAGTCCGGAGGCGCTGGAACGGGCGACCGGATCGCGCGCCGCCGCCCGCGGATTGTGGATGGCGTCGCGCGGGTTGGACGATCGCGTGGTGACGCCGGTGCGCGTGGAGAAGTCGATCGGCTCGGAGGAGACGCTGCTCGAGGACACCACGGATCAGCGCACGGTGCGTCGGCTGCTGCGCGAGGCCTGCGACGAGGTGGCGAGCTCGCTGCGGCGCAGGGGGTTCGTGGCGCGCACGGTCACGGTGAAGCTCAGATTCGCGGACCTGAGCTACCGGACGCGCTCCCATACGCTGGAACGGCCGACGGACGCCGCCGGCGTGCTGTACCCGGAGTGCGTGCGGCTGCTGCACGGCATGCTGGGGATGAACGGCGAGACAGCCGGACGCGACGACGTCTCCCCCGACGCTCCCCTGCCCAAGCTGATCCGGCTCGCGGGGATGAGCGCGAGCGGACTCGCGCCGGCCGAGGCGACGGCGGTGCAGCCGTCGCTGGACGACATGCTCGAGGAGACGGACAGCACGGATTCACGCACGGCGGGCGAGCGTCGGCGCAGGGCCGAAGCCGCGTTGGACGCGGTGCGCGAACGGTTCGGCAACAGGGCCGTGCGGTTCGGGGCGTAGCGGCCCCGGGGCTCTCCAGCCCGGTCCGCGGACGGCTCTCCCTTGCGCAGATGCCGACCCGACCGCGATCGGCCCGCGATCAGGCGGACAGCCGGGCGCAGGCGTCCTCGATCGCCTCGTCGGTGGCGGTGGCGGAGAAGCGCAGGTACGCGGGCGCGCCGTAGAATTCGCCGGGGCTGGGGATGACGCCGATCCGGGCGAGCTCGGCCATGTCGGCCCAGCAGTCGCCGGACTTGGCCCTGACCCATACGTAGAGCGCGCCGGACGGCATCGCGGCGTCGTAGCCGTACGCGCGCAGCGCCTCGACGAGGCGTCCCAGACGGGCGCGGTACCGCCCCCACTGCACGCGCACGGATTCGACGTCGCGCAGTCCCGCGGCCATCGCGGCCTGGACCGGCCCGGGGATGATCTGGCCGATCTGCTTGCGGTATTCGGCCATCTCGGTGACGAGGCGGTAGTCGCCGGCGATGAGCGCGGTGCGGTAGCCGGCCATGTTGCTCTGCTTGGAGAGCGAGTACAGGACGAGCACGCCGTCGGCGCTGCCCTCGCACACCTGCGGGTTGAGCGCGCAGGGCGTCGCGGACAGGCTGAACGCGTCGGCCGTCTCGCTTTCGTTCGTCTCCGAGACGGGGGCGACGGATTTGGAGGAGCGCCAGTCCATCAGCGCATAGCATTCGTCGGACAGCACCACCGCGCCGATGCGCCGGGCCGCGGCGACGATGCCGGCGAGCCAGTCGGCACCGAGCACGTCGCCGGTGGGGTTGCACGGCGAGTTGACCCAGACGGCCTTCACGCCCGGCACATCGCACCAGGAGTCCACGTCGGCGACGTCGTCGACCTTGAGGACGTCGGCCCCGGCCAGCTGGGTGCCGATCTCGTACGTCGGGTAGGAGACCTTCGGCTGGACGACCACGTCGCCGGGACCGAGGTGCAGCAGGGACGCCATCAGCGCGACGGCTTCCTTGGAGCCGACCGTGGGCACGGCGGCGGCGTTGACCGACTTCAGGTCCACGCCGCGCATATGGCGGAACCACCAGTCGATCGCGTCCTTCAGATCGGCGGTGCCGGCGGTGACGGGGTATCCGTGCGCGTTCGACGCGTCGGCGCCCGCGGCGAGCGCCGCCTGGACCGAGGCGGGGACCGGGTCGACGGGTGAGCCGACGGACAGGTCGATCATGCCGCCGTCGACGGCCTTGGCGGTCTGCTTGTATCCGGCGATGCGGGACCAGTCATACGGCGAGGAATACGCGTGGAAACCCATGGTCGGGCCTTTCTTCTTCTCTTCCGCGGTGCTCCGCGACGACCGCGGGGCGCGTCGGGAGGCGGATCGTCATGAACGTCTGTGAACAGGATAGACCGGATACGAAAAATCCTCCCCGCGAAGGGGAGGATTTCGATACGCGCGTCGGGCGCCGGTCGTCGGCGCGGACGGGTGCGGCAGCCCGGACTCAGTCCTGGTTCTGCGGGGGCAGGGCCGCGACCTGCTCGGGGTCCTTGCCGATCGGGCCGTGCGCGGAGGCGCCGCCGAAGTCGCCGACCTCGGCGAAGAAGTTGGCGGCCGCGTCCTTGTACCAAGCCCACTCGTCCGGCAGGTCATCCTCGTAGAAGATGGCCTCGGTGGGGCACACCGGCTCGCATGCGCCGCAGTCGACGCACTCGTTCGGGTTGATGTACAGCGAGCGGGAGCCCTCGTAGATGCAGTCGACCGGGCACTCGTCCACGCAGGCCTTGTCCTTGACGTCGACACAGGGCTGAGCGACAACGTATGGCATGGGATCCTCCTTAAATCAAGCTGATACAAGGATAGTCTCGCGGTCGGACCCGCCCTCGCAGCGACCGATCCTACCGGATCGGACGTCACGGCCGCTTCCGACGCCGCATTTGCGTCCGATCCTGTAGGAACAGACGCAAAACGGCCCTCCAAACCGCCTGTTGCGACGGATCCTATAGGATCGGACGCAACAGGACGGGACGGAGGGCCGAGGTCAGAGGCGAACGGACGCGACTCAGCCGTTGACGGCCTTATCGGTCTCGGCGGAGAGCTTCTCGGTCAGGTCGCCGGTGCCGAGACGGGCGTGGCGGTAGCCGTAGCCGAAGTAGAGCGCGAAGCCGACGACGAGCCAGACCACGAAGCGGATCCAGGTCAGGACGGTGAGGTTGAGCATCAGCCACAGGTTGGCCAAGCCGATGAGGATCGGGACCCACGGGTTGCCGGGCATCTTGAAGGCGCGCGGCAGGTCGGGGCGCTTGGCGCGCATGATCGGGATGGAGATCGCGACCAGCGTGAACGCGGACAGGGTGCCGATGTTGACCATGTCGGAGAGCACGCCGATGTCGAAGCAGGCGGCGACGAGCGCGACGACGATGCCGACGACGATCTGCAGGCCGGCCGGGGTGCCGTGCTTGCCGGTCTTGGACAGACCGCGGGGCAGCAGGCCGTCGCGGCTCATCGCGAAGACGATGCGGGTCAGGCCCAGCAGCAGGACCATGACCACGGTGGCCAGGCCCAGCACGATGCCGAAGCTGATGATCTTGGCGGCCCAGTTGGCGCCGACGAGCTCGAACGCGGTCGCCAGCGACGGGCTGTCCTGCTTGGCGAGGTCCTTGTAGGAGACCATGCCGGTGGTGACGATGGCGACGAGCATGTACATGACGATGATCAGGGCCATGCCCACGCCGATGCCGAGCGGCACGTTCTTGTGCGGGTTCTTGGTCTCCTCGGAGGCGGTGGCCACGACGTCGAAGCCGATGAACGCGAAGAACACGAGCGCCGCGCCGGACAGGATGCCGGGCACGCCGTAGACGGACGGCACCATGCCGGTGGCCCACTGCCACAGCGGCTGGCCCATCACTCCCGAGACGGCCGAGGAGCTCTGCACGGCCGAGGCCGGCTCGCTCGGCGGGATGAACGGGGTGAAGTTGGAGGCCTTGACGTAGAAGAAGCCGACGATCACGACGAAGAACACGATCGCGATCTTGAGCACGGTCATCGCGCCGTCGACGCGGGCGCCGATCTTGGTGCCGAACACGAGCAGCGTCGTGAAGAACGCGACGATGATGATCGGGGCGATGTCGAGGTTGAAGGAGCCGATGGCGATGTTCGTGTTGAAGCCCCAGCCCATAAGGCGCATGAAGTCGTTGAGGTAGACGCCCCAGTACTTGGAGATCACGGAACCGGCCATGAGCATCTCCAGGATGAGGTCCCAGCCGATGACCCACGCCATGATCTCGCCGACCGTGGTGTACGTGAAGGTGTAGGCGGAGCCCGCCACCGGGATCATCGAGGCGAACTCGGCGTAGCACATGACGGCGGCGCCGCACACGATGCCGGCGATGAGGAAGCTGATGATGACGGCCGGGCCCGCGTGGAACGCGGCGGCCTGCGCACCCACCGAGAAGATGCCGGCGCCGACTGCGACGGCGACGCCCATGATGGACAGATCCCACCAGGTGAGGTTGCGCTTGAGCGTGCGACCTTCCTCGCCGGTTTCGGCGATGGTCTGCTCGACGGATTTGGTTCGGAATAGTTGCATGTTGGTATGGCCTTCTGCTCTCCGGTTCTTGTTCAACGAGAGAGTATAGGCCGAATACCGCTCTTTCCGGAAGGCTATGTTACGCGAATGTGTCAAGCCTTCCGGATGCTGGGACGGGCGCCGCTTTTGTGAGCGTTCACGGCGCGTTCAGGCGGCGTTCACGGGCGCAGGTCGATGCCGACGCACACCGGCTCTGGCACAAGGGCCACGCCGAAGCGCTCCCTGACGCCGGCCTGCACCGCCTTGGCGAGCGCGACCAGATCGTCCGACGAGGCGTCGCCACGGTTGGTCAGGGCGAGCGTGTGCAGCGTGGACAGCGAGGCGCGCGCCGACGACGCGTCCCCGCCGTCGAGCGCGAAGCCCTTGTGGAATCCGGCATGGTCGATGAGCCAAGCGGCCGAGGTCTTGACGCCCGGCGTGCCGTCGGGCAGTTCGGCCGGGAACCGGGGGGCGTCCTCGGGCAGCGTCGCGGCCTGGTCGGCGGGAAGGATCGGGTTCATGAAGAACGAGCCGCAGCTGTGGCGGTTGTGGTCGGCCGCCGGCAGTCCGGCGTGGCCGGCGGGGGCCTTGGGAGCCGCCGCCCGCTCCTCCTCGATGCGGGCGAGACGCTTGAGGTCGGCGATGACGTTCTCCTCGCGCTTCGTGCCGATCATGGCCGTCTCCACGTAGCGCGTCGGATCCTCGAGCATGCCCTTGGACGCGCGCACGGCGAGCACGGCGTCACGGATCGCGGTCGTCGCCATGCGGTCGCCCACCTCGACGCCGAGTGCCTTGGCGAGCTGGCCGAAGCCGACCGTGCCGGTCGCCGAATGACGCAGCGCGAACGTGACCGACAGGACCACGTAGCGCGGCGTCGGGAAGAATCGCTCCGCCGGCGTGGCCGGGGCGACGTACATGCTCGACTTCAGCGCGGAGGAGCGGTAGCCGAACGCAAGGTCGGCGGGAGCCAGATCGCGCGTGGTCTTCGTCTCGCGGTCCCACACCTCGACCGATTCGACCGACGTCGCGACCTCCTGGCCATACGCGCCGATGTTCTGCACGACCGATGCGCCGACGGTGCCCGGAATGCCGGACAGACCCTCGACGCCCTCCAGCCCGAGCCCCACGGTGAACGCGACGAAATCGTCCCAGTTGGCGCCGGCCTCGGCGTTGACGTGGACGGTGCGGTCGTTGCCCTCGACGGGCGCGGCCTCGTCCGGCACGGTGATGCGGCGGCGCGCGTCGCGCACGACGACGCCCTCGAAGGGCTCGTCGGACACGAGCATGTTGGAGCCGCCGCCGATGACGCATAGGGGCAGGCCCTTCTCGTCGGCCTCCTCGACTGCCTCGATGACGCCGACGCGCGTGGTCGGCTCGAGGAACCGGGCGATGTGCCCGCCCACACCGATCGTGGTGATATCTGCAAAGCTGGTCATAACTGCCTATCGTACTGTCTACGTACCGGATTTGGGACAGTGCCGGACGCGGACGGGTGTCGTGACGCATATCTCGACACGCTCCGGGCCGCTCGGCCAAGTCCTACGGTCGCGACATGCGTCACGACACCCGTCCGCTCACTTGCGTACGAACACCCCCTACGCACCATCACAGCGCAACAGAGTGGGGAGTCGGCGTTCTCCGTTGAGGACCGTAGGACTTGGCCGAGCGGCCCGGAGCGTGTCCGCAATGGAGAACGCCGACTCCCCACGGCAACGTACGGAACCGCATCAAACCACGCGGACCGAAGCGAGTCCGGATATGCGAAAACCCGGCCTTGTGGGCCGGGTTTTCGCGAAAGCTCTCAGCGCGGGATCAACGGGTCTCGCGGTGCACGGTCTGCTTGCCGCAGCGCGGGCAGAACTTCTTCAGCTCGAGGCGATCGGGCGTGTTGCGACGGTTCTTCGTCGTGATGTAGTTACGCTCCTTGCACTCGGTGCATGCCAGCGTGATGCCGGGACGGATGTCGGCGGACTTAGCCATGGTTCATTCACCTCTGTAGTCTAAAACGAGCGCCCGTCGGCGGACGGGCGCATTTGTAGCGAGGAAGAGGCTCGAACTCTTGACCTTACGATTATGAGTCGTACGCTCTAGCCAGCTGAGCTACCCCGCCAGAGAGCCCCGAGTGAGAATTGGACTCACGACCTCTTCCTTACCAAGGAAGTGCTCTACCACTGAGCTATCGGGGCGTGGCGGATAGTGGATTCGAACCACTGAAGCACGAAGCGGCTGATTTACAGTCAGCTCCCTTTGACCGCTTGGGAAATCCGCCAGTCTGTTTCCGTTCGTGATCAGGCCGTTTGGCTTGACCCCGTCAGGCAACTCGAATATCATGGCACGCCTTTGCGTATCGCGCAAGTCGATGGCGACGCACAAGCCTCGAAACCGAAGGCGACAGACCTCATAATCGTTGGAATTCCAACGAAAAAAGTTTTTCATCCCAAACGGCTCCATCGGCGTGTCGCGGGGTCGGAAACGGGGTTTTCACCTCCCGAAACCGTCCTTGCGGAGGCCGGGGACGGCTCGGAAATCATCGTCCGCCGGCGTGTCGCGGAGCCCGGAACAGGCGCCGGAGCTCGTGCGGGAGTCGTCCGACGGGCTCGGGAACGCCTCCGAAGGCGGCGGCGGAGGCGTTGCGGAGCACCCGGGCGATGGCCTTCGGCGTGTCGGCGCCCGACTTCTTCCCCCCGGCGCCCGTTGCGGCCGCATAGGAGTCGACGATGCGCGCGGCGATCGCGGCGTCGGTGTCCGCGTCGGACCAGCGCACGCCACGCCGACGCCCCTCGCGTCTGATCTGCTCCCAGGCCAGACGCCACGCGCGGGCGCGCAGGCCGACGTCATCGGGGGCGGCGGCGGATGCCTGCGCCACGCCGATGCAGCGACGGCGACGCCACCAGCGCACGCCGCGGGGCGCGAACACGAGCAGCGCGACCAGCAGGAGTCCTCCGCCCGCGCAGACGACGGCGCGACCCCATACGGGCAGCGCGGCGAACCATGCGGCCGCCGCGCCCCATACGGAGGCGTCGGCCGCCGAGGAGCCGGCCTTGCCCGTCCTCGAGGATGTCTTGGTCTTCGCGTCGTCGGTCCTGGCGTCCGCGGCGTCGGAGGACGAATCGGACGACGAGGGGGAATCGGTCGTCTGGCCCTGCGCGGACTGCGTGTCGGTCGCGGAGGACGAGTCGGAGGACGAGGACGACGACGTCGAGGAGGAGGCCGTCTCGTCGCCGAGCGTGCCGTTCTCCTCGCTGGCGGGCGTCACGTCGAACGGCACCCAGCCGACGCCGTCGAGATACGCCTCGACCCAGGCGTGCAGCTGCCGGGACCTGACCGAACGGTAGCCGTCGGACGTCCTGTCGTCGTCGGCGCCGGCGTTGTAGCCGAGCACGATGCGGGTGGACACGCCCATCGCACGGGCGAGCACGGCCAGCGCGGAGGCGTAGTGCTGGCAGTAGCCGGCGTGGCCGGTGTCAGGATCGAGGAAGTCGTTGATGACCTCCATGTTGGAACGGCCGTCGCCGTCCGGCGCGTCGAACGAGTACGTGAACCCGTTGCCCTTGGACGTGAAGTAGTCGACGAGCCAGCGCATGACGCGCACCTGATCGTCGTATCCGGAGCCCTTGATGGGGACTCCGGCGGACTGCGCCTGCTTGATGACGGCCTTCACGTTGGCGGGCAGGGTCTTGGGCAGCGCGGTGTAGCGGGAGGCGTGGGCGCGGCGGTCCGACGCCTTGACGGCGCTGGTGATCCAGTCGAGCATCGAGTTCGCGCCGGCGTCCGACGACGAGGCACCCTGGAAGCCGGCCATGCCCATCGTCGACACCAGCGCGTTGCCGGCCATGCTGATCCAGGCGCTCACGCCGTCGATGCTGGTGTACGTGGAGCCGTCGGATCCCTTCCACTCGCGCCCGGCGGCAGAGGTCACGTCGACGAGCGGCATCGCGATGACCGCGGACGTGCCGTCGGACGAGAATCCGTACACGACGGCGTCCTTGCCGGCACCCAGCTGCTCGGTGACGGTGCTGTTGAAGGTGATCTCGCTGGGGACGGGGCCGGAAGCCGACGTCGATCCGCCGCCCAGGACCATCCCGTTGTCCTGGATGGCGGGGCTCGACGGATCGGACAGATCCATCCGGTACATGCTCACCTTGCCGAGCGCCCAACCGTCGGGGCCGGTCACCTCGCCGTCGGAGCCGACGGTGGCGTGGATGTAGACCGTGTCGTCGACGATCTGCCCCAACCCGGAGACGGCGAGCGCCTCGCGTTCCTTGAGCCATTGCTCGAGCTGCGTCTCGCTGACGCCGTTCTGCTGCTTCAGGTCGGCGATCGTGTTCTCGATGGCGGTGAGTTCGCTGAAGCCGGAGGACGAGGTGATCGGGTCGAGGTAGACGCCGGATGCGGTGTAGGAGGTGTCCTCCGAGGTGGAGCCGGAGCGGTTGTAGATGCTGCCGTCCCGATAGCTGAGCCAGTCGGAGCCGACGCCGTTCGCATCGGTGTAGATGCCGGGCATCGGCAGGAAGCGCGACTTGAGCGTCGCGATGCGCACCTTGGCGTACCCCATGTACTGCTCGAGCGTGTTCTGGTTGACGTTGGCGACGTCGTAGCCGTAGTAGCCGAGCATGCGCATGTATGCGGACAGCGGGTTGTCGATGCGCCGCTGTGATTCGGACAGCTCGTCGGACGCGTTGCGGCCGAGCTGGATGCCGGCGCCGTAGAGCCCGGCGTCGAGGGCGAGGCTCTTGTCGTACCCCCACGTGTCGCCGTCGAACTGGTCGAGCGTGGTCATGCGCAGGTACATGCGCCTGTAGGAGCGGTAGTCGAGCACGACGGTGTCGGAGCCGTTGGCGATGTTGCGTTTCAGGTCGATCATCGGGCTGACGGTGTTCGACGAGAACATGCCGCCGCCCTCGCCGATCGACAGGGGCACGTTGTAGGCGAGGGTCTCGGCGCTCGGCGTGCCGGCGACGGTGACGGCCGCGACGACGAGGGCCGCGACGAGGGCCGCCGGCGGCCTGAGACGGCGGGGTCTGACGGCCCAGACGCCCATCGGGAAGGCGACGGCGAGCGCGATGATCGCCCACCATGGCGCGGTGTGGCCGACGATCGAATAGTCGGCGGCGAGCGCGGCGACCGCGAGGATCGCCATGCCGGGGCCGGCGGCCCTCGCGATCAGCAGGCAGCGGATGACGATGGCCGCGGCCGCGACGACGAGGATGAGGAAGACGTCGCCGGTCACGGTGACCTTGAGCGGCGGCAGCTGAAGGTTGAGCGAGTCGAAGCCGCCGGTCACCGCGAATCTGACGATGTTCCATGCGCCGCCGCGCTGGTCCCTGGAGAACAACCAGCCGCCGGTGAGGTCGCGCAGACGCACGACGAGCAGGATCGCCGTGGCGAGCACGGTCAGGAGCGCGTAGGCGCCCACGCGGACGAGCGCGAGGCGGATGCGGGGCATCCGACGACCGGTTCCGCCCGTGGAGCCGCGCTCCGGGGACGTTCCACGCCGGACGAGGTCGCGCCACGGCACATTGGATTCGATCACGGCGACGCCCAGCAGCGCCGCCGCGAACCACATCCAGGCGCCGTTCGTCGAGACGAGACCGCCCAACCCCTTGAGCGCGACGCCGAACATGACGAGCAGCGACGCCGAGGAGACCGCGGCGGGCAGCATGACGGGCGACGCGGCGGCGACGCGGATCCGGGGCCGGGCCCGATCGGAGCGCGTCGACGTTCCGGAGCCCCGGTTCGGGACGGCGCCCGGCGCCGGCGCGCCACCCGCGGACGCCGACGTTCCGGGCGAGGCGACCGTCGTCCGGACGTACCGCTCCGGCGCCCGTCGCGTCGGCGTCAGCACGCGCAGGTGCCCGGACGCCGGAGAGGCCTCGAGGGCCCGCCGGAATCCCCGGGAGCCGCCGGCGTCGCACACCAGCACCGCGACGGGGCCGCTCCGCCCCCGCACGAATCGGCTCACAGCCGCCGCTCGGGCGGCATCGGAAGGCACGTCGCCGTCGGCCGCGGACGCGCCGTCGTCGCGCACGGCGGCGAGGAACCGGCGCGCGGACGACCCGCCCTCATGGAACGAGACGCCGTCGGTGACGACGACGCGCGGCCCCGCTTCCCCGTGCCCGACGGCGTCGAGGAACGGCAGGATCGTCGCGACCTGCCGGTCCATGCGCCCGCCGTCCGCTCCGTCGCCGCAGCGCGAGTTCAGCGCCAGCACGAGCACGGCACGCTCGTCCCGTCCCGTCTCGCGCGTCATCAGCGTGCCGCGTCGGGCGGTGTGCTTCCAGGAGATGAGTTTGATCGGGTCGCCGGGCGCGTAGCCACGCACGCTGCCCATCTGTTCGGCCTGCGCCGTACCGGCCACGCGTTTGCCCGCCGCGCGCGCCGCGTCGACGGACGCCCGGTCGTCGCCTTCGGGCAGCACCAGCGTCTCCCCGGGCCGATCCTCCACCCGGCTCGCCGCGAACAGGCCGAATGGCGATCGCCATCCGACGACCACGCCGTGGAGCCGGTACAGGCCGCGCCGATCCGGCGGATCGCCGACGATGCGATCCACGACCGCGCCGTGCTGGTCGAGACGTTCGTATTGCGGGGTCATGGTGCGTTCGGTGGCGGGGACGCCGCGGAACCACTGCAGCAGCAGGGTCGCGAACGATACGACGATCATGGCGGCGAGCGCGACGGTCGCGGCCATCAGCGTGCGCTCGTCGAGCAGCAGTCCCATGTAGCAGACGACGGCGCCGACCGCGACCAGCAGCAGGCATGGCAGGGTCGGTCGTATCAGCCCGCGTCTGCGGAAACGGACGGGTCCGCGACGCCGCGGCCGCGTGTTTCTCCATCGCATCGCCGACGCCCGCCCTAGGCCCGCGGCACGGGAACGGCGCGCACGACGTCGGCGACGATCGCGCGGGCCGCGGCCAGCGATTCGCCGCCGTATCCGGCGTCGTCGAGCACGAGACGGTGCGCGAACACGGGTACGGCGAGCTGCTGCACGTCCTCCGGCAGCACGTAGGAGCGTCCGTCGAACATCGCGCGGGCGCGGGCCATCGCGGCCAGATACAGGCTGGCGCGCGGCGAGGCGCCGTACCGTACGCCGTCACGGTCGCGCGTGGCCCGGGACAGGGCGACGATGTAGTCGGCCACCGGATCGGCGATGGTCACGCGGCGGGCGGCGGCGCGGATGCGCACGGCGGCGGCGGGATCGCACACCCGGCGCACACGGCCCAGCGGATGCGACCAGTCGTCGGCGGTGATCATGCGGGATTCGGATGCGGCGTCCGGGTAGCCGAAGCTCGTGCAGGCCATGAAGCGGTCGAGCTGGGCCTCCGGCAGCGGATACGTGCCCTCGAGCTCGATCGGGTTCTGCGTGGCGACGACGAAATACGGGTCGGGCAGGGTGTGCGAGACGCCGTCGACGCTGATCTGCCCCTCGCTCATCGCCTCGAGCATGGCGGACTGGGTCTTGGGGTTCGCGCGGTTGATCTCGTCGGCGATGACGATGTTGGCGAACAGCGGGCCTCGGTGGAAAACGAACCCGCCCTCGCCCTGGGACCAGATGTTCACGCCGGTCAGATCGCTGGGCAGCATGTCCGGGGTGAACTGGACGCGGTGCACCTCGCCGCCGATCGCCTGGGCGAGGGCGCGGGCGAGCGTGGTCTTGCCGACGCCGGGCACGTCCTCGAGCAGCAGGTGGCCGCCGGCGGCGAACGTGGTGACGGCGAGGTCGATGACCTCGCGCGAGCAGGACATCGCCCGTTCCAGTTCCTCGGCGATGAGGGCCGGAATCCTCGACGTCTCCCCGTCGGGCACGGCGGCGCCATCGACTCCCGCGGCCGTGACGGATTCGGGAATGGACTGGGATACGCTCGCCATGATGCCTCGCTTCGTCGGGTGTTGTTCAGGGCTCCCCTACGCGCACAGTCTAGCCGAACAAACCAAGAAACCCCGTACGCCCAAGGCGTACGGGGTTTCATCCGCGCGGATGCGGTCGTCCGGTCTCGTCTCAGCCGAGGATGGCGAGCACGTCGCGGGCGCCGATGATGAGGTAGTCCTCACCCTCGTAGTGCACCTCGGTGCCGCCGTACTTGGAGTACAGGACCTTGTCGCCGACCTTGACGTCCATCGGGATGCGCTCGCCCTTGTCGTCGCGACGGCCCGGGCCGACGGCCAGGACCTCGCCCTGCTGCGGCTTCTCCTTGGCGTTGTCCGGGATGTACAGACCGGACGCGGTCTGGGTCTCGGCCTCGGCCTGCTTGACGATGATCTTGTCTTCCAGCGGTGTGAGCTTGATCGACACTGTGGGTCACCTCGTATTTCTCGTAGTTCGATGTGTCCGCGCCAGGACTGCCCAAGAGGCTGACGATCACTTGCGCGATCCCAAGCACTGGTTCACATGGTAGCGCGCTTTTTAGCACTCTGCCAACTCGAGTGCTAACGCTGTGAGAGAAACGGGCCGCGGGACGTCGCCGGAGACGAGCGAGGGGAGCGCCCGCAGGCGGCTCCCCTCGTGCGATGTCATGCGAACGACGGCTCGGCGACCTCACGCGCCACGGCGGGCGAGGATCTCGGCGAGGTTGTTGCCCAGCGAATCGGAGGTGGCGGCGGGCACGGCGACCTTCGCCTGCTCCTCGGCCTCGTGGAAGGCCTCGACGTCGCTCATGCCGGCCTTCTGCACCGGACGGGATTCCTCCTCGGCGCGGGACGCCTCCTCCACGGCCTCGACGACGGACTCGTCGGCGACGTCCTCGGCGGTCTTGGCGGCGGACTCGGACGACTCGTCCTTGCCCGCGTGCGACGACGCCGGTTCGGTTTCGATCTTCGCCTCCTCGGCCAGCTCGCGTTCGCGCTGCGCGTCCACGGGCTCGGCCTTGGCGACCTGACGCATCGACTTGATCTCTCGGCTCTCCGGGGCCTTGGGCTCGTCGGCCTCGACGTTGCGGGCCTCGCCCAGCGAGAAGGAGATGAGGTCCTGCGAGGTGGCCATGTCGTAGGCGTCGAGCGCGCGGGCGGGGTGCACCTCGGCGAGCTCGGTGGTGTGGTCGGACGCGGCGTCGACCGGGGCGGAGGCCTCCGCCTTCGGCTTCGTCTGCGCGACGACCGGGGCGCCGGTCGCGCCGGAGACGGCCTGCTGCGGGGCGACCATGACGGGCGCGCCCGTGGACTGGGGCTGGTTCTGGACCGGCGCCTGAGCCTGCGGCGCGACCGCCGCATCGGCGGATGCGGACTGCTGCGCGGTCTGCTGGGCCGCGGCGGCTGCAGCCTGACGTGCGGCCTCGGCGGCGGCCTGGGCACGCGCCTGGGCCTCGGCCTGCGCCTGCGCGGCGGCCAGACGGGCCTGCGCCTCGGCGATCTTGCGGGCGCGTTCGGCGAGCGCCTTCTTCTGTTCGAGTTGTGCCTGACGCAGCGCCCTGCGGATCTCGATGCCGGTCATCTCGTCGGTGGGGGCGTTGTCCTCACCCGCGGCACGCGCCGGCGCAGCACCCGGACGCTGCTCGACCTGCGCCTTCCTGGCCTTCATGCGCGCGGCGCGGGACCGGCGTTCGCGGGCCTTCGCCTCGGCGACCTTGCGTTCCCACTCGCGGGCCTGACTTGCGGCGTGCGCGCCCAGCGCCAGCACGACGGCGGTCAGGGCGGCGGGGATCAATGCGTACAACGTGCTGAAATGCAGCGTGACGGCGAGCACCAGAACGACGACGGTGATCACCAGCAACGCCGCGACGATCATCTGGCGACGGCGGACGGCAGCATGGCGCAGGCGCCGCACCTCGGATATACGTTCCGGGGTGAGCGTGTTCGCGCGCCTCTCACTCGGCTGCATCTGTACCCCTTTCGCAAAGGCCGTCTCGTCGCTGAAGCGGGTCCCGCTGTGCTCGTCGACCAGATGCAGCGACGTGGAATACCGGTCCTCCCGGTGTTCCTCGACGTGCCGCATGCTGTTGGATGTGCGAATGGGCAGCCAGACCACGACTCCTATGAGTACGATGATCAGCACGATGACGGTGCTTAACTGCTCGTAACCCATATGCACATAGAATAGGAGACGGTCGTCACATTCACCGCATTGCCTCAGGGCGTGTCGAGACGCCTCGAGACCGCGGCGCGCATGGGATCGGCTTTTCTCCGGCGAGAGGGCTCACACCATCGAATTCTCACCAAATCCACCCAAGATGTCCGCTATGTGACTACCGTGCGACATCGAGCCGGGACCGGGCGATCAGGCGCGCGGTGAATCCCTCGCCCAGATCCTCCGCCAGCAGACAGAACGTCTCGTGCGAGCGCCATTGCCCGGCGACGTACATGTAGTTCGGACGCAGCCCCTCGTACCGGGCGCCGACCTTGCGCACGACTGCGAGGGAGCGGGCGTTGTCCGGCAGGATCGCGATCTCCAGACGGTGCAGCCGGGGCCCGGTGGGGTCGGCGAGCGCCCAGTCGGCGATCATGGCGAGCGCGGTGGGCGCGATGCCCCGGCCGGCGTGGTCGTGCGCAACCCAGTACCCGACGACACCGGTGCGCATCGCGCCGTAGTTGATCGCGCCGAGCGAGATCTGGCCGACGATGCTCATGTGCTGCTCGATCAGGAAGATGACGCCCGTGCCGCGCTGCTCGTTGCGCCGCTGCCCGGCGAGCCACTGGTTGAAGGTGATGCCGGGGCCGTGCATCGGGTCGCCGGACTCCCATGGACGGAGCCATTCGTCGTTGCTCCACCGCACGGCGTTCCAGGCGTCCTCGTCGTCCGGCTCCATCGTGCGCAGCGTGATCGGCACGGCGCCGACCGGCGCGGTGAGGATGATCGGCACGTGGATGGCGTTCGGGTCCGCCGGGGCGAAGACGTCGCGGAGCGTTTGGAAAACTGACACGCGTCCATTGTGCCACCGTCGGCGCGGACGTGCGGGGCGTTGCTTAACGCGGGACGCGTATGCTGTGCGGCATGATCGAAGAGACGACGACACCGACGAAACGGACGCTGCGCCACGAGGCGATCTCGCGGCGCAAGCAGGTCGACCCCGCCGAGCGCGCGCGGGCCGGGGCGAGGCTCGCCGGGCTGATGGACGGTCTGCCGCTGCCGGACGCGCGCGCGACGGTGGCCGCGTACGTGTCGATGGGGTCGGAGATCGAGACCCGGCCGCTGCTGGACGCGCTGCTCGCGGCCGGCTACCGCGTGCTCGTGCCGAGGCTCGGCGCGGGGCTCGACGTGGGGTGGGGCGAGCTCGACGCCACCGGACTGCTCAGGGACATGGACGATCCCGGCTCCCCCACGCACCATCGCCCCGACGAGCCGGAGGGCGAGACGCTGCCTCCCGAATCGCTCGCCCAGGCCGCGCTGATCCTGGTCCCGGCGCTGGCCGTGGACCGTTCCGGCACGCGGCTCGGCCGGGGAGGCGGCTGGTACGACCGCGCGCTCGCGCACCGCTCCCCCGCCTGCCCGGTGCTCGCGGTGTGCTGGGACTGGGAGGTGCTCGGCGCGGACGAGGATCCGTTGCCGCGCGAGACGCACGACCTGCCGGTCGACGGCGCGCTCACGCCGGGCGGGATCGTCCTCTTCGGCTGACCGGCCGCGGGACCGGCCGCTTCACACCCCGTGAAACCGCGGCCCCCGCGTGTCGGGCCGGCGATTAGGATATGTACGGTCGCGCGTTCGTACGAGAACGCTGCATGTCACGTATGTCATCAGGTTTCATCAGGAGGATCACGTTGCCTACCTATCATTACCGCTGCAAGAACTGCGGATACGATTTCACCGAGCACCAGTCGTTCGACGACGCCCCGATCACCGTGTGCCCCGAGTGCCACGAGGAGCAGGTGCGCAAGATCTTCTCCGCCGTGCCGATCGAGTTCAAGGGCAGCGGCTTCTACCGCACCGACTCCGGCAAGAAGTGAGTTTGTGAAGATTCGCGAGGGCTTCGTCCACATCGTCCGGGCGGGTTGACTTCAGGTCGATCCGACCCGGACGATGGCGTTTATGACGAAGAACACCACCCCACCCTGGGCGCGGGTCATGCGCCCCACTCTGTCCGGACGGCGCATCCGCGCGCGTCTGGTGCGGCTTGCCGCGGCGCTCATCGCCGGGCTGGCCGTGTTCGTCACGTTGTCCTCGATCGGCGCGATGACCGCCACCACGTCGGTGGTGGTGGCGTCCCGCGACATCGCACGGGGCAGCGTCATCCGCCGCAGGGACGTGACGATGGTCGAGGTGCCCGCCTCGGCCGCCACCGAGACGGCCCTGACCGCAATCGACGACGTGGTCGGTTCGGTCGCCCAGATCGACATCGGCGAGCATCAGCCGATGTATCCGTCGCTGACGCGCGATGCGCCGGTCATCCCGCCGGGACGCAGCGCGCTCGAGCTGAAGGTGTCGAACGACGTGTCCGACCTGCTGCCCGGCGACGTCATCTCGCTGGTATCCGCGGTGGGCTGCGCGCCCGCCGAGACGGCCGAGCATCTGGGCGAGGTCGGCGGCGAGGAGAAGGAGGGGCTGTGCACGCTGACGAATCAGGCGCTGGTGATGGGCCGCCCCGCGACCTCGGATTCCGGCGTCGTGACGATCGAGGTCGCGGTGGAGCCGGACGCGGCGCTGCGCGTGATGAACTCCGCCGACGTGGGCGCGGTCGTCGCCGTGCAGCAGTAGCGCCGCTCCCCCGCTTCTCTATTACTCCTTCTCGCTGAACACCGCCCAGTGCGGCGGCAGCTCGTTCAGGATGCGCTTGTCGTCGTCGGCCGCCCGCTGCCGGTCGGTCATCATGTCCGACGGCTCGAGCTTGACGCCGTCGGCGTCGAATCGTTCGGTGCCCTGCCGCACGACGCGCTTGTGCTTGCGCGGCGTGCGGCGCTGCGCGGAGTACTCGCCCATCACTTGATCTCCCGGTAGATCTCGCCCAGCTTGGCGACGATGCGGTCGACTTCCTTCTCCGGATTGACGAACGCGCCGACGCTCCACACGGTCGCGACCGACCAGCCGAGGGTCATCAGGTCCGCCGCAAGCATGCGGTGGCGCTCCCTCGTGGACTGGATGGACATGTACCCGGCGTCGTCGGTGAGGACCGCAAGCGCGAACGGCTTGTCCTTGAGGCCCACGACCATCGGGATCTTCAGTCCCTTGTCGAAGCCGTAGTCGATGGCGACCTTGAGCCCGCGCGAGCGGATGCGGTCGGCCAGATCGTTGAACAGGGTGTTGTTGCCGGAGGCGGTCTCCGCGGGACGCACGGTGTCGTCGTTGAGCTGCTCGGCCCACCTGAGCATGGTCTTGAGCAGCTGCGGTCCGGCCGAGTGGATGCGCTCGTCGAGCATCTCGTCGGAGGAGAACGAGGAGACGATGTCGAGGTTGCGGTCGGCGAGGGCGAGGGCGTCGAGCAGGAGGTTGCGCCCGCCCGGCTCCTCGATGGCGCCGAACTGCTGCAGCAGCTTGCCGTACGCGGTCTTCGCGTAGCACATCGAGAAGATCACGTCGGTGGCCTGGGCGCCGGCGACCTCGCGGATGCTCACGATGCGCACATGGCGCAGGAAGCTGCCCATCGACTTGTCCCTGCCGGCCAGCGCCTTGAGCTCGGCGCCGAGTCGGACGCGGAATCCGTCGGTCATCGTCACGACGGTGAGCATGTACCCGGCCGGGACGATCGTGAAGCTGGAGGCGCGTTCGGTGATCAGGCGCACGACCTCGTCGATCTCCGTCTGGCTGGACTCGACCAGGCCGCTGGCGAAGACCGGCGTGCCGCTGGCCTCGATCTTGTGGTAGGCGACGCGGCCGACCGATCCCTCGGTGGTGACGTCGTAGCGCACGGCGCCGTACCCCTCGGTCTCGAGGAACGCGGTGAGTCTCGGCGCGCGGCGGACCGGATGCGACTTGACCTCGACGCCCGGCAGCATGTCGATGAGCTGTTTGAGGCTCGGGCAGGTGACGGTGCCGCGGTGCGCGATCACGACGACCTGCTTGACGCGCACGAGTACGCTGAGCAGCTGGATCGCCGGGATGTGCGCGCAGGCGTCGACGATCGCGACGTCGGCGAGCTCGTGCGGCTGCGTGAGCGAGGCGAGCGTGTCCGGCGTGGCCATGAGGATCGGCTTGGCGGCCGCCAGGATCGCCGGATGGTCGCGGCGGATGTGGTCGAGCGTGACGTGGCCGCGGCCGGCGAGCTGCGTGTGCAGCAGGTTCGCCTCCTGCGTGCGCGCGAACAGCATGTCGCACAGCCTGCGCATCGACTCCTGGGCGACCATCGGGCCGACGGAGCGCACGTGCTCCACGTCCACCTGCTCGAAGCGCTCGGTGGCGTTGGCCAGCACGGAACCGTCCTGGTTCGAGATGATCGGCGAGGAGCGCACGATGTCCTCGAACACCGTGGTCCACCACGCCAGCTTGAGCTCGTCGCCGACGACGTTGCCCGGCACGTGGCGGTTGGTGAAGTCGGCGACCAGATCGTTGAGGCCCGCGGCCTGGAACTCGTTCTCGAGGCGGCAGCGCTCGGGCAGCGAGTCGAGGGCCTTGCGGTCGTCGAGCAGGGCCTTGAGGCGCTGTTCGACGTCGTTGAAGTCGCGCGTCTCCAGCTCGCCGCCGAGCGGCGTGGTGCTCAGCACGGCGTCGAGCGCGACCATGTCCTGCGACATGGTCTCCTGCGCGGCGATCATCTGGTCGAGCTTGGGCGGCAGCACCGGCCATCCGCCGTGCGGCACCAGCGAATGCCACTGCTCGGCCTGCTTCTTGACGACGACGAGCGCGGCGTGCATGTCCTCGACCTGGGCGCCGACGCGCAGCAGGGACTTGGCCTCGCGTGCGTGGCGGCGACGCTCCCAGAAGCCCATCGTCGTGCCTTCGGCCTTGCGGTCGGTCTTCGACTTGGTGGCCTCGATCATCGAGTCGACGTCGCGTTCGAAGATCTCCGGCTGGAACACGTCGAGCACGCGGCGCAGGTTCTTCAGGACGATGATCTGGCGGGCCCAGTCGCGCGCGGTGGCGGGCACCGGGAAACCGCAGGTCTGCACGGTGGAGGCGACGTGCTCACGCACGGCCGGCAGCACCTTCTGCAGCAGGTCCATGACGCGCTGGTAGGTGGTCACGGCGTCCTTCTCGCTGGTGATCGACGCCTTGTACCATGCGGTGTCGTTCGGGCCGATCGTGTACTCGCCGACCTCGCCGGCGCGTTCGAGCTTGCGGGTCCATTCGTCCAGATGGCCGCCGATCTGGCGCGCGGACGCCTCGGTCAGGCGCACGCGCGTGGCCGGATGCGTCGGGGCGATGGAGATCGCGGCGAGGTTCTGGATGGTCTGGTAGGCGGAGACGCCCCACTTGTCGCTCACGCCGTGCAGATCGCCCAGATAGCGGGTCAGACGGGAGCGCACGCCGACCAGTTCGTCGGCCAGCTGATCGAAGTGCTGGGTGGCGACGCCCTCCTGGAAGCCGACGGCGGTGATGAGCTGGCGGTCGATGTCCGCGTTCGCGTTCTCGTCGGCGATGTCGAGCAGCATGCCCTGCATCTCGTTGGCGCGGATCACCTGCGTGAAGCGGCGCTTCTGTTCGGCCACGCCCGGCACGTACAGCACGGAGCGGCCGTTCATCACGCATCGGGAGGCGATGGCCGCTGCCTGCTCGGCGGTGTCGCGGCCGAGCGCGCCGTCCACGCTGACCGAATGCCCGGAGGCGGCCAGCTGCGCGGCGTAGCGCACGGTGTTGTCGACGTCGCCGACCTCGTATTCGGTGTGCGGATCGGCGTCGAACGGGCTGTAGTCCGGGATCGAGGCGTTGCGCAGCGAGTTCGCGGCGTCCTCGTCGCCGGCGATCGCGTCGAGCAGCGTGTTGCCGCTGGGGCCGTCGCCGAGCTCGTCGATGATGTGCTGGGTCTCGGTGAGGATCTGCGCGGCGGGCTCCATGAAGCAGCCGAGGATGATGTGGCGTTCGATGGAGAAGTCGGCGATGCGCGCCTTGATCTGGTTGGTGATCGCGGCGAAGACGGCGGACGTCTCGGGCGTGCCGGAGGCGTAGTGGGAGCCGTCGAACAGGTAGTTCTCGTCCAGATCGACGCCGATCGAGTGCATGACGGAGACGAACGAGGCGTTGAGCGCGACGTTGCCGGTGAAGGTGATCGACGAATGGCCGGGGGTGGCGTCGGCCTCGGCGGAGACCGGGTAGAGCAGCACGGGCAGGGCGTTGCCCTTCCACGTGGCCACGCCCACGACGAGCGAGAGCTCGGCGACGCCGGACACGCGCTTCTTGGCGCTGCGGTCGTCGAGCACGCGGCCGAGGCGACGTTCGGCGGCGCGCAGCATGCCGTTGTCGCGGAAGAGCGATTCGAGCGTGACGTGCCCGGAGGCGAACAACTGCGCGATGCCGGAGGGATGCGCGTGGGTCAGATCGAGCTGCGCCGCGAGCTGGTTGATGTTCTCCAGCGGCGACGGCACCAGGGAGGCACGGTATCTGTCGTGCCATTCCTGCAGACGGTCAAGCGTCAGTTGCGTGCTCATCGTGCACTCACTTTCCTACCGCTTCACGGTAATCCTGGTAGCCCGCGTTGTGCGCGAGCGCCTCGTCGATGTCGTGGTTGCCCTGCGCGGCGAGCCAGGCGTACAGGTCGTCGTAGAGCGCGGGGTTCATCGCGAGGAACGGCAGCAGCTCGCGGTGACGGGCCATCTCGAACTGCCTGGTCATGTCGGTGGTGTGACGGGCGTCCTCGGAGGTGTATCCGTCGACCTCGATGATCTGCGGAGGACGCTCGAAGTCTCCGTTCGAGACCTTCTCGAACACGGAGCCGGGTTCCGGATCGAAGGCGGGGCCCGCGGCGCGGGCGGCGAGCGCCTGATCCACGACGGTCTCGACCGGCTGCGGCTGGTTCTGGGCCGGCTGGTTCTCCATCGGCACGGTGTTGTCCTGGACGGCGAAGGCCGAGACGACTCCGGTGGTCGTGGGCGCGACGGTCCGGGAGACGCGGACGTCGGCGCCGGCGCCGGCGATTCCGGCGGCCGGGGCGGCCTCGGCGTCCTCGGGTTCGGACGCATCGCCGGCATCGTCCGGCACGCCGTTCATCGCATCGGCGAAGAGGTCGCGCGGCGCGGGCTTCGCGTTCGGATCGTCCACGCGCAGCGGCATCGAATCGGGATGATGATCGTCGCCGGCGTTCCGGACGGGCTGTTCGACCGGCTGAACGGGCTGATGGATCGGGGCCGGCTCGAAGTCCTGCGGCGCGTCCTGCACGACGGGCCGCTCCTCGGGCGCGGTGTGCGCCTCGGCCACGGGCGCGGAGACGCCGGGCACCGCCAGCGAATCGGACGTCTCGGAGATCTCCGACTCCGCCTCCGCGGCGGCGCTCACGGGATCGACGGACGGGAAGTCCACCTCCACATGGAAATCGGACTGGGGCTCGTCGTCCGAGTCCGGCGACGGCTCGGTGCCGGCCAGGGACCTGACGGGCGCGGCCGAGGTCGCGTTGAAGACCGCGGTCGGCTCGCCGGCACGCAGGTCGAGGATGTCGTCGACGGACATGTCGGCGGCCTCCGGCTCCTGACGGACGGTGGTCGGCGACGAATAGTCGAACAGGTTCGGCACGTGGGGCGTAAACGGCTTGACCGCAGGCTCGGGCTGGTCGACGCGCATGAAGTCGATCGGCACATCGCCGAACTGCAGACGGATCGGGGAGGTCGGCAGAGGGAAGTCGCGGCCGGCGGGCAGACGCATGAGTTCGCCGTCCGAGTTGACCACGTAGGATCCGTTGGTGGAATTGAGATCGCGCAGCAGCGCATCGCCGTCCTCGGTGACGGTGAGCAGCGCATGGCGCTTCGACATCGATTTGGCGGAATCCTCGACCTCCAGTCGAGCGACGCCGTCGTCGGGCAGCGGACGCAACGGCTTGCGGCCGATTTCGAGGCTCTCGCCCGGACGCACGCCGACCTGGTTGCCGCCATTGACCTTCACCCGCCACTGGCTCGTCGTATGGTCACTCACCGTGTCGGCCTTCCTTTCCTTCGCATCCTCATGCCGAGAGCGTGTTCGCATCCACACACTATTGCTTATTCTGTCATGCCGCACCGGCATTTTCGGCATTTGCCGTATTATCCACCCACGAATTGACGAAACCCCGCACCGGCACGAAGCGGATGCGGGGTTTCACGCGCTAAGTTGAGCGATGATGTGCGGCCTCAGGCCGCGACAATCACTTGAGCTCGACGGTGGCGCCAGCCTCTTCCAGCTGGGACTTCGCCTTCTCGGCGTCTTCCTTCTTGGCCTTCTCGAGGATGGTGGTCGGAGCGCCGTCAACCATGCCCTTGGCATCGGCCAGGCCGGCGCCGGTGATGGCCTTGACAGCCTTGATGACCTGGATCTTCTTGTCGCCAACGGCGGAGAGGACGACGTCGAACTCGGTCTTCTCCTCTTCCTCGGCGGCAGCGGCCGGGGCGGCGGCAACGGCGACGGCGGCCGGAGCGGCAGCCTCGACGTCGAACTTCTCCTCGAAGGCCTTCACGAACTCGGAGAGCTCGACGAGGGTCATTTCACCGAAGGCTTCCAGCAGCTCATCCTGGGTGAACTTAGCCATAATGGCTTCCTTTCAATCATGGCGACGGGTTGGGGTTGAAGAGGTTGCCCGTCACCTAAAATTCTATTTCTTTTTCGGGTCCGACTGGACGATCACGCGGCGGCCGCTAGGGCCTGCCAGATGATCAGGCAGCCTTCTCCTGCTTCTCGCGCAGCGCATCGATCGTACGCACGGCCTTGGTCGGCAGGGCGTTGAACAGGTACGCGGCCTTGGACATCGTAGCCTTGATGTCGCCGGCGAACTCGGCGAGCAGCTGCGGGCGGGACTTGAGATCCGCCAGCTTGGTCGCACCTTCGGCGTCGTAGACGGTGCCGTCGGCGTAACCGCCCTTGATGACAAGGGCCTTGTTGGTCTTGGCGAAGTCACGGATGGTCTTCGCAGCCTCGATGAAGTCGCCCTTCACGAAGGTGATGGCGGTCGGGCCGGAAAGGATCTCGTCGAGACCCTCGATGCCCGCTTCCTTGGCGGCGATACGTGCCAGCGTGTTCTTTGCCACGGTGTAGGAAGTATCGCGGCCTAGCTTTTCGCGCAGATCACTGACCTGCGGAACGGTAAGCCCGCGGTACTCGGTGAGGTAGATCGCGTCAGCAGCACGGAACTGAGCCGTAAGCTGGGCAACCACCGCTTCCTTTTCGGGCCTCTTCATGGCGTTCCTTCCTAGATCGGCCGTTGATCCTTTTCGATCCGGCGCGCCATGCGGGCAATAAAAAAGCCCTGCACGCAGGCAGAGCAACATAAGGCCGTTTCCGGCTGCCCGTAACGGGCTTACATCTCTCAACCTGCGCTGGCTTGGCGAACCAAACTTCGGGAGCGCATGCGCGCCCCAACCAACGGTCTGTGGTTTACGAGTGGATAAGTTACGGTCCGGTGCGGACAAGGATGGGTCTCGGCGTGTCGCGCTTGTTGTCGCGGATGTTGTCGCGTACGCGACCGGGGCGGGGCCCGATGCGCATCGCCGGACACACTCAAGGCCGTTCGGCCAAGCCTACGGTCCGGCGATGCGCATCGGGCCCCGCCCCTCGGTTCGTCATTACGTCACTTTCGATTCCTCGCCGTCATGTGAACATGACCGGGATGGGGTCAGCTGTCGTCTCCCCTGCGGCCTACGCGGACAGCCCACCGGACTGTCCGTCATAAAGTCGCGGCGTATTGGGCGACAGAGGCGGCGACCTCCTTGAGGTAGTCGAGGGAGCGGCGCCAGTGGCCGGGGACCTCGATCGAGTGGTTCGCGTCCGGGTACTCGTGCACGTGCGGGGTCAGGGCGTTGGCGCGG
The DNA here is from genome assembly GCF_018555385.1 of Bifidobacterium santillanense. GTDB lineage: Bacteria > Actinomycetota > Actinomycetes > Actinomycetales > Bifidobacteriaceae > Bifidobacterium > Bifidobacterium santillanense. The sequence continues at coordinate 63,900 of NZ_JAFEJS010000013.1, forward strand.
GCGCGGTCGTAGAACGGGTCTGCGGTGCCGGCGCACACCAGCGGCGCGGGGCCCGGGTAGCGCGAGATGCGCCAGCGCTCCAGCTCGGCCTCGCCGCCCGCAAGCGCGGCGGCGTCGTCCCCGGCGACCGCCCTCGCGACGTCGACGGACGGGGCGTCGGACTCGGCCATGATGTCGTCGCCGACACGCGGGACCGGGATCACCCGGGCGGACGGATCGAAGTCGGCGTGGTGCAGCACCGGGGTCAGCAGCACGAACGGCAGACCGTAGCTCGTGGCGACGTGCGGATAGGTCATCGTCGTCAACGACTTGCCGATCAGCAGCAGTCGGGGCGCACGGGGCGGCAGGACGTCCGATCCTACGGAACCGGACGCAACGCGCCCCTTCTCGGCCTCCGTCGCGTCCGACCCTATAGGATCGGACGAAAATCGGGGCTTTTCGGGGGCGGGAACGTCCGATTCCGCAGGATCGGACGCAGCGGCGGCAGGAGCGGCGGCAGGAGCGGCGGACGCGGAGGCGCGCGCGGAGGCTACCCAGCCGTCGATCGCCCTGTTGATGACGGGGATCACGGCGGACAGGTCGTCGGAGGCGTGCGCGACGTTCATGCGGTCGATGCGCCATCCGTTCTCGACCAGCGCCTGCGCCGACCAATACAGGAGCGGGCGGTCGCAGTTGTAGCCGGTGCCGGGCATGAGCAGCACGCGCCCCCGCTCGGCGCCCGGCTTCACCGCATTCTTCTTCCATGCTCGGATCGACACCTCGACGGGCTGCTTGGCCATGTTCTCTTCCCCTCTCGTCCTGCTCGCATCGCCTCCGGCGGCCCTCCGGCATCGAACCGATTCGCGGCCGCGGCGTTTCCAGCACACAGTCTAGCCACGGCCGGGCGAAGCGGCGCAATACGCCCGCGATATAATCGGCGACGGTTCCGGCCGACCATGCGCGTGCGCGCACGCACGACGACACGGGCCGGGGCGAGTCGCAATCCTCGCCGGGACATCCCCGCCGCGACAGCGCGAACGCGACCGCGGCGAACGAGGTCCCGTACAACCCAAGGAACAAGGAAAGAAGAGATAATGGAGCAGTTCTTCCATTTGAAGGAGAGCGGAACGACGGTCTCGACCGAGATCCTGGCCGGTCTGACCACGTTCTTCGCGATGGCGTACATCATCGTCGTCAACCCGCAGATCCTGTCCCAGACCGGCATGCCGTGGGGCGGCGTCTTCCTCGCCACGATCATCGCGGCGATCATCGGCACGCTCATCATGGGCCTGTTCGCCAACGTGCCGTACGCCCAGGCCGCCGGCATGGGCCTCAACGCGTTCTTCACCTACACCGTCTGCTTCGGCCTCGGCTTCACCTGGCAGGAGACGATGTGCATGGTGTTCCTGTGCGGCCTGATCAACATCCTGATCACCGTCACCAAGATCCGCAAGATGATCATCATGGCCATCCCGGAGCAGCTGCAGCAGGCGATCGGCGGCGGCATCGGCCTGTTCGTCGCGTACGTCGGCATGCTCAACGTCGGTCTCATCACCTTCACCCCGAAGGACGCGAAGGCCGCCGGCAAGGGCCTCGCCACCGCCGCCACGCCGGGCCTGGCCACGTTCAACGACCCGGTGCTGTGGGTGTTCCTCATCGGCCTGCTGCTGGCCATCGTGTTCACCGTGATGAAGGTCAAGGGCGGCATGCTGCTGGCCATCGCCATCACCACCGTCATCGGCATCCCGTTCGGCGTGACCAACTTCGGCTCCTCGCAGTCCCTGTCCCAGACGTTCTCCGAGCTGCCGACCACCCTCGGCGCGATCTTCACGCCCGCCGGCTTCCCGGCGCTGTTCTCCGATCCGGGCAGGCTCCCGCTCGTGATCGTCACGATCTTCGCGTTCTCGATGTCCGACACGTTCGACACGCTCGGCACGTTCCTCGGCACCGGACGCCGCACCGGCATCTTCTCCCTCGAGGACGAGAAGGCCCTCGAGAACGGCTCCGGCTTCTCCTCCAAGATGGACCGCGCCCTGTTCGCCGACTCGATCGCCACCTCCATCGGCGCGATCTTCGGCACCTCGAACACCACGACGTACGTCGAGTCCTCCGCGGGCATCGCGGCGGGCGGCCGCACCGGCCTGACCTCCGTGGTCGTCTCCATCTGCTTCGCGCTGTCCATCTTCTTCGCGCCGATCATCTCCGCCGTGCCGTCCGCCGCGACCGCCGGCGTGCTGGTGATCGTCGGCTGCATGATGGCCGCGTCCCTCAAGGAGATCGATTGGACCGACGTCTCCGCGGCGATCCCGGCGTTCTTCGCCACCGCGTTCATGGCGTTCTCCTACTCCATCTCCTACGGCATCGCCGGCGGTTTCATCATGTACTGCATCGTGAAGACCTGCAAGGGCAAGGCCAAGGAGGTCCACCCGATCATCTGGATCGTGTCCGCGCTGTTCATCATCGACTTCGTGTGCATGGCGATCCTGTGACGCCCCGTCGATGCGGCCCCACGGCCGCGTGACCACCCGATCCCCGCATCCGGCCTTCCCGGTGCGGGGATCCTTCGTATCCGGGCACTCCGGGACGGCTCCGTCGGCCCCTCACGGGCCCGGACCCATGCCTCCCCTTCCCCGGCTAGGGGTCCATGCCCTTCCCGTCGCGCCTCACGGCATCCGTAGGGCCCCGACATGCCGCCGCAACCTCCCGGCCGAGAGTTTTCTGCCGGTTGGTGGCACGCATCTCCCGCGGAGAACCACCGTGGCGAGAGATTCTCGACACACGGTGGCATGCATCTCTCGCGGAGGACCGTCCTGGCGAGAGATATGCGCCACACGATGGAGGAAATCTCTCGCCAAGAAGCCCTAGCGAGAGATATGTGCCATAGGGCGGCGGCAAAATCTCGCCGAGAGCCGTGCAGGCGAGAGATGCACGCCATATCGTGGCGGAAATCTCTCGCCGAGCGTGGCCGGATGGGCGCGAGGGAGTTGCAGACGGGTAGTGCGGGAACGCCATAAGCTTCCAGGCCGGATAATCATCACACGCGGTGCAAGGCCCTTGGGCATCTGGGAGCGGGCGCGAGCGGCTTCGATCTCGCGGCGCTGCGAGAGCAAGGCCCTTGGGCGTCTGAGCGGGCCCGAGGGACCCGGATATACGGGAAAAGCCCCGTCCGGATGAACCGGAACGGGGCTTTCCAGGGATGACGGCGATATCCGTCGCGCGATCAGCCGAAGCGGCCGGAGATGTAGCGCTCGGCCTCGGCGTTCTGCGGGTTGTTGAACATCGTGGTGGTGTCCGCGAAGTACTCGAGGTGGCCCGGCTGTCCGACGGCCTTCAGGTTGAAGAAGGCGGTGTAGTCGGCGATACGGGCGGCCTGCTGCATGTTGTGCGTGACGATCACGATGGTGTAGTCGCTCTTGAGCTCGTTGATCAGATCCTCGACGGCGAGCGTGGAGATCGGGTCGAGGGCGGAGCACGGCTCGTCCATCAGGACGACCTGCGGGTGCACGGCGACGGCGCGCGCGATGCACAGACGCTGCTGCTGGCCGCCGGACAGGCCGATGCCCGGGTTGTCGAGACGATCCTTGACCTCGTTCCAGAGGTTGGCGCCGCGAAGCGCCCACTCGACGAGGTCGTCGGCGTCGGACTTGCTGATGTGCTTGTTGTTCAGGCGCACGCCGGCGAGCACGTTCTCGCGGATGGACATGGTCGGGAACGGGTTCGGGCGCTGGAAGACCATGCCGACGTCGCGGCGGACGGAGACCGGGTCCACGTCCTTGTCGTACAGGTTCTTGCCCTCGAGCAGGACCTCGCCCTCGACGTGGGCGCCGGGGATGAGTTCGTGCATGCGGTCGAGCGTGCGCAGCACGGTGGACTTGCCGCAGCCGGACGGGCCGATGAAGGCGGTGACCTTGTTCGCCTCGATGTTGATGTTCACATCCTCCACGGCGAGGAAGTCGCCGTAGTAGATGTTCTCGTGGTTGACGTCAATACGTTGTCCCATGATGTTTCCTTTATTTCCTTGACATTCCTAAGAATAGCGGGTGGAGGCCGGTCAGCGCTCGGTCTTGACCGCGAAGACCTTGGCGACCACGCGGCCGATCAGGTTGAGCAGCAGGACGATGATGATCAGCACGAGCGCAGCGGCCCAGGAGCGTTCCATCGGGATGGTCGGCACGCAGGAGGCGTCGGCGTTGACCGGGCAGTTCGCGTTGAGCTTGGAGTACTCCTGGTAGACGTAGACCGGCAGGGTCGTCATCTGGCCGGAGAACAGGTTCACGTTCGTGGAGGCGATGTAGCCGGCGGTCATGAGCAGAGGCGCGGTCTCGCCGATCACTCGCGCGATGGCGAGGATGCAGCCGGAGACGATGCCCGGCAGGGCGGTGCGCAGCACGATCTTGGTGATCGTGCGCTGCTTGGTGACGCCCAGAGCCAGCGAGGCCTCGCGCAGGTCGTTGGGGACGATCTTGAGCATCTCCTCGCAGGACTTGACGACGGTCGGCAGCATCAGCAGGGACAGTGCCACGGAGCCCTCGAAGCCGTTGATCGTACCGGGGCCGAACACGATGGTGAACATCGAGAAGGCGAACAGGCCGGCGACGATGGACGGGATGCCGCTCATCACGTCGACGAGCAGGGAGATCGTCATCGCGAGCTTGCCGCCGTGGGCGTACTCGACGAGGTACACGGCGCACATGATGCCGATCGGGATGGAGATCAGCATGGCGCCGCCGGTGATCTCCAGCGTGCCGATGATGGCGTGCAGGACGCCGCCGTAGCCGCCGGACGGGGTCGGGTTGCCGCCGACCACACCGGTCATGTTGTAGGACAGGAAGTTGAGGTTCAGACGCTTGAAGCCGTTGACGAGGGTCGTCCACAGGACGGAGATCAGCGGGATGCAGGCGATCACGAAGGACAGACCGATCAGGCCGGTCATGAAGTAGTCCTTGCGCTTGCGGGCGTTCTCGGAGGAGCGGGTCGGACGGAACTTGTCGAAGTCGATGACGGGAGCGCCGTCGAGGTTCTTCTTCTTTGCTGCTTCAGCCATCAGACGCTCGCTTTCTCGGTGATCTTACGCGCGGCGAAGTTGACCACGAAGGTGATGAGGAACAGGATCAGACCGGTGCCGATCAGGGCGGAGACGCCGAGGTCGTTGGCCTCCGGGTACTGCGCGGCGATGTTGGCGGCGATGGTCTGGTTCTGGGAGGCCTGCAGCAGCTTGATGGAGTAGGTCAGGCCCGGCGACAGGATCATCAACACGGCCATCGTCTCGCCGAGCGCGCGGCCGAGGGCCAGCATGGAGGCGGACACGATGCCGGACTTGCCGAACGGGATCACCGCGAGCTTGATCATCTCCCACTTGGTGGCGCCCAGACCGTAGGCGGCCTCCTGCTGGAGGGTCGGGGTCTGGAGGAAGATGTCGCGCGACATCGAGGTGATGATCGGCAGGATCATGACGGCGAGGACCACCGCGACGGTGCCGACGGTGCGCTGCGGGTTGGCGGCCGGGCCGGCGAACAGCGGGATCCAGCCAAGGTAGGTGGACACCCAGTTCCAGAACGGGTAGATGGCCGGGACCAGGATCAGGCCGCCCCACAGACCGTAGATGACGGAGGGGATGGCGGCGAGCAGATCGACCACGTAGCTCAGGGCGGTGGCGATGTTCTTCGGCGCGTAGTGGGAGATGAACAGGGCGATGCCGATCGAGATGAAGAACGCGATCAGCAGGGCGAGGATGGACACGAGCACGGTGCCGAACAGCAGCGGGAGCACGTAGCCCCAGAAGTTGTTCGTGGCGCCGCCGGTGAAGCTGGAAATGGTGTCACTGTTCGCCTTCTGGTCACCGCCGATGAGCGGCCACGCACGGAAGAACAGGAAGAGGAACACGGCGGCGAGCACGACGAGGATCAGGATGCCGCAGGCGTACGCCACGCCCCTGAAGACCTTGTCGGCGGTCTTGCCGCCAGCCGGCTGCATGACCGACTTGTCTTGCTGCGAACTCACGAATTCTCCTTAAGGAATTCCTGACGGATGGGATTCGGGGTGTGATGCGTTTCGACCTTCGACCGGCCCGAGCCGCAGCCGTCGAAACGACTGCGGCTCGGGGTTGGTTGCTATCCGACTGGATGTCCGGTCTTCGGTCGGACCGTCATCACTTGGTCTTGATGGCCTCGATGGACTTGGTGACCTTGGAGGTCAGGCTGGACGGCAGCGGCGCGGAGCCGGCGGCGTCCTGAGCGGTCTTCTGGCCCTCGTCGGAGGTGACGTAGGTGAGCCAGGACTTGACGAACTCGGCGGTCTTGGTGTCCTTGTAGGCCGGGCAGGCGATCATGTAGGACACGAGGACGATCGGGTAGGCGCCCTTGGCGGTGGTCTCGTGGTTGATCTTGACGACCACGCGGTTGTCGCCGGTGGCGGACTCGTCGAGCTTGGAGTCCTCGATGACCTTGGAGCCGCCCTCGGCGGAGATCTCGTTGTAGGAGTCGCCGACCTTCACGGCCACGGTGCCCAGCTTGCCGACCTGGGAGAAGTCGGCGTAGCCGATGGTGCCGTCGGCCTGCTGGACGGTGGAGATCACGCCCGAGGTGCCCTTGGCGCCCTGGCCGACGGAGTTCGGCCAGTTCTCGGACAGGTCGTAGGACCAGTCGTTCGGGGCAGCGTCCTTGAAGTAGGACACGAAGTTCTGGGTGGTGCCGGACTTATCGGAGCGGTGCACGACGGTGATCGCGGTGTCCGGGAGCTTGAGGTCCTTGTTCTGGTCGGCGATGGCCGGATCGTTCCACTTGGTGATCTTGCCGTCGAAGATCTTGGCGATGGTGGAGGCGTCCATGTTGATGTGCTTGCCGGCGTCGGAGATGCCCTTGAGGTTGAAGACCACGGCGATCGGGGAGATGTAGACCGGGACGTCGAAGGCCGCGCCGGAGGCGCACACGGCCTCGGACTTGGAGACCTCGTCGGAGGCGAGGGCCTTGTCGGAGCCGGCCCACGCGGTGGCACCGGTCAGGAAGGTGGTCACGCCGGCGCCGGAACCGGTCGGGTTGTAGGCGATCTTGGCGTCCGGGTTGGTGCCCTGGAAGCCGGCGACCCAAGCCTCGACGGCGGCCTGCTGGGAGGAGGCGCCGGCGCCCTGGAAGTTGCCGGAGATCGGCTCGGACTTGGTGGTATCGGAAGAAGAGCCGTTGCTGGAAGTGGTGGAGGCGGTGTTGTCGCCGCAGGCGGCAAGGCCGGCCAGCATGACGATGCCGGAGATCGCGGCGATGGAGCGCACGAAGATGTTCTTACGCATTTCTTTCCCTCATTCAACTAACTCGGCGACGTCGTTGATGCTGCTGGGCGCCGCCCGTCATTTCTTGACATCTACAAGCGTATTGGCGTTGCCGCGGGGGAAAGACCGAAACCGGTGAACGGAGGATGAACAATCCGAGATATATGGCTACGTCGTTTTCGGCCGGTTCGGCGTAGTTTGTTCGCACATATCCGCGCATACGACTCGGCTCCCCTCACGGAGGGGAACCGGAACGACGTCGGCCCGCGGATGTCGGTCCGCGGGATCCCGCGGGGACGATCGCACGGACGTCTCAGGCCGTGGGCTGGTCGATCTTGTAGCCGAGGCCGCGCACGGTGGTCAGGTACTTCGGATGGCTCGGATCCTCCTCGATCTTGGCGCGCACGCGCTTGACGTGCACGTCGAGGGTCTTGGTGTCACCGACGTAATCGGATCCCCAGATGCGGTCGATGAGCTGGTGGCGGGTCATGACGCGGCCCTTGTTCTGCAGGAGGTACTCGAGCAGCTCGAACTCCTTGAGCGGGAAGAACACGTTCTGCCCGCGCACGGTGACCTGGTGCTGGCCGACCTGCATCGAGATGTCGCCGCACGTGAGCGGGATGTCGTCGCCGGCGCTGGAGCCGTCGGCCGCGCCGGCCGGCTGCTGGTTGCGGCGCATGACCGCGCGGATGCGGGCGAGCAGCTCGCGGAACGAGTACGGCTTGGTCACGTAGTCGTCGGCGCCGATCTCGAGGCCGACGACCTTGTCGATCTCCGCGCTCTTGGCGGTGAGCATGATGATCGGCACGCGGCTCTGCTCGCGGATGCGCCGGCACAGCGCGGTGCCGTCGATGCCGGGGAGCATCAGGTCGAGCAGGACGAAGTCGATGCCGCCCTTGGTGAACAGCTCGAGCCCCTCCTCGCCGGTGGCCGCGGCGGACACGTCATACCCCTCGCGTGTGAGCTGGTAGACCAGCGGTTCCCTGTAGGATTCCTCGTCTTCCACGATGAGAATGCGCGTCATGATCGCCTTTCCTGTTCGACTGTTCGGTTCGAGACCAAGTTCGAGTTCATGTGAAAATCCTGTGAGCTACCCGCACCATCCTAGCCGTTCGCCGCCTGTTCATTCGAGGTTCGACCAAGCTACGTAACGGCATACGGGGGTCGAAAATCGTTTGACCCGTTGGCCTGCGCCGGAGATTCGTTCGCCCGTGGGGTGGATGGGAAGTGGACACTACGTTATTCGCTCACGGCCGTCATTTGACGGTGGGCAGCTCGATGGTGAAGGTGGAGCCCTCGCCCTCGTGCGACCACACGGAGACCGTGCCGCCGCAGTCGGCGACGCAGTGCTTGGTGATCGCGAGTCCCAGACCGGTGCCGCCGGTCTGGCGCGAGCGGGCGGGATCGACGCGGTAGAAGCGTTCGAAGATGCGGTCGATCGACTCGGGCGGGATGCCGATGCCCTGATCGATCACGCGGATCGCGACCTTGCTCCCGTCATCCTTCGTCGCCACGGCGATGCGCACCGTCGTATGCTCGGGCGAATAGTGGATCGCGTTCTCGATGAGGTTCTTCACGGCCGTGGTGATCGCCTCCTCGTCGCACGAGACGTGCACGTCCGGCGAGTCGGTGTCCGTTCCCGCGCTTTCCTCGGCACCGTCGGCCTCGGGAGCGACGGTCGGGACCGGCTTCCCCTCGAACGAGAGATCGAGCTCGATGTGCCGGCCGTCGGCCTGCACCTGGTTCTCGGCGATCGCGTTGCGCGCGACGGCCAGCACGGACAGACGCTTCGCGTCGAGCACGCCGGTCGCGTCCTGCGCCTTCTGCAGGTCGATCAGGCGGTGGACCAGTTCGGTGAGCCTCGTCGACTCCTTCGACACGCGTCCGGCGAAGTAGCGCACGGCGTCCGGATCGTCCGCGGCGTCGCCGATCGTCTCGGCGAGCAGGGAGATCGCGCCGGCGGGCGTCTTGAGTTCGTGCGAGACGTTCGTCATGAAGTCGCGGCGCATCGCCTCGAACCGGCGCTGCTCGCTCATGTCGCCGATGAACATCGCGTACCGGTCGTCGCCGATCGCGCTGATGCGCACCTTCAGATAGCGGGTGTTGGACGGCATCCGCTCCCCCGCCTGCACGCCATGCCCGGAATTGCCGGGGATGACCGGCGTTCCGGCGTGGTCGGGGTCGATCGGCAGCTCGAGTTCGCGTTCGCGCGACTTGCCGTCGGCGACGACGCGCGCGAGGATGCCGCTCGCGTCCTCGTCGACGAGCCGGCCCGACGCGACGAGGCCGAGGTCGGCGGCGCGATCGCCTACGTAGACGACCGTGCCCTCGCCGTCGACCAGCACGACGGCCTCCGGCATCGCGCGCACGAACGACTCCTCGGCGGCGCGCACGGTCGGCTCCGTGCCGAACAGCACCTCGTCCTCGGACAGCTCGGTCTCCGCGTGCGGCCGCGTCTCACGGCCGAGACGCTCGCCGCGCTCGAGCCCGTTGTAGTATCCGATCGCCATCGTGACGACGGCGAAGAAGATCCCCGCCATGATCTGCCATACCATGTCGCACTGTCACCTCCCGAACGTGCCGGTTCCGTTTCCCGGTTTCGACCATCCACGATAGCCGGCCGCGACGTTGCGGCACGATGCTCACTACGTAAGTTCAGCAGATGTTCATCTTGGGAGACGTCCTTCCGCCGCGGGGCGCGATGGGCGCGGACGCGCGGCGGAACGGCCGTACTACAGGCGCCTGACGATGTCGACGGCGAGACGCGCGGCGGTGTCGGCGTACTCGCTGATGTCGAACTCCCTGAAGACCTCGTAGTCGGTGTCCGCGTTGTCGGACAGGGCGCGGATGACGAGCGCGGGCACGTCGTTGCGCGCGGCGACCTGCGCGACGGCGGCGCCCTCCATCTCGACCGCGTCGGCGCCGGTGTCGTGGACGACCTTGCGCACCTGCGCGTCGGTGTCGACGAAGTAGTTGCCGGACGCGATGATGCCGGTGATGTGCGTGATGCCGGCGGCCGTCAGGGCCTCGTCGGCGAGCGCGAGCAGGTGCTCGTCGGAGTGGAACTCCTCGACCGGATGCTCGGCGGTGCCGGGCTTCCACTGGCCCACGAGGCGCATGTCGGTGTCGAGGTAGCGCAGCGTGCCGCCGAGGACGACGTCGTTGATGTGCAGGTGCGTGTTGAGGTTGCCGGCGATGCCGGAGAAGACCACGGCGTCGGGCTTGTACGTGCCGATCAGATGCTGGGTGGTGGCGGCCGCGTTGACCAGTCCCATGCCGCCGACGGTGGCGACGACGGTCACGCTCTCGCCGGCGTTCGTGACGACGGTGCCGCGGGCCACGTCGAGGCTCGCCGCCCGGTCGTGCTCGACGCCGTCGAGCGCCTTGGCGATGAGCGCCACCTCCTCGTCCAACGCCCCGATGATCGCAATCGTCCTGGCCATGTCCGTTCTCCTTACGCTCGATTTCGCTTGTGTTCCATTCCCGAGCGTAGCTGAGTTTGGCGGGACTGTCACGTCTGCGCTGACGGCCGTGAGGTGGTGGCATCCGCTGTTCGCGACACGCTCAAGGCCGCTCGGCCAAGCCTACGGTCGCGAACAGCGGATGCCACCACCTCACTCACCTACGTCAAAAAACGGAACGTTTCGCACGAACAGAGGTAACGACGCACCCATCGTCGCTCCCCGCAAAAACGGAGCGGAGGGCCGCGATATCCTGTTCCCGACCGTAGGCTTGGCCGAGCGGCCTTGAGCGTGTCGGGAACAGGATATCGCGGCCCTCCGCGGACCAGATGTATTTACAACCTCAGGCTTCGTAGTCCTTGTCCTTGCTCTCCTTGATGAGGAAGAGCGCGATCAGGGCGAGGGCGGCCATGATGGCCATGTACCAGCCGACGGACACCACGGAGCCGGTCGCCTGGACCAGTGCGGTGGCGATGGTCGGGGCGAACGCGCCGCCGAGGATGGCGGCGAGGTTGTAGCTGAGTCCCGCGCCGGAGTAGCGCACGTTGGTCGGGAACAGCTCGGGCAGGTAGGCGCCGCACGGTCCGAACAGGCAGCCCATCAGGGCGAAGCCGACGCACAGGAAGATCATCACGGTGACGACGTTGTGGTGCAGGAGGTTCATCGCGAACAGCGAGAACACGAGCGTCAGGGCGGTCGTGGTGATGAGCACCTTCTTGCGGCCGATGCGGTCGGAGTAGATGCAGGAGATGAGGATGAAGATCGCGAAGAAGACCACGGAGGTCATCTGCATCGCGAGGTACTCGTTCTGCGTGAAGGCCGGCTGCATGACCTTGACGCCGTAGCTCAGGGACCAGGTGCCGAGCACGTAGAACAGGGTGTAGGTGATGCCCATCGCGAAGGTGCCGAGGAGGACTTCCTTCCAGTACGGCACGAGGGCGCGCAGCGGGTGCTTGACGACGCGGTCGTTGGCGACGGCCTTGCGGAAGATCGGGGTCTCGGTCATGCGCAGACGCACGTACAGGCCGATGATGACGAGGACGGCGGAGCACAGGAACGGGATGCGCCAGCCCCAGGCCTGCATCTTGTCGGGGCCGAGGGTGGTGTCGAGCAGCAGGTTCAGGCCGTAGGCGCAGAAGAAGCCGATCGGGGCGCCGAGGTTCGGGAAGGAGCCGTACAGGGCGCGCTTGTGGGCCGGGGCGTTCTCGGTGGCGACGAGCGCGGCGCCGGACCACTCACCGGCCAGACCGACGCCCTGGCAGGCGCGGCAGAGGCACAGGATGATGATGGCGTAGATGCCGAACTGGTCGTAGCCGGGCAGGCAGCCGACGAGGAACGTCGAGATGCCCATCGTCATCAGAGCGACGACGAGGGTGGTCTTGCGGCCGATCTTGTCGCCGAAGTGACCGAACAGCATCGAGCCGAACGGACGGGCGAGGAACGACACGGCGAACGTCAGGAACGCGAGCATCGTGCCGATGGCCGGGTTGGCCTTGGTGGCGGCCGGGAAGAAGATCGCGCCGAAGTAGCTGGCGGACGCGATGGAGTAGCAGTAGTTGTCGTAGAACTCGATGGCGGTGCCGACCATCGACGCGGCGATGATCTCCGGCACCGAGTCCTTTTTCACCTTGGTGGAGTCGGACGCGACTGCGGTAGCGGACATGATTGATATACCCCTCTATATCCCGACGACCATGCGCCGGGTCTCTCAGATAGATGGTCGCATGCGGACCCGGTCCCGAAGTTGCCGGGAGGCTCCGCCGCATGCGATTCGCGGGGTGTGCGGACGTATGCCGACTGTCGGCTTGTGGCTGCAGCGGCGTCCGCACACCGCTGTGCTGGTGTCTAGGTCTACCCCAATAACGGAGGCAACGGTAAGAGAGCTCACATAGTGGACGCGTCTCAGTCCACGATGCAACCCGTGTCGCGGCGGGGCTCAGTTCCAGCGGCGCGTGGCGACGGCCTCGGCGAGGGTGCGCAGCAGGCGCTCCGTCTCGGGCCAGCTGATGCACTTGTCGGTGATCGACTTGCCGTAGACGAGCTGGCCCAGCGGCGCGGCGGGCTGGTTGCCGCCCTCGATGAAGCTCTCCATCATCACGCCGGTGATGCCGCGCTCCCCCGCGGCGATGCGTGCGGCGATCTCGCGCACGACCTCGGCCTGACGGTGCTCGTCCTTGCCGGAGTTGCCGTGCGAGCAGTCGACGATCAGGCCGTGCGCGGCGGCGGAGTCGGCCGGCATGCGCTTGCGGATCGTCTCGAGCGCGGCGGCGACGTCCTCGCGGCCGTAGTTCGGGCCGGAGCTCGAGCCGCGCAGGACGACGTGGCAATCGGGGTTGCCGAGCGTCTTGACGACGGCGGCGCGGCCCATGTGGTCGATGCCGAAGAACGTGTGCTGCTGGGCGGCGGCGAAGCAGGAGTCGGACGCGGCCTTGACCGAGCCGTCGGTCGCGTTCTTGAAGCCGATCGGCATCGACAGGCCGCTGGCCAGCTGGCGATGGACCTGGCTTTCGGTGTTGCGCGCGCCGATCGCCCCCCAGCTGACGGCGTCGGCAATGAACTGCGGGCTGGTCGGCTCGAGGAACTCGGTCGCGGCGGCGAGCCCCTCCCCCAGCACGCCGAGCAGGGTGCGGCGGGCGAGCAGCAGGCCCTTCTTGATGTTGCACGAGCCGTCGATGTCCGGATCGTTGATCAGGCCCTTCCAGCCGACGGTGGTGCGGGGCTTCTCGAAGTAGACGCGCATGACGATGAGCAGATGCTCGTCGAGCTCGTCCTTGAGCTTGGCGAGACGGCGCGCGTAATCGAGCGCGGCGGCCGGATCGTGCACCGAGCACGGGCCGACGATGACGAGCAGACGGTCGTCCTGCCCGTACAGGCAGGCGCGGATCTCGTCGCGCGAGTAGGCGACGATCTCCTGCGCCTCGCTCGTGAGCGGCAGGTCGGCGAGGACCTGCGCCGGGGTGGGCAGCACCTCGAACTCGAGGACGCGGCGGTTGACGATGCGGCTGATGCCGACCTGATCCTCCCAGCGCGGCACATCCGTGGCGACGAGCGGGTTCTTGCCCGCGTCCATCGCGTCCTGAATCGCCTTGAGGTCCTCCGGCTTGTTGAGCGGCTGCTGCTGCATGGTCATCGTCTCCCTTTGCGTACTATCCGACCTCCAGCATAGCGGCTCGGCTTGCAGAGAATCGTTCTCAATAGCATCCGTGTGTACGCATCGCACATTCCCGCACAAACGAACATCGCCCGAAACGGCTTGAAACGGCCGATTCGGGCGATATCACGTGCGATCGACGGAACGTCAAGGCTCACACGGATGCTATTGAGAACGATTCTCTGCGCAGGTCAGAGGGCGCGACGGGCGCTGACGGCGTCGGCGAGCGTGCGCAGCAGCTCCTCCGTGCGGTCCCACGGGACGCACGAGTCGGTGACGGACTGGCCGTAGACCAGCTGGTCGAGCGGGGCGGGCTTCTGATGGCCGGCGACGAGGAAGCTCTCCATCATCACGCCGAGGATGCCCTGTTCGCCCTGGGCGACGCGCTCGGCGATCTCCTCGACGACCTCGGCCTCGCGCACCTCGTCCTTGCCGCAGTTGCCGTGCGCGGCGTCGATGATGAGGCCGTGCTCGCTCGGGCCGGACGCCTTCGACTTCTTGAGGTCCGCGAGCGCCTGGGCGACGGACTCGCGGTCGTAGTTCGGACCGTGGTTCGAGCCGCGCAGGACCAGATGGCAGTCGGGGTTGCCCTTGGTCTCGGCGGAGATGACGCGGCCGTCGAGGTTGATGGACAGGAAGTGGTGCTCGAACGCGGCGGCGTAGCAGGAGTCGGCGGCCGGCTTGATCGAGCCGTCGGTCGCGTTCTTGAAGCCGACCGGCATCGACAGGCCGGACGCGAGCTCGCGATGGACCTGGCTTTCGGTGTTGCGCGCGCCGATCGCACCCCAGCTGATCAGATCGCAGATGTACTGCGGGGTGATCGGGTCGAGCCATTCGGTCGCGGTGGGCAGGCCGAGGTTGAGCACGTCGGTCAGGACCTTGCGGGCCAGCCACATGCCCTTGCGGATGTTGAAGCGGCCGTCGAGATCCGGATCGTTGATCAGGCCCTTCCAGCCGATCGTGGTGCGCGGCTTCTCGAAGTAGACGCGCATGACGACGAGCAGACGGTCGTCGAGCTCCTTGGCGACGGCGGCGAGCTTGGTCGCGTACTCGTGCGCGGCCTTCGGATCGTGGATCGAGCAGGGGCCGACGATGACGAGCAGACGGTCGTCGCGGCCGTGCAGGATGTCGCGGATCTCCTGGCGGGAGGTGAGGACCAGATCGCTCATCTGCCTGGTGAGCGGAAGCTCCTTGAGGAACGCGCGGGGCGCGGGGATCGGGTCGAGCTGACGGATGTTGACGTCGACGGTCTCGGGAAAGACGGCGTGCTCCCCCAAACGCTGTACGTCCTCGGAACTATCCGGGCCACGAAGTGCTGCCATGCCGACTCTCCTTTCTCGTATATGCGCGGGGATTCCGCGCGCTGTACGTCATGCATGTGGTGCGCTTATGCGACAAAGCCACCACTGTAGTGAGGATACGCCGGAAAACGAAACGACCGACCGTCCTGTGGAACGATCGGCCGGATTCGGCGGGTTTATGGCCGCGGGCCATGCCTACGGGCAGCCCGGCGGGCTGTTTGCCTTACGGCATGCATGTTGACCGGACTGTCGTCCGGGGAGCCGGGAAAACAGCCCACCGGGCTGTTTTCTGTTTCCGGCTCCTAGCTCTCGCATGAAGCGGAGCTTCAGGCGAGAGCTCCCATCGGATCCCACGCCGGCAGGGAGATGGCGTCCTCTTCGAGGGCCTTGAGGTACTCCTCGGGCAGGAGGGCCTTCGGGACGGCGACCTCGTAGACGTACTCGGTGAACCAGTCGTCGCTCATCGTGAAGTAGCCCTTGTCGGCGATCTGGGTGCCCCAGGAGTTCTCGACGCGCCAGCGGCGGGTGGAGCCGTCCTCGGCGACGTCGACGCCGGCGAAGGCCATCGCGTGGTTCATCGCGGAGTCGGCGAAGCGGACGCGCGCCTCCTTGTCGAGGTCGAAGTCGAAGTCGTAGATCGAGCCGTACTCGAACAGGTCGGTCGCCCACGCGCCGGACTCGCGGTCCATGAACGGGTGGCAGTCGGCGCCGAACCACACCGGGATGCCCTGCTCGACGAGGATCTGCTTGACGCAGTCCTTCATGAACTGGTTCGGGACGTTGAGGTACTCGGTGGCGTCGCCGCCGGCCACGTTGCCCAGGTGCTCGATGGCGATCTTCTTGCCCTTCGGGTGCTCCTGACGCGGGTCGTCGACGAGGCAGACGTAGCTTTCGAGATCGGCGGAGCCGACGTACTTCTTCCAGAACTCCTGCGGCGTGATCTCGCCGTCGCGGTGGAACTCGCCGTCCTTGTCGGTCCACTCCCAGTCGAAGGAGACCGGCGGCTCGCCCAGGTGGATCGTCAGGATGCGGTGGCCGGCGGAACGGGCCTCGGCGATCGTCTCGTCGATCGAGGACTGGTCGGCGTACATGTGCGCGACGGCGGTGTGCAGCATGTGGCGCAGCTGCGTGTTCATCTCGCCGGTGTTCTTCGAGGAGGCGGTCTCCGGGTAGAGGTCCTTCGGGACGGCGCCGTACTTCTTGTAGACGTTCATCGCCATCGTCCACTGACCGCCGTCGCCCATCACGTCGGCGAGCAGGTGCTGGATCAGACGGGAGTCGGCGGGCTCGCCGGCGCGCACGAGGGCGGCGACGTCCTGCAGGAAGTAGTTGATGCGCTCGAGCTTGTCGTAGTACATCGCGTAGTTCTGGGAGAACTCGAACTCCTTGAGGCCGAGGTTCTTCTTGGCGACGAAGCGGGCGACGTTCAGGGAGCTGAACAGCCAGCAGCGGCCGGAGCGGTCCTGATGGGTGGCCTCGCCGTTGTCGACGACGGTGGAGAATCGGCGCTGCAGCAGGCGGGCGCGATCGTAGTTCTTGGCGACGGTGTTGATGCCGGCGGCGGTGACCGCGTTCATCGCCATGCGGTTGGTGCCGTCCGCGTCGAACTCGTCGCGCAGGGCGGACAGCGCGTCGTTGCTCAACGGCTGCAGAGTGGTCATATCTGGTTCTCCTTTTGTTGACCTTGTGGGTTGTTGCCGGGGACCACCTTACTATTGAGCGACGATTGAGTCCCGTGCCGGGGTTGGCAGGTCACGGCTGTGGGTACGAGCGTGGATACGACCGTTGGAGTCCGGCAAGTCACGCGCGTGGGAGTCCGGCCGATATGGACGATGCGCGACACGCTCCAGGCCGCTCGGCCAAGCCTACGGTCGCGCATCGTCCATATCGGCCGGACTCGGGAAACGTTGGTATGTCGCGTGTTCCGGACTCGGGAAGCGCGGGTATGTTACGCATTCCGGACTTGGGAACGCGGGAGCATGCGCGTTTGCGGCCAATACGCGAAGTGCCCTTCCACCTCACAATGGAAGGGCACGTACGCCGTGACGACTAGACGACTATTCGGCGGGCGTCACTTGGCTTCGGACTGCTCGGCGG
>NZ_JAFEJS010000014.1 GCF_018555385.1 Bifidobacterium santillanense
TTAAGGCGCTTGTGGTTAGGTGTCGTTGCTCTGTGCTGTCCTTCGATGTTGCTGCGCCTCCAGATACACCACGAGTGTGTTATGGGGCCTGTTCTGTCTGTGTGGGCATATTGGCGAGGCACCTTTTGCCTTTTTTTTTTTTTTTCAAGCAGAAGACGGCATACGAGATGACGTCGAGTCTCGTGGGCTCGGAGATGTGTAGAAGAGACAGGTTCCTCCGATGCCCGCCCATGTGGGCGGAGCCCCCGGGTTGTCCACAGCGCGGCATGTTATCCACCGCCGCGCCGCGGGGCGGACCTCCGGTCCGATGCCGTCGCCAAGGATCCGTGCCGATGGGGTCGGACGGATCCGTGCCGTCCGTGGCCGGCCGATGGATGCCGGGGCCGAGGCTTCGGCGAAAAAAGAAGAGGCCCGCCGGAGCGGGCCTCTTCGTACAAGTTCAACTGCGAGCAGAATCTCAGCACAACATCATCGTTGCAACGGTAAGTCTTTCCAATGCCCGTCCAACGTATTAGTCCTTTGACCATTACTTTTTTGTGGGCTCTGCTCTGTTCAGTTGTTCTTGTAGTTCATAATCTAGGCGCGAGTCGCCGAGCTCGCAACTTGGGATGTCGGCTTGTGCGGTTCTTTGCGCAAATGGTCGCATCTGCGTTGATTTTCCATTCCGTTGCACCCTCCTGTGCGCTTCGAAACGTTTGACTGTGCCGTTGTGTGCGCTTCAGCCGGTTCGTCGGCGTGTCGTACGGTCGGCATCCACATCGCCGATCCCCGTCCACAGCCGCGGTGGACGACACCCCGCGTTGTGGATAACCCCGGGGGCTTTGTCCACATGGGTCGGGGGATCGCGGCATGCGCCGTTCGCCCGGCGCACAGTGGTCCTACCCGATTCGCCGGCGGGGCCAACGACGGTCTTCGGCGGCGAAGCGGGGAACGGAAACCAAACCAATCGGAATGACAAAAGGAGTCATGATGAACACCAAGATCAAGACCATGCTGACCGGCGCCAAGGCCCGTCTGTACCTGCTCGATTCCAGGATCCGCACGCTCGGCATGGAGCCCGAGGAGGGCGCCGCCACCGCCGAGTACGCGGCTGTGACCGTAGCTGCTGTGGGTCTTGGCGGAGTCCTGTGGACGGTCCTCAAGTCCAAGGAGTTCCAGGACCTGGTCAAACTGGTTCTCAAGACTGCCTTCGAGGCGATCACCAAGAGCAAGGTCTAATGCCCAGCTGACCGGGATATCGTGATGAAACCGTATATGAAGCGCCGCGCTCGCCGTCCGCCGGGAATCTGGCTCCTTGAAGATGGCGACCGGTCCCGATCGGCGTCGCCGCTCCCCACCTCGCCGGCCCCCTGTGGGCCGGCGTCTCCGACCCACGGTCCCCGCCGTGACGGTCGTCATCGGTTGATTGCGCTGGCATCCGGAGCCGATGCCGGCGCGGTCACCGCCGAATTCGCCAGCGTGCTCCCCGCGGTGCTGGCGATGGCCGTCCTGATATGCGCGCTCGCCCGCGGGGTGATGGTGTCGATGACCTGTCAGGACGCCGCGTCGGCCGCCGCCCGCGCGGCCGTCTCCGCGGGAGGCGGCGAGGCCGGTTCCGAAGCCGCCGCACGGACGGTCGCCGGGCGCGACATCGACGTCGAGATCGACTACGACGACGGTGCCGTCACCGTCGTCACGCATTGCCCGGTGGTCCCCGACCCGATGGGCGTGCTGCCCTCGCTGGTGACGGGCAAAGCGGTGGGAGTCCTGACATGAACGAATCCGAATCCACGTGCGGCGGCGCCCGCCGGGCCGAATCGCACGATTCCGCGAGATGGGGAGAACGGCCGCGCGGCGCCGACGGGCCTCTTCCGGAGATCGTCTCGGCCTCCGACGAGGGCGCCGGCACCGTTCTTGGTCTCATACTGATCATCGTCGCGACCGTGATGATCGTCATCGCCGTCGGCGTGGGTCACCTGCTGGTGGCCCGGTCGCGTGCCGCGTCGGCCGCCGATCTGTCGTCGTTGTCCGCCGCGAACGCGTTGTGGAGGGGCGGCGAGCCCTGCGAGGTCGCTGCCGAGGTCGCGGCCGGTCATGACGCGACGCTGGTCGCGTGTGAGATCGGCGGCGATACGGGGGAGGACGTCACGGTCCGTGTGGGAGTGGACGTCGGCATGCCGTTCCTGCCGGACCTGGTCCAATCCGCCCGCGCCGGACCGACATACTGCGAATAGGCGCATGGCGCGGATCCGGTCATCCGCCGACGGGTCGTCGTCGGCTGTCGGAGTATGCGGCTGGCGCGTTCGCGGGCTTCATGGTTATCGTGTTGTCCATGAGCGAGACCCAGAAGCGTGCGACCGTCGCGATGGTCGGCAATCCCGTATCCGACAAGGGAAGGGGCGCCAGGATCGATGCGCAGGTGTTCGACCTGCTGACACGGGCGGGACTCCGTCGCGGATTCGACGTGACGGACCTGACCGGATCCAGCTTCGACGATTCGCTGGCCCGGGTCCGTGCCCGGCGGAACGAGTATGACTATCTGGTCGTGGTCGGCGGCGACGGCATGATCGCGCTCGGCGCGAACGCGGTGGGAGCCAGCGGCAAGCCGTTGGGCGTCGTCGCGACCGGCTCCGGCAACGATTTCGCCAGGGGGCTGTCACTGCCGGTCAACAAGGTCGAGACCGCGGTCGAGGGCATCGTCGGCGCCATCGTGCGCGGATCGCACGTCGACGTCGACATGGGGCACGTCACGGCGCTGCCCGGCGCCGTCGCGGCGGACCCCACCACCGGCGAGGAGACCGTCGGTGGAGGGATCGTACGCGACGATGCCGCGGACGACGCGATCGCATTCGATCGGTTCTATGCCGGCATGCTGTCGTGCGGATTGGACGCGAGCATCAACGATCGCGCGAACCACTCGCATCTGCCGGGCGGCTCGCTGCGGTACTTCGCCGCGGTGCTCGCCGAGGTCACGCATCTGAAGCGGTACGGCTACCACATCAGGGCCACCCTCGCCGACGGCACGGTCGAGGAGCACGACGTCATCACGCCGATGGTGACCGTTGCCAACTCGCGGCATATCGGCGGCGGGCTGGAGGTCTCGCCGTATTCGCGTCTCGACGACGGGCTGCTCGACCTGATCTGGATCGACCACATGCCCGGCGCCTTGGAGATCGCGGACGCGATCTCCAAGGGGTACAACGGCAGACTGCTCGCCTCGCACGTGTTCGGATGGAAGCGCGTGCGCGACATCGAGATCACGCGTGCCGACGAGGGCGACGAACCGCCGCTGCTGATGGCGGACGGCGAGTACATCGGTCGGCTGCCGGTGCGTGTGCGCGCATGCGACCATGCGCTGCGTGTGCTCGTGCCGCCCGCCGTGGTCGCATGGCAACGGCACGAACGGAGCGAGCGTGCGGTGCTGGACGCGATCACGCGCGACGGGCGCGACCCGGTGACCGGTGCATTCGTCTGACCGGGGCGGCGCCGCATCGCGAACGCCCCGTCGGCGAACGCGTCAGGCCCGATGGATGTAGTCGGTCAGGTGCAGCGTCTGGGCGATCAGCGACTTCAGCGTCGCATCGGTGATGTTCGGGTGGGAGCGGATCAGCGAGATCAGTCCCACGATGAGCGTGAAGAACGTCTCGTGCACGTTCTCGATCGGCAGGCCGTGGCGCTGTTCGAAGTCGCGCACCACGGTGCGTTCCAGCAGATCGGCGATGCGGTCGGCGATGCGGTCGATGAACCGGATGTACAGCTCCGCGTTGCCCTCGTGGATCATGCGGGCCGAGAACGGCCCCTCGTTCGCGATGAGGGCGCGGATCAGATGCACCATGTCGTCGAGGGCCTTGTCGATGTTGCCGACCTCGCGGGCCTCGTTCCAGGCCTCGAGCCGGGAGAGGATCTCGCCGACCACGTCGTCGAGCACCGCGTCCGCGACCGCGTCCTTGTCTGGGAAGTAATGGTAGAACAGCGATCTGGTCATGCATACGCGGGCCGCGATGTCGCTCACGGTGATCTTGGAGAAGCCCTTCTCCAGACAGATCTCCCGTGCGGCCCGCACGATCGCCGTGCGTCTTGCGTCGCCTTTGCCCGTGGCCGCCGTCATCGTCGCTGTTGACGTCGCGTCAATACTGCTCATGGCACCAGTGTATGCGATTTCGGCGGCGCATACGACAATCGCTCGCGTTTCGTCAACATCGGCCGCCCGCGGCCGGTACGCGCCCGCCGTCTGCGGGTAGTCGGTTTGAGGTAGGTTGGAACATATGGCACTTGCACTGTATCGACGTTATCGTCCGGACACTTTCGAGGGAGTGATCGGACAGGACCAGGTCACCGTCCCGCTGATGCGGGCCCTGGACGAGGGCAAGCTCACGCACGCGTACCTGTTCTCCGGTCCGCGCGGCTGCGGCAAGACCAGCTCCGCGCGCATTCTGGCGCGCTGCGTGAACTGCGCGAAGGGCCCGACCTCGCATCCGTGCGGCGAATGCGAGTCGTGCAAGGATCTCGCCACCGGTGGCCCCGGCTCGATCGACGTGGTCGAGATCGACGCGGCATCGCACAACGGCGTCGATGATGCGCGCGAACTGCGCGAACGTGCCGGATTCGCCCCCGCACGCGATCGGTACAAGATCTTCATCCTCGACGAGGCCCACATGGTCACGCCGCAGGGCTTCAACGCGCTGCTCAAGATCGTCGAGGAGCCGCCGGAACACGTGATGTTCATCTTCGCGACCACCGAGCCCGACAAGGTGATCGGCACCATCCGCTCGCGCACCCACCACTACCCGTTCAGGCTCGTGCCGGCCGAGATCATGGGACCCTACCTCGAGAGGATCTGCGACGAGGAGCACATCAAGCCCGAACCGGGCGTGCTCAAGCTCGCGATGCGCGCCGGCGGCGGATCGGTTCGCGACACCCTGTCCGTGCTGGACCAGCTCATGGTCGGTTCGGTCGACGGCGTGATCACGCACGACGCGTCCGTGGCGCTGCTCGGCTTCACGCCGGAGGCGCTGATCGGCGAGGCCGTCGACGCGGTGATCGACAGGAGCGGGGAGCAACTGTACGGCGTCATCCAGAAGGTCGTGGTCGGCGGCTTCGATCCGCGTCGCTTCGTCGAGGACCTGCTCGCGCGCGTGCGCGACCTGCTGGTGCTCACCCTGGCCGGCGACAAGGCCGAAAGCGTGCTCTCCGACACCGCCGAGGCCGAGGACATGGACGACCTGCACCGTCAGGCCGCGGCGCTCGGACTGGGGTCCCTCACGGCCATGGCGGACATCATCAACGACACGTTGGGCGCGATGACCGGTGCGATCTCGCCGCGCATGCGTCTGGAGCTGCTGGCGGCCCGACTGCTGTCCGGTGCGGAGCACGGCTTCGCGGCGGCGCCGGTCGTGGGAGGCGGGGCGCCCGTTGCGGTGCCGGCCGGCTCCGGCGTCGCCCCTGCCGCGGGTGCCGCGACGGCCGGCTCCGGTCACGGCGGCTTCGCGGGCGCCGCACGCAATGCCGGCGGCGGCTTCGCCGGCGCGGCCCGCAACCAGCATGCCGATTCCCGGGCCGGGGAGCAGGCCGGCGGTTCCGCCGGTTCCGGACATGGCACCGATGCGGTACGGCATTCGGATCCTGTGGCCCAGGCGTCTCCCGTGAGCTCGGGGAACGCCGGCGACGTCTCGTCCTCGGCGGCGCCGGGCGCGACCGGATCCGCCGGCGCCGGCGCGTCGGTCCCGCAGCCGGACGACCGCACCCCGGACCAGAAGTGGGACGCGCTGGTCGCCGCGCTGCCGGCTGACGTGCGCAGGTACGTCACGCGCGACAAGGTGCTGCGCATCAGCTTCAGGCCGTACAAGCAGACCGGCAGGATGCGGCTGTGGCTCAAGTTCGACAAGCCGCTGAGCAAGTACGCTTTCGCGCTGGCCGTGGCCGCCGAGTCGGTCGACGGCAGCAACAAGGTCGTGAACATCCTGCGCGCCGAGGTGCGCAAGGTGTTCGGCGAACAGACCGAGATCGCGCCGACCCCCACCACCGACGACGGACAGAAGACCCCGGCGTTCAGCAAGCTTCCGGCCGGCGAGCAGCAGCGTATCAAGGCGCAGTTGCTGCAGGAGAACCTGCAGGCCGCCGTCAACCTGACGCGTACCGAATCGAACGGACAGGAGAGCGGGCGCGAGACGTCGTCCCCCGCCGCGCATGCGTCCGGCGCCTCGTCATCCGACGACGACGAATCCCACCGATCGGGCTCGACGGCGACCGTCGGCGCGGGTCCGTCCTCGCCGTCGGTGCTGGACGACGACGATCCGTGGGCGCAGCCACTGCCGACGGCGTCGAGCGCCGGGGGCCGCTCCGACACGGCGACGGGTCCCGGAAGCGGGGCATCGGCGTCCACCGGGTCTCAAGTGGTCACCGGTCACGAACCCGAACATCCGCACAAGCACGTGGCGGTCCCCGATCTGAGCGACGACGTCGACCCGTGGGCGCAACCAGCGGGCACTGTGGGTGGTTCGGGCGCGAATCCGACCTCGGCGGAGGCATCGACTCAGCACGCGTCGGATCCGTGGAACACCACGAGCGGCGTCCCCGGGAACGGTGGAACGACTGTGAACCCGTGGAGTCAGACGTCGAGCGCGACGGGTGGAATCGGGGCGTCGCATCCGGCGGATGATCCTTGGAACCGGCCGGTGAACGGGACCGGAACCACGGTCGACGACCCTTGGAACCAGCCATCAGCCGCGGTGAACGGCGCCGGACGGACGCAGACGGCGGACGATCCGTGGAACCAGCCGGCCAAACCGGCGGGTGCCGGAGCGTGGGGCGGTCCGCGGCAGTCCGCGGCGCAGACCCCCGCGCCGTCGGCTCCGGGCGAACCGGACGACCCGTGGAAGGACGTGCCGCCGCCGGGCGAACCGGATGACCCGTGGAACGCGGGTCCGACGGCACCGCACGGTACGGGTCTCGGAACGGACTCCCGCAGTGCGGGATCGCCGAACGACATGAACGCGGGCGGTACGACCATGCCGGCGCGCGACCCATGGAACGTGGGCCAGCCGGCCCCGGCCGCCCCGCAGGTCGCGGCCGACGAGGACGAGTACTCGATGGATGACGAGTCGCTCGGCGCCGCCACCGCGATGGACCGCGACGAACTGCGCAAGCTGTTCGAGGTCAAGAAGGTCGAGGAGTTCGCGGCGGACGACCCTCGCAACCCGCGCAACATCCATCCGGCGCCCAGGCATGACGACGAGTGACGGTGCCGGGCCGGGGACCGACGCGGCATCCGGACCCGTGCATCGAACACCATGACGAAGCAAGAGAACGAAACGGAAGGGAACGGCAATGGCATTGGCCTATGACGGCGCGATCCAGCGGCTCATCGACGCGTTCAACAGACTGCCCGGCATCGGGCCGAAGGGCGCGCAGCGCATCGCGTTCTACCTGCTCGGCGCGGACGCGCAGGAGGCCGCCGACCTCGCCGACGCCATCGCCGAGGTCAAGGCGAAGGTCCGGTTCTGCGACGTATGCGGCAACGTGTGCGAATCCAGCCCGTGCCCGATCTGCGCCGACCCGCGCCGCGACCACACGGTCATCTGCGTGGTCGAGGAGCCGAAGGACGTGATGAGCATCGAACGCACGCGCGAGTACCGCGGCCTGTACCACGTGCTCGGCGGGGCCATCAACCCGATGGCCAACGTGGGGCCGAGCGACCTCAACATCGCGAATCTGCTCGAACGGCTCAAGGACGACCAGGTCAAGGAGATCATCCTCGCGCTCGACCCGAACATCGAGGGCGAGGCGACCACCACCTACCTGAGCCGGCTGCTGAGCCCGCTCGGCGTCAAGGTCACGCGCCTGGCCAGCGGTCTGCCGGTCGGATCGGACCTCGAATACGCCGACGAGATCACGCTCGGCCGCGCGCTCGCCGGTCGCCGCGAGGCGTGATCGGCCGGCCTCCGGAGCATACGCCGTGAGCGCGCACATCCCGTCCGTATGGTGGGTGCGGCAGGGGCGGGCCGCAGACGCGATCCTTATAATCGTGCCGCTTACGTAGAATAAGCGGTGCCAGCAAGGGGCGCGGCGCTCCGAGCGCACGGCTCCGAAACCCACAGAGAGAATGGACAGCAGTGGCTCTCATCGTACAGAAGTACGGCGGCTCGTCGGTCGCCGATACGGAATCGATCAAGCGTGTGGCCAAGCGCGTCGTGGAAACCAAGAAGAAGGGCAACAAGGTTGCCGTGGTCGTCTCCGCGATGGGCGACACCACCGACGACCTCATCGATCAGGCGCTGAGCATCGATTCCAACCCGCCCGAGCGCGAGATGGACATGCTGATGACCGCCGGCGAGCGCATCTCGATGAGTCTGCTCGCCATGGCCATCCACGCGGAGGGCAGCCGCGCACACTCCTTCACCGGGCAGCAGGCCGGCTTCTTCACCGATGCGCGCTACGGCGCGGCCCACATCAAGGCCGTCAGGCCCGATCGCGTGAAGAACGCGCTGTCGATGGGCGACGTCGCCATCGTCGCCGGCTTCCAGGGCATCAACGCCAGAGGCGACGCCACCACGCTCGGCCGCGGCGGCTCCGACACGTCCGCGGTCGCACTCGCGGTCGCGCTCGGCGCCGACATCTGCGAGATCTACACCGATGTGGACGGCGTCTTCACCGCCGATCCCCGCGTCGTGCCGACCGCGCGCCGCATCCCGTACATCGGCTACGATGCGATCCTCGAGATGGCGTCCTGCGGCTCCAAGGTGCTCGCGCTGCGATGCGTCGAGTACGCGCAGCGATTCAACATGCCGCTGCACGTGCGCAGCTCCTTCTCGCACCGTCCCGGCACGCTGGTCGTGCCCGACGGCGTCGATCCGCGCACGCTGCCGAACATCGACTGACGTCGATCCCATACATCGGTCTCATACACGTTCACGAAGAGAAGAATCGGATAAGGCAAAAGACATGAGCGACAACAACAACGAAAAATCGATGGGCGACCTGTTCCCGGACCTCGGCCCCGAGGCGCCGGTCATCTCCGGTGTGGCGCATGACCGCACCGAGGCGCTGGCCACCGTGCGCGGCGTGCCGAACGAGCCGGGCATGGCGGCCAAGGTGTTCACCGAGCTGGCCACCGCCGGCATCAACGTGGACATGATCGTGCAGGCCGGCTCCTCCGCCGGTCTCGCGGACATCTCCTTCACCGTGCCGGAGGCCTCCGTCAAGGCGGTCGAGAACGCGCTGCTCGACAAGCACGAGGAGCTGGGCTACCGCTCCTTCGACGTGGACACCAAGGTCGGCAAGGTGGCCGTCGTGGGCGTGGGCATGAAGACCCACTCCGGTCTCGCCGCCAAGTTCTTCCAGGCGCTGAGCGACCACGGCATCAACGTGCTGATGATCTCCACCTCCGAGATCCGCATCGCCGCGCTCGTGCCGCTCGACCAGCTCAACGAGGCCGTGCGCGCGCTGCACACCGCCTACGGTCTGGACGCCGATCAGGTGGAGGCCGTCGTCTACGGCGGCACCGGTCGCTGAGTCTCATTCCCTCCGGAGCTCGGCGCGAATTCCTTGCGCCCGGCACGTGATTCGCGCAAGATTCTCGCGCCCGCAACCCCTTCGTGCGGCCCGGTCATCGCGCGGAGGGGCTCGTGGTTTCACCCACGCCCATTCCGCGATCGGCCACGGATATGGGCCCACGGATATGGCGGTGCCCCGCGCCCGGGACTGGGATCCCGGCCGCGGGGCACCGCCATATCGATAGGGAGATGAGGGGAGGGGCTACTTCCTGGTGATGTAGCCGAGGGCCTTGAGCATCTCGGCGCATTCGAGCGCGCCGCCGGCGGCGCCGCGCAGCGTGTTGTGCGCGAGACCCACGAATTTCCAGTCGAAGATCGAATCCTCGCGCAGGCGGCCGATGGAGACGCCCATGCCGCCCTCGTAGTCGACGTCCAGCTTGACCTGCGGGCGGTCGTCCTCGGTCAGGTACTGGATGAAGTGCTTCGGCGCGTGCGGCAGACCCAGCTTCGCGGCCTCGGAGGTGTAGTTGACGAGGCGGTCGACCAGTTCCTCCTTGGTGGCCTTCTTGCCGAAGTTGATGAACACGGTGGCGGTGTGGCCGTCGAGCACGGGCACGCGGATGCACTGCGAGGTGATGCGCAGCGGGCCGTCGAACGGCACGATCTCGCCCTTGGCGTCGTCCACGTGGCCGAAGACCTTGAGCGGCTCCTTCTCGCTCTTGGCCTCCTCGCCGGAGATGAACGGGATGATGTTGCCCACCATCTCGGGCCAGTCCCTGAAGGTCTTGCCCGCGCCGGAGATCGCCTGATAGGTGCTCACGACCACCTCGTGCGGCTCGAACTCCTTCCACGCGGCCAGCGCCGGCGTGTACGCCTGGATCGAGCAGTTCGGCTTGACGGCGATGAAGCCGCGCGTGGTGCCGAGGCGCCTGCGCTGGTGCTCGATGACGGCGAAGTGCTCCGGGTTGATCTCAGGAACGACCATCGGCACGTCCGGGGTCCAGCGGTGGGCGCTGTTGTTGGAGACGACCGGCGTCTCGGTCTTCGCGTAGCGCTCCTCGATCGCGCGGATCTGGTCCTTCGGCATGTTCACGGCGGAGAACATGAAGTCGACGCCCGCGGCGACCGATTCGGCGTCGTCGCCGTCGACCACGGTCATGTGCCTGACGTACTCGGGCATCGGCGCTTCCATCTTCCAACGGTCGCCGACGGCCTCCTCGTACGTCTTGCCGGCGCTGTGCGCGGAGGCGGCGAGGGTGGTCACTTCGAACCACGGGTGGTTCTCGAGCAGCGTGATGAAGCGCTGGCCGACCATGCCGGTGGCGCCGAGGACGCCGACCTTCAACTTTTCGGACATAACAACCTCTTGACTGAGAAGGGATGAAACACACGTAACTGGTCCATCTTACGAAACGCCCGGCATGGGCGGTCCGCACGGCCCATATGCCGGCCATCGGGCGGCGCGGGCGGTAGGCTTGTAGGCATGTCGATTGCATCGGAAGAAGCGAAGAACCAGCTCGACCGCATCGTGGCCCTGGGATACCCGGATGTGGCGGACATGAGCGCCGCCGCATTCCGCGCGCTCGCGCGTCCGCTGCTCGAGGCGCTCGAGCGCTCCGATCTGGGGGCGAACATCCTGCTGGTGCCGACGCGCGAGCTCGTCTCGCCCGAATCGCTGATCGCCAGAACGTCCATCAACCGCATGGCCGGCTTCACGACGATGCCGCCGCGCGACATCGCCAGCTTCCTGCCCCAGGACGGCTTCGAGCCGCCAGAGGGGCCGTTCTATCTGGTCGTCAACCCGCATACCGGCACGTGCTACATCAACCGCGAGCCGGACGTGGCGCGCAAGCTCATCGACTCCGACGAGCGCATGCCCCTCACGCTCGAGGAGGGACTCGCAATCGCCACGCAGCACCCGGAGTGGCTGCTGGAGAAGAACGGGTTCAACCTGCTCGGCTCCCGTTCGGCCGACGGCCGCGTGCCGAGCATCTGGATGAGCCAGAACGCGCCGCGTCTGGGCGCCGTGTGGCCGAACTCGCGCCACACCTGGCTCGGCAACGCCTACTGCACCGCCCGCCGCGGCGTGAGCCTGTTCCGCTAGACGGGCGGTGTCGCGACGGCGGGGCGCTAGCGGCGCGTCAGACGGCGCAGGGGCGCGGCGATCGCCCAGGCCAGCGCGCCGAGCGCGGCCGCGACGGTGGCGAAGGTGGCGGGACGGCGCATCTGGTCGCGCACGCCGACGCCGTCGGTGATGCAGTGGTCCTCGAACCACACGCGCACCTCGTTGTGCGAATAACGGCCCACCAGCTCGCCCCAGGTGAGCATGCGCGTGACGTACGTGGCCGGATGGTCCTCGTGGAACTCGAACAGGCGGATGCCGCGCAGACGCGACTTCGGGCCGTAGCATTCGAATCCGCAGGTCGGCGCGTATCCCAGATCGATGCCGTCGTCGTGACCGACGAACGCGTTCTTGTGGTCATGGCCGCAGAAGAGCGCGAAATAGCCGCCGGCCTCGCGCATCGCGTCCACCTCGCCCACGTTCTCGTCGGCGCATCCGATCGCCTCGCCGAGACGGGATCCCGGACGGCACTTGTCGTGGTCGAGCACGAAGCAGCGGCCGGCGAAGGCGCGCGAGCCCTCCACCGCGTTCGGCGTCCAGGCCGGCACCTCCCTGAGCACGTCGTAGAACTCCTGCGGCGGGATGTGCTGGAACGCGATCGCGGGGACGGGCCTGCCGTCGCCGTTGCGCCTGCCCAGCTCGCGCTGCACGTCGGACAGCCATGCGATCGCCTCGGGGGAGGGCGTGCCGTAGCCGTCGGAGTCGGCCAGATCGAGACCGCGCGGATTGGCGACGTAGAGCGGGTACTGCGCGTCGCGCTCGGCGGGGGTGTTCCTGTCGGCGTAGTCGCCCGAATTGACCATCATCACGCTCATCGCGATGCGGCCGGAGCCGTCGGACGTCTCGACCGGCATCGCGAACGTGCCGGGCTCGATCGCGAGCGGTGCGATCGCCTCGGGGGAGGCGGCGACCGTCGCGGCGAGACGCGGATGGTCGCCGGGGGCGTCGTCGCCGGCGGTCGGGATCGCGTGGGGTGCGGCGGGGCCGGAACCGTCGTCGGCGGCGTCGGCCGGGGAGCCTACGGGCGGGTTGAGGCAGCCCGGGAACTCGCGGTAGATGCCGTCCTGCTCGTCGGCGAGGATGCCGCACTGGAAGTCGTGGTTGCCGTACGTCGCGGCGAACGGCACGCCCGCCTCGACGACGGGTCCGAGGAAGCCGGCGAACGTGCGGCGGACCTTCCCGCGCGTCTCGTCCATCAGATCGTCGATCGTGACGATGTCCTCGGTGGGCGGCACGTCGGGGTCGTGGCGGGCGGCGATGCGGCGTTTGACGCCCTGCAGCCGCGCCTCGATCTCCGTGACGAGGCGGACGCGCGCGCCCGGCTGCTCGCCGCGGCGACGCAGGAACGTGTCGATGTAGGCGGGGTCGTAGCCGCGGATCTGGTCGCCGGTGAAGACCACCAGATCGGGGTCGGCCTTGCGGATCGCCTCGCGGATCAGTCGGATCGTGTCCCGGTCGACGTCGGGCTTGTCCTGGATGTCGGCCATCTGCAGCACGCGGAAGGTGCCGTCATTGCGAAAACGCAGCGTCATGCCATCCAATGTATCGCCACGAGGGAACACGGCGGCGGGCGGCACGGGCCCGAGGCGGCGCCGCTGATGGATAGTGAGATCGGCGAGGCGTTGGGATGCGACGTAGGTAGGATGGGGGATTGCGCATGTTACATGCACGTAACGCTTCAACTCATGAACGTGGCCGGGGGATCGGCCATATATCAGGCAAAGGAGGAACGATGGGTCAGGATCAATCGTCGGTATTCGATCTTGCGGCGGTCGCCGCGGCATCCAATGGAGGTAACAACGACCCGCTGCTGCCTCCCGCACGCTTCATCGGCGCCCCGCAGAAGCCGAGCAGCATGCCCTACACCAAGTACGTCGCCTACGACAAGCAGGTGCCGTTCGACTACCCCGAGCGCACGTGGCCGGGCAAGAAGCTCCAGCGCGCCCCGCGCTGGTGCTCGGTCGATCTGCGCGACGGCAACCAGGCGCTGGTCAACCCGATGGATTCCGAGCGCAAGCTGCGCTTCTGGAACCTGCTCGTCTCCATGGGCTTCAAGGAGATCGAGGTCGGCTTCCCGTCCGCCTCGGAGACCGACTTCGACTTCATCCGCATGCTCATCGAGCGTGAGCTCATCCCGGACGACGTCACCATCGTCGTGCTCACCCAGTGCCGCGAGCACCTGATCCGCCGCACCTACGAGGCGCTCAGGGGCGCCAAGCGCGCGGTCGTGCACTTCTACAACTCCGTGTCCGTGCTGCAGCGCGAGGTCGTGTTCCGCAAGAACAAGGAAGAGATCAAGAAGCTCGCCACCGACGCGGCCGAGCTGTGCAAGAGCCTTGAGGGCGAGGCCAAGGGCATCGACCTGTACTACGAGTACTCGCCGGAGTCCTTCACCGGCACCGAGCCGGAGTACGCCGTCGAGGTGTGCAACGCGGTCATCGACGTCATCAAGCCGACGCCCGAGCACCCGATGATCATCAACCTGCCGGCCACCGTCGAGATGACCACGCCGAACGTGTTCGCCGACGAGGTGGAGTACGTCTCCACCCACCTGCAGGACCGCGACTCCATCGTGCTGTCCCTCCACCCGCACAACGACGAGGGCATGGGCGTGGCCGCCACCGAGCTGGCCGTGCTGGCCGGCGCCGACCGCGTCGAAGGGTGCCTCCTCGGCAACGGCGAGCGCACCGGCAACGTCGACCTCGTCACGCTGGGCCTGAACCTGCTCACGCAGGGCGTCGACCCGCAGATCGACTACTCCAACGTGCCGGAGATCCGCAAGACCGTCGAGTACTGCAACCAGATCAAGATCTCCGAGCGCCACCCGTACGCGGGCAACTTCGTGTTCACCGCGTTCTCCGGCTCGCACCAGGACGCCATCAAGAAGGGCCTCGAGGCCCGTCAGGTGGCCGCCGACCGCGCCGGCGCGAACCTCGACGACTTCGTCTGGCTCGTGCCCTACCTGCCGATCGACCCGAAGGACATCGGCCGCACGTACGAGGCGATCATCCGCGTCAACTCCCAGTCCGGCAAGGGCGGCATGGCCTACCTGCTCAAGACGAACCACAACCTCGACCTGCCCAAGCGTTTGCAGGTGGAGTTCGACAAGATCGTGCAGAAGTACGCCGACGAGACCAAGAAGGAAGTCAAGGACGAGGACATCTGGCGCCTCTTCAAGGACGAGTACCTGCCGGTCGAGCAGTCCGGCATGACCGCCGCCGGCGTGGTCGTCGGCGATACGCATGACGCGACGCTCGCCCCGTGGGGCCGCCTCAAGCTGCTCAAGGTGGCCGTCTCCTCCGGCGAGGACGGATCCGACACCGTGCTCAAGGCGCGCGTGCTCGACCGCGGCATCAACGTGGGCGTCGACGAGCCCCGCGAGCGCGAGGTGTCCGGCGTGGGCAACGGCCCGATCGCCGCGTTCCTCAACGCGATCGCGAACCTCGGCATCGAGGCGTCGGTGATGGACTACGTCGAGCACACGATGTCCGTCGGCACCAACGCGATGGCCGCCTCCTACGTGGAGTGCCAGGTCGGCTCCGACGCGGACGCCGAGATCATCTGGGGTGTCGGCATCGACTCGTCGATCACGACCAGCGCCCTCAAGGCGATCATCTCCGGCATCAACCGCGCCAACCGCGCCGAGGAGCGCTGACCTGATGCGCGGCTGAGTCGCTCGGTCGGCTGAGCCGCGGCGCATACGTGAAAGGGCTGCCGCACCAATCGGTGCGGCAGCCCTTTGTCGTAGGTGCCGTAGAGGTCGTAGGGGTCTTGCCCATGCAGGGGCGTGGCGTGAGGCCGGAGAATCACTCCATGAGTCCGGGGCCGGTGGATTCCCCGCCGGAGGACTCGTCGTTGGCGGTGCCTCCGGCGTTGCCGGTCGTGCCGTTGGAGCCGTTCGAACCGGACCCGCTCGAGCCCGAGCCGTTCGTCGAACCGCCCGTCGTGCCTCCGGATTCGCCGGACGTCGAGCCGCCGGTCTCGCCGCCGGTCGTGCCGGAGCCGGAGCCCTCGGAACCCGTGCCGGAACCGCTGGTGCCGGTCTGGCCCTCCTGTGCGGAGCCGGTGGAGTTGTTGTTCGTGGTGGCCGAATCGGAACCGGACGACGAGCTGCCGTAGTACTTGCGCGTCGACCTCGAGGAGCCGGTGCCCCACGTGCCGTCGGTGCCGCCGACCTTGCCGGTGTCCTTCGCGGTCGGGAAGGATTCGTTTGCGGTACCGGCCAGCGCCTGCTTCATGTACTGGGTGAACAGGTGGACAGGGTAGTCGGAGTGGCCGGTCCAGCGGCCGAACGACGGGATCTCCTGCGGGTTGCCGTTGGCGTCCGGATACCACATCGCGAACGTGGAGACCACGGACGGCGTGTAGCCGACGAAGCTCGCCGCGTACATGTTGTTCGAGGTGCCGGTCTTGCCGGCGATCGTGTGGCCGGTCTGCTTCGCCTCGGTGGCGGTGCCGGACTGGACCACGCCGGTGAGGGCCTTGGTCACGAGGTTCACGTCGTTCGCCTCGAATACCTTCTCGGTGGAGGTCGGGGCCTTGTAGAGCTCCTTGCCCTTGAGGCCCGTCACGCTGGAGACGATGTGCAGCGTGGGCTTGTTGCCCTGGTTCGCGATCGTGGCGTACGCCCAGGTCATATCCTTGACGGTCAGCGCGTTGTTGCCGAGCACCGTGTACGGCTCGGAACCGTCCAGCGAGGTGCTCTGCACGCCCGCGGTGCGCGCGATCTCGGCGATCTTCTTGGTGCCGAGCTTGGTCTGCAGATCCATGTACACGGTGTTCGACGACTGCGCCGTGGCCTTGTACAGGTTGATGTAGCCCAGGTTCGCGCCTCCCACGTTGCTCACCGTGCCGGAGATGCCCGGGTAGGTGCGCTTCGAGTTGCCGTTGAAGATCGTGTTGAGGCTCACCTTCGACTGCACCGTGCCGAGCAGGGCGAACGCCTTCATCGTGGAGCCGACCTCGTACTGGGCCTGCGTGGCGTTGTTGAGCTGCTTGGTCAGGTAGTCGTCGCCCGCGTACAGCGCGATGATCGAGCCGTCCTTCGGGTTGACGCTCATCGCGCCGAACTGCATGCCGTCGGGCACCACGCCCTGCATTCCGTTGGACGCAGGGCTCACGACCTGCTGCATGAGGTCCTGCTTGGACTTGTCGATCGTGGTGACGATCTTGTAGCCGCCGGTGTCGAGGTCGTCCTTGGTGAACGCCTTGCTGTTGACCAGCTCGTCGCGCACCATCTGCAGCAGATAGCCGTTCGGCCCCTTGTACATGTCCTGCTGCGTGTTCTCGATGGTGGTCGGCATGTCCGTGGCGGAGGCGGCCTCCTTGGCGGTGATGTAGCCGTCCCCCTTCATGATCGAGATCACGCGGTGGAAGCGCTCCTCGGCCATCTTCGGGCTCTGCGCCGGATCCCACGTGCTCGGCGCCGGGATGATGCCGGCCAGCATCGCCGCCTCGGACAGCGTCAGGTCCTTCGCGTCCTTGTTGAAGTACGCCTTCGCCGCCGCCTGGATGCCGTACGCGCCGCGACCCAGATAGATCGTGTTCATGTAGTTGCACAGCACCTGGCTCTTGTCCTGGCTCTGCGCGATCTTCAGCGCGAGGATCGCCTCGTGCA
Source organism: Bifidobacterium santillanense (assembly GCF_018555385.1). Lineage (GTDB taxonomy): Bacteria > Actinomycetota > Actinomycetes > Actinomycetales > Bifidobacteriaceae > Bifidobacterium > Bifidobacterium santillanense. Next base: position 17,210 of record NZ_JAFEJS010000014.1, read on the forward strand.
GCTTGCCGGTGTACGAGGTCGTTTCGCCCAGATAGTAGCGTTCCGCGTACTGCTGGGTGATGGTCGAGCCGCCCTGGCGCGTGCCCTTGGTGACGTTGGACACCAGCGCGCGGGCGATGCCCTGCAGATCGATGCCGCGGTCGGTGTAGAAGCTGCGGTTCTCCGAGGCCACGATGGCGTTGCCCACGTAGTCGGGCAGCACGGAGCAGTCGATGATCTCGCGGTTCTGGTCGGAGAAGGTGCCCATCTCGGTGGTGCCGTCGCTGAAGTACACGGTGGTGTTCGACGCCATCGCGACCTTCTCGGGCTGCGGGATCTCCGTGGTGACGTACAGGTAGGCGAACAGGCCGATGCCCGCGGCCAGACCGACCGCGATCAGGCCGAGCAGCCATTTGAGGAAGAGATGCCTGCCGCGCCCACGCTGCTTCGGGCCCCTGCCGCCCTTTGCACGATGGTTGCCGCCGTGGTAGTGGCGGGCCGCGGGGCGTCGCTCCGACCTGCCCTGCGCCGCCCTCCGGGCATGCTTCCGTACATTACGAGAGTGTGAAACCATGCCCTCCACCGTAGCCACACGCCCTGAACAAGCGGCCGAGGTTTGCGCTCACACGGCGCAATTCCGGGGCTTTTTGCGTGAAATCCTCACAAATTCCGCTCCGTGCGCACCGCGCGCGTCGAGGCATGGTGTATAGTGGTCAGAGCCTCCACGCGGCGCTACGTCGCCCAACCCCCCCAGGGCAGGAATGCAGCAAGGGTAAGCGGCCTCTTGCGGGTGCGTGGAGGTTTTTCTATGCTTGTGGGCTACTCTGGAGGGCATGACCGACGAACAGAAGCCCTCAAATCCCGCGATTCGCGACCCGCATGCGCCTTCGAATCTGGTGCGTGATTTCGAGCCGTTGGACATCCCCGTGCCGCCCGTGCCGACGAGGCCGTCGTCGCTGTCCGACGTGGCCGACGTCGAGCATACGGACACGATGGACCTGACCGCCGCCATGGCCGCGGCCACCACGCCGTCGTCCGTGCGCCCCGCCGGATACCCGTCCTCGCGGGGCGGTTCGCGCGCCGCGCGCCGCTCCCGTGCCGCCCGCGCGGCCGCCGCGGGCGTCTCCTCCCTGACCGACGAGGATCCGCTGGCCGACCGTCCGCGCATCTCCAGCCGCGTGCTGTGCGTCGTGTTCGGACTGCTGCTGATCGCCGCGGCGTTCGGCGTGTGGTGGCTCGGCGTCCACACCGAGGCCGGCCAGTCGTTCGACGACATGGCCGAGGTGTCCTTCCCCGGCGCCGTGCCCGGATGGCTCGGCGGGCTGCTCGCCCTGGGCACGCATCTCGTCGTCGTGATCGGCTCGGCCCTGCTCGCCGTCGCGGCCGCGGCCGTCGTCGCCGTGCGCCGCCGCTGGTGGCTGGCGGGCCAGCTCGTCGCGTTCGGCGTGCTGTGCTTCGCCTCCACGCTGCTCAAACCGCTGCTGCCGCGCCCGTTCATCATCCACACCGAGATCGTCGACGGCTCGTCCGCGCCGTCCGGACACGTCACGCTCGCCGTCGCCTGCTCGATCGCCCTGCTGCTCGCCGTATCGCGCGGATGGCGATGGGTCGCGGCGCTCGTCGGCATGGCATGGAGCGCGTTCGTCGGGCTGTCCGTCATCTACGGGCAGTGGCATCGCCCGTCCGACGCGGCGATGGCGACGCTGCTGGTCGGCGGCATCGCCCTGATCGTCCTCGCGTTCACGCGCACGTCCGGCATGGACGCCACCGGTTCGCGTCGGTCCTCGGCCGGGGTGCAGATCGTCTCCAGCGTGTCGCTGACCGCCTCCGTCATGGCGGTCCTGTACGGCGCGTACGTGGTCTGGCAGATCGTGCCTGGACTGACGATGAGCGCGAAATGGGCGCAGACGAGCTCCGTGGCCGCCTCCTCGATCCTCGTCGTCGCGGCCGTCGTGCTGGTGTTCGGACTGACCCTGATGATGCGTCAGATCACCGCGGCGCCGCTGACCCGACTCGGCCTGGTCGGCGCCCCGCCGGCCCCGCCGAAGCGCCGCCGGACACCCTCTGACCACGCGTCGTGAGTATGATGACTGCACAGCGGAAGAAGAAATAAGGAGAGATCATGGCAAATGGCACCAAGCTGGTGATCGTGGAGTCTCCCACCAAGGCGCATAAGATCGGCGGCTATCTGGGCGACGGGTACACGGTGATGGCGTCGGTGGGCCACATCCGGGATCTCGCGCAGCCGAGCCAGGTGCCCGCCGACGAGAAGGCGCGGTTCGGCAAGTTCGGCGTCGACGTCAACGACGGCTTCAAGCCCTACTACATCGTCGACGCGAACAAGAAGAAGACGGTCTCCGAACTCAAGTCCGCGCTGAAGAAGGCCGACGAGCTCTACCTCGCCACCGATGAGGACCGCGAGGGCGAGGCCATCGCATGGCATCTGGTCGAGACGCTCAAGCCCAAGGTGCCGGTCAAGCGCATGGTCTTCCACGAGATCACCAAGAAGGCCATCCAGCAGTCGCTCACCCAGACGCGCGACGTCGACGCCGACATGGTCGACGCGCAGGAGACGCGACGCATCCTCGACCGTCTCTACGGCTACGAGCTCTCCCCGGTGCTGTGGCGCAAGGTCGGGCCGGGCCTGTCCGCCGGCCGCGTGCAGTCGGTCGCCACTCGCCTGATCGTCGAGCGCGAGCGCGAGCGCATGGCGTTCGTGCGCGCCCCCTACTGGGACGTGACCGCGACGCTGTCCGCGCCGGGCGCCGAGGGCGCGCCGGTCGCGTTCGACGCGCGCATGACCGCGCTGGACGGCCGCCGTCTGGCCGTGTCCAAGGACTTCGGCCCCGACGGCCGCCTGACCGCCGACGGGGAGGCCGCCGTCGTGCGCCAGCTCGACGAGGCGACCGCCCGCGCGCTGGCCGTCGCGCTCGGCGGCGCGGCGTTCACCGTCACGTCGATGGAGTCGAAGCCGTACCGTCGCCGCCCGCTGCCGCCGTTCACCACGTCCACGCTGCAGCAGACCGCCGGCAACCGTCTCGGCATGAGTTCGCGCGCTACGATGCGCGCCGCGCAGGGCCTGTACGAGAACGGCTACATCACGTATATGCGTACCGATTCGGTGACGCTGTCGCAGGAGGCCATCGCCGCCGCACGCGAGAGCGTGACGACCCACTTCGGCGAACGATACCTGTCCGATGCGCCCAAGCAGTACGCGACCAAGACCGCCGGCGCGCAGGAGGCCCACGAGTGCATCCGCCCCGCCGGCGCGCACTTCCACGATCCGGACGAGCTGGCGACCAAGGTGCCGAGCGACCAGCTGAAGCTCTACACGCTGATCTGGCAGCGCACGCTCGCCTCGCAGATGGCCGACGCCACCGGCTCGACCGCCACCGTGAGGCTCGCCGCCTCCGCGGGCGAGCACGGCGAGGCCCAGTTCCAGGCGTCCGGCACGGTCATCGAGTTCCCCGGCTTCATGAAGGCGACCGGCGAGGGGCGTCGCACGGCCGCCGCAAAGGAATCGAAGGGCGCCGAGGACAACGCGTCCCTGCCGCCGATGGCCCCCGGCGACCGGCTCGGCGCGTCCGACGTGCGCGCGGACGGGCACGAGACCCAGCCGCCGGCGCGCTACACCGAGGCGTCGCTGGTCAAGACCCTGGAGGCCAAGGAGATCGGCCGCCCGTCGACCTACGCATCGATCATCTCCACGATCATCGACCGCGGCTACGTGTACGAGCGCGGCCGCGCGCTGATTCCCTCCTGGCTGGCGTTCGCCGTCGTCAAGCTGCTCGAGACGAAGTTCCCCAAGCTCGTCGACTACCAGTTCACCGCCGACATGGAGAACGGCCTCGACCAGATCGCGCACGGCAGGGAGACCGGCCGCGACTGGCTCACCCGCTTCTACTTCGGTTCCGGCTCCGACGCCGCGCACAGCGCCGACGAGGCGCACGAGGGCCTGCAGCAGCAGGTCGCGCAGCTCGGCGAGATCGACGCGCGCGCCATCAACACCATCGAGATCGGCGATGGTCTGCACGTGCGCGTCGGCCGCTACGGCCCGTATCTGGAGGACATGGCGCATCTGGACGCCGAAGGCAACCCGAAGCGCGCCTCCCTGCCCGACACCATCGCCCCCGACGAGCTCACCGTCGCCGTGGCGCATGATCTGATCGAGAACCATTCCGGAGGCCCGCGCGAACTGGGCACGGACCCGGTGACCGGCGGCACCGTCGAGGTGCGCAACGGCCGCTTCGGCCCGTACGTGGCGCTGATCCCGCCGGCTTCGGCGGACGGCGCCGCCGCCCCCACCGAGCCCGCCAAGACGACGTCGAAGCGCGGAGCGAAGAAGTCGGACGCGCCGAAGCCGAAGATGGCGAGCCTGTTCAAGACGATGAGCCCCGAGTCGATCACGCTCGAGGACGCGCTCAAGCTGCTGCGTCTGCCGCGCGAGGTCGGATCCTACGAGGAGACGAACGCCGAGACCGGCGAGGTCTCCGAGTCGAAGGTCATCGCGAACAACGGCCGCTACGGCCCGTACCTGACCAAGACGAAGGCGGACGGCTCCACCGAGACCCGTTCGCTGGGCTCCGAGGACGAGATCTTCACCGTCACCATCGATCAGGCGAAGGACCTGTTCGCACAGCCGAAGTACCGCGGTCGCGGCCGCGGCGCCGCCAAGCCGCCGATCCGCGCGCTGGGCAACGACCCGGAGTCCGGCAAGCCGGTCGTCATCAAGGAGGGCCGCTTCGGCCTGTACCTGACCGACGGCGAGACCAACCGCACGCTGCCGCGCCAGTACGATCCGGCCACCATCGAGCCGGCGGACGCGTTCCGCATCCTCGCCGAGAAGCGCGCGATGGGTCCGGCGCCGAAGCGCGGGCGCAAGGGCGCCGCGGCCAAGGGCTCCAAGGCCAAGGCCGCGCCGAAGACGAGCGCCGCCGAGACCAAGCGCGCCGAGCGCCGCGCCGAGGTGAAGAAGCTCGCCGATCAGGGCTGGGCCAACACGCGCATCGCCGAGGCGATCGGCTCGACCGCCGCCACGGTGAAGTCCGACATCGACTGGATGACCGCGAACGAGGGCTACGAGCGTCCCGCGGTCGTCGCCGCCAAGCCCAAGCGCGCCGCCAGGAAGTGAATCCGGGCTCCTTGCCTGCGGCATTCGCCGATTGGATTACTTCTTAGGTAGTTTTTGCGTTTCCTAGGCAGGCCGCCGACGGTATGACGACGACAGCCCCATGAAATCATGGGGCTGTCGACTCTGGCCTTCGCCATGACCTGCCTAGGAAACGCAAAAACTGCCTAGGAAATGCGCATGACGGCTGGAGACGGGCGAATCCGAGCCGGCGGTTATGGTGGAAACCATGACTGGGCTGTTCATCTCATTCGAAGGCGTCGACGGCGTGGGCAAGACCACGCAGGTCGAGCGGCTGCGCGCGTATCTCGAGTCGCGCGGCCGCATCGTTGTGACGACCCGCGAGCCCGGCGGCACCGCATTGGGGCGTGCCATCCGCCGACTGCTGCTGCACGGCGTGGATGACGGTCCCGCCGACATCGCGCCGCGCGCCGAGGCGCTGCTGTTCGCCGCTGACCGCGCGCAGCATGTCGCCGAGACGATCCGTCCGGCACTCGAACGCGGAGAGGTGGTGATCACCGACCGCTACCTCGACTCGTCGCTCGCCTATCAGGCCGGCGGGCGCGAGCTCACGTCCGATGAGATCCGGAACCTGAGCATGTGGGGTACCAATGGCCTGCTGCCCGCGCGCACGTATCTGCTCGACATGGACCCGGCGATGTCCCACTCCCGCCTGACCCACGCCGAGGACCGCATGGAGTCCGCCGGCGACGAGTTCCAGCGCCGCACGCGCGAGGCGTTCCTCGCGTTGGCCGCCGCGGAGCCGGAGAGGTTCCGCGTGATCGATGCGTCGCGGTCCATCGACGAGGTGTGGGAATCCATCCGCTCGGACATGGACGGGCTGCTCTCCGGCGATGCGGGGGAGCGCGCCGCCGTCGACGTGGATCGTGCGGAGGGCTCTAGGGAATCCGCGGGGGAGTCGGCATGAGCGTATGGGATTCGATCGTCGGCCAGCAGGCGGTCGTCGAGCAGCTGAAGACGATCGCCGCCGGAGACCCGAGACAGATCGCGCAGTCGTGGCTGATCTGCGGACCTCCCGGATCGGGCAGGTCGAACATGGCGCGCGCGTTCGCCGCCGCGCTGGAGAGCCCCGACCACGGCATGGACGACGAGCCGACCAAGGTGACGAAGCAGGTGCTCGCCGGCACGCATCCGGACGTGAGCGTGCTCGCCACCGACAAGGTGACGATCGGCATCGATCAGGTGCGCGATCTGATCGGGGTGTCCGAGCAGATGCCGAGCACCGCGCCGTGGCGCATCATCATCATCGAGGACGTCGACCGCATGCTCGAGCGCACCACCAACGTGCTGCTCAAGGAGATCGAGGAACCGGCCGAGCATTGCATATGGCTCCTGTGCGCCCCGAGTGCGCAGGATGTGCTGCCGACCATCCGCTCGCGCACGCGCATCGTGAACCTCGCCGTACCGTCCGCCGCGGCCGTCGCCGGATACCTGGAAAAGAGCGTCGGCGCCGAGCCGAAGATCGCCAGACGCGCGGCGCGCCTGGCCGAGGGACACATCGGCATCGCGAAGCTGTACGCCACCGACGAGCGGGTCATGACCGACCGCGACGAGCTCGTCGTCGGCGTGCTGAACCTGCACAAGGCGTCCGAGGCGGTGCTGCTCGCCGGCACGCTCAACGCGAACGCCAAGGCGCAGGCCGACGTGGACGTGGCGGCGCAGGCCGCCCGCGAGGAGTCCGACTTCCGCCGCGTCAACGGCCTCGGTCCCGCCGACCGCATCCCGCCGAACCTGCGCGGCGCCTACAACGCGATCTCCAAGAAGGACGAGCTCAAGCGCCGCGCCACGCGCCGCAGCCGCGACGTGCTCGACCGCGCGCTCAACTCGATCGCCTCGATCTACCGCGACGTGGCCGTGCTGCAGAACAACGCCGAGGACGCGGTCGGCCTGATCAACCTCGAGAACCGCGCCGCGATCACCGATCTCGCCTCGCGCATGCCGCGCGCCGCCGCGATCGAGCGCCTCGACGAGGTGGCGACCGCCCGCCGCCGCCTCATGGGCAACGGCAACCCGCTGCTCGTCTTCGAGTCACTCTTCTGCGCCCTGATCTTCTGACGGCTTGCGTTCGTACGTAACAGAGGTGGGGGATTCGGATTGCGGTGACCGACCGTAGGCTTGGCCGAGCGGCCTGGAGCGTGTCGCGTAACGCAATCCGAATCCCCCACCGGTCACCGGATAAACAGAACGACCCGAGATCAGCGATACCAGACGGACGTCTCGTAAGGACGCAGCTGCCAAACGCCGCCATCGATCGCCGGTCCATTAGCGTAGTTGCCGAGGACGCGTTCGAAGCCAGAGACGTCCGGGACCTCGGCGCCGGTCCACTCGCGTTCGTGGCCGTGGAAGTTCGCGACCATGATCAGCTCGTGGCCCTGCCAGCGGCGGCGGTAGGCGAACACGTCCGGGTCGTCCGTGGCGATCGGCTCGACGTCTCCGAACGCGATCACGTCCAGTTCCTTGCGCAGGGCGATGAGCTTCCGGTAGTAGTGGTAGATCGAATCCGGGTCGGCGAGCTCGGCGGCCGCGTTGATGCGGTCGTGGTTCGCGTTGACCGCCAGCCACGGCTCGGCCGTCGCGTCGGCCGGCTCGAACCCGGCGTACCTCGAATCGTCCCACTGCATCGGCGTGCGGGAGTTGTCGCGCGAATGCACCTGGATGATGCGCAGCGCGTCCGCGGCCTTGAGGCCCTTGCGCTGGAGGATCTCGTAGTGGTTGAGGCTCTCCACGTCGCGGAACTGCTCGATCGAGTCGTAGTCGGCGTTCGTCATGCCGAGCTCCTCGCCCTGGTAGACGTACGGCGTGCCGCGCAGGCAGTGCATCACCGTGGCGAGCATCTTCGCCGACTCCTTCCAGTAGCGGCCCTCGTCGCCGAAGCGCGAGACCACGCGCGGCTGGTCGTGGTTGCACCAGAACACGGCGTTCCACGCGTCGTGCGCGGCCATGTTGGTCTGCCAGTCGAAGACGATCCGCTTGAGCCTGCCGAAGTCCGGCGGGACCAGCACCCACTTCTCGTTGCCCATGAAGTCGACCTTGAGATGGTGGAAGCTGAAGACCATGCTCAGTTCGTGCGTGTCGGCGCCGGCGTAGCGGTAGCACTGCTCCATCGAGGTGGAGGACATCTCGCCGACGGTGATGATGCCCGGATCGGTGCCGAACGTCGCCTCGTTGAGCTCGCGCAGGTATTCGTGGACGCGCGGGCCGTCGGTGTAGAAGGCACGGCCGTCGCCGCCGTCCGGATCGTCTTCGAAGCCGGCCTTGCTGATCAGGTTGATGACGTCGAAGCGGAAGCCGCGCACGCCCTTGGACATCCAGAAGCGCACGATGTCCTGCACGGCGTGGCGCACGTCCGGGTTCTCCCAGTCGAGGTCGGCCTGCGTGGGGTCGAACAGGTGCAGGTACCACTCGTCGAACTCGGGCACGTACCGCCAGGCCGGGCCGCCGAACTTGCTCTCCCAGTTCGTCGGCGGGACTCCCGGCCCCTTGCCCTTGCGGAAGAAGAAGAACCGCTTGTAGTACGGGTCGCCGGCCATCGCCTTCCGGAACCACTCGTGCTCGGTGGACACGTGGTTGAAGACCATGTCGAACATGAGCCCGATGCCGCGTTTGCCGGCCTCGGCGATGAGCTCGTCGACGTCGTCCATCGTGCCGTACGCGGGATCGACGTCATAGTAGTCGGCGACGTCGTAGCCGTTGTCGTGCTGCGGGGAGACGAAGAACGGGGTCGACCAGATGTAGTCGGCGCCGAGGCCGGCGATGTAGTCGAGCTTGCCGATCACGCCCTTGAGGTCGCCCAGCCCGTCGCCGTTCGAGTCGGCGAACGACTTGGGATAGATCTGGTAGACGACGGCCTTGTGGAAGTCTGTGGTGAACGTCATGGCGGTGCCTTTCCTCGCGGTGGGTCAGTTCCAGGTGATGACGGGGGTCTCGCCGGCGGCGGCCGTCATGCCGGAGTGCATGGTCACGTCCTTGGCGTCGCCTGCGGCGGTGACGATGAGCATCGTCGTGGTCGGGTGTCCCGCGGCCTTGATTCTGGCCGGGTCGAAGGTGATCAGCGGGTCGCCGCGGCGGACCGTGTCGCCGGCCTTGACGTGCAGACGGAAGCCGTCGCCGCCCATCGAGACGGTGTCGATGCCGACGTGGATGAGCAGTTCGAGGCCGTTGTCGAGTTTGAGGCCGCAGGCGTGGCCGGTGTCGGCCATGACGACCGCCACGGTGGCGTCGGTCGGGGCGAGCACGGTGTCTGCGGCGGGCTCGAAGGCCACGCCGTCGCCCATGATCTTCTTCGAGAAGACCGCGTCGGGCACCTGGTCGAGCGGGATCACCGCGCCGTCGAGGATCGCGGTGGCCTTGCCGTCATCGACGAGGACGGTCTTGGTCTCGGTCTTGGACTCGGCCTCGACGGTGGTCTGCGGCTTGACGGCGATGGCGGTCGCGGTGCCGGCCGGGGCGGCGGTTCCGGCCTCGAGCGCGGTGGCCTGCTCCTTGCCGAGGCGGTCGATGGCGGTGAGCCTCCTGCGGCCCACGGCGACGGTCAGGACGAACGGCACGACCACGGCGGTGAGCATCGCGAGCAGGAAGATGCCCCAGAACTGCGGCTTGATGGACAGGATGCCCGGCAGGCCGCCGACGCCGATCGAGGTGGCCTCGACGCCGAGTCCGACGGAGATCATCGCGGCGGAGGCGGAGCCGATCATGCCGCAGATGAGCGGGAAGCGGTACTTGAGGTTCACGCCGAACAGGGCCGGCTCGGTGACGCCGAGGTAGCAGGAGATGAGGGCGGGGACGTTGACCTGCTGGGCGCGCTCGTTGCGCTTCTGCAGCACGGCCATGCCGACCACGGCGGAGCCCTGCGCGATGTTGGACAGCGCGATCATCGGCCACAGCGCGGTGCCGCCGTACTGGGTGACCAGCTGGGTGTCGATGGCGTTGGTCATGTGGTGCAGGCCGGTCATGACGACGGGCGCGTAGAGCAGGCCGAAGACGGCGGCGAACAGGACGCGGACGGGGGAGAAGAGGCCGGCGTAGACGGCGGAGGCGATCCAGTCGCCGATCTTCCAGCCGATCGGGCCGACGATGGTGTGTGCGATGACGACGGCGGGCAGCAGCGAGCACAGCGGCACGACGATCATGCTGACGACCTCGGGGCAGTGCTTGCGGAAGAAGCGCTCGAGGTAGACGAGCACGAACGCGGCCATCATCGCGGCGATGACCTGACCCTGGTAGCCTATCATCTGCACCTTCGCGAAGCCGAAGTCCCACACCGGGATGTCCTTGGCGGGCGTGGAGGCGACGGAGAAGCCGTTGAGCAGCTGCGGGGAGACGAGCGTCAGGCCCAGCACGATGCCGAGGATCTGCGTGGTGCCCATCTTGCGGGTGATGGACCAGCAGATGCCGACCGGGAGCATGTGGAACACGGCCTCGCCGATGAGCCACAGGAAGCTGTAGGTGCCGGTCCAGAACTGGGAGATGTCGGCGAGGGATTTGGTGCCGTTGGCGAGGTCGAAGGCGCCGGAGTCGGTGAAGAAGTTGATCTCGCCGATCACGTTGCGGAAGCCGAGGATCAGACCGCCGCAGATCAGGGCGGGGATGATCGGGGCGAAGATCTCGCCGAGCGTGCCCATGATCTTCTGCGCGACGTTCTGGTTGGACTTGGCGGCCGCCTTGGCCTCGTCCTTGCTCACGCCCTCGATGCCGGAGACGGCGGTGAAGTCCTTGTAGAACTCGGCCACGTCGTTGCCGATGATGACCTGGAACTGGCCGGCCTGGGTGAAGATGCCCTTGACCGAGGCGAGGTCCTCGATGGCCGGCTCGTCGGCCAGCTTCGGGTCGACGAGCACGAACCGCATGCGGGTCATGCAGTGCGTGACGGCTTTGATGTTGCCGGTGCCTCCCACCAGATCGAGCAGGCGCTTCGCGTCGCCCTCGTACTTGCCCATGGCGTCTCTCCTTCGATTCCTTGCCGGCCGGGCCGGCGGTGCTTCGTTGCGGTAGGGGTGGGCGCTTCCGTACGCCCGCTCCGTTAACTTGTTTGAACAAGTATAAGAAACTTGTTTAAACATGTCAACCGGCGTGTCGATGAGCGGGGTTGTGCGGCGAACATCGTCGGAGACGCGGCGCGGGCGGCTCCGATATCCGTGCGGGAGCGGAATCCGGGCATGGCGGGCGACGGCGCCGATGCGTCCGCGAGCCCATGCGGCTGGACTAGAATACGGGGGACGATACGGTGAGACGTTTGAACAAGTCGCCGGAACGATCAGGAGGAAGTCCGTGCCCAAGGCGAAATACGACGACATCTACCGCGACCTGAAGGAGCGGATCGAACGGGAGGAGTACGCCTACCAGTCGCTGCTGCCCAGCGAAAACGAGCTGTCCGCGCGCTACGCATGCTCGCGCAACACCGTGCGCCGCGCGATCGCCCAGCTCGTGACGGACGGCTACGTGCAGTCCATGCACGGCCGCGGCGTACGCACCATCTACCAGCCGGTCGAACAGGCCGCGTTCACGGTCGGCGGCATCGAATCGTTCAAGGAGTCGGCCGAGCGCAATCACCGGACCGCCTCGACCGAGGTCCTCGCGTTCGAGCACGTCGTGGCCGACGACAAGCTCGCCGCCCGCACCGGCTTCGAGCCGGGAACGCCGCTGACGTACATCCTGCGTCTGCGCTCGCTCGACGGCGAGCCGCTCATCCTCGACCACAACTACTTCCGCACCGACGTCGCGAAGGGACTGACGCCCGAGATCGCGCGCCGCTCGGTCTACGACTACCTCGAAGGCGAGCTGGGACTGGTCATCACCACCAGCAAGCGCACGATGACCGTCGAGAAGGTCGCCGCGCAGGACCGCAAGTACCTGGATCTCAAGGGCTACAACTGCCTCGCCGTCATCACCGGCCAGACCTACGACGACCGCGGCATCCAGTTCGAATGGACCCAGTCGCGCCACCGCCCCGACTACTTCCGCTTCCAGGACGTCGCCACCCGTAATCGCCCGGGTGTGTGAAAGCCGGTCCGCAACATTCGTGCGAAACGGAGGGGAGGGCGCCGATTAACGATGCGTGACCGTAGGCTTGGCCGAGCGGCCTGGAGCGTGTCGCGCATCGTTAATCGGCGCCCTCCCCGGACGCATACGGGAATCTATCGCTTCGTCGAGGAGACGCGGATGACGAGCTGCGGGGGCAGGGAGACGTGTGACGGGTGCCCCGGTCCGGATTCGATGAGCCGCAGCGCCTCGGAGACGATCTGCGCGTACGGCGGGCGCACCGACGTCATCGTCGGCAGTGCGGCCGAGGCGATGGCCGAATCGTTGTAGCCGACGACCTTGATGTCCTCCGGCACGCTCATGCCGAGCGCGTGCAGCGCCATCATCACGCCGAACGCGATCGTGTCGTCGGCGCAGACGATCGCATCAGGGTGGCCGCGCTCGCCGAACAGGCGGATCGTGCAGTCGAAGCCGCGGCGCACCGTGCGCTCGCCGAAGCGGTTCCACTCGCTGTCGGTCGTGAGTCCCGCGGCGCGCACCTGCGTGTGGAACATCGCGAACAGCTCGGCCGACTCGAACGAGACCTCCTTGCCGGCGAGATAGGCGACCGACCTGACGCCTTGGGTGGCGAGGTGGCGGATGATCGCCTCCATCGCGGTGTTCTCGTCGATGGAGACTATGCTGGTGCGGAAGGAGCGCTGGCGGCCGCCCACCTGCACGATCGGGATGTCGGCGGCGTACTTGTCGAACACGTCGGACAGGTCGGCGCCGGCGGAGGTGACGACGATGAGCCCGTCCACCTTGCGCGAGCACAGCGCGTCGATGCGGTCCCGCTGGGTGGATTCGGTGCCGCCGATGCCGAGCAGAAGCTGGCGGCTGTCGTTGTCGACGATCGGTTCCAGCTCGTCGAGGAGCCCGGCGCAGAAGTTGTCGGAGGCGGCGGGGATGACCAGTCCGATGGTGTTGGTCACGTCGCTGCGCAGCGCGCTGGCGGCGTAGTTGACGGAGTAGTTGAGTTCGGCGGCGGCCCTGCGCACGCGCTGCGCGATGTCGTCGTCCTTGGTCCGCCGGCCCGAGAGCACGCGGGACACCGTGGCGGTGGAGACGTTCGCCAGCGTTGCGACCTCCACGATGGAGGCTGGGGACTTCGATGCCCTGTTGGCCATGATGCTGCTCTTTCGTTATGTGATGTGGTCGTACGTGGTCGCGCGGGGCGCGAACGCGATGAACCGCCGAAATACGAATTCGCCGCCCGGCACAGCATAATAGCGCGCGGGCGGCGAATACGTTGGAATAGGGAAGGTCGAACGTCGCCATGCGCTTGCGACGCCCGAAGAATCAGCTAGAGCCTGATCACTCGGCCTTGGTCAGGGTCTCGACCAGGGAGTCGGCGACGGCCTCGGCGTTGTCGCCCTCGACGGTCAGGTTGACGGTGTCGCCCTGCTTGATGCCCAGGCCCATGATGGACAGGATGGAGCCGGCCGGAACGGCGTTGCCGCCCTCCTTGGCAATGGTGACCGTGCAGCCGGAGGCGGTGACGGCCTGAGCGAACTCGGCGGCCGGACGGGCGTGGATGCCGACGGGGTCGTTGATCACGGTGGAACGGGTTGCAGTTGCCATAGGAGCACTCCTTTATGTCTTGACTTACTTGCCGCACGTGTCCGTCAAACGACGACGTCCGCGCGCTGGAAGAAACTATAGCACATTTTTCCGCGACACGCAGAAATCGATTACCGGTGTTGCCGCAATCATTTTTCTGTGTATACTGTCACTGTCGGTAAATGGATTACACAGCGTGCACGGTGGGACCGTGCGGCCGCGGCGTGATCCGCGCGGAACGAACCGCGTCCCGCCGGCCAACAGTTCAAGACATAAAGGAGTGCTCGATTATGGTTATCACCGGAAGCGGAATCGGACGTGGAGTCGCGGTCGGCAAGGTCATTCGCATGGCGCCGCCGCTGGAGGAGCCCGCCGACGTCCGTCGTGACGCATCCATCAGCGCCGTCGTTGAGAACGAGCGCGTCACCAAGGCCCTGGCCACCGTCAACGCCGAGCTGAACCGCCGCGCCGAAGAGGCGAAGAACGGCGACGAGGGCGCCAAGCAGGCCGCCCCGATCCTCGAGGCCATCGCCATGTTCGCCTCCGATCCGTCGCTGGCCACCTCCATCCAGAACCTCGTCAACGGCGGCAAGACCGGTGAGCGCGCCGTGCTCGAGGGCTTCGCCCAGGTCGAGGAGATGTTCAAGATGATCGGTGGCTATCAGGCCGAGCGCGCCGCCGACCTGCACGACGTCGGCCAGCGCGTCATCGCCGAGCTGCGCGGCGTGCCCGCCCCGGGCGTGCCGGACTCCGATGAGCCGTTCGTGCTCGTCGCCGAGGATCTGTCCCCCGCCGACACCTCCAGCCTGGATCTCGACAAGACCCTCGCGATCGTCACCTCGCAGGGCGGCCCGACCTCCCACACCGCCATCCTGGCGCGTGCCCGCGGCATCGTCGCCGTCGTGTCCGCCGCCGGCGCCGAGGATCTCGAGACCGGCGAGACCGTGATCGTCAACGCCGCCAAGGGCGAGGTCGTCACCGAGCCGACCGACGAGCAGATCGAGGAGGCCGAGCACGCCAAGGCGAAGGCCGCCCGCGCCAAGGAGCTGCGCGGCCAGGCCGGCGGCACCAAGGACGGACACCACGTCCCGCTGCTCGCCAACCTGGGCAAGCCGGCCGACGGCAAGACCGCCATCGAGTACGGCGCGGAGGGCGTGGGCCTGTTCCGTTCCGAGTTCCTGTTCATCGGCAACTCCGAGCCGCCGAGCGTCGAGGAGCAGACCAAGGCGTACACCGAGCTGCTCGCCCAGTTCCCGGGCAAGAAGGTCGTTATCCGCATGCTCGACGCCGGCGCCGACAAGCCGCTGCCGTTCCTGACCCCGGAGGACGAACCGAACCCGGCCCTCGGCCTGCGTGGTCTGCGCACCCTGCGCGTGCACAAGGAGGTCCTCGAGGGCCAGCTCAAGGCCCTCGCCGCCGCCGACGCTCAGACCGACGCCGACCTGTGGGTCATGGCCCCGATGGTCGCCGACGAGCATGAGGCCGCCTACTTCGTCAAGCTCGGCAAGAGCTTCGGCCTGAAGAAGGTCGGCGTCATGGCCGAGGTCCCGTCCATCGCCGTGATGGCCGACAAGGTCGCGCAGGTGGCGGACTTCGTCTCCATCGGCACCAACGATCTGACCCAGTACACGATGGCCGCCGACCGTACGCTCGGTTCCGTCTCCAACTACCAGACCGCATGGCACCCGGCGGTGCTGCGCATGATCAAGCTCATCGCGGACGCCGGCAACAAGTACGGCATGCCGGTCGGCGTGTGCGGCGAGGCCGCGGCCGATCCGGATCTGGCCGTCATCCTCACCGGTATCGGCGTCAACTCGCTGTCGATGACCCCGGTGGCCCTCGACGACGTGCGCGCCGCGCTGGCCGAGGTCACCTTCGAGGAGGCCAAGGCCAAGGCCGAGGCCGCCCTGAACGGCGACTTCTACACCCCGGCCTGGGGCGACTGATCCCATCATCCAGACTTGACGCGGCGGGTCCGCCGGAACCCCCTTCGCCGGGGGATTCGCCACGTCTTCCATCCCGCGGCCCGGCGCCGCGCTCCGTACGCCTCGCGATACGGCGCGCCGAAGCCGCGATGAACCATCAGACGTGATTCGGTTTCCCCTTCGTCCGGATCACCCTTGTCGTCCGGCCCCGGCCGGCGGGAATGAGCACTCCCCGCCGCCCGGGGCCGGGCATTTTTCTATGTGCGCGACGATCTGGGACTGAATTTCGGCTTCGTGGACAAGGTGATCCATATGGAGTGGCTGGAGGCCGAGCCCGCCCGTCTGCTCGAGCTCAAGGAGGGCGATCCCGCCATCTGCATCGAGGACGACGCGTTCCTGACGAACGGCAAGCTGTTCAACGCGTCGAGGAACCTGTACCACAACAAGTACGCGAAGTTCTACGCGATGGCCTCGATGCGGTAGGTCATCGCCGGCTTTCCGGGAAAATCGTCCCGTATCGGTTGGGGCTCGGCTCGGGGCGTGCCCCTTCTCCGTCGTTGCCGGGGTGCGCGGCGGCGCAATGACGGGGCAACGCGGCACGCGATACACTGTGGTGTATGAAGATTTCCGCTGATTTCACCGTCGTTCCCGACGATTTCGCCAAGGCGGCCGCGCCCGAATACCGCGCGGGTGGCGTGCCCGTCATCTCCTTCCCCTTCTACATCGACGAGGTGGACCCGGAGACCCGGTACCTGCACTGGACGTTCACCGACCCCGATTCGATTCCGGTGTGCGGCTTCGAGTGGATCCACTGGACGGTCGCGAACCTGCCGATCGACGCGCTGATGTTCGACTTCAACGACTCGCACGCGCTGTCGATCCCGCCGGACTTCTCCCGCCAGATGCCGTCGATGATCCCCGAGGCGGTGCAGGGACGCAACTCCTCGGCCTCGAAGTTCCTCGGCCGCGACAACGATCCGGCGGTCATCATGCGCTACAACGGCCCGCAGCCGCCGGACAAGGACCACGACTACTACCTGCACGTGTGGGCCACGAAGGAGCCGCTGCCGGGCCTCAACCAGGGCTTCTGGATGAACGAGCTGCTGCACAAGCTGCGCGGGTGCGGCGAGCACCCCGATCAGGGCGGCATGTTCGTCACCGGCAGGGCCTGAGGCCCGATTCCGCGATCCCCGCGGCAGACTGCAATATCCAACCCAACGAAAGGACAACTAGGCAACCATGGCCTGCACCACGATTCTGGTCGGCAAGGACGCGAGCTACGACGGCTCGACCATCATCGCCCGCAACGAGGACTCCGCCAACGGCGAGTTCAACCCGAAGCAGTTCCTCGTCATCAAGCCCGAGGACCAGCCGCGCCGCTACAAGGCGGTCATCTCCCACGTCGAGATCGACCTGCCGGACGATCCGATGCAGTACACCTCCGTGCCGAACGCGGACCGCAAGGAGGGCATCTGGGGCGAGGCCGGCGTCAACGAGGCGAACGTCGCGATGAGCGCCACCGAGACCCTCACCACCAACGAGCGCGTGCTCGGCGCCGACCCGTTCGTCGAGCTGGTCCCGGCCAGGGGCGACGAGCCCGAGGTGCCCGGCGGCATCGGCGAGGAGGACTTCCTCACCATCGTCCTGCCGTACGTGAGGACCGCGCGCGAGGGCGTCGCCCGTCTCGGCGCGCTGCTCGAGGAGTACGGCACCTACGAGATGAACGGCGTCGCCTTCTCCGACGCGGACGAGATCTGGTGGCTCGAGACCGTCGGCGGCCATCACTGGATCGCCAAGCGCGTGCCGGACGAGGCCTACGTGACCATGCCGAACCAGCTCGGCATCGACGAGTTCGATCTGGACGACGCCCTGGGCGACCAGAACGATCACATGTGCTCCGAGGACCTCGCCGAGTTCATCGAGGAGAACCACCTCGACCTCGCCGTCGAGTCGACATCCCCGTTCAACCCGCGCGACGCGTTCGGCTCCCACTCCGACTCCGACCACGTGTACAACACCCCGCGCGCGTGGTGGATGCAGCGCTTCCTCAACCCGTACGACGAGGTGTGGGACGGCCCCGAGGCCGACCACGGCCCGGAGAACAACGACATCCCGTGGGCCCGCCAGCCCGAGCGCAAGGTGACCATCGAGGACATCAAGTACGTGCTCTCCGGCCACTACCAGGGCACCCCGTACGATCCGTACGGCAGGCTCGGCGACGAGCGCACGCGCCACATGTACCGTCCGATCGGCATCAACCGCCAGAGCCAGCTGGCCGTCATGCAGATCCGCCCGTACCGCCCGCAGGCCAACCGCGCGATCCAGTGGATGGCGTACGGCTCCAACCCGTTCAACACGCTCGTGCCGTTCTACCCGAACGTGAACGAGACGCCGGCCTACCTCGCCGACACCACCACGCGCGTGACGACCGAGAACTTCTACTGGGCCAACCGCGTGATCGCAGCCCTGTGCGACGGCGCGTTCGCCGACACCGCCAACGCGGTCGACCGCTACCAGCAGAAGACCGGCGCGATGGGCCATCGCCTCGTCGCCGCCACCGACGAGCAGGTCGCGCGACTGGGTCTGACCGACGCCGAGGTGGAGGCCGAGTCCGCCGCCGAGGCTGAGTTCGAGGCCGACAACGTGGATGGCGACGTGCAGCCGCTGGAGCCGGACGACATCATCGAGGCCGTGCGCAACGAGGAGGTCCGATCCATCCTCGCCGCCGCCAACCAGACGATGGCCGACCAGCTCAAGACCGAGACCGAGAAGCTGCTCGACTCCGTGCTGTACACGCGCTCGATGGCGATGAAGAACGGCTTCCACATGTCCGATTTCTGATCCGGTCATTTCCGCCGGGTCATGCGATGCCCCGGGTGCCGCGACTTCCACGGCATCCGTAGCATCGCGTTTACGTACGTCATATATACATCTACATCTGTGAGTGATTCGGCGGCCCATCCGGCCGCCGGGAACCAAGAAAGGCCTGAAATCCATGACCACCATCGCAGACTTCACCAGCCAGTACGGCCTGGTCGAGAAGATCGACGCGTTCGGCTACCTCGACTACCTCAAGAACAACCCGGATGCGCCGCGCAAGCACGGCAAGGTCATCCTCGTGACCGCCGACACCCCGCTCAAGGCGAGCCGCGGCGAGGGCAAGACCACCACCACCATCGCCCTGATCGACGCGCTCAACAAGCGCGGCATCGACGCGGCCGCCGTGCTGCGCCAGCCGTCCATGGGCATCACCGCCGCCGGTTCCAAGGGCGGTGCGTCCGGCGGCGGCAAGGCCTCCCTGACCCACCCGGAGCTCATCGACTGGGGTCTGTGCGGCGAGATGGCCGCCATCGCGGCCGCGCAGAACCTGCTCGTCTCCTTCGCCGAGAAGGCGATCGACGAGGGCAAGCTCGACGACGTGCTCGTGCCGCGCGTCTCCGAGGTGCCGAGCCGCTCCCTGCGCTCCATCGCCGTGGACTACGGCAAGGGCAACGTGGCCGAGCGCGTCGTGCTCACCCCGACCTCCGAGCTCATGCAGATCGTGTGCCTGTCCCGTTCGATGGACGAGATCGGCCAGCGCGTGTCCAGGATGATCGCCGGCACCAAGGACGGCAAGGCCGTCACCTTCGGCGAGTTCATCGACCTGTGGCGCATCACCGACATGCTCGCCACCGCGGTCCAGCCGGCCAAGACCGAGACCGTCAACGGTTCCCCGGTCTACGTGCACGGCGGCCCGTTCGCCAACGTGTCCATCGGCATCCCGACGCTCGTGTCCGTCGAGATGGCGTGCTCGCTGCACGACGTCGTCATCGTCGAGGCCGGCTACGGCACCGACGCCGGCGCCCAGAAGTGGCTCGACATCGCCTGCCGCGAGTTCGGCGCGCAGTGGCCGTCCGCCGCGATCGTCGTGACCCGCGCCTCCACCTGGCGCGACGATCCGGAGCTCGCGTGGCGCTACCCGTTCCACGTGGAACATCTCGAGCAGCTCGACATCCCGACCTTCCCGCTCATCAACCTGTGGGACGGCGAGGACGACCAGATCCCGTCCCTCAAGGAGACCGCCAAGAAGCTCGAGTTCCGCGATCCGATCATCGGCAACCTGTACCGCGACGGCGGCGAGGCGCTCGCCCCGCAGCTCGACGCGTTCGTCGACGTGCTCGAGAACGGCTCGATGCCGGCCCGCCCGCACAGCCACAAGGGCATGTCCGTCATCGAGAACGTGAAGTGGGTCGCCGAGCACTCCTACGGCGTGCCGGCCGAGCGCGTCCTGCTCAAGGACGGCTTCCTCGCCTCCCGCGACGAGGCCGTCAAGCTGTGCGAGTCCGCCGGCTTCTCGCTGGCCGATCTCGCGCTGGTCGCGGTCAAGTCCCCGGCGACGATGACCGACAACGACCGCGCCCCGGAGGGCGAGCGCACCGTGACCCTGAAGAAGGTCGAGGTCCACGCCGGCGCCGGACTGGTCCACGTCAACCTGACCACCTCCCTGACCACCCCGATGCCGAAGATCGTCTGACGAAGAGCCCAGTGGGCTCTTCGTAGCAGTGAGCAGCGATAGCGTCGCGAACGTCGCAGGACAATATGGGAAACCCCGCGCTCGATGCGCGGGGTTTCCCATATTCATCACCTGATCGGCAACTAGAAGTTGCCTCCATTCCAGCCCCAGTCGGTGGTGGCGGTGTAGCGGATGTAGGTGCGCTCCTCGGGGATGCCCAGCGTGGAGTTGAGCGCGGCCATGATCTGCTCGGTGAGCTTCTCCCATGCGGAGCCCGGCACGGAACGGCCGAACACGTTCACCTCGACGTAGGCGGCCGGCTGGTCGTCGGAGCCGCCGAAGTAGATCGGCATCTCGTCCTCGAACGGGCACATCAGCCAGCCCTCGGACTTGCCCGGCACGGCGGTGATGGCCTTGCCGTACGCGGTCTTCAGGGCCTCGCGCTGCTCGGGCGTGGTCTTGACGGAGACATGGGTGTGAATGACGGGCATGATTCCTCCTTGACGGAAAATGCGGTACGACGTACGGCACCCAGTCTAGTTCCGCGAGACGGACCGGGGGAGTCGGACGGAATCATTCGGGAAGGATTGGGGGAGGGTGCAGGGAACGACCAGCCGGCGGTCAGGCGTCTGGTGTTGAATTACCCTCTGTGAGAAAACTGATCGCGCAGCTTATGAAATTCGGCATCGTCGGTGTCGTCGCCTTCGTCATCGACTGGGGCATCCTGAACATCCTGGTCGGTGTGTTCCACATGCACAACGTGCTGGCCGCCACCATCTCCTTCATCATCTCCCTGATCTTCAACTACCTCGCGAGCATGAAGTTCGTGTTCAAGCACCGTTCGGACATGGCTCGCTGGATGGAGATCCTCATCTTCGTGGTGGGCGCCGTGATCGGTCTGTTCATGAACGACGCGATCATCTGGATCTCCACCTACGGCATGAACCACGACGCGTTCAACACGCAGCACGCGGAGTACCTGCTGCGTACGAACATCGGCAAGCTGATCGCCACCGCCGTCGTGATGGTCTGGAACTTCCTCATCCGCAAGTGGCTGCTCGACGACACCCACACCAACGCGATGAACCGTCTCAAGTCGGCCGAGAACAGGCTCACGGCCGAGCAGCTCGAGGCCAAGTGGGAGAACAGCTTCTCCCACAAGCTCGGCGTGTGGTCGCTCGAGCACACCCCCAAGGGCTGGCCGAAGTAGCATCCCCGTTTCGGTCCCCTCCGCTTCCTTGACGCCCACCTCCTCGGCGCGATTTCCTTGCGCTGAGGAGGTGTTTTGCGCAAAAGTTCCGCGCCGAAACGGATTCCGCGCGAATCCTTTGTGCAAAAGAGCGGTTTTGCGCAAAGGAATCGCGCCGAGGAACCGGGCGGGCTAGACCGCCACCTCCGTGAGGGTGGGCTGCTCGGTGGAGGACTTGATCTGCCTCAAACCGATCAGCGCGATCGCCAGTGAGGTCAGTGCCAGCGCGGTCACGACGAGGAAGCCGCCGTGCGAGCCCATCCGGTCGATGAACTGGCCCGCGATCGCTGATCCGGCCGACGAGCCGATCGAGTTCATCGCGCCCATCCATGCCATGCCCTCGGTCAGGCGCGACGGCGGCACGAGGTGCAGCATCAGCTGGTTGCCGTTGATCCACGTGGGCGCCTGGCACACGCCGATCACCAGGTAGATGATCATGATCACCCACAGGTGCTTGGCGAACAGGAACGACCCGATGCCGAGGTTCACCACCGCCAGACAGAAGTAGAAGCGCTTCCACAGCGGAATCGTCCAGTTCTTCGCGCCGTAGACGAGCGCGCCGATGAGCGAGCTGAACGAGAAGCACGCGAACACGAAGCCGGTGTACTGCTTCATGTTCGCCTCGGTCGCGAATGCGATGATCGAGATGCCCGCGGCCGACTGGAACGCGCCCAGACCGAACCACGTCACGCACACGGCGATCAGGCCCGGACCCCAGATCGACGCCTTCTTGCCCGATCGGGCGTCGGCCACCGCGCGTTCGATCTCGCGCGTGACGACCGCCTCGTCCGTCACGCCCTCGCTCCGCAGCCGACGGCGCGTCTCCTCGGCCGCGGTCTCCGCCTTGAGCGCCTCGGCCTTCGCGGCCTCGCGCTCTCGGTACTCCCGGCGCGTGATGCCGTCGGCGCGCGCCAGATCGGTCTGCGACGGCGGCTCGGTCGTCAGCTCCGTGAGGAACATCAGCGCGCCGACCACCACGCACACGCCGGTGAACGAGAACGCGAGCAGACCCGAGATCACGGCGAGCGTCGAGGCCAGGGGGTTGCCAACCACCCACATGCACTCGTCGAGCACGCCGCACAGGCTCAGCGCACGGTTCGTGCGCTCGCGGTCGCCCTTGAGCAGACGGGTCCAGCGGGCGCGGCTCATCGCGCCCCACGGCGGGATCGCGGCGAGGAACGGCGTCAGGCAGTACAGCACCCATTCGGGCGCGCGGTTCGTGATCGACGTGGTCAGCGCGATCGCGGCGACGATCCATACGATGATCGTCGGGATCGAGACCTGACGCTGGCCGAACTTGTCGGTGAGCTTGCCGAGCAGCGGCGTGGTGACGGCCAGCGCGATCGCCTGGATGGCGGTGAGCAGTCCGGCCAGCGAGTAGTTGCCGTAGTAGTGCTGCACGGAGATCGTGATGGTCATGCCCACCATCGGGAACGGCATGCAGGCGATGACTCCGCCGATCGAGTAGCGGGCGGTGTGCGGGATGCGCAGCAGCTCCGCGTAGCCGCCGAACACCTTGCCGCCGACGTCCCTGATGGCGGCGGCCACCCCCGTACGGTTCGTGTTCGTGTTGTTGCGTTCGGACATGACAGCACCTGCTCCTTTCCGCTCCCGATTGGATGTCCCTCGTCGTCCTTGGCGTTGGGCGACGAAGCCCTCATCGAATGATGTGTTGTCCTTCTTGGTCGCGCAAAGGGTGCGTCGCACGATTGCGTCGGCCGCAACTCTACGCGAGAGCGTTCGACGACACGCGGTAGATTGGACGGAGTATCCGAGACCATAAGGAGGGCCGGCGATGACTGCCACCACCATCCATTTCGTCCGTCACGGCAAGGTGTACAACCCCGACCATCTGCTCTACGAGCGCCTGCCCGACTTCCACCTGTCCGACGTGGGCCGGCGCATGGCCGAGGCCACGGCCGAGTACATCGCCTCGAGTCCGCAGATGAACACGGTATCGGCGGTCTACTCCTCGCCGCTCGACCGCACGCGCGAGACCGCCGGCGCGATCCTCGACGCGCTGAACCCGGTGCGCGAGGAGCGCGGCGAGGCGCCGCTCGAGCTCGTCACCGACGAACGCGTCATCGAGGCCGGCAACGAGTTCAGGGGCAAGCGCATCGGCCACGGCGAGGGCGCGCTGTGGAAGAACGGCAACTGGAGGCTCGTGCGCAACCTGTGGAAGCCCAGCTGGGGCGAGTCGTACGCGCACATCGCCGAGCGCGTCGGCGCGTTCGCACGCGAGAAGATCCGGCAGCACGCCGGCGAGCAGATCATCGTCGTGAGCCACGAGTCGCCGATCTGGTCGTTCCGCCACCTGCTCGAGACCGGTCACGCCGAGCATTGGATGTTCCTGCGCCATACGGCGCTCGCCTCCATCACGTCGATCACGTTCGACAGCGACACCGGCCGTGTGATGTCCATCACGTATGTCGATCCCGCCGCCGGCATCGAGTGAGCGCCCACTAGAATCGGGTGGTGATACGACGCAAAGGAGCTGTGGAATGACCTTCGAACTGAACGATGACGACGTGGCGCGCGTGGCCGCGCTGCCGGCGGTGCGCGAGGCCGCCGAGTCGGGCGCGCGGCTGATCGCACTGTGGCCGCTGACCGAGGCCATGAGGATGGACAACGACGCGAAGTATGCGGAGAACCTGCAGGTGCGCGTCACCCGCGCGTTCGCGCGTGTCATCACCGGTGAGGACGTCACGGTCCCCGACGCCGAGTTCGTCTACGAGGGCGCCGACACGATCCCGGGCCGTCCGCAGTCGATCGTCGATGCGCTGCTCGCCGCCAACGACGCCTACGACACGATGGCCGGGTACGCCGAGTCCGGCGACGCCTCGCTGGTGGACGAGGCCGCCGAATCGTTGGGCTCCGACTGGTCCGATGCCGCGTCCGTGGCCGTGCACGAGACGCTGGATGCCGTCGAGGCCGCCGTGGACGCCGGCGCGTTCGACGCGGGGGAGTACGTGGTGCCGTCCGGCGACGGGGCGAACGAGGTCGATGGCGCGGACCCGGCCGACGACGATTTCCGGCCGTCCGACGCGCTGGTCGAGGCGACGGCCCGCCGGTTCGCCGTGGCGTTGACGGTGTGCGACGCGCTGATCGGCGCGGTGTCGTCGGGTGCCGACGAGGCCGCCGTACGCGCGGTGCTGCCGGTGCTGCTGGCGGTCAACGAACTGCGCGAGCAGATCGCGGTGCCGCGCATCTGCCTGACCGACGACCGGATCCGCGGGCTGCTCGACGTGCGCGCGAAGGCCGCGGATCCGGCCGGCGCGTCCGAGGGGACGACCATCGACGCCGTCGCGGACTACATCGCCCCGCTCGCGGCGGCCGAATGGGCCAAGCACCGCGAGGACGTGCTGTGGGATCCGGCCGCGGCCAAGAAGAAGGCCAAGGAGGAGGACGAGAAGCGCAACAAGGAGGCCTTGGCCGCCAAGTTCGCGCACATCAAGGACGATCCGGGCAAGGAAACCGTCGAACTGTAGGCAGAGTCCGATTCCGTCGACGGCTCTCCCATGGAGGGGAGCCGTCGACGCCTTTATCGCACGTCGACGACGGAGCCGCGGTCGATGAGGTTCGGGTCGACGAGCGTGTGGCGGGTCGCGGCGTCCGGGTTCTGGATGCGGTAGAGCAGCGTGCTGAGTGCGACCTCGGCGAGGTCCTTGTCGGAGGAGCGCAGCACCGTGAGCGGGCGGGAGCTCGGCGTCGCGAAGCCGTCGATCGAGATCATCGACAGGTCCTCCGGCACGCGGTGCCCGCGGCGTTCGAGCGCCTGCGCGATGGCGATCGCCAGATAGTCGGAGTGGACGAGCATCGCCGTGACCCCGGACATGATGATCTTGTCGACGATCGCGTTGACGCCCTTCGTGTCATACGGCTGGATGCCGTCGAAGATGAACGGGCAGGAGAAGGCGTCGGTCGAGTCGACGACGTCGCGCCATCCCTCCTGGATCATCGAGGAGGTCGGCGAATCGTTGAACGCGGCGCCGATGAGCTTGTGGCCGTGCTTGATGAAGTGCGCGGCGGCCTTGCGTACGCCGTACGGATGATTGGTGCGCACGGAGTCGACGAAGCATTCGCCGAGCATCGGCAGATCGCGTTCGATGACGACGACGGGCGTATCGGACCGTTCGATCCATCTCCACGCCTTGCGGCCGTACGCCGGGTGTGAGCTGGGCGCGGCGATGACGCCGCAGACGGTCGGATCGGAGGCGAGGTCGTCGAGGATCTCGTCCTCGTGCGCGTCGATGTCGTACGCGGTCTCGCGCGTGACGATGCGCAGGCCGAGACGCGAGGCGTACGTGCGCATGTGCTCGATGACCCCCGGCCAGAAGAAGCTCGGCTCGGGCAGCATCACGCCGATCGCCGGCTGGTCGAGGCCGAGCTCGACGGTGCGGGTGGCCGGCTTGATGGCGATGGCGCCGGCCGGGGTGCGCTCGGAGAACGACGTGTTGGCGATGGCGGGCACCGCGGCGCCCTTCTCGGCCGCGTCGCCGACGGACATCGCGCCGCCGCGCACGCGCTTGATGAGACCGGCGTTGCTCAGCGCGGTCAGATCGCGGCGCACGGTGATCTCCGTGGTGTTGAGCAGCGTGGCGAGCTCGGCCACGGTGGCCACGCTCTGGCGCGTGAGCAGGTTGAGGATCATGTTCTGCCGTTCGGCCGGCAGGTAGTCGCGCTTGCCGTCGTTGGTCTGCGCGTTGGTGCCGGTGCCGGTTCCGGTCGTGTCGGGCGTCGTCGCGCCCGGTGCCGCGTTCGTCATATCCGCCATGGTTACTGTCTTTCACTTCCTTGCCAGTGATCACGGCCGTGCGCATCGCAGTGCGCATTTGTGATCATTACTGCTCTTATTGTAGGGACACCCTGCGAAAACCGTGTGAAAACGGCACTTTGCGTCGCCGTTCCGACGGCGACACGCTGAACATGCTTGATTGGACTTGATTAAAACTGATTGAAAGTGCTATAGTGTGAATCGTTCACGGGAACGGCACGGAGACGTACCGGGGCCCGTAAGGATGTACAGGCACACACACCTAAGGACAGCAATGAGCAAGTACAGCAACGAATTCTGGACCGTCACCTCCGGCGATCTCACGCAGCGCCGCGAGACCCTGGCCGCCCCCGAGGTCGTCTCCGATCCGGGCGATGCCGCCAAGATCGTCGTCGATCTGGCCGACCGCAAGCAGCCGTGGCTGGGCGCCGGCGCCGCCATCACCGACGCGGCCGCCTCCCTGATCTGGAACTCGATGGACGCCGAGCAGCGCCACGAGTTCCTCGACGACTGCTTCAACCCGGACAAGGGCGGCTTCTCCGTCATCCGCATCCCGCTGGGCTCCTGCGAGCCGGCCGCGCAGCCGTACTACACCTATGACGATCTGCCCTTCGGCGAGCACGACAACCTGCTCACCAAGTTCTCCCTCGGCACCGGCGAGCCGGGCGCCCCGGACGCGACCAAGGACTTCAAGCACATCATCCCGGTGCTGCTCGAGATCCTGAAGATCAACCCGTCCATCAAGATCATCGCCTCCCCGTGGTCCGCCCCGGCGTGGATGAAGAACACGGGCCACCTGTGCCAGGGCGGCCACCTGCGCTTCAACGAGTGGACCGGCAACGGCTTCGACCCGATGCACGACTCCTTCGAGGGCACCTACGCCCGCTACTTCGTCAAGTACGTCCAGGAGATGGAGAAGATCGGCATCCCGATCTGGGGCGTCACCGTCCAGAACGAGCCGTCCAACGCCCCGAAGTGGCCGGCCATGATGTGGACCCTCAAGCAGCAGGCCGAGTTCGCCGCCAACTTCCTGCGCCCGGCGTTCAACGACACCTACCCGGAGATGCGCATCTTCATCAACGACGACTCCATGCACAACCTGCAGTGGAAGGTCCGCGACATCGTCACCCCGGACGAGGCCGCCGCCGTCGATGGTCTGACCTTCCACACCTACGAGGGCCCGTACACCAACGTCTTCAACGCCAACCGCTCCTACAGCCACTGGATGTTCGGCATGACCGAGCGCCGCTGCATGATCGAGGAGACCCCGGAGGACGCCGCCCACATCATGTCCGGCATCATCGGCAACTGGCTGGTGCGCACCGGCGAGTCCTTCATCGCCCTGTGGAACCTCGCGCTCGACGAGCGCGGCCTGCCGAACCAGGTCGGCGCCACCGGCCGCCGCGGCGTCGTGACCATCCAGCACGAGACCGGCGAGGTCATCCGCAACCTCGAGTACTTCATGCTGCGCGCCTTCGGCCAGGACGTCGAGCCCGGCTCCGTGGTCGTCCGCTCCTCCAACTACACCCCCGACGGCTGGTCCGGCGGTCTGGGCTCCGTGGCCTTCCTCGCCCCGAACGGCGACGTGGCCGCCCACATCTACAACCCGACCGGCAAGCCCTTGGAGGCCGCCTTCACCATCAACGGCGAGGGCGCCCACTGGCAGAAGGTCACCGTCCCGGCCTGGGGCACCGTGACCGTCCACAAGGGCAACGGCCCGCTCAACGAGTCCACCGTTCCGGAGGACGGCAAGTTCGAGCTCAACCCGGCGCCGACCCACCTGCTCGGCGACGTGGCTCCGGGCAAGGTCCGCGTCTGGGGCGTCGACGAGTGATCCTCGCCTGAGCGTCGTCTGACGCTCTCCCCTCCCTGTTCTTTCTGATATGTTTGCGCGCACAAGGGCGGCTCCCGTTCGGGAGTCGCCCTTGTGTTTGATGATTGACGATGCCGCCGTACGAATCCAAGGCAAGGAGCCGCCATGCTGGCCGTCGCGAAGATACTGACCATCGTCCTCGTCGGATACGCGTTGAAGCGCGTGGGACTGTTCGGCGCGGGGGAGCACAAGGTCCTGCAGAAGGTGGTGCTCAACATCACCCTGCCCGCCGCCATCGTCTCGTCGTTCGCCACCGGACGGCACGATCTGGGCCTGCTGTGGATCTCCGTGTTCGCCTTCGCGTGCGCGACGATCCCGCTGGTCACGATGTTCGTCGTCTCGCGGCGCATGCCGGTCGCCCAACGCGCGTTCCTCATGCTCAACGGCGCCGGCTTCAACGTCGGCAACTTCACGCTGCCGATCCTGACGACCTTCATCGGCCCGGCCGCGGCGCTGCCGGCCATCATGTTCGACGTCGGCAACTCCATCATGATGTCCGCCGGCAACTACGTGACCACCGCCGCGCTGCTCCACATCGACTCGTCGCGCCCGCTCGCCTCGCAGATCGGCCCCGATCCGTCCGTGACGGTCGTGCCGCACGACGCACCGCCCACCGACCGCGACGCGCGCCGGCTGGCGCGGCGTGCGTTCGCGCGCACCATCGCACGCAACTTCCTCACGTCCGTGCCGTTCGACGTCTACATGGTCATGACGATCCTCATGGTCGCCGGCGTCAAGCCGCCGATGCCGGTCGCCGACTTCCTTTCGCCGATCGCCGATGGCAACACCGTCGTCTCGATGCTGATGATCGGCATGATGATGGATCTGCCCGGCTCGCGCCGCGACGTGACGGACGCGCTGCTGATCGTCGCCTGCCGATTCGCCTTCGGTCTGCTGTTCGCCTTCGCCGCATGGCATCTGCTGCCGTTCGACGCCATGACCCGCAAGGCCGTCGTGTTCATCTGCTTCGCGCCCGCCGGCATCTTCTCGGCGATCTTCACCGACAAGGTCCTCGGCAACGCGAGGCTCTCCGGCTTCTGCCTGACCGTGATGGGCTTCGGCGGCGTGGCCGCGATGGCCGTCGCCAACGCCCTGCTGTAGCGGTGGTCGCAGTGGTGCCGCAGCCACTGGTGTTGCGCTTCCTCGGCGCGAATGTTTTGCGTTGGTTGCGCAACCAACGCAAAACATTCGCGCCGAGGAGACCTTACTTGAGGTTGCGGCCGGCGCACCAGACGTGCTCGACGGCCCAGGAGGCCGGATCGAGCAGGTTGAAGTCGGCGGCGTAGCCGGCGGTGACCAGACCCAGCGGCGCCCCGGTGACCGGGTTCGGATGGTCGAAGCCGAACGCGCGGGCCGGGGTCAGCGTCGCGGCCTCGACCGCGTCCGCCGGTGTGAAGCCGAGCTCCAGCACGGCGCGCTGGATCGCGACCTCGAGCGTCAGCGTGGAGCCGGCGATCGCGCCGTTGGACACGAGCCGGGCGTGCCCGTCGACGACGTTCACGTCGAGCTCGCCGAGCTTGTACGCGCCGTCCGGGCAGCCGGTCGCGGCCATCGCGTCGGTGACGAACGCGATGCGATGCGGCGCGAGCCCGAATCCGAGCCGCACCATCGGATCCTGCACGTGGAAGCCGTCGTTGATGAGCTCGATCGTGACGCGCGGATCCTCCACGGCCGCCGGGATCGGGCCCGGCTCGCGGTGATGCAGACCGTTCATCGCGTTGAACATGTGCGTCATGATGCCCGCGCCCGCGTCGAAGCCGGCCTTGGCGGTCTCGTAGTCGGCGTCGCAGTGGCCCACGGCCGGCACCACGCCGGCGGCGGCGAACCGCTTGATGGCGCCGATGCCGTGTTCGTACTCGGGCGCGATCGTGATCTGGCGGATGCAGCCGAGCGCGCCGGAACCGCCGTGACGGCCCGAACCGATGCCCGCGCCGGACGCCTCGAGCATCTCGTCGACGAGATCCGACGTCGGATCCTTGAGGCAGTTCGGATCGTGCGCGCCCTTGCGCTTGAGCGCGAGGAACGGGCCCTCCAGATGGCAGCCGAGGATGTCGGGACGGCCGGAGGCCATCTTCTCGCGTACGGTGCGGATGTTGCGGCAGATCACGTCCATCGGGTTGGTGATCAGCGAGAGCACCTGACGGGTGGTGCCGTGGACCGCGTGACCGGCGCGCGCCACGTCGATGCCGTCCGGGCCGTCGTCGAAGCTCCTCTCCCACGCGCCGTGCGAGTGGATGTCCACGTAGCCGGGCGTGAGGATCCGTCCGTCCGCGTCGATCACCCCGCCGTGCGCGTCGATCGGGCCGCCGGACGGGATGGCGGCCGACGTCGTGGCCGGGTCGATGCCGACCGTGCGGCACGCATGCTCGAATGCCTCCTCGCCCGCGCCGTTCGCGGCGGTCGTGCCGGACGCGACGATCACGCCGCGCGCGTCGGAGACCACCCAGAAGTTGTCGCGCACGCCGCCCGCGTCGACCTTGCGGGCCCCGCGGATCGCGACCGGACGGGCCTCGCCCTCCAACGCCGCCGTCACCCGCGCGACGATCGCGTCTCTGTCCTCTGCCATGACATGCTCCTTTCGCACCATGCGGGCTCCCCTCCCCGAGGGGATCTGCCGGCGGACGCCGGCCGAGGGGAGCCCGATCGGTATCGGATTACAGATTAGGCCTCAGATGCCCTGCCACGCCGGCTTGTGGGCGAAGGCGTAGCGGTAGTAGTCCTTGTGGCGCAGACGCGACGCGGCCTCCTCGTCGATGATGATCGTGGCGTGCGGGTGCAGCTGCAGCGCGGAGGCCGGGCAGAACGCGCTCACGCCGCCCTCGACGGTCTCCTCGATGGCCTCGGCCTTGCCCGCGCCGAACGCGAGCAGCACGAGGTGGCGGGCCTTGAGCACCGTGCCGATGCCCTGCGTGATGCAGTGGGTCGGCACCTGGTTGATGTCGTCGTCGAAGAAGCGCGCGTTGTCGATGCGGGTCTGCTCGGCCAGGGTCTTCACGCGCGTGCCGGACGCCAGCGACGAGCCGGGCTCGTTGAAGCCGATGTGGCCGTCGGTGCCGATGCCGAGGATCTGCACGTCGATGCCACCCGCGGCCTCGATCGCCGCATCATAGGCGGGGCCGGCGGCGGCGATCTTGTCGCCGTCCTCAAGAGGCGCGCCGTCGAGCACGTCGCCGGGCACGTGGACCTTCTCCGGGTCGAGGCCGAGCGGTTCGACGACCGTGCGGTGGATGGTGGAGTGGTAGGACTCCGGGTGGGTCAGCGGCAGACCGAGGTACTCATCGAGCGCGAAGCCGCGCACCTGGCTCACGTCGATGTCCTCGTCCTTGACGATCTTGGCGAGCGCCTGGTAGGCGGCCAGCGGGCTGGAGCCGGTCGCCAGGCCCAGCACCGCGTCCGGCTTGGCCTTGATGAGGTCCGCCACGCAGCGGCCGTAGATCTCGCCGGCCTCCTCCTCGTTCTTGACGATGATGACTTCGGCCATGATGGTTTCCTTTCGGGTTGGTGGGTTGTGGGTGTTGTCGTGTGGTGTGTTTTTCCCCTACATCGGGGATCCGTTGAAGCCGATGGCCCCAAGGAAGTCGAGGGTGAGCCGTCGGTCCTTGAACACGGCGGTGTTGCCGAGGATGCGGTGGCACACGGAGCCGAGCTCGTCGCGCACGGCCGCATGGATGATCTCCGGATCGCGGTTGCCGTTGAGCTTCGCGACCAGTTCGGTCCACTGCAGCTCGAACTCGCGCTCCGACTCCGGCAGCGGGCCTCCCGCGGCCAGCGCCGCCTCGATGCGGCCCAGCTGGTCGATCAGGCGGCCGGGCAGGATGAACAGTCCCTGCGCCTCGATCAGACCGATCGGCTCCTGCTTGATCGGCCAGTACTCGGGGTGCGCGTGGAACACGCCCTCCGGGTAGCGCTCGCTGACCGCGTTGTTGCGGAAGATCAGGTGCATCTCGTAGCCGCGGTCGGTGACGATCACGCTGGGGGAGAGGGCCGACTGGCGCTCGCCGGTCGCGGGGGCGCGGCTCGTGATGCCGTGCGCCTCGTCGTCGTGGTTGATCCATGCGCGGCGGATCGCGTCGGACACCTCGACGATCGCGTCGCGCGAGCGCGAGACCACGCGCACGGCCGTGCCCGGCCAATCGAGGATCTCGACGGTCGCGTCCGGCAGACCGGCGGGCGTGCTCAGCACGGCCCACGCCGGGGCATGGAACATCGGCAGCGCCTCGCCGCCGCCCTGGTAGTGGTCGTGGGCGAGCACCGAGCCGCCGATGCGCGGCAGCGCGGCGTTGCAGCCGAGGAAGTAGCCGGGGAACCGGTCGACGAAGTCGAGCAGATGGCCGAACGTGTCGCGGTCCACGTGCATCGGCGTGTGCTCGCGGTTCACGCAGATGCCGTGCTCGCGGAAGTAGCCGTACGGGGAGAACTGCCAGAACCAGCGCTCGCCGCCGAGGGAGACCGGGATCGTCCTGAGCGTGCGCTTGTCGCGGCCCGCGAAGCCCTCGTTCTCGTGGCAGATCGTGCACTTCGGATAGCCGCCCGCCGTCGCGTTGCCGGCCGCGGCCCTGCGCATGTTCTTGAACTCGGGCTTGGCGAGGTTGATGGTGACGGTCAGACCGTGCGAGTCGAAGCGGGGGTTGGCGTCGAGCTTCGACTTCTTCACGTACGTGTTCGCGACGCAGTAGTCGTAGAACCAGCGCATCGCGGCCATGCCTCCGTCGCCGCGCTCGATCGCCGCGAACCGGTCCTCGATGCGGGAGGGACGCTGGGAGAGCAGTCCCATGACCTCGTCCTCGTCATCCAGTCCCTCCTCGCCGAGGGCGAGCAGACGGTTGCGGGTCCAGTCGGCGTCGCGCGGATCGAGGTCGAGATGCTCGACCGCGTAGTCGATGAGGGCGTCGATGCGCGCGAACGCGTCGTCGGCGGCTGCGGCCGTCGTGGCGCTCATCGCGCGCCTCCGGCCATCACCTCGTCGACGATCGCGCGGATCTCGTCGGCCTTCTTCTCCATCTCCCGCACCAGCTTGATCTGCGTGCGGGCGCGCACGAGGTTGTGCTCGGGATACTTGGTCGCGAAGTAGACGTCGCCGGCGAGATAGTCGGCGAGGAAGCGCATACCGCACTCCATCGTCATCATGTTGCCGGCGAACGCGAACAGCTCGGCCTCACGCGGCGAGACGCTGTCGCGCACCTCGCCGATGAACCCCTCGGCGTACGCGCGGAAGTACTCGGTGCTGAAGTGCACCTTGTCGAGGTCCTTCTCGTCCTCGAGCGCGGTGGAGGCGCCGAAGCGGATCGAGTCGCCGAAGTCGAAGAGCATCGATCCGGGCATGATCGTGTCGAGGTCGATGATCGCGCGCGCCCTGCCGGTCTCGGCGTCCATCAGGATGTTGTTGAGCTTGGTGTCGTTGTGCGTGACCCTCAGCGGGATCGAGCCGTCGGCCAGGCCCTCCATGATCACCGCGTACTGGTCGGCGTGGTCGAGGAAGAAGTCGATCTCCGGCCGGCAGGTCGCGGCGCGGCCCATCACGTCGTCCTCGAGCGCGGCCTTGAAGTCGCCGAAGCGGTGCGGGGTGTCGTGGAAGTGCGCGATCGGCTCGGTCAGCTGCGAGGCGTCGAAGTCGGCGAGCTGGTTCTGGAACGCGCCGAACGCCGCGCCGGACTCGCGGAAGACGGCCGCGTTCGGCACGAGGCTGTAGCTGGTCGTGCCCTCGATGAACGCGTACGTGCGCCATTCGCCGCCGTCGTCCGGCAGCGAGGCGTACGATGCGCCGGTCTTGAGGGGGATGACGTCGAGCGTCTCCTGGCCCTTGGCTCGCAGGAACGCGGTGACCAGCTCGATGTTGCGCATCAGGTTCGGGGTGTCCGGGAAGACGTTCGTGTTCATGCGCTGCAGGATGTAGCGGCGCATGGTGGTCGTGATGAGGTACGTCGCGTTGATGTGCCCGTCGCCGTACGGTTCTATGCGTTCGACCTCGCCCTCGAGGTCGAACAACGCCGCGATCGCGCCGAGCTCGCTTGCGGTGGGTGCCATGGTGCCCTTCCTTCGTCGTTGAACGGGGGCGTCGGTTGCGGTCGCCGGTGGACGTCGTTGCACATCGTCGGCCGCTCCGTATGCCGTCTCCATCATCGTAATCCGACGACGCCATTAATGCAAACTATCTTTACATTAATGGCGTGGCGCGTCGGGCAAAGGGGTGGGCGGACGATGCTCAGCGGCGCTTGGTGAAGTAGTTGACGGCGTAGCTGGCGACGGTGACCACCACGGCGACGACGATGATGGAGACGAGGTGCTTCGGGTCGGTGGTGAACGCGGCGGGCATCATTGCGGCGAGATTGATCATGATGAACTTCCTTGATGTAAAAGTATGAACGTTACTGATCATTAACGATCATATCACATCGGGCGATGGATCGGGGCGGACGGCGGACCGTGAGCGGAGGATGGCGGACCGTGAGCCGTGAACGGGACGAAAAACCCCGGGCCGCGGAACCAGCAGGTGGATCCGCGGCCCGGGGCCGATGGAAAGAAAAAGAGGAGAGAGGGGTGCGGACCGGGACAAGGGAATCGAACCCGGCCCGCACCGGATGGATCACGGGATCACATCTCGCCCTTGGCGCGGCGCTCGTCGAGGACCGCGGCGTTCTTCTTGGAGATCTCGCCGGACAGCGGGTAGAAGAAGAGCAGGATGAGGGCGATCAGGCCGTTGCCGATGGCCGGGGCCAGCGTGGCGACGCCGTAGATGTTGTTCAGGGTCTCGGCGGACTGGCGCACGGCCTCGCCGGCGTCGGCGGTCACGTAGCCGGTGGCGGTCAGGACGATGCCCGGGAGCAGGCCGGAGAGGGCCTGGCCGATCTTGCGGGCGAACATGTAGCCGGTGTACACGGTGCCGTCCTCGCGGGTGTGGGTCTTGACCTGGATGTCGTCGATGATGTCGGTGATGAAGGACCAGACCATCAGGCCGAACACGCCGTTGCCGAAGATGGCGACGATGGAGAAGGCCACGAAGACGTACGGGTTGGTGATGTGCAGGAAGAACATCAGGACGTAGACGACGGTGGTGAAGACCAGCAGGATGCCGCACACGAGCTTCTTGCCGTACTTGTCGCAGATGGCCGGCACGAACGGGGCGACGATCAGGACCGGCACGTTCTGGACGGCCAGGATGGCCAGGGCGGCGGTGTTCTCGAAGTAGTCCTTGTACAGGTAGGCGTTCACGGCGCCGGCGAACATCTGGGCGAAGATGAGCAGCAGGGCGGCGAGCATCAGGGCGACCATGGCGCGGTTGGAGAACATGTACTTGACGGACTTCCACAGCGGGACGTGCTCGTTGGTGCCCTTCTCGACGCGGATACGCTCGACGGTGCCGCGCAGGGTGATCTCGTAGCAGATCCACAGCAGGATGGCGAAGACGATGGCGACCCAGATCAGGACCGGTCCGTTGAGGACCTTCTTGTCGGCGCCGGTGGAGTCCTTGACGGTGGTGTACATCACGAGCGGCAGGATGAAGGTCACGATGATGCCACCGGCGGTCGAACCGAAGCCACGGCCCGCGGCCATCTCGTCACGGTGCTTGACGACCGGGGTGGAGACGGAGGCGAAGGAGCCGTACGGGGCGGAGGTCGCGGAGTAGCAGGCCACGCCGAGGATGTAGATCACGGTGATGTACGTGATGCGCATCGGCAGCGCCCAGCTGGAGACGAACGGCAGGAAGGTCAGGACGATGACGGCCATCAGCGGGTAGCGCAGGGTGCGCACGAACCAGTGGTAGCGGCCGTCCTTGCGCAGCGGCGCGTTGTCGGCCCACACGCCCGTGCCGAAATCGGTGAAGGCGGAGATGAGCTTGCCGACGAAGATGATGATGCCGGCGATGGCGGGGCTGATGCCCAGTGCGTCGGTCATGTAGATCATCGCGTAGTTGGTGACCAGCTGGAAGTAGAAGCCGTTGCCGATGTCGCCCATGGCGTAGGCCATAGGCTCGGTCTTCTTGAATGGCGGGTTTTCCACGATCTTGGCGTTCGTGGCATCAGCGGTTGCAGCCGACATGATGTTCCTTTCTTGTTCCCTATTCACAACGTCCGCACGCCGTTCGCGGGGTGCTTGGAGCGGTGGTGCGATTGTCCGACGGCTTCGGTGCGGTCTCGAACTTCCTTGGTTCGTCGGGCGTTACATGAGTCAATATAGCACGAATAATCACGACATGATCGAAAATGACAAAAAAAGATTGAAAAAGTTTTGAACTGCGTGTCGCGTGTATACTGAACACGTACGAACAAATCAGGAGCCGCGTGGCGATGCGGGGCCGAATGGACGGAACCCTAGTCGCCAGTAGCACGAAGGAGTGGTCAGGATGACCGAGTTTCTCAATCCGTTTGCACACGAGCGCTGGACTCGCACGACCGGCGACCTCGCCGATCGGCGCGCCGAGATCGCGACGCCGGTGATCGAAAATGATCACGGCGACGCCGTTCCGGTCGTCATCGACCCGAGCCGCCGCTATCAGATGTGGGAGGGCGTCGGCGCCGCGATCACCGACTCCTCCGCCTCCCTGTTCATGAACTCGATGAGCCCCGAGCAGCGCCACGCCATCCTCGAGGAGATGTTCAGTCCCGAGCAGGGCGGCTTCTCCTCCGTGCGCATCTCCATCGGTTCGTGCGACTTCTCCAGCCAGAAGTACTACTCCTACGACGACCTGCCCGAGGGCGTCGCCGCCGACGCCTCCCTGCAGTACTTCTCCATCGGCGAGGGCGAGCCCGGCGCGCCGGACGCCACCCGCGACCTGAAGAACGTGATCCCGGTCCTGCAGGAGATCGTGAAGATCAACCCGGCCGTCAAGATCATGGCCTCCCCGTGGTCCGCCCCGGCCTGGATGAAGACCTCCGGCGTCCTTTCCGGCGCCGGCCGTCTGCGCCTCGGCGAGTACGTCGGCAACGGCTACCGCTACCAGGACACCATCGACTACGTGTACGCGCAGTACTTCGTCAAGTTCATCGCCGCCTACGCCAGGTACGGCATCCACATCACCTCCGTGACCATGCAGAACGAGCCGAGCAACGGCTGCCCGTGGCCGATCACCGTGTGGACCCCCGAGGAGCTCGCCAAGTGGGGCTCCGAGTACCTGCGCCCGGCCCTCGACCGCACGTTCCCGGACGTCGAGATCTACTTCGGCGACGACTCCCTGCGCTTCTACCAGCGTCCGGTGAGCGAGTACATGACCCCGGCGCAGGCCAACGCCTTCGCCGGCGTCGCCTTCCACACCTACTCCGGCCTGCCCGAGTGGGTCCACAACGGCGCCCGCCA
The DNA here is from genome assembly GCF_018555385.1 of Bifidobacterium santillanense. Taxonomy (GTDB): domain Bacteria; phylum Actinomycetota; class Actinomycetes; order Actinomycetales; family Bifidobacteriaceae; genus Bifidobacterium; species Bifidobacterium santillanense. The sequence continues at coordinate 54,519 of NZ_JAFEJS010000014.1, forward strand.
GTTCCCGAACTGGAAGGTCGCGATGACCGAGCGCCGCTGCATGCTCGACGACACCGTCGACGAGGCCAGCCACGTGATGTTCGGCGAGATCGGCACCTGGCTCGTGCGCAACGGCATGGGCCTGATCAACCTGTGGAACATGGCGCTCGACGAGCAGGGCTTCCCGAGCTACGCCGGCACCTCCGGCCGCCGCGGCGTCATCACCATCGACTCCTCCACCGGCAAGGTCAAGCGCAACCTCGAGTACTTCATGCTGCGCAACTTCGGTCAGGACGTGAAGGTCGGCTCCCACCGCGTCGCCTCCTCCAACTACACGCGCGACGGCCGCCACGGCGGCCTCGGCTCCGTCGCCTTCGTCGCCGACAACGGCGATCTGGCCGGCATCCTCTACAACCCGACGGCCAAGGACATCGAGGCCGCCGTCGAGATCAACGGCGAGGGCGCCCGCTGGCAGAAGGTCACCGTCCCGGCCTACGGCACCGTGAGCTTCCACAAGTCCAACGCCGGCGCGTTCAACGCGACCGACGCCCCGGTCGACGACGAGTTCAAGATCACCTACACGCCCCACCCGGCCGACGACCACGACGAGACGCTGTTCTGACGGTCGTCTCGGGCGGGCGGCCGGGGCGCGGGTCCCGGTCGCCCGCCACATGTCATGCGTTGCATAATGGAATCGGGGAAAAGCGGTTCCATTCCCGACAATGCAGTCAACAATCGTCACGGCAAAGCTGCTGGAAGGAGAGAGCGATTTGCCATGGTCGGAGTAAGAAGAGGAGAACTGCGTCATCGGCTGCGGCGCGTCGTCGCGGCCGTGGCCGCCTGCGCGGCCGGCCTGTCGCTGACGGCGTGCGGGTCCGGCGGGGCCGATGCGGACGGGCGTAATCCCGATGGGAGCGTCACCATCAGCATGGCCGGCTGGACCCTGTCCACGCGCCCGGAGTTCCAGGCGCTGGCCAGCGCGTATGAGAAGAGCCATCCGAAGGTCCACATCGACGTCAAGGAATACAGCGCCGACGACTACGACAAGCAGCTGATCGCCGACCTGTCCGCCGGCAAGGCGCCGGACGTCTTCCCGATGAAGAACCTCAAGATGTACTACACGTACGCCTCGCCCGGCGCGCTGGCCGATCTGACGGCCGTGGCCGCCGAGTACAAGGACGACGCGAACCTCGCCGTCGCCAAGGACTACGTCATCGACGGGCGGACCTACGCGCTGCCGTACCGCGTAGACGCGACCGTCCTGTACTACAACAGGACGATGCTCGAGAAGGCCGGCGTCGACGTACCCGACGGCACCTGGACATGGGACGACTACCTCGCCGTATGCCGCGAGCTCAAGCGCAAGCTGCCGGCGGCCGGCTACAAGGACGCCTATCCGACGTACCACCACACGTCCTTCCAGGCGATCCCGCAGGCCATCGCCCTCGCGCAGCAGTCCAAGGGCAGCGGCGTCGAGGGGCAGAACGACCTGTTCTTCTCCGGCGACTACTCGTACCTCAAGCCCATGTACGCGCTGTTCCTCAAGATGCAGCACGAGGAGCTGACCCTCTCGTACAACACCGTGTCCGCCTCGAAGACCACGTACCAATCGCAGTTCGGCACCGAGAAGGCCGCGCTGCTGCCGATGGGCACATGGTTCATGGGCCCGCTCGCCGACCAGCAGAAGAGCGGCGAGGCGAACAAATTCGACTGGGGCGTCGCCGCGCTGCCGCAGCTGACGTCCGCGACGATCGACCACCCGGTCACCTACGGCGACCCGACCGGCTTCGCCGTCTCCGCGAACTCTCCGTCCGCGAAGAAGAAGGCCGCCGAGGACTTCGTCGCATGGGCCGCGGGCGAGGAGGGCGCCAAGGTCACCGCGAGGACCGGCTCCGTGCCCGCCTACACCTCCGACGCCGCGCTCGACGCGTTCTTCGCCAAGAAGGGTCTGCCGACCGACAGGCAGTCGCGCGAGGTGATCCGCAAGTCGGTCATCAAGCAGGAGAACCCGGTCGGCGAGGCTACGCAGGTCATCCAGGACGAGCTCAACATGGCCCAGTCCTCGATCCTGTCCGAGACGAAGTCCGTCGACGCCGCGCTCGCCAAGGCCGAGAACGCCATCGGCAACACCGGTCTGCTGCCGAAGGACCAGGGGAAGTGAGGATGGACCATGAGTGACAATCGAACCCCCGAAGCCGTGCGGGCCACGGCCGACGTCGCCGCCGCGCGCGACAACTCGAGCCACGTCAACAAGCTGCGCAACCGCAACATCCGCAACGGGCTCATCTTCATCGCGCCGAACTTCATCGGCTTCTTCGTGCTGATCCTCATCCCGGTGGTCACGCTGTTCTACACGTCGTTCACCAAGTGGAGCGCCCTGGGCGACCCGCAGTTCAATGGCATCTGGAACTGGCGTCGACTCTTCACCGACGAGAACTTCTGGGACGCACTGGTCAACACGCTCTACTACGCGGTCGTGCACATCCCGCTCACGCTGGCGCTGGCGTTCGGCCTGGCGGTGCTGCTCAACTCGAAGCTCAAGGGCCGCGCGTTCTTCCGCACGGTCGCGTTCTTCCCGTACATCACCGCGATCGTCGCCGTGGCGCAGGTGTGGAGCATGATGTTCGACCCCAAGGCCGGCATCATCAACCAGTTCCTCGCGCTGTTCGTCGGCGCGGACCACGTGCCCGGCTGGCTCTCCAGCACCACGTGGGCGATGCCCGCCGTCATCATCGTCGGCACCTGGCGCGAGGTCGGCTACTTCATGATCCTGCTGCTCGCGGGCCTGCAGACCATTCCCGCCGAACTGTACGAGGCGGCGAAGATGGACGGCGCGAACGCGTGGCAGCGCTTCTGGCACGTCACCGTGCCGTGCATGCGCCCCACCCTGTTCTTCGTGACCGTGACGCTGACCATCACGTCGCTCAAGATCCTCGACCTGACGCTCGTCATGACCAACGGCGGCCCCGGTACCTCCACGCTCGTGCTCGCCCAGTACGTGTACCGCGTCGCGTTCGAGCGCGCCGACTTCGGCTACGCGTCCACCGTGTCGCTGGCGCTGTTCTTCATCTGCCTGCTGGTCACGCTCGTGCAGTTCTGGTACAACAACGCGAAGGAGAAGTGAGATGAGCGCCGTTTCGACTTCCTCTGTGTCCTCTGCGGTGTCCTCCGACATCCCGTTCAACGACCATCGCCCGTCCTTCGGGCGCATCGTCGCGATGATCCTCGGCTACGCGGTGATGATCGTCATCAGCGTGTTCGTCGTCCTGCCGTTCGTGTGGATGGTGCTCGCCTCGCTGAAGAACAACAACGAGATCTACATGGTCCCGGTGCGCTGGCTGCCCGAGACCTGGTACTTCGAGCACTACGTGCAGATCTGGCAGAAGGCCGACATGCTCGGCTGGCTCGGCAACACCGTGTTCTTCGCGGTCGTCGTCACGTTCCTGCAGGTGTTCACCGGCTCGTTCGCCGCCTACGGCTTCTCGAAGATCAACTTCCCCGGCCGCAACACCCTGTTCCTCATCTACGTGGCCACGATGGCCGTGCCGTGGCAGGCGTACATGATCCCGCAGTTCAAGATGCTCTCGATCGTGGGGCTCAACGACACCCGATGGTCGATCATCCTGCTGCAGGCGTTCGGCGCGTTCGGCGTGTTCATGATGAAGCAGTTCTACGACACGATCCCCGACTCGCTCTCCGAGGCCGCGCGGCTCGACGGCCTGAGCGAGTTCGGCATCTACCGGCGCATCATCCTGCCGCTGTCCGGTTCGTCGATCGCCGCGCTCGCGATCATCACGTTCACGAACACGTGGAACGACTACATGGGGCCGCTGCTCTACCTGCGCTCGCCCGACCTGTACACCATCCAGCTGGGCCTGAAGACCTTCATCTCCCAGTACGACGCCGACTACTCGATGATCATGACCGGCTCGGTGCTCTCGGTGCTGCCGATCCTAGTCGTCTTCCTCATCGGCCAGCGCCAGTTCATCGAAGGCATCGCGACAAGCGGGATGAAGGGCTGAGCCGTGACGAACAGCCCGGTGGGCTGTTCGTAGGCTCAGCCTGAGCGAGGCGGCAGCCGAGCGAAGGCAGCATTGAGTCTCGCCGGAGGCGAGTCCGTAATTGCGGGGCTGAGCCGTTAAGCGGACGGTCCTGCGTACTGTCCATGGGCGAACCTAGACGGGGTTCCGGGCTCGCCCATAGATCCGGCCTGTCACCGGCTGCAGGGCGGTCCGCAATTGCATGGTCCGGAGTCGTGACGACTGTCTCATCTGGACCGTCCGTAGGCTCGGCCCGGGCAGGGCGAAACCGAGCAAGGGTATCCCGCTTACGAGGGGTATTTTTGAGCTCATGCGGACATCCATCCGCGTTGCAGGGGGTACATGGTCACGGTAACCCACTGCCGAAACGGCCTGCTGTCGTGGCCGTTATGCGGCTGTGCCGGCGGTTCTCGCCGCAGGGGTACCCCTTGTAACGCGGATGGATGTCCGCGAAGCGGAAGATGTACCCCTTGTAATGCATATACACATCCGGCGCGGGAGGAATCCTCCGAAAAGCGCAATGGAAAAGCGCAATGGAAAGGATCGGCAATCATGACGGAGCGCATCAGGCGTCCCCATTTCTCCGCGAACGCGTTCCTTGCCGTGGCGAACGTGGTGTATCTGCTGCTCGCGATGTCCCTGCTGACCCTGCTCGGCTGCCTACCGCTCGTGCTCGCGTTCGCCCTCGCGCCGGGCCTCGGCTTCTATCCGGTGTACCTGCTCGCCGCGGCCCTGTGCGCCCCCGGCGTGGCCGCGTCCTTCGCGATGTTCCGCGACCACCCGGTGTTCCTCACCTCCGCCCGCCGCGACGCGATGGAGTCGCTGGCTGTGGCGTATGAGCCGGGCGGAGACTCGTCGTCCGTCGCGCCCGTCTCCTCCCCGGTCTCGGACTCGACTTCCGCCCGTCACGACGCAATCGAGGCGTTGGCCTCCGCCGCTGGTACCCCCGCGATCGCCGTTCCGAAGGCGATCGCGGTTTCCGCTGCCGATTCCGCCGTGGTTGCCGCTTCTGGCGGCACGCGCGCGGATGGTCGGAATCCCGTATGCCCGTGGCTGCCCGATTGGATCGCCGCTCCCTATGTTCCCTCCGACGTCTCCGTGGCGGTGTTCCGCCCGTGGGCCGCCGCATACCGCCGCGTCGCGCCGCATGCACTCGCGGTGGGTCTCACGTTCTCGCTCATCGAGTTCCTCGCGCTCTACGACGCCCAGCTGCTCATGCAGGTGGCGTGGGGGCAGCTGCTCGTGCCCGCGCTGCTCGCGTTCGCCGTGATCTCCGTCGAGGCCGAGCTCGTCGCGCTGAACCTCGTCGTCGAGTTTCCGAAGGCGAAGTGGCGCTCGCTGCTGCGCAACGGCTATCTGTGCGGCGTACGTCGCTTCGTCATGCTCGTCGTCAACGCCGTATGCCTGGGCGTGTATGTGTGGGGACTGGCCCATAGTCCGATCCTCGTCGGCGTGCTCGCCACCGGCGTGCTCGCATTCGTGCTGTGGGCCGGTGTGCGCTGGCAGTCCCAGCCGCTCGCCCTCGCGATGGCCCGCGAGTCCCACAACCGCAACCTCATCGCCCTCTACGACTGACCTCATCCTTCGCCGGTGGCCGCGCCCGTCGCCGTCGTCCGAAACTGGCCGCCTCTCGCCGGCCGTCCGGAAACGTCCGATTCTATAGAATCGGACGTTTCCGGCCTCCCGGTGGGCTCGCATTGCGTCCGTTCCTATAGGATGTGCCGTTTCGGGCTCCCGAACAGGCCGTCTTTCGTCCGATCCTATAGGAACGGACGTTTCAAGGGTCCGGAGGGGGTGCTTTTCGTCCGTTCCGATAGGATCGGACGTTTGGGGTGGAGTGCGAGGGGTCGCTCGCGTCCGATTCTGCGGAATCGGATGTTTCTTCTTCCCGACGGAGCCGTATTTGCGTCCGTTTCTATAGGATGTGCCGTTTCGGCTTCCCGGATGGGTTGTTTCGCGTCCGATCCTATAGGAACGGATGTTTCAAGGGTTCGGAGGAGGTGCCTTTCGTCCGATCCTATCGGATCGGACGTTTCGAGGGACTTCTTGAACGGCCGATACTGCAGGATTGGCCGTTGGAAGGTCCCGGGGATGTCATGCGCGTCCGATGCGGCAGGATCGGGCGGGCTTCGCGTTCATCCATCGCGCTGGAATTGGCTGCGACGCACGGGAAGGCTCCATGTTCCGCGTTGGGGGTGGTGCGACGGGTACATGGAGTGCCGCGTGGAATCCGACGTGGGCGTCGTGTTCCTCATGAGGACGTGACGCCGGAGTGAAGTCGTCCCGCGCCTTGGGCGGGCTTCGCGTCTCGCGTGGGGAGTGCGCATGACGCTCCGGTCGCGTGACCATTCATCATCATTTATGATTGTTTCTGAACAAAGCTGTCTTTTGATCGGAAAAGAGATCATTATGGTTGACAACACGACCATCGAACCGACGGGCATCGGCAACGACTCCTGGCCGGACGTCGTCCGCATCACCGTCGACGCCGCCGATGTGCAGGCCGCGGCGAGGAACCGCAACGGACTGACCTACAAGGGCTTCGGCCTGCTCTCCGGCAACGCCACCTCGAGCCTGCTCATGGACTACAAGGCCGAAAGTCCCGACGCCTACTGGAAGCTCGTCGAAACCCTGTTCGCCGGCGAGCGCCCGCTCATGAACACCGTCAAGATCGAGATGGGCAACGACCGCAACAACTCCACCGGCCCGAACGTCGCCACGATGCGCGACGCGGACGAATACCCGCAGGTCCGCCGCGAACCCGGCTTCCAGCTCGCCGCCGACGCCCGCCGTTACCAGCCGGGCGTGCACGTGAGCATCCTGCGCTGGATGGCCCCGACCTGGGTCCACTCCAACGACGACGTCTACAAGTGGTACAAGAACACGATCCTCGCCGCCTACCGCGAGTACGGGTTCATGGTCGATTCGGTCAACCCGGACGTCAACGAGCGCACCGCCGACCTCGAATGGGTCGCCGACTTCGCGCAGCGCGTCCACACCGACACCGAGGGCTTCATCGGCAGCGGCCCCGACGATCCGAACGCCGGCTTCGCGAGCGAGCGCGAGCGCGACCTGTTCCATGCGATCAAGGTCATCACCTCCGACGAGGAGGTCACCGGCACCTTCGGCGGCGACATCATCGCCAACCCGAAGTACATGGAGGCGATGGACGTGGCCTCCTACCACTACTCCGTCGAGGACGATCCGGACGGCAGCTTCAAGCGCCTCGCCGACGAGTTCGACCAGGAGGTCTGGAACTCCGAGGCGCAGGCCACGTTCTCGAACTCCGCCGACCGCCCGAACAACACGATGGACGACGGCCTCGGCGAGCGCACCGGCACCGGCATCGGCGGCTCCGGCAGCGCCCTCGAGATGGCGAACACCCTCATCAAGGGCTTCGTCGAGTCCCGCCGCACGCACGCGATCTACCAGCCGGCCATCGGTTCGTGCTACGAGAACATGGAGTACGCGTCCAAGGAGCTCATCTCCGCACGCGACCCATGGAGCGGCTGGATCTACTATGACGCCGGATGCGCGGTCCTCGAGCATTTCACCAGGTTCGCCAAGCTCGGCTTCCCGCGTCCGGGAGACGGTGGCGCCGAGGTCGACGGCATCTGGCGCGCCATCCCGTCCGCGTCCGGCAGCGGGGTCGGCGGCAACAACCCGGTCGCCGGCGCCCGTCACGGCGAACCGTCCTACCTGACCCTCGCCTCGCCGGACGGCGCCGACTTCAGCACCGTCCTCGTCAACGACTCCGCCCGTCCGAAGACCTACGTCATCACCACCGACCATGCGTTGAAGGCGTTCGGCAAGCCCCTGCAGGTGTGGGTCACCAAGGCCGCCGGCGCCGGCGAACCGTACGACGCGAACTACCGCCGCCCGCTCACCGTCGTCCCGCCGACCTATCCGGACGACGTCGCCGACGCGCCCGTCCCCGCCGACGGCGGTCCGGCCGACGCCGACTCCACCGTGTCCTACGCCGTCACCATCGAACCGTGGAGCATCGTCACCGCGACCACGCTCGACACCTTCGAGCCGGCCGCCGACGACGACGCCGTCGACCGTTCCGGCGAGACCGTCGAGGGCCGCTACACGCCCCGCCCCGGCTACGAATACGACCTGCCGCGCACCGCCGAGAACGCCCGCCCGGTGCTCGACGTCGATCCCGAGCACGGCGTCCTCTACGCCGACGACTTCCGCTACGAGGACGAAAAGCCGGTCGACGTCTACAAGTTCGACGGGCTCGTCTCCGAGGACTATCTCGAGTCCCGCGGCGGCGAGGCCGGCGCGACCGCACGCTACACCACCGACACCAACGGCGCGTTCGAGATCGTCCCCGACCCCGAGCGCGGCCACGTGCTGCGCCAGCAGATCGACTGGAACCACGCCGGCAACGCGTGGATCGAGGGCGAGCCGCGCACCGCGATCGGCGACATGCGCTGGACGAACTACCAGGTCTCCGTCGACGTCATGTTCGAGGACTATCCGGGCCGTGCGCCCTATGTGGTCGTCGGCGCGCGCGAGATGGGCGGGAACAAGTTCACCACCGACATCTGCGGCGTCGACTTCAAGATCCGCGCCGACGGCATCTGGCTGCTGCGCAACTTCGGCAACGAGGTGCGCCGCGGTCATCTCGAGGATCTGAGGAAGCGCGCCTTCGAGGCCGGCACGACGCCGTTCGCGCCGGGCGCCGGCTCATGGAACACCATCACGCTGCGCGTCGCCGGCGACACCGCCACCGTGTTCGTCAACGGCGCGCAGGTCGCCACATGGTCCGACCCCGCGCTGCAGTCCGCCGGCCGCGTGAACCTCGGCACCAGCTTCGACCACGTGCGCTTCTCCGACCTGAAGGTCGAGCGCGTCGACGGCTTCGCGCCCTACTACGACCAGCTCATCGACGACATGCACATGCGCTCGTGGGACGACGGCTCCGAGGTGCTGCGCTACGCCGGTCCGTGGACGCACGACAACGGCCAGGGCATGTTCACCTACCTGCGCACGATCTCCCGTGCGGCCTCGGCCGGCGCGTCCGTCGCGCTGACGTTCGACGGCACCGGCGTCGACCTGTTCGGACCGTCCGACGGCTCCGCCCGCCTCGACGTCCTCGTCGACGGCGTCGAGGTCCGTTCCGCGGCCCCGGTCCACGCGACGAACGGCTCCCTGCGCTGCCAATTCCGCCTGGATGGTCTCGAGTACGGCCGTCACACGGTCGTCTTCCGCACGGCCTCCGTCGGTCCCGCCGGCTTCGCCCTCGACGCGATCGGTCTGCTCGGCCGCATCTGACGGTCGCGCCTGCCCGAATGCCGCGGTTCGTGCGGCCGTCGATCGATCGGCCACGGAGCCCGTATGCGCCTGCGATTGCTGGGGCGCATGCTCCGTGGCCGACCTCGAATCGTCACGGCGAACGTACGTGACATGCGGCGATGACGGAAGGCAATGCAGGGGACGACGCCGGACGCTCGTCGGTGTGCGTCCCCTGTGCGTCCAAGGGGTATCGTGTGTTCCTTCACGACTGGATTGACGCCATCGGACATCCCCTGTGCCATCCGAGGGTTATCGTCCGTGAGGGCCGTCGGCCGGTGGATTCCACGGCGGGACGGCCGGTCCCTGACCGTTCGGCGCCGGTCCGGTCGGTGCCTGACCGCCGTACGGGTTGCCGTACGCGTCGACCGGCGTGCCGTAGCGCCCCGGCTCATGGTCGTACCGCGCGCCCTCCGGATTGCTCGGCGCGACCATGAACACGATGTCGACGATGAAACCGGCGACCGCCATCAGCGCGCCGGTCAGGAACACCAGTCCGCTGACGCCGAGGGCGACGGCGCTTTGGCGGCCCGATCCGAGCGAGGCGATGAAGCCGAACATTCCCCCGGCCAGGCCCCCGGCCACCAGGAGGCCACCCACGAAGGTCAGCGCGATCGGCAGGGCGACCCATCCGCCCGACCGGCCCGAATCGTGCAGTCGGCGTACCGATATCGAGAGGTTCGGCACCAGCGTGCCGAGCTGCCACAATGTGGCCAGGAAGGTGAGATGGATGCCGAACTGGTCGTAGGTCACATCCACAACTCCCTGCAGCACCGATCCGATGATGCCCGAGATCAGGATCCACCACCAGTATTCGCTGCGCGAGGCGCGTCCGGAGAACGTCGCGTACTTTTTGAAGCATCGCAGGAACGCCTCCTGCGGCGGGCACCCGTAGTACGGCCGGTCCAGCGGGGGAGCGCCGTTCGTCGTGGCCGCGTACGGCGGGTTCGCATACGGGGCGCCGTCGGACGGCGGGACTTCGTACGGCGGCGCGCCCGCATTCCCGTACCCGTCGTACCGTGCGCCTCCTCCGGCCGGATCGCCGCCGTACGCGGCGTACCCCTGATTCGGCGCGGTTCCCGTCCCCGGATGCGGTGATCCATAGCCGTTCGCGCCGTACGTCGGCGACGGCCCCGCTGTCCCCGTCGGTGCCGTGTACGGGTTCGATGGCTGCGGCTGACCGTACGGAGGCCGGGCGGACGGCTGCCCGTACGGTTGTTGCGCCGGTTGCGGCGCTGATTGCGGCGACTGTGATTGGGGCGGTTGTTGTGGTTGTTGCGGCGACGGCTGCGGCGTCGGCTGCGGCGATGCGTCGTTCGGATTGCTCATCGATGTCTCCCCCCGTGAATGGTGTGCCGGTCATGCCGCCGGTCGACCTCGACGGGTTCGACACAACCCCTTGCAATGCCCATTATCCCATGATTTTCCGGGGATTGGCGGTTCATCGTGGGGCCTGTCACGTCATTGGGGGAGCCCTTCGGGAAAGTGTCGTCGAGACGACATCAGCGGTACTTATTCTCGAGATGCAGGCCGTTCTCGAGAATAAGTACCGCTGGGCCGAATCAGACGGTACATATTCTCGAGCATCGGGGAAATCGCGAGAATAAGTACCGCTGGGCCAAGCCGAGCGGCACCTTTTCGCGAGCATCGGGGGAATCCCGAGAATATGTGCCGCTGATGAATCCGGATCGGGGACGGGCGGCGATACGGGACGATGGAACGGCGCCCGCATCACCGGAATCGAGGCCGATACGTCGCCGTCTCGGTCAAACGGCGTCGAACCGGGCGCCCTCCGGTTTGCTCGGGGCGAGCATCAGCACGACGTTGACGACGACGCCGGCGAGGATCGCGACGATGCCGATGAGGAACGCGACCCCGCCGACCCCGGCCGTGACATGGCCGCCGGTGCCGCCGAACATGCTGATCGCGCCGAAGATCGCCCCGGCCGCGCCGGCCAGCACGGCGATGCCGCCGACGGCCCACAACGCGTACGGGGTCACGATCAGCCAGCCGGGTCGGTTGGAGTCGTGCAGCCTCCGTATCGCGATCGTGAAGCCCGGCAGCAGCGTGCCCAGCGCCCAGATCGTGGCGAGGAAGCCGAGCGCGCCGTTGGTCGCGCCGGACAGGAACCGCAGCACGAGCGCGGCGACGAACGAGATCAGGATCCACCACCAGTACTCGCTGCGTGAGGCGCGGCCGGAGACGGTCACGTACTTCCTGAAGAACCGTATCGCCGCCTCCTTCGGTGGGCACCCGTAGTACGGCTGGTCCAGCGGTGGTGCATCGGGCGATGGCGAGAAGGCCGCGGCGAAGGCGGAGGAGGCCGATGACGTGGAATCGGAACGTGGACGGCGCGTCCTCGAATCCGAGTCGGAGTTCGATTCCGTGAAACGTGAATCGTCGGTTCCCGCCGTCCCGGCGCCGTGCGGGGCGCCGTCGGCATCGGTCGCTGAGGCATACGGTCCGTTCGTCGGGGAGGTTCCGGCGTATGCGCCTGCGTTTGGGGCGGCGCCGGGGGATCCGGCGTACGCGGTCGGGTTCGTCGCATACTGATTTGATGATCCATACTGGTCCGTCACGTACGGGCCCGTCCCATACGGATCGCGGGGTCGGCCCGCCGTGTTTCGGGCGTCGTCGCGGCTTGCGCCGGCCGGCGGATACGACGGGGGCGTGTACGCGGCGTACGACGCATAGCTGTCGGGCGGGGCGGCGTTCGGCGTCGACTGCACGGCATCGTGTCTTTGGCCGTCGTATTGCGGATGGTGCGGTGCGGGTTGCGGTATCTGATCATTCGGATTGGTCATGAGGGTCCTTCGTTATGAACTTGGTCGTGAATCGTGACGGCCGTGATGTGCCGGGCCATCGGGGCGTGAGGCGGATGGTTCTGTCGGTCCGGACGTCGGTCCGGGCGGTGCGGTCGCCGTCCGGAGATGATCGGGGCGACCGGGGTGGCTGGTGCGTCGGCCGCGTCCGCCACCACGCTGTGGCCGACGCGACCTTGCGAGCGCCATTGTTCCAGTCGTGGGCGGGGTCGTGCAATCACCCTTCGGGTTCCGGTGGCGCCGGTGGATAACCCGGTGGACGGTTCGTTCGGGGAAACCGGCCCACGTCCCGCTTGCGCGGCAGAATGGAGCCTATGACCGAAGCTGAAAACGCAAAGAACCATAAGCCCGAACTTCCGAAGGACGTTCGTGTCCGTTTCTGCCCGTCCCCGACCGGCACCCCGCACGTCGGCATGATCCGCACCGCCCTGTTCAACTGGGCCGAGGCCCGCGCCACCGGCGGCAAGCTCGTGTTCCGCATCGAGGACACCGACGCCGCGCGCGACAGCGAGGAGAGCTACAACCAGATCCTCGAATCCCTGCGCTGGCTGGGCATCGACTGGGACGAGGGCATCGAGGTCGGCGGCCCGGACGGCCCGTACCGTCAGTCCGAGCGCACCGATATCTACAAGGACGTCGCCGCCAAGCTGCTCGAGGCCGGCTACGCCTACGAGTCCTTCTCCACGCCGGAGGAGATCAAGGAGCGTAACCTCGCCGCCGGTCGTCCGGCCGAGTTCGGCTACGACGGCTACGACCGCGACCTGACCGAGGAGCAGAAGGCCGCCTTCCGCGCCGAGGGCCGCAAGCCCGCCCTGCGCATCCGCATGCCCGACGAGGACATCGCCTTCGACGACCTCATCCGCGGCACCATCGAGTTCAAGGCCGGCTCCGTGCCGGACTACGTCATCGTCCGCCCGAACGGCGATCCGCTGTACACGCTGACCAACCCGGTCGACGACGCGATGATGAACATCAACGTCGTGCTGCGCGGCGAGGACCTGCTGAGCTCCACCCCGCGCCAGATCGTGCTCTACCGCTACCTGATGGAGCTGGGCATCGCCAAGACCATGCCGCTGTTCGGCCACATGCCGTACGTGATGGGCCAGGGCAACAAGAAGCTCTCCAAGCGCGACCCGGAGTCCAACCTGTTCAACCACCGCGACGCCGGCTTCATCCGCGAGGGTCTGCTCAACTACCTCGCCCTGCTCGGCTGGTCCATCGCCCCGGACCGCGATGTGTTCTCGATGGACGAGATGATCGCCAAGTTCGATGTGCGCGACGTCAAGGCCAACCCGGCCCGCTTCGACCTCGACAAGGCCATCTCCATCAACGCCGAGCATGTGCGCATGCTCGAGCCGCAGGACTTCCTCAACCGCTCCGTGCCGTACCTGCACCGCGACGGCGTGGTCTCCGCCGATTCGTGGGACGCGCTCACCGATCGCGAGAAGTCGATCCTGACCGCCGCCGCCCCGCTGGTCCAGACCCGCGTGCGTCTGCTTGGTGAGGTCTCCGGCATGGTCGGCTCCCTGCTGTCCACCGAGGGCTACCTCGATCCGGCCGACGACGCCAGGAAGCAGCTCAAGGACTCCGCGGCCGCGGTGCTCGATCTCGCGATCGTCGCGCTCGAAGGCGTCTCCGAGGCCGACTGGAAGACCGACACCCTGCACGAGACGCTCAACAAGGCCCTCGTGGAGGACGGTGGCTATAAGCCGCGCCTCGCCTTCGGCCCGGTGCGCGTCGCCATGTCCGGCCGCCGCGTCTCCCCGCCGCTCTTCGAGTCGATGGAGATCGTCGGTCGCGACCTCACGCTCGCCCGTCTCAAGGGCCTGCGCGAGCACCTGTGATCCGACTGGTCGGCCGCGGGCGGAAACCCCGGCCGGCGTGGCCCCTATGATATGAGGCGTTGGATGTCCCGGGACTCGGGGTGTCCGCCGCCTTTCGTCGTTGTTGATGGGTTCCTGGCCGTCTGTGACCGTGCGGGCGTCTGCAGGCGTACGTTCGCCCGGGTTTTCCCTGTTCGCGTCCGGGTGAACGTACGCCTGCCGTCGCTCAGTGTACGTTCGTCCGGATGAAGTCGGAAAAGACCCGGCGGGACGTACGCTCCGCCGAGGTCGGCGTACGTTGTACCGGATGGATTCGGAAAAGCCCCGGCGGAACGTACGGTGAGTCGATTGGTTTTGCCGGTGACTGGGGTGTCCGGAGGTCTTCCGGTCTTCCGGTCATCCGGTCATCCGGTCATCCGGTCATCCGGTCATCCGGTCATCCGGTCATCCGGTCATCCGGTCATCCGGTCATCCGGTCATCCGGTCATCCGGTCATCCGGTCATCCGGTCATCCGGTCATCCGAGGCGATGTTCGGCTACCACGGAAACCTTGTGATTCCAACGCGACACGCCGTGAGTTGCGCATATCCTGACTTTCCCGTAGATTATCTACCTGTTGCGCGGTTCGCCGAGCAGCCGGTTGAAAAACTGAAGATGCCCCCATCGTCTAGCGGTCTAGGACTACGCCCTCTCACGGCGCCAACACCGGTTCAAATCCGGTTGGGGGTACTTGGACACTTACAGGTTTCGGCTTGTATCTGCCTGCCAAATTGGGATGTGGTGTAATTGGCAACACAGCTGATTCTGGTTCAGCCATTCTTGGTTCGAGTCCAGGCATCCCAGCGAAGGAACCCTCGCCAGTGCGAGGGTTTTTCTGTATCCGAGTTCCTTTTGCATACGTTGCCGCGCCAGAAAAGAGTGTCTTATCCGGGCGTGCCACTGGCGTGTCGGTGAGCTAGTGTGAGCGTCCGGCCTTTCCTGATGCCGAACCCGCCCGCGTAGGCGTCGATGCCGGCGGCAGTTGCGCGCCGGCCAGGGTTCCGGGCGTCGGCGCGATTGACGTCCGGGTTGTTGATCGCGTCCCGGTGCGCAAGACGGGAGAACGACTCGCGCCGGATTTAAGACCCACTTTTTGACCCTTAACCCGACCTTGGGACCGTTCTTTCCTGCCCGTCGTTTGTGCTCTAACCCGGTCGCCAGACGTCTTGTGCCGGCCTCGGGGTCGTTCTCTCCTGTCCGTCGATGTAGTCCCTCGACCCGTTCGGGGCGGAACGCGTATCGGTGCCGGATGAGTGTCCCAGACGTCCGAGCCTATAGGAATGGATGTTTGAACTGTTCGGTCCTCCTTCGAGGCGTCCGATTCTATAGGATCGGATGCGACGTGTCCCCGTGCGGCGCCCAAAACGTCCGATACTGCAGGATCGGGCGTCTGGGGTGTCGGATCGCTGCCGGGGACGTCCGATTCTATAGGATCGGACGCGGCTCGTCTCTGTACGGCATCCAAAACGTCCGAACCTATAGGATCGGGCGTCTGGGGCGCCGGATCGCTGCCTGAAACGTCCGATACTGCAGTAT
Source organism: Bifidobacterium santillanense (assembly GCF_018555385.1). GTDB lineage: Bacteria > Actinomycetota > Actinomycetes > Actinomycetales > Bifidobacteriaceae > Bifidobacterium > Bifidobacterium santillanense. The sequence goes on from NZ_JAFEJS010000014.1 coordinate 70,059, forward strand.
TGGACGTGGGGAGGTCCCCGTCCGTCGCTCGGAACGTCCGAACCTATAGGATCGGATGCATCGGAGGATGCGCGGGTGTTTCGTGGCGGCGTAGAGGGTGTTGTTGCGTATGGGGTGGCGGCTTCGTGGGGGATGAGGCTGCGTGGAACGGTCGCGTAGAGGAGGCTGCGTGGGGGGGCGTGGGGCGGGTGCGGTGTGGGGGGCTGCATGGAACGGTCGCGGTAGGGAGGCTCGGGGGGGGGGCGTGGGGGGGGTGCGGTACGTTATCGGAGA
>NZ_JAFEJS010000015.1 GCF_018555385.1 Bifidobacterium santillanense
CAGAAGATTTGCGGCGACCATAGCCAAGGTGAGACGCCCGGTCCCATTCCGAACCCGGAAGCTAAGGCCTTGCACGGCGATGGTACTGCACCCGAGAGGATGTGGGAGAGTAGCACGTCGCCGCTACACACGCACGAAACCCCCGGTCGAGCCACACGGCTCCCGGGGGTTTCCCATACTCAAAACCACGAGCGAAGGAGCCGGCCATGGCGGATAATCCTGATCTCAATCCGCAGTCGTTGGTCACGCTGTGGCGCATCGAACAGTACGGGTCGTTCTCCGCCACGGCCAAGGCGACCGGATGGTCGCAGCCGGCCATCAGCCAACAGATCAAGAAACTCGAGACGCAGTGTGGCGCCGAACTGGTCACGCGCACGCCGCACGGCGTCGCGCTGACCGCCACTGGCGCGATGCTCGCTCGTCACGGCGAGGCCATCGCGGACCGGCTCGAACGGGCGACGCGCGAGCTGAAGGACTATCGCGAACAGCGCTTCACCCATCTCACGCTGGTCGCTCCGCCGTCGATCTGTTCGACGATCGCCGCGCGCGCCGTCGTCCGGCTCGGCATGGTCACCGACATCGAACTGAGTCTGACCCAGATGGAGCCGCCGGAGGCCATCGCCCTGATCGCGCAGGGCAAGGCCGACGCGGCGGTCGTGTTCCGTTACAGCGGCATCCCCGCGTTCCTGCCGATCGGCGACGACCTCGTCTTCCACAGACTCGGCGACGATCCGCTGCGGCTGCTCGTGCGGCGGTCCGGCACGATCGCCAGACGGTTCGAGACGGATGGCGAGCCGGTGCCGCTGTCCGAGGCGCGGGACGAACCGTGGATCGCCGGATGTGCGACCTGCCGCGCCAATCTCGTCAAACTCGCGTCCCGCGCCGGCTTCACCCCGGACATCCGGCACGCGACCGACGACTACTGGGCGACGCAGAACCTCGTGGAGGTCGGCATGGGCGTCTCCCTCGTGCCCGAACTGGACACGCGCATCAATCTTCAGGACGATCTGATCGCCTGCCCCGTCGCGGACGACTACGCGTCGCGCGAGATCGGCGTCGTCACGCGTGCGGGCGACGAGAGGCCGGCGCTGACACCGCTCATCGAGGAGCTGCGGCGTACGTCACGCACCTATCTGACCGTGTAGGCCCGGCAGACATAGTGCGGGGCGACGGGACTCCGGTCGGAAGAGCGGTCGTCGTCCGATTCGCGATTTGCGGAAGACCGGTCGAGGCGGCCGACGGAATATCCCGGGCATGGCCGGCGGGCGATAAGCGATGTTGCGCACGCCATCACGATTCCGGGGAGCCGTGGCGTTGAGCGGCCGGAGCGCACGGCGAACAATGGGCGTCATGGATATGAACGGCACCGCATACGCAACCACACTCGACAGGACCCTCGACGGCGGCTTCGACGCCGCGCGCATCGACGCGGAGAGCATCGAGGAGCTCGAACGCATCGGGTCGGACAAGTGGACCCGCCACCCCGGCTGTATCGGGGCGTTCATCGCGGAAATGGACTACGGCCTGGCGCCGTGCGTCGCCGAGGCCATCGAGCAGGCGACCGCGCGCGGCGCGCTCGGCTACATCCCCGACCCGTGGAAGAGGGAGGTCGCGCGCTCCTGCGCCGCATGGCAGCTGCGCTACGACTGGACCGTGAACCCGGCCGTCATCCGCCCCGTGCCGGATGTGCTCGAGGCGTTCGAGGTGTTCCTGCGCGAGATCGTGCGTTCCGGCAACGCGATCGTCGTGCCGACTCCCGCGTACATGCCGTTCCTGAGCGTGCCGCGCCTGTACGGTGTCGACGTCATCGAGATCCCGATGCTGCGCGCCGGCGACGGCTGGCTGTTCGACTTCGACGCGATCGAGCGCGCGTTCGCCGGCGGCTGCCGCGCGTTCACGCTGTGCAACCCGCACAACCCGATCGGCAAGGTGCTGACGCTCGACGAGATGCTGCGCCTGTCCGATCTGGCCGCGAAATACGACGTGCGCATCTTCTCCGACGAGATCCACGCGCCGTTCGTCTACCAGGGCTACCGGCACGTGCCGTTCGCGTCGATCGACGAGCGGACCGCGATGCAGGCGTTCACCTCCACCTCCGCCTCGAAATCGTTCAACATCCCCGGCACCAAGTGCGCGCAGGTGATCCTCACCAATCCCGACGACCTCGACATGTGGATGCGCAACGCGGAATGGTCCGAGCACCAGACCGCCACCATCGGCGCCATCGCGACCACCGCCGCGTACGACGGCGGCGGCGCGTGGTTCGACGGCGTGCTCAGGTACATCGAACGCAACATCGCGCTCGTCAACGAGGAGATGCGCACGCGATTCTCCCGCGTGCGGTACGTGCCGCCGCAGGGCACGTACATCGCGTGGCTTGACTTCTCGCCGCTCGGATTGGACGATCCGGCCGGATACTTCCTCGAGAAGGCCGGCGTCGCGCTGACCGACGGGCGCGAGTGCGGTGAGTGCGGCGCCGGATGCGTGCGCATGAACTTCGCGATGCCCTACCCGCTGCTGGGGGAGTGCTTCGACCGCATGCACGCGGCTTTGGAGGCCGACGGCCTGGTGTGAGGCGCGCTCTTCCTCGCGGCTCGCCCCGATGACGGGGGAGGCGGCGCCACAGGCGGCGTCGGGGCGCGCACGGAATCACACCCCACGACGAACGTGTGGGCCCCGACGGGCCACCAAACGAACATCTGTTCCCCGTTTTCCCTTGGAATTCCGGGGAAAACGGGGGATGTTCGGTTGTGCGGTTCCGTGCGGATGGCTCACACGTTTGCTATTGAGAACGATTCTCTGCGCGCTACTTCTGATGATGGTACTGGAACGCGAGCTCGGCCAGATGCACGCCGTGCGTCAGGAACTCGTGCGTGCGGCACACGTAGTCGTTTTCGCGGCCCAGCCTGGCGATGTAGCCGTTGATGAAGTCGACCTCGGTCTTGCGGCCGCGGCTCATGTCCTGGTACATCGACGGGTAGTGCAGCGGGTTGCCGGTGCGGCTGACGTAGTCGACGGACTCGAGCTCCTCGGCGCGCGTGTTGATGAGCTTGATGCCGGCGCGGTCGCACGCGTCGTACGCCTCGTTGATCAGCTGCATGGCCATCTCGCGGGCGCCCGGGTAGCTGATGAACTGGCCCATCGTGATCTGGTACATCGTGCACAGGGTGTTGACCACCGAGTTGAACACGATCTTGGCCATGCACATGCCCTTGAAGTCGTCGGAGATCTCCGGGTTGAGGTTCGCCTGCTGGAAGTCGGCGAAGATGGCCTTCTCGATGTCGGTGACCTCGTTGGTCATCGCGCACATGTGCATCGTGCCGGCGCCGGACTTGCCGATGAAGTCCACGTCGCCCGGGCCGTTGAGCACGGTCGCGACGAGCGCGGTGCCGCCGTAGATGCGGTCCTCGGGGAAGTACTTGGCGATCTTCTCGAAGTGGCCCCAGCCGTTCATCGCGCTGAAGGCGACCTGGTGGTCCTTGAACAGGTGGGCGCAGCGCTCCAGCATCTCCTCGAGCTGCATCTGCTTCATGAAGATGATCCACACGTCCGGATCGCCCTCGTACTCCTCGGGGGTGTACAGGTTGATCGGGATGAGGCGGCGGTTCTCGTGGTCGCGGCTGACGTACACGCCGCCCTGCTCGCGGATCTTGTCGATGTGCGGCGCCCACGCGTCGATGAAGTCGACGTGCGCGTCGGTGTGCTCCTGCAGCAGGATGCCGTAGCGCAGGCCCATGGCGCCAGCGCCGATGACGGTGTATTTCATGGTTTCGTTCCTTGGGATGATGATGTGGTTTTCGGACGATCGCCGCACTCGCGCGATGCTCGAAACGATTCGATTGGTGCGGTCATCGAACGTGGGCGCGGCCCTGCGGCGACGCCCCTCCTTGATTCCGGGGACCGTTCGGGGCGTCACCGCGGTTGACGGCATCACACCGTAGCATCGCGCCTCGTCTTTTCGAGACGCGTCTCTCCATATGGTCAGGCGTATGGACAGGGCGTCGGAAACGGTGGAATCGCAAGTATCCGAGGTCCCGCCGTGCCGGTCCTCGAGAAGACCGTCCGGCCACGCGCATGCCGCGGCGTACAGTGGCGCGTATGAGTGCCGTATCCGCCTATGATGATGTGATCTTCGATTTCTGCGACGTGCTGGTCGACTGGAGACCGCGCCGGGCCGTCGACGGGCTGTTCCCCGACGACGTGCTCGACCGGCTCTTCGACAAGTCGGACCCGTTCGGGTTCTGGCACTACGACATCCTGTCCGACCTGGGCTGGAGCGAGGAGCGGATCCTCGCCGAGTACGCGGCTCGGCACGATATCGGGGCGGACGAGTCGCGTCGCATCATCGATGAGGTCGTGGGTGTCGGCGATGCCGGTTCGGCTGCCGCATCGGACGTCGGGGTCGTATCGGTCGATGCGGTCAGGGCGAACGGGCTCCGATCGCATGGCACGTCGGACGAACCGGCCGAATCGGACGCGGTGCGGCGGCTGCGCGCGTTCGCGACGTACTTCGCGCGGCAGCGGCTCGCGCTCGCCGGCATGCTGCCCGGCATGGCGGAGCTGCTGCGCGATCTCGACGCGGCGGGCGTGCGCTGCTGGGGTCTGACCAACTTCACCGTGAAGTACGTGGAAGCGGCGCGCGAGCTGTTTCCGGCGCTCGGCATCCTGAAGGACGTCGTCGTCTCCAGCGCCGAGCGCATCCACAAGCCCGACGCGGAGATCTACCGCCGCGCCGTCGCGCGGTTCGGCGTCGATCCGGCGCATACGGCGTTCGTCGACGACAAGCAGCGCAACGCCGACGCCGCGGCCGCGGCCGTGCCCGGTCTGACCGGCATCAGGTTCATCGGCGAGGCGTCGCTGCGCCCGCTGCTGCTCGGCTGATCGTGGTCGGGAGGCGGTCGGGAAGGTGCGGACTTCGACGGAATCGGAAAACAGAGAGGAATCGGGAATGAGAGTGGAGACGCAACGGCTGGTCCTGCGCCCGTTCGCGCTTGACGATGAGGATATCATCGCCGCGCTGTACGGCGACCCGGAGATCATGACGTATATGCCGTGCGGTCGTTTGACGGATGAGGAAATTCGGGACCATGTGCGGCAGGTGGTGTCCGACTGGGATGCGCTGCCGCAGGTGAATTACGAGATGGCAGTGATCGCGAAATCCGATTCGCGAAAAATCGGACGGGCGCGAATCCATATGGATTATGAGAACGATACCGCGATGCTCGGGTGGCTGCTCGTACGACCTGAATGGGGCAAGGGGTACGCCACGGAAATCACCAGGGCGTTGCTCGAATACTGTTTCGACGTGATGAAGGTTCATCGCGTGTGCGCGCTGTGCCATCCGGACAACATCGGCTCGTGGAAGGTGATGGAGAAATGCGGTTTACGCAAAGAGGCCCATTACGTCCAAAAGGTGAAATATGTGGGTGACGCCGGAACGCATTGGGAAGACGAGCTGGAATACGCGATACTGAACGAAGAGTTTCAGCGAATGTGACTTGTTGCTGTGGTGGTGGGGAGCGTCTCCACCACCACAGCCGACGTGCTGCTACTGCAGGCAGGCCTCGATGTTGTTGCCGTCGGGGTCGTGGATGAACGCGGCGTAGTAGGTCGGGCCGTAGTTCGGACGCGGGCCGGGCTGGCCGTTGTCGACGCCGCCCGCCGCGAGCCCGGCCGCGTGGAACGCCTTGACCACGTCCTGATCGGCGGCGCGGAACGCGAGATGCGCCGGGACGAGCGGGTTGCCGTCCTTCGGCGACTGGATCCACACGCTGTCGCCGTCCTCCGTGTTCTCGAAGCAGACCGCGCCCGGGAACTCATGCTTCTTCGCGTATCCCAGCGGCTTGAGCAGCTTCGCGTAGAAGTCCGCGCGCTCATTCGCGTCCTTGACGAACAATCCGACATGATCGATCATGATGACCTCCTTGCATCGGCGGAGCCGCCGTGTTTTCGGCGGCCCCATCGATTCCCAGTCTAGTCGGCGGGACGTGGGGCGGTCGGTCGGGTTTGAGGAATCTCACAGATGTCGGACCGGCGTCGAGAGCCGTGAAACGGTACGATTGAGCAATCGGCGCGCATCGGGCGCGTCCGGCGTCCGGCGCGGCCGCGGCGGCATATGACGGCATGACAAAGGGGACATGGATATGGGACTGTTCGACGGATTGAGGAATCTTGCGTCCGGCGCGTTGGGCGACGCGCTCGGCGGGCTTGCGGACAATGCGTCCGGCGTACTGGGCGAGGCCGCCGGCAACCTGACGGGGGACGTGGCCGGACGGGCCGCGGAGGCGCTCAGGCAATTCGACCTCGGCGCGGTGGGCGAACTGCCGGCCGTGATCGGCGAACGGTTCAACGCCGACCAGCTCGGCGAGATCGCGCAGGTCGCCGGCGATCATCTCAACGCGGTGCAGGTGGACGACCTCGCCGCGCTCGCCGAGGAGCACGTCTCCGCCGATCAGATCGGCGCGGTCGCCGGTGCGATCCGGGAACAGGGCGAGAACCTCGATCTGGGGTCGATCGCCGAACGGATGGGGCTGCCCACCGACGTCATCGGACAGATCTCCGGGCTGCTGGGACGCTAGCTGACCGGGCGCCTCCGCGCCTCGGCCGTCAATCGACGAGCTTGAGCCCCACGACGCAGGCGATCAGGCCGGTGATGAGCAGGATGCATTCATCGCGGGTTCATTCGATATTCATGTGCGGTTCATCGAGGGGAGGCGCCCTTCGACGTGCCGGTCGCGGCCGTTGTGCTGTACTGAAAGGACATCGCAGCATCGCAGTGAAGGGAGCCTGCCATGAACGTCACCTCGTCGTCAGGACCATCCGGGTCGCCGGATTTCCGTAATGTCCATCGCATGCTGCTGGGGCGGGCGCCGTCGATCCGACGGGATGATCTGCTGACCGACGATCATCCCCTGCGCCGGTACGACCCGCGGGAGCCCAAGCGATTTAGACCGTGGGCGAGGGGCCTGGCGTTCGTGGGGCTATTGCTTGGCGGCATGATCGTCGTGGGCATCGTCGTCGGCGTCATCATGGCGTTCGCCCTGCCGTCGGATGTCTTCCACCAGCCGTCGTTCGAGGGCGGGAAAATCGTGATGTCCTCCATGACGCCGGCAGTCAAGGCGCTGACGTCCATCGTGGAGCTCATCGCCGCCATAGTGGCGTATGCGATCGTCGTGCGCGTCATGGAGGGGCGTCGTGCGCCGATCGAACTGGCGCCGCGCCGTGCGTTCGACGCGGTGCGCGGCATCGTCGCCGCCTTCGTGTGCATCAGCGTGTGCATCGGCGTGATCGCCCTGTTCGGCGGCTACCGCATCGTCGGATTCAACGCCGGGTACAGTCCGTGGGGCGACCTGCTGCGTCTGGGATTCACGGCCGGCATCGCCGAGGAGATCATGATGCGCGGCGTGCTTCTGCGACTCACCGAGGAACGTCTCGGCTCGTGGGGTGCGGTGATCCTGTCCGCATTGATCTTCGGTCTGGCTCACCTGGCCAATCAGGACGGCACCGTATGGGGCGGCCTCGCGATCGCGATCGAGGCGGGGCTGCTGTTCGGCGCGGTGTATCTGGCCACGCGGTCGCTGTGGTGGTGCATGGGCTTCCACTTCATGTGGAACATCGCCGAGGGACCGATCTTCGGTTCCGTCGTCTCCGGCAACGGCGACCAGCAGTCGTGGTTCGTCGCGCAATGGAGCGGCCCCGACATCCTCACCGGCGGCGCGTTCGGCCTTGAGGCGAGCATCGTACCGGTCATCCTGCTCGGCGGCATCGCCGTCGCGCTGCTCGTGCATCTGCAGCACCTCGGCCTGATGATCGAACCCATCGGTGCCCGCAAACGTCGTCTCGGCGTTCCCGAGACGTCTCGCCGCCGGTAGCCGTCGGTCGGTGCCGCAGCGGCGGTCGGCGTCGACGATGAAGCATGCGATGCGGTCTCGACGAGCGTATGTTCCCCTGTCGGGACTTGTGGCTCGCTGTCCTGAGCGCTCCCATCTTGCTTGATGTCATTTGTGGTCGATTATGACTGCAATTGATATACGAATCGACATGTATTTGCCATTGGAGGTGGGTGATGGTGTCGGGAACGGCGGAATGTCGCCGATGCAACCACTGGTTGCGTTGAGATTCGGGCGTTGTTCGGTTGCGTTTCGGTATTGCAACCGGAAGATGGTGGCGGCGACGGCACCGCCGTGCCACAGTGGAATCATCGTTCGGATGTGGCGAGATGAAACCACCGATTGAAGGGGGATGATGACGATGACTTTCCGCACCAACCTGCAGACGCTGCGCGCGAAACGCAACATGACGCAGGAGCAGCTCGCGATGCTGCTCGGCGTCTCGCGACAGGCGATCTCGAAATGGGAATCCGAGAAGGCGTATCCCGAAATGGACAAGCTGTTGGCGATCTGCGACCTGTTCGGCTGCACGCTCGATGACCTCGTGCTCGGCGATGTGAACCGGCCCGGGTCCGTCACGTCGGCATCGACGGATGGAGAGAGTGCCGTGCCCGCGGACGGTGCGTCGATTCCGACGGGCATGCCGGCCTCGGGGGCACCGGCCAAGGGCGTATCTCCCACGAGTGCGCCGGCCACCGCGCTGCCCAAGGACATCACCGGATACGACGCTCATCGGTTGCGATTCTCGATGCTGATCGCGTCCGGTGTCTCGACGATCATCGCGTCGGTCGGCATCGCCAACCTGTTCGACTCGGAGCGGTCGATCATCGGGCCCAACCCGCTCAACGACTTCCTGATGTTCGTCTGCATCTGCGTGGGTGTGGTCGTCGGACTCGCGTTGCTGATTCCGGGCGGCATGGCGCATGTCGCTTTCAGGCGGCGTCATCCGTACGTCGAGGATTTCTACACCGAGGACGACCGCGGCCGCGAGGCGCGTGTACTGACGGTCGGCGTGATTGCGGGCGTCGCGGCGATTCTCGTCGGCATCGCGATCGTCGTGTACATGGACGAGGTGAGGGGCATCGGCGCGGGATGGCCGAACGCCGTCATGCTGTTGCTGTCCGCGGCGGCCGTGTTCGGATTCGTGTACGGCGGCCTGCGGTACGGAATGCTGGACATCGCCCGCTACAACAAGGAGACTCGGATCGAACGCGGGAAGCGTGACGGCGATCTGCCGTTCTCCGAGCGGCTGTCCGGGGCGGTGTCTGGCATCATCATGCTCGTGGCCACGATCATCGGACTCACGCTGCTGTTTCTCGACGTCGGCCACCGGTTCTTCTGGATTCCTTGGCCGATCGGTGGACTGCTGTGCGGCGTCGTCAGCGTCGTCGTCTGGCTGTTCCGGGATCGGTTGGACCGGTAGTCGTCATATGGTGGCGCAGAGAATCGTTCTCAATAACAAACGTGTGCGCCATGCCGAGGGGCGAATCGAACAGTCGCCAGCCCGGATGCGCTGATATTCCGGGGTTCCGCGCGATGTTCGGTTGTGCGGGAATGTGCGTTCGGCTCGCACGTTTACTATTGAGAACGATTCTCTGCGCGGTGTTCAGTGCTTGCCGCGCAGGTTGTAGGGGTCGTAGGCGTCGGTTCGGGGTTGCCGTTCCTCGCGGATTTCCTTGGCCGTCTCGCGGGTGATGCGTTGCAGCTCCCGGCGCCGCCGGTCGATCGTCTCCTGATCCTCGCCCCGCCACGGTCGTTCGAGTCCGATGATCTCCACCAGACGGATTGCTCCGGCGGCGACGCTCGCGGCCGCGACGGTCGTCATGTCCGCATGCCATATGGCCGCGAGCCACGGCAGAGCGAACGGCAGCGCCATCTTGACGGCGACCATCGGCCGCGGCATCGGCGGCGCGGTGCGGTTCGTCGCCCGTTGCAGTTCGTAGTCGAGACGCGAATCGATCAGCGATACGCCCAGCCAGGTGATTGCCAGCGATGCGGCCAGTTCGCCGGCGTCGAACGCGGCGTGCGCGATGAGCCGCAATCCCAGCCACGCGGCCAGCAGACTGATCGGGAACGAGACGATCGTGTCCAGCGCCAGATGCCCGCCGAGCATATGGCCGTATCGAGGCCGGTCCTCCGAATCGTCGCCGTGCATCGGCATCCCCTCCTTCCGGTCGGATCGATGATTCCCAACGGTCCGATGCGGCCCAATGTATCAGTCCGCAACCGGCGGCAGAGGAACAGGTGGACATCTGTGTACCCGTACGGACGGCGAAACGTGCCGCCGTCACGCCGTCTTGGCCGGGTCCTTCTGGAGGGTGAGGAAGACGAGGGCGACGACGAGCAGGATCGCGATGGACAGGACGCCGAGCGACGCGTTGCCGGTCAGGGACGTGGTCGTGGCCACGAGGAACGTGCCGAGGATCGAGGCCGTCTTGCCGAAGATGTCGTACAGGCCGTAGTACTCGTTGGCGTGCTCCTTGGGGATGATCTTGCCGTAGTAGGAGCGCGACAGCGCCTGGATGCCGCCCTGGAACATGCCGACCAGAATCGCCAACACCCAGAACTCGAGCGCCGACTTGAGGAAGAACGTCGCGAAGAACACGATGCCCATGTACGCGATCACCGCGGCCATGATCATCGGCTTGCATCCGAACCGGCCGGCGAGACGGCCGTAGAGGATCGCGCACGGGAACGCGACGAACTGCGTGACCAGGAGCGCCACGACCAGCTGCGTCGAGTCGATGCCGAGCTGCGTGCCGTACGACGTGCTCATCGAGATCACGGTGTTCACCGCGTCGATGTAGAAGAAGAACGCGATCATGAACATCCACAGCGGCTTGTTTTTCACGAGCTTGCGCAGCGTGCCGGCGAGTTCGGTGAACGTGCCGCGCACGGCCTCGCGCGTGTGGTCGCGGGTCGCGCGGTAGTGGACCTGACGGTAACTCGTCAGCAGCGGGATCGTGAACGCGACCCACCAGAGAGCCGTGATGACGAACGAGGCGCGCGTGCAGGCGACCGTCGACCATCCGAAGAGCGCGGGACCGCCGAAGATCAGCGCGATGCAGACGATGAACGGCACCGTCGAGCCGACGTATCCCCAGCCGTAGCCGTGCGAGGAGACCTTGTCCATGCGCTCGTTCGACGTCGTGTCGATGAGCATCGAATCGTAGAACGTGAGCGAGCCGTTGAGGCCGATCGTCGCCAGCACGTAGACGACGAGGAACGGCAGCCAGGTCAGCGGCAGCGCCATCGCGCAGCACATCACCACGCCCGTGCCGAAGAAGCCGAGGAAGAACTTGATCTTCATGCCCTGCACGTCGGCGATCGAGCCGAGCAGCGGCATGAGCAGCGCAATCACCAGCGAGGCGATCGTCTGCGCGTAGCCCCACGCGGACACGATGTTGCCGTCGGCCGGCATCAGCGACTTCGCGTAGATCGGGATGACGGCGGTCGACAGCAGCACGAACGCGGAGTTGCCCACGTCGTAGACGATCCACTTCTTCTCGCGGGCCGTGAGTTTCGCGGATGCAAGCGGCTGCACACCGATGACGGTGTTTTCGGACATGATGACTCCTGACGTTCGAAACTACCTGCAATCGTACGGATGCTCCGAACGCCGGGGGAACGGTTTCCGGTGAACGCAGGGTGAATTATGCCGATGCGGGCCGTCATGGTGCCTCCGGGTGCAAATCCTAGGCACTTTTCGCATTTCCTAGGCAGGTGAGTGCGGGTATCGGCCCGTAGCGCGGCCGGGAAACAGGGGATTCCGACGCGCATGTCCACGGGAACCTGCCTAGTAAACGCGAAAAGTGCCTAGGAAGTGGAACCGAAGCGGAATCACTCCGTCGCGTCGGTCTCCGACGGTCCCTCCGGCGCGACGCCGGCGAGCGCGATGGCCTCCTCGGCGGTCGGGCAGACCGGCACGCCGGCGCGCGAGCGCTGGATCGCGAGCGAGGCGGCCGCGTTGGCGATGTTCACCGCGTCGGCGAGCGACCAGCCCTTGGCCAGCATCGCGCACATCGCGCCGGTGTGGCAGGAGCCGGCGGAGCGCGTGTGCACGCCCTTGGTCGGGTACCCCTCGACGTGCAGCACCTCGCCGCCCGGTTCGCGCACCCATGCGCCGCGCGAGCCCGCGCGCACCACGAGCGGGGCGCGCAGCGCGTTGCCGAGCGCGTCGCACAGCGACTTCATCGCCTTGTCGAAGCCGCCGCCGACGGTCAGGGTGTCGCCCTCGTCGAGGATGATGCCGAGGCGTTCGGCCAGGGTGGTCGCCTCCTGGCGGTTGCACGACCAGGTCGGGCGGGCCAGCACGAGGTCCTCGAGCAGGTGGTCGTTGACGAGCTTGAGGGTGTTCGTCGGGTTGATGACGAGGCGGTAGGGGCGCTTGCCGGGGTCGCTGCCGGCGGCGGCCATGAACTCGTCGATGCCGGCGGCCGTGTGGTCGAGCAGCGTGTTGCCGGAGATGTGCACGACGTCGCCCGCGCCCGGTTCGAGCGCGTCGAAGGTGTGCTCGTCGCCGCGCGCCTCGGCTCCGTAGTGTGCGACGAACGTCTTGTGCCCGTCGCCGTCGTGGAATACCAGCCGGAAGCCGGAGTCCAGATCGAGGCGGCTCGGGCCCACGTGCGCGATGTTGTCCTCCTCGTACGCCTTGCGGATCATCGACGCCCACACGCCGTTGCCGACGACGCCCGCGTGCTCGGCCGGAACCCCCATGCGGCTGACCGCGTCGAGCACGCGGTAGCTGCCGCCGACCGCCGGATGCGCGGCGTCCGCGACCGCGAACCCGCCGCTTGCGGGCAGTGCGTCCACGTCCATCATGATGTCGACCCACACCTGTCCCAGCGAGATCACGGCGGGGATGTGTTCGGGCGGCTCGCCGTCGGCGTCTTCGGCCCCGTCGGTGCGCTCCCGGGAGTCGCGGTCCCACTGCTCCTCCTCGCGGCGGCGCTGCTCCTCCTCCTGCTCCGCGCGCCGCTTCGCGATCAGTCTGCCGAGCATGGTCTCCTCGTTGACGGTCAATCCGAGCATGATGTCCTCCTTGCGCCCGTGGATCCGGCCGTGCGTGGCCGTTCCGTTGATTGGGATGCGGCTTCCGCGACGCCTGCGCTACGGTGCGCGTGCGGTTCGACGGACGTCGGACGTCCCCTTGGTTCAGTTGTACCGTGATTGCCGGAAGAAACGCTGGAAGCGAAATGGGGCAATGTGGCCGGGGCGGCCCGGTTTTCGCGCGGGCGGCTTCGGCCCGGCTGCGGCCCGGAACGGGGCGGAATGGCCCGGAACGGGGTAGCATACCACGCCGCGGTTGCGTTTGTCGTCATTTCAGGATATATTCGTGAAGTTGTGTGTTCGGCTAGACGCAATCGGCGTATGTCTGAGAATGTCTGACGTGCGCGGACATGTCCGGCCGGAACGCGAAAAAGACTTGATAGTCAAGGTTAAAGGGAGTCCATCATGGCAGCTCGTTGTGCAGTGTGCGGCAAGGGTCCGCAGGTCGGATACACCGTGTCTCACTCGCATATCCGCAACAAGCGTCGCTTCCGCCCGAACCTGCAGCCGGTGCGCACCACCGTCGACGGCCAGAACGTTCGTCTCTCCGTGTGCGCCAAGTGCCTCAAGGCCGGCAAGGTCCAGCGCGTGGTTGCGTGAAGTGCGCGATAGCATAAGCGTTACGAAGCCCCCATCGGTTCGCCGACGGGGGCTTTTGCTATAGGTTCGGCCGGTGCGCGGCGGCCCCGCGTCCGCGTATCCGGGAACAATGGAATGTCATGAGCATCACGATGGATACCCGGGTCGCCTCGCTGCTGACGAACAAGCGGCGCGTGTCCGCGCTCAAATCCTTCGGCATCGAGACCATCGGCGACGCGCTGACCTACTATCCGTTCCGCGTGACGAGCCCGGTGCCCGCCCGCGCCCTGCGCGAGGCCCGCATCGGCGAGCCGATGGCGTTCGTCGCGACGGTCCGTTCGTCGCGCGTGATGACCGGACGCATGCTGCGGCTCGAGGTGATCGTCGACGACGCCGATTTCGCCCGATCGCGCGGTGTGGCCCCCGGCCAGGCGCGTCTGGTGTTCTTCTCCCATAAGCGTGGGTACATCGATTGGGTCTCCGGGCGTCTGGTGCGCGGCGCGTGCGTCGTCGTCGCCGGCCAGGCCGGGGAATTCGGCGGGCAGCTGCAGTTCACGCATCCGCAGATCCTCACCGTCGCCCCGTCCGCGCCGGCCGTCGTGCAGGGGGCCGACCCGTGGGTCGCGTTCGCGGCCGACGCCGTCCCCGCGGCCGCGTCGCCGCGTCCCGCCGCGTCCTACGACGCGCCGTCGGCGGCCGAGGGCCTCGCGCGCGTCTGCCGGCCCCGGCCCGTCTACCATGCGTCCGCGCGACTGTCCAGCGAACGCATCCACGAGACGATCCTGAACCTCATGTGGGCGCTCGGCGGGCGCGACATGGTCGCCCCCGGCGTCGAGGACATCGCCCTGCAGTCGCACGACGACGAGGAGCGCTTCGCCGGCACGCTCGCCGGTGCCATCCCCGACGTGCTGCCCGAGGACGTGCGCGTCGGCCGCGGGCTCATGCACCGCGCCGAGGCGTTCCGCGCGATCCACGATCCGAGTTCGGTCGAATCGTTCCGCGGGGGCATCGACACGCTGCGCTACGAGGAGGCGTTCGTCTGCCAGACCGCGCTGCTTCGGGCGCGCGACTCCGTGCACCAGTCGAAGGCGCACCCCTGTCCGCTGGAGGCGCGCGATCCCGCGCAAGGTGCGGCCGGGGACGGGGACGCCGCGCGCGTCGACGGCACGCTGCGCGACCGGTTCCTCGCGTCGCTGCCGTTCACGCTGACCGACGGGCAGCGCGCGGTCGTCGACGACATCGCGCGCGACATGGCCGGCGACCGGCCGATGCGCCGCCTGCTGCAGGGCGAGGTCGGCTCCGGCAAGACCGTCGTCGCGCTCGCCGCGATGATGCAGGCCGTCAGCGCGGGGCGTCAGGCCGTGCTCGTCGCGCCCACGCAGGTGCTCGCCGAACAGCACTACGACACCATCCGCCGGATGGTGGGGGCGATGGACGGCGGCATGTCGGACGCCGACGGGGCCGCCGACGCCGGGAAGCCGGGGATCGGGGACGGCGCGGCGGCATCGCCCGCGTCGGTGCCGGTCACGCTGATCACCGGCGGCATGCGGCTTGCGGTGCGCCGCAGGGCGCTCGCGGCCGCGGCCGGCGGCGAGCCGGGCATCATCGTGGCCACGCACGCCGCGTTCTCCAAGACGTTCCAGGCGCCGAACCTCGCGCTCGTCGTCATCGACGAGCAGCACCGCTTCGGTGTCGAGCAGCGCGAGTCGCTCAACGCGGCGTCCGTCGACGGCACGTCGCCGCACCTGCTGGTGATGACCGCCACCCCGATCCCGCGTACCGCCGCGATGACCTGGTTCGGCGACCTCGACATCTCGTGGCTGACCGAGCTGCCCGGCGGGCGCAAGCCGATCCGCACGTTCGTCATCGACGAATCCGACGGCGCGATGATGGGGAGCATGTTCGCGCACATCCGCCAGCGCATCGACGCGGGGGAGCGGGCGTACGTCGTGTGCGCGCGCATCGACGCGGACGGGGCGGACGACGACGATGCCGGCGCGGCGGGGCGGTCCCGCCCGAAGGGCGCCGCCGCGGACGAGCGCGTGTCCGACGGCATCGAGGACCTGTTCGAGACGCTGGACGAGAACGGCGAGGCCGTCGCGCGTCCGCCGCTGCACTCGGTCGCCGAGATCGCCGCGCGCCTGAGGTCCCTGCCGCAGTTCGCGGGCGTCGAGTTCGCGACGCTGACCGGCCGCGACAAGGACGACGTCAAGACCGCCGTCATGGCCTCCTTCGCGTCCGGCGAGACGCCGGTGCTCGTCGCGACCACCGTCATCGAGGTGGGCGTCGACGTCAGGCAGGCCAGCTGCATCGTGATCTTCGACGCCGACCGGTACGGCCTGTCCCAGCTGCACCAGCTGCGCGGCCGCGTCGGCCGCGGCGGCACCGACAGCTGGGCGTTCCTCGTCTCGCGCGCCGAGGCCGGATCGGTCGCCGCGCAGCGGCTCGAGGTCATCCGCGGCTCGCTCGACGGCGCCGAGATCGCGCAGGCCGACCTCGAGCTGCGTGGCGCCGGCGACGTGCTCGGCGACGCCCAGTCGGGCGCCAAGTCCGGACTCAAGCTGCTGCGCGTCGTCAAGGACGCCGACATCATCGGCGACGCCCGCTCGCGCGCCGAACGGCTGCTCGCCGACGATCCGGACCTGGCCGGGCAGGTGCAGCTCGCCGGCGCGGTGCTCGACTTCACGCGCGGCAACGAAACCTTCCTCACCTCCAACTAAGGTCGATCCCCATGCGTGTGATTTCCGGACGATTCAAGGGCGTGGCGCTGACCACGCCGAAAAGCGTGACCCGCCCCACCACCGACCGCACCAAGGAGGCGATCTTCTCCCGCCTCGACTCGTGGGGCGTGCTTGACGACGCGCGCGTGCTCGACCTGTTCGCCGGCACCGGCGCGCTGGGCGTCGAGGCGCTCTCGCGCGGGGCCCGCGAGCTCGTCGCGGTCGAGGCGAACGGTCCCGCCGCCGCGCTGATCGCGAAGACGCTCGGCGCGCTCAAGCGCAACCGCGCGTGGGAGGCGGACATGCGGGCGCGCGTGGTGAGGGCCAGGGCGGAGCAGTTCGCCGCGCCGGCGCATGACGCGGCCGGCGGCCCGACGGCCGACGCGTACGACGTGATCTTCATCGACCCGCCCTACGCGTTCGAGACGTCGGACTGCGAGAGGCTGCTCGCCGATCTGGCGGCCTCGGGCATGGCCGGCGAGGGCACGGTGATCGTGCTGGAGCGCTCGACCCGGTCCGACGATCCGACCCCGCCGTCCGGCTGGGGCGTCACCGACCGGCGCGACTACGGCGAGACGGCCGTGTTCTACATCGAAAAGGACTGAGGGTTCTCGCGGCCCGGGATGCGTCAGACCATCGACTGCTCATCGACCTGCAGGCCGAGAGCGGAGCGGTCAGGCATCTCGGTGCGATTCCGCCGCGCGCCGTTCGTGTTGCCCCTTTATTTCGCTGTGGGCTGAAATCATGGCCGCTTGCGTGTCGTCGTGGATACCTCGTATCGTGGTATGCGGAAACGATAGCTCGAATCGAGATATTTCATGATGTCGGGATCGACCGGTGTCAGCCCGATTCGGGCGTGAGCATGTGAAAGGGACACGAATCATGTCGAACTTCGTCGAGGAACTCGCCAAGCGCCGCTCTCAGTACGCCCTGACCGACGCCTCCCCGATCAGCGATCAGGAGATCGCCGATCTGGTCAAGAAGGTCACCGTCGAGGTGCCGAGCGCCTTCAACTCCCAGCCGCAGCGCGCCGTCGTCCTGTTCGGCGACGCCAACCAGAAGCTGTGGGACATCGTCAAGGAGACCCTGCGCAAGGTCGTGGGCGACGAGGAGGCCTTCAAGTCCACCGAGGCCAAGATCAACGCCTTCGCCGCGGGCCACGGCACCGTCCTGTTCTACGACGACGAGGACGTCACCAAGCAGCTGCAGGAGAACATCCCGGCCTACGCCGCCAACTTCCCGGGCTTCGCCCGCGACGCCGCCGGCATGCTGCAGCTCGCCGTGTGGACCGCCCTCGCCGAGAAGGGTCTGGGCGCCTCCCTGCAGCACTACAACCCGCTGATCGACGAGGCCGTCACCGCCGAGTTCGGTCTGCCGACCAGCTGGAAGCTCCAGGCCCAGATGCCGTTCGGCGTCGTCGCCCAGCCCGCCGGCCCGGTCGAGAAGAAGCCGGCCGACGATCGCGTCAAGGTGTTTGGTTTGTAAATCACAAGGTCTCCGGTTCCCGATTTCCGCGGTGTCGGAATCGGGAACCGGAGACCTGTGCATATGAACATGCGAAAGCCCGGAATCAAGCGGAAGCCTGATTCCGGGCTTGTGCGTTTCCGTGCGGTTCCGGTTCCCGATTTTTCCGGTGTGAAAATCGGGAACCGGAATCCTCAGATCCTCCTTGGATGCGCGGCCGAGACCTCCCATCCCAGGGCCATCAGGGTCTTGCGGTCGGCCTTGTCGAGCGCCTTGCAGTCGAGCTTGGCGATCAGGTCCGGCCTGATCTCGTTCGTGCGCTCCAGCGCCTCGTCGCGCCGGTAGCGGTCCACCTTGCCGTGGTCGCCCGACAGCAGGATGTCCGGGACCTTGATTCCGCGCCATTCGGCCGGCTTGGTGTACTGACGGTGCTCGAGCAGCGCGTTGGCGCCCGTGTAGGACTCCTCGACGATGGAGTCGGAGTTGCCCATGAAGCCCGGCATCAGGCGGGTGATCGCCTCGATCATCACCGAGGCCGCGACCTCGCCGCCGTTCAACACGTAGTCGCCGATCGAATATTCGCGCACGTCGATGCCGCGCGAACGGTAGTACTCCGGGATGCGTGCGTCGTAGCCCTCGTAGCGGCCGCAGCCGAACAGCAGATGGTCGGTCGCGGCGAGTTCGGTCGCGTCGGCCTGCGTGAACAGCGGCGCCGAGGGATTGGGGAAGATGAGGACCGGCGCATGGGCGTCGCCGGCATCGGGAACGTCCGTGGAGGACGGTTCGGCGGGGACGCCGTTTCCGGGGACGGTCCCCGCCTCCGCGGCGTCGCCCGTTTCGTCGGTCTCGGTCTCGACCTCCGTAGCCGCGACCTCGCCCGGCTCGAGGCCGAGCAGCTCGTCGAGGCACTCGGCCCAGACGACGGGCTTCATCACCATGCCGGCGCCGCCGCCGACCGGGGTGTCGTCGACCGAATGGTGCACGTCGTGCGTCCAGTCGCGCAGGTTGTGCGCGGTGATGGTCAGCAGGCCCTTGTCCTGCGCCTTGCCCATCAGGGACAGATTCATCACGTCGAAGTACTCGGGGAACACGCTCACGATATCGATCTTCATAAGGAACCAGCCTATCGCAAGGGGTGCGGGGTCCGGGGGGAAGACAGGACGCCCGCTCGCAGGCGAACCGCCGGGCTTGGCCGGGGAGGCGGCGATAATGGGAGGCGGCGGACCGGCGATCGGGGCGTCCGACGCACGGATGCCGCAACGGCCGGCGGTATATGCGCGTACGGCGCATGACGAGTCGGAAAATAAGGAGCAGGGGGAGACCATGGCGGAACGCAAGCTGATTCTGGATCTGGACACGGGCATCGACGACGCCCTGGCGATCGCGTACGCGCTGGGCAGCGCCGACGAGGCTGACCTCATCGGCATTACCGGCACGTACGGCAACGTGACCGTCGAACGCGGCGTGCGCAACTCGCTCGCCGTGCTGCACCTGTTCGGCCGCGACGACGTGCCCGTCCACCCGGGCGTCGACCATCCGCTGACCTACGACGAGGCGGCGAACGGACCGTGGATCCCGTCCGCCGGGTCGGTCGCCGTCCACGCGCCCAACGGCCTCGGCGGCGCCGTGATCCCCGATTCGCCGCGCGCCCCCGAGGCGCCCGGCTCCGCCGTCGACTTCATCATCGACGCGGCCCGCACCTACGGCGAGAACTTGACGATCGTACCGACCGGCGCGATGACCACGATGGCGACCGTCATGGCCAAGGCTCCGGACGTCATCGACTCCGGCGCTCACATCACCCTGATGGGCGGGGCGCTGACCGTCCCCGGCAACGTGAGCCCCTGCACCGAGGCGAACATCAGCCAGGACCCCGAGGCCGCCGACCGTCTGTTCCGCTGCGGCGCGCGCACGACGATGATCGGCCTCGACGTGACGCACCAGACCGCCCTCACGCGCGAGGGCACGGCGCAGTGGCGCGCCCTGAAGACCCCGGCCGGCGACTTCCTCGCCGACATGACCGACTACTACATCGACTACTACCTCGCCCACCAGCCCGAGGTGAGGGGCTGCGGCCTGCACGACCCGCTCGCCGTCGCCGCCGCCCTTGACCCGGGCCTCGTCGAAACCATCGGAGTCAACCTCAAGGTCGACCTCGACGGCCCGTTCCGCGGCCGCACGATCGGCGACCGCGCGCGCCTGACCGACCCCGACAAGACCACGCGGGTCGCCGTCGGCGTGGACGTGCCGCGCTTCCTCGCACGGTTCATGGAGCGTACGACCGCGCTCGCCGCCGGGCGCTGAACGCCGAGGCGACCGCACATCCCCCTTGTTTCAGGTCGAAATATCTCGTATCGTGGTGATTCCATGAGACGGGGACGGCCTATAGACAAAGTCGATACCCCCGCCGATCCGCGGAATGGCGGGGAGGAATAGCCTGCCATCAGTTTCTCTGATGACCGTGGGTCTTGAAGTGGCCCGAAAACGGCTACGCTTTGTGTTCGACCAAGAAAGAGGAGCGAAACGATCATGACGGATGTGACGTCGCGCGCGAATCCGAGAACGCGCGGAACAGCGGGGAAGGCGGCCGGCGGGGCCGGTGCGGCCGACAAGGCCCGGTCCCCGTATCTGCGCTCCTCCATCATCGTCGGCGGCGCGATCGTCGTGTTCTTCGTCCTGCTCGCCGTCTTCGCCGGGCCGCTGTCCGCCATCACCGGCAACGACCCGTACGCCGAGCACCCCGAGGCGCTCGGCGCGGCCTCCGTGCCCACCGGCTTCGGCGGCGGCATCAGCGCGAGCCACTGGTTCGGCGTGACCCCGCTGCGCGGCGTCGACCTGTTCTCGATCGTCGCGTACGGCACGCGCATCTCGCTCGGCATCGGCCTGTTCTCGTCGGTCATCTCCCTGGTGATCGGCGTGACGCTGGGCCTCATCGCCGGGTACTTCCCGGGACTGGCCGACGCGCTGATCTCGCGCACGATGGACGTGTTCTTCGGATTCCCGTTCCTCATCTTCGCGATCGCGCTGTCGGTCGTCGTGCCGCAGAGCTTCCCGCGCCCGCTGCTGCTCACGCTCGTGCTCGGCTTCTTCGGATGGCCCGGCATCGCCCGACTCGTGCGCGGCCAGACGCTCACCTTAAGCAAGCGCAACTTCGCGGTCGCCTCGCGCGTCATGGGCGCCAGCCCCGCGCACGTGCTGTGGCACCAGATCCTGCCGAACCTGCTGCCCCTGCTCATCGTCAACGTGACGCTGTCGATCCCGGGCCGCATCGGCGCCGAGGCCGGCCTGTCGTTCCTCGGCGTGGGCATGAACCCGCCGACCCCGTCGTGGGGCCGTTCGATCTCCGACGCCGTGCAGTGGGCGCTCGTCGACCCGATGTACCTGCTGTTCCCGGGCGGCGCGCTGTTCCTGCTCACCTTCGGATTCAACCTGCTCGGCGACGGCCTGAGCGACGCCATCGACCCGCGCAAGGGGGTGCGCGCATGAAGATCCTCGCATACATCGGCAAGCGCGTGGCGAGCTCGCTGCTCGTCATCCTGCTCATCACGCTCGCGCTGTTCCTCATCTTCTTCCTGCTGCCCACCAACCCGGCGCAGCTGTCCTGCGGCAAGCCCTGCACGCCCGAGCAGCTCAGCCGCGTCGCCGCGTTCATGGGCACCGACCAGCCGTGGTACGTGCAGATGGGCAACTACATCGCGGGCATCTTCGTCGGCCGCACGTTCGGCACCGGCGGCGGCGCGGTCGTGTGCAATGCGCCGTGCCTGGGCTACTCGTTCCGTCTCGGCGAGCCGGTCAGCCAGCTGATCGCCGACCGCTTCCCGGTCACCGCCTCGATCGCCGTCGGCGCGGCCGTGCTGTGGCTCGTCATCGGCGTCGCCACCGGCGTGTGGGCCGCCCTGAAGCGCGACACGATCGTCGACCGCACGCTGCTCGGCCTGTCCGTCGTCGGCGTCTCGGCGCCGTCCTACCTGATCGGCCTGCTCATGGTGATCGCGTTCGCGCTGGTCATCCAGATCTTCCCGTCCGGCGGCTACGTGAACTTCACCGACGACCCGGTCGACTGGTTCTACCACCTGATCCTGCCGTGGCTGGTGCTCGCGATCCTGAGCGCCGCCGGCTACACGCGCATCACGCGCACGCAGATGATCGGGGAACTCAGCCAGGACTACATCCGCACCGCCCGATCCAAGGGCGTGCCCGAGTCGGTGATCGTCTTCAAGCACGCGCTGCGCAACGCGATGCTGCCGGTCATGACCATGTTCGGTCTCGACCTGGGCGGCCTCTTGGGCGGCGCGGTCCTCACGGAGAAGGTGTTCTCGATGCAGGGCCTCGGCGCGCTGCTGCTCGACTCCGTCTCCAACCTCGACCTGCAGGTGCTCGTCGGCGCGACCCTGTTCGCGGCCGTGCTGGTGATCATCGCCAACCTGATCGTCGACATCTGCTACAGCCTGCTCGACCCGAGGGTCACGCTCGGCCGCAGCTGAGCGACCCGCGCGCACCACACCGCGCATCCATGATTTGTTCGCCGCCGACCGCGAGGGCGACGGCGCGATAGAGAGGAAAACCAACCATGATCAAGAAGCACGCACTGCGCGTCGCCGTCGCCGGCGTCTGCGCGGCCGTGCTCGCGCTGTCCGGATGCGGCGCGAGCAACAACACCGCCAACGGCTCCGACGGCCAGTCCGCCGGCGTCAAGGGCGGCACCCTGAACATCCTGCTGTCCAGCACCGAGATGGACCTCGACCCGGCCAAGAGCCAGGGCCTGCCCATCACCTCGAACGGCAACATCTTCCGCCGTCTGACGGCCTGGAAGGTCACCAAGGGCGGCGAGACGAAGGTCGTGCCCGACCTCGCCACCACCACCGGCGAGCCGAGCGACGACGGCAAGACCTGGACCTACACCCTGAAGGACGGCATCAAGTTCGACGACGGCACGCCGATCACCTCCAAGGACATCAAGTACGGCCTCGAGCGCTCCTTCGCCGACTCCCTGACCGGCGGCCTGAGCTACCACAAGACGCTGCTCGAGGGCGCGCAGGACTACCACGGCCCGTTCGACGGCCAGGAGCTCGACTCCATCGAGACCCCGGACGACAAGACCATCATCTTCCACCTCAACGCCCCGTTCGGCGACTGGCCGTGGGTGGCGTCCCTGGCGGCCTTCACCCCGGTGCCCGTGGGCAAGGGCCCGGCCTCCGGCTACGGCAAGACCCCGGTCGCCTCCGGCCCGTACAAGGTCGAGTCCAACGAGGCCGGCAAGCAGGCCGTCTACGTGCGCAACAAGTACTGGGACAAGAAGACCGATCCGGTCCGCACCGCCGGCCCCGACAAGATCGTCTTCAAGATGAGCCAGGACACCTCCGTGGCCGCCCAGTCCATCATGCAGGGCACCGGCGAGGGCAAGAACTCGTTCCTCTCCGGCTTCGTCCCGCCGGCGCAGCTCGCCCAGGCGCAGGCCAACCCGAACTACAAGAAGCTGCTCGTCACCAGCGGCGACGGCGCCCTCGAATACCTCGCCATCAACACCAAGCGCGTGACGGATCTGAAGGTCCGCCAGGCCATCGAGTACGCGGTGGACAAGAAGGCCTACCAGACCACCGCCGGCGGTGAGATCGCCGGCAACTTCGCCACCACGCTCATCACCCCGGGCATCGCCGGCCGTGAGAAGTACGACCTGTACAAGGCGTCCTCCAGCGGCGACGTCGACAAGGCCAAGGCCCTTCTCAAGGAGGCCGGACAGACCTCCCTGAAGCTCAAGCTCATCGCCACCTCCGACCAGGCCGAGAAGGCGTCGTCCATCCAGACGAGCCTCAAGCGCGCCGGCATCACCGTCGACATCCAGACCCTGAACGACGACGTGTTCTCCGACGCCGAGACCAACAACGAGGGCGACTACGACCTCGTCATCGGCGGTTGGCAGCCCGACTTCCCGTCGCCGTACGCGAACATCTCCCCGCTGTTCGACTCCTCGCAGATCGGCAACGGCAACTACAACCTCGCCCGCTACGCGAACGCCGACGTCGACGCCCTCATCAAGAAGGCCACCGAGACGATCGATCAGGACGAGGCCGGCAAGATCTGGGCCGAGACCGATAAGAAGATCATGGCCGACGCGCCCGTCGTGCCGCTGATCTACTCGAAGAACACGTTCATCCACGGATCGAACGTCACCAACTTCGTCATCGGCGACTTCCCGGCGTACCCGGACTACAACCAGGTCACGCTCGCCAGCGCGAACTGACGGGCCGGGCCGGCGGTTTCGTCGGCCTATCGTCCGCCGGGTGACCGGATGGCCGATACGTCCGGCCGATCGGATGTACCGCCCGTCCGCGCCGGGCGTCCGATTCCGCCAACGCGCGCCGGGATGCCGCGCGACACCCACGCATCCCATGCAGTGCGCCCCGCCGCCGGCCGAGTCCATCGGCCCGACGGCCCGGGGCGCGCCCTATATTCTTTACGGATCTTTACGGAACCATCCCAAGGAGCAGCAATGACCGAGCCGCACGCGATCGTCACCGTCGACGGGCTGTCCGTCAGTTTCGACGAGCGGGAGGTGACCCACGGCGTCAGCCTGAAGCTGTATCCGGGGCGCATCACCGCGCTGGTCGGCGAGTCCGGCTCCGGCAAGTCGGTCACGGCGATGGCGCTGCCCCGACTCGACCCGTCCGTCGCGACCGTCACCGGACACGCGTATCTCGATGAGACCGCGGCCGCGGGGACCGGGACGTCCGGGACATCCTCCGGGAATGCCGACGCGACCGGCCGCGACATCGACCTGCTCGCCGCCGACGCGCCACTGCAGCGCATCCGCGGCGAGTACATCGGCACCGTGTTCCAGGAGCCGTCCACCGCGTTCAACCCGGTGTTCACGCTCGGCATGCAGGTCGCCGAATCGCTCAAGTACCACCAGAAGGGCCTGTCCGCCGCCGAGCGCAAGGCGAAGGTGCTCGAGCAGCTGCGCGAGGTCGGGCTCGACGACGCCGAGCGCGTGTGGTCGTCGTACCCGCACGAACTGTCCGGCGGCCAGCTGCAGCGCGTCATGATCGCGATGGCGATCATCAACCGCCCCAAGGTGCTCATCGCCGACGAGCCGACCACGGCCCTCGACGTGACCACCCAGCAGGCCATTTTGAAGCTCATCTCGCGGCTCGCGGCCGAGCTCGACCTGGCCGTGCTGCTCATCACGCACGACATGGGCGTCGTGTGGCAGGCCGCCAGCGACGTCTACGTCATGCACGACGGCGTGATCGTCGAGCAGGGCAGCGTCGCGGACGTGTTCCGCGCCCCGAAGGACGACTACACGAGAATGCTGCTCGCCGCCGTGCCGCGTCTGCACGTGGAGTCGCCCGCCGCGGTGCCGTCCGATCCTGCAGGAACGGACGTCGAGGCGCACGATTCGACCTTCAAAACGTCCGATACTACAGGATCGGACGCAAATGCGAACACTCCGACCGCCGAAACGTCCGATCCTATAGGAACGGTCGCCACAGTGCGTAATCCGGCCCCTGAATCGTCCGATCCTGCAGGAACGGTCGCCAAGGTGCACGAACCGGCGCGCCAAACATCCGATCCTGTAGGAACGGACGTTTCGGGGCGCGAGCCGGCCGTCAAAACGTCCGATTCTGTAGGAACGGACGGTGTAACGGGGACGGACGAGGAACGCGCCGTGCTTGGCGACGGCGAGCGCATCGCCTCGGTCGAGGATGTGGCCGTTGCGTACAAGCCCGGCAAGTACGCGGTCGAGGGTATCTCCTTCGACTTGGTCGCGGGGCGTACGCGCGCGCTCGTAGGTGAGTCGGGCGCCGGCAAGACGACCATCGCGAAGGTCGTCTCCGGCCAGCTCGCGCCCACTGCGGGACGTGTGCTGATCGCGGGGGAGGACCTTGCCCGCGCCCACGGCCGTCGCAAGCGGACGATCCTGTCGCATATGGGATATGTGTTCCAGGACAGCGGTTCTGCGTTGAACCCGCGCAAGTCCGTGGCGTGGAGCATCGCCGAGCCGATGAGCGTGCAGGGTGGCTTCTCCGCCGACGAGAAGCGCAGGCGCGTGCTCGAGCTGCTCGACCAGGTGGAGCTGCCGGCCGACGTGGCCGACCGCTTCCCGCACCAGCTCTCCGGCGGTCAGCGTCAGCGCGTCGGCATCGCGCGCGCCCTCGCGCTCAACCCGTCGCTGCTCATCGCCGACGAGCCGACCTCGTCGCTCGATGTGACGGTCCAGCGCCGCGTGCTCGACCTGCTGCACCGTCTGCAGTGCGAGCACGGCTTCGCCTGCCTGTTCATCACGCACGATCTCGGCATCGTGCAGGAGGTGTCCGACGTGATCACCGTGCTGCGTCACGGCCGCGTCGTGGAGAGCGGCGCGACCGAACGCGTGCTCAACCATCCGCGGGCGGAGTACACGCGCACGCTGCTCGACGCCTCGCCGAAGATCGACCTGTGACGGGAACGCCCTTCATCCGGGCATGAGAAACCGCACCTTCCGATCATCGGATCTGAATTGCTTCGGTCCGACGATCAGGGTGCGGTTCCGTGTCCGGGATGAAGGGCGTCCCGGTATGAGGGGCCGGGGAGCCCGTGAGTCGGGGAGCCCGGCGGGAAGTTCCGGAGTCCGGGAGAGCCCGGAATGGGAATCAGAGTCCCGGGATCAGCCCGCCCGGCGGGTCGAGGGTGAGGTAGCCCTCCTCGAGGTCGATCTCGGGGACGATCTGATCGACGAACGGCACCAGCGCGGTCTTCTCGATGACCGGCGTGCCGTCCTTGGCGGTGCCGACCGTGACCGGTTCGGCCAAACGGATCTTGAGCAGGGACTGGGCGGGGGAGTCGATGACGTCGACGACCTTGCCGATCACGAGTCCGGCCTCGGCGCCGAGCGCGTTCTCCTCGTCCATGCGGGCCTCGAGTCCGATGAGGTCCTTCGGGTACCATTCGTCGGCCTCGAGCATGTCCTCGGGGTCCTCGGCCTCGCCGTAGAGCTCCGTGCCGTTGAGCGCCTCGGAGGCGTTGCGGTCGTCGCAGCCCTCGAGCTTGATGATCCAACGGTTCTTGAACGTGCGCGAGGATTCGATGATGTATTCGGTCGCGCCGTCCTTCGAGTACAGCACGGAGCCGGGCTCGAAGCGCCATTCCGGCTCGTCCGTGAAGATCTGGACGGTGACCTCGCCCTTCATGCCTTGGGCCCTACCGATACGACAGACCCTCAGCAGCTCGGGCTGCTGAGGGTCGTCCTGCATGTTCTGCTGATCTGCCATGCCAAGCAGTGTACCGTAAGGCCGGCACCACCGTCATCGTGCGATGAACGTCGTCTGGCCGTACGGGCTCAGCGGCGCACGTCCATGATGTCGACGCGCACCTTGTGGTCGGACAGCGCCTGGACCACGGTGCGGATCGCGTTGGCCGTGCGGCCGGAGCGGCCGATCACGCGGCCGATGTCCTCCGGGTTCACGCGCACGCGCAGCAGTTCGCCGCGCGGGTTCTCGTGGGACTTGACGGACACGTCATCCGGGAAATCCACGATGTTCTTGATGAGGTGTTCCACAGCCTGTGCGAGCATGACCAGCCTTCCTATGCGTGCTTATGCGCTATGCGCGGGGATTCACTCGGCGTCGGCCGGAGCGTCCTCGGCCGGGGTCTCCTCGGCGGCGGCAGCGGCCTCAGCCTCGGCCTTGGCCTTCGCCTCGGCTTCGGACTTGGCGGCCTTGAGCTTCTGGGCCTCGGCCTCGACGGCCTCGACGCGGGCGGCGGCGTCCGGACCGGCCTCAACGGTCTTCAGGGTGCCCTCGGCACCGTCGAGACCCTTGAACTTCTGCCAGTCACCGGTGATGTTCAGCAGCTTGTAGACCTGCTCGGTCGGCTGGGCGCCGACACCCAGCCAGTACTGGGCGCGCTCGGAGTCGATCTTGATGGTCGACGGCTGGGTGTTCGGATCGTAGGTACCGATCTCCTCGATGGCACGGCCATCGCGCTTGGTACGGGAATCCATGACGACCACGCGGTAGTACGCGTAGAACTTCTTACCCATGCGCTTGAGACGAATCTTGGTTGCCAAAACGGCTCTCCTTGTATATCTAGGGTTGTGGTTTCGGTTCGCATTGTGGGGCGCAGCTCGCCGAGCCCACGTGTTCCTCGCGACACGGGGTGTAGAGGGCGCCACGCGCGCGAATAACTGGCCCATTATAGCGCCGGGCCGGGGACCGGGCGACACGCCGCGGAATCGCCGGCCCTTCGCGGCTACTTCAGCTTGAGCGCGATCGTGCCGGTCAGCGCCAGGTGGTCGGTGTCGTTGACGACGAACGACTCGACGCCGCGGAATGAGACGCCGGGGGTGGCGAGGATGTGGTCGAGCTCGATGCGCGGCCACGGCGTCCAGCGGGGGAACGTGAGGTTCGGGCCCCTGCCCTGCGTCAGGCTCGCGTCGCGGAAGCCCGACCTGAGCAGCGCGCGGAAGCTCGGATGCTCCGTCGAGGAGTTGAGGTCGCCCATCACGACCGCGATGTTCCGGTCGCCGATGTGCTCGGCCCGGGCGAGCTCGCCGAGGCCGATGATGCCGGCCGACCAGTCCGCGCAGCCGCGCATCGGGGAGCGCGGATGGGCCGACGCGATCGTCGCCGTGCGCCCGTCGGCCAGACGCAGCGTGATCGCCGGGACGTCCGCCGCCGGGATCATGACGACGCTCGCCGTCGCCGCGGCCGGCTCATACGCCGAGAACAGCACGTTGTACCCGCCGTTATCGACCTCCGCCTTCGGCTCGCCCGACTGCCGGTAGGGCAGGACGTCGCCAATGCCGGCCGCGTCGAGCCGTGCGAGAAGATCGTCGCTCACCTCCTGCAGCGCCAGCACGTCGATGCCGCGCCCGCGCACCTCGCGCACGATCTGATCGGCGTCGGCGCGGCCGTAGCGGCAGTTGAGCGTCATCAGACGCAGCGACGACGGCGCACAGACCGATGCGGCGCCCCGGCCCCCGTCGCGGGAGGCCTCACGCGACGCGCCGCCGGCGGTGGTTCCCCCGGTGGCGACGCCGCGCGCCTTCGCGGCGATCCGGTCGCCGAGCGTCGGACGCGTGCGGAACCCCTTGCCCCAGTACTCGATGCGGCGCGACGACGCGGAGAGCGCGACCACGAGCAGCGGGCAGGCCGCGCCCCACTCGCCGGCCCACGCGGCCAGCGCGGCGAGAACGAGCGACGGCACCCACAGGAACGGTATCAGCGCGATCAGATACGGCATCGGCATGCGCGCCTCGAGACCCGCGGGAAGTGCGCTCAGCAGGATCCACACTATGCATACGAGCACCCACGCGGCAATGATCGTCATCAACATCTTGGACGAGGTCCTTTCGAATACGGCGAGAGGCCCCCTTGAGGGAGCCTCTCGATCCTTGAGGGATGGGGATGTCAGTGGAGCAGACCGGCCAGACCGCCGCCGAAGTTCGGGGGCAGCTCGCCGCCGTTCGCGTCGAGGGCCTGCTGCAGGCCGGCCGGCAGGGCCGGGTTCTGCGGCTTCTTGGCGAACGCCGAGCCGCCCGAGGCGCCGGAGGACTTGCCGGCGAGCTTGTCGCGCAGCGCCCTCTCCTCGGCCTCGCGCTTCATCGGGTTGCCGGACTTGCCCTTCTTCTTGTTCTTGCCCTTGCCTTTGCCCTTCTTGCCGCCCATCGCCGGGCCGCCGAAGCCGGGCATGCCGCCGCCGACCTTGTTGGACATGCGCTTCATCATCTTCGCGGCCTGCTCGAAGCGCTGCAGGAGCGCGTTGACCTGCGAGACTGTGGTGCCCGAGCCGTAGGCGATGCGGGCGCGGCGGGAGCCGTCGATGATCTTCGGGTTGCGGCGTTCAGCCGGCGTCATCGAGTGGATGATCGCCTCGGTGCGGTCCACCTCGCGCTCGTCGAACATCTCCAGTTCCTTGCGGTGCGCCGCCATGCCCGGGATCATGCCGAGCAGCGACTTCATCGAACCGAGCTTGCGGACCTGCTGCAGCTGGTCGAGGAAGTCGTCCAGACCGAACGAGCCGTCGGAGATCTTCTCGGCGGCCTTGCGGGCCTCCGCCTCGTCGAACTGCTTCTGTGCCTGCTCGATCAGGGTCATGATGTCGCCCATGTCGAGGATGCGCGAGGCCATGCGGTCCGGGTGGAAGACCTCGAAGTCCTTGAAGCCCTCGCCCGTGGAGGCGAACAGGATCGGCTTGCCGGTCACGGACGCCACCGACAGGGCCGCGCCGCCTCGCGCGTCGCCGTCGAGCTTGGAGAGCACCACGCCGGTGAAGTCCACGCCCTCGTCGAACGCCTTCGCGGTCTTGACCGCGTCCTGGCCGATCATCGCGTCGATGACGAACAGGATCTCGTTGGGCTGCACGGCGTCGCGGATGTCGCGCGCCTGCTGCATGAGCTCCTCGTCGACGCCCAGACGGCCGGCGGTATCGATGATGACCGTGTCGTACAGCTTCTGCTTGGCCAGCGCGATCGAATCGCGCGCCACCTTGACCGGGTCGCCGGTCGTCAGGCCCGGCACGGTGACGTCGTCGCCGCCGTCGGACTGGACGCCCTTCTCCGGGGCGTACACCGGCACGCCGGCGCGCTCGCCGACGACCTGGAGCTGGGTGACGGCGTTCGGACGCTGCAGATCGGCCGCGACCAGCAGCGGCGTGTGGCCGGAGTCCTTGAGCCAGTAGCCGAGCTTGCCGGCGAGCGTCGTCTTGCCGGCGCCCTGGAGGCCCGCGAGCATGATGATCGTCGGCGGGTTCTTCGCGAAGTTCAGCGGACGGTCCACGCCGGCTCCGAGCACGTCGGTGAGCTCCTCGTCCACGATCTTGACGACCTGCTGCGCCGGGTTGAGCGCCTGCGACACCTCGGTGCCCAGCGCGCGCTCGCGCACGCGCGCGGTGAAGGAGCGCACCACCTCGAGCGCCACGTCGGCGTCGAGCAGCGCGCGGCGGATCTCGCGGATCGTGCCGTCGATGTCCGTCTCGGAAAGCTTGCCCTTGCTCTTCAGATGCTTGAACGCATTCGAGAGCCTGTCAGTCAAAGAACTAAATGCTGCCATAATGGGTCAAGTCTAGCCGCGACGCGGGAAAACCGAACGGCGCCGTGGCCCGGCCGCCCACCCGCCATCCCCCCGCGCGAATTCCTTGCGCTGCACGGTCCCTCGGCGCAAAATTCCCGCGCGTACCGAATCTCGGCGCGAATTATTCGCGCCGGAGGGGTGTCTGGCGCAAACAATTCGCTCCCAGCGGTTCTATGCGCGAATTGTTTGCGTTGGGGGCCTCCGGGCGCAAACAATTCGCGCCGAGGAGTTGAGAGCGTCGGCCCGGGGCGAAACCTCGGTAAGGGGCGTCCGATACCATGGAACGACAAGATATTTTCCGTGGATATTGACCTTTATCGGCCGCATCGGACGCCCGTTCCGCGTCGCGCGGCCCTCCCTGTCGATTTCCGTGGACACCCCTGAGTTTGACTGCTGTGAGCCGTGCCCTGTGGCGGGTTGAGGCCAACGCAGACAAGCCAAGCAACGGAAGGCCCACCATATATGACCGATACCAATACCATCGGAGTCACCGATATCGCCGCGCGTACGCCGGCCGGGAGGATTCTCGGCCGCATCGCGCGTCGCATCGCCCCCGTCCCCGGCGACCGGGAGGAGCCGTCGGGCCGCGGTCCGTCCCCAGTATCCGATCCCTCCGGCACCGTCAACCACAAACAGGTCGAGCGTCGCGCCCTGACCGTCGGCATCGTCGTCAACGCGCTTCAGGTCGCCGCCGGCATGGCCGTGTTCTTCATGACCGGCCTGAAGGCCATGTTCCTCGACTTCTCGTTCACCGCGATCTCGGTCCTGTCGGGACTGGTCGCCGTGTACCTCTCCACGCGCACCGTGCGCACCACCGAGCGCTTCCCCAACGGCCTGTTCGCGCTCGAGCCGATCTACGCGATCGCCAAGGCGATCTTCACGCTCTCCCTGCTCCTTTACTCCCTGATCGACGTCTCGCAGGTCGCCTACGACTGGTTCGTGCTCGGCGAGGGCGAACGCATCGAGACCGGTCCGGTCGTGATCTACGAGATCGTCACCGTGGTCGTCTGCTTCTCGCTGTGGGCGTTCTACCGCCGCTCCAACCGCGCGATCCGCGACTCCAGCACGATGCTCGCCGCCGAATGCAACAGCACGCTCGTCGACGGCGCGATGTCGGCCGGCATCGGCGCGGTGGCCGTCGCGCTGCTGGTGCTGCCGGTCTCCGGTCCGCTCGGCTTCCTGCACTACACCGGCGACTTCTTCATCACCGTGGCACTGGTCGCCTGCACGATCAGGGAGCCGTTCGGGGTGCTGAGGGAGGCGTTCGTCGAGCTCGTCGGCGGCGTCCATGACGACGACGAGACGAACGCGCACGTGGAGGAGGTCGCGCTGCGGCATCTGCCGAAGGGCACCGAGTACGAGCGGACGCTGATCTTCAAGACCGGCATGAACTACACGGTCGACGTGTACCTCGCCGGCGTGAGCGACGTGATCGACGTGGCCGACCTCGTCGAGTGCAAGCGTGCGCTCGAGCGCGAGCTCAGGCGGCGACTGCACATCGTCGACGTCGACTTCGTGTTCGACTAGGCCTTGGTTCCGAGAAGCCGCGGGCGGCGACTCGTTCCTCGGGGACGTGTGCGGATTCCCGGAGAGAGCTCCCGGTCGTCCCCGAAGCGGCGTGACGCATCGGGGACCACGAGTCCGGTGGTTTCCCGTATGACACAATGAAGGTCCCCCGACCCATTGCGGATCGGGGGACCTTCATCGTCGTTGCGCGTTCATGCCGCACGGGAACCCGTCATGGGGGCGGAACATCCGTCATACGGCGTCCGGTCGCCGTGCGGGGGAGCGGGACTACCTCACTTCAGGGACCAGGTGGAGCCCTGCGGACCGTCCTCGATGGCGACGCCCGCGGCGGCGAGCGCGTCGCGGATGGCGTCGGCCTTCGCGAAGTCGCGGGCCTTGCGGGCCTCGGCGCGGGCGTCGAGCTGCTCGCCGATCAGGGCCTCGAGCGCCTTGTGCTCCGGGGAGACGTCCTCGCCGTCGCCGGCCGCACCGGCCGCGCCCGAGGACACCCACGGCTCGGCCAGCGGGTCCAGGCCGAGCGTGTCGAGCATCGCGCGCACGGCGACCAGGGAGTCGCGCACCTCGGACTTCGCCTCGTCGGAGTCGGCGTGGTCGGCGAGCTTGGACAGCAGCGTGTTGCCGGAACGCACGGCCGAGAAGATCGCGGCCGTCGCGCCGGAGACGTTGACGTCGTCGTTCATCGCGGACGTGAAGTCGGCCGGCAGCTCCTCGGCCGGGACCGCGACGATCTCCTCGCGCGCGGGCTGGCCGCCCAGGGCGACGCCGGCGCGCTCGATGAAGTTCGCGATGCGCTCGTACGCGGCCTGCGCCTCGACGAGGGCCTGGTCGGACCATTCGAGCATCGAGCGGTACTGCACGCCGCCCAGTGCATAGCGCACCACCCACGCGGAGTGCTCCGCGAGCACGCTCGGCACGGACAGGCCGGTGCCCAGCGACTTCGACATCTTCTCGCCCTTGGCGGTCACCCACGCGGAGTGCATCCAGCGCGCGGCCGACTCGTAGCCGGCGGCGCGGGTCTGCGCCATCTCGTTCTCGTGGTGCGGGAAGCGCAGGTCGAGGCCGCCGCCGTGGATGTCGAACCCGTCCTTCAGGTAGCGGTGGCTCATCGCCGAGCACTCGATGTGCCAGCCCGGGCGGCCCACGCCGAACGGGGTGTTCCAGCGGGCGTCCTCCGGATCGGTGTCCTTCGGTGCCTTCCACAGCGCGAAGTCGCGCGGATCGTGCTTGTCGGGGGAGGCGTCGGCCGGATCGACCGGATTGTACTTGTCGTCGCCCGCGGCGTCGACGGACGGGCCCATGCGGTCGGCCACGGCCGCCGCCTCGTCCACCTCGGCGGTCTGCTTCTGGTGCGTGAGCTCGCCGTAGTGCGGCCAGGACGCGACGTCGAAGTACACGTTGCCGGTCGGCTCGCCGTGCTCGTCGGTGACGACGTAGCCGTGGCCGTTGTCGATGATGCGCTGGATCAGGTCGATCATGTCGGACATGTGGCCGGTCGCGCGCGGCTCGACCGTCGGCGGCAGGACGCCGAGCGTGTCGTACGCCTGCGTGAACTCGCGCTCGTAGTAGTAGGCGCGCGCCCACCACTGCTGACCCGCGGCCGCGGCCTTGTCGAGGATCTTGTCGTCGATGTCGGTGACGTTGCGCACGAACGTGACCTTGTAGCCGAGCTTGAGGAACCAGCGGCGGATGATGTCGAACGCGACGGCCGCGCGGATATGGCCGATGTGCGGCGACGACTGCACGGTGGCGCCGCACACGTAGATGCCCACCTCGCCGGGCTTGATCGGCGTGAACACGCTCGTGGTGTGCGAGGCGGTGTCGTAGAGCCTGAGTCCCGCGGCGAGCGGGGAGACCTTCGCCGGCGTCAGCGAGGTCGGCAACACGGAAGTATTGAAATCATGCGGTTCTTGGCTGTTTCCCATACGTCAAGAGTACACCCACGGCCTCCGCCCGCGTCCTCCCCCATGCAATCGGCTCGGGGACAGTCCCTGGGCTCGTACGCGTGCGGGGTGTGCGGGGTTGCGCCCGATCCTATAGGATCGGACGTTTCCGGGGTGCATAGGGACATGATTCGCGTCTGTTCCTATAGGAACGAACGTTTTCGGGTGTGAAATGGTGGGATCCGCGTCCGATCCTATAGGATCGGATACGAATCCGCGTGGAGGGGCCGTCGGAACGTCCGTTCCTATAGGATCGGACGATTTGGGGTCTGCGGGGATGTACTTTGCGTCGGATCCTATAGGATCGGACGTTTCCGGAGTATGGAAGGACATGATTCGCGTCCGTTCCTATAGGATCAGGCGCAAATTTGCATGGGAATGGGCTTGGAACGTCCGATTCTATAGGATCGAGCGCGGATTCGTTCGGGGACGGGCTCCGGGCGTCCGTTCCTGTAGGATCGGCCCCACGTAGGATAGGTCCCAGATGGAATTGGGCGTTTGCGGGCACGGAGACGCGTGTGTCCCGTGTTTACGCGGGTCGTGCCACAATAGGAGGCATGACGCCACAAGTGCTTGTTCTGCAACATGTCCCCTGGGAGAAGCCCGGGCGCATCGCCACCGCCTTCGACGAGATCGGTCTCGGCTATCAGATCCTCAACGTGGCGGACAAGAAGAAACCCGATCTGCCGTCGTTCGACGAGGTGGCCGGTCTGGTCATCATGGGTGGGCCGATGGGCGCCACCGACTACGACAAGTACCCCGGGCTCAAGGCCGAGGCGAAGCTGGCGCGCGCCGCCATCGCCGTGAACAAGCCCGTGCTCGGCGTGTGCCTCGGACACCAGATCATCGCGACCGCGCTCGGCGCGAAGCTGCGTCACGGCGACGCCCCGGAGATCGGCTTCGGCCCGATCAAGCGCGTGGACAAGCACGACTACTTCTCCATGTGGGACAAGCAGCTCAACGTGCTCCACTGGCATGGCGACGTCGTGGGCCTGCCCGAGGGCGCGCAGTTGCTCGCCCGTTCCTCCGCCACCAAGGTGCAGGCGTTCCGCGCCGGATCGGCGCTGGGACTGCAGTTCCATCTCGAGGTGAGCTCCGCGCTGCTCGAGGAATGGCTCGACGAGCCGAGCATGGTCAAGGACCTCAAGGCCGCCGGCGGCTCCAAGTCGCAGCTGCGCGAGGACTTCGCCCAGTACAACCCGCTGCTGCACCCGCTCGCCGATCAGGTGTTCACCGGCTTCGCGGCCCGCTGCAACAGCTATGCGCGCCGTCTCGTGCGCCAGGAGGAGGAGAACCGTCCCAAGGATCCGGTCATTTCCTGAGAATCCGGGGATTGCCGGCATCGAACCGTCCTTCGAGTGAATTCCTAGGCACATTCGTCACTTCCTAGGCACCCAGTCCCGCGGCCGGTCCCTCGGAAAGGGCGTTCCGCGGTATGGCGGCGCGGGGTACCTGCCTAGGAAACGCGAAAAGTGCCTAGGAAAGGCAGGACGGGCGTGTTGCGGCCATGGGCTACATTGGTGAGTCATGCCGACTTACGATATTGGACTGGAACACGTTTCGCTCGCCTTCGCCACCAAGACCATCTTCACCGACGTGACGCAGGGCGTGTTCGAAGGCGACCGCATCGGCATCGTCGGCCGCAACGGCGACGGCAAATCCACGCTGCTGCACCTGTTCCGCGGCACCCAGGAGCCGGACTCCGGCCGCGTGACGAAGCGCGGCGGACTCACCTTCGGCATGCTCGACCAGCGCGATCCGCTCGACGACGACGCCACGATCCGCGAGGCCGCGCTCGAGGGCCGCGCCGACTACGAATGGGCGTCCGACAACACCTCCCGCGAGATCGTCGAGGCGCTGCTCGGCGGCATGAGCCTCGACGCGAAGGTTGGATCCCTCTCCGGCGGCCAGCGACGCCGCGCCGACCTCGCCCGCCTGCTGCTGCACGACTGGGACATCCTCGCGCTCGACGAGCCCACCAACCACCTCGACGTCGTCACCATCCACTGGCTCGCCGAACACCTCAAGAACCGCTGGTCCAAGGGACAGGGCGCGCTGCTGCTCGTCACCCACGACCGCTGGTTCCTCGACGAGGTGTGCGAGTCGATGTGGGAGGTCCACGACGGGCAGATCGAGCCGTTCGAGGGCGGCTACTCCGCGTACATGCTCCAGCGCGTCGAACGCGACCGCCAGGCCGACGTGCGCGAGACCAAGCGCCGCAACCTCGCGCGCAAGGAGCTCGCTTGGCTCTCCCGCGGCGCCCGCGCCCGCTCCACCAAGCAGAAGTTCCACGTCAAGGCCGCGCGCGAGCTCATCGCCGACGTGCCGCCGATGCGCAACACGCTCGAGCTCAAGCAGATGGCCACCTCGCGTCTCGGCAAGCAGGTCGTCGATCTCGTCGATGTGACCCAGATCTTCGAGAAGCCCCAGGGCGTCGCCGCCGAGATCGATCCGGACGTCGCCGCGCTCGCCGACTCCGCGTCGCGCGTGGACGTGGTCGACGCGATGTACGCCGAACCGCAGGTGCACGGCTCGGTCGAGGTCGCCGTCACCGACATGACCGATCCGCGTCTCGTCGATGCCGGCGTGCCCGAGGCCGTGGCGGCCGCCGAGGAGGCGCGCCGCAGGGCCGAGGCCGAGGGCGGCAGCGGCGCGTCGGCCGACGACGAGCGCGAGGTGCGCCGCATGAACACCGGTGGCGAGACCATCGGCGGCGGCCCCGTGGACGCCGACGTGGCGGGTGGGGCCGAGGGCACGTCCGCCGCGCGCAAGGTCACGGTGACCGGGCGCGAGATCCTCGACGACGTGACCTGGCTGATCGGCCCGGGCGACCGATTCGGCATCGTCGGCGCGAACGGCGCCGGCAAGTCCACGCTCCTCAAGCTCATCGACGGCACGCTCACCCCGACCGTCGGCCACGTGAACATCGGCAAGACCGTGAAGTTCGCGGTGCTCTCGCAGCGCCTCGACGAACTCGAGAAGCTCGGCAAATACAAGATCAAGGAGGTCCTCTCCCGCTACAAGCCGAGCTACATCGTCGACGGCAAGGAGGTCACCCCGGGCCAGCTCATGGAGCGGCTCGGCTTCGAGTCCGCGCAGCTGATGACCCCGATCCGCGACCTGTCCGGCGGCCAGAAGCGCCGCATGCAGCTGCTGCTGATCCTGCTCGACGAGCCGAACGTGCTCATCATGGACGAGCCCGGCAACGACCTCGACACCGACATGCTCGCCGTGATGGAGGATCTGCTTGACACCTGGCCCGGCACGCTGATCGTCGTGTCCCACGACCGCTACCTGCTCGAGCGCGTCACCGACCAGCAGTTCGCGCTGATCGGCGGCAAGGTGCGCCACCTGCCCGGCGGCGTGCAGGACTACCTCGACATGGTCGAGATGGTCAAGAGCGGCAAGGGGCTGCCGGAGGACAAGGCCGGATTCGCCGGCACCGGAGACAGGACCGGGCGCAGGGGAGGCGCGTCGGCGTCGGCCGCGACCTCGGGCACGCTGGCGGCCGGAGGCTCGACCGCAGCCTCCGACTCGGCCTCCGGCAAGACCGCGGACGCCGCCGCGCCGAAGCTCACCGGCAAGGCGTTCCACGACGCCTCGAAGCGCGTCGCCGCGATCGAACGCAAGCTCGACAAGCTCGAGGAGCAGAAGAGCGATCTCGAGGCCAAGATGGCCGCGCACGACCCAAGTGACTACGAGGGCCTCAACAAGCTCAACGACCAGCTCAAGGCCGTGGCCGACGAATCGGAGTCCCTGACGATGGAATGGATGGACCTGTCCGAACAGCTCGGCCGGTAAGGGGTGCGGCCCGGGAGACGGGCGGCCCGGTCGGTCGTGGGCCGTCGCCCGGTTGGCTCCCGGCTCCGGTTAGCGCCGCGCGAAGTCCCGCAGGAACTCCAGCGACGTCAGCCCCCGGTCGATGGCCACATGGGCCAGGCCGATGACGCCCGAACTCGCCTCATCGTCGCACGATTCGATGCGCAGCGACGAGGTGGCGAGTGGCTGGGTGCGGGCCCACACGCGCTCGCGGATGCCGCTCATCAGTAATTCGCCGCAGTGTGACAATTCCCCGCCGACGACGATGCACGACGGGTTGAGCAGGTTGACGCTACTCGAAGGCAGACGCGACTGAGTCGATGAACCGGCACGGCTCCGGGGCGCATGGGCGCCGCATGGCCGAAAAGAAGCGCCGTTCCCCCGTTCGGGAGGGACGGCGCTTCCTGCGTTCTTCCGGAACGCCTCTGGTCGGACCGTACGTTGGGATGTGCGGAGCAGGGAGTGGTTTCCGTCGGGACCACGGAAACCACGTCGGGGATTCGGCCCGTCGGCACGAGGGGAGGCCCCATACCGAACGCCAACGGCCGCGCCGAGGAGGTCAGTCCGCCGGCTCGGAGGAGGACTCCGTGTCGACGTCGTCCGTGTTCTCGCCGTCATCCTCGTCGGGATCGTCCTCGTCATCCGTAGCTCCGTCCTCGTCGCCGTCGATGAAATCGGCGAGCACGAGACGCAGGTAGTCGTCACCGTAGTCCGTCCAGGTGCTGCACGCGGTGGCGATCAGGGCGTCCAGCATCCTCTCGGACGGCAGGTCGCCGTCCCCGTACGGCACGCAGATGCGGAAGAACGTGTCCCCGTCGTCGGGATCGATGTCGAAGTTGCCCATGCGCAGCTTGTAGTTGGCGCGCGTGAGCATCATCACCAGCTTCCGGATGGTCGCCTCATCCGTGCGGTCGGGCTTGATGGAGGGGTGCGCGAGCAGCAGGAAGATCTCCTCGCAGGTGTTGATGCTCAGGTCGATGTGATGCATCCTGCACTCGACGGGCAGCATGACACGGAAACGGGACTTGCCGTCGAAGAAGTAGTGGATGTCGTTGTCGTCGAAGTACTGCCGCACGCGACGCGCGAGCGGGGAGATGGCGGTGCCCATGATCGGATCCTTTCGGTTCGGACGGTTCCTGTAACCGTCGTGACGCCCCGTATAGGC
Source organism: Bifidobacterium santillanense (assembly GCF_018555385.1). Lineage (GTDB taxonomy): Bacteria > Actinomycetota > Actinomycetes > Actinomycetales > Bifidobacteriaceae > Bifidobacterium > Bifidobacterium santillanense. The sequence continues at coordinate 39,202 of NZ_JAFEJS010000015.1, forward strand.
GTATCCCGTGCGGAACCGGACGGAAAACCCGGAAGCGATTCCGATCGCCGACGCTCCCGTCACCCGCGATCCAGCCCCAGCCAGCGCGCCAGCGAGAACGACGTCTCCGGTTCGTAGGGGCCGAGCCGGGAGTCGATGCGCAGCAGCAGACAGACGATCGCCGTCATCGCCGCCGCGGTCGGCAGCGCCTCGAGCACACCGTGCGCGTGCCAGAGCATCCTCCCGCATCCGTAGGAGACCGCGAGGACGATGTTGCCGCACAGGTACAGATGCGCCGGCCAGGCCGGACTGCGCTCGACCACCGCATAGGCGATGCGCCACGCCGTCTGTACGGCGAGATACAGGACGATCAGCGTCAGGCACATCCTCGCGGGGAGCGCTAGGGGAAGGTACGACTCCCCGGCGGCCGCGCCCAGCCGCCCCACCGTCGCCGAGATCAGCAGGACGGTCGCCACGGTCGCGAGGCATCTCGTGAAACGCGCCCGTCGACGTTTCGACCTCCCGTCGCCCGCGGCTCCGCGGCGCATCGCGGTGCATTCGGCGACCAGCAGGGTGAGCAGCAGCAGACCCCAGCCGGAATCGGTGCACACGCGGGAGTCGATGTCGGCGAGGTCGCCGTGCGTCAGCAGCGGACGTAGCAGCGCCGCACCGGCAAACGAACCGTAGACCTCGCCGCGGATCACCAGGTCGAATCCCGCGCCGTGGATGGCCATCGCATCCCTGACGTCGGCGAGCGCCATCAGGGTCGTCTCCGCCACGAGCAGGAGGAACGCCAGCCGCATCGCCGTCCGGATCCGAGCCCACCATCGCGCCGCCGGACTCATGAGCGCCAACGCGAGACGCGTCGTGAGCCGGTTCGGCGGCTCGGGCAGGTCCGGAGCCGCGTCGATGGCGCCGCCGCGCTCGCCGTCGGTGTCGTGCCGTCGCCCGTCGTCCGGGGCGTCGCCGGATCCGTCACAGGGGCGTTCCATCGGTCCCTCCCTCCTCATCGTTCGCTGGCGCGTTCACCGCCGGCGGCTCGTGGGTCGTCGACGAACGAACCGCCGGCACATCCTCGAGCGCGATCAGCAGCGCGTCCGCCGCGGCCTCGGACAGGTCCGCGCGACGCACGGCGCGACGGACGAGCGTCGTGAGCAGTCGGTCCGTCGCGGTCGACCCGATCAGGTTTCGCAGTTGCGTGCGGTGGCGGCGCAGATACGCGCGCATGTCGGGCAGCAGCTCGCGCCACATCGGCAGGTTGAGCTGCCGCAGACCGTCACGCGGGTCCTCGGCGAGCAGAGCGTCGGCGATGCCGTCGCGCAGCGCGTCGTCCGTCTCGAAGCGGGAGGCGATCCGCGCGAGCGCATCGGCCGCATCGTCGTTCATCCCGCCGTCCGCCGCCGTTGAGCCGATCCGTCGCCGGCACCGCAGCCAGACGCGGAACGCGTGGTCGCCCATCTCCCCGGCATGCCCGGGGACGACGTCCCCGCCGTCGAGCAGATGCCGCAGACCGGCCCAGGCCAGACAGTCGATGGCGTCCCGTCGCCCGTCCATGACACGGGACAGACGGGATTCGACGTCGCGGATCAGCCCCGCGTCGGGGTCGCCCCACAGCGCAGCGCCCAGGAACAGGGCCATCGGTCCCGCCGCCCGTTCGGCGCGGGCCCATGCGCCGAAGTGCGCGGCGGGATCGCCGGCGCAGCATGGCCACGCCGTCGTCGGAGCCGTGTTCGTTCCGGTCCCGGCGGCCGGCGTCCGGCGCGCGGCGGCGACCGGACCGTCATCCGGCGCGCCGTCATGCATCCGATCGTCCGCCTCGGGCATCGCGATGATCGACACGGCCTGCGGCGACGGCTCGAATCGGGAGGACACCAGGCACGTGCCCGGCGCGAGCTCGAGCAGCGTCCGGGACGACGACTCCGGTAGTCCGATCATGTCCGCCATCAGCCTGCGGTCGGTCGTCTCCATGAGACGATGCGCGATCTTGAGACCGGTGTTGCGCACGGCGTCGCGGGCGATGCGCGAGGGGCTCTGGTCGACCACGATCACCGATTCGCCGAAGCCACGGATCTCGGCCATCATCGTGGCCAGCATGCGCGACGCGCTGCGCTTGGCCGAACCATGCTCCGGATCGTCGTCCACGTCGTCGCCCATCTGGGGCATCACGCGATGCGCCTCCTCCAGCACGAACAGGTGCCTCGCCTCGTCGGACAGGCCGCGTTCGCGCGCGTGCGCCCACACGGCCTGGCAGAGCAGCAGCACGAGGAACGACCGGGTCTCCTCGTCGGGGATGTCGTCGAGGCAGATCACGGCGGGACGATCGAGGAGATCGGTGATCATCGACGAGTCGGGCCAGCAGAAACGCGGCGCCATGTCGGGCGCGAGCAGCATGTCGAGACGCAGGTCGATGGCCGCGCGGATGTTCGACTCGACCTCGGGATCGTAGCCCAGCCCGCGCACGAACGCATCGGCCATGCCGCGCACGTCGAACAGCGACGGGACGGCACGCGTCCCCTCGCCGCAGCGTTCGGCAACACGGCGGAACAGCTGCGTGACCACGAACGGCGTGGGGTTCGGGAACGCGAACGCGCCGCGGATCGCCTCGGTGACCTTCATGAGATGGTCGCCCATGCCGGTCCCCGGCCACGGGGCCATCAGGTTCATGCGCAGCTGCGAGCCGTGCACCACGTGCAGACCGCCGTCGAAGCGGGAGACGATGGGCGTGTACTCGTCCTTCAGCGGGTCGATGAGCAGGAAGGGGATGCGGTGCCGGTTCCACGCCTCGGCGAGCACGCGGCGCAGCGTGGTGGACTTGCCCGAGCCGGCGCCGCCGCAGATCAGGGCGTGACCCTGCAGGTCCGCGACGGGGATGCCCGCGCGCATGGACGTGCCGCGGAAGACGCCGAGACGGATGTCGCCGCCCGTGGGTCCGCGCCCCTCGGGTCGGCGGCGCGACGCCGGCAGCGGCGTGCGCACCGACAGTCCGGGCATGCCGCACGACGGCGGCGTCAGCAGGATGCCGATCTCTCGCGCGGTCATCAGGCTTTCCGCCTCGGGAGCCCGATCGTCGTCCGTCGCGGGCGCCGAGAACGTCTCGTACGCGGTGCCGTCCGAGGCCCTCGCCGCGCCCTGCAGCGCGTCGGTCAGCCGCAGGACGGCGTCCCCGTCGTCGGACATCGCGACGGTGCGCACCGACCACATGCCGCGGGCGCGCGCCTCATTCATCCAGCGACGGTAGGCCGCGGCCCAGTCGTGGACCCGTCGCCACGGGTCGGATGTCACCGTGGCGGTGACGGTGCTGTCGGTGCGGACGCTGCGGCTCAGCCGGCGCGACGATTCGTCGCCGATCACGCCGAGCTCCCAGGCAAGACGCGAGCGCATGACGTCGCGCGTCGGCGTGCAGCGCAGCACCAGCGTCCAGTCGCCTGGTACGGTCTGCAGGCGTTCGATGAGCGGGAATCCGTCCGTCGCGTCGCCGTCGCCGGCGTCCGGTGCGGTCGCGCCGCCGGGCTCCTGCATGCGGAACACGACGCCTCGGGAGCATCGCGGGTTCCGCGGCGGCGCCATGTCCGGGGCGATGCGGCGCAGCGCGCACGTCGGCGCGAGCACCATGCGCGCCTTGTCGACGAGGTCGTCGCGGAGGAGGCCGCCGATCATGAGATGCAGGCCGTCGCCCCGCCGGCGGATGGCGATGTCGATCGGCCCGTCGCCCTCGTTCCATGCGAGCAGCAGACGCTCGAACATGTTCGGTCGTCCCGGGGCCGCCCGCTCGATCTCGTCGGCGGCGGTCCACGGGAGCGGGTCGAACGCGATCCGGCGCATGCCCGCCGGGGTGACGTCGCCGTAGCGCAGCGCGTCGAGGACCTCCAGCCCCCTGCGCGCCTCGGCGTTCACGTCGGCGCCGTCGTCGGCGGATGCGCGGTCGAGTGCGGACATGGCGCCGGCGAACAGCGGGTCGGCGGCCGGTGCGGTGGTGTCGTTCATGATCTTCCCTTCGGTGTGGTTGCTCGTGTGGTTGCTCGCGCGGCTCATCGTGCGGCTCCGCGGGTCTCGTCAGGGTCCCTCACGTCGATGCGTTCGCCCCCGGCGTTCCAGGCCATCGCCCGTTGCGAGGTGATGGTCTGCCCCTCCAGCAGGGGCATGATCGTGGCGGGGGAGTAGTCGAGCACCTCGTGGCGCTGGGCGTCGGCCACGAGGATGCGTCCCTCGTGGTTGACCACGTTGTAGGCATGGCCGCCGGAGCTGCCGCCGGGCGTATCCCAGTGGGTCACGACGATGGCGCTCGCCCCCGGTCCGGCCTCCCGCAGCTGGCGGTACAGGGCGTCCGGGTCGGTGGGCGCGTACGTCTCGTGCGCCCACTGCTCGGTGACGTGGGTCAGCTCCCCGCGCCGGCCCGCCGCCTCCACGCCGTAGCCGCGCCAGGAGGATTCGAACGCGCGTGCGCAGTCGGCGCAGTTGTTGCTGTATTCGGGCCCCTCGCCGAAGTGCGGGTTGACGTGCTCCACCAGCGCGCGCGGATCGCGGAACCGTTCGGTGGGCCCGGTCGGCGGGGCGGTCGGTTCGATGTAGCCCCGTTTGTTCTCGGTGAAGATGCGGGGCTCCTCGGCGCCGTGCAGCCTCGTCTCCTTGGGGTTGACGGAGATGATCTGACTGCGGTGCGCGTCGTGCGACCAGCCGGTCTCGCCGTCGCGCTGCGACCAGCCGGTCTCGGCCGACGTCCGGGCGCCGGCATGCTCGAGACCGCTCGAGCGTTGCCGCGATGTCATCGGCCGGCCCCGGTCAGCGGGCGTCGCGGCCGAACAGCAGCGCCTCGACGCGGACGTCGTCGATGCCGTCGCGGGTCTCCACCGACCAGTCGACGGACATGGCGGCGCCGTCGGGCAGCCTGGGCCCCATCATCAGCGTGCCGACCGTCCTGAGGGACGCGGAGGCCGGCAGCTCGACGTGGAAATACGCATGGAACACGGTGCGGAACAGATCGCCCGCGCCGGCGTCCTCGAGAGCGAGCTCGCCCAGACGGTCGACGGCGGCCTGATCGTCGATGGCGGCGGTTGCGGAGCCGAACCATGCGAGGTCGCCGAGCGCGGCGGTTCCGCGCAGGGCGTCGGCGTCATCCGGTCCGGTCTGCGGGCGGTCGGGATCGTCGTTGCGGGTCGCGTCGGCGAACAGGGCGAGCGCCCGGGCCATGCGTCGGGCCGCGTTCTCGCCGCATCGGGGCTGCGGGGCGGAATGACGGGCGTGCGACGGCTCGATGTGTTGGGTGGACATGGATACCTCCTCTGTGACGTCGGGGGCTTGATCGCCCTCCGACCCCGCATAGGCGTATCCCCGGGCGGATTCGACGGTTTTCCCCGTTGAAAACCGTCGAATCCCGAATCCCGTCACGCCAGCGCGATGCTGATGCGTTCCGGCAGTGCGCCGTCGGGTGCGGCGACCATGCCGAACCTCGTGGGCGCCATCGCGACGCCGGTGGTGGCGGGCGGCAGCTCCGTGGACGTGCCGTCCGGCCAGTGCAGCGTCACCCGATAGGTGCGCGGCCGCGTCGTCGACTCGATCTGCACGATGATCACGCCGGCCCTCGTGTCGTGGCGGCGGGCGTACACCGTCAGATGATCGGCGTGGAACTGCGTCTCCCACTCCTCGACGGGTTTCCCGGGCTCCCGCGACGCGTCGTCGCCGCGCGTGCCGACGGCGGCGAGCATCGTCTCGTCGAACGGGCACGCCTCCAGTTCGAGGCTGAACAGGTCCATGTCCCAGTCGGCGTCCGTCCAGCCGCGGCCGGCGGCGTGCGCGATGTCCAGATTGAGCCGGGGGCCGCCGTCGCGCTCCTCCCGGCGGATGGCCCGTCGGAAGCCCTCCGGCAGCGCCTCCAGGCCCGTCTCGTTCGCGGCGCCGATGGCCGCCTGACGGGACTCCCAGATGCCGTTCACCTGGCTGATCAGTTCGGGGTCGTCCAGTACGGCGCGCGCCAGTTCCTCGCCGAACCCGCCGGTCGCGCCACGGCCGATGGTCCAGGCCGAGATCTCCGGGCCCCTCCGTCCGTGCCACACGTCCCGCGCGGCCTGCCGGGCCGCCGGGCCGAGCAGCAGTTCGTCGAGCGTCAGATCGTCACTCATGGCCGTCGCCTTTCTCGATGATCGATGGATGCGGTGGAGCGTTCGTCGGATGCGGGGTGGCGGTTGCAGCGGGGGTACTCGACGCAGACCGGCGGCAGCGCGGACCTCTGGATGATGGCGAGCAGATGCTCCGCGATGTGCAGCACGTCCTCGTCGGACATGGTCGCGGGGGAGTGGCGCACGCCGTTGCTGTCGACGCGCAGCGCGTCCACCGCCTCGCCCCTGACCGCGCGCATCCGACGTTCGGTCTCGGCGAGCATGCCCGACGAACCGTCGAGCTGCCTTCTCACGGCCTTCAGGGAGGCGGCCAGCGAGACGGCCCGGTCCCTGTTGCCGACCGCCGCGCCGCCGTCCGCCCGATGCCATCGCTCCGGGTCGATGCGGCATATGATGGCCGACCCGTCGGGATTGGGGCGGAAGCCGGATGCGGCGACGGCGACGGCGTCGCGGGCCAGCTTCAGACCGTCCCTGACGGAATGATCCTCTTTTCTGTACGCCCCGTCCAACAGCGTGACGTCATGCTCGATGGACCGAACGTCGTCGAACGGGTTCCTGCCCAAGGCGCCGAGCACGTACATGAGCCGTTGCAGCATCTCCGTGGCCCGGGCGAGGCCGTTCCTTCCGGCCGGCTCGTCCATGAGCCGCTGCAGCATCCCCCTGGTCCGGGCGAGGTCGCCCGGTTTGTCCGGGATCCGGTCCTCGTCCAGATCGGCGTACAGATCGCGCACCGTTCTGCATTGGTCCTTCGTAAGCCGGAACGGGACGCAGTGACCGTGACTCTCCGCGGATTCCGTGTCCATCCAGCCGAACAGGGCGACGAGGGTGTCGTATCCGATCCGCATGACCGTGCGCTCGCGCTCGTCGTCGTCCCACTGCCGGACCGTCCGGCGGTCGAGCGCGGACGTCCGCCCCTCGTCCTCCATGCTCTCGATGGAATACGCGTGACGCTCCGGAAGATACCGCCGGCATGCATCGTCCAGCACATGTCGGACGCCGTTCCCGTCCTTGTTCATCGTGTACTTCAGTATCTCCGCGACGTTGGGGGTCTCCCTCCCGTCCGTACCGGAACGCTCCCCGGCGTCCGCGCGGGGCCGGAAATCACCCCGCTCGGACGCGGCGTTGGCGAACCTCGTGATGGAGCTCTGGGCCGCGTCGCAGGCGATGGCGCGGACGACCCTGTCGTCGGGGGACTGTCCATACCCGTCCACCCATATTCTCTGCGCGGCCCGCAGGACGTTGCCCCAGTCTCTGGCCGGGGTGGCGTTCCCGGAGGCAGGGGCGTTCGCCGGCGGCTCGATGCAGTACCGGTGCAGCAGCGCGTCGTAGTAGGCGAAGGCCGATATCCAGCCGCGTACGGCACGTACGGCGCGCGGGGTGTTCCTCACACCGAAATCCGGTTTGGTCTCGCCCCTGCGGCTCGGCGGGAACGACTCCGTGAAGTTCCTCCCGATGGCCTCCAGCCATCGCAGCTTCGCGCCGTTGATATAGTCGGCGAAGTCGATGGGGCGGCCGACGTCGACGAGCAGACGCGCGGGCGTGTCCCCGTATTGCGGGCCGGCCGCCGCCCTCACGGTCCGTTCGTCGGACAGCGTGCCGTCGGGCGACAGCACCGTGGACAGGATCCCGACGATGAGACGGTCGTCCTCGCCGACGGCCTCATCCAATACGTCACGCGCGATGCCCTCGTACCATTGCCGCGCGATGTCGCAGGCCATGTTGGTCGGATCGTCGTAGGGCTCCCCGGAGCGGTTCGCCGAAAGCCGATCCCCGCACCATTCGACCGCCCATTCGTTGCCGCGTTCGAGCAGCAGGGACTTCGCCCGATCCCGGACCTCGCAGTCCCTGCGGTACGCCTCCGGGTCGTCGGTCCTGAGGGTGCGCAGATACCCGTCGATGCCGCTCCTCGCGCCGCGGGTCCCGTTCCTTAAGGCGATGGGGAATCCGGGTGCCTTGATGGGCCTGGGGCCGCGGTCCTGGTCCAGCAGCAGGCAGGCGTATTTGAAGATGGTCGGATGAGCGCCGTCGATGGCGTCCAGTTCGGCGATCACCTCATCGACGAACCGCCGTGCCGGTTCGGGGAGACCGCGGTATCCGGCGGACTTCCGATACCAGCCGACCGGACGGCGCATGGCGGTCCCCGTGCCGGTCGAGGTTCCCCTGATGCCTCCGGAAGTGGACGTCATCGTGTGCTCCTCTCGCGCTCTCCGGAACCTTCCGTCTCATGATACAGCCGCTGTATAGTGGACGTGTTCGGCAGGTACGTCCCTCCAGCGGGACTCGACGAGGAGGAGAGGGCAGCATCATGCAGTCGATGACGCAGGGGCAGGCGCTGTACGTGGGCGTCCAACGCTACGAGCATCACGAGGATCTGCGTTGCTGCCGCGCCGACGCCAGAGACATGGCCCGGGCGCTGCGCTACGACTGGTCCGGGAACCCGACCTGGGAGAACCGGATACTCGTCGACGGCGACGCCGACGTCGTCGACGAGGGGCGGTTCCGCGACGAGGTGACGAGGATGCTGGACGGCGCCGACCATGACGCCGTGCTGCTGTACTACTCCGGGCACGCGTGCAGACTGTCGGACGGCGATCTGCTGCTCGCCACGTACGAGGACGACCCCTCCGCCGCCGACGGGGACAGGAGCGGCCTGAGGTTCTCCGAACTGGTGGAGGAGACGCGTAGGCATGCGGACATCCTTCGCTTCATGGTGGTCATTCTGGACTGCTGTCATGCCGGGGCGATCGCCGACATCGAGCTGCCGCGCAACATGGCGGTGCTGGCGGCGTCCCGCGGCGACGAGGCGGCCAGGGAGATCGGCGGGCACGGCAGATTCACCGCGGCCCTGCTCATGGGCCTCGACGGCGCCAGCGCCGACGTGTACGGCAACGTGTCGGTGATGTCGCTGTACTCCGACGTGAACACGATCCTGGCTATGGACGGACGCGGATTCCAGCGCCCGGTGTTCAAGGCGTTCCTGGACCGCGACATCGTGCTCAACCAGACCCGCGCCGGCATCACGCCGAGGATGATGAGCCGTCTGGTCGACGCGCGCGATCCGCGCGACGGCGGACGCCGACCCGTGTTCGCCGACCGGACGTCCGTCTTCAGGCCGTATCCCGACATGGAGGCCCCCGAACCCGATGAGGACGACGAGCGATCCTCGGTGTCCGGAACCGGGAACCGCTCCCGCAGGGGCGACGAACGTCCGGAGGAGCTGACGGCCGACCAGCGGCTGATGGATGAGATGAAGACGTGGCGCGACGCCCATCTGATCGACATCGTCGACGAGAACGGCAGGCCCACCGACCTGTACTGGGCGTGCGTCAAGGGCGGCCGCATCAGTCTCACCTCGCGCGGCGGCTACTACTTCGATCTCATGAAGCGGCAGTCGGGTCTAGCATGAACGGCCGCGACATGAGGCGGGACCGCAGGGTGAGCATTTGCTCCTCCGATGAGCTGCGCGCCGACCGCGAGAGCATCAGCGGCCTGTTCCTCCGGTTGCGCAACGGCATCACCAGAGCGCATGGGGAGCCCGTCACGCTGCGGCCGTACAAGTGGGAGTACGATTCCGGCATCGTGCGCACGGACTCCACGCAGGCCGAATACGATCGCCACATCCGCGACAGCGAGCTGGTGCTGCTGCTGTTCCACACCCGCTGCGGCAAATGGACGATGCACGAGCTCTACATGGCGCTCACGCAACGGGCCAAGGCCGGTCTGCCGCACGTCGCCGTCCTCGTCAGGGACCTCGCCCCGGGCGAATCGCGCACGCCCGAACTGCAGCTCCTGCTCGACACGATCGCCACCCTGAGCGCCGTGGACGAGGAGATCCAGCCCGTCACCTACGCCACGACCGACGAACTCGCGGTAGCCGTGGTGCGGTCCCTGCAGTCGATCGGACTGGAGCTTCCCATCAAGCGCAAGTCCGACGCCCAGGGCCGCACCAGACTCGTCATCGACGGCCTCGGAAGCGAAACCATCGCCACCCTGAACGAGTAGGCGCATCCTCCTCCGGTCGCGCGGCCGCCGGCCGTCTGTTCTTGATCCGTTTCAGTTGCTCGGCCAACCTCAGTTGCTCGTTGATGTCCTTGATGGTGACCCGCATGGACTTGCTCTTGTGCGGTATCGCCTGATACAGCTGCAGCGCCTCCCGGAGTTCCTGCTCCGCCGGTGCGAATCGTCCGGCGGTCTTGTGCAGACCGGCGAGACGATACAGGACGTCGGCGATCTCACCATTCCAGAGTGTCGGCTCCTGTCGGGCGAGCCGACGGTAGAGCCGAAGCGTTTCCGTGTATTCGGTCATCGCCTTCTTGATGTTGCCGGTGTCCCGGTGCAGATCCGCGAGTTTGCGCAGATTCTCGGCGAGGGCGGAGATCCACCGTTCGTAATCGTTGCGGACGAGGGCGCGGAGCAGCCTGATCGCCTCCGTACGTTCGGCCTCCGCGTCCTCGTGTCTGGCGAGGCGCTCGTGCTGGTCGGCGAGTCCGCACAGACTTCGGACGAGGCCGGGACGCCACGTTCCGGGATCCCGTTGGGTGAGTCCACGGTACAGTTCGACCGCCTCCTCGTACGCATTCGAGGCATCCTCTCCGGCGAAAAAGGCTTTCAGGTCGGCGAGTCCGCACAGGCTCTCGGCGAGGGCGGGATTCCATTTGTCGGGGTTGCGTCGGGCGAGCTCACGGCGTAGTTTGACCGCTTCCCGGTATTCGGTCTCCGCTTGATCGCGGTCGGACGGACGGGCGGCGTGCAGAGAGGCGAGGTCATTCAGCGTCTGGGCGAGGTGGGGACTCCATTTGTCGGGGTTGCGCCCGGCGAGTTCACGGCGTAGCCCAAGTGCCTCCTGGTATTCGCTTTCAGCTTTCCGGGAGTCGTGTCGCCGTTCGTGCAGGTCGGCGAGATCGCTCAGGCTCTCGGCGAGGTCGGGTCCGTATGCATCGGGGTCGTCGTGGACGAGTTCACGTCGCAGTTCGAGTGCCTGTTGGTACTCGTTCTCCGACTGATCGAACTTGTTGGTGGCTTTGTGCATGTCGGCGAGGTTGTTCAGAGTCCGGGCGAAATCCGGGGCCCACCGCTGGTAATCGTCCTGTATGAGCTGCTTCACAAGGGCGAGGGCGGTTGTCAGGATGATCTCCTGGTTGTTGTAATCACCCTGATCGTAGTAGTACGTGGCGAGTCGGTTTCGTGCGGTAACGCCCAACCGGAATTTGAGTTCGAGATCGGCGGCGGTCTCCAAGGTGCGTAGGCGTTGTTCGCGGTTGCTTGGGGTGTCGGGTTTGGCTTGCAGGGCGTCGTCTCTGGCGAGGAGCTCGGACACGCGGTCGCGCAGGTCGTCCCTGTGTTGTTCGGCGAGGCGCGCGTGCAGTTCGGCGGCCGCCTGCTCGACCCGGTAGGCGGATGCGTCGTGTTCGGCCTCCGTGGTGATGGCCTCGAGGTCGAGGATCTCGAGCGCGTGGGGGACGTCGCCGTTCTGGAGCGCGTGGTAGGCGTCCGCCAACCGCGGCGAGACCGGGCGCCCGCCGTCGTTGGCGGCGGCGATCCTGGCCAGTCTCCCCAGATACTCCGTCTGCGCCTCGGCCAGTCGTCTGGCCAGCCGGACATGCTCGGACGCGACCCGCGCGTACCGGTCGGCCAGTTCGTCGTCGTCCCCATTTCGCTGGTATGCCTCTCGCAGGACCCGGTACTCCAGATCGCATTGCCGGTAGCGGTGCTCGAGTTCCTGGATCTGCTCGTCCCCCCGGTAGGAGGCCACGTGGTTCAGGTCGATGTCCAGTCGCCGCCCGTCGAGGTAGACGGCGGTCCGTTCGCCGTCGCCGCGGATCTCGACGCCCGAGCCGGCGTCGAGGCAGCGGACCAGCAGC
>NZ_JAFEJS010000016.1 GCF_018555385.1 Bifidobacterium santillanense
ATGCAGGGCCGTCCGGGCGCTCGTCCGGGCATGCGCCCGCAGTCCGATCAGCACCGTGGCGGCCAGAACGGCCAGGCCCCGCAGGCCCAGACGCCGGCGGCCGGTGCAACGCCGACCCCGCACACGCCGGGTCCGCGTCCGGGTAACAATCCGTTCAGCCGCAAGCAGGGCATGCACACCCCCACCCCGGGTGACATTCCGCGTCCCCACCCGATGGCCCGTCCGACCGTGAACGACGGTCGAGGCGGCCGTGGCGGCCGTGGCGGACAGGGCCAGCGCGGCGGCTTCCGCAACGGCCGTCCGGGTCAGGGTGGCGCCCAGGGCGCGCGTCCGGGCCAGTGGGGCCACAACCGTCCGGGTCAGGGCGGCGGCCAGCAGGGCGCCGGCCAGGGCCAGCGCGGCGGCTTCCGTCCGGGTCAGGGCGGCGGCTTCCAGAACAACGGGCCGAGCACCAGCAGCGGTCCGTCCCGCGGCGGCGGTCGCGGCGGTCGCGGCGGCGCCGCAGGCGCGTTCGGCCGTCAGGGCGGCAAGAGCTCCAAGGCGCGCAAGAACCGTCTTGCGAAGCGCCGCGAGTACGAGGAGATCAAAGCGCCGACCATCGGCGGCGTGCGCATCCCCCGCGGCAACGGCCAGACCATCCGTCTGCGTCAGGGCGCGTCCCTGGCCGATCTGGCGGAGAAGATCAACGTCAACCCGGCGGCCCTCGTCACCGTGATGTTCCATCTCGGCGAGATGGCCACGGCCACGCAGTCGCTGGACGAGTCCACCTTCCAGATCCTGGGCGAGGAGATCGGCTGGAACATCCAGATCGTCTCCGCCGAGGAGGAGGACAAGGAGCTGCTCCAGCAGTTCGACATCGACCTGGACGGCGAGGAGCTGCAGGAGGACGAGGACCTCAAGCCGCGTCCGCCGGTCGTCACCGTCATGGGCCACGTCGATCACGGTAAGACCCGACTGCTCGACACGATCCGCAAGACCAACGTCATCGAGGGCGAGGCCGGCGGCATCACCCAGCGCATCGGCGCCTACCAGGTGACCGTCACCCTCGACGGCGAACAGCGCAAGATTACGTTCCTCGACACCCCGGGCCACGAGGCGTTCACCGCCATGCGTGCCCGCGGCGCCGAGATCACCGACGTCGCGATCATCGTCGTGGCGGCGGACGATGGCGTGATGCCGCAGACCGTCGAGGCCATCAACCACGCGAAGGCGGCCAACGTGCCGATCGTCGTGGCGGTCAACAAGATCGACAAGCCGGGCGCCAACCCCGACAAGGTGCGCGGTCAGCTCACCGAGTTCGGTCTGGTGCCGGAGGAGTACGGCGGCGACACCATGTTCGTCGACATCTCCGCCAAGCAGAACATCAACGTGGACAAGCTCCTCGAGGCGGTGCTGCTCACCGCCGACGCGGATCTCGACCTGCGCGCGAACCCGGATATGGACGCCCGCGGCGCCACCATCGAGGCCAGGCTCGACAAGGGCCGCGGCGCCGTGGCCACCGTGCTCGTCCAGCAGGGCACCCTGCACATCGGCGACGCGATCGTGGCCGGCACCTCGTACGGCCGCGTGCGCGCCATGCTCGACGAGAACGGCAAGCACATGAAGGAGGCCGGTCCGTCCACGCCTGTCCAGGTGCTGGGTCTGACCTCCGTGCCGACCGCAGGCGACCTGTTCCTGGTCGCCCCGGACGACCGCACCGCCCGCCAGATCGCCGAGAAGCGCCAGGCCACCGAGCGTGCCGCCCAGCTGGCCAAGCGCCGCAAGATCGTCTCCCTCGAGTCCCTCAAGGAGCAGTTCGCCAAGTCCGAGGTGGACATGCTCAACATCGTCATCAAGGGCGATTCCTCCGGCTCCGTCGAGGCGCTCGAGGACTCCCTGATGAAGATCGAGGTGTCCGACGAGGTCGGCATCCAGGTCATCCACCGCGGCGTCGGCGCGATCACCCAGAACGACGTCAACCTCGCCACGGTCGACAAGGCCGTCATCATCGGCTTCAACGTGCGTCCGAACCGTCAGGTGCAGGATCTCGCCGACCGCGAGGGCGTGGAGATCAAGTACTACTCGGTCATCTACCGCGCCATCGAGGACATCGAGGCGGCCCTCAAGGGCATGCTCAAGCCGGAATACGAGGAGGTCGTCACCTCCCACTCCGAGATCCGCGAGATCTTCCGCTCCTCCAAGTTCGGCAACATCGCCGGCGTCATGGTGCAGGACGGCGAGGTCAAGCGCGGTACGAAGTGCCGTATCCTGCGCAACGGCGTCGCCACGGTCAACGACCTGGAGATCTCCTCGCTGCGTCGTTTCAAGGACGACGTGCAGTCCGTCAAGGAAGGCTACGAGGCGGGCATCAACCTCGGCACCTTCAACGACATCGAGCTCGGCGACATCATCGAGACCTTCGAGATGCGCGAGGTCGAGCGCAAGTAGCATCCAGCGCATCAGCGCATCATGCGGCCGGCGACCGGGGTACGTCCCCGTTCCGCCGGCCCGTTCCATCCGCTCCCGCCGACAGTCTTCGCCAGCGGGAGCAATTTATATCCGGAAGGACTTCCCATGGCAGGAACCAATCCCCGCGCCGCGCGCATCGCGGCCCTGATCCAGCGCGTCATCGCCTCGTCCATCGAACGCGAGCTGCATGACAAGCGTCTGACGAACATCACCATCACCGAGGTCCGCGTGACCAACGACCTGCAGATCGCCAAGGTCTACTGGACGCAGTACGGCCACGCGGGCAAGGAGAGCGGCGAGCGCAAGCGCGCCCAGCAGGCGCTCGACCAGGCCAAGGGGCATCTGCGCACGCTCGTCGGCCGCAAGGCCGGCCTGCGCCTGACCCCGCAGCTGCAGTTCGTCTTCGACGAGGTGCCCGGCGAGGCCCACGAGATCGAGGACATCCTCGCCATCGCCCGCAAACGCGACGAGGAGCTCGCCAAGGCGCGCGCCAACGCGCAGTACGCCGGCGAGGCCGATCCGTACAAGCACGACGACGAGCCGCAGGACGACGGCTTCGACGAGTCCGAGGACGGCTTCGGCGAGGACGACGGCTTCGACGTGACCGACGGCGACGGAGCGGACGACACGCGTGAGTGACGGCCTGCTGATCGTCGACAAGCCGCGGGGCGTGACCAGCTTCGACGCGGTCGCCGCGGTGCGCGGCGCGCTGCGCACGAAGAAGGTCGGCCACGCCGGCACGCTCGACCCGATGGCCACCGGCATGCTGGTCATCGGCTTCGGCCGCGCCACGCGTCTGCTGCAGTACATCGTCGAGCACGACAAGACCTACGAGGCGACGATCCGCCTCGGCGCGGGCACCACGACGGACGACGCCGAGGGCGAGATGCTCGTCGATCCCGTCGCCGCGGACCGTCTGCGCGCGGCGGACGCCGACAGTTGGCATGCCGCCATCGCCTCGACCATCGCCGAGCGATTCCTCGGTGACATCGAGCAGGTGCCGAACGCCTTCTCCGCCATCAAGATCGACGGCCGGCGCGCCTACGATCTGGCCCGCGAGGGCAGGGACGTCGATCTCAAGGCCCGCCCGGTGCACGTCGCCGAGTTCGCGGTGCTGGACGTGCGCCCCGGCCGCACCGACGCCGGGACCGCCGGATCCCCGCTCATCGCGTCTCCTGCCCGTGGCGGCGAAACGGAGGCGACCATCCCCGTCATCGACGTGGACGTGCGCGTCACCTGCTCGTCCGGCACGTACATCCGCGCGCTGGCCCGCGACCTCGGCGCGGCGCTCGGCGTCGGCGGCCACCTGACCCGTCTGCGCCGCACGCGCGTCGGCCGTTTCGCGCTGTCCGACGACGCCTCCGGACTCGCCGCCACGGTCGCGCTGCCGACCGACCGCGGCGCCGCCGACGCCGAGGCCCCCGACGCGACGATCCGCGCCGTCACCGCGCACACCGAATCGAAGACCTTCATCAACCGCGAGGGCGAGACCGTCACCCGTGGCAAGTGCGTGCTGGACACCCCGGAGGGCCTGTCCGGTGAGGAGCGGGCCGCATGGCTCGTCGCCCGATCCGTGCCCATGGGCGAGGCCGCGCGCGGCGCGATGCCCGCCATCGACATCGACGCGGACGAGGCGCGCGAGCTGCGCTTCGGCCGTCGCATCGAACGCGCGCTCGACAAGGGCGTGCAGACGGCGGCCATCGTCCCCGCGCACGCCGACGGCTTCCCGGACGACGTCGTGGCCATCGTCGAACGGGCCAACGCGCATCAGGCCAAGCCGGTCGTCGTATTTCCCAAGGACTGAAAGGAACGAACGCAATGGCAATGAACATCACGTATCTGGATCCGGACGAGAACGGTGACGTCGCCTGGCCCGCCTTCGACAACGACAAGCGCGCCGTGGTGACGCTGGGCGCGTTCGACGGCATGCATCTGGGCCATCAGGCCGTCGTGCGCCGCGTGGTCGAGCTCGCGCACAGGCACGACGCGTTCTCCATCGTGATCCTGTTCGACCCGCGTCCCGCGTTCGTGCACCGGTGGGCCGCCGCGCACGACGGCGCCGAACCCGGCGGGGATGTCATCGACGCGAACGCGCTCAACGGCGTGGACGAGCGTCTGCAGACCCTCGAGGAACTCGGCGTCGAGCATGCGCTCGTCGTGAGGTACACGCTGGCGTTCGCCGCGAAATCGTACATCTTCTTCCTCGGACAGCTGACCGGCAAGCTCGGCATGCGCACCCTGGTGCTCGGCTCCGACGCCGCGATGGGCCAGGGACGCAAGGGCGACGTCAAGTCGATCGCGAACCTCGCCGCCGCGACCGGCGTGTTCGAGCTCGACGTCGTCGACGACCGCGGGCCCGGCGAAGTGCGCATCCCGCGCGACTGGAAGCCCGAGATGCCGGGGGAGTGGGGCGAGCCCGCCGACCCGCTGGCCTCGATGAACAAGGCCGAGCGCCGTGCCTGGAGCAAGAGGAATCAGGCCAGGGCCACGCGCGCATGGAGCTCCAGCAACGTGCGCTACCTGCTCGGCCACGGCCGCATCAGGGAGGCGAACGCGATCCTCGGCCGCCCGCACGCGGTCGAGGGCGTTGTCGTGCACGGCGAGGAGCGCGGGCGCACCATCGGCTTCCCCACCGCGAACCTGTCCGACGAGGTCGTCGGCTACCTGCCGGTCGACGGCGTGTACGCCGGATGGCTCGTCGACGGCGAGCACCGTTGGCCCGCCGCCATCTCCATCGGCACCAAGCCGACGTTCAGCGAGAAGACGGGACTCAACGAGCGGGTCGTCGAGGCGTACGCGATCACCGACGACTGGCTCGAGCTCTACGGCCACAAGGTGCGTGTCGAATTCGTCGGCTACCTGCGACCGCAGGTGAGGTTCGACGGCGTCGACGAGCTCACCGCCGAGCTGAGGCGCAACGTCGAGGAGACCAGGCGCCTGACCGCCTGACCGGGCCGATCGGCACCGAACCGGGCCGGGACGTCACAGCAGCGCGTCGAGGGCGGCCTTGAGGGTCGTCACCTCGACGACGCGCAGCCCCGGGATCGCCACGCGCCTGCGAAGCCGTGGGACCACCGCCGTGGTGAAGCCCAACCGCGCCGCCTCGCGCAGACGGTATTCGAGCCGCGGCGCGGGCCGCACCTGACCGGTCAGCGAGATCTCCCCGATCGCGCAGGTCGTGCGGGCGATCGGTGCATGCCTTGCGGCGCTCGCCAGCGCGGCCACGATCGCCAGATCGCATGCCGGCTCCTTCGCAAGCCCGCCGGCGATCGTCGAGATGTACAGGTCGTTCGACAGCAGGTTCACGCGGCCGTGCCGGTACAGCACCGCCACCAGCATCGCGATGCGGTTCGCATCCACCCCGTTGACGGCGCGGCGCGGCGTCGGCAGCACCGAATTCGTCACCAGCGACTGGATCTCGATCGGCAGGGACCGATGCCCGTCCAGCGTGAACGTCACGCACGTGCCCTCCACCGGCGGCGCGTCGTCGCCGGCGTCGTCCCCGCCCGCCGAGGACAGGAACAATCCGGCCGGATCGGTCACCTCCTCGATGCCCTCGCCGCTCATATCGAAGCAGCCGACCTCGTCCGTCGGGCCGAAGCGGTTCTTCACCGCACGCAGCATCCTCAGCGCCGTCTCCGCGTCGCCCTCGAACTGGCACACCACGTCCACCAGATGCTCCAGCGTGCGCGGGCCCGCGATCGAACCGTCCTTCGTGACATGGCCGACGAGCAGCACCGGCACGTCCAGCGTCTTGGCCACGTCGATGAGCGCGCTGGCCACCTCGCGCACCTGCGTGGAGCCGCCGGAGATGCCGTCGACGTCCTGCGAGACGATCGTCTGCGCCGAATCGACGATCGCCAGCGTGGGCCGCTCCCGTTCGATGAGCCCCAGCACCGTCGCGAGGTCCGTCGTGGCGGCGAGCAGCAGATTCGGCTCGACCGCGTCGATGCGCGTGGCCCTGAGCCTCACCTGCCCCTGTGATTCCTCGCCCGAGACGTACAGCACCCTGCCGCCGGCCGCCGCATGGGCGCGCGCGATGTTGCCGGCCGTCTCCAGCAGCAGCGTCGACTTGCCGATGCCCGGTTCGCCGGCGATCAGCACCACGGACCCCGGCACGATGCCGCCGCCGAGCACGCGGTCGAACTCGGAGAAGCCCGTGGGAATGCGCGTCACGTCATCGGTGCCGATCTCGGTGATCGGCCGCGCCGCGCTCGCCGCCACCGCGGCCGACCGCGTGCGGGACATGCGCGCCGGCTCGCCGCCGTCGGCGCCGCGCGTCGCCCCGCCGGCGCGTGTGCGCGATGCCGCCGCCGGACGGGCCTCGTGGAATTCGTCGATCGTGCCCCACTGCCCGCATTCGGGGCATCTGCCGAACCACTTCGCACCGGTCCAGCCGCATTCGGAGCACAGATACTGCACATTCGTCTTCGCCATGACACCGACGCTATCGCCGTGAACCGACACCGGTGCGGCGTCAGACGGCTGTGCCACAATCGGAGTCATGTCGAAGTCGAATCCCCGTCCGAAAACCCGTCCGAACGCACGCGTCGTCGCGCGTGGTTCGTCGCACGGCAAGCTGCGCGTCGTCGTCGCGGCGGCGGCCGTGGCCATCATCCTGGCCCTGCTGTCCGCGTTCGTGTGGCCGGGATGGGCGCTGAACAAGGACGTGACGCCGAAGGCCGACCAGTCCGAGACCTCGCAGCCGACCACGCCGAGCATCAAGGCGAAGGCGCTGCCCTCCGACGCGACCGAGCTGCTCAAGGCCATGCCCGACAGCGTGCTCAACTTCGCGCGCACCAAGGCGTCGGATTCGTCCACATGGAGCTCGTCCTCGCCGCTCGAGGAGTACACGCTCGTCTATTCGACCGGCAAGAAGGCCGAGAACGTCACGCTCATCGTGGCGCAGTGGAGCACGTCCACGCCGGCGAAGACCCAGTACGACGATCTCGCGAAGGCTCTGGGCGGCAAGACGATCGCCTCGGGAGCGGTCAAGGTGCAGGGCAACGCCACCGGCGATTACGTCGTCAAGGGCGGCAAGGAGGACACCTCGCAGACGACGGCCGTATGGCGCAACGACACGGTGGTGTTCCAGGCGACCGGCGCCAAGTCGTCGGTGCAGCGCTTCTACCAGAAGTTCCCGCTGTGAGGCCGTCGGGGTCGCCCGATCCCGCGGCCGGACGCGCCGCGCGCGGCCGTGCGATGGGCCGTGCGTGACCCACGGGTGGCATCGTCCGAGAGAACGTGTATACTCGTGCGAGTTGCAACTTTTACGATTAATCGGAATGGAGGCTTCAGATGGGTTCCGTCATCAAGAAGCGCCGCAAGCGGATGAGCAAGAAGAAGCACCGCAAACTGCTGCGTAAGACCCGCCACCAGCGCAAGTAGTCGTACTTGCCGGTCAAGGCGCGAAGAAACCCCGCGAACCGCAAGGTTCCGGGGTTTTCTCATATCCGATGGGGATCACGGTGCCGGGCCGTGACGCCCGCGCCGGCTCCCCGCCCGATCGGAACCGCCGCAGGGACGACGATGCCCTCCGCATCATGCGTCATGCGGAGGGCATCGTCATCGCGCGGGTCCGCCGGGTCCTCGGCGGCCGTCCGGAAAGTCCGGCCGGCCGATCAGACGAGCGGGAGGCGCCGGATCACTTGTTGGAGTTGGTCAGCACGCGCGGGCCGTTCGGGTCGCCGACGATGACGGTGTCGACCATGTTGAGGAACAGGCCGTGCTCGACGACGCCGACCGTGTTGATGAGGTCCTCGGCCAGCTCGAACGGGTGCTCGATCTTCTCGAGGTGCAGGTCCACGACGTAGTTGTTCTCGTCGGTGCGGACCTCCTTGCCGTCGGCGTCGAGGCGCAGGACCGGCTTGTAGCCCTTGGCCTCGAACTTCTTGATGACGTGGCCGGCGCCGAACGGGATGACCTCGACCGGCAGCGGGAACTTGCCGATGGTGTCGACGACCTTGGACTCGTCGACGATCCACACGATCTTGTCGGAGTTGGTGGCCACGATCTTCTCCCACAGCAGGGCCGCGCCGCCGCCCTTGATGCCGTTGAAGTTCTTGTCGACCTCGTCGGCGCCGTCGATGGTCACGTCGATGTGGTCCACGTCGTCGATGTCGACGATCTTGATGCCGTAGCTCTCGGCCTGGGCCTGCGTGCGGCGGGAGGTCGTCACGCCGGTGAACTGGAGGCCCTCCTCCTTGACGCGGCGGCCGAGCTCGTCCACGAGGAACTTGACGGTGGATCCGGTGCCGAGGCCGGCGATCATGCCGTTCTCGATGAGCTTGGCGGCTTCGATGCCGGCGGCCTTCTTGAGGGCGTCCTGCTGTGCCTTGTCCATGATGGTGTTTCCTTCCTTCAGAATGAAAGTCCGTGTCCATCCTAACGCGGATGGAAGATTGTGTGCGGTCGTGTCCACTCGTGTCCGGCGGGTGTTCGCCGAATGTTCAGCGCAGGAAATCCGCGTCCGTGATCGTGAGGTTCCCGTCGCCGTCCACGTAGCCGTCGACGGCGATGTATCCGTGCACGTGCATCGTGCCGCCCGTGTAGTACGGGCTGGTCTTAGGCGCGGGGGAGAAGCGCACGGCGCCGGTGACCTTCAGTCCGCTCGGCGCCGGTCCGTTCGGCACGGGGGCCGGCTGGTGCGCGTCGGTCCGTGTCGCGGATCGCCCGGAGTTCTCCGATGCGGTGTCCGACGCATCGGGCGTCGTATCGGTCGTCGTCGCGGCGACGGCATGTTCCGGAGTGTCGGCGGGGGCATGGGGAAGTCCCTTGGCGCCGCCGCGGTCCGGCAGCGGCTCGTCGGCGATTTCCCCGGTCTCCCGCGCCGCATCGACCAGTGTCGTCTCGAGGGGACGGCGTCCCGGCGCGGATCCGGCCGCGTCGAGCATGAGCTGCGCGTCGGGCGGAACGTCGGTGCCCTTCGCGTACGGCGAGCTGAGCAGCGACTGCCATCCCTCGAGCGGCAGATACCCGTCGCATGCGCCGCGACGGCAGTCATGCGCGTACGTGCGCGCCAGTTCGTCGACGAGCTCGTTGCCCGCGTTGCCGGCATGGCCTTTGACCCACTTGAAGTCGACCTTGCCGGGGCGCTTCGTGATCTCGGCGTCGATCGCCTTGATGACCTCGGCATTCTTCACCGGCTTCTTCTGCGAGTTCCTCCAGCCGTTCTTCTTCCAGCCCTTGAGCCATTTGGTCGAGCAGTTGATCGCGTACTGTGAGTCCGATTCGATGATGAGGTGCTCGGGACCGGGGTGCGCGCGCAGCGCCTGGAGCACCGCGCACAGCTCGCCGATCTGGTTGGTGCCGTTCGTGGCGCCGCCGGAGTCGTAGCCGCGCGCGTCGTGCTCGTGCCCGGGCTTGCCGCCGTCGCCCGCGTCCTTGTCGTGATCGGCCCACGCCCAGCCCATCGGTCCGTTCGGGTTGCCCAGCGCCGAGCCGTCGGTCGATACCACAATCGTGTTAGTCATGTCCCCAACCATACACAACCGCCATGCGTCCGATTGCCGGGCCGTCGCCGCGCGCGATACGTGCCCCGATACGCGATAGGGGGATTCCCGCGGCGTGGAAACCGCGGGAATCCCCCTATCGGATACGGACCGTCGTCCGGCCGCTCAGGCGATCACTCGCCCAGCGCCTTGTCGACGACGACCTCGGCCTCGGCGAGGACCTTGTCGAGGGCCTCCGGGCTCTCGAAGGACTCGGCGTAGACCTTGTAGATGTTCTCGGTGCCGGAAGGACGGGCGGCGAACCAGTTGTCCTTCGTGGTGACCTTGAGGCCGCCGATCTTGGCGTGGTTGCCCGGCGCCTCGGTCAGCTTGGCGGTGATGTCCTCGCCCGCGAGCTGCGTGGCGGTGACGTCGTCGCCGGAGAGCTTGGCGAACTTCTGCTTCTGCTCGAGCGTGGTCGGGGTGTCGACGCGCTTGTACCAGGACTCGCCGAAGCGGGCCACCTGATCCTTGTGCAGCTCGGCCGGGTTCTTGCCGGTCTTCGCGGTGATCTCCGCGGCGAGCAGGTCGGGGATGAGGCCGTCCTTGTCGGTGGTCCACACGCGGCCGTCCTTGCGCAGGAAGGACATGCCGGAGCTCTCCTCGCCGCCGAAGGCCACCTGGCCCTTGAACAGCGGGTCGACGAACCACTTGAAGCCGACCGGGACCTCCATGACCTTCGCGCCGATCGACGCGGCGACGCGGTCGATCAGGGAGGAGGAGACCAGCGTCTTGCCGACGGCGGCGCCCTCGGGCCAGCCCGGGCGGTTGCCGCCGAAGAGGTACTCCACGCACACGGCGATGTAGTGGTTCGGGTTCATGACGCCCCAGTCAGGGCAGACGATGCCGTGACGGTCGGCGTCCGGGTCGGTGCCGCCGACCAGATCGTACTTGTCCCACGCGCCGGCGTTGAGCTGGTCCACGAGGCCCTTCATCGCGTACGGCGAGGACGGGTCCATGCGGATCTTGCCGTCGTGGTCGATGGTCATGAAGCGCCAGGTCGGGTCGACCTCCGGGCGCACCACGCCGATCGACAGGCCGTACTTCTCGTTGATGAGCGGCCAGTAGTTGACGGACGCGCCGCCGAGCGGATCGATGCCCAGACGCACGCCGGAGGAGCGGATCACGTCGAAGTCGATGACGTTCTCGAGGTCGGCGACGTAGTGCTCGCGGAAGTCGAACTTCTCGACGTACTCGGACTTGACGGCCTCCTCGTACGGCACGCGCTTGACGGACTTGTAGTCGCCGAGCAGCTCGTTGGCGCGGGCGGCGATCGCGTTGGTGACGTCGGCCGGGGCCGGGCCGCCGGTGACCGGGTCGTACTTGAAGCCGCCGTCGGTGGGCGGGTTGTGCGACGGGGTGACGACGATGCCGTCGGCCAGGCCTTCACCGGTGAAGCGCTGGGTGCCGTCGGCCGCGCGGTTGTGCGTCAGGATGGCCTGGGAGACCACCGGGGTCGGCACGAAGTCGCCGCGGGAGTCGATGCGCACGTGCACGCCGTTGGCGACGAGCACCTCGATGGCCGTCTTGCGGGCCGGCTCGGACAGGGCGTGCGTATCGGAGCCGAGGTACAGCGGGCCGGTGACGCCGGCCTTCTTGCGGTATTCGGCGATGGCCTGGGAGATGGCGACGATGTGGGCCTCGTTGAAGGAGGTCTTCAGGGACGAACCGCGGTGTCCGGAAGTACCGAAGATGACGCGCTGCTCCGGGACGCTCGGGTCGGGGACGAGGTCATAGTACTTGCCGATGACCTCATCGACGTTGATCAGATCTGCTGGGGTGGCGGGTTGACCCGCGTTATTAGCTACCATGCTCCCATTGTACGGCGTTCCGATCGTCCGACACGTAACATTTTGTGCTTAATTGTTCTGAAATGTGAGTGAATGGATGTTGAACCGCGGGTGGGCGTGTAACGGTGAAAACGCCGGTCGGACGAGCGAAAAACGTTGGAAAACCGAGGGTGACACGGGGTGTTCAGAAAACGTTTGCACGATATTCGGCATCGTGTTACACTGACGGACGTCAGTTTCCTTAGCAGGGTTGCTACTCAAGATTTCGAGGCAAGACCTGGGGCGTGAGCCTAGCCGCAAGCATATCCGTACACGGCTTCACAGGCTTTGCCCCGGGTCTTTTCTGTTATCTGGGTCGAAGACGACGCGAAGGTAACTTACGAACTGATGGAAGAAACAGGAATGGAGAATCTGATGTCGCATCAGGACGATGTCAAGGCGATCATCACCGCCATCGGTGGTGCCGCCAACGTCAAGTCGTTGACGCACTGCGCCACCCGACTGCGTTTCGAACTCAAGGACGCCGGCAAGGTCGACCAGGCCTCGCTCGACTCCAACAAGATCGTGCTGGGCGCGGTTCCGCAGTCCGGCGACCGCTACCAGGTCGTCATCGGCGGCCAGGTGGCCTCCGTGTACGACGAGATCATGCACCTGCCGGAGATGTCCGGTCTCGGCGCCGGCACCGTGGCCGACGACGACGGCGAGATGAGCGACGCCGAGCTCAAGGCCGCCAAGCGCCAGCAGGGCGTGCGCGGCAAGGTCGCGTGGCTCGACAACTTCTTCGAGTACCTGGCCGACTCCTTCCGCCCGATCCTGGGCGTGCTGCTCGGCGCGTCCATCATCATCGCGCTGGTCAACCTCTTCATCTCCATCGGCGTGATCGCCAACGACGAGGCGAACACCGGCCTCATGTTCATCAAGGCCATCTGGAAGGGCGTGTTCTACTTCCTGCCGATCATGGTCGCCTACAACGCCTCCAAGAAGCTCAAGGTGGACCCGTGGCTGGGCGGCTCGATCATGGCCATGCTCATGACCCCGCAGTTCGCGGCCCTGTCCGACGCCAAGACCTGGGGCGACGCCGTCAAGTGCGTCGAGAACACCACCCTCGGCACCCAGGACTGCACCGCGACCGTCTTCGGCCTGCCGATGCAGCTGTCCGACTACTCCGGCAACGTGTTCGTGCCGCTCATGATGGCCGCCGTGCTCGCGCTCGTGTACCACGGCCTCAAGAAGATCATCCCCGACTCCGTGCAGCTCGTCTTCCTGCCGTTCTTCTCGATGATCATCGTCGGCGCCCTCACCGCCTTCCTCATCGGTCCGCTGGGCGTGTGGGTCGGCAACGGCCTCGGCGTCGTCCTCGCCTGGATGAACGGCCACGCCCCGTTCGTGTTCGCCATCGCGATCCCGCTGCTCTACCCGTTCCTCGTCCCGCTCGGCCTGCACTGGCCGCTCAACGCCCTCATGCTCATGAACATCCAGTCGATGGGCTACGACTTCATCCAGGGCCCGATGGGCACGTGGAACTTCGCCTGCTTCGGCGCCACCGCCGGCGTGCTGTTCCTCTCCATCCGCGACAAGGACGACCAGATGCGCCAGACCTCCATCGGCGCCCTCGCCGCCGGCCTGCTCGGTGGCGTCTCCGAGCCGTCCCTCTACGGCATCCACCTGCGCTACAAGCTCATCTACTCCCGCATGCTCGTCGGCTGTGGCGTCGGCGGCGTCGTGATCGCCGTCCTCGGATGGCTGTTCCCGTCCACCATCGCCTCCGGCCAGACCGTCCACGGCGTGACCACCACCGCGTTCGCCTTCACCTCGCTGCTGACCATCCCGGTCTTCGACCAGATGTGGGTCTACGCCGTGTCCATCGCCGCCGCGTTCATCACCTCCATGGTCCTGATCATCACCTTCGACTACCGCACCCCGGAGCAGAAGGCCGAGGTCAAGGCCCGCGTCGCCGCCAAGGTGAACGCCGGCAAGGCCGCGTCCGCCCCGGCCGTCGAGTCCGCCCCGGCCCCGGCCGCCGCTCCCGCCGCTGCCCCGGCCGAGCCGGCCGCCCCGACCACCGAGGTCGTCGCCCCGGTCGACGGCCACGTCGTCTCCCTCGACGACGCCGGCGATCCGGTGTTCGCCTCCCGCGCCCTGGGCGAGGGCGTCGGCATCCAGCCGGCGGCCTCCACCGTCAAGGCCCCGGTCTCCGGCGTGCTGCAGACCGTCGCCGAGACCGGCCACGCCTTCGGCCTCAAGACCGACGACGGCGTCGAAGTGCTCGTGCACGTCGGCATCGACACGGTCAAGATGAACGGCGAGGGCTTCGCCGTCGCCGTCGCCAAGGGCGACCGCGTCAACGCCGGTGACACGCTGGTGACCGTCGACTTTGATAAGGTCAAGGCAGCCGGATACAGCACCACCACGCTGATGACGGTCCTCAACACCGCGATGCTCAAGGCGGTCACCCCGAAGACGGGCGTGGACGTCAAGGCTGGTGACGAGGTCATCGCCATCGAGAAGTAACCGAATCCGGCGCGCCGGAACCGGGACCCCCATGCGGCCTCACGGGCCGTTGCGGGTCCCGGTTCCGGCGCGCCGGTTTTCGCGTGAAGTGAAGTAAGGGGAAGCCATGGAGATACTTCGCGTCTTCAACAACAACGTCGTTCTGGCGAAGGACGGGAGGCGCGAAGTCATCCTCACCGGCCGTGGGCTCGGCTTCAAGGCCAAGCCCGGCATGCGCGTCGACGACTCCAAGGTCGTGCGCGTGTTCGTGCCCGCCGACGGGCGCGACCCGGACCACATGGCCCAGCTGCTGGGCGACATCCCGCCGGAGATCATCAAGCTCGTCGCCGACTCCATGGAGGAGATCGGGCTCGGAGGCGAGGCCGCGCAGACCCCGACGCTCGTCATGGCGCTCGCCGACCACGTCTGCGGGGCGCTGCGCCGCGTCAGGAACGGCATCCCCGCGATCCCCTACCCCCTCACCGAGGAGGTGCGCTCGCTCTACGAGCGCGAATACACGCAGGGCGGGGCGCTGCTCGCCGCCCTCAACCGCAGGCTCGACGGCGCGCTGCCCGGCACCGAGGCCGTGGCGTTCGCCCTCCACCTGGTCAACGCCGGGTTCTCCACCGGCGACCTCTCCCACACGTACGCGATGACGGGCGTCATCCAGCAGCTGCTCGCCGTCATCGAAAGTACCTACGACGTGACGCTCGACGAGCATTCGGTCAACGTGGGCCGCTTCATCACGCACCTGCGCTACCTCTTCGTGCGCATCCACCAGCACCAGCAGCTTGAGCGCGAGCCCGACGCCATCGTCAAGTCGATCACGCAGTCCTATCCGAAGGCGTCCGACTGCGCCCGGCGCATCGCCGCGCTCATCGAGCTGCGTCTCGACACCACCCTGACCGAGGACGAGGTCGCCTACCTCACCCTGCACGTCGCGCGCGTCACCGCGCCGACCGGGCGCTGAGCGGCGGACGCGGGACCGTTACGGCCTTACGGCCGCACCGGCGGGATCACGCCGGTCGCCGACGTGTCCGGAGCGACCTCCGGCACGCGCACGATCAGCGCCTTGCGCTCCACGTCGAAGCGGATGTGGCGCGTCTCGGGCAGCATGTCGCCATCCACCTGCGCCAGCGCCGGCTTCTCCAGCGTCAGCTCCGCGCTCACGCCCTGGATCTGGTCGATCGTCGAATTCGTCGACAGCGGATTCTGCTCGGCGCGGCCCGTGATCGTCTGATGCACCACGTCGCCGAACAGGTTCGCCCAGCCGAGGATGCCACCGGTCGTGTCGATGATCTCGAAATCGAGCAGGCCGTCGTCGTACGAGGCGTTCGGCATCAACGAGAACACGGGGATCTGGCCGCAGTTGCCGGCCATGAACGTGCGGAAGACGAGGCCGCGCGTCGAATGCGTGCTGCCGTCCGCGCTGGTGATCGTGACGTTCGCGTGGTACTTCGGGGCGAACAGGTTCTTCACGCCGCCCACGAAGTACGCGAGCCAGCTGATGTTCTTCTTGAGCTCCGGGTCCGTGTCGTCGATCATCGCCGCGTCGAAGCCCACGCCCGCGATGATCAGGAACGCATGGCCGTGATCCTCCTCCGGATGGTCCAGCAGCGTGAGCCTGCCCATGTCCACCGTGCGCGAGCCGTGCGAGGTCGCCACCGTCAGGGCCGCGTCGATGTCGTCCACCGGAATGCCCATATTACGGGCGAACAGATTGCCCGTGCCGATCGGCACGATGCCCAGCGCGTGGCCCGTGCCGGAGACCGCCGAGGCGACCGTGCGTACCGTGCCGTCGCCGCCGACCGCGATCACCACGTCCGCGCCGTGCTCCAGTGCCTCCAGCGCGCACGCGCGGCCGTCCTTGTCCAGCTGCGTGTCGATGAACTCGACCTCAGTCAGGCCCTTCTCCGCGCAGAACCGTTCGATGTGCGCGCGCCGGGCGTCGGCCTGGGGCTTCGACGGGTTCACGATGAACGCGTAGTGCACTTGGTCGTCATCGCGTTCCACCAGCTTCTCGGCGAGCTTGCGGCGACGGTAGGCGCGGTAGAGGATCATCCCCGCGGCGACGAACACGGCGACGAAGATGGCGGCGAAGACGATGATGACGGCTGTGGGCATGATTCCTATTGTTCCCGCAAACTCCGCCGCGGCGCGCATCGCCACGATGAAATTCGACGATTCCTGCACGGACGGGCGCGGGACGGGCGTCCAGCGTGTCGGCTTACGGCGGTAGGCTTGCGGCATGCTTGATATTCAATTCATTCGTGAACACGCCGATATCGTCAAGGAATCCCAGCGCAAGCGCGGCGAATCCGTCGAACTCGTCGACGAGGTCCTGCGTTCCGACGAGGCGCGTCGCTCCTCCCTCAAGGAGTTCGAGGCCGCCCGCTCCCAGCAGAAGGAGATCGGCAAGAAGGTCGCCGCCGCACCGGCCGAGGAGAAGGCCGCGCTGATCGCCGAGACCAAGGAGCTGTCCGCCAAGGTCGCCGAGTACAAGGCTGCCGCCGACGCCGCGTCCGAGGAGTACACCACCGCGATGTGGAAGCTGTCCAACATCGTCGAGCCGGAGGCCCCGGAGGGCGGCGAGGACGATTACGTCGTCGTCAAGAAGGTCGGCCAGATCCGCGACTTCGCGGCCGAGGGCTTCGAACCGAAGGACCACCTGACCCTGGGCACCGAGGTGGCCGGCATCGACATGCGCCGCGGCGTCAAGGTCGGCGGCTCCCGCTTCTACTTCCTGCGCGGCGCGGTCGCCCGCATGCAGATCGCGATGCTGACGATGGCCGTCGACCAGGCCGAGCAGCACGGCTTCGTGCTCGCCATCACCCCGACGCTCGTGCGCCCCGAGGTCATGCGCGGCACCGGCTTCCTCAACTCCCACGCCGATGAGATCTACCGTCTGCGCGAGCCCGACGACCAGTACCTCGTCGGCACCTCCGAGGTGGCGCTCGCCGGCATGCACGAGAACGAGATCCTCGACCTCGGCAACGGCCCGCTGCGCTACTGCGGTTGGAGCTCCTGCTACCGCCGCGAGGCGGGCGCCGCCGGCAAGGATACCTCCGGCATCATCCGCGTCCACCAGTTCGACAAGGTGGAGATGTTCGTCTACGCCAAGCAGGAGGACTCCTACGCGGAGCACCAGCACCTGCTCGAGATGGAGCAGGAGATGCTCGCCAAGGTCGAGGTGCCGTACCGCATCATCGACACCGCCGCCGGCGACCTCGGCTCCTCCGCCGCCCGCAAGTTCGACTGCGAGGCGTGGGTGCCGACCCAGGGCCGCTACCGCGAGCTCACCTCCACCTCG
Organism: Bifidobacterium santillanense; assembly: GCF_018555385.1. Lineage (GTDB taxonomy): Bacteria > Actinomycetota > Actinomycetes > Actinomycetales > Bifidobacteriaceae > Bifidobacterium > Bifidobacterium santillanense. The sequence continues at coordinate 17,529 of NZ_JAFEJS010000016.1, forward strand.
AACTGCACCGAGTACCAGGCCCGCCGTCTGAACATCCGCGAGCGCACCGCCGACGGCTCCACCCGTCCGGTCTCCACGCTCAACGGCACGCTGGCCACCACCCGCTGGCTCGTCGCGATCCTCGAGAACCACCAGCAGAAGGACGGCTCCATCGAGATCCCGAAGGCCATGCGTCCGTACATGGGCGGCAAGGAAGTCATCGAGCCGACCAAGTGGGAGGCCTGATTCCATCAGGCTTGCCGTGTTCCGCGACGCGCGCGACGCTATCGCTGCGCACTGCTACGAACAGTCCACTGGACTGTTCGTCCCGTGGGAGGCCTGATTTTCATCGGGTCTGCTGATTTGACTGCGGCATGAAAGCCCCCGATTCCGTTTGGGAATCGGGGGCTTTCATGCCGCAGTCGGTCACTTGCATCCGTCCCATAGAGGGGATGGGAACAGGGTGCGCTCGCAGTCGCGCCACATGGCCGTCAGGCTTGCGCCGGGCTCGCGCAGCCAGCGCAGCTGCACGCCGTCCATCGTCGCATGGCAGGTGTGGATCGTCTCGATGGGGTCCACGCCGTCCGGCAGCTTCCAGCGCACCCGCGCCTCGCCGACGGTGAGCCGACGGGTTCGTCTCGCGGCCGTCGTTTCCATGGGCGGAATCCGAACGCGCCGGGGTGACCTTCCCGCGCCACGGGGTGTATTCCCGCCCTTCTGTATAATGAGTCGTCGTACATGTCGCCGAAATGGTGCATGGACGATACGGATAGATGTCTGAGCGGTCTAAAGAGACGGTCTTGAAAACCGTTGAAGGGCAACCTTCCGCGAGTTCGAATCTCGCTCTATCCGCCCTGAGGGCCCCGATCCGCGCGATCGGGGCCCTTCGTCGTTCGTGGGGGGCGTCGAAAAGCTCGTTTCGCGGTCGGATTCCCTCGTACGGACTCCGGCGTCCCCGTACCGGCGTCCGCTCCGGGAATCCATCGGTTCACTCCGGGGATCCATCGTATTGCCCCGGGGATCCATCGGTTCACTCCGGGGTTGTCACCCTTTACTCCGGGATTTCATTCAGATTTTCGATACTGTTCCCGGAGTTATGCGCACCATTCCCGGAGTTATGGGTGACCACCCCGGAGCAATGCGTGACATTCCCGGAGTGACGGGGTGACAACCCCGGAGTTGTGGCGGCGACCCCGGAGTTATGGGTGACGATCCCGGAGTGATGCATCGAAACGCGGGGTGGCCGTTTGGAACATGGGGTAGCCGTTTGGAACATGGGGTAGCCGTTCGGAACATGGGGTAGCCGTTCGGAACATGGGGGAACCGTTCGGAACATGGGGGAACCGTTCGGAACATGGGGAAACCGTTCGGAACATGGGGAAACCGTTCGGCATGCGCGGCAACTGCGGATGCGCGACTCCGGAGTCGTCACACGATGCGGCGGTCGGCGGCCCAGCGGGTCAGCTCGGTGCGGTTGGACAGCTGCAGCTTGCGCAGCACGGCGCTCATGTGCGTCTCGACGGTCTTGATGGAGATGAACAGCTCGGCGGCGACCTCCTTGTACGTGTAGCCGCGCGCGATGAGACGCATCACCTCCTGCTCGCGGGCCGACAGCCGGTCGAGCTCGTCGTCGTGGACCGGCGCACCGTATCCGGCGTCCGCGCCGACGGCGCCGTACGCTCCGGCCCCGCCGAATCCGCCCATGAATCCCGGGGCCGTGCCCGTTCCGGACGCCGCGCCGCCAGGCGCACCCTGGAACACCGAGAGCACGAATCCCGCCAGCTTCGGTGAGAACACCGCGTACCCCTCGTGCACCTGCTTGATCGACGAGATCAGGTCGGCCCCGGTGATCGTCTTGGTCACGTAGCCGCGCGCGCCGGCTCGGATCACCGAACCCACGTCTTGCGGCGAGTCCGACACGGACAGCGCCAGGAACGCCGAATCGGGGGAGAGCGGGTGCGACTTCAGGAGGATCTCGGTGCCGCCGCCTCCCGCGCCGCCCGGCACGTGCACGTCGAGCAGTACCACGTCCGGCTTGGTCGCCGCGATCATCGCGATCGAGCCCTCCACGTCGGCGCCCTGCCCGACGATGTCGAACGACGGCGCCAGCGTCGCGATCACGCCCGCGCGGAACATCTCGTGGTCATCGACCACCGCCACGCGGATGCGCGCGTCATGCGGACGGGTCGCATCGTTCGCATCATGCGATGGGTCTCCGACGTCCCGTCGGGTCATGCCATCCGTCGAATCCATCGGGCCATTGCCGTTCATCGCTGCCTCCGACCTCCGTCATCCATCGTTTCCGTTCCCTCCGTCATCATCGATTATCATCGGACGTTTCGTCGCCCGCGGGCGCTGTTGGAGCCGTGTCCGTCGTCTCCACCGAATCCACCGAATCCGTCGCCGCGATCGGCATGTGCATGCGCACCTCCGTGCCCCATCCCGGCCTCGACACGATCTCCACCGTACCGCCGCGCCGCCGGACACGCCCGATGATCGACTCGCGGATGCCGAGCCGATCCGGCGGGATCGCATCGACGTCGAACCCGGAGCCGTGGTCGCGCACGAACACCTCCACCAGCGTCGGCCCCGCCTCGCAGTACACGGAGATCGGCTCGCCGCCGTGCGTCGCCGCGTTGACGAGCGCCTGCTGCGTGGCGTCGAGCAGCGCGTCGGTCGCGGCGCTGGGCCGTGCGTCGCCGACCGTCACCACCTCGATCGGCTTGCCGTGCTCGTCCTCGACGTGCGCCGCGATCTCCTTCAGTCCCGCACCCACCGAACGGTCGGACGTGGTGCGCGTCTGGTACAGCCATTCGCGCAGCTCGCGCTCCTGGCCGCGCGCCAGCGTGAACACGGTGTCCGGCTCGGTGCTGTGCAGCTGGATCAGCGCGAGCGTCTGCAGAACGCCGTCGTGCAGATGCGCGGTCATGTCGGCGCGCTCCTCCTCGCGTTCCTTCGACGCCCGTTCCGCGGTGAGCGACCGCAGCGTCGCGCTCGCCCACGGCAGGATCGCCAGCACCACGCCGACGAGCAGCAGGAATCCGGCGAGGATGATGCGCTTGGGGTACGACAGCATCCCCGAGTACATCACGTTCATCACGAACGTCACGTAGGCGAGGAAGATGAGGATGAGCCCGGCGATCATCGTCGGCAGCTGCCCCTTGCGCGAGTCGAAGTGCGACCACGCGACCAGCAGGCCGGACGCCGCGAGCAGCGCGGTCGGGATGAGCTCGCCGTGATGCGTCGCACCCAATGCGATGCTCAGGGCGATGAGCACGAATCCGGACGCCGCGAGCAGCGCCGGTTTCGGTGCACGGGCGATCGCCTCGCCGGCGGTCTCGGACGTGCCCGACGCCGTCTCCGCCGCCGATTCGGCGCGCGTCCTGCCGGTGGCGACATCGCGGTTGCCGGAGGCGAGCGGCGCCCGGTCGGCCGGTACTGCCTGTTCGCGGGCCGCGGCCGCCGCGACCGGATCCCCGACCGGCACGACGATCCACAGGAAGACGTACGCGACGAGTCCGCCGCCGAACAGGATCGTGGACAGGACGAACGCGAGCCGCACCCATCCGACCGGGATGCCGAGGTGCATGCTCACGCCCCGGCATACGCCGGTCAGCCATCGGCCGCGCCGGGGCCGCATCAACGGCAGGCGGGCGGGCAGCATCGGGGAAAGCCGCGGGCGGGCGGTCCCGCCGTCTCCCGTCGTTTCCGAGCGCGCGGGGGAGTGGTTCGAGGATTGCGTCATATGCCCTATTGTGCCCTCTTCAGGGAGTTCTCCAAGGGTTCTGACCCCGCGTTCAGGGAAGAATCAGGGTGTTCCCGGACGGCCGTGCAAGCGGCCGGCTGCTGTAATGGAGGCATGAACGACAACACCAATCTCAAGGAACGCTTCTTCCGGTGGATCCGCTCCACCGGTGTCATGCGCAGCGACGACCGATGGATCGGCGGCGTGGGCGCGGGGCTTGCGGCGCGTCTCGGCTGGAGTCCGGCGCTCACCCGCGCCCTGCTGCTCGCCTCCGCGCTGCTGTTCGGCTTCGGCGCGGCCCTCTACGCCCTCGCCTGGGCCCTGCTGCCCGACGCCCGCGACGGACGCATCCTCGCCGAGGAGCTGCTCGCCGGGCGCTGGGACTGGACCTGCCTCGGCGTGTTCGCCGTGTTCGCCATCGCGCTGATGATCCCCGGCGCCGGATGGGTCGCCATCCTCGCCGCGGGCCTCACGCTGTGGGCGATCTGCCAGAGCAGCGTGCGTCAGCAGCACGGATACGGCTTCGGCACGCGCCGCGGCCGCAACGGCGGACCGGCCGGTCCCGCGGCGGGCCCGTATGGCCCGTACGGACCGGGATACGGCCCATTCAACCCGACCGGTCCGGGGACGGCTGGACCCGGATACGCTCCGGGGGTCGGCGCGCCGAACGGCCCGGTCCGCGGTTCGTCTCCGGCCGCCGGCGCGTCGCAGCCCGGACGGCCGTACTCCGGCAATCCGTACGCCGCTCCGGCGAACGCCGCAGCCGAGCCGCCGCTGTGGCGGGGCGGGCCGATGGACGGCCCGGAGATGCAGGCGTCCGCGAACGGCTCGTCCGTCGCGCCCGACGGGACGTACGTCTCGACGGGCGCCGGTGCCGCCGCCGCGTCCGCCGTCCGTCCGTCGCAGTCGGCGCCCCGCCCCGTGCAGCCGCCCAAGCCGCGCCGCGTCCGCCGCCGGCCGGCCGGTCCGCTCGTCGTCCTCGTGACACTGGGCGTGACATTCGTCTCCGCCGCGATCATGCTCATGCAGGTGGGCGGCGGACTCACGACCATGTCCATCGACGCGATGTTCCGCGAGTCGACCGTCTGGATCTCCGTCGTATGCATCCTGATGGGTGCGGTCCTCGTCGTGCTCGGCGCCCGTGGACGCCGCTCCGGGGGTATGATCCCGCTCGCGCTTGTGGCCGGATTCACCGCATGCTGCATGATCGCGACGACCTGCGTCTACGCGTATGCGGTCCGCGCCACCTCCGCCGACGCCCTGAGCGGTGACTACGCCACGGTCGAGCTGGGCGGCAACAAAGGCTCCTCCAACGCGAACGGCATGGTCGAACAGCAGGCGAAGTACGACGGTCACAACTACTGGGTGTCCGACTCCAGTCCGAAGACCTACGACCGTCTCAGGAAGGGCGTCTACTTCAAGGGCACCACCTACGCCGATTCCAAGGCCAACATCGATCTGAGCAGGTATGACCGCTGGAATCAATCCGAGACGAACTCGTACGTCAAGGGTTGCCCGGCCGGTCAGATCAACCTGACCGTCGACCACGCCGACGTGCAGGTCACGTTGCCCGACGGCTGCCCGTACGTCTTCGGACGGGACGGCATGCTCATCAACGAGGGACCCAGCCTCGGCGGATGGGGCACGGTCGTGCGAAGCAACTTCGTGGCGATCACGTTCCCCGGCGACGAGCCCTACGGCGAATGGGAGGGCGGCGCCGGCTACAGCTGGCAGTACAACGGCAGGTCCGACGACGACACCTCGTTCCTCGTCAACTTCGTGTCCGGCAACGCGGGACGCGTCTCCATCAAGTACGAATCCGACAGCGAACTGCCCTCGTACACCGATTTCGTGAAGTCGTACGCGCGCGACGGCGATTTCTACGGGCTCGACGACACCACCCGCAAGCACTACGACATAGAGACCGGAGGATCGGATCCGTCCTCCGTTCCCGACGCCACGGACAAGTCCGATCAGTCCGGCAAGTCCGATCAGTCCGACAAGGAGGACCCCAATGAGTGACGACACCACCAAGCTCATGCCCGTGTACGTCTCGGACGACGACAAGACCCGCGTGATGCCGGAGACGCCGGCGCCGGCGTCCGTCGACGAGACCCGCGTGATGCCGGTCGATTCCGGCGCCGCGCACGATGCGGACGCGACGACTGTCATGCCGGCCGCCGATGCGACATCGCACGAATCGGACGAGACGACCGTTCTGCCCGCGGCACCCGACCATGCCGAGGACGGCACCGTGACGCTCCCGACCGTGACGCCGACCGTCCCGGCCGACACCGAGGTGATGGCCCCGGCCATCGAGGTGAGATCGCAGGAGGCCGAGGATGCGCAGGCCACGCAGGCCCTCGAGCAGATCCCCTCCGACCTCGACGACTTCGCGGAGCCGGCCGCGGATGCGGACGGGCGGTCCGATGCCGAACCCTCCGCCGCGAACCCGCTGCTGGACCAGCCGATCATGAACGCGGCCTACGGGGCCGTGCCCCCCGCGTCCGTCCCCGGCCCGTCGGCCGCAGATGCGCCGGACCCGTCGGGCATGCCGGATTCCGCGTCCGGCCCCGCGGTCCCGCCTGCGCCGGACGTCCATGCCGCCCCGGCCACACCCGTCGCCAAGCCCGAGCCGCCGAAGGGCCCCAGCGTCCCGACCATCGTGTTCGGTGTGCTCGGCGTCCTGCTCGGCGTGGTCGGCCTGTTCGTCGGACTCGACATGGACCTGATCGGCGACTGGCTGGTCACCCTGACCCCGCAGACGGTCATCGCCGTCCTGTGCGCGGCCACCGGCGCCCTCCTGCTGGTCGTCGCCCTGATCTGGGGCATCGTCAAGGCCGTCGCCAAGCCGAAGTCCGGGTCCGCGGCAGGCGTAGAGTAGGGCATCATGATGAGAACGGTGAGGAACGTGATGTCGGTGATCGTGGTCGCCGCCATCCTCCTCACCGTTTTCGCCGTCTCGGGCCAGCTCATGATGCCGCGATGGCGGGCCGAACCCTACCGCGACCACCTCACGGTCGCCTCGTCGGACACGGCGGTCACGCCGCGGGACACGACCCTCGCCCTGCCGCACGAAGGCGCGTACCGGACCCGCGAACGCGACATCACCATCCACCTCAAGGACGGCGGCAGCGTGCCGGCGATCCTGCGCGAGCCAGTCGGCGCGCCCGGCAAACGCCCGGCGTGCCTGTTCGTGCACGGGTCGGGCACCGGCGGCGCCGAGGACTTCGGCGACATCGCCAACGCGATGAGCTCCGCCGGCATCGTCACGCTCGTGCCGGCCAAACGCACCGACGACTACACGCCGCTGCACCGCGACTACCCGCGCTTCGCCCGCGACTACTCCGCCGCATTCGACCTGCTCAAGCTCGTCCCCGGCGTCGACGCCGACCGCACCGGCCTCTACGCCGAATCCGAGGGCACGTGGATCACGATGCTCATGACCGAGCGACGGCACGACGTCGCATTTTCCATCCTCTCCTCCGCGCCCGTGTTCAAGGGGCGCGAGCAGATGGCGATGGCCGTGAGTACCTACGTGCATCAGGCCGGTGCGCCCCGGGCCGTGGTGCGCGACGCCGCCAAGCTCATGTCGCTCGACTTCGCGCCGTTCGACCTCGAATACGCCGACTTCGACGCCGACTCGGCGCGCGACAGCCTGACCATGCCGGTCCTCGTCAACTACGGCATCTACGACACGGCCATGCCGATCGAACAGGGCGCGAAGGCCATCATCGACACGGCCGCGCGGCACGGCAACCGCAACGTGACCGTCCGCTACTTCGCCGCCAACCATCAGATGCGCGCAGGCAGAGGACTGTTCGCGCCCGGTCTGCCGCTCGCGGACGGATACACGAGGATGCTGTCCGACTGGATCAACGGCGTCGCCGCCGGCGTCGGCGCGGACGGCTGGGCGACGCCGCAGATCGCGGGCGCACAGCCGCACCAGCGATACGCGGCGCCGGACGCCACCGACTCCGGCATTATCGGCTCGCTGGGCGTGCTGGTCGCCCTGACCGCCGGCACGCTGCTGTGCTTCCTGCTGGCGGCGATCGGGGGAGTGATGTTCCTGATCCGCGGTCTGGTCCGCCGCCATCGGCTCGCCGTCTCCGCGGCCGACCGCTCCGGAACCGGTCATGGGCGCTTCCCCGTGGTCGACAAGCACGGACGCGCCCTGCGGGCATGGCCCGGCACCAGCCGCGGCTTCGTGCGCGTGGTGGGCTATTCGGGCGGACTCAAGGCGCTGCTGGCCGCCGGGGTCGTCTGTTCGGTGCTCACGCTCGCGGCGCTCGGTGGATACCTGTCGTACGTGGGCGTCGCCGCGTTGTACGAATGGCGCGACCCGACGGTCATGTCGACCGGATTCACGACGCTGCGCGCGTGCGCGGCGGTGGTCGTACTCCTCGCCGCATGGCTCGTCACCTGGCTGTGGCGCGCATGGCGCGTGCGCCGCGCGTACATCGTCCACGGCCTCTACCCGGCCGCGCGGCGCACGCGTTCATCGTGGGTCCTCGGACGCTGGCATTGGATGCTGGCGCTGCTGATCCTCGCGGGCATGCTGCTCACACTCGTCGTCTGCGCCTTCTGGGGTCTGTTCTCCTGACGTCTCCGACGTTCCGCCGTCGATGGTTCGTCGTCCCCGACGCGCCGTCGTCCGACCCTACCGTGCCTGCGCCAGCTCCGCCTCGTCGAGATCCTCGAACCCGCCCAGCCGGACCGTGTTGAGGATCGTCTCCTCGGTGAGATTGCGGTCCCGTGCCGCCAGATCGTCGATCATCGCCTCGTACAGGGCGAACGTCGCGTCGGAGTACGTGCCGAGTTCGCCGCGCAGATACGTCTCGAACGATGTGGCCGATGGAGTGTCCTCCGCGGTGGTGAGCACGCGCATCGCCTCGCCCAGCCTCGGCCAGCGGCCGCGGAAGTCGCGCGCCCATGCGACCTGTATGGCGATGACCCGCTCCTGCCTCGCGACGCGAGCGTCGGTCAGACGCGGGATGTACGGCTCGATGTTCCGCGCGAACTCGTCCGGCGCGGTCGAGGCCATCATGCGCCCGTACTTCTCGGTCACGAGATTACGGCCCACGCGGTCCGCCTCATCGAGATCATGCGCGTAGCTGCCCAGCAGCGGACGGTCCCACGTGAGGAACTGCGACAGGCGCATCTGGTGGAACACTGGCCAGTTGCCCTGACAGGCGGCCCGGCCTCCCTCGTTGTTCGTGCGCTGGAACTGATCCCACTCGTGGCGCACGATCGTCTCGCGCAGGGCGTCGGCGGCGTTCGCCCCGGATTCATCGGACATGTCGGACTCCTTTCACGGATCTCACAGACTGTGCAGGCAGGGGGCGTCGGAGACGATGTGCTCCTCGACGTACGGGCGCTGCCATTCGAGGAACGTCTCGTCCGAGGTCGTCAGTCCCTCGCGCCGAAGCTCCCTGACGACGTCCTTCGCGATCGACTCGACGGTCTCCTCGATCTTCTCGGCCGCCGGCGCCGCGCCCTTGCCGCCCTCGCCGAATCCGGCGCCGCCGTAGCAGGCGGCCGACGACAGGCGCATCACCGTCTCCAGACGTTCGCACACGTCCGGCAGCAGGGCGAACATCCTGCCGGACAGGCGGCGCAGGGCCGCGAACCGCCACTTGTAGTACGGCGCGTAGCCGACGATCAGCGGCTTGTTGACGAGGAAGACGAGCGAGGAGCACGCGTTGACGAACTCGTGGACCGACATCCACGCCGCGTCGCCGTCCCCGCGCTCGAGCGACCGTGTCAGGTTGTACTGCCCGGCCTGCGCGATCATGCCGAGACGTTTGGAGATCAGCGCGAGACGCACGTCGTCGGGCATGTCCTTGAACGCCTGACGCGCCTTCGAGAACGCGCCCAGCGGGTCGGAGAAAACCTCGCCGTTCGTCGCGGCGGCCAGCGTCGCCTCGTCGAGCATCATCCACTCGTGCGGCGCGTCCGGGGCGGGCGCCGTACGGTAGCCGGTGATCGACTCGAAGAAGTCGCCGATGCGGAACACGCCGTCGCGGCGGAACGCGCCCTGCGCGCGCGGCGTCGCGGTTCCCGAGGCGCCGGGGCGGACGAACCCGCGGAAATCGGCCGGCAGCGCCTCGTAGTCGGTCTGCAGGCGCTCGCCGATCGCCTCGTAGTCCTCGTCGGTGAGCCACAGGCAGAAGCGCGGGCCGAAGTCATGGTCCCGCGAACGCGCGTCGTCGAAGCCGTAGCATTCCGAACCGTGGCCGACGAGCCCGGCGGCGATGCGCCCGGCGTATTCGGGGTACTTCGCCTGGAGCATCGGCCTGCCGATCTCCTCCCAGTACGCGCGGGCCAGCTTGAGCCCGGAGACGGCGGAGCGTCCGGTGCGGGTGGGGGCGGGGGCGGGCAGCGGGGTGTAGGGTGCGAGGGGTGGAGGGGGGGGGGGCGCCGGTCGCATCATGCCCCTCCGCGGCCGCGGCACCGTCCGCCGCCGGCCGGACAGCCGATGCGTCCGGCCCGTCCGTCATACGACCCTCCGCATCCGCGCCGGCCACCGCGCCCACGTCACCCAT
>NZ_JAFEJS010000017.1 GCF_018555385.1 Bifidobacterium santillanense
GCATGCACGAGACGTTCGGCATCCCCATGAGATACGGCACCGGCATCGACTGGAACGACTTCCACACCCGCGTCGAATGGCCATCAAACGACTAAACCCTCAGACACACATTTTGGCCTATAACCCCATTTTCCGCGTCAAGCCCACAGCGTGGCTCTGATGGGATGAAACGCCTCGAACTACAATGGATATCGAGAGTTTCCATGGAAACTACCTAGGAGGGATCATGACCAACGAAACCTACCGTCAATTCGACCCCTGGCGTCCTTCACCGCTGAAGGAGGAATCGCGCAGCCAGGTGTTGACCAGTCACTACTTCAACATCGACCGCGTCACGTTCGAGTCCCCGCAGGCCGGCGACATCACGCGCACCGTCGTGCACGTGAACAACGGCGACTCCGTGGCGGTCGTCGCGCTGACCGACGACGGCAGGCTGCCGCTGGTCGAGCAGTACCGCATCCCGATCCACCGTTGGACGCTGGAGATTCCCGGCGGCCACGCGGCCACCCCCGACGAGCGTCCGCTCGACGTCGCCAAGCGCAAGCTGCGCGAGGAGGCCGGATACGAGGCGAAGTCGTTCCGTCAGGTGGCGCGCTTCGTCAGCACCCCGGGCTTCTCCACCCAGTACACGTCGCTGTACTACGCCACCGGACTGACCTCGGTGCCGGCCGACCGCACGCAGATCGGGCCGGAGACCCCGCGCTCCGAGGTGCGGCTGTACACCGTCGACGAGGCGTACCGTATGGTCGTCAACGGCACCGTGATGGACGCGAACTCCATCATCGCCATCCTACGTCTGCACTCGGGTCTGTCCGAATCGGAAGGCGAGTGAGGCGACGGCGCGAACCGTCGGATGACGGCGAATGAGGGGGATTGATGGCCGCGGGCACGTCATGCCCGCGGCCATCTCGAATATGCGTTAGAATCACGAAAGAATACAGACACAACGCACGTAAAGAGGAAAGGGACTGGCATGGTTGCTAGGAAGACCGCTGATCAGGCTCCGCAGATGGAACCGGTGCTCACCGAGGAGGAACTCGAGGCCGTGGCGCGCGGCGACACCGATCTCAAGGAGGCGTCGGCCCCCGAGGCGGACGAGAACCGCAAGCGCACCGTCGTCGTGGCCGAGGATGAATCCGTCAACCGCATGGATCTCGTCGGCATGCTCGAGGACAACGGCTACGAGGTCGTCGGCGAGGCCGCCAACGGCGAGGAGGCGGTCGAGCTGACCCGTGCCAAGCGTCCGGACGTGGTGTGCATGGACGTCAAGATGCCGCGCATGGACGGCATCACCGCCGCCGGCATCATCTGCGACGAGAACATCGCCCCCGTCGTGATGCTCACCGCGTTCTCCCAGCCGGACCTCGTCAAGAAGTCCACCGGCGCCGGCGCCATGGCCTACGTGACCAAGCCGTACGAGGAGTCCAAGCTCATCCCGGCCCTGGAGGTCGCGATGGGCCGCTTCGCCGAGATCAACGACCTGCTCGACAACGTCGAGCGCAGCGAGAACAAGCTCAAGGAGACCCAGGAGGAGCTCGCCAAGGCCCAGGCCGATCTGCAGAAGGCCCAGGACACGCTCGAGGAGCGCAAGCTCGTCGACCGCGCCAAGGGTCTGCTCATGGACAAGGCCGACTTCTCCGAGCAGGGCGCGTTCCGCTGGATCCAGAAGACCTCGATGGACCAGCGCATCCCGAAGAAGCGTCTGGCCATGGCCATCATCGCGAAGTACGGCGACCCCAAGCCGGAACGCGACGAGCACTGATCCCTCCCACGATAAGGAATCATGGCGGATACCGAATCCACTGAGACCCTCGAGACGCGCGGAACGCTGTTGGTCGTTGACGGCCATTCACTGGCGTTCCGCGCGTTCTTCGCTCTGCCGGTCGAGAACTTCTCCACGTCCTCAGGTCAGGCCACCAACGCCGTTTGGGGCTTCGCCTCGATGCTCTCCCAGGTCATCGAGGCCGAAAGGCCCGATCGCCTCGCCGTCGCCTTCGACGTCAAGGGCGGCACCTTCCGCAACACGTTGCTGCCGCAGTACAAGGGCACGCGCGACGCCGCGCCCGAGGAACTGCTCACCCAGCTGCCGCTCATCCAGCGCATGCTCGAGGCGCTCGGCGTCACCTACATCGAGAAGCCCGGATACGAGGGCGACGACGTCATCGGCACGCTCGCGTCGATGGGCGAGGCGGCCGGATACCACACGCTCGTGCTGTCCGGCGACCGCGACGCGTTCCAGCTGATCGACGACTACATCACCGTGCTGTACCCCGGCCACCATTTCAAGGACCTCAAGCACATGACCCCGCAGGAGGTCGTCGCCAAGTACAAGGTGACTCCGGCGCAATACCCCGATCTGGCCGCGCTGCGCGGCGAGACCGCCGACAACATCCCCGGCGTGCCGGGTGTCGGCGACGGATTCGCCGCCAAATGGATCAACCAGTACGGTTCCCTGGACGGCATCCGCGAGCACGCCGACGAGATCGGCGGCAAGAAGGGCGAGGCGCTGCGCGCCAATCTCGAACAGGTGATGCTCAACCGCAGGGTCAACGCGCTGGTGCGTGACCTCGACCTCGGCGTCACGATCGACGACCTGACGTTCGGCCGTCCCGATCCGGACAAGATCGACGTGCTGTTCAAGCAGCTCGAATTCGGCGCGCGCACCAGGAACCGCGTGCTCAAGACCTTCAACGGCGGTGAGATGCCGAAGGCCGGGGGAGGGGCGTCCCCGTCCGGCGGCGGCACCCCGTCGGAGCCGTCGCTGCATATCCCCGAAGCGGAACATGCCGCTGATGCGGCGGCCGTCGAGGCATGGGAGCGGACGAATTCGTCGTCCGCCCGTCTGACGCTCCACGCGGAGGGCGACGCACGACCGGGACGCGCCTCGCTCAGGGCGATGGCCCTGCTCGCCGACGCGGGCGATGACGATGGCGCCGGCGCCGGCGAGTCCGCCTCCGCGCTGGTCGTCAAGACGCCGTTCGGCCCGGACGTCGCCGACGCGCTGTCCGGTCTGCTGGAGCGCCATCGCGACACCCTCGTCGTGCACGGCTACAAGGAGCACCTGCATCTGCTCGCGGCCGGCGGCGTCGACCTGCCCCGACCTGCGTTCGACACCAAGCTCGCGGGCTATCTGATCCGTCCCGACTTCCACGCCGACACCCTCGAGCAGGCCGCGGCCCAGTTCCTCGACCTGCACGTGGAGGAGGAACCGAAACCCAAGGCCACGCAGGGGCTGCTCGACTTCGACGCCGAGCCCGCCGCCGCGGACGGCGCCGACGGAGGCGACGGCGAGCGTGCCCGCGAGGACGGCATCCTGCTGCGCCACACGGCCATCGTGACGGCCGTGGCCCGCGATCTCGGGCCACGGCTCGAGGAGTGCGCGCAGACCAAGCTGCTCGCCGACATCGAGCTGCCCGTCTCCGAGGTGCTGTTCGGCATGGAGAACGAGGGCGCGAAGACCGACATGCGCCGTCTCGATGACATGCGCGACATGTTCGCCGCCGAGGCGAGTCAGGCGCAGGAGATCGCATGGGACAACGCCGGCTCCCGTGTCAATCTGCAGAGCCCCAAGCAGCTGGCCAAGGTCCTGTTCGAGGACATGGGCCTCAAGCCCACCAAACGCACCAAGTCCGGTTCGTACACCACCAACGCGGACGCCCTGCAGACGCTCTACGTGCGCAACGCGGACGACGAGCGCGCCAGCGGTTTCCTCGGGGCGCTGCTGCGTCACCGCGAGACGAACAAGCTCAAGCAGATCGTCGCCACGCTGATCGACGCGGTCAACCCCGACGACGGACGCATCCACACCACGTTCGAGCAGACCGTGGCCGCCACCGGCCGTCTGAGCTCGGTGGACCCGAACCTGCAGAACATCCCGAACCGCAACGCGGCCGGACGTGAGATCAGGTCCGCGTTCGTGCCCGGCGAGGGCTTCGAATCGCTGATGAGCTGCGACTACTCGCAGGTCGAGCTGCGCATCATGGCGCACCTGTCCGGCGACGAGGCGCTGATCGAGGCGTTCAGGAGCGGCACGGACTTCCACCGCTACGTGGCGAGCCTCGTCTACCAGCTGCCGGTCGACGAGATCAGCGCCGACCAGCGCAGCCACGTGAAGGCGATGAGCTACGGCCTCGCCTACGGACTGAGCACCTACGGTCTGTCCCAGCAGCTCAAGATCAGCCCGGGTGAGGCCGAGGGGCTCAAGGCCAAGTACTTCGCCACCTTCGGCAAGGTGCACGACTTCCTCGAGTCGTGTGTGGCCCAGGCACGCGAACGCGGCTACACCGAGACGATGTTCGGCCGCCGCCGCTACTTCCCGGCCCTGAGGTCCACGAACCGCGTGGCGCGGGACGCCGCCGAGCGTGCCGCGCTCAATGCGCCCATCCAGGGAACCGCCGCGGACATCATGAAGATCGCGATGATCCACGCCGACGAAGCTTTGCGCTCGGCGGGCCTCAAGAGCCGCATCATCCTGCAGATCCACGACGAACTCGTCGTCGAGATCGCGCCGGGCGAGGCCGAGACCGCCACGAGGCTCGTGCGCGAGGCGATGGAGGGCGCCGTCACGCTCGACGTGCCGCTGGACGTCTCCACCGGCATCGGATCGGACTGGCAGCTCGCCGCCCACTGATCGGCGGCGCAGCGGCCGGGCGTCACAGTCAAGCACAGTCAAGGAGGAACATATGCCGAATCTCAAACAGGTCGTCGACGTGCTGGAGACGCTCTACCCGCTGCGGTATGCGGAGCAGTGGGACGAGCCGGGACTGATCGTGGGGGACCTCACGCGCCCGGTCGGGCGCATCGCCTTCGCCGCCGACCCGACCTCGGCGGTCGTCGACGAGGCGATCGCGCGTGGCGCGGACCTGCTCGTCACCCACCATCCGCTGTTCTTCCGTTCGGTGCATCAGGTCTCCGGACTCGGCTTCCGCGGCGCGATCGTCGACCGTCTTGCCCGCTCCGGCTGCGCGCTGTGGGTCGGACACACCAACGCCGATTCGGCATACCGCGGCGTCGCGCAGGCGGCCGCCGACGGGTTCGGTCTCGTCGACCAGCGTCCGCTCGTGCCGATCGATGATCCGGACGCCGGGCACGCGGTCGGACTCGGACGCGTGGGACGACTGCCCGAACCGATGAGCCTCGACGCGTTCGCCAAGCGCGTCGCCGCGGCGCTGCCGGTCGACACCGCGCTCGGCGTACAGGCGTGCGGCGACCCCGATGCGACCGTCTCCACCGTCGCCGTGCTGCCCGGATCGGGCGACTCCCTGTTCGACGAGGTCCGCGCCGCCGGCGTCGACGTGTATGTGACCAGCGACCTGCGTCATCACCCCGTCACCGACGCCATCGAACAGGCGCGCTACGAGGCGTCGATGCGCGCGGCCGGCATCGTGCTCGACAAGGGCGGCGAGCCGGGCGACGGACAGGTGCGCCCCTGCTTCGTCAACACGCCCCATTCGGCCATCGAATCGATGTGGTTCCGCTACGCCGTCGAGGACGTGCCGGCCGCCGTCGAACGGGCGTGCGGCGAGCGTCCTCAGGTCGACTGGATCCGGCGCAACACCGATCCGTGGACCTTCTCCGTGCATGGCGGGAACGTGTACGCGCCGAAGGACGTGCCGACGGAACCGACCGGCGGGCCCGCGCCAAAGGAGGCGTGACATGACCGATATGAACGCGGCGCCCGACATGACCGACGCGGCTGGCGCGACGCTCGACGCCAGCTCCGACGGCATCGACATGAACGTGCCCGCGAAGGTGATCGACAGCCGCGAGGTGTACCGCGGCGCGATCTTCCACGTGGACGACATGACCATAGGACTGACGACGAACTCCGGCGGCGTCGTGCGCATCCGGCGCCAGGTGCTCCGCCACGCGCCGTGCGTGGTCATGCTCGTGCACGACACGGCGAGTGACCGCTACCTCATCGAACGCGAGTACCGGGCCGGCAGCGACATCTTCGCCTATGGCCTGCCCGCGGGCCTCATGGACGAGGACGAGACGGTCGAACAGGCCGCGCTGCGCGAACTCGTCGAGGAGACCGGCGTCGCGCCCGCATCGCGGGACGACTTGCGCATCGACCATGTCGGCGACTACTATTCGTCGGAGGGCATGACCGACGAACTCGCCCACATCATGGTCATCCATCTCGATTCATGGACGCATCGACCCACGCATTTCGATCCCGACGAACACGTCGAATCCGCATGGGTGAGCTGGGAGGACCTCAACGCCATCCGCGTCACGGCCTCCAATTCGATCATCGCCATCCAACACGAGGCGCTGCGGCGCCTGACCGCCTGAAACCCGCCGATCGACCGGTCCACGACGACCACGACGGTCCGGCGGCCGGTCGCCCCACATCTCGGAAACGAACGGAAACACCCAAAAGGAACACCAACCGTTCATGCAACATCACACATTCTTACGATTGGAGGTGCGATACTGGTGATTATGCAGCTAAGACCGGGTCTAACCTATCCGCTCGGCGCCAGCTATGACGGCGCCGGAGTCAACTTCGCATTGTTCTCTCAGGTCGCCGACAGCGTCGAACTGTGCCTGTTCGACGAGGACGATCATGAAACCCGCATCGAGATGACCGAGCAGAACTCCTACATTTGGCACAACTACATCCCCGGCATCCAGCCGGGACAGCGCTACGGCTTCCGCGTGCACGGACCGTACGACCCCAACCAGGGCCTGCGCTGCAACCCCGCCAAACTGCTGCTCGATCCGTACGCCAAGGCCATCGAAGGCAACATCGACGGCGACGAGAGCCTGTTCTCCTACCGGTTCGCCACACCCGACAACCCGTACGACATCAACACGCTCGACTCCGCGTCGCACACGATGAAGTCCGTGGTCGTCAACCCCTACTTCGACTGGGGCAACGACCAGCACCCGCGCATCCCGTACCACGACTCCGTGATCTACGAGGCGCACGTGCGCGGCATGACCAACCTCAACAAGGACGTGCCGCCGGACATCCGCGGCACCTACGCGGGCCTCGCGTACCCGACGGTCATCGAATACCTCAAGAAGCTCGGCGTCACCGCCATCGAACTCATGCCGATCCACCAGTTCGTCAACGACTCCTTCCTGCAGGAGAAGGGCCTGTCGAACTACTGGGGGTACAACACCATCGGCTTCTTCGCCCCGCACAACGCCTACTCGTCCGCGGGCGAGCGCGGCCAGCAGGTCAACGAGTTCAAGTCGATGGTCAAGGCGTACCACCAGGCCGGCATGGAGGTCATCCTCGACGTGGTGTACAACCACACCGCCGAAGGCAACCACATGGGCCCCACCCTGAGCTTCAAGGGCATCGACAACGCCGCCTACTACCGTCTGGTCGACAACGACCGGCAGCACTACTTCGACACCACGGGCACCGGCAACTCGCTGCTCATGCGCTCGCCGCACGCCCTGCAGCTCATCACCGACTCCCTGCGCTACTGGGTGTCCGAGATGCACGTCGACGGCTTCCGCTTCGATCTGGCGGCGACGCTCGCCCGTCAGTTCCAGGAGGTCGACAAGCTCTCCGCGTTCTTCGACATCGTCGAGCAGGACCCGGTCATCAGCCGTGTCAAGCTCATCGCCGAACCGTGGGATCTCGGCTCCGGCGGCTACCAGGTGGGCGGCTTCCCGTCCAGCTGGTCCGAGTGGAACGGACGCTACCGCGACACCGTGCGCGACTTCTGGCGCTCGCAGCCGTCCACGCTTCCGGAGTTCGCGTCGCGCCTCATGGGCTCGTCCGACCTGTACCAGATGAACGGACGCCGTCCGGTCGCCTCGGTCAACTTCATCACCGCCCACGACGGCTTCACGCTCAACGATCTCGTGTCGTACAACGAGAAGCACAACGACGCCAACGGCGAGGGCAACCGCGACGGCGAAAGCAACAACCGCTCGTGGAACTGCGGCGTGGAGGGCCCGACCACCATCAGCGACGTCAACGAGCTGCGCCAGCGTCAGATCCGCAACATGTTCTCGACGCTGCTGGTCAGCCAGGGCATCCCGATGATCTGCGGCGGCGACGAGGTCGAGCGCACCCAGCAGGGCAACAACAACGCCTACTGTCAGGACAACGAGATCTCGTGGACCGACTGGGATCTCGACTCCACGCGCGAGGACATGTTCGAGTTCGTCTCGAAGCTCATCCACCTGCGTCTGGAGCACCCGGTGCTGCACCGTCGCCGCTTCTTCTCCGGTCGCGAGCCGGGCGAGGACACGGAGACGATCCCGCAGGTCGAATGGTTCGACCACACCGGCTCCATCATGGACATGGAGGACTGGCAGAACACGCATGCGTTCTCGATGATGGTGTACCTCAACGGCTCGGACATCCCCGAGCTCGACTACTACGGCAACCCGATGGTCGACAACGACTTCATCCTCATCTTCAACGCGCACTACGAGCCGATCCAGTTCACGCTGCCCGAGGAGCGCTACGGACGCAAGTGGAAGCTGATCGTCGACACGCACAACCCGAAGGGACCGGTGCTCAACTACGAGGCCGGGTTCTCGATCACCGCGCAGTCGCGCAGCTTCATGCTGCTGATGAGCGCCGAGAAGCCGGTGCAGCCGCGCAACTTCTGATCCGCGGCTCGCGGACGATCCGGGTTCACGACCCGGACGGTATGACGGCGAAGGCCCGCATCCCCACGGAGACGTTTCGGATGCGGGCCTTCGCCGTCGTCGCGTTCCGTTGCCCCGCCGTCCGCCGTTCGTCGTCCGTATGGAGGATGACCCGCATCCGTCACGCGTGCGGACGGTTATGATGTCGGCATCGTCGAACAGACGTCAGGTAACAAAAGGGGAGAGACATGACCATCGCATTCACCGAGGATCGGAAGTTCACGCAGGAGCAGGTGCAGCGGCTGTTCCGGTCGGTCGGATGGGTCTCGGCCGAGTATCCGGAGCAGCTGCACAAGGCGCTGATGGGCTCGTCCACCGTCATCACCGCGTGGGACGGCGACCGTCTCGTCGGTCTCGTGCGCGCGCTCGACGACGGCGCGATGCTCGCCTACGTGCACTACGTGCTGGTCGATCCCGAGTATCAGGGCAACGGCATCGCCGGGCACATGATCGAGATGCTCAGGGACAAGTACCGCGACTACTTCTACATCGAGGTCATGCCCGAGGAGAGCAGGAACGCCACGTTCTACGAGGGCCACGGTTTCCACGTCATGCCCGACGGCGTCGCCATGCAGATCGTCAACCCCGACTGGTGATCGTCGCCGATGCATTCGGCGCATTCGGATTCCGTCGTTTGATGTGCCGTGTGGACGTTGCGCCACCGTATCCGAAACCGTACCGGCATTCGATCGGGTGGGTTCCAAGCGTCCTCTTCTCGCTTACGGATACAGCGGATCGTCGCCTTCGGCGTGCGGCCAGATGATGCCGAACATCCGGTCGCACGCATCCATGGCGGCTTCGACCGGGGTGGTCCCCCTACCCAGCGATGCATAGCGGGCAAGCCTGTCCGGCTCGATCCATTCCATGTCCCTCAGCCAATCCTCGTATCGTTCGACCATGTATTCGGCCGCCATGTCCCGCGCGGTATGGCCGGGATGGTGCATGGCATGGTACGGGTGTCCATCGGCGGCGTCTTGCCAGTATCCGACGATATATCCGGTGACCTCACGCATGAGATCGACGTATATGGAATTTGAGCGATCAATGGCTGTCATCGGCGTGCTGACCCTTTCGGATTGGAATCGGATCCTGGCATATCAAACGCCGGTGACCGGAGATGAGCTTGCATATCATCGGCCATTGTTACCCATTGTTATCATCAGGGTCTCCGCTTCGAGATGGAGAAGCCCTACATCCCAGTCGGGAGTAGGGCTTACCGGTCGGGCAGGCGGGATTTGAACCCGTGACATCCTGTTAGGATTCGGGGGTTCTTGGCTGAGACTAGACACTGCTGATTTCGTTGCTTTCCGCGGTCGCTGTGTCCCGGTTGTGTCCGCATCGGTTCCAGTGCTCCCCAGCCGAATGCGGCACAATGACTGAGGAGCACTGGAGCCGGCGACGAGGCGTTCATTCGGACCGCTCATGCGAAACGCAGCCGGTGCGAGCTCTCCATCGCTGCCCGGTTCGCTCTACGTGTAGCGGGACGCCGAACATCGATTCGAGACGTTCGTCGGTAAGTCCTTCGTCAAGTGGTCCGGTGAATGTGATGGTTCCCGGTGTCGTGTTGCCGTCAAGTGTGGCGTAGATGCGCGGATGCGTGTCGAGGTATGTCATGCACTCGTGTTCCATCATTCGGCCCATCATCGCGATATGGTCGAATCCGGCGGGGATGTCCTCCACCTGATGCGTGACGAGCAGCATCGTGCGCTCGTCCCCTCGCGAGGCCAGCGCCGACAGTTCTCGCAATACCGTTTCACGGCCACCCAGATCAAGGCCGGTGGTCGGTTCATCGAAGATTAGGAGATCCGCCGGCGAGACGAGCGCGCGGGAGATCATCACCCTCGTGCGTTCGCCTTCGGACAGGTTGCGCCACTGTTTGCCGGTCAGATATGCGATGCCGAGCCGGCGCATCATCGCGTACGCCTTCTCGTATGCCTCGTCAGCCGAATCCTTCGTTCCTCGTGGAATCCCCGAGGCGACGACCGTGAGCGGGTTCATTCCCGACCCGATGTTGTGCCCGAACGCCGCCGAGACGATGGCCACGCGGGTGCGACGGCGCTCCGGGTCCGAGCCCGCGACTGTTCGGTCCCCGAAGACGCGCAGTTCGCCGACGTTGGGGTAGGTGCGCATCGCGATCATTTCCAGCAGTGTGGATTTTCCCACTCCGTTCGGTCCGAACAGCACCCATCGTCCGCCGGTGGCAATGGTGAGGTTTACGTCGGCAAGGATCAGCCGTCGATTGCGATAGTAGCCCACCGACTTGGCTAGTACCATTGCGTCGTAGGGTGTTTCGCCGAGCATGGTCATCGCCCCGCTTCCTTATTCCGTCCGATGATGATGCCGATGGCGGTCTGTGCGACGGCTAGTATGGCCAGCATGATGAGCACCGTCCGCCATCCCGAGGTGATGTCGTAGATCGTTCCGGCCAACGTGGGGCCGACTGCGGCGAGCAGGTATCCGACGCATTGAGCCATGCCCGACAGTTGCGTCGTCTCCTCGGTGGTCGAGGTCTTCAATCCGATCAATGAGAGTGCCACGACCAGAGAGCATCCCGAGCCGATGCTGGCGACGATGATCCACAGCAGATCGAGCCGCGGTGCGAATGCCAGTCCGAGCGCACCGATGGCCAATGGCACGCTGGCGACGACAACGGCGGCGACCTGGCTGTCGCCCTTCAGCAGCATGGGGATGAGCAGTCCCATGACGATACCGACGAGCTGGAAGACCGCCAGATGCCAGCCGGTCCGGTCGGTGGGCACACCGAAGGAGACCTCGATGGTGGGCAGCCAGGTGACGCACACGTAATAGTTCACGGATTGCAGCCCCATGAACAGGGTGACGGCCCATGCCTCCGGCCTTTTCCACATGGAGACGCGGAGTCGGGTCTCCGATGCCGTACTCTGTCGGCTGCGGGGCTGCGCATCGGCGGCGGTCTTCGCAACCGGGGTCGTCCTTTGCGCATTCGCCCGTGAACGCCATAGCCACAGCAGTGTGACGATTCCGGCGGGAATGGCCCAGATGCCGAGCGTGCCCTGCCACCCGATTGCATCGGACAGGGGCAATGTCGCGGCCGAGGCGAACGCGGCCATGCCGGTCATGCATGCGGAGTATATGCCGGTGGCAAGTGATGTGTGACCGGGGTAATCGCGTTTGACTATGGCCGGCACCAGAACGTTGCCCACCGCGATCGAGCAACCGATGACGAGCGTGCCGGCCCACAATCCGATGGTGCCACATGCCGAACGGATCACGATGCCGAGCGTCAGGAACGCCATTGCGGCCAGCACGGTGCGTTCGATGCCGAGGCGTTCGGAGGCCCGGTGCACCATCGGGGAGACGACGGCGAACGCGAGGATGGGCAACGAGCCGAGCAGGCCCTGCATCGTCGCGTTGAGATGTTCGGACGCCCCTATCCGTGGCAGCAGCGGGCCGACGGATGTGAGCGGGGCTCGCAGATTCAGCGCGACAACGAAGACCAGCGCGGTCAGTATCGATGCGGCGAATCGCGATGCCGACGATGGGATGGGATGATGTTCTGTTATCTGTTCCATGATGATTGACTAGATGATTGAGGGTATCCGCGTGATGATGCCGTTGATTCGTATAGGGGGGTGTTCGTTATCGTCCGTCGGGGATCCGAGCGGCGATGGCGTTGAGGTTTTCGACGACCGCCGCGATGATCTCGTCGTCGCTTTGTCCGCCTTCCAGCTTGAGCAGGCCAAGCGAGTGGAGGGCCCCGGCGATGGAGAAGACGGCGGCGATGCGCTCGCGCTCGTTCGCTGCTCGGGCGGAGTAACGTTCGACGAGCATCGATTCGATTTTGCGGAACATGGCTTCGGGGCGGCCTGCGAACAGGACGCGCAGATCGTCGATCTGGCTGTCGATGGCCGGTCTCCAGCCATTGAGGAATGCGGGTGGGTCGGACAGGATCTTGTCCTTGTCGGGGTAATGCTCCAGCATCGCGTCGATGGTCTCGTCCTCAAGCTTGTCGTTGAGGTCGTATACGTCGAGGTAATGCTTGTAGAACGTGCTCGGGTTGACGAGCGCAAGGTCGCAGATGTCCTTGACCTTGACCTTCGAGACCGGAACTCCTGATGCCCGTAGGCGCAGAAACGCCTCGCGGATTGCCTTGCGGGTTTTGACGATGCGAAGATCGGTCACCATGTTCCTTTCGTTCTGCCGGTAGCGTCATTCCTGCTCCGTCCATAAGCCGCGTGTTGTTCGACGATTCAGGCGAATCGTCGAATAAGCGAGAAATGTCGCATATCGGTGGTTGTCATCCGTTGCGTTTCGATAATAATTGATGCTCGTTGAATAATCAATAACTATTGTTTATCGGAGTGTTATTGTGAAACTTGGCATCAACAGAAAACAATGGATCATGGTCATCGTGCTGCTCATGGGCACATTGCTGGCCGTGCTCAACATGTCGGTGGTCACGCCGGCGCTGCCGTCCATCATGAAGGACCTCGGGGTGGATTCCACCACCGTTCAGTGGCTGTCCAGCGGCTATTCTCTGGTCGAGGCGATGGTCATCCCGCTCGCAGCGTTCCTCATGGGGCGCTTCTCCACCCGCAGACTGTTCATCGGATGCATCTCATTGTTCGCGGTCGGCAGTCTCGTCGCCGCATTCGCGTCGACCTTCCCCCTGCTCATGGTCGGCCGGGTGCTGCAGGCCCTGTGCACCGGCGCGATCATGCCGATGGTCACCGCGGTGATCCTGCTCGTGTTCCCCAAGGAAAGCCGCGGTACGGCAATGGGCATCACAGGACTCGTCGTCGGTTTCGCCCCGGCGCTCGGCCCGTCCGTCTCCGGCGTGATCATCGACTCGTTCGGCTGGCGCACGCTGTTCGTCATCATGGCGGCCGTCTCGCTGATCGTCATCGCGTTGGCCGCCGTCTACCTGCGTAACTTCGACGGCTTCCAACCGGGTGCGTTCGACCTTGTCTCCGTGCTGCTCTCCTCGGTCGGTCTGGCATGCCTGTTGTACGGGCTGTCCACGTTCACGTCCACCGGCAACATGATGCTCACCGTCTCGCTGATCGTCGTCGGCGTGCTGCTCGTGGCCGTGTTCGTGCGCCGACAGCTCAAGGCGAAGGAACCGATGCTGCGCGTCGGAATCCTCGCCAACCGCACCTACGCGCATTCGGTGATCATCGTGGCATGCATGCAGGCGGCCCTCATGGGTTGCAACGTCATGGTGCCGATGTTCATCCAGACCGTGCTCGGCGCATCCGCCACCGCCAGCGGGCTCGCCATGCTTCCCGGCGCCCTCATCGGCGCATGCTGCGGTATCGTCTCAGGCCGCATGTTCGACAAATACGGCATCCGCAAGGTCGCCCTGCCCGGCCTGACGGTCATGACCATCGGCGGCGTGCTCATGGCTCTGCTCGGCGCGGACGCCTCGGTCATCCTCACGGCATGCGCCTACACCGTGCTCTACGCGGGACTCATGTTCGCCATGACCCCGGTGAACACCTGGGGCATCAACGCACTCGACAACGAAAACATCGGGCACGCGCAAAGCGTGACCAACACCGTCGGGCAGATCGCCTCCTCGATGGGCACAGCCCTCATCGTATCCATCTCCGCGCTGTCCACCACCCTCGCGCCCACCGCCACCGAACACGCGCAATCCATACTCGGCTCGACGCTGGCATTCGCCGCCATCGCGGTCATCCTCGCGGCCGCCCTCGTCACGGCGCTTCTGGCGACTCGAACGCACCGAGGCGCGACGAAACGGACTCTCGTCGGACAGTGACCGAAACGACAACGTATCAACAGACACGGAACCAAAACGAAACGAGACATGATGAACACCACGAACAACTCGCTGACCCACAACATCCGTACCTTCCACCACGGCACCGAACCGCTGGTGGATCCCATCCAAGACACATTCATACGCACCGACAAAGTCGGCAACTCATGGTTCTGGGTCGGTCATTTCGAGACGGGCGGCCACACCCTTGACTTCATGTACCATGTCAGCGTCCTGCAGTTCTCCAAATACCTGCCGGTGCGCATGATCAACAGCGTGCTGTCCATCACCGATGAGACCGGACGCATCTACCGTCACGAAGACCGCTTTTACAAGGTCAGGCGAGGACAGGTCGCAGGCCAGGGACTGCACATCCACACCGACAAGGACGTCATCGAAGGCGACCTCGACAACATGCGCATCGCATCGGCCATGCCGGACGGATCCATCTACCTCGACCTGCACGGCACCGGATATCCACTCTACAGTCTCGGTACCGGCTACTTCCAGATCGCCGGAGTGGCCAACTACCAATACTCGTTCCCGCACATGGCCGCCAAAGGCGTCATCACTCTCGACGGCCAGCGTCACGAGGTGGAAGGAATGGTATGGATGGACCGTCAGTTCGCCGGCATGCCCAAAGGCAGAAGCCTCAAGGACGGCTACAACTGCAAATGGCTGTGGATGAACCTCTGCTTCGATAACGATCCCGACGTGATCAGCCTATGGGGTGTAACCGAACTGGCCACGGGCAGCGAACATTGCTGGGCCAGCGTCCTGCATGAGGACGGCACCCAATCTTCCGCCGGCGTGGATCCGATGGTCGGCGACTCCTTCAACGTGTGGGAAAGTCCTGTGACCGGCATGAAATACCCAACCGGATGGACCTTCTCCATCCCTGAATGGGAAGCGAAACTCACCGTCACATCCATCATGGACGAACAGGAAATCGCTTCGCCGAACCCCTCAGGGCGCAAATACGAAGGCGCAAGCCAAGTGGTCGGCACCTACCGAGGACACTCGGTAACGGGCCACTGCTGCCTCGAACTCGTCGGAGGATGGAACTAACAACACCGGCCCATTTTCCGAAAAACACCGGCATCGGTCCGATTCCGCCAACCCGCCGAAGAAAGCCACAACCCGACGAACCGGTGAACAAGGGATTTGGAATGGGTGCTGAATAGCCTTTCGGGGGCTCTCGCACAAGTTAACGAACGGTCTCGGAGCAAAAAGAAGAAGCCCTACATCCCAAGCGGGAGTAGGGCTTTCGGGTCGGGCCGGCGGGATTTGAACCCGCGACATCCTGCTCCCAAAGCAGGCGCGCTACCAAACTGCGCTACGGCCCGTTGCGTGCATCGGACCGATCCCTCGGGACCGGCGTCGGCGAACCACGGACGCATCCGCCCGACCGCCGAAAGCACAATCAGTCATTGTACAATACAGGTGGACTCGACGCGAGGCAAGTGGGAGGGAAACGATCATGGGCCGTCATCAACGTGCGGAGACCGGCGGCCTGATCTCGTTCATCCTGTGCGCGTTCGCCGGCGCCGTTGGCATGAACCTCTATCTCGAATACGCGCCCGCCATCTGGCAGGTCTCGCAGCGCCGCTTCACCGTCTGTTCGGGCATCGTGGCCGCGTGCGCGGTGCTCTCGTTCTGCATCGGGTACATCACCAATTCGCGGTCGATGACCCTGAAGAACGGCTGGCTCGCCCCCATCCGACGCATCGTCGAGACGCTGGCCCTCTCGACCGTGTATGCCTCGACCACGTTCCTGTCGTCGTTCGCCCTGCTCGGCGCGATCAACGAGATGATGGGCACGCTGTTCGTCGGCTACATGTCGTCGGTGTGCGCCGCGTTCGCCGGCGTCGTCGGCTACGTGACGTTCGTGCAGGCGGAGATGATGAGCGCCAAGACGCTCGCCTCCCTGCTTCCCTTCTTCGTGATCTCCGGTGTGAGCGTCGCGGGACTGACGACCGACGACCCGTACTGGTACCACAACAACTTCTCCCAGCTGGGCGATCGCACCACGTTCGCGGCGACGATGTTCAACTCCACGCTGATGCTGGCGGGCGTGTGCATCATCATCGTCAGCTACTTCGCGGTCTCCGAGCTGCTCACCACCGAGCGTCTCATGCGTCTGTGGCACGACCACACGCGCGACGACCCGAACCGCGGCTACGACATCCCGCACTTCGTCACACGCATGACGGTGCTCTCCGTGCTGCTCACGCTCTCGGGGCTCGCGTTCATCGGCATCGGCGCGTTCCGGTACACGCCGCACAACCTGCTGCACAACATCTGCGCGAAGGGCCTGCCGTTCGTCATGCTGCTGCTATTTCTGCTGCTGCCGTGGCTCGCGCCGCGCATCGGCAAGGCGGTGATGGTCGTCTCCGACCTCGCGGCGCTCCTGTGCGCCGGATTCTGGTGGAACATGATGCTCGGGCACAACACCCTGACCAACGTCGAGGCGCTCGCCGGCCTGCTGTTCCTCGGATGGTTCATCGTGTTCTCGCGTCAGATCGCCGCGATCGAGGCCGACCGCGTGACGATGCAGCTCGTGCGCTCGCAGGCCACCGGTGCGGCGGATCCGTCGGACTCATCAGCCGACGTCGACGTCGATTCGGAGGATGAGACCGTGATGTCCGACGTCACGGGGAAGGCGGCCGTCGGGGGAGCGGCCGAACCGTTGCCCGAGTCCCGCATCGCCTCCGATCGCTGAGTGATAACGAAAAACCCCGCGGAGATGAATCCGCGGGGTTTCAATCGTGCCCGAGACGGGACTTGAACCCGTACGCCTGTTAAAAATAGGCACTAGCACCTCAAGCTAGCGCGTCTACCATTCCGCCACCCGGGCAGGTGTCGTTGTTTCGGCAACGGATAGGCACTTTATCGGGGAAGCATGGCGTCGTCAAATCGCGACACGCCGGTAGGGCCGTCGTCACGGTGCGCAGAGAATCATTCTCGATAACGAACGTGTGAGCCAGCGAACGGGGCGAATCGCACATCGGAATCCCGCAACGGCTGGAACCAAGCCGTTTCCGACGATGTGCGATTGTGCGGTTCCGTGCGTTCGGCTCACACGTTTTCCGGGGAGGCCAATTCCCTGCGCAGTCATGGTCGTCGATGTGGAACGGACCGCGCCCCATGGTCCGTCGTTCGTCTATCCTGTCGCAGAAGGACAACGGGGGAGGAGATGCCGTCATGGTCACATCGCACAGAAGCAGGGTCGTCGTCGTGGGAACCGGCAGCGTGGGGTCGGCGGTGTCCAGCGCCATCGTGCTGCAGGGGCTGTGCGACGAGCTGGTGCTCGTCAACCACAATCCCGACAAGGCCAAGGGCCTCGCGATGGATCTGATGGACGGCGCCGAGTTCATCGGCCGGTTCGTCTCCATCCGTCAGGGAGACTGGTCCGACTGCCGCGACGCCGATATCGTGATCGTCACCGCCGGACCGAAGCCGAAACCCGGCGAGACGCGCTTCCAGGAGCTCGGCGCCGCCATCGACATCGTCGACCCGATCCTGTGTGCGATCAGGGACTCCGGATTCGACGGCATCCTCATCATGGTGTCCAATCCGGTCGATGTGCTGAGCTGGTTCGCGTGGAGACGCACCGGTCTGCCGCGCGCGCAGGTGCTCGGCTCGGGCACCGCGCTCGACACGTCGCGCATGAAGACCATCATCGGCGAGATCACACGGCTCGACCCGCGCATGGTCTCCGGGTACGTGATCGGCGAGCACGGCGAGTCCCAGTTCGTGCCGTGGTCGACGGTCTCGTTCATCGGCAAGAGCCTCACGCGGTATCTCGAGGACAACCGCGAGCGCTACGAGGGCATCACACTGGAGGGCATCGAGGAGCGGACCCGCGAACGCGGCATGGCGATCAAGGCCCTGCGCGGCGGCACCAGTCAGGGCATCGCCGCCACCGTCGCCGGTCTGACGCGCACGATCCTGTGGAACGAACGTCGTGTCATCCCCGTCTCCACGCTGATCGACGGCGAATACGAGTATGACGAGCACGACGTGTTCCTGAGCCTGCCGGTCGCGTTGGACGCCGACGGCGTGGGCGACTTCGTCGACCTGCATCTGACCGGCGACGAGCTCGTCAGATTCCACGAGTCGGCGCGCATCGTCCGCGAGCACTGCGCGCTGATCGCCGACCGCCTCTAGCGGGCGACCTTAAGGGACGCGCACGGCAAGGAGAAGCGACAATGGACTATTCCCCGTACGAGGACGAGCTGCGGACGCTCCGCAGACATTTCCACCAGTGGCCCGAGCTGAGCCTCAAGGAGAGGGAGACGTCGGCGTACGTGGAACGCCATCTGCGCGACCTCGGATTGGAGGTGCGCCGCGTCGGCGAGTACGGGCTCACGGCGATGATCTGGGCTCCGGAACCGGGGGAGGACGAGCCCGGAGGCATGGAGCGCCGCACGGTGCTGGTCCGCGCCGAGATGGACGGCATCGCGGTCCCGGACCTCACCGACCGGCCGTGGCGGTCCCGGCACGACGGCGTCTCGCACGCCTGCGGGCATGACGGCAACATCGCCACTCTGCTGGTGTTCGCCAGGGTCTGCGTCGAACACCGCGACGAGCTGCGCGTGAACGTCAAGCTCATGTTCCAGCAGGCGGAGGAGAACGGCGAGGGCACGGCGCTCATGCTCGACGCGGGCGTCATGCGCGATCCGAAGGTCGACTGGTTCGTCATGATCCACTACGTCAACGACGCGCCCGACGGCATGGAGCTGCACAGGGGCGCCTCATCGGCGGCGATCGGCCGGATGCGGCTGACCGTCCACGGGCGTTCCGCCCATTGGGGCGCGTCCGGCATGGGCGTGGATGCGATCGTCGCGGCGGCGCGGGTCGTGGAGGCGGTGCATGGGGTCAACGGCAGCTACGAGTCCGTCGGCGGATCGCCCTTCATCGCGGGGATCGGCACCGTATCCGGCGGCACAGCTCGCAACGTCATCGCCGACGAGGTCACATTGGAGGGGACGTTGCGCGCCTGTCGTCTCGACGACTACCACAGGCTGCGGGAGCTGCTCGCGGGGCGATGCGCCGCCGCCGTGCGCGGAACCGGCGCGAGCGTGGACGTCGACATCGACGACGACCCCGCTCCGCCGATCATCAGCGACGGCGAACTCGTCGACCTGGGGCTCGAGGTCGGCAGGACCATCTGGGGGTCGGACTGCCGCCTGTCCGACGTCGAATACCTTTCCGGCGACAGCGCCGCGCGATACTTCGACTACGCGCGCGGCATCTTCTTCGTCTTCACGGCCGGCATCCCCGGCGAGCAGGCGCATTCCCTGCACAACGGCGCGTTCGACTTCGACGACTCGATGATGTGGAAGGCCGTCGCGTGCCTCCACCGGTTCGTACTGGCCCTCGGCGACGTCAGGCGATGAACCGCAGATAGGTGCGGTCGTCGAACGAGTCGAGACCGGCCGTGAAACCCTTCGTGGAACGGTATTCGTCGATGAGGTCCGGATCCTCGCGCCGCAGACGCTCCAGCTCGCGTTCGGACTCGGCCAGCGTGGGGCGCAGCAGCGGATAGCCGTCCGAGGCGAGCACCACCTCGTCGCCGGACCTGACCGGTACGACGCGTATCGGATACGTCGGGTCGGTGAACCCGTCGAACACGAAGTAGCCGTACTCACCCCGCCGGTTCGCGAACCGCGACTGCAGACGCAGGAACGGCAGGATCATGTCTCGCGCCGGGTCCGGGGACCCGGCGGGGGAGCGGGGGACATCCGGCGCATCCGCCGGCCGGAATCGGGCAGCGTCATCCGGTTCGCCGCGGTCCTCGCGTTCCATCCGCAGCGCCCTCGCTGCGAACGAGCGCAGCTCGCCCATGAACTCGTCCACGCGCTTGACGGTCGGCACCTGCACGTCGTTCACCATGATCTGGCAGTCGCCGAACAGCCACGCCTCGCCGAGCGCCGCGCAGTACACGACCGCGTTGGCCTGCAGCCGCTCCACCGGCTCTCGCTCGAAGAACGACAGACCCAGCGGATGTGCGCGGTACTCGGCCCGGAACCGCTCGTCCACGCGACGCTGGACCTCGCGCATCCCCGCGTCGGCGGACATCCCCGCGATCACGGACAGCAGCAGATCCTTCGCCATCACGCCGCCGGTCGGATGCCAGGGACTGCGCACGCTCTTGCTCGTCACACCGTCGGCCACGCATGCGAAGGCGTCCGTGACGAGCAGTCCATCCTCGTTCAACGTCTGATCCGCGTGCTTGCCGCGGCACCGTCGTTCGATCACCCGCATATCCGCCTCCAGTCGCCGCTACGCGCCTTCCACTGTAGTCCGCCGTCAGGTGCGTCGCCGCGGCAAACCAGGGCGTAATGCGTTGGTCATTCCTCCCGATTACGCTGAGGTTGTTCACGATCAGGCGATTTCGCCGCACGATGGCAGCAAGGGAGAGACGTATGACCGACGAGCAGGGCAAGTCCGCCTCCGACGACGAGCGCGACGGCGACGCGGTCGACATCGTGCCGCTCGACGCCGCCGGCATGCACTCCCCGCTCGAGATCCCCGATTTCGACGATCTCGTTCGTCCGGTCAAGCTCAGGCGCAGACGTCCCGCCGTCTCCACGGTGATCGGCTCCGTCGTCGCGATCGTCGTCGTCATCGCAGTGGTCGCGGCGGTCGTCATGCTCAAGCCATTCTCGGCCGTGCACGCCTCCGACTATTCGGCGGCGGCGCAGCAGACCTCCACGATGGCCAAGCAGTACCAGAACACGACGGTCGCCCTCGACGAGGCGCTGCAGTTCCTCTACTCGCAGGACTCCTCGTACAGCGCGGACAAGGTGAAGACGCTCAAGGCGCAGGCGTCCAAGCTGGGCAGGTCCGTGGACGCGTTCGCCGACCTGAGGGCCGTCAAGGACGACGACGTCGCCGCCGCATACTCCACGTACGCCACGCAGGCGAGGCACTTCGTCCGGTTGTCCGAGAACCTTGCAGACTCCGCCAAGCCGCTGTCCGCGATGGTGACGGCGTGCTCCACGACGCCCAGCGGCACCATGTACGACGACGACTTCTACACCAAGTACGAGCAGTACATCTCCACCTGCAAGACCGCCGCCGGCGCTCTGGACAACGTCAAGGCGCAGGTGGTCGCCGAATTCTCCGGAACCCTCACGACGACCCTCGACCAGATGAGCGACGTCATCGCGCAGATGAAGGCGATCGGCAGCCCGTCGTCGTACTCGACCGGCTCCGAGCAGGGCCAGCAGCTGCAGGATCTGTCCTCGCAGCTCGTCGACCTCGACACCTCGTACGGCGCGGTCAACACGTTCCAGGACCAGCTGAGCCAGGCGCGCGAGAACGCCGATCCCACCGCGCTGCTCAACCGACTCAACACCGCGATCCAGCAGGGCTACGCCTCGACGGGCAAGAAGTAGCGTCCCACGACACGCATGGATGCGCCTCCCGCCGCGATCGCGGGCTATACGATGGGGCGTATGAGCGAAACGAAGCATGACAACCTGTGGGCCGCGCCCACGCCCGGCGGCCCGCTCGACGCGACCGTCACCATTCCCGGCAGCAAATCCCTGTCGAACCGCTACCTGATCCTCGCCGCGCTCGGCTCGAAGCCGGTCACACTGGTGGGGCTCCTGCGTTCGCGCGACACCGAACTGATGATGGGCGCGCTCCGTGCGCTCGGCGTCTCCTGCGAGGTCGATCCGAAGACCGACACCACCGTCACCGTCACCCCGCCCGCCGGCGGGCTCTTCCGCGGCAACGTCGACGTGTACTGCGGTCTCGCCGGCACAGTGATGCGCTTCGTACCCGGGCTCGCGCTGTTCGCCGACGACGCCGTGCGCTTCGACGGCGACGAACAGGCATACGCGCGCCCGATGAAGCCGGTGCTCGACGGTCTGGAGCAGCTGGGTGCGACGATCGAGTACCACGGCGAGGAGGGCTTCCTCCCGTTCACGGTCACGCCGCCGAAGACGCTTCCGTCCGCCGACGCCCCCGCGAAGGTGTCCATCGACTCGTCGGGATCCTCGCAGTTCATCTCCGGCCTGCTGCTCGTCGGCTCGCGTCTGCCGGGCGGTCTCGAACTCGCGCATACGGGGGAGAGGACCCCGAGTCTGCCGCACATCCGCATGACCGTCGCCGACGTCAACGGCGCCGGCGGCCACGCTGAGGCCGATGAGGACGCGCGCGTCTGGCGGGTCGCCCACGGCTCCCTGCAACTGTCCGATCGCGTGGTCGTCGAGCCCGATCTGTCCAACGCGGCGCCGTTCCTCGGTGCGGCCCTGATCGCCGGCGGACGCGTGCGCGTGCCGCACTGGCCGGTCGAGACCACGCAGCCCGGCGGTCTGCTTCCCGGATATCTGGAATCGATGGGCGCCCGCGTCTCATTCCCCGAGGAGGACGGCGTGCGGTACTGCGAAGTCGTCTCCGACGGGCACGTCCACGGTCTGGGTGACTTCGACCTGACCGCGGCGGGGGAGATCGCGCCGTCCCTGGCCGCGATTCTCGTGTTCGCCGACGCGCCCACGAACATGATCGGCATCGGACACCTGCGCGGTCACGAGACGAACCGTCTGGCGGCGCTCGTCGCCGAGATCACGCGCATCGGCGGCGAGGCGAGCGAGCTGCCCGACGGCATCGCCATCACGCCGGTGCCGCGCGAGCGGCTGCACGGCGCCGTGATGGAGACCTACGCCGACCACCGCATGGCCACGTTCGCCGCGATGATCGGTCTGGCGGTGCCCGGGGTGAACATCGTCGACGTGCAGACCACCAGAAAGACGCTGCCGAACTTCGTCGGCATGTGGAACGAACTGCTGAGCAGGTGATCATCTCCTGATCCGGCTCTCCCGTCCTGCACGGGGAGCCGGAATACGATAAGGGGCTGGTGATTCAGGACGAATCACCAGCCCCTTACTGTCGCCCGATGGGCGAATCACAGGCTCACTTGGCGAACTTGTTGCCGTAGGTATCCTCGCCGGCCTCCGCGATCGCGGCGGACTTGCGGGCGATGGCCAGCTCCTCGTTGGTCGGGATCACGGCGATGACCACGGAGGAATCCGGGGTGGAGATGATGCGCGGCTCCTTGGAGCGCTTCGCGTTCTTCTCCTCGTCCAGCTTGACGCCGAACGGGGCCAGCTTGTCGCACACCATCTTGCGCACGATGTCGTCGTTCTCGCCGACGCCGGCGGTGAAGGTGATCACGTCGCAGCCGCCCATCTGGTAGGTGTAGTTGCCGATGTAGCTCACGATGCGGTGCACGTAGACGTCGAGGGCCAGCTTGGCGTCCTCGTTGCCCTCGGCCACCAGACGGTGGACCTCGCGCAGATCGCCGAAGCCGGTCATGCCGGTCATGCCGGAGCGCTTGTTGAACAGGGCGTCGAGCTCATCGACGTTCATGTGGGCGTTGCGGATCAGGTGGAAGACCACGGCCGGGTCGATGTCACCGGTGCGGCCGCCCATGACGAGGCCCTCGAGCGGGGTCAGACCCATGGAGGTCTCGACCGGCTTGCCGGAGACCTCGGCGGAGGCGGAGGCGCCGTTGCCGATGTGCAGGACGATCTGCTTGAGGCCCTCGGCCGGCTTGCCGACGACCTCGGGCACCACGGAGGAGATGAACTCGTGGGAGGTGCCGTGGGCGCCGTAGCGGCGGATGTGGTACTGGTCGGCGATCTCCTTGTTCAGCGCGTAGGTGCTGGCGGCCTTCGGCAGCTGGAAGAAGAAGGAGGAATCGAAGACGAAGATCTGCGGCACGTCCGGCAGCAGGGAGCGCATGACCTCGGCGCCCTTGGCCTCCGGGCCGTTGTGCAGCGGGGCGAGGACGGCGAGATCCTTGACCTGGTTGATCGTCTTGTCGGTGACGAGCGCCGGCTTCGGGAAGAGGGAACCGCCCTGGACCACGCGGTGGCCGACGGCCACGATGCCCGCATCGGACAGCTTCGGGCCGTACTCCTCGAAGAAGCCGAGCACGCGCTTGAGGCCCTGCTCGTGGTCGTGGATCGGCTCCTCGAGCTCGTGCTTCTCACCGTTGTACTCGTGCTTGTAGTGGCCGTCGATCGGCTCGCCGATCTTCTCGACGAGACCGGAAGCCAGGCCTTCGCCCGTTTCGAGGTCGACCAGCTGGTACTTGATCGAGCTGGAGCCGGAATTGATGACAAGGACGGTTTTCGCCATTGTGGGCATCCTCCATTGTGTGTTGTCTATCCCGCTTCAAGACGGCGGGCTACCGTGATTAGATTACTCGTTGCTTGCTACAAACCGTTGGATTCGGCTGCGTTGCGTGCGGTGACCGCGGAGGGCCGCCATATGGGGTGCTGGACACACTCAAGGCCGTTCGGCCAAGCCTACGGTCCGGCACCCCATATGGCGGCCCTCCGCTCCGTTTCGTCGAAAACCGACGGGAGGGTGAGGGGCGGGGCTACTGCGCCTCGATGGCGGTCAGGGCGATCGTGTTGATGATGTCCTGCACCAGGGCGCCGCGCGACAGGTCGTTGACGGGCTTGTTGAGGCCCTGCAGCACCGGGCCGATGGCCAGTGCCCCGGAGGAGCGCTGCACGGCCTTGTAGGCGATGTTGCCGGCGCACAGGTCCGGGAACACGAACACGTTGACGTGACCCGCCACGTCGTTGCCCTTGGCCTTGGTGGCGGCCACGGTCGGCGACCATGCGGCGTCGAACTGGATGGAGCCGACGACCGGCAGATCCGGGGCCTTCTCCTTGACCAGCTTGGTGGCCTCCTCGACGACGTCCACGTCCGGGCCCTTGCCGGAGCCGAGCGTGGAGTAGGAGAGCATGCCGACCTTCGGGTCGATGCCGAAGGCCTTGGCGGTCTCGGCGGACTGCAGCGCGATCTCGGAGAGCTGCTCGGCGTCGGGGTTGAGGTTGATGGCGCAGTCGGCGAACACGGCCACGTGGTCCTTGAAGCACATGAGGAACGCGCCGGAGACGAGCTTCTGCCCGGGCTTGGTCTTGATGACCTGCAGGGCCGGGCGCACGGTGTTGGCGGTGGAGTTGATGGATCCGGAGACCAGGCCGTCGGCGTAGCCGAGCACGACGAGCATCGTGCCGAAGTAGCTGGAGTCGGTCAGCTGCTTGCGGGCCTGCTCCTCGGTCATGCCCTTCTTGGCGCGCAGCTCGCACAGCTTGGCGACCATCGGCTTCAAGACGTTCTCGTCGTCCTTGGCCTGGAAGCGGGCGCGCTCGAGGTACTTGAGGCCCAGCTCCCTTCCGCGGGCGAGGATGGCGTCCTTGTCGCCCACGATGATCAGGTTGACGATCTCGCGCTCGAGCAGGAAGTCGGCCGCCTTGATGATGCGGTCCTCCTCGCCCTCGGGCAGGACGATCGTCTTCTTGTTGCTCTTGGCCTTGCCGAGCAGGCCGTACTGGAACGCGTACGGGGTGACGGGGGCGTCAATGTCGACGTCGAGCGCGGCGAGCACCTGCTCGGTGGGCGCGTTCTTGCGGAACGCCTCCAGGGCAAGGTCCTTGCCGGATTCGTCGGAGAACGACACCTGCGGGATCGTCCAGACCGGCAGGCCGTACTTGGACAGCGTCTCCTTGACGGAGACGGCGTGGCGCGGCTCGCAGCCGGTCACGAAGATGCCGAGCACCTTGTTGCCGGCGGCCTCCATGCCCTCGATGGACAGCTTGACGGTCTCGTCGAGCTCGTGCGGCCAGCGGTCGATGGTGCACACGGCCAGGAACACGCCGGCCTGCAGGTCGGCGGCCACGCTCGCGTTGAACTCGTAGGAGGTCGGGTCGTTGACGTGCGACTTGTCCGTACCGACGATGAGCGCCGCGTCCGCGCGGGAGACGTCCATCGCGTCGTTGAACGCGCCGACGATGTCGCCGCGGGCGGTGTCCTTGTCCTCGCGCACCTTGTGCACGTCGAGGCCGGTGGACAGCGCCACGCCGAGGCCGGCGTTCGATGCGGACAGCAGGACCGGGGTGAAGTCGTCGTGGTTGGACACGGCGGGGCGGAACACCATCGTCTTGTACTTCGAGGTCAGCGCGTTGAGCACGCCGTAGGCCACCACGTTGCGGCCATTGGCTCCTTCGGGGCTTGCGATATACACGCGGGTTACGGTCACGATGTCTTGTCTCCTTTGATAACCAACATGGAATGGGACCACACATCATTGTAACGGCGATTGTTATCGTTCACGGGCATCGTGCATGTTTTTCCGGTGGATCGCGGGAAATTCCCGCGGGGGAGGGGCGTGGCGAGGGGACGCGGGATGCGGGCCGCCGGCCGTTCCCCCGGATACGAAAAATCCCGGACCGTCGAGACGATCCGGGATCCGAGTCGTGGAGCTAAGGGGATTCGAACCCCTGACCCTCTCCATGCCATGGAGATGCGCTACCAGCTGCGCCATAGCCCCGTATTGAGTTATGTGGTGAACAAGCCCTGCGGCTTGTTTCGTGGAGCTAAG
>NZ_JAFEJS010000018.1 GCF_018555385.1 Bifidobacterium santillanense
GTTCTGCAGGTTGTACCAGGCGTCCACGTAGGCCTTGGCGGAGGCGTCGGTGTAGCCGGCGTCGGCGACGGTCTGGACGTCGGCGGTCTTGTGGACGCCGGTCAGGCCGAAGCGGTTGTGCAGAGAGACGGCGTCCTCGACGGAGGCCGGAGCCCACTGGGCGACCAGTTCCTCGCCGTCGGCGATCTCGGCGCCCTGCTTGCCGGTGTAGCTGTACCAGTGGACGTCGTAGAGGTTGGCGTACTTGCTGGAGTCGACCGCGCTGGCCCAGAACAGGAAGTTGTAGCCGGAGCGGGTCGGGGTCTCGACGACGTCCTGGAGGGTCTTGCCGTCGGCGACGGTCGCGTAGGCGTAGTTGGTGCCGTTCTTGAAGGAACCACCGTTGCCGTTGAGCTTGACCGCGAAGGAGGAGGACCACTTCGCGTAGACCTCGATGCCGGTGGCGCCGGCCGGGACGGTGGTGATCGGCGCGTCGTCGTTCACGGCGTACCAACCGGTCACGGACTGGCTGGTCCAGGTACCGTGGGCCTTATCGGCAGCGGTCTGGAAGTACTGCTCGAGGTTGGCCGGGGCGGTCAGAGCGGTGCCGGCGACCACGTAGTCAATGGCCTTGCCGGTCTTGGACAGGACCTTGTTGTTGGCCTCGGCGGACGTGGTCGGGTAGGAGTAGTTGTTCCACGGGGCCGGGGAGGTGCGGTTGTAGCCGTAGTAGAACACGACCGGAACCACGTTCTTGGTGGCCCAGCCGGCCTTCACCTTCACGGTGCGGGTGGAAGCGTCGGCGCCCGGCAGGCTCTCGACGTTCTTGGAGAAGTCGACCTTGGTGGTGCCCACGAACCAGCCGGTGAACTGGGCGCCCTTCTTGGCCGGGTCGGACGGCTGCTCGGCGGCGGTGCCCTCGGCGAAGTACTTCTCGCTCGTGGTGGCGGAGGTACGGCCGGAGTCGTTGGTGGCGTTGGCGCCGTCGAAGTCGTACTCGACGGTCCAGTCCTTGTTGGACGCGCCCTTGACGCCGTAGATCGTCAGGTCAGGCTTGCCGAAGGTCTGGTTGGAGTTGGCGACCGGAGCGGTGAAGTCGTACTTCGTGCCGAGCGGGGCCTGCCACTGGTCCTGCTGGTAGGAGTAGTAGGCGCGGAACTCCGGGAACGCCTTGTTGGCCAGCGTGTACAGGGTCTTCGTGTACTCGGTCTCGGCGCCGTTCTGGTGGAAGTTCACCACGGACACGTTCTGCTGGTCCTCCTTGGAGGAGTAACGCTCGTAGACCGGGTACAGGGTGATGTCGGAGTTGATGGCCTGGTTCGTGTACAGGTCGTCAACGTCGGCGGCGGTGGACAGCTTCCAGCCGGCGAACACGTCGCCGGACGGCTTCGCGGTCTCGGCGGCGGCTTCGGCGCCGGAGGTCCAGTAGGCCTTCGCGTCGGTCAGCGCGGCGCCGGCCTGGACCTCGACCTGCTTGTCGGAGGAATCGGCCTTGCCGTTGGCGTTGGTGTCGAACGTGACCGTGTAGGCCTTCGCGTACTGGGCGTACACCTTGGTGTCGCCCTTGACCGCGAACGCGTCCTTGACGACGTTCTTGCCGGCCAGATCGTAGGAGTAGCCGGTCAGGATCTTGCCGTCGGTCGCGGAGCTGTACGGGTTCGGCAGAGCGTTGAGCTCGAACGTCTGGCCGTACTTGTAGTCGTCGTAGTACTTGGACGCCTCGTACGGACGATCCGCCGGGAAGACGGCGACCTTGAAACCATCGCCCTCGTTGACCGTCGGATAAGCATTGGCGGTGCTGGCGGCGACGCCCATGGTCGCGAGCATCGCGATCGAGGCCAGGCCGGCGAGCGGCGCGCGCCACTTGCTAGTATTTCCTGTCATCTTCAGGAACCTTTCTTTTAGGGACACGGGACGGCATCCCCGCGTTACTCGGAGCCGTAAGACGGACTGGGAGTGGCACGACGTGGTCTTGGTATCGCAAGACCTGGGTTGGTGGTTGGCCGGTATCATATCTGTGTTGAGTCGTTGCGACGTTGGGGGTGTATTGTGATGGATTCGGCCGCTTTCGGACGGGAGGTGTTCGACAGGGTTTCCGGATTGCTGAGCGGGATTAATCGTTCGCCGTTCCTGTTCGTGGGTTCCGGTCTTTCGCGCAGGTATATGGGGTCCGAGGACTGGGCAGGCCTGCTGGAGTGGGTGTGCGACAGCGTCGGCGCACCGATGAAGCCCCTGTACGTGTATCGTTCTCAGGCCGTGAACGAGCTGGGCGGGGCCGAGACACCGTATCCGCTGATGGCGAGGTTGATGGCGGCAGACTTCCTAGACGCTCTGGGATCGCCGCATATGGCAGGATGGGCCAGCTCTCACCGCGAGGAGTTCGAGCGGGAGGGGAGATCCCCATTCAAGGTCTATCTTTGCGAGCATCTTCGCACGTTCACGCCCCGTCTGATGACGGACGAGCTGGACGTGCTCCGTGGCGCTGCTA
Organism: Bifidobacterium santillanense; assembly: GCF_018555385.1. Taxonomy (GTDB): domain Bacteria; phylum Actinomycetota; class Actinomycetes; order Actinomycetales; family Bifidobacteriaceae; genus Bifidobacterium; species Bifidobacterium santillanense. The sequence goes on from NZ_JAFEJS010000018.1 coordinate 2,468, forward strand.
ACCATGTGGCCGGCGTGATCACCACTAATTACGACGGGCTCGTCGATTCGCTGTTCCCGGGGTATCAGCGGTTCGTCAGGCAGGACGAGCTCCTGTTCACCCCGGTCACCGGCGTGGGCGAGATTTTCAAGATCCACGGGTCGATGGACGATCCCGATTCCTTAGTGATTACAGACAGGGACTACGAACACTTCGAGAATCGGAAGACGTATCTGACGGCCAAGATCATGACCATCTTCGGCGAGTTCCCGATTATATTTCTGGGGTACTCGCTCAGCGATCCGAACGTTCTGGGCATAATCTCGGCCATCGCCGAGTGCGCGGGTCGGGAAAGAGCCCGTGAGCTGGCGTCCCGTTTCGTGTTCGTGGAGTTCTCCCCGGACCCCACCGGCTTCCGCATCGATCCCCGTCACGGGGTGATGGTGTCCAACGGGTCGCAGGTCGAGATGACCTGCATCCGCACGAACGACTTCACACCCATTTACCGCGCCATCGCATCCACGCGGCAGCTCTACACTCCCAGATTCCTCAACCAACTCAGCAGGCAGGTCTACTCGATTGTCTACTCGGGACATGCCTCCGAGACTGTCCTGTCGAGGGATCTGGAGCAGTTGGGGCAGTATCCGCAGGACGCCAAGATCGTAATCGGCGTCGGCCCGGAGCGATACGGGAGGCCGGTGGACGGAGACGATCTTTACCGGGACGTGCTGTTCCATGATCAGGGACTGGACGCGAATCTCGTCGTGGGAACCTATCTGGACCGTATGCTGCGCAGTCGCGAGGTGCCCATGTTCCATTACCTGGCACAGTACGACGGTCCACTTGGCCCCCGCATCCGACAGGAGGTCGCGGAGAAACGCGACCTGGATTCCTACCTGAGCAAGACCGAGCGGGACAGGCGCGACAGGCTTCGCGGGAAACTGCGCAGCAAGGACATCCCCGGGCTCGTCCACCTGTTCCGCGGCGACGCGTACAAACACGTGACGCTCCTCGAACAGAGTGAGTTGGATGCCGGGCAGTTGGAGGAGCTGCTCAAACCAGTCGCCCGCGACATGCTCGAGCGTACGGGCAAACTGGATTCGCCCATCCGCAAGGACATCCGCATCCTCGACTTCCTGCGGGATGGGGTCTCCTACAGGGAACGCCGCACACGTCCGTCCGAACATTGCCGATGTTGAGCGGCCCCCTCTGGGACGAGAAATGAAGAAGGCCCCCGCAGTCACTCCCATCAGCCCCTCCTCGATAGGAGACACCCGAGAGATCAGCGAAGGCCGTTACAAAGTCTTGGCCCGATACCGGTTACGAGCCATCTTCATGATATACGCGCCGCGGTACACGGCGCTGCGAATACGCGAGCCGCACAATGCTCGGCACGTCGGATGCCGGAAGCCGACCTATATCCAGAGATCCCGTCCGATGGATGGTTGGAAGCGGTCGAGGCGAGCCGCGGGGAGTACCGGATGACGCGGCTGCGGGCGTCTGTGCGCGAGTTCCCGGACGTCGCGTTCGACGAATTGCGGAATGCCGGCTATGTGGGAGGGAGAACCGCCGGAACGCCCCGTGCGCAGGAGTCGGGTCAGCGGACTCAGGAGATACTGAACCCGGCCGGAGTCCGGCCATGCGAGTAGCGAGACCTCGCAGAGTCTGCGGACTCCCGTTGACCTATGTGTTTGGGCCCTTACTGCCTTTCTGCCATAATGCTACCAGTAATGGCAGAAAGGCAGTAAGGGCCCAAACACCGTCCGAATCGGGACGGCGGACGGCAGAACGACATGGCACCGCGCCGCATCGCCTGACCCCCCCCCGGGACGCGCCATCGCCCTCGCGCAAGCCGCGATTCCGACTCATCGGGGAGTCATTCCGCCCCTCTCCGGCCGGCCGCGTCCGATGGGAGGACATGCGTTACGGTCGCTGCGTGTTTGTGTTCAATTGGTTGTTGAAGTTGCGAGGCATCATTTTCCGCACGCAACGTGATGTTCGATTCCTCAACCTGCAGTTCGGCGAACGGATTCTCACACGTGCAACGGAACTTGTACGACGATCGCAGCAACGGCCTACCGTCCACGGTCAGGGCGGCGCCTGCCGCATCACGCTGGCGGATGAGGAACATGTCCGAACCGCGTTACGCGAAACCCGTCGGCGTTGACGTATAGGGGCCATCGACCGGATCGCCCAATACCGCGGTCATCAGATTCTCGAGACGTTGAGCGAATGATTTCGCTTGTCCGGCAAGATGAGCTTCGCTCACTTGCCCTCAAGAAAATCAAGATCGTCGAGACGTTCCAAGGCAAGACGCTGTTGCAGGGTCAGACCGATGAAGTCTCTCGTGGAGCGGAGCTCATCAGCGGTACCGTATTCCGTCTCGATTTCGTGACGTTCGCGATCGATGTCCTCCTGAGTGAGCATGATCGGCTCGCCGATGCGATGCGCCTTTGCAGTCGGCAAAACAGCAGACATGATACGCCTCCTCGAACAGAGTGCTCTTGGCTAAATTCTAGCCACGCGGAGAAAGAGCGGGACGCCAAACGCCTCCGTTGGATTCATCTTCGCCACGACTTCCCGTTCGCGCGCCTCGAGACTCACGAATCTGCGTCATCCCGTGTCCCTAAAAGAAAGGTTCCTGAAGATGACAGGAAATACTAGCAAGTGGCGCGCGCCGCTCGCCGGCCTGGCCTCGATCGCGATGCTCGCGACCATGGGCGTCGCCGCCAGCACCGCCAACGCGGCCTCGTCGGTCGACGAGTCCGGCAACTTCACTGTCGGCGTGTACACGACCGACGCCCCGTACCAGTTCGCGACCGCCGCCAACGGCGCCGTCGACAAGTTCAGCGGCTACTCCTACGGCAAGGTCTTCGACAAGCTCGCCGACGTGGCCAACCCGTACACTTCCAAGACGGATGGCAAGGTCCTGACCGGCTACTCCTACGACAAGGACGGCAAGAAGACCGTCGGCGACGCCATCGCCGTCAAGGGCGACACCAAGCTGTACGCCCAGTACGCCAAGGCCTACACCGTCACGTTCAAGGGCACCAGCATCACCAACGTCGGCACCAACGGCTCCGCGGGCACGACCGCCGCCGACCAGGTGATCGAGGTCGCCGAGGGCCAGCCCGTGTCCGTCGCGGACTACGAGGGCGACAGCTACGGCTCCCAGTGGATCTCCGGCGCATACGCCGGCGTCAAGGAGCCGACCGCTCCGTACGGCAAGGTGTTCGTCGGCTGGTCCACCAGCAACAACAAGGACAACGTGAAGCTGTACACGAACGGCGCCATCAACGCTGACACCGTGCTGTACCCGGTGTTCGCGAACCTCAACGAGGACGTGGCCCGCGTGAAGCTCACTGACGCCCAGACCGGTGACAGCAACGACAAGGACAACAAGCCGCTGTACACGTTCGCCGATCAGGCGTTCCCGGAGTTCCGCGCCGACACGAAGTACAAGAACGCCGAGTGGCAGTCCGGCAAGACCGAGCCGTCCGGCACCGCCTACGACTTCAACCAGACCGTCGAGAACGCGATTCGCTACGCCGGCACCGAGGACCTCAAGCTGTGGGGCGTCGAGGGCGCGACCAACAAGGCCTGGACCGTGTACTACCACTTCGGCAAGGCCGATCCGACCGTGACTAAGAATGACGGCTACGACTCCACCAACGGTGTCGTCAAGGTGTACACCTCCGCTGACGGCAAGGTCGCCCAGCCTTCCGACCCGGCCTACGCCGGCCAGCAGTTCACCGGCTGGTTCGAGAAGGACGCCGACACCGCGTTCGACTTCTCCAAGACCGTCGAGTCCCAGGCCGACGCCAAGAACGGCAGCCGCACCCTGCACCTGTACTCCGGTTGGGACACCGAGAACATCGTTCCGGTCGCCTTCTACTACAACTACAACAACGCCGAGTGGAACAACCCGTCCGGCGTCGTCACGGACGCCGACGGCAACGTCGTCGCCAAGGCCAAGACCGGCAAGGCCCTCGACTACGTGACCTCCGGCACCGCGATCCAGCAGCCGGCCGGCCTCGAGGACTACTTCCAGACCGCGGCCGACAAGGACCACGGCACCTACACCTCCCGCACGGTGACCTCCTGGAAGAACGTGCTCTCCGGCGCCCCGATCACGAAGGTGACCGCCGCGGTCTCCGTGTACGCGAACTGGGCCGGCGCGAAGGCCGTCCTGCTTGACGCCAACGGCGGCAAGTGGTCCGACACCGGCGCGGACAAGACCCGCTACGTGACCAAGGCCGACGGCCAGACCTGGCAGGACGTCGTCCCGACCCCGACCCGCTCCGGCTACAACTTCGTCGGCTGGACCAACACCCAGAAGACCCTGTACGCCAACCTGTACGACGGCTACTTCTACACGTTCGCCAACAAGAAGACCAAGTACGCCGTCGAGGACGGCGCCGAGCTGACCGCCCAGTGGGCCGCCGCCTCCACCCAGAGCGCGACCTCTCTGCACAACCGCTTCGGCCTGACCGGCGTCCACAAGACCGCCGACGTCCAGACCGTCGCCGACGCCGGCTACACCGACGCCTCCGCCAAGGCCTACGTGGACGCCTGGTACAACCTGCAGAACGAGTACTACGCTGCCGCCGCCCTCAAGGATCAGGCCCAGGTCGACGCCTACAACAAGCTGGTTCCGAAGTACCAGGCCGCCGAGCAGCTCCTCGTGAAGTCCAACTCCGCTGAGGTTCCGGCTGGTAAGGTCGCGGTCTACCGTGCGTTCAACCCGAACGAGACGCGCGGCGGCTCCCACCTGTACACCACCAGCGAGGCGGAGTACAACGCGGTCGTGCGCGCCGGCTGGAAGGGCGAGGGCGTGCAGTTCCAGACCACTTCCAGCAAGAAGGCCGAGCCGGTGTACCGTCTGTACAACCCGAACGACGGCTCGCACTTCTACACCCTGAGCGAGGTGGAGTACAAGCACACCGTGAAGGCGGGCTGGAAGTACGAGGGCATCGGCTGGTACGTGGCCAAGGACGCGTCCGAGAGCGTGCTGCGCATCTACAACCCGAACTCGGGCGAGCACGTGTTCACCCTGAGCAAGGCCGAGGTGAACCACGCGGTCAAGGCCGGCTGGAACGACGAGGGCGTGGCCTTCAAGGCCTACGCCGCCAAGTGAGCCCCACGAGCCTGATCCCGGCGGCCTGACGGCCGACGGGACCGGGCCCCCGGCCCACCGTTCCGACCCTAACGGTCCATTAACGCGAGGAGGGTGTCCCGCAGGATTCTGTTCCTGCGGGACACCCTCCCCTTTTGTTTTCCGCGCGCATGCTCTCATTCGCGCGTATACGACGGAGGAGGTCTCCTCCCGGTATTCCCGGGAGGAGACCTCCTCATGTCATCTCAGGCGCGGGATACGGGTTCCGCGGGGAACCCCGATCCCTCGTCCGGGGTCATCGGCGAGTGGCTCACTTGATGACGTTCCAGGCGATGCCCTCGTCGTTCCAGCCGGCCTTGACCGCGGCCTTCGCCTCGTTCGCGGCGACGGTGTACGCGTGCTCGCCCGAGTTCGGGTTGTAGATGCGGTACAGCGGCGTCTTGGAATCGTCGGACACGCGGAACGCGACGCCCTCGTCCTTCCAGCCGGCCTTCACCGCGTGGTCCAGCTCGACCTTGGACAGCGTGTAGAAGTGGCCGCCGTCGTTCGGGTTGTACGCGCGGTACACCGGCTTGCCGTCGGACGTGGTCACGAAGCTCACGCCCTCGGCGCGCCAGCCCTTACGCACCAGGCTGTTGTACTCCACCACGGACGCGGTGTAGTGGTGCGAGCCCGCGTCACGCGCGTTCGGGTTGAACAGACGGTACACGGTCGTGGTGCCGGCCGGAGCCTTATCATCGATAAGCTTCGCCTGAGCAGCCTCGAGCTTGGAGGCGAGGGCCTTGGAGGCGTCGACGAGCTTCTGGCCGGACAGGCCGTGGAGCGCGTTGTACTCGTCCTTCAGGGAGTAGACGGTGTCGACGTAGGTCTTCCAGGAGGCCTCGGTCTTCGCGTACTTCTCGGCCAGCTTGTAGTCAGCGGACTTGTTGGAGAACAGCGGGGTGTTGTAGATGTCGCCGGCGTTGACCAGCGGGAAGGCGGTGAACGCGGCGTTGTAGTCGTCGACGCCGCCGATGGCCCACTGGGCGTACAGCTGCACGCCGGCGGTGATCTCGGCGCCCTTGACGCCGGAGGCGTACCAGTGGCCGTCGTAGAGGTTGGCGACCTTGCCGGTGCCGTCGGCCTTCTCGTTCCAGCCGACGAAGTGGTAGTTGGCGCGGGTCGGCTCGACGACCACGTCCTGCCACTTCTGGGAGTCGGTCTTGGTGACCCACTGGTTGGTGACGGAGCCGGAGAAGTTGCCGCCGTTCGCGTTCAGGTTCAGCGACTCGGCGCCGGACCACACGGCCGTGTAGGAGCGCACGGTGCCGGCGTTCGGGGCGGTGGCCTCGGTGACGACGACGTTCTTGTCGTTGCCCTCGTACCAGCCGGTCAGGGTCTTGGCGGTGTACTCGCCCTTGGTGTTGTCGGCCTGGGCGTCGGTCTGGAAGTACTCCTCCAGGCCGGCCGGCAGGGTCACGCCCTTGCCTGCGTACACGTACTGGACCTGCTGGGCCTTGCTCCAGTCGGCGTAGCCGAGGTTGAAGACCAGCTCGGAGGCGTGGGTGGTGTCCCAGCCGGCGTACAGGGTGATGTTGCCCTTGGCGTCGTTGAAGTTGTCCTTGACGGACTTGGAGAAGTCGAACGGGTTGCTCTGGCCGTCGGCGGTGCGCTGCAGGTACCAGCCGGTGAACACGGCGCCGGCCTTGACCGGGGCGGTCGGCTCGGCGATCGACTGGTCAGAGGTGGTCACGACCGTGTCGGGCGTGTAGGCGGCGCCCTGGGAGTTGAACTTGACGGTCACGTTGGACAGCGTGTTGCTCTTGGAGGCAACGATGGTCAGATCGTCAGCGCCGGGGTCCTCGTTGGAGTTCTCAACGGCCTTGGTGAAGTCGTACTTCGTCTTGCCGTCGGACTCGGACCACTGGGTGAACGCGCCGTTGGTCAGCGTGCTCTTGGCCCAGCCGGTCGGGGCGCGGAACTCCGGGAACGCGGTGCCGCCGAGCGTGAAGCGCGTGATCTTGTTGCCCACGCTGCCCTGCTCGTGGAAGTTGACCTGGGCGAGGTTCTGGCCCTGATCGAAGCGGGCGTACAGAATCGTGTCCGCGTCGATGGACTGGTTCGTGTACAGGTCGTTGCCGGTGCCCGAGAGGGTCGGGGTCAGGGTCCAGCCCGCGAACTTCACGGTGGAGGTGTCGGCCGGCTCGACGGCGTCGCCGTAGGAGTTCGCGCCGAGGGCCTCGGCGTACTCGGCGGCCGTCAGGGACGTGCCCTTGGCGATCTTGATGGTCTTGCGGTCAGTGTCGGTCGCGGCCTTGCCGTCCTTGTCGAACGTGACCGTGACGCTGTCCTTGAAGTGGGCGTACAGCTTGACGTCGCCGGTCACCACGTACGGGGTGGCGACCTTGTTCGCGCCCGCCTTGTCGAAGGACAGATAATCCAGAACCTTGTTGGAAGAGGCGATGGCGTCGATGTCGGACGCAGTGATCGCCTCGCCGTAGTTCTTGCCGAGGTTGTCGATAACCTTGTACGGAGCGGAGGCATCGTACACGCGGATCGTGGCGCGAGAAACGGAGGTCGCGTACGTCGTCTCGGACTGACGCGACGCGAGCGCGTTGGCGGTGCTGGCGGCGACGCCCATGGTCGCGAGCATCGCGACGGAGGCCAGGCCGGCGAGCGGCGCGCGCCACTTGCTAGTATTTCCTGTCATCTTCAGGAACCTTTCTTTTAGGGACACCGGGATGGAGATGACATAGGATAAGGGCACAAAGCTCTATGGGGAACACGGAGAAAAAGGAAGATGGGCATAGTTTCGACCATATTTAACGGATTTTCATGGGGCGATTTCATCGCCGTTCTGGCCCTGTTTGTCTCTATCACCGCAGCAATAGGCAGGTGGTGGTCACGGCCGAGCGTGCTCTGGCATGCAGTCAGGCCTTTCACTCCGACGCTGCTGCATGCGGAATGGGAGGAACGCAAACGGAATGCTCCGGAGGACGTCTGGTATTCATTCGGATTACAGAACGTTGGAGACTGCAAGGCCGCCGAGGTGAAGTTCTGGGTCACCGGCATGCACGGCATCTACGCGAAGCCCACAAAGACTGGTGATGTCTGGCATCTAGTCGAGGCCCCCGTCTTCCCGTCCGTTGATGTGGACGAGACCGTCTACATTGGCATGCACGGGGACAAGGACAACCTGATAAGTCGCGACCCCATGCTGCGGAATGTGGGAGACAAGAGGATTCTGCGTGTGTATTGGCTGGACTCCCCTCTGCGTCATCCCAGACGACGTAGGCAGGATTTCGAGCTTGGGGACGGTTCCGACGGAATTAAAGCCGTCGGGCGGATACGTCGTGTGTCCAAGCGGGAGTTCCTTGATGGGCAACGAGGCAGTTCAGATTGGGTAGGTGACGTTCCTACGCGGGGTACGCGTCGCCGAACCTGCCGCGTATGCCGGGACGCTTCGAGAGTACGTAGAGCTTGGCCTCGAGGAACGGCTCCCTCGGGTCCTTCTCGGCGAGGAGGTCGCGGATCTCGCGTTCGCATGCCCGGTCGATCGTCCTGCGGTCGCCGGATGCCATGAGCCGTGCCATCAGCTGGCGCAATGCGGCCCTGCGCGCGTTGCGCAGATGCGCCGCGTTGAGGTTGAGCAGGCCGGGTCGCGCGTCGTCTCTTCCGATGTCGTTCCATACCGCCGCGTCGTCCGGGTCCTTGGCCTCGACCCTGCCGTTGGTCCGGTAGACCAGTCGTCTGAGCGAGCGGCGGCTGCGCGGGTCGAGGGACATGCGGCGCGAGCCGCGCAGCTTGTCGCAGGTCAGCGGCGTCGCGTCGTTCACGGTCTCGTTGGTGCAGGCCGCGAACAGGTTCGCGTAGTCCACGGATTCGGCGTCGGCCTGCGGCGAGCGGGGCGCAGGACCGTCGTTCTTCCACTCCAGTTCGGGGTATTCCGCGCGCGACGGATGACGGGGTACGTAGTGCTCGACATGCGCGCCGAGCCTGCCTCCGGGCAGCCCGATCGGACGCTCGCAGTACACGCACAGGTGCCCCTGCTCCCGCAGGAGCCGGTCGAGCACGGCCTGTCGTGCGGCGCCGTCGAGACGGTCCCACAGGGTCTGCGGGTCCGTTCCCGCGTCCATGCCCTGCAGGGAGCGGGTGCGCCGCTGCTCGTCGACGGCGCGGACGAACGCCTCGGGAGCGTGGGAGGCGTGCTTGTCGACGAACAGCATCAGTCGTCCTCCCCGCCGCCGGCGCCGCGCATGAAGTCGTACGCGGTTCTGGCGGACACGTACTCGGAGTTGGTCTCGCCGACCATGCCGTGCAGCCGGTCCAGCTCGCGCTTCGCCCCCGCGTAGTCGCCGTCGTCCAGCGCGGTCTCGAACGCGTCCAACGCGCCTCGCACCGGCTCGGGCAGATCGTGCGCGCCCTGCACGCTGGTCAGCGTGTCCGACGCGGGCTGGCCGTAGGTCTCGAAGCTCGGCTCCGCCGCGCGCGCGACTCCGTTCGACGGGTCGTACGACAGCATCCTGACCTGTCTGCCGGGCACCGAGGCGATCACCAGCGGCGCGTGCGTGGTGAGGACGAACTGCACCGCGGGGAACAACGCGGTCAGCATGGAGACGACGTGCTCCTGCCACAGCGGGTGCAGGTGCAGGTCCACCTCGTCGATCAGCACCACGCCGGGCGTGCGCCTGACCGCGTCGCCGCCCATGACCGGGTTCAGCGTCGCCATGCGCCGCGCGATGTCGGCGACCATGCCGATCGTGGCCCGGTAGCCGTCGCTCAGCGTCTCGAACGGCTCGTCCTCGCACACCGTCCCGTCCGGCGCCGTGTACGTGACCAGCATCCCGCCGTCCGCGTAGTCGATGCGCGCGTCCGCGTGCCCGGTCAGCCGTTCCAGACACGCGGACACCGCCGTGCGGACGGCCTGGAACGAGGGGATGACGGTCTTCCGCCGCTCCTGCTCCGCGGTCATCTTCCTGAACCACGTGGCCATCTGCTTGTAGCTCACGGACGAGCCCAGACAGCCGTCGTACCCGCCGAAGCGGTTGCCGGCCTGCAGGTACGCATCGGAATGCGTCCTCCACTGCCTGCGGTCCCTCGGCCACAGCCGGTCCGTGCCGTAGTACGCCACCAGCGGCAGCACGACCGACGGATCGGCCATGACCGCCCCGCGGTACTCGTCGGACACCGCGATCATCGGCTGCGCGTCCGCGACCGTCATCTTCCCCTCGGGCCCCCGCAGCGCGCGACCCCATTCCAGACGGCCGCCCAACGTCTCCTGCCCCTGGCGGTACCGGTCCCAGACCACGGGCATCGGCGCCTCACCCTCGGCCGCGAGGGACACGGGGAACTGCTGCTGGGTGTCGTACACCCCGCCGACCTCGTACCTGACGCGGCGCGCGTCCGAACGCTGGATCGACGGTCCGGACACGTCCGGGAACTTGGCCAGGAACGCGCCCAGCATGACCGCCGCCGCGTCCAGGACGGCCGTCTTGCCCATTCCGTTGCCGCCCACCAGCACCGTCACGTCAGGCTCGAACCCGACCGACAGCTCCGCGAACCTGCGGTAGTTGCGCATCTCCAACCGGTCCAGCCGCATCGCACCCTCCAAACCCCGTCGCGGACAGCATCGCCATCAATCCTAACGACAGCACCCCCAAGGGCGCGATATCGCGTCGAGGTCCTGCAGGCCTGCGCATACCTCGGAGGAGCCGTGCATGGCGTGTTGCGCCCGGAAATCAGCTCTCACCGCGCGCGGGACGCATACCGCGACGCATGATCAAGTTACTGATTGAGATACCAAGGCCGCCGTGTTCCTCGGCGCTGCCATCGTGCACGCCCAGCATGGAGACCCCTCCTACCTGCCAGAGGCCGTGGATAGCCTGCTCCACGCCCTCCGGAACCTTTTCGCCGCGCTCAGGGAAGAATTCGACTCCCGCTCCGTCGAACGACAGCAGCCGCGTCATGCAAGAAACATGCGCACGGGGCGCTATCCAGCACGACCGCGCAAACGAGGGAAGCACGCCGACCGTACGTCCGTGCCGTTATCGCAGGTTCTCGGCCAGTGTCCTGGCCGCGTACAGGGGGACGCTGCGCATGTCGCCCTCGACGCCGAAGTTCCGGGCGCTGATCCTCACGGCGTAGCGCGGACGGTACTTCGCCCGGTAGGCCGTGAGGCTGCGGGCGGTCACGTTGGATCCGGACTTGACCTCGACGGGGATGACGTCGCCCTGCCCGTCCCGCACGACGAACTCGACCTCGCCCCTGTTCAGGGTACCCCAGTAGTGGGGGGCGAGCCCGACGGCGGTGAGCTGCTGCAGCACGTAGTTCTCGGCCAGCGCGCCGCGGAACGCGGACGCCTTGTCGTCCGCGGGGGCGAGGTCCGCGGGCATCGCGTCGTAGGCGCAGGACAGCAGGCCGGTGTCGGCCATGTAGATCTTGAACGCCGAGGGGTCCTCGAACGCCCGCAGGGGGGCGACGGGCTCCGAGACCTGCGTCAGGCGGGTGATGATGCCGGCCGAGACCAGCCACGACAGGGCGCCCTGGTACATGTTGGACCTGCCCCCGGAACGGACGGCCTTGTACTGGAACTTGTGGTTCTCCTTGGCGAGCTGCCTGGGGACGCTGTTCCACGCCTCGAGGATGCGCTGCGTCTCGCGCGGGGAGGCGTATTTGGCCATGTCGGCCGTGTACGCGGTGACGATGTCGCGCTGGACCTCGCGCGGCGCGTCCAGCCGGCGCCCCGATCCCCCGTACGCGTCGACGGCCTCCGGCATGCCGCCGACGAGCATGTACTCGCGCACGAGGTCCATCGCCGCGTCATGGAGCGGGAACGGCCTGTCGGGCGTGGAGCACGCCTGCCTGATGTCGTCCGCGAGGCGTTCCTCGCCCCGGGCCCACAGGTACTCCTCGAAGTCCATGGGGTGCAGCGTGAGCATGTCCACCTTGCCCACGGGGAACGAGTACCGGCTGCGGTTCACCTTGACGCCCAGCAGGCTGCCGGCCGCGATCACGTGGTACTGCGGCGCGTCGTCGCAGAAGTACTTCAGGCCGGTCAGGGCCCGCTCGCACAGCTGGACCTCGTCCAGCACGATCAGCGTCCTGCCCGGGTCGATGCGCATGCGCAGCAGGCTCTCCAGGGAGTGGACGATGTCCGCGGGGGCGATGGAATCGCCGAACGCGAGGGACGCCCGCCCGTCGCGCGAGAAGTCCACATAGGCCATGGAGTCGAAGGACCGTTCGGCGAAATGCGTGATGGCGTACGTCTTGCCCACCTGACGGGCCCCGAACAGGACGAGCGGCTTGCGCCGCGCCGAACGCCTCCACTCCTCCAGCAGTTCGTCTATCTTCCGTCGCATAGGCCATCCCCCGTCCCATCAATTGTCAATAGTGTGCCAATTGTACACTTTCAACATGTCAAAAGTGTAAGAAAAACACATTTTTGACGATGGGGATGACTGGACCCGGATGGACGCGACGCCCCGGATCCGCGCAATGACGCGCGGCCCGCTCGGGTTCCCACGATTCGGCGCGGTCCGGGGAGGACGCGTGCGTCATCCCGGACAGGCCGGGGCCGCCGTCCCGGTGTCCCTAAAAGAAAGGTTCCTGAAGATGACAGGAAATACTAGCAAGTGGCGCGCGCCGCTCGCCGGCCTGGCCTCGATCGCGATGCTCGCGACCATGGGCGTCGCCGCCAGCACCGCCAACGCGGCCACCACCGGAACGTCCGGTGACACCACGACGAACTACAAGGTGAACATCTACGATCCGGATCAGCCGTGGAAGCCGACTAGCGTGTCCACCACCGCGAAGTGGGGCCAGGTGCTGACCCCGCTGACCGCCGACCCGTACGCGGCCGCCGGTGACGGCAAGGTCTTCGACTACTTCTCCTACGACAAGGCCGGCAACGAGAAGATCGGCGACGTGCTGGTCGTCAAGGGCGCCACCAAGGTGTTCGCCCAGTACAAGCAGGCCGTGAAGGTCAGCTTCGACTTCAACGGCGACAAGACCGTCGACGCTGCCGTGGACGTCGCCAAGGGCACTGCCCTGACCGCTTCCGAGTACCAGTCCGCACTGTCCGCCGCGAGCGTCGCGAAGGACGGCACCACCGGCGAGCCCGCCGGCACCGGCTCCCTGAGCGGCAAGACGTTCGCCGGTCTGACGTACACGTACACCGAGAAGAACTCGGCTGATGACCTGTACACGAACCAGATCTTCAACGCCGACACCACCCTGTACGGCCGTTTCGACACGAACCAGAACCTGTCCACGGTCGCCTTCCGCAACGCCGGCAAGTCCAGCCCGTTCGCCACGAACTACACGCTGGCCGATCATGCGTTCCCGGAGTTCCGCGCCCCGAAGACCGCGAACTGGAAGGTCGACGGAGCTCTCGAGGGGGCCGACTACGACTTCACCCAGTCTGTCAAGAACAAGAACCAGGACGCCCCCACCGCTGCTGACCTGACTCTTGTCGCTCCGGATACCACCTCCCTCCAGAACGTGACGGTGACGTATCACTTCACCAACGGTCCTGCATCCAACTCGACGCTGTCCGACGGCACCAACGTCGTCAAGACGACCGCCGATCAGAAGCTGACCAAGCCGGTCGACCCGGTCGCGTTCGGCGCGGTGTTCACCGGCTGGTACACCAACCCCGCCGCCGACGGCACGAGCCAGGCGGTCAAGTGGGACGAGCCCATCAGCAAGCAGAACGGCTACAAGGCCAACGGCACCCTCGACCTGTGGGCTGGCTGGGATACCGCTCACGCCGCCGAGCTGGTCTACAACCTCGGCTACAACGCTGACTTCGATGCCGCCACGGGTGGTAAGCAGTTCGAGTTCGTCTATGCGGGCACCAAGAAGGACCTTCCGGCCGGCCTCGAGGAGTACTACCAGACCGAGGCCCAGAAGGACGCCGCCAAGGGCGAGTACACCACCCGCAAGCTCACTGGCTGGTACCTTGGTAACAATTCCAACGACGTGGTGACTTCCGCCACCGCTCCGGCTGCCGGCTCCTACGAGACCTTCACCGCCAAGTGGGATGCCTCCTACTCCGTGCGTCTGAACGGTAACGGCGGCAAGTTCGACGGCCAGACCTACAAGTGGGTCACCGCCGCCAAGGGCGCCAAGCTCGCCGACATCCTCGTCGAGCCGGTCCGCGACGGCTACACCCTCGCCTACTGGGTCGTCGGCGACAGCACCTCCACCACCAAGGTCGACACCTCCAAGACCGTCGACTATTACGACGGTGCGACCCTGACTGCGAAGTGGACCGCCTCCAGCAAGCTGGACGTCAACGCCCTGCGCAACCAGTTCAAGCTGGCCTACAACAACCAGTCCGCCGACGCGCTGACGGTCGCCGCGTACGGCTACACGGACGCCTCCGCCAAGGCCTACATCAAGGCCGTGTACGCCCTCGAGGACCAGTACAAGGCCTACCAGTCCATGGCCGAAAGCCAGGCCAAGGTTGACGCCGCCTCCGCTCTGCTGCCGAAGTACCAGGCCGCCGAGCAGCTGCTGGTGAAGTCGAACGGTGCGGATGTGCCGGACGGTAAGGTCGCGGTCTACCGTGCGTTCAACCCGAACGAGACCCGTGGCGGCTCCCACCTGTACACCACGAGCTTCGCGGAGTACTCCAGCGTGGTGCGCGCCGGCTGGAAGGCCGAGGGCGTGCAGTTCCAGACCACTTCCAGCAAGAAGGCCGAGCCGGTGTACCGCGCGTACAACCCGAACGACGGCTCGCACTTCTACACGCTGTCCCAGGTCGAGTTCAACCACGTGATCAAGGCCGGCTGGAAGGACGAGGGCGTGGCCTGGTACGTGGCCAAGGACGCGTCCGAGAGCGTGCTGCGCATCTACAACCCGAACTCGGGCGAGCACGTGTTCACCCTGAGCAAGGCCGAGGTGAACAACGCGGTCAAGGCCGGTTGGAACGACGAGGGCGTGGCCTTCAAGGCCTACGCCAAGTGAGTACCCGCCGTCTAGGCTTCTAGACACGGGATTCACCGTCCGACCGTAACGGTCCGAACACAAGAGGGAGGCTCCCCTCCGGAACATCGCTTCCGGAGGGGAGCCCCCCTCATGTGTTTTCCTGCGTATACGACGAGGAGGGTCTCCTCCCGGGATTGATTCCCGGGAGGAGACCCTCCTTCGGCATGTCAGGCGTGGATTCCGCTCATAGGGAGCGGATTCCGTGCCGGAAGGTCATCCCTGAGCGTGGCTCACTTGATGACGTTCCAGGCGATGCCCTCGTCGTTCCAGCCGGCCTTGACCGCGGCCTTCGCCTCGTTCGCGGCGACGGTGTACGCGTGCTCGCCCGAGTTCGGGTTGTAGATGCGGTACAGCGGCGTCTTGGAATCGTCGGACACGCGGAACGCGACGCCCTCGTCCTTCCAGCCGGCCTTCACCGCGTGGTCCAGCTCCACCTTGGACAGCGTGTAGAAGTGGCCGCCGTCGTTCGGGTTGTACGCGCGGTACACCGGCTTGCCGTCGGACGTGGTCACGAAGCTCACGCCCTCGGCGCGCCAGCCCTTACGCACCAGGCTGTTGTACTCCACCACGGACGCGGTGTAGTGGTGCGAGCCCGCGTCACGCGCGTTCGGGTTGAACAGACGGTACACGGTCGTGGTGCCGGCCGGAGCCTTATCATCAACCAACTTCGCCTGAGCAGCCGCAAGCTTCGCAGCCAGCTTGTTACCAGCATCGATCTGGTCCTGGCCGGACAGGTTCTGGTAGGCCTGGAACTCGTCCTGCAGGTCGTAGACGGTGTCGGTGTAGGTCTTCCAGGAGGCCTCGGTCTTCGCGTACTTCTCGGCCAGCTTGTAGTCAGCGGACTTGTTCGCGAAGGACGGGGTCCAGGAGTTCCACTCGGCGGCGCCGTTGAGCGGGAACGCGCTCAGCGCGGCGGCGTTCTCGAGCTTTTCGCTCGGAATCCACCAGGCGAGCAGCTCGGCGCCCTCGACGACCTTCTGGGAGGTCTGCTCGCCGGTGTTGCTGTCGTAGAAGAAGCCGTCGACCAGGTTGGCCTTCTTGGAGCCGTCGGTGGTGTACCAGCCGGCGAAGGTGAAGCCGTCGCGGGTCGGGGTCGAGATGACGTCCTTCCAGGTCTGGCCGTCGGTCTTGGTGGCGTACGCGCGGTTGGAGCCGTTGGCGAACACGCCGCCGTTCGCGTTCAGCAGCAGGGACTCGGCGCCGGTCCACTGAGCGTAGACGGAGGTGCTGGCCTTCACGGTGCTGATCGGGGCGCCGTCGAGGATGGAGATCCACTGCTTGACGGTACGGGAGGTGTAGTCGCCGTGATCGGTGTTCGCGGAGGTCTTGTAGTAGTCCTCGACACCGGTCGGGGCGTTGATCTTGCTGCCCTTCGTCACGAAGTCAACAGCCTGGCCGGAGCCCTTCTGGACGTTGCCGAACGTGGCAGACGGGTTGTTCCAAGTGTGGGCCACCGGGTCGGCGTAGCCGGCGTTGGAGTTGGCGACGTGGTAGTTGTAGTAGTATTTGACCTGGGCGATGTTCTTGACGTCCCAGCCGGCGTGCACGGTCACGGTGCGCTTGGAGGCGTTCTTGCCCGGGATGTTCTGGACCGGGGTGTTGAAGTCGACCTTGTCGCCGTTCGCGTCGTACCAGCCGGTGAATTCGGCGTCCCAGGCGGCCGGCTCGTTCGGCTCGACGATCTTGGAGCCCTCGGCGAAGTTCACCTCGTTGCTGGCCAGAGTGCTCTTGGCAGCCTTGACCGCAACGGTGTCGGCGTCGTTGAACACGTACTTGACGGTCCAGTTGGCGTCGCCGAAGCCGCTGAAGCCGAACAGGGTCAGGTCGGCGTCATCCCCGACCTTGATGTTCGGGACGTTCGCGGTGAACTTGTACTCGGAGGAGTTGTCCTTGTCGGCGCTCCACTGCTCGACGCCGGTGAACTTGGACGGCACGCGGTACGCCGGGAACGGGGTGCCCGCGACGGTGTACAGCGGCACGTCGTTCGTGGCGGCGTCGGTGTCGCTCTCGTGGAACACGACCTTGGACACGTTCTCCTGCTGACCCGGGTTGGCGGAGACGACCTCGAACACCGGATACAGGTCAAGGTTGGAGTTCACGGCCTGATCGGTGTACAGGTCGGACGGCTTGTAGTCCTTGGAGGTCGTCGTCTTCCAACCAGCGAACACGTTGTTGCCGGAAGCGGAATCGTCGCCGGCGTACTTGGCGTAGTCGGCCGCGGTCAGCGCGGAGCCGGTCTTCACGTCCACCTTCTTGGTGGTGTTGTTGCTGTAGTGGAAGGTAATCGTCTTGGCCTCGGCGTACTGGGCGTACACCTTGGTGTCGCCCTTGACCGCGAGCTTGCCGTCGGCGACCTTGTTCTTGCCCGCCAGATCGTAGGAGAAGCCGGTGAACACCTTGCCGTCGCTCGTGCTGTAGAACGGATCGTTCTTCGAGTTCACGTCGATGGTCTCGCCGTAGGTCTTGTCGCTGCCCAGAACCTTGTTGGCATCGCCAGCCGGGGCGTACGCCGGGTAGGCGACGACCGTGAACTTCGTGCTGGTGGTCGCGCGATACGGGTCCGTGGTGGGCTCGCCCGTGGTCGCGGCGTTGGCGGTGCTGGCGGCGACGCCCATGGTCGCGAGCATCGCGACGGAGGCCAGGCCGGCGAGCGGCGCGCGCCACTTGCTAGTATTTCCTGTCATCTTCAGGAACCTTTCTTTTAGGGACACCGGGACAGGAAAGCTGCGGCCACGCTGTATTGGTCATGCACCGTTCCGTGGTAATCGGTGCAACCATGTGGAATCGGTCATCTCGTGGATCGTTCCTATACTGGAAATGGGCGTGAAAATGCGCATTGGAGGCATTCATGGGTGTTACGAGAAGCTTTGCGAAGATGTGGGCTATCGCCGTCGCCGTCGTCATGGCGATTGCGGTCGCGCTTCCGGCCCCAAGCGCCTCCGCCGCGGACTCGAGCGAATCGGTCGACATGTACCGCCTGTACAACCTGAACAGCGGCGAGCATTTCTACACCGCGAACAAGACCGAACGCGACGGGCTGGAATCCGCTGGCTGGATCTACGAGGGAATCGGGTGGAAGGCACCCGTGCGGTCGAGCACGCCGGTCTACCGCCTGTACAACCCGCAGTCCGGAGACCATCACTACACGGTCAACGCCAACGAACGAGACATGCTCGTCGCGGCCGGATGGCGATATGAGGGAATCGGCTGGTATTCCTCCGACACGAATCGCGACTACCCGTTGTACCGTCAATACAATCCGAACGCGGTCGCGGGATCGCATAACTACACGTTGAACAACAACGAAGCGCGCAGTCTGGTGAACGCGGGATGGCACGACGAGGGCATCGCATGGTACGGCGTGGGCGGCGGAACCAGCGTGCCGCTACCGCAGTTCATGCGCCCTTCGGGAGGGGCATATCCGAATTTGGCGACCGTCCCCAACCTGAGCATCGAGGTGTCCATCGCCGCGCAGCGCGTGTATGTGAGGAGCGGTATGAACACGATCTACACGATGATCGCCTCCACCGGCATGAACAACAGCACCCCGCGAGGCACGTTCCGGGTCCAGAACCGCGGCGGCAGCTTCTACAATGCCCGGGAAGGTATGGGCGCGAACTACTGGGTCTCCTGGAAGGATTGGGGCGTCTACCTGTTCCACTCGGTTCCCACCGACGTGCAGGGCCATTACATCGTTTCGGAAGGTCGCAAGCTGGGCCGTCCGGCCTCACATGGCTGCGTGCGACTGAGCATTCCCGATGCGAAATGGCTGTATGATCAGCTGCCGGCCAACACCCCCGTGACGGTGCACTGACTCGCCTTCGCTGTTGATTGGCTGGGCCTGAGGCCGAGCGTATGCTTGATAGTGCCGTAATGGTGCGGGTATGAGAGAGAAAGGAACAGCCATGTCCGTACGTTCCGCATACGCAAACGAAACCATGAGCGACACCATGCGCAGGATGACCGTCACGCTGATCGCGCTGGCGACCGCATTCGCGATGATGTTCGCGTTGACACCGGCATCGGTGGCCGACGACACCGGCGGCTCGGTCGACATGTACCGCATGTACAACCCGAACTCGGGCGAGCACTTCTACACCGGCAACGGCGTGGAGCGCGACCAGCTGCGCGGCGTCGGATGGAAGTACGAGGGCGTGGGCTGGGTCGCGCCCGCCCATTCGAACACGCCGGTCTACCGCCTGTACAATCCGAACGCCTCCGACCATCACTACACCACGTCGGCCGGCGAACGCGACAGCCTGGTGCGCAGCGGCTGGCGCGACGAGGGCATCGGCTGGTATTCGTCGGATACGAACCGCAGCTTCATCGTGTACCACGAGAGCGACACCGACGCCGCCACGAACGACGTGCCGCTGTACACCGTCGCGGGCACCCCGTTCCCGGCGTACCGCGTGCCGTCCAAGTTCACCGGCGTCGAGCAGTGGAGCGCCGA
>NZ_JAFEJS010000019.1 GCF_018555385.1 Bifidobacterium santillanense
ACCGCGCCCGTCCGCTCGGACGGCCTGAAGGTCGTGTAGGACGTCAACGAGGTTCCGCTGACGGACATGAAGCACTTCTCACAAGTCGTCCGGGGCGTCGATAGTGTCTAGGGGGTCGTGCCCGGCGCCTAACGGTCCGGTATCGTGCACACCGAGAAGAACTCTGGTGAGGCCCTGGAGCGTCTCGGAAGCTGCGCCAAGTGTTCTAATCCTCCGACGGGCACAGGGGTGGCATGGAAACCCATGCCACCCCTGTGCCCGTCGGCGAATCAGATCACTTGGCGGAGTTCGCGAGACGCTCGCGGGCCTCGACGATCTCCTTCTCGGCCTGCTCGGCACCGGTCCAGTAGTCGCCCGGCAGGACCTCCTTGCCCGGCTCGAGGGCCTTGTACTGCTCGAAGAAGTGCTTGATCTCCTTCAGGTGGAACTCGTTGACGTCCTTGACGTCCTGGATGCCGTCGTAGCGGACGTCGGCCGGCACGCACAGGACCTTGTCGTCGCCGCCCTCTTCGTCCTCCATGTGGTACAGGCCGACGGCGCGGCACTCCACGACGCAGCCCGGGAAGACGGAGTTCTTGACCATGACCAGGGCGTCGAGCGGATCGCCGTCCTCACCGAGGGTGCCCTCGATGTAGCCGTAGTCATCCGGGTAGCCCATGGCGGTGAACAGCTCGCGGTCGAGGAAGACGCGACCGGTCTCCTGATCGACCTCGTACTTGTTCTTGGAACCGCGCGGGATCTCCACCACGACGTTGAAGGTTTCAGCCATTTCGGTGTTCTCCTTTTATCGATTGATAGTCGAGTACAAGAATACTCAGTTTTTCAGTTCTCCACGTGGAAGACGTGCGCCACGTCGGCCCACGGGGCCAGCGAGACGAAGTTGTCCCAGCCCCAGTCGAACTCGCGGCCGGTCAGCTCGTCGCGCACGTGCGCGCCCTTGGCCGGGTCGATGCCGAACTCGGGCATCTCCAGGTGCACGGTGGACTGGTGGGCGTTGTGGCAGTCGAGGTTCACGACCACGATCAGCGTCTCCGCCTTGCCGGACTTGGTCAGCTCGGCCGGCGTGTGGCGGGCGAAGGCGAGGATGTTCGGGTCGGAGCTCTCGAGGACCGTGAGGTTGTGGTAGCTGAACGCGTCCACGTGCTCGCGGCGGATCTCGTTGAGCGAGGTGAGCAGCTTGGCGATGCCGTACTTCTCGGCGACCGACCAATCGCGGACCTTGACCTCGTACTTCTCGTTGTCGATCTGCTCCTCGAAGCCCGGACGCTGGTTGTTCTCGATGAGCTCGAAGCCGTTGTAGATGCCCCAGCTCGGCGAGCCCATGGCGGCGAGCACCGCGCGCACCGCGTGTCCGGCGATGCCGTTGTCGCGCACGTAGGCGGTGAGGATGTCCGGCGTGGTGGGCCAGAAGGTGTTGTGCTGGTAGTAGCCCTCGTCGCCGTTGGTCTCGGCGAAGTACTCGGCCAGCTCCTCCTTGGTGTTGCGCCACGGGAAGTAGCAGTGCGACTGCGTGAAGCCGACGTAGCTCAGCGCGCGCATCATGCCCGGGCGGGTGAACGCCTCGGCCAGGAACAGCACCTCCGGGTGCTTCTTGGTCACGGCGGCGATGACGTCCTGCCAGAAGCGCACCGGCTTGGTGTGCGGGTTGTCGACGCGGAAGATGGTCACGCCCGCATCGATCCACAGGTTCATGATGCGCTCGACCTCCTTCTCGATGCCGGGCATGTCGGCGTTGAAGTCGATCGGGTAGATGTCCTGGTACTTCTTCGGCGGGTTCTCGGCGAACGCGATCGTGCCGTCGGGCTTGGTGCGGAACCAGTTCGGGTGGGCCTTGACCCACGGGTGGTCGGGCGAGCACTGCAGCGCGAAGTCGAGCGCGATCTCGAGGCCCAGCTCGTGCGCCTTGGCGCACAGGGCCTTGAAGTCGTCCATCGTGCCCAGCAGCGGGTCGACGGTGTCGTGGCCGCCCTCGGCCGAGCCGATGCCGAACGGCGAGCCCGGATCGTCGGGGCCGGCGACCAGCGTGTTGTTCTTGCCCTTGCGGTTGGTCACGCCGATCGGGAAGATCGGGGGCAGGTAGACGATGTCGAAGCCCTCGGCCTTGGCGCGCTCGAGGCCCGCGACCGCGGTCTTGAGGTTGCCCTGGACGATCTTGTGGGTCTCCTGGTCGATGTATGCGCCCTCGGAGCGCGGGAAGAACTGGTACCAGGCGGCGAAGCTGGACTTCGGACGCTCGACCTTGAAGGTCACCGGGGCGGACTCGGACAGGCCGTCGCGCAGCGGGTTGGTCTCGTGCAGCTCGGTCACGGCGTCGGAGGTCGCGGCGGCGAGGCGCTCGGCCGGGGTGAGGGTCTTGTCCTCCATCACCTTGGCGGCGTCGCGCAGCATCTTGCGCTGGTGCGCCGGCAGGTGCGCGTCGGCGGTGCCGGCCCAGCGGTCCAGCAGCTGGGCGCCGGAGGCCAGTGCGTTCTCCACGTCGTCGTTGACCTCGACCTTGATGGTCGCGTCGTGCAGCCAGGACTTGTACGTGTCCTCCCAGCCCTCGACGGTGACGGTCCACAGGCCCAGCTGGCGCTTGACGGCGGCGAAGCCCGGCTCCCACGGCTTGACGTCGGATCGCTCGCCGCAGGTGAGGTCCACGGCCCAGCGGTCGAGGCCCGGGTTGGTGCAGGTCATCGGCAGGCGCTGCATCTCCTTGCCGCGGGCGTTGCGCACGACGGCGGTGGCGCCGACCTTGGTGCGGCCCTCGATGAACACCTGGGCGGTGACCTTGAACGGCTCGCCGAGCTCCACGCGAGCCGGGTAGACGCCGCGCTCCGCGTTCGGGGTGACGTCCATGATGTTGATGCGGCCGAACTGGCCGGGCTCGTCGACCGGCAGCGACGGGGCGGGCACCTCGCCGGGCTCGGTGACGACCACGATCGTCTTGGCCGCGGTCTTGGCCTTGGTGGCGCGCGGCTTGCGCGTGCGGGTGGTCTTGGTCTTGGGTTTCGTGGTTTTCGCGGACTTCGTCTCCTCCGCGGCGGGCGTTGCGCCCTCGGCCGCGGTCTGCTCGGTTACCGTCGCTGCGTTGGTGTCGTTTTCATTCGCAGTCAGCTGTGACATGGCGTCCTTCTCCTTACTTCTGCGCATATCGCGATGGATGATGCCATAACGCCCATTGTAGGGGCTCATCGCCGAAATGACAGGGTTGGCGCGGTTGATGAGACTGTGGGTGGGGTGGACCCCCAGTGGACAGCCGGAAATGTGAGCGCGCACATCGTTGTCATGTGGATAACTTCGGCGGGACGGTTGTCCACAACACGCCGGGGGAGAGGGGTTCCGACCACATCGGCCGCATCACGTGACGGCTGCGCCGCGCGTCTGGCAGGGTGGTCCGCATACGTCCGGCGACGGCGCCGGACGGTCCGTCGGCCGCGAGAGCCGCGGCGCGGATGCGTAACACGCACGTGACATGGGCGTCGCGCACGTCGCGTGCGCCAAGGAAAGGACACATGATGATGAACGACGAATCGACCGCGCCGGCGCCGGACGCGCGCGTGCGGGGCCGCGGACGGCGCATCGCCGCCGTGCTGCTGGCCGTCGCGGCGATGATCCCGCTCGCGGCCCCGGCCGCGTACGCCTCGCCGGCGGACGATCCCGCGATCGTCTCGACGGACGACCCCGCCGCGCAGGGCGATGGGGAGGAGCAGCAGGAGCCCGACCCGGAGCAGCCGGATCCCGAGCAGCCCGATCCGGATCCCGATCCGGATCCCGAGCCGGAACCCGAGAAGCCCGACCCCGAACCTGAACCTGAGCCCGAACCTGAGCCCGTGCAGGCCGAACCGAAGACGACGTCGCCGTTCGCGCGGCACGAGCCGGTCGGCGTCGGATCGGTGCTCTCCGACGTGATCGACGTGAGCGGCTTCCCCGACGACCACACCGCCGTCGACGGCGACGAGCCGCACGTGCAGGTGAGCCTGTGGTGGTGGTCCGGCGGCGCGAACTTCGACGCGATCGGGACCGAGGACCTGTTCAACGACCTGAACCGGCCCGTCGGCAACGTCGAGCCGCTCGAGGACGCCAATCACAAGCCGATCGGCACGTGGGACTACCCGGCGGTCAACGGACGCATCACGGTCGGCGCCGGCGCGAAGGACGCGTCCGGCAAGGCCGTGAACATCACGGCGGACGCCGCCGGCTGGTACCTGTTCGTCTGGAAGTTCGCCGGCGACGACCGCGCGAAGGCCACCGCCACCCGGTTCGACGACCTCGGCCACGCCCACGTCGTCGTCAAGGGCGCCGAACAGCGGGACGAGCCCGAGCAGCCCGGCCCCGAACCGTCGCCGACGCCCGATCCCGAGCCCTCGGGCGGCGGCACGGATGGCGGCGACGGCGAGCAGTCCGAGGACGGCACGGTCGTCACCACGACCGGAGGCGGCGAAGAGGACACGAAGAACGCGACCGACGCGTTGAAGAAGCTCGCCGCGCAGAAGTACTCCAACGGCGGCAGTCCGCTCGCCAAGACCGGCGTCGACGTCGGCGCGATCGTCCTCGTGGTCGTCGCCGCGCTCGCCGTCGGGGCCTTCATGCTCGTCGTGATCCGGCGGCACAAGTCGTAGGTTCCGGGGGGCCGCGGAGAGTCCGTGTGCCCTGTATACGACACACTCAAGGCCGTTCGGCCAAGCCTACGGTCGCATACAGGACACGCGCACTCTCCGCTCGTTTCGTATGGACGGCGTGACATTGCGGCATAGGTGAGCGGGGGCGGATTCCCCTGTTGGGGACCGTAGGACTTGGCCGAGCGGCCCGGAGCGTGTCCGCAACAGGGGAATCCGCCTCTCCGCGGTGACGTGCGGAACCATTGAGTTGCGCGAAAACGAAAAAACGCTAGGAATCTTGCGATTCCTAGCGTTTTCTGTTGGTAGCGGGGCATGGATTTGAACCATGGACCTCTGGGTTAAAAGATGGGCTCACCGGCCGTCAGGCCGCCAGCATCCAGTAACCACGGGGCCATCCATGCCCCGCCTGTCTGCGAAGGTCGTCAACGTCGACGACAGGCAGACCTCCGTTTCCTTCGTCGTGGCGCTCGCTGGCGAGCGCTTGTGCTGCATATTCTGCGTAGTCGACCTGTGTCAGATCGTCGCGTAGGAGGACTTCGAGGGGGACTCCGACGAACTCGGCTGCTCGGCAGATGTCGTTAAGCCGTAGTGCGTGCTTGCTGCTCAAGAGTCGGGAGATGTTCTGGGGGACCATTCCGAGGTAGGCGGCAAGGTCTTTGCGTTGCTTGCCTTCGGCTTCCATGAGTCGGCTGAGGTTGTATAGGGCGACGTCTTGTGGCGATAGCTTGACCGCCGGCGTTTCGAGTGTTGCTGTCATGGCTCCCATACTACGCAATAGTGATTAGATTTGCAACACGCCGTGATTTTGAAACTCGTTGACAGGTCGCTATGGTGTGAGCCATGACCAATCAAAATAGATTAGATTCGGAAGGAATCGCGAAGCGAATATCGAAACTGATGCGCTCGCGAAAAGTCCTCCAGCGTGAAGTCGCCGAAGCAATCGGCATGAGCGAACAGGTGTTCTCCAACAAGATGACCGGACTGCGAAACTTCACCCTCAAAGACACCGCAGCGCTCGCCGACGTGTTCGAGGTGTCCATCGACTACCTCACCGGCCGAATCCCGAACTACTGGCCCGACCCGTGGAACCCCGAAGAGGCGAAGAAATGAACACGTGGCGGCTCATCCTGTCCATCATCTACGCGCTCTGCGCCGTCATGGACATCACCCTCGGCATCCTGCGCCCCAACCTCTGGGAAATCACCTGCGGCCTGCTCTTCCTCGCCCTCAGCATCGACATGCTCAACCACTGGCGCCACGAACGCCCCAAACCCCGATTCACCGACGCCGACATCAAGGAAATCGACCGACGACTCGCACGACTCGAAGGACACGACTCATGAACCCCCTGCAACGCTGGCCCGCACTCATCACCATCGGCATGCTCGCCGTCGAGCTCGCCTGCTGGGCATGGCTGTTCACCCACATGGCCTGCGCCCACCCCATCGGCAACGGCCTCGCCTCACTGACCGCCTTCATCCTCATCCCGATCGGATTCATGGCGCTCATCGAGGCCCAAGAACTTCCCCCGGCCCAACTTCCTTCCACACACATTGCTGCGGGGGCCGCCGGAGGCGACAAGGACAGTCGATAACACCACCATCCACCAACCCCGTGCCGGTCCATCTCCTACCGGCACGGGCCCCTAGGGCGGGACGCACGGCAAGCCGCCGGCCACGAGGCCTTGTGTACTCACCTCAAGAGCCGGCACCCGGTTCGACTCCGGGCCCGTCCACGCAAACCGAAAAGAGAACCCCCATGCACACCAAGCGCACGCTCATGACATGGCCCCTCACCCCCGAAGGGCTATCCATGCAGCCCGGCGAACTCATGGCCTCGCTCTACGAGACCATCAACCTCGCCAACGCCGACCCCGCATGGCCCTACCTCATCATCCCGCCCAAACCCGGCGAGATCGAGATAGACCGCCGCAAGGGATGGATAGGCGCCGAGTGCGAATACGTGAGCAAAAGGGAACTCAGAAAGGAACACCGCAATGACTGACATCGACCTCGAAAAGCTCGCCAAAGACCTCGGAGACGGGCCCATCTTCACCGCCAAGGGCATCATCGTCGACAAGGACGCCGCCCGCAAGTTCTTCGGCCCCCTCGGCCACGTCACCGAGGACGAGGACGACGAGGACAAGAACCCGGTCGACGGCGAGCCCGAGGACTTCACCGCCCACCTGCGCGCCCTCGCCCTCATGGCCCACGAAAACCTCGCCCACATCGAGACCGACGCCCTCGCCCACAAATGGGCCGACATCCACGGCATCGCCGTCAACGGCAAGAACATCATCACCCGCCTCGTCCACGCCATCGACGAACTGGAGGACTAATGGCCGGCGAAACCACGCTCACCATCATCGGCAACCTCACCGCCGACCCCGAAATGCGCAACACCCAAGGCGGCGGCACCGTCTGCTCGTTCACCGTCGCCTCGACCCCAAGGGTCTACAACCGCCAATCCGGCCAGTACGAGGACGGGCCCGCCCTGTTCCTGCGCTGCGCCGCATGGCGCGACCTCGCCCAGCACTGCGCCCAGACCCTCGCCAAAGGCATGCGCGTCATCGCGTCCGGCCAGCTCAAGCCCAACAACTACACCGACCAACAGGGCCAGAAGCACTACGGCGTCCAGCTCGTCCTCGACGAGATCGGCCCAAGCCTGCGCTTCGCCACCGCCACCGTCAACCGCATCCAACAGTCGCAGGGCTTCCAAGGCGGCCAGCCCGCCTATCAGGGCGGCCAAACCTACGGACAACCACAGGACACCGGACAGGACCCGTGGTCCAACAACATCTAAGGAACACCCATGAAGAAGACAGCCGAGGGCGTACAGGACGCGCTCATACCCGACGAGATCACCCCGCTCATGCTGCTGCCCCTCGCAGCGAAGGCCGCCAAGGCCAAGAGCGACGCCGGCGCGTTCCGCATCGCGGTCGCCAAAATGCTCCCCTTGGAGACCCGCGAGGCCTACATCCGCAAATACAAGAACATCGACCCCGTCACCGAAGCGCTCTACGACGCCGACGAGATCATGCAGGCCATCATCGACGCCGCCAGCGCCGTGGACGACCTCATGACCTACCCCATCGAGGCACGCAAGCGCATCGGCGTCCACGACATCCGCCGGTCGCTCGAAGACCCCCTCCGGGGCCTCGCGACCACCGAGGACGTGGACCCCGACACCGGCGAGATCACGGAGGACTGACCCATGACATGGTGGATGGTCGACGACGCCCTCTATGACTCGCAGAACATGGAGCAGGTCAGCGCCGAGGCGCTGGGCGTGCATATCCTCATGTGCTCCTACGTGGGCAAGCACATCTACGACGAGAACTTCGACCCCAGCTTCACATTGAAGCGCGTCGAGCTCGTCACCCGCATCGCGAAGAAACCCCCGACCCCGAGGAAGCTCCAAGCCATCACCGCCGAGCTCGTCGAGGCCGGCATGTGGTGCGATCTGGGCGGCAGGTACCGGATAGTCGAATCCCAGCCCTTCGGCAAGTTCGCCGGCAGCCGCGAACTGTCCGCCAAGAGGGCCGCGGCGGGCCGCGCCGGCGGACGCGCCTCGGGACAGTCGAGACGAAGCAACCGCGAAGCAAATGCTTCAAGCAAAACGGAAGCAAATGCTTCGGACTTGCTTGAGCAAAACCGAAGCAAAACGAAGCAACCGGTACCTAGCCTAACCGATACCGATAATCCCCCTGACCCCCCGCAAGCAACCGAACCGGCCTACAGCCTCGACGAGGCCGAACGCCGGGTGGACACCCGGACCGGCCAGATCGTCCGCGACGCCTACCCCGGCCGCATCGGCCGCAGGACCGACGTGGACCACGCCCTCGCGACCGCGTTGGAGGACTGCGACCCCCAGACCCTCTACGGGGCCGTCATCCGCTACGGGCGGGCCGTCGACAACGGCGACGTGCTCCGCAAGGACGTGCCACCCCTGCCCGAATGGCTCCAAGAGGGCCATTGGAGGCGATGGCAGCCCGACAAGCCCAGAACCTACGAATGGGGAGGCATCACCCGCCAATGGCTCAAAGAACACATCGAGGACCACGTCCCCAACGGGGCGTTCACCGCAAGCCGCGAGCAAGCCTTCTGGGCCGAGGTCAAGACCGGCCACGAGCCCAAGGAAGTCGCCCGCAGCATCGTCGACGAGATCAACATCCGGGCCCGGCGTACTACCTCGCCTGCGGTCTCATAGCCACCCTCGGCATGCCCCTCGTCACCTACCTCATCAGCAAACTCTGAAAGGAAACCAACATGGACACAGTCAAGGCCCTCGATGCACTCATCCGCAGCGCCCTGCAATGCGGCGCCCGCATCGACATCAGCCTCACCCCCAAGAACTGGGCGGCCGACGACGGCGCGACCATCAACGCATCAATCCCCGTCACCGAAACCGAGGGGCGCCAGACCTTCACGATCGGCGGCCGTCAGATCGAATACCGACTCATCCCAAACGGGACCGTCATCACCTGCGTCCCCACCGTCCTGTGGCCCGACGAGGTGCCGTTCGACAAGGACGGAAGCAACAAGTGGAAGGAATCCAGTCTCCGGTATTGGCTCAACCACGAGTTCTGGCTGGAGAACATGCCCGACGAACTCAAACGCACGATCGTGCCCACCAAGCACGACGGCGTCGAAGACCTCATCTGGCTGCCAAGCGAGGCCGAGGTGTTCGGCACCGCGATCTACAGCGACAGGGGACTCGCCAAGGGTGAAGTCCAGCTATTCCCCGACAAGGCGTCCCGCAGGCTCAAGGACACCAACGGGGAGAAGCGCTGGTGGTGGACGTGTTCTGCCCGCTCCGGCAGCGCGAACCGCGTGCCCAACGTCAGCACGGACGGCGCCGCGTACGGCAGCGGCGCCCGCAGCACGAGCGGCGCTGCCCTGCCCTGCTTCAACCTCGCCCGGGAGGGCGAGTAGACGCCCCACGCCCTCAAGCGTGGGGCAGAAAGCGACCATCATGGCATCGAATCCATCGAAGGAAACCCGCGCCCAAGTCCTCGGCCGTGACCAACACCGGTGCGTGGTGTGCGAGACCTACCTGCGGCCCGGCCAATGGCCCGGCATGAGCATCCACCACCGGCTCCGCCGCTCCCAAGGCA
This sequence comes from Bifidobacterium santillanense, assembly GCF_018555385.1. GTDB lineage: Bacteria > Actinomycetota > Actinomycetes > Actinomycetales > Bifidobacteriaceae > Bifidobacterium > Bifidobacterium santillanense. The sequence goes on from NZ_JAFEJS010000019.1 coordinate 9,718, forward strand.
GCGGGGACGACGAGCTGCACGAGGCCTCGAACCTGATCAGCGTGTGCGGCATGGACAACTCGACCGGCTGCCACGGCTGGATACACCAGCACCCGAACGAGGCCGTGAAACTCGGCTACCTCATCCGCTCCTACGACGACCACAAGCCCAGCGAGGTGCCCATGTTCAACCAGCGCTACGGCTGGCAATTGCTGTCCACCGACGGACAGGCCACCCCCTGCAAACCACCCACCCCCCACAAGGAAGGACCAACGAAATGACCGACAACATCGACAACACGCTCCTAGACCCACCTACACCGCCCGCCAAACGGCACATGCTGCTGTGGCTCGACACCGAGACCACGGGCCTCGACCCGTACAACTGCGAGCTCTTGGAGATCGGCATGCAGTTGACCGACATGCGCGCCGACACTAGGGGCGATTCGCTGAATCTGATCGTCCACCCGGACAGCGTGCGCAACTGGGCCATCCACCCCGAGCTGTTGAACGCCTACGGCATGCACATCGCCAACGGGCTCATGCTCGAAAGCGCGGAAGCGCCCCAAGAGGGCTACGACTACAAGCACACCGCATGGAACCTGCGCGAGTTCATCAACGATTTGACCGACCGGTACATCCTCCACCCGGCCGGCACCAACGTGGACTTCGACCTCAAACAGCTCGACGTCCACCTGTCCAAGCACGTCGAGGGAAGCATCACCGAAGGCCTCTCGCACAGGAAGCTCGACCTATCGTCCTTCAGGCTCCGGGACATGGCCGACGGCCTCGACCCCTACAAGGACCGCGAGCAATCCCAGCACCGGACCACGTACTGCCTCGACAGGGACATCACCGAATACCGCCAACGCCTCACCGGAAAGGTCGCACAGTGAACCACCTGACCCGCCAGCAACTCCAGATCGTCAACCACCTCAGCTTCGCCAACGAACGCCTAGCCCAAGTCCTCCGAGACATGAGCGACCCCGCCCTCGAAGCCGACGACGTCAACGACAGCGTGGGCAGCCTCGACGGCCTCGCCGACTACCTCCAACAGACAGCCCGCGAGTGCGGCCGCCTGCTCGAAGACCTCATCCACGACACCACAGGAGTCGAATCATGATCACACCAGAGTTCAACTACAACGACAACCCCCAGCCAAGGAAACAACGCAGCCCGCTCGTCCTGTTCGGCGAGATCGTCGCCGTCATCCTCATCATCGGCATCACCGCCCTCATCGGCAGCCTCATCATCGCCGGCCTCACCGCACTCTGGCGCTACATCATCTGAAAGGAAAACACACCATGAGCAATCCCCACATCATCTACGACCCCGACCCCATTTGCGGCAAGGATGGCGACGAACTAATGCCTTGCGATTTCGGCAAGTACGGCGAAGGACTGCTCTGCCTTGACTGCCATTACTGGTGGCCCGGAACGAACTACTACCCGGACACGCAGGAAATCGAAACACGGAACGATACTCCCGGCCAACGCATCCCTTGGGAAATCCTCCACAACATGTACCTCGCCGACACTGAAGCGCAATTCCAAGAAGGATACGAAGAAGGGTACGAAGACGCAAAAGCCAACAAGCCAAACATGAACCGCGAAACCGGCAGAAAGACATCGGAAGCAACGGAGCCAACCAATGAGTAAGACCGCCACTGCGCTCACCTGCATCCTCGCCATCCTCGCGCTCGCCGGCTGCGGAGAGACCCCCACCGGCACCGACGACGGCACCAAGGACAACCCCATGTCCGGCTACATCGCATGGTACGAGACCCCCGACCGCAAGGCCAAGGTCCAATGCTTCAACATCAGCGCCGGCGTGTCCTGCGACTGGGACCACGTCATCGTCGACGGAGACACCAAATGAGCCCCGAACTTGAAGAATACATAGCGCTCGCCAGAGCCGGCCAAGCCCCCATAAGCCCAGCCGAACGACGAGCCATCTACAACCACCGCAAATACCTCGAAATCAAGGCAAGAGACCCCGAATACTACACACGCCGGCGCCGCGAGGAACGCCGCCAACGCAGAAAGGCACGCCAATGAGCTTCGACAAGACCATCGACGCCGCCATCGCCCGAGAACAACAAGCCATCGACCAATCCGGCCACAAAGACGACTACATTCCCGGCTTCTACCGCGTCAACTACCACCCCGACACCCACGAAATGATCGGCGTCAAAGCCGTCAGAAAGGACGGACACCATGAATGACCGGGACGCCGAACGCTTCCTCATCGACGGCATCGAGGAATACACCAGCCTGAGAGCCGACCCCGACTATCAGGACGCCGAAAAAGTCACCCGCCAATGGCTCCAAGCCCACGACCGACGCATCCGCGCCGAAGCCTTCCAAGAAGGCAAAACAATGGCGCTCGCCGCCTATGGGAAGTTCTCGAAGATGTCCGAGGCCGAAAGGGCCAACCCCTACGAGGACATGGAGGCTGGCGGCAATACGATAGTCCACTTCCCGCCCGTCATCGCCTTCGGCCGCTTGGAGCCCGACAAGTGGCTCATGCTGAAGACCTTGGAGGAAGCGGCCGAGATGGTCGACGCCGGCAAGGCGCACATCCACGACGAGGCCAGTAGTGAGAAATGGACGGCGTTCATGGACGAGATCGCCGACGTCGTCCAGACTCTCGCTAACCTGTGCGCCGCGTTCGACATCGCAGACAGCGAGCTCTACGAAGCACTGGACAGGTGCCGCGAGCGCAACCGCAAGCGGGGGAGGCTGTGATGTGGGCCCGAGTCACCACCCAAGGCCGGCAAATCCGCCTCACCCCCAACATGGTCGACGTACTGCTGAACGCGCTCGACAAACCCGTCTACCCCGTCAACCGCAATCACCGGCGCACCTTCGAGGCCCTGCAATCCTACGGACTGCTCACACCTGTCGGCTACGAGAAGTGGTCGCCCACCGGCGAGGGCTGGAAGATCGCCACCCAGATCAAGAAAGGCACTGAGGAATGAAGAAAACCTACTGCGACATGTGCGGCAACGAATTGTCCGGCAAAGGGCTCCACATGGACATCGACCTGTTCAGCCGATCGGACAGCGACATGAAGTCCTACCACATGGACTTCGACGTATGCGACGACTGCGCCGAGGACTACGAGGGCGACACCCTCGGATACCTCGGCATCGGACAGGACCGCACCCTGAGCTTCGAGAAGGAAAGCTAATGAGCAAGCTCGCAGAGATCGCGTGGCAAATGCTCGCCGAAGGCAAGAGCGTCGAGGACGTCAAACTCCGCACGCAACTGTCCACGGCCGTCATCGAGGCCATGAGGAAGGACCAACAACGCCAATACGACAGCAAACACCGTCGCGAGGCCCGCAACAGGCAATAAAGAAAGCCCCCGCCCATTGCAGTGGGAGAGGACTCGCATGTCATCGAGAAACGACACCGCAAGTCTACCACTAGGGCGGAGGCCACCTCATGGAAAACACCCCGGACTGCCCGCGCTGCGGCAAGCCCATCACCATCGACCGCATGACGATCTGTCCGGCCTGCGCCAATGAACTGCAAAGGCGCATCGAATGGCTCGGCCAGATCGGCATGCCGACCCTGCAACAGGTCGCCTACCGCAAGGCCCGGTTCGGCCAGAAGGCCATCCGATCGGGCAACAAGGCGTTCGCGCCCACACCCTTCGACATCGAGGCCCAACAGGTGTACGTCAACGCCGAAACCACGCTCCAGCAGACCGGCGGCATCCTCGACATCCGCCCCCTCGGCTACGACCGGCGCGAACAGCCCCGCACCCTGCGGGATTGGGTCTACCTGTGCCCCCAGCTCGTCAGGCAGATGCCCCAGCTCGTCCGCACGCCCGGCGCCGCCGGCATGCTCGACCGCATCGCCAAGGCCTGCGACATGGTCTCCACCAAAATTACCCGCCCCGGCGAAAAACGGCTCGTCGGCGTATGCACCAACTGCCTGACCTTCCAGCCGCCCGTCCGCACGCCGATCTACGCCACCGAAACCGACGGATACGCCGTATGCCCCGCCTGCGGCACCTTCCTCACCCTCAACGACGTGCGCCTCGCCTACCTCAAGGACGCGGGCCTCTTGCACATCACCCGCACCCAAAGCGAGGCCGCCCGATGGGTCAGAGAGAACACCGGCGTACAAGTCACCGGCAAAGACCTCAAGAACTGGAGAACACGCGGCAAAATGCCCTCCACCCGGCATGTCGAAGGCCCCTACTGGGCATGGAACATCATCGAATTGCTGGAGTGCGCCGAAGCGAGACTCAAAGCCGAAAGCCGTTGAAATTGCAGACTGAGCCTTTTTTGTGTTACGCTGTCGCGTGAATGGTGGTGCGGAAAAGGTCCGCTCCGCCATTTCACATCTATGGGCGGCTCCCCGATCGGGCGCCGATGGGTCCAAACCGTCGGCGAATGTGCTCCGCCCGCCAATGGTCTCGGTAGCTCAGCGGCTAGAGCAATACGATACGTTCCTATCGGTCGGCGGTTCGAATCCGCCCCGAGACCCAACCCCCGTTAGCCCAACAGGTAGAGGCGGCCGATTCAAGCTCGGCGCGGTCCCGGTTCGAATCCGGGATGGGGGACAGGTGGTGCGTGCCTGAGGGGACTAAAGGGCCCCGCCGTGAGGCGCGGCAAGCGGCAAACAGAGGCTCGCAACCTCGACGCTTCGCGGATTCGAATCCCGCCCGCCACCAACATTCGCACGCCCCGCATATCCAGACCTGAAATCTGGCCCTATGCGGGGCGTTCGCATGCCAAGCCGTGAGTGGCGTGTCACAAGTAACCGCGGCCGCCTAGCAGGGCACTTTTAGGGACAGAGCGCCGGGCCCACACGGCTCGACGCTCCAACCCCACAAGGAAAGGGACACCGATGCCGGTCACCTGCGACATACACCTGTACGCCGGCACCGAGATCGGCGTAATCCACCTCGAACTACCCCCCGGTCTCGAAAACGACCCCCCGGGGGTCAGGCAACGCCTCGACCAAGCCATGCAGGCGTTCAAACGATCGTTCGAAAACACCCCCACCCCCTGCGAACACACCCCTGTCCCTTATACACCTCTCCCAGCCCACGAGACTCGACGCCATCCCGTATGCCGTCTTCTTCTTCATAAAAAAAAAACACAAACACAAAAATAAAACCACACTCTATCTAATTCACATACAAAAAATAAA
>NZ_JAFEJS010000002.1 GCF_018555385.1 Bifidobacterium santillanense
CTCCACAAAAGCCTTGCGCCGCAAGGCCTCGCAGCCCATTGCGGACACACATTCTGGCCGGCCTTGAAAGTCCCGGCAACCACATTCAAACCAGCGAAACGCCAATCAGCACAAGGCCTCACAAGCCCAAACAGACACACATTTTGGCCTATAACCCGGAAAATGCCGCGGATGGCGTTTCATGCATGTTGCCGCGCACATGGTCGTGCAAATGTGGTACATTATCACGAGTGCCTTCGGGCACGGGATGCCCCCGTATCCCAATTGGTAGAGGAAGCAGCCTCAAAATCTGCGCAGTGTGGGTTCGAGTCCCACCGGGGGCACCGATCGAAAAGGCCGTGTGATCGTGGTGATCACACGGCCTTCGTCGTTTCGCGGGGACGTTCACTCCGTCTCGGAGTCGATGTCCGTATCGGGACCATCGGTCTCGCCCGTCTCGGTCTCGGGGGATGCCGCATCGGACGGCTGACCGTCGTCGTCCGACTCGACGGGCTCCTTGGGTTCCGTCTCATCCGCCGCTTCATCCGTCGGCGACTCCGTGTCGATCGGATCGTCCGTGTCATCGGTGTCGGCGGAGGCGTCGAGGGCCACGACGGTCTCGAGTTCGGGGCCGTCATCGGGGACGGTGTTCTCCGCCACGTCCTCGGAGTCGGCGTCGATCTCGGTGTTCTCCTCGATGTCGTGCTCGTCGGCGACGTCCATGATGTCGTCGGTCTCGGCATCGTCGTTCGGTTCGTCGGCGTCCTGCGCCTCGAGAAGCTCGACCTGGGCGCGGTCCTCGCGCGGGCGCTGGGCGATGATGTCGATGTGCAGGTCGTCGAAGGCGGGCTTCGACTGCACCCACAGACGGCTCGGCTCCGGCGGATCGATCTCGGAATGCTCGCCGCAGCCGTGGTCGAGGGAGACGACGCGGCCGTCGTCGGGGCTCCACTTGTTCGCGCACACGCCGAACATGAGGTTCAGTTCGCCCTTGAGCGGCACGAAGAAGCCGCACGTCGAGCACAGGTTGCCGGCGGCGGTCTTGGTGCTCATGGCCTTCGGACCGCGCGGGCCCTCGTACCAGCGCTTGGCGGTCTGCGCACGGCCCAGCGGGGAGAGCACGTGTCGGCGGGACAGATCGAACTCCTCGACCACCTCGTCGACGTCCTCCTCGGAATCGACGGCCGGAGTGGCGTCGGAGTCATCCGACGGCTCCACACCCTCATCCGAACCGGCGTCCGTCGCGTCGGGCGCGGCATCCGCATGCTCCGCCTCGGCATCGTCGTCGCCCTTCGTCTCCGGCGCGGGCTGCGTCCTGCGGAATCCCTCCTCGAGACGGGGGTCGTCGGGATCGGTGCCGATCGAATCGGTGGGCGCCAGATCGGTGGGTTCCAGACGGTCCTTCCACGGCACCCAGGCCGGCGGCATCAGCGCGTCGGCCGTGGGGATGAGCGAGGACTCGTTGACCGTCCAATGGTCGAGCTCCTCGTCGTGGTACAGCGTCACCGACCACTGCCATCCCTCGTAGCCGCGGATGTGGGCGGCGATGCGGAAGTCGGTCACGCCGTCGCCCAGGTCGATGGCGTCGACCACGTCGCCGACCTGCTCCGGCTCCTCGGCCACCTCGATGGCCACGGCGCGCGCGAGGTCGCGCGGATCGACCCGCGACTCGCGCGTCTCCTGCTCCGCGGCGTCGGTGATGCTGGTTTCGCTGTTATCGGTCATATGCGACTTCAGTCCTGTACGTCGAAGTTGTCCGCCACGGCGCGCAGCAGCGTGGCCAGCTTGCGGCTCTCGGCGGAGGAGGGGTAGCGGTGGCGGCGCAGCGTGTTGCCGGCGGCGTCCAGCATCTTGATCAGGTCCTCGCAGATCGCGGCCATGTCGTCCGGCTTCGGACGGGTGGCCTTGACGAGGGACGGCGCGGTGGCGATGGTGGTCACGTCCATGGCCTGCGGTCCCCTGCGGCCCTCGACGACGGAATACTCCACCTTGGCGCCCTTGCGCAACGTGGTGGTGCCGGCTGGCAGCGCGGCCGCGGGCAGGAACACATCCCTGCCTTCCTCACTGGTGATGAAGCCATAACCCTTGGCGGCATCGAACCAACGAACTCGACCGGTGGGCATCGTACACTCTCACTTTCCTACTCCAGTATTGCTAAGCCGATTCATTCTACCGCATCGCCCCGTCACACGCCCTCGGCGAAGCGTGCGGGGCGCCCCGGATACGGCAAGGGCCGCGCCTTCCGTTTCCGGATGACGCGGCCCCGAGCACGCCGTTCGAAGCGTTTCCGCGGTCAGTGGGAGAACCAGCCTCCACGCCTGGACCGGTCCTTCGTCTTGTCCCGGCCCTGCTTGGACTTCGACTTCGCGGTGCCGTCCTTGGCGACCGGCGCGACGGCACCCGTTCCGGTTCCGGCGGCCGCGCCGGTCGCGGCGGCGGGCTCCACGGGGCCCAACGGCAGCATGATCGTGAAGGTCAGGCCTCCGCCCGGCGTTTCGGTGGCGCAGATGAATCCGCGATGCGCCTTGACCACGGACTGCGCGATGGCGAGTCCCAGACCGGTGCCGCCCTTTTCGCGGGCGCGCGACGGATCGGCGGTGTAGAAACGCTCGAAGATCTGCGCTCGGGATTCGGCGGGCACGCCCGGGCCGTGATCCTCGAAGCGCAGCACGGCGTAGTTGGTGCCGGTGTGCATCGTGTGACCGACCTCGGCGGCCTCGAGGAACCGCTTCATCGAATCGTCGTTCGAGGGCATGCGGGACAGCTGCTCCGGGGCGATCGAGGCGGCCACCACGCCGAGTCCGACCCTGGCCGGCGAGTCGTCCGGCGTGTAGCGGTGGATGTTGCCCACGATGTTGGTGACGACCTGGCGCAGACGCGAGGCGTCGCCGGTGATCGTGACCGGGGTCATCCGGTCTCCCTCGATGCCGAGGATGCTCGGATGCGCCATGTCGGAGGACGGTTCGAACGTGACGGTGCCGCGCGTGACCTCGCGGTTCGGATCGAGCGCATGCAGATCGTCGACCGCGTCGGTCACCAGGGATGTCAGCGACACGGTCTGGGTCATGTCGATGCCGCGCCCCTCGTCGAGTCGGGCGAGCGAGAGCAGGTCCTCGACCAGCACGGTCATGCGCTGGCTGGACTTCTCGATGTGGGCGATGGATTCGTCGGCGCGTTCGAGAGCCCCCGGCATGCCGCGCTGCATCGTGTACAGCTCGGCGTACCCGTGGATGGCCGCGAGCGGGGTGCGCAGCTCGTGGCTCGCGTCCGAGACGAACCGCTTCATCTTCGCCGTGGTCTGCTCCTGCTCGTGGAAGCTGCGTTCGATCCGTGCGAGCATCATGTTGAGCGACGCGGACAGCGAGCCGACCTCGGTGTTCTCCGGAGCGGACGGCACGCGCTGGCTCAGGTCGCCGGCCGCGATCTTGGCCGCGGTCTTCTCGATGCGCTTGAGCGGGTCGAGCGTGCGCTGGATGATCAGCGCGGAGAGCGATCCGCCGAGCAGCACGATGGCGATGCCCACGGTGATGCAGTACCTGGTGAGCGTGTTGATGATGTCGATCTGATCGGACAGCGACAGTCCGATGAACACGACGCCCATCACCTCGCCGGTCTTCGTGTTCTGCCACTGGAACGCGACGACGCGCCACGGCGCCTTGGCCGTCTGCAGCGTCTTGCGGGTCGGGGTCGAGGTGGCGGCCGTGGGCACGGCGGGCGCGGCGGAGGAATCGGCGGCGCCGTCCGATGCGGAGCCGTCGTCGGCGGTGGCGCCGGTGCTTCCGTCCCCGTTCGACGAACCGTCGCCGGACGTGCCGTCGGAGGAGCCACCGCCGTCGGTTCCGGATGATCCCGAATTGGGGTCGGCGGGGCTCTGCGTACCCGGATTCATCGCGTCGAGGGTGGTGACGACGGCGTCCGTGGTGAACGGCTTGCCAAGCATGTCCTTGGTCACCTGGCTGTTGGACGGCAGCTGCGGCATCGAGACGATGTTCCCCTGCAGCACCGGGTACAGATGCGTCTCGGACTGGCCGGTCAGCTTGCCGTTCTTGGCGGTGCGCACCTCGACGAAGTAGCTGTTGAGCCCGTTGTTCTCCCCCAGCTGGTTCATGTTCTGGAACACCAGCTCGCGCTGCGAGATGATCTGCGAGTCGGTCTTGTCCAGCAGATAGCTGCTGACCAGCTGACGGATGGTCGCCGAGATGCCGATGGTGCCGACGATCAGGATGACCAGCGTGCAGGCCACGAGCTTGGCGCTGAGCGAGACGCGGTCGACCCTGTCGAGGAAGAACCGGGAGAACCTGCGCCAGGCCCCGTCCCTGGGCGGAGCCGCCTTGGGGCGGTTCGCCGTCGCGCCGGGCACGCCTCCGGCCTGGGACTCCGTCGGCCGGGGCTCGGCGGGCATGGTCTTCGGATGGACGATCATGACTTCGGTTCGCGGATCATGTAGCCGATGCCGCGCTTGGTCTCGATCAGCGGCGTGGCCTTGCGCTTCTCGCCGTTCTCATCGGTGATCTCGATGCCGTCGACCTTCTTGCGCAGGTAGGAGATGTAGCTTTCGACGATGGCCGCGTCGCCGCCCCAGTCGTACTGCCAGACATGGTCGAGGATCTGCGCCTTGGACAGCACGCGGCCGGCGTTGTCCATCAGGTAGCGCAGCAGCTTGTATTCGGTGGGGCTCAGATCGATGGTCTGGCCGCCGCGGGTCACGTCGTGGGAGTCCTCGTTGATCTCGAGGTCGGCCACGCGGATGATCGGATCATCCTCCTCCTGTTCGCGGGTGCGGCGCAGGATGGCGCGGATGCGGGCGACGACCTCCTCGAGGCTGAACGGCTTGGTGACGTAGTCGTCGCCGCCGACGGTCAGGCCCATGACCTTGTCCTGGGTGTCGTCGCGCGCGGTGAGGAACAGGACCGGGGAGTCGATGCCCTCCTGGCGGATGCGCCTAGTGACGGTGAAGCCGTCGATGTCCGGCAGCATGACGTCGAGCACGATGAGATCGGGACGCACCTTCTCGATGACCTCGATGGCCTCGGACCCGGAGGCCGCGGTGTTCACTTCGAAGCCCGCGAAATGGAGCGAGGCGACCAGCAGTTCACGGATGGACGGTTCGTCGTCGACCACGACGATGTTTGCTTCAATAGGCTTGCTCATGGCTCCCAGCTTGTACTCTCTGTCTGAGGGTTTCCTGAAAGCCATCTGTGCGTTCTTTGCTGATTACGGAATGAGGACCGCGGCCCCGTACGGCGGCGGTCCTCGTTCCCGAGTTTCCCCTTATCGTCGCGTGATCGTTCGCCGATCACTTCCTGCGAGGGAACCCGCGTTTGCCCTTGCGCGCCTCGCGCAGCTCGCGGCGGGTCATCGGCTTCTCGCCGCTCGCCCCCTCCTTCTCGATGGCGCCGAGCAGATCGGCCATGGTCGTCTCCCCCTCGGACGGTTCGGACGGTCCGGGCCGTTCCGACGGTTCCGACGACGGCGTCCTCCCCGAGGCCTTCCCGCCCTTCGCGGTCTTTCCCCCGGACGACTTCCGCCCCCCGCGGCGGCGACGCACGACCACCGTGATCACGATGACGATGACCAGCAGGACCAGCACCACGCCCATGACGATGACGCCGATCCTGATGGTGCGCGAGTTGGTCGAGGTCTGCTTCTGCTGCTTGATCTCGTTCATCATGGCGATCGCCGCGCCGGACCAGTTCTGGTCGTTCTGTTTGGCGAGCGGCGCGGTGGCCGCCTTGCTGAGCTCGTCCACGGTGGCCTCGTCGCGCAGCCACTCGTCAGAGTTCGACGAGACCGCCACGACGAGGTTGCCGTCGCCGGAGGCCACGGCGAGCAGGACGGTGTTGGGATCGGGGTTGGTGGCCTCGAGGGCCCGGCTCGCCCACGTCGACGGCTTGGCGTCGGTGCCGAAGCTCTCCACGTACTGCAGCCGCACGTGCACGCCGGTGGTCTCCTCCGTCTCCTTGATCTTGTCCGTGACGGCGGAGACGTTGGAGCCGAGCAGGTTCTGCGGATCGGTGATCTTGTTGGTCATCGTGCCCGTCTGCACCGCCATGGCCGTCGGTGCGAGCCATACGGACGGCAGCATGACCGCGAGACACATGAGAGGCATCGCGAGGACCGCCAGGATGGACGGACGGCGGACGGTCCGACCGCACCGGGACCTGTCGGGCGTTGCGGACATTGCGAATCGTGCGAAAGTCATGTACCCCACATTAGCGCCTGCGCGGCCGGTTGTATGCACGTCCGCCGCATACTCCCCGTTTCGCCCGCGCGCATTGCGCCGGAGACGACGAAAGGGGCCCGATTCCCACGACGGGAATCGGGACCCTTCACATCAGACACCGCGGGGATGGTCCCCGCGGTCTGCGTCTACGACCGGAGCGTCTCCGATCAGTAGCCCATGTCGGCGCCGGCGGCCGGGGCGGCGGCCTTCGGCTCCGGCTTGTTGGCGACGACGGCCTCGGTGGTCAGGAACAGACCGGCGATGGAGGCGGCGTTCTGCAGGGCGGAACGGGTGACCTTGACCGGGTCGGTGACGCCGGCGGCCAGCAGATCCTCGTAGGTGTCGGTGGCGGCGTTGAAGCCCTCGCCGTCGGGCAGGGAGCGGACCTTGTCGATCACGACGTCGCCGGAGACGCCGGCGTTCTCGGCGATCTGCTTGATCGGGGCCTCGATGGCGCGGAACACGATGGCGGCGCCGGTGGCCTCCTCGCCGGTCAGCGAGGTGACGGCCTCATCGGACTCGGCCTTCTTGGCGGCCTGGACGAGGGCCACGCCACCGCCGGGCAGCAGGCCTTCCTCGATGGCGGCCTTCGCGTTGCGAACGGCGTCCTCGATGCGGTGCTTGCGCTCCTTGGCCTCGACCTCGGTGGCGGCACCGACCTTGATGACGGCGACGCCGCCGGCCAGCTTGGCCAGACGCTCCTGCAGCTTCTCGCGATCGTAGTCGGAATCGGTGTTCTCGATCTCGGCGCGGATCTGCGCGACGCGGGCGTCGATGTCCTCCTTGGAGCCGGCGCCCTGAACGATGGTGGTCTCGTCCTTGGAGACGATGACCTTCTTGGCGTGGCCCAGCACGGACACGTCGACGGAGTCGAGCTTGAGGCCCAGCTCGTCGGAGACGACCTGAGCGCCGGTCAGGATGGCCATATCCTGCAGCATGGCCTTGCGACGGTCGCCGAAGCCCGGGGCCTTGACGGCGCAGGACTTGAAGGTGCCGCGGATGTTGTTGAGGATCAGGGTCGGCAGCGCCTCGCCGTCGACATCCTCGGCGATGATCAGCAGCGGCTTGCCGGTCTTCATGACCAGCTCGGCCACGTGGACGACGTCCTGCTGGCTGGAGACCTTGCCGGAGGTCAGGAGGATGTACGGATCCTCAAGCACGGCGGTCTGGTCGTCGGCATTGGTGACGAAGTACGGGGCGATGTAGCCCTTGTCGAAGCGCATGCCCTCGGTGAAGTCGAGGTCCAGACCGAAGCGGTTGTTGTCCTCGACGGTGACGACGCCGTCCTGACCGACCTTGTCCAGGGCCTCGGCGATCTTCTCGCCGACTTCCGGATCGGCGGCGGAGATGGTCGCGGTGGCGGCGATCTGGTCCTTGGTCTCGACGTCCTTGGCGGCGGCGACGAGCTCCTTGACGATGACCTCGGTGGCCTTCTCGATGCCGCGGCGCAGCGCGATCGGGTTGGAACCGGCGACCACGTTCTTCAGGCCCTCGTGCACGAGGGACTGGGCCAGCACGGTCGCGGTGGTGGTGCCATCGCCGGCGACGTCGTCGGTCTTCTTGGCGACTTCCTTGACCAGCTCGGCGCCGATGCGCTCGTACGGATCCTCGAGATCGATCTCCTTGGCGATGGAGACGCCATCGTTGGTGATGGTCGGAGCGCCGTAGGTCTTGTCGAGCACGACATTGCGGCCCTTCGGGCCCAGGGTGACCTTGACGGTGTTGGCGAGCTTGTCGAGGCCCTCCAGCATGCCCTGACGGGCTTCCTCATCATAAGCGATGATCTTTGCCATGGTTCGTATTCCTCCAAATGGCTTCATTCGGTTCCGGTTACTCACCCGTACCGTCCAGCGCGACCGCCCGCCGTCAGCTGCGGGTTATCACTCTCGACCTCCGAGTGCTAACTGTGACATTAGCACTCTGCCCCGCCGAGTGCCAACATCGGTCTCGGCGATTGCGCTTTGGGCATGAAACCGACCGCGACGCCGACCGGAAAAAGGCATGAAAAAAGCCCCGTCATACCGACCGGGGCAAACCTGAGGTGTCCGACGCCTCAACCTCACGAACCTGTTCATTTATATTGGGCGATGTCTCACTCGCGCGAGATCACAGCTTGGTGACCCTTCGTGGCCTGCATGCCCTTGGGGCCCTTTTCGGCCTCGTATTCGACCTTGTCTCCCTCATCCAGGGTCTTGAACCCCTCGCCCTGGATCACCGAGTAGTGGACGAACACGTCCTCACCGCCGCCTTCCGGCGTGATGAAGCCATATCCTTTGCCGTTACTGAAAAACTTTACGGTTCCTTGCGCCATGTTGCACTTCCCTTAGCTGTGTGAGCTCTATATCTCTCCCGACACGGAGGGACTTACAACCACAACACCGCGCTCCCCCCGCCTCGCGACTAAAGGGTCAGTATAGACGCGACCCAAAACAACAACAAGGCGGGGTCCACGCAGCAACGCATTTCTTGGGATTTCCCCGTATGACGAGGCCCTCGGCCGGCGGCTCAGCTCAGCAGCACGACCACGATGGCCGTGGAGATGCCCGAGGCCTGCTGCACGTTGGAGATGCCAAGGGTGCTGGCCACGTCCTCGGCGGTGGCCTTGTCGGAGTCGTTGAGATACCACACCACGGTGGAGCTCGGCAGGTTGCCCTGCGGGTTCGCCGCCACCACGTTCGTGTATCCGGCCGCGTTGAGCTTGCTCTTGCGCGAGGCGGCGTATCCGGAGGTGCGGGTGCCGTTGATCACGCGCACGGCGGTGGCCTTGTTCGGCTGGGCCGCGGCCTCCTCGGCCTGCTTCTGCGCCTCGGCCTCGGCCGCCTGCTTGGCCTCCTCGGCCTGTTTGGCGGCTTCCTCCTCCTTGGCCTTCTCGTCGGCGGTCTTCTCGTCGCCGCCGGAGGTGTCGGACGAGGACGATGAGGAATCCGAGGACTTCGACGAATCCGAGGACGACGAGGACGACGAAGTCGACGAGGACGAACCGGACTTCTTGGACGACGAGGTGTCGGAAGCCGTCTGCGACGTATCGGAGGATGACCACGGCCATGTGATGTGGCTCATCTCTCCGGAGAAGAAGCCCCACGCCACAAGGCCGCACAATGCGGCGATCAGCACGACGACCACGAACGGCGCGAGGCGGGAGACCAGGGATCGGCTGCCGCGATGCACGCCGGCGGGACCCTTCGGCGGATTGTCGAAAGCGTCCGGCTCGTAGGATTCGCCTTTGTCCTTGTCGCTCTTCGCCATGCTGTTCATTCCTCCATCTGATACGGACTATCCATGAGTGTAACGTCAGCGCCTCCCCGGCCGCAATGACGGCGCACGGGCCGGCACCGGATATGCACGTTCGCCGTGGTTTTGCGCGTAAAGTGAACATCATGAGCGTCAAACCACTGAGCGAACTCGTCGAACCCGGTTGGGCGGCCGCGCTGGCGGACGTCGAGCCGACCATCCACCGCATGGGGGACTTCCTGCGCGAGGAGAACCGCGCCGGCCGCCACTGGCTGCCCGCCAGCCACAACATCCTGCGCGCCTTCACGATCCCCTTCGACTCGATCAAGGTGCTGATCGTCGGTCAGGACCCGTATCCGACGCCGGGTCATCCGGTGGGACTGAGCTTCTGCGTGGCTCCCGATGTGCGCCCGCTGCCCAAGAGCCTGATCAACATATATAAGGAGCTGGTCTCCGATCTCGGCGTGCCCGTCCCGTCCAACGGCGATCTGACGCCGTGGACCGAACGCGGCGTGCTGCTGCTCAACAGGTGTCTGACGGTGGGCGTCGGCCGCCCGAACTCGCATCAGGGCAAGGGCTGGGAGGAGGTCACGGAGGCCGCGATCCGCGCGCTCAACGCCCGCATCGATCCGGCCACCGGCAAGCCGCGTCCGCTGGTCGCCATCCTGTGGGGCCGCAACGCGCAGACCCTCGAGCCGCTGCTGACCAACGCGGTCATCATCAAGTCCCCGCACCCGAGCCCCCTGTCCGCCTCGCGCGGCTTCTTCGGTTCCCGCCCCTTCTCCCGCGCGAACCAGGCTCTGATCGCCATGGGCGCCGATCCCGTCGACTGGCAGCTGCCCTGACGATCCAACGAATCCGGCCATGCGATCCGCCGCCGCCGATACGTCGCGGACGGGGCGTTGACCGGCGATATGCCATGCGCGACCGTAGGCTTGGCTGCCGAGCCGTGAAATGGACGGTCCAGTGGACCGTCCATAGGCGAGGGGAGCAGCTATGCTGCGACGGCCCGGCAACGCCGGGTGCCTCGAGCGTGTCGTGCATCGCATATCGCCGGTCAACGCCGACCACCCGCCGTCATCGCACCTAGTACAGTGGAACGCATGGCAATTTTCCCTCCGAAACCCTCGACGCCCCCGCAGCCCGTTCTGGTGCCGACGGCGAGCGCATCGGGCGCACTGACCGCCGATGACGTCGCAAGGGCCAAGGCTCTGGCCGATCGCATCCGTTCCCGCTTCGCGCAGACCCTCGTCGGTCAGGACAACCTGCGCGAATCCCTGATCCTGACCCTGGTGGCCGGCGGCCACATCCTCATCGAATCCGTGCCGGGACTGGCGAAGACCACGGCCGCCCAGACGCTCGCCACATCCGTGTCGGGCACGTTCAAGCGCGTGCAGTGCACGCCGGACCTCATGCCCTCCGATCTGGTGGGCACGCAGGTGTTCGACTTCGCCACGCAGAAGTTCACCACGCAGATCGGCCCGATCCACGCGAACTTCGTGCTGCTCGACGAGATCAACCGCTCCAACGCGAAGACGCAGTCCGCGATGCTCGAGGCGATGGCCGAGGGAGCGACCACGATCGGCGGCCAGCGCATCCCGCTGCCCAGGCCGTTCATGGTCATCGCCACGCAGAACCCCATCGAGGAGGAGGGCACGTTCACGCTGCCCGAGGCCCAGATGGACCGTTTCATGATGAAGGCGCTGATGACCTATCCGACGCCCGACGAGGAGACGCGCATGCTGGCGCTGCTCACCCGCCGCGGCTCGGACGTGTTTGATCCGGCGCAGCTGGCCTCCGAGCGCATCTCGATCCGCGACGTGGAGTTCCTGCGCGACGCCGCCCGCCGCGTGCACGTCTCCGACGCGATCATGCGCTATGCGGCCGATGTGGCCGCGACGTCGCGCGGTGCCGGTTCGCATCCGGTGCAGGGCCTGGGCTCGCTGGTCCGTCTCGGCGCCTCGCCGCGCGCCTCGATCGCCCTGGTGCGCATCGGACAGGCCGGTGCGCTGCTCGCGGGCCGCGACTACGTGGTGCCGGAGGATCTCAAGTCGCATATGCGCGAGATCCTGCGCCATCGCATCGTGCTCACGTTCGAGGCGCTGGCCGACGGCGTGAACGCCGATCAGGTGGTCGACCGCATCGTGCAGGCGGTTCCCGTTCCATGATCGACGATCCGATCAGAGCCAAGATCGAGGCGTTGGGGACGCAGCTGACGTTGCCCACCGTCCGCAAGGCGCTGGGCGTGATCGAGGGCGAGCATGCCTCGCGTCGCGCGGGCGGCTCGGATGACCTGATGGACGTGCGAGCCTACGAGCCCGGCGACGAGGCGCGACTCATCGAATGGAAGACCAGCGCCCGGCAGGGCCGCCCCATGGTGGTGCACCGCGAGCGTCTGGTCACATCGCGGGTGTGGATGCTGCTCGACGTCGGACGCGAGATGACCGGTTCGTGCGCGTCCGGGGAGCGCGCCTACGAGGTCGCCGCGAACGCCCTGCGCATGTTCGCGGCGTTGTCGCTGCGCCGGTCGGACGACATCTCGCTGGTGTTCTGCGACGCCGCGAGCATCACGCGCGTGCCGTTCAACGGCGGCTTCGCGCAGTTCGAACGCACGCTGGACGGCGCGTTGCGCCGCCGGTGGACGCATGGCCGCAACATCGACGCGA
Organism: Bifidobacterium santillanense; assembly: GCF_018555385.1. Classification (GTDB taxonomy): domain Bacteria; phylum Actinomycetota; class Actinomycetes; order Actinomycetales; family Bifidobacteriaceae; genus Bifidobacterium; species Bifidobacterium santillanense. Next base: position 12,100 of record NZ_JAFEJS010000002.1, read on the forward strand.
TGCTCGACTACGCGCGCCGCGTCAAGGACCGCCGCGCGCTGATCGTGCTCGCCACCGACGAGCACGCGCTGACCAAACGCCACATGCGGGCCGTGCGTCTGATCGCGCGCACCCATCCGATCGTGCTCATCGACGTGGCGACGCTCAACCCGTTTGCGGCCCCGGCCTCCATGCGCATCCTCGACGGCGTGGGCGGACGCCGTCTGCCGGCGTTCTTCGCGAGCGCCCGGGCGGCGGCGCAGGTGGACACGCACCGCGCGTACATGGCCGCGGCGCTGGAGCATGAGCTCGAACGCGTGGGGGGCCATGTGATCCGCGCCGGGTCGAGCGAGGACATGTTCGACGCGTTCATCGCGCTGATCTCGCATGCACTCGCCGGGCGGACCCGCAACCAGCTCGCGCCCGCCCCGGAACTCGCGTTGGGGGGATCGGACGCACCGGGAGGTGCCGCATGAGGGGAACGACCATGACCGTGGTCCTTGCCGATGCCGGGCTCAGGCCCGTGGGACCCATCGACATGACGACGCCGCTTGCGATCGCGGCCGGCGCGTGCGTGCTGCTCGCGATCGCGCTGATCGCATGCGCGGTGCTGCTGTCGCGTCCGCGCCGCACGCGTGTCAGGTCCGTCCCCCGAGGCGCGCACGCCGAGGCACAGGATCGCCGCGCCTGGCATCGCCGCATCGACGACGTGGTGTCGCGTCACGGTTCCGGGGCGCTGGACCGCGAGGAGGCGTTCGCCGAATTGGCGTCCATCGCTCGCGACTACGCGTCCGAGGCGTCGGGCCGCGACCTGACGTCGCATACGCTCGCCGACATCCGCCGCGAGCCGCGCACGCAGTCGACGAAGCAGGGGCTCGATCTGCTGCGCATGACGATCTCGGCCCTGTACCCGCCGGAGTTCGCCGACGGCGCCGCCCATCCGGACGCCGGAGGTGCGAGCGTGGAGGAGGCGGCCGGCTGGGTGTCGAATCTGGTGGAAAGGTGGTCGCGCTGATGCAATTGTCCTGGCAATGGCCCTGGGCCGCATTGGCCGGCGTGCTCGTCGTGGCCGCGATCGTCGTGCTGACGGTCGTGTTCGGCCGCGCCCGTCGCCCCCGCGACGAACGCGACGCCGCACGCGTGTTCTCGCTGGACGACGATCTCAACACCGAGCTCGCCTCCCGTCTGTTCCGCCGGTGGCGCTGGCTGAACCGCGCTGCCGTCGCACTGCTCGCCGCGGCGTCGCTGCTCGTCCTCGCGCTGATCGCCCGTCCCTCGACCGTGGACCGCAGCGAGGAGCGTTCGGCGAGCCGCGACATCGTGCTGTGTCTCGACGTGTCCGGATCGACGCTGCCGTACGACCGGCAGGTGATCGACACGTACCGTGATCTCGTCTCGCATTTCCAGGGCGAGCGCATCGGCATGAGCATCTTCAATTCGACCTCGCGCACGGTCTTCCCGCTGACCGACGACTACGATCTGGTCTCCAGACAGCTCGAGGAGGCGTCGAAGACGCTGAAGGGCGTCGAATCGCAGGACGACATCGACAAGATGAGCGACGCCGACTACCAGAGGATCTCGGACTGGCTCGAGGGCACGCAGAACCGCAAGGACACGACGTCGCTGATCGGCGACGGCGTGGTCTCCTGCGCGGCGATGCTGCCCGGATTCACGTACGGCTCCGACGGCTCGTCCTCGGCCTCGGCCGACGCGTCGGATGCCGCCTCGAGACGCACGCGCGCCGCGTCGATCGTGCTCGCCACCGACAACGTCGTGTCCGGGGAGCCGACCTATACGCTCGAACAGGCGCTCGATCTGACGGCCAAGGCGGGCATCACCGTCGACGGCCTGTTCTCCGGCCCGCGGGCGAGCGAGGGCGAGAACACGACCACGCGCATGAAGCAACTCATCGAGGCCCATGACGGCGTGTTCCTCACGCAGTCGGGAGGCAAAAGCGTGGACGAACTGGTGCGCGACATCGATGGCCGCCGCGAGGCGCAGAACCGCAGGGCCGACCAGGCCGCTGTCGTCGACGACCCCAAGTGGTGGACGCTCGCACTGGTCGCGGTGCTTGGACTGTGGATGCTGACCGTCTGGAGGTTGAAGCGATGAACGTCATGAACTCGCTGACATCGTTGACGCTCTCCCCCGCGCTCGGATGGCCCGTCGGAGGACCCGTCGCGGCTCTGATGGCGCTGTTCGCCGCCGTGGAGATCGTGCGCCGCGCGCGCGGCCTCTCCGGCGACGAGACGACGGCCTCCTGCGTCAGGCGCGTCCTCATGTGCCTCGTCGCGGCGCTCATGGTGCTCACGCCGAGCGTCACGTCGACGACCACGTCCCGCGCGGTGAACGCCACCGACGTGGTCGTCGCGGTCGACGTGACCGGCTCGATGGCCGTCACGGACGCGAGGTACGGCTCCGACGAGACGATCACCCGACTCGACGCGGCGCGCAGGGCCGTGGACGACGTGACGGCCATGTACGCGGACGCGAGCTTCGCCGCGGTCCGGTTCGGCGCGTCCGGCACGCTGGACGTGCCGCTCACCCCGGACGCCCCCGCGATCCGCAACTGGGCCTCGACGCTCGCGCCCGAGGCGACAAGCGTGTCCGCGGGATCGTCGATCGACGCACCGCTCGACCAGCTGGTTTCCACGCTCAAGCAGATGCGCGACCAGCATCCCGACGACGCGATCGTGCTGTATCTGATCACCGACGGCGAGCAGACCTCCACCCGTACGCGCCGCACGTTCTCGACGCTGCGCAGCTATCTGACCGACGCGTTCACCGTGGGCGTCGGATCGACCGAAGGCGGCAACATCCCGATGATCGCCGACGGCGTGAGCGGATCGAACGCCTCCTCAGGCACCGACCAGCAGTGGGTGACCGACCCCGACACCGGTCAGCCGGGCGTCTCGAAGATGGACGAGGGCAATCTCAAGGACATCGCCGACGAGATGGGCGGCTCGTATCTGCCGACCTCCGCGTCGAAGACGGTCAGGGACGGCATGTCCGCCAAGGCGTCGAAGGAGTGGAAGGTCACGACGACCACCAAATCCCGTACCCGCGCGACGCCGGTCGTCTGGCCGCTGGCCATCGCGATGGCCGTGCTGCTGGCCTGGGAGGCGGGCGCGCAGTTCGTGCTCTCGAGGAGGCTGATATGAAGTCCCGGGCATCCCTTCCCGTACGCGTCGCGCTGATCGTGCTGGCCGTGCTCGCGCTCGTCGCGGCCGGCCTCGCCGGGGCGAACCTCGTCACGGTGGGCCGGTTCAATCAGGCGACCGCGACCCTGACCCGCAACATCAAGGCGATCGCCAAGGAGGACGCCGATCTGTCCACGCTCAAGGCGAGCCAGCAGCAGACCGACGCCCAGTTCGAGGACGCCGCCGCGCTGCGCGCGGTGCTGCTGCCGAGCATCAGGGCGTCGCTCGAGACGAACACCGAGGTCTCGCATCGTCTGACCGAACTCATCGAGCAGCGTCTGGCCGAGCAGCAGGGCGGCGGCTCGTCGGGATCCGGCGGCGCGTCGGACGATGCGACCGGAGCCGCGACGGACAACCAGCGCAACAACCGTCAATCGGACGGCTCCGGCCTGACCGATGCGCAGAAGGCGCAGGTCGAGCAGCTGCTCAAATCGAACCAGCAGTCCACCGACACCAGCGAATCCACCAGGCAGGACGCCGATCAGAAGTCCAAGCAGAATCAGACCACCAAGCCGTGGTGAGCGTCACGCGGCGGGCAGGCAGCTCGGTCCGAACAGGATCTTGATCTCGGCGAACAGCGACGTGTCGCGCTTGACGCGGAACCGGTCGCCGAAGGTCATGACCTCCGCGTTGCCCTTCGCGTCCATGATCGCGAGCTTGACCTCGCAGTAGCCCGGATGGTTGGTGAGCACCTGGCCGAGCCGCATCATATGCGGCCGGTCGAGCGCCACCTCGGGCAGCGTGATGACCAGGGGCCGCTCGTCCTCGGCCTCGAGCGAGGGCACCTGCATCTCGGTGGCCCTCAGGGAGACGGTCTCGTCGCGCAGCTCCACCTGACCGCGGATCTGCACCACCTGATCGACGGCGAGCTCGGCGGCCGCGGCCTCGTACACCTTGCCGAAGAACAGGCACTGGATAGAGCTCTCCAGATCCTCGATGGTGACGATCGCCCACGCGTTGCCCTTCTTGGACACGCGACGGTCGACGCTGGTCACGAGGCCGGCGAGCGTGACCTGCTGGCCGTCGCCCATCGTCCTGGCGCGGTCGATGAGGTGTGCGATGGACATCTCGCGCAGTCCCGCGAGCACGGCGGTCATGCCGGAGAGCGGATGGTCGGAGACGTACAGGCCGAGCATCTCGCGTTCGAAGTTGAGCTTGGTCTTCTTGTCCCACTCCTCGACGTCGGGCACGCTGACGGACGCGTCGCCCATCGCCTCCGCTCCCCCGTCCTCGTCGTCGGAGAACAGGTCGAACTGTCCCTCGGCCTGCTTGCGCTTGAGGCCCACGACCGAGTCGATGGCGGTCTCGTGGATCTGGAACAGGGCGCGGCGGTTGGGGTCGATCGAGTCGAACGCGCCGGCCTTGATCAGGGACTCGACGAGGCGCTTGTTGAGCGCGGTCAGCGGCACGCGGCGGATGAAGTCCATGAAGTTGACGAACCGGCCGCGCGCGCTCTCGCGTTCGGCGATGATGTCGTTGACCGCCTTCTCGCCCACGTTGCGGATCGCGCCCAGGCCGAAGCGCACGACGTCTCCGACGGCCGAGTACGCGAACTGGGACTCGTTGACGTCCGGCGAGAGCACCTGGATGCCCATGCGGCGAGCCTCGCCCAGGTACAGGGCGGTCTTGTCCTTGTTGTCCTTCGTGCCCTGCAGCAGCGCGGCCATGAACTCGACCGGGTAGTGGGTCTTGAGGTACGCCGTCCAATACGAGATCAGGCCGTAGGCGGCCGAGTGCGCCTTGTTGAACGCGTAGCCGGAGAACGGGACGAGGATGTCCCACACGGCCTGGGCCGACTCCTCCGAGTAGCCGTGCTCCTTCATGCCGGCGAAGAACGGGATCTTCTCCTTGGCCAGCACCTCCGGCTTCTTCTTGCCCATCGCACGCCGCAGCACGTCGGCCTTGCCCAGCGAGTAGCCGGCCAGGATGCGGGCGGCCGACTGCACCTGCTCCTGGTAGATGATCAGGCCGTACGTCTCGTCGAGGACCTGCTTCAACGGCTCGTCGAGCTCGGGATGGATCGGGGTGATCTTCTGCAGGCCGTTCTTGCGCTTGGCGTAGTTGGTGTGCGAGTCCATCGACATCGGGCCCGGTCGGTACAGGGCGATCAATGCGGAGATGTCGTTGAAGTTGTCGGGCTTGAGCATCTTGAGCAGGGAGCGCATGCCGTCGGAATCGAGCTGGAAGACGCCGAGCGTGTCGCCGCGCGAGAGCAGCTCGTACGTGGGCTTGTCGTCGAGCGGGATCTTCGTGTAGTCGACGGCCGGCTTGCCGTTGGCCTCGATGTTCTTGAGCGTGTCCTGGATGACCGTCAAGTTGGACAGGCCCAGGAAGTCCATCTTCACGAGTCCCAGCGTCTCGCACGTGTGGTACTCGAACGTGGTGGTGATCGTGCCGTCGGTGCGCTCCAGCAGCGGCGAGGTGTCGGTGATCGGCTCGCTACCCATGATCGTCGCGCACGCGTGCACACCGGTCTGACGAATCAGTCCCTCGATGGTCTTCGCCTTGTCGACGATCATGTGCGCGTCGTGGTCGGACTCGTACAGCTCGCGGAACTCGCGCGCCTCGTCGTAGCGTTTGGAGGTCGGGTCGAAGATCTCCTTGAGGCTCGCGTCCTTGCCGTTCTTGCTCGGCGGCAGCGCCTTGGTGATCTTGTCGCCCATCGCGAACTCGTAGCCCATGATGCGCGCCGAGTCCTTGAGGGCCTGCTTGGTCTTGATGACGCCGTAGATCACGCACTGGGCGACCTTGTCGGTGCCGTACTTCTCGCCGCAGTATCTGATGACGTCGAGGCGCCCGTCCGGATCGAAGTCGACGTCGATATCCGGCAGGGAGACGCGCTCCGGGTTCAGGAACCTCTCGAAGATCAGGCCGTGCTCCAGGGGGTCGAGCTCGGTGATGCCCATCGCGTACGAGACCATCGATCCTGCCGCGGATCCTCGGCCCGGGCCCACCATGATGCCGTGGTCCTTGGCCCACTGGATGTAGTCGGCCACCACGAGGAAGTATCCGCAGAACTGCATCTGGCAGATCACGCCGCATTCGTAGTCCGCCTGCTTGGAGACGTGCTCGGGCACGTTGCCGTCGTAGCGGCGCTCCAGACCCTCCTCGACCTTCTTGAGGAACAGCGAGGCCTCGTCCCAGCCCTCCGGGCAGTCGAACTGCGGCATGAACGCGCCGTCCTCGTGGTCGTCGAAGATCACGTTGCAGCGCTCCGCGATCTCGATCGTGTTGTCGCACGCCTCCGGGAACTCGCGGAACAGTTCGCGCATCTCCTCGGCCGGCTTGATGTAGTAGCCGGTGCCGTCGAACTTGAAGCGATCCGGGTCGTCGAGGTGCGAGCCGGAGTTGATGCACAGCATCGCGTCCTGCGCCTCCGCGTCCTCGGCGTGCACGTAGTGGGAGTCGTTCGTGGCCAGCAGCGGCGCGTTGAGCTTCTTCGCGATGGTCAGGAGGTCCGAGGTGACCTGCTTCTCGATCCTCAGGCCATGGTCCATCAGCTCGATGAAGAAGTTGTCGCGGCCGAAGATGTCCTGGAACTCGCCGGCCGCGCGCAGCGCCTCGTCGAACTGCCCCAGGCGCAGACGCGTCTGGATGATGCCCGACGGGCAGCCGGAGGACGCGATCACTCCCTTCGAGTAGGTGGCCAGCACCTCCTTGTCCATACGCGGATAGCGCTGGACGCGGCCCTCGAGGTTCGCCACCGAGCTCGCCTTGATGAGGTTCACGAGGCCCTCGTCGTTCTCCGCCCACATCGTCATGTGGGTGATCAGGCCGCCGCCGGAGACGTCGTCGCGACGCTGGTCCTCGGTGCCCCAGTGCACGCGGGACTTGTCCTGACGGGCGGTCTCCGGCGTCACGTACGCCTCGATGCCGATGATCGGCTTGACGCCGGCCGCCACGCAGTTCGTGTACATCTCGTACGCGCCGTGCATGTTGCCGTGGTCCGTGATGCCGATCGCCGGCATGCCCAGTTCGGCCGCGTACTTCGCCAGGTCGGGAATCTTGGACGCTCCATCGAGCAGCGAATAGTGCGTGTGGTTATGCAGATGCACGAAGTTTCCCGAATTTGCCATGCGTTCCACACTACCGCATGGCGTGTTCAGCGGCCGGAGCCGGAAGGATCCCTCCGGCCCCGGCCGCCGGGATCAGGCCTCGCGGGCCGAACGGCGCCTCCACAGGACGCGCGCCCAGTGGACCGCGTAGCAGATCGCGATGATGACGGCCATCGTGACGAGGGACGAGCGCATCGACTCGTACACGGCGGACAGCACCAGCGTGCCGCCGGAGAGCACGAGGGCGAGGATCGGCACGACCGGCCAGCAGGGCGTGCGGAACGCGAGCTCGCCGGCGTCGCGGCCGGAACGCTTCAGCTCGAGGCGGAACCGGATCTCGCACACGGCGAGCACGACCCACACGATGACGATGGCGATGCCCGCGCTGGAGACGAGCGCCAGATAGATCGCGGACGCGGCGGTCACGGACGACAGCAGCGCCATGAGACCGCCGGCCATCGCGGTGCACAGGGCGATGAGCGGCACGCCGCTGCGGGTGGTGCGCGAGAAGACCTTCGGGATCATATGCTCGTTGGACAGCGACCACAGCATGCGGGTGGACGCGTAGAGGCCGGAGTTCGCGGCGGACAGGATGGCCGTGAGCACGACGAAGTTCATGAGGTCGCCGGCGAACGGCAGACCGATCGCCTCGAACACCAGCACGAACGGGCTCTTGTCGACACCGGCCTTCTGCCACGGGATCAGCGCGGACATGACGACGATCGAGCCGATGAAGAAGATGGCGAGACGCCAGAACGTGGTGTGGATGGCCTTCGGGATGTTCTCGGCCGGATCCTTCGTCTCGCCGGCGGTGACGCCCAGCAGCTCGGTGCCGGAGAACGCGAACGCGACGGTGGACATCGTCGAGAAGACCGGCGCGAAGCCGTTGGGGAAGACGCCGTCCTTGACGAGGTTGGTCAGTCCCGGCGCGTGCGAGTATCCGGCGATCGGCAGGATCCCGACGATGGCGAGCGCGCCGATCGCGATGAACGCGATGATGGCGACGACCTTGATGCCGGCGAACCAGAACTCCGCCTCGGCGAACGAGCGCACGGACAGGGCGTTGAGCGTGAAGATGAGCACGATGAACAGAGCGCTCCACGCCCACGCGGGCGAGTTCGGGAACCATTTCTGCATGATGAGTCCGGAGGCGGTGAACTCGGAGCCGAGCGCGCCCATCCATGCGAGGAAGTAGATGATGGCGACGGTGAATCCGGTGCCGGGGCCGATGAACCGGCCGGCGTACACGTGGAACGATCCGGTCTGCGGCATGGCGGTGGCGAGCTCGCCGAGGCACAGCATCACCATGTACACGTTGAGCGCGCCGATTGCGTAGGCGAGGATCGTGCCGATCGGCCCGGCCTGGTGGATGGTGTAGCCGGAGCTCAGGAACAGGCCGGTGCCGATGACGCCGCCGAGCGAGATCATCATGAGGTGCCGGGTCTCCATCTTGCGCTGCAGACCGGTGCGGCTCCCCTGTTCGTTCGCGACCGTGCCGTCGCCGTCGTGCGATTCGAGACTGGCGGTCATATTCCCCTCCCGTATGTCCTTGCCGTTGTGGTGATTCGGAGCAATCGTCGCACGAATGCCCGGCCCGCAGGGGAAGGGGATTATGGAGCGGCCGTTTCCGGTCATACGAAGAATCTATGGCCGGTTATCGTCCGCATCGGCCGGGCCGATGGATGTTCCGCGCTCAGTCGGCGGCGACCATGTCGTCGTCCGCGTGGCGTGCGCGCATGACGTCCAGCGCGTGCGCGAGGTCGGCCGGATACTGCGATTTGACCGTGGTCCATACGCGCGTGCGCGGATGGCGGAACTCGAGCTGCATGGCGTGCAGCCACTGGCGGTCGAGGCCGACCTCGGCGGCGAGCACCGGATTCGCGCCGTACATGTGGTCGCCGACGAGCGGATGGCCGATCGAGGAGAAGTGCACGCGGATCTGGTGGGTGCGTCCGGTCTCGAGGTTGATCGACGCCAGCGTCGCCTCTCCCCCGAACCGCTCCATCACGTCCCAGTGCGTGACGGCGGGCTTGCCCGCGGGGGTCACGCAGAAGCGGAAGTCGGAGACCTTCGCGCGGCCGATCGGCGCCTCGATGGTCGCCCTGTCCTGTTTGAGCGATCCCTGCACGAGCGCGTGGTAGGTCTTGACGACCTCATGCTCGGCGAACTGACGGCGCATCTCGACGTACGCCAGATCGGACTTGCACACGAGCATGAGCCCGGACGTGCCGACGTCGAGGCGCGAGACGATGCCCTCGCGTCCGGCGGCGCCGTACGAGGTGATGTGGACGCCGCGGTCGCGCAGCGAGCCGAGCACGGTGGGGCCGGTCCAGCCGACCGAGGCGTGAGCGGCGACGCCGACGGGCTTGTCGACCACCACCACGTCGTCGTCCTCATAGACGACGGCCATGTCGTCGGCGATCGGCTCCGGCTCCTTGCGCTCCTCGACCAGATCGAACTCGACGGTCTCGCCGGACTGCAGGGTGCCGGATTTCGCGATGTTCCGGTCGAGCACGCGCGCCTGACCGGAGTCGATGAGTTCGGCGGCCTTGGAGCGGGATACGCCCAGCATCTTGGCCATCGCGACGTCGAAGCGCTTGCCGATGAGCGCGTCGGGGGCCGGGACCAGACGACTCATGCCGTCTCGCCCTTTCCCGATCGTTCGTCGAGCTCCTTCTGACTGAACGGCACGTTCATGAGGATCATGATCACGATGGCGACGCCGGCGACGACCAGATACACGTCGGCGACGTTGCCCACGGACCAGCCGTAGTCAAGGAAATCGACGACCTTGCCGTCGAGGAAGCCCTCGGCGTAGGCGATGCGGTCGATGAGATTGCCGAACGCGCCCGCGAACGCGAAGGCAAACGCGACGGTCCATCCGAGCGAAATGGTGCGCACGGCCAGCACGACCAGCGCCACGCACGCGGCGACGGCGAGCAGGGAGATCATCCATGTGGCTCCCGAGCCGAAGCCGAGCGAGGCGCCCGGATTACGCACCAGCGTCAGCGACAGGAGCCCCGGGACGACCGGCACGGTGCGGCCGTCACCCAGGGCGTCCAGCGCCCACAGCTTGGTGAGCTGGTCGATGATCAGCGCGACCATCGCGACACAAGCAAAGACGGCCGCGCGCGTGCGCAGCCGTCCCTTTCGAATCTTTTCCATGGAGCGGATCAGTTCGAGATCACTCGCCGGACTGCTCGGTTCGGCTGTAGTTGTTCGTGTCCGAGACCTGGTTGACCAGCTGGCCGAGGAAGTCGGTCAGGCGGGCGCGGTACTCGGCCTCGAACTGCTTGAGACCCTGGATGTTGCCCTCGATGAGCTTGGACTCGTTGGTGAGGTTGGTGCGCACCTGATCGGCGTAGTCGTCGGCGGCGGCGCGGGTCTTCTTGCTGTAGCCATCGGACTCGGCGCGCAGCTTCTTGTCGTACGCGACGGCGTCCGCGCGGACCTTCTTGTCGTAGTCGGCGGCGCGACGCTGCACCTCGGCCTCGTACTGGTCGGCCTCGTTGTGCTTGTCGGTCATGTAGGTGTCGGCGTCCTGACGGGTCTTGACGGAGTACGCGTCGGCCTCGGAACGGGTGCGATCGGAGTACGCGTCGGCCTCGGAGTGGATGCGCTTGTTGTAGTCGTCGGCCTCGGTGCGGGTGCGATCGTTGTAGTCGTTCGCCTTGCCGATGAGGTCGTTGTAGTCGCGCTGGCTCTTCTCGGCGATCTCCTTCGCCTTGGCCTTGCCCTTGTCGACGTACTGGTCGTGCAGCTGCATGGCCAGGGTCAGCATGGCGGTGGCGCGCTCGGGCTCGGTGCCCGCACCGGCCGCGGCGCCGGCGATCTTCTGCAGGGAGCCGGTCTCGGTGCTCGGCTCGACCTTGGAGACCTGCTCGCGCAGCTGGTTCTCACGCTGCTTGGATTCCTCGAGCTGACGGGTCAGGTCGGCGATCTGCTGCGCCTGCTGCTGCACGCCGGCGGCCTGCTGCTGGAAGGCGGCCACCTGACGGGACAGGTCCTCGTTCTGGGCGCGGAACTGGTCGCGCTCCTTCTGGATGGCGGCGATCTGCTGAGCGACCGCGTCCTGGTTGCCGGAGGCCTGGGCGACCTGGGCGGTCAGCTGGTCGATCTGCGCGTTCAGCTGGTCGGTCTGGGCCTTGAGCTGCTCGTTCTGGGAGGTGAGGGCGCGGTTGGACTCCTCGGCCTCGGACAGCTTGGCGGCGACGACCTGAGCGTTCTGATCCCCCTTGCCGGCGTCCTGCTTCGCTGCATCCTTCAGCTGCTTGTTCTCGTTCTGCAGCTGCTGCACCTGGGCGTTGAGATCGGAAATCTTCTGGTTGAGTGCGGTGACGTCCGGGCCCAACGACTGGGTCGCCTGTCCGCCCGCAACGGCCTGCTTGCCGAGTGCTTCGACGGTCTCGGTGACCTGGTCAAGGAAATCGTCGACCTCGTCGACGTCATATCCTTCCTTGAAACGCACCGTCTGGAACGTGCGCTCCCTGATGTCTTTCGGCGTCAACAGAGCCATAAATCTACACCTCGCTTTGGGGCTGTGCCTCGCTTACGTTGGTATCAAACATGACCTTACCACGTACCCTGAGCTTTTATGGAGTTTTCGTGGCGTTTGCGGAACATTCGGGGCATGTTGGACGAGGTGATAGGGGGGTATGGCCCCTCCCGCGGCTTTCCCCGGATCGTCAGATCAGGACGCGCAGCACGACCAGCAGGAAGTACAGCACGATGAAGCTCATGTCGATGCCGACCGCCCCGAGCCGCAGCGGCGGGATGTAGCGGCGCAGCCAGTTGAGCGGCGGATCGGTGATCCGGTAGATGACGTCGATGACCGTGTAGACGAAGCCGCGCGGACGCCACCTCGGGGACAGGAACGCCACCCAGTCGAGGATCATGCGGATGAACAGCACGGTGATGTAGGCGTCGATGAGGCCGTCGAGCAGTCGCATGAGGATGAGAAACAGCATACGGACACCGTATCAAGCGTCATGGAGCGTCCGCGGGACGTTCGCTGTGAACAAACTGGAGGGGACGGGAGAGCGAAGGGCGACGGGGCAAACGACGAGCGCCGCATGATCGATGGGATCATGCGGCGCTCGTCATACGGTCCGGGGTCGGGATCCGGCGGGACGATCGGTTCCCGCCGACGACACGTCACTCGGTGAACAGATCGTGGGCGCTGTTCGCGGTGATGGGCTCCTCCACCTTGATGTTCACCTGGGAGGGGCTCAGCAGGAACACACGCGGGGTGACGCGCTCCATGGAGCCGTGCACGCCGAACACCACACCGGCGGAGAAATCCACGATGCGGTAGGCCACGGCCTCGGGCACGCCGGTCAGGTTCAGCACGACGGGCACGCCGTCACGGATCGCACGGCCGACCATCTGCGCGTCCTCGTAGGACTTCGGATGGATGGTGGTGATGCGGTTCATGCGGCTCTGGAACGGATTCGCGCTGCGCGTGGTGGATCCGGAGGACAGCGTCGGGCCGGAGGACGCCGGCTTGGAGGCGGGCATCGGGGTCACGACGCGTTCCGAGTCGAACGCCGCGGAGGAGGATGCCGCCGGGGCAACCGGCGTATCGGGCTCCTCGGCGAGGTCGAAATCGTCATCGTCCTCGGCCACGTCCGACATGCCAAGATAGGACATCGCGTTCTTCATGAATCCGGCCATGTCTCAATCCTTTCTTTGGTCTCGGGGTCTCGTCCGCGGCTCAGCGCAGGAAGTCGGGGATGTCGAGATCACCCGGGTCGTTCGCGTCCGGGGTGGTGTACGGGTACGCGGGCTGCTGCGGGAACTGCTGCGAGGACGGGTATCCCGGGGCCGGGGCGAAGGTGAACGGCGACGTGGTCGGCTGCTGCACCTGCGGCTGGACCGGAGCGGCCGGGGCGACCGGCTGCTGGGCCGGGATCTGGCCGGTCTGCGTCGGCGCCGGCTGCTGCGGCTGGGCCGGTGCGGCCTGCGGCGCGGGGTTCTGCTGGGCCGGGGCCGCGGACGGCGCCGGCTGCTGGGTCTGCTGCGGCTGGGCCGTCTGCGCGGGCTGCTGACGCTGCTGGACCGGGGCCGTGCGCTGCGGCGGCACGGCGGCCGGGATGCCGGCGGCGGCCGCGTTGGCCGCGGCCTGCTTGACGGTGTCGAAGCCGGCGGCGATGACGGTGACGCGGACCTCGTCGCCGTAGGCGTCGTCGAGCGCGAGGCCCCAGATGATCTGGGCCTCGGGGTGGATGGCCTTGCGCACCAGCTCGACGGCGGCGGAGGCCTCCTGCAGACCGATGTCGGTCGGGCCGGCGACGTTGATGAGCGCGCCGTGGGCGCCTTCGATGCTCTCCTCGAGCAACGGCGAGCTGATGGCCAGCTCGGCGGCCTGGGTGGCGCGGTCCTCGCCCCGTGCGGAGCCGATGCCGAACAGCGCGGTGCCGGCGCCGCGCAGGATGGCGGTGACGTCGGAGAAGTCCACGTGGATGTACGAGTTGGAGGTGATCAGGTCGGTGATGCCCTGCACGCCGGACAGCAGCGCGGAGTCGGCGGTCTTGAAGGCGTCCATGATCGTGATCGAACGGTCGGACAGCTCGAGCAGTCGGTCGTTCGGGATGACGATGAGGGCGTCGACCTCCTGACGCAGGTTGTCGATGCCGAGCTCGGCGGAGGCGGAGCGCTGCGGGCCCTCGAACGAGAACGGACGGGTGACCACGGCGATGGTCAGCGCGCCCTGCTGGTGGGCCGCGCGCGCGACGATCGGGCTGGCGCCGGTACCGGTGCCGCCGCCCTCGCCGCAGGTGACGAAGACCATGTCGGCGCCCTTGACGGCCTCCTCGATGTCGGACTGGTGGTCCTGGGCCGCCTTGGCGCCCTTCTCCGGGTCGGCGCCCGCGCCGAGGCCACGGCTGGACTGGTCGGACAGGGAGATCTTCACATCGGCGTCGGAGCGCAGCAAATCCTTGGCATCGGTGTTGACTGCGATGAATTCGACATTCTGCAGACCTTCGGCGATCATGCGGTTGACGGCGTTGCCACCGGCACCGCCTACGCCGACGACCTTGATGTTGGTCCTGTCGTTCAACTCCTCGTTCTGGGCGATCTCGCTCACGTTGTGCTCCTGTCACTTCACGGTTACACCCTAGACTAGCGCAGGGCCACGCCGTATTGTGTGATATTTTCGCGCGTGTAGCGCAATTATGGGGTGTGGAATCCTTGTTGTTGCAGTGTGTGCCGGCGCATGCCGCATGCGCGACCCGATCGGCGGCCTAGTAGCTCGCGTCCATCGGGTCGTCGCCGAAGAGCGTCTCGCGCTCCTCGTGGCTGGTGGTGCGCGAATCGAGCCAGCCGTAGGGCAGATGGACCTTCTTGGCGAAGCGCACGCGGCCGCGCGGCTTGTCGATCACGCGGGGCGGGAACTCCACGTCCGGGTCGAGCCGGCCGATCTCGCGGTCGACGTCCTCGAGGCTCTCGCACTCCATGAACGCCTTGCGCGTGGACCCGCCGACCGGGAACCCCTTGAGGTACCAGGCGATGTGCTTGCGCAGATCGTGCACGGCCATGCGCTCGTCGCCGTCGTAGAACTCGACGAGCAGACGCGCGTGGCGCGAGATCACGCGGCACACCTCGCCCAGCGTGGGGTTGAACCGTTCGTCGGAGCCTTCGAACGCGTGCCTGATGTCGGCGAACAGCCACGGGCGCCCCTGGCAGCCGCGGCCGATGGCCACGCCGTCGCATCCGGTCTCGGCGATCATCGCCAGGGCGTCGTCGGCGCCCCAGATGTCGCCGTTGCCGAACACGGGGATCTCGAGGCGCTCCTTGAGCTCGCCGATGCGGCTCCAGTCGGAGTGCCCGCCGTAGTATTCGGCGGTGGTGCGCGCGTGCAGGGTGACGGCCTTGCAGCCCTCCTCCTGCGCGATGCGGCCGGCCTCGAGGAAGGTCTCGTGGTCGTGGTCGATGCCGACGCGGATCTTCGCGGTGACGGGGATGTCCGCCTCGCCGCACACCCTGACCACGCGGCGGATCACGTCGGTGAAGATGTCGGTCTTCCACGGCAGGGCCGAGCCTCCGCCGCGGCGCGTGACCTTGGGCACGGGGCATCCGAAGTTCAGGTCCACGTGATCGGCCATGTGCTCGTCGACGACGATCCTCGCCGCCTGTTCGACGATCGCGGGGTTCACGCCGTACAGCTGCAGCGAGCGCACGCGCTCGGTGGGCGCGAAGCGGCACAGTCGCAGGGCCTTGGGGTTGCGGGCGACGAGCGCGCGGGCGGTGATCATCTCCGCCACGTACAGCCCGTCGGGCCCGTACTCCTCGCACAGCACGCGGAACGGCCAGTTGGTGACCCCCGCCATCGGCGAGAGCACCACCGGCGTCGGCACCTCGATCGGACCGAGCCTGACGGGTTTGACGGCGCCGGCGACCGTCGGCGCATCGATGGCATGACGCGGCGAGCGCGGGTCCTGCCCCGTGAGGCAGTCGCCGCGCTCGTCGATCGTGATTTCGTTGTCGGAAGTCACTTAGTACAGACCACCGGCTTCGTTGATCTTCACGGAATCCGGCCAGGCCTCGCCGCCCATGGCGACGGGCTTCATCGGCACGCGGCTGCGGTGCTCGCCGATGCGGGAGTCCACGTACTCGGCGACCTTGTCCAGGGAGACGCGCTCCTGGTTCATCGTGTCGCGGTCGCGGATGGTGACGGCCTGATCGTCGAGGGTGTCGAAGTCGACGGTGATGCACAGCGGGGTGCCGATCTCGTCCTCGCGGCGGTAGCGGCGGCCGATGGCGCCGGACTCGTCGTAGTCGATCATCCACTCGTGCTGGCGCAGGTCGGCGGCCAGGTCCTGGGCGACGGACTGCAGCTCCGGCTTCTTGCTCAGCGGCAGGACGGCGGCCTTGACCGGAGCCAGGCGCGGGTCGAGACGCAGGACGGTGCGCTTGTCGACGCCGCCCTTGGTGTTCGGGGCCTCGTCCACATCGTACGCGTCGACGAGGAAGCACATCAGGGAGCGGGTCAGGCCGGCGGCCGGCTCGATGACGTACGGGACGTACTTCTCGCCGGTGGCCTGGTTGAAGTAGCTCAGGTCCTCGCCGGAGTGCTTCGCGTGCGCGGACAGGTCGAAGTCGGTGCGGTTGGCGACGCCCTCGAGCTCGCCCCAGTCGGAGCCCTGGAAGCCGAACTTGTACTCGATGTCGACGGTGCGCTTGGAGTAGTGGGCCAGCTTGTCCTTCGGGTGCTCGTAGTGACGCAGGTTCTCCGGCTTGACGCCGAGGTCCAGGTACCACTGGGTGCGGGCGTCGATCCAGTACTGGTGCCATTCCTCATCGGTGCCGGGCTCGACGAAGAACTCCATCTCCATCTGCTCGAACTCGCGGGTGCGGAAGATGAAGTTGCCGGGCGTGATCTCGTTGCGGAAGGACTTGCCCATGTTGGCGATGCCGAACGGCGGCTTGGAACGCGAGGAGGTCATCACGTTCTTGAAGTCCACGAAGATTCCCTGCGCGGTCTCCGGGCGCAGGTAGTGCAGGCTGTTCTCGTCCTCGACCGGGCCGAGGTGCGTGCGCAGCATCATGTTGAAGTCGCGCGGCTCGGTCCACTTGCCGCGGGTGCCGCAGTCGGGGCACACGATGTCGGCCATGCCGTTCTCCGGCAGCTTGTCGCCGTGCTTCTCGGCGTAGGACTCCTGGAGCTTGTCGGCGCGGTTGCGCTTGTGGCAGTTGAGGCACTCGACCAGCGGGTCGTTGAACACGGCGACGTGGCCGGAGGCGACCCACACCGGGGTCGGCAGGATGATGGACGTGTCGACGCCGACGACGTCGGGGCGGGTGACGACCATCGAACGCCACCACTCGCGCTTGATATTGTCCTTCAGCGCGACGCCGAGCGGGCCGTAATCCCAGGCGGAACGGGTACCGCCGTAGATCTCGCCGGCGGGGAACACGAAACCGCGACGCTTCGCGAGGGATACGACTTCATCAAGTTTGGACTGAGCCACAATGCACCTTCTGGTTTGAACGGTTTGGGGTCTTACAACCGCTTCAGATTACCTGCATACGCCGACCGGGCGGGACCGGACGGCGCCATGCGGGAACGGCGCGGATCCGGCGCCTCCGCCGGACGTCGGGACATGGTCGCGGGAGCCCGCTTTTACCACGCGGACGCGCTACCCGCAAGAGTCCGAACACGCATGTGTGCGATTGCGTCACATTTTTGTCCATGTTGACGCATAGCGTCAGGATCAATAACACAGACATGCAGGGGAACCCGCGGCACTCGGCGGGTTGAGATGGGCGTGAGACCCGACCCTTTGAACCTGTTGGTTAAGACCAGCGTAGGGAGCAGTGAATCATGAGCGACTCATCGCATATCCATCGCAACGAACGCGATATCGATTCCCCTTATAACGGGTCCGGAGACGACGCCGACGGCCTCGCCGACGTGCGCTCGCGCATCAGGGCGGCGGCCGAGGCGGTGCGGTCCACGACTCCGATGGCGCAGTCGTTCACCAACTTCGTGACCATCAACCTCGTGGCCAACGCGCAGCTCGCGGCGGGAGGCACCGCGGCGATGAGCTTCCTGCCGGACGACGTCATCGACACGGCCGCCATCGCCGGCGCCGACTACGTCAACGTCGGCACGCTGCTGCCGTTCTACAAGGACGCGCTGCCGAGGATCGCGCGCGCGTTCCACAAGTCCGGGCACAAGTGGGTGCTCGACCCGGTGGCCGCCGGCATCGGCTCGACGCGCACCGAGATCCTGCGCTCCTTCCGCGCCGCTCCCCCGACCGTCGTGCGCGGCAACGCCTCCGAGATCATCGCCCTGGCGACGATGTGGGGGCTGATCGCCCCCGACGACGCCACCCGTCCCGCCGGCGTCGAGTCCGTCGACGAGGTGGACGCGGCCGTGGACGCGGCGAGGCGTCTGGCGCGCTTCCTCGCCGCGTCCGCGCCGAACGGCGGGGCGGCCGTGGCCGTCTCCGGCGCCGTCGACCTCGTGACCGACGGCGACGTCGTCTACCGCCTGCCCGGCGGCAGCGCGATGATGACGAAGATCACCGGCGCCGGCTGCTCGCTCGGCGGCGTGACCGCGGTCTACCTCGCGGTGGCCGATCCGCTGACCGCGGCGCTCGCCGCGACCGCGCTGTACAACCGCGCCGGCGAGATCGCCGAGACGCGCTCCCACGGCCCGGGATCGTTCCAGGTCGCGTTCCTCGACGCCCTGTGGAACGTGACGGCCGACGAGGTCGCCTCCTCCCCCATTCAGGTCTCCTGACGCCCGACGGGCGTGTGCGTGCGGACCCGACGACGGCGTCCGCACGGTCGCCCCCGGTTCTCGTCAGGGGCCGTCGAAACCACCCACACTTCCATCAACCAACCCAAAGGAAGACAAACAATGAGCAACGAATACCCGTACGCGTCGATGCGCGACAGCTTCGACCTGTCCGCCTACTTCGTGGTGGGCCCCGAGGACTGCAAGGGCAGACCGCTGACCGACGTGGTCGATCAGGCCCTGCGCGGCGGCGCGACCTTCGTCCAGCTGCGCGCCAAGAAGGCCGATGCCTCCGAGTTGACCGACATGGCCCGCGACATCGCGCAGATCATCGAGGACAACGAGAAGTCCGACTCCGTGGCCTTCGTCATCGACGACCGCGCCGACGTGGTCTGGCAGGCCCGCCGCAAGGGCATCAAGGTCGACGGCGTGCACATCGGTCAGACCGACATGGAGCCGCGCGAGGCCCGCGCCCTGCTCGGCGACGAGGCGATCGTCGGCCTGTCGGCCGAGACCGAGAGCCTGGTCAAGCTCATCAACGAGCTTCCCGACGGCTGCATCGACTACATCGGCGCCGGCCCGCTGCACGTCTCCACCACCAAGCCGGAGGCCTCCGTGGGCGGCAACGACGGCTCAGGCAAGACGCTCGACGCCGCGCAGATCAACACGATCTGCTCCGCCTCCGAGTTCCCGGTCGTCGTCGGCGGCGGCGTGACCGCGGCCGACATGGACATGCTCGCGAGCACCAAGGCCGCCGGCTGGTTTGCCGTCTCCGCCATCGCCGGCGCCGAAAACCCCGAGGAGGCCACCCGCGCGATGGTCTCCGGCTGGAAGGCCGTGCGCGGCGATGCGAGGCACGGCTACGCGCCGCGCATCGTCACCCACACCCCGGCCGCCGACACGCAGGCCGCCCAGGAGGGCAACGCCGCCGCCGGCGCCGAGGCCACCGAGAGGAAGTTCACCAACGCCAAGC
This sequence comes from Bifidobacterium santillanense, assembly GCF_018555385.1. Lineage (GTDB taxonomy): Bacteria > Actinomycetota > Actinomycetes > Actinomycetales > Bifidobacteriaceae > Bifidobacterium > Bifidobacterium santillanense. Next base: position 31,552 of record NZ_JAFEJS010000002.1, read on the forward strand.
AGGCGAAGGACGCGCAGAAGCTCGCCAAGCAGCAGCGCGTCGACATCGCCGCCCGCGGTTCCAAGCAGCGCGACAAGGCGCACATCCGCAAGACCAAGTCCGTGCCGTTCTCCTACGAGTACGGCTCCTACGACCTCGAGGTGCCGTACACCGAGATCAAGCTGTCCGACACCCCGGGCGTCGGCCCGAACCCGCCGTTCCACGACTACAACACCGAGGGCCCCAAGTGCGATCCGAAGGAGGGTCTGAAGCCCCTGCGCCTCGACTGGATCCGCGACCGCGGCGACGTCGAGGAGTACGAGGGCCGCCGCCGCAATCTCGAGGACGACGGCAAGCGCGCCATCAAGCGCGGCCGCGCGACCAAGGAATGGCGCGGACGCTCGCACCAGCCGATGCGCGCCAAGGACCACCCGATCACCCAGATGTGGTACGCCCGCCACGGCATCGTCACCCCGGAGATGAAGTACGTGGCCGAGCGCGAGAACTGCGACGTGGAGCTCGTGCGCTCCGAGCTCGCGGCCGGCCGCGCCGTCATGCCGTGCAACATCAACCACCCCGAGGCCGAGCCGATGATCATCGGCAACCGCTTCCTGACCAAGCTCAACGCGAACATGGGCAACTCCGCCGTGACCTCGTCCATCGACGAGGAGGTGGAGAAGCTCACCTGGGCCACCAAGTGGGGCGCCGACACCGTGATGGACCTGTCCACCGGCAACGACATCCACACCACCCGCGAGTGGATCCTCAGGAACTCCCCCGTCCCGATCGGCACCGTGCCGATGTACCAGGCGCTCGAGAAGGTCGAGGACGACGCCTCCAAGCTCAGCTGGGAGCTGTTCCGCGACACCGTCATCGAGCAGTGCGAGCAGGGCGTCGACTACATGACCATCCACGCCGGCGTGCTGCTGCGCTACGTGCCGCTGACCGCGAACCGCGTCACCGGCATCGTCTCGCGCGGCGGCTCGATCATGGCCGACTGGTGCCTGCGTCACCACCAGGAGAGCTTCCTGTACACGCACTTCGACGAGCTGTGCGACATCTTCGCCAAGTACGACGTCGCGTTCTCGCTCGGCGACGGCCTGCGTCCGGGCTGCCTCGCCGACGCGAACGACGCGGCCCAGCTGAGCGAGCTGATGACCCTGGGCGAGCTCACGCAGCGCGCCTGGGACAAGGACGTGCAGGTCATGATCGAGGGCCCGGGCCACGTGCCGTTCGACACGGTCCGCATGAACATCGAGCTGGAGAAGGCCGTGTGCAAGGGCGCCCCGTTCTACACCCTCGGACCGCTGACCACCGACACCGCGCCGGGCTACGACCACATCACCTCCGCGATCGGCGCCACCGAGATCGCCCGCTACGGCACCGCGATGCTGTGCTACGTGACCCCGAAGGAGCATCTGGGCCTGCCGAACAAGGATGACGTCAAGCAGGGCGTGATCGCCTACAAGATCGCCGCCCACGCCGCCGACATCGCCAAGCATCACCCGCACGCGCAGGACCGTGACGACGCGATCTCGAAGGCCCGCTTCGAGTTCCGTTGGCTCGACCAGTTCAACCTGTCCTACGATCCGGACACCGCGATCGCGTTCCATGACGACACCCTGCCGGCCGAGCCGGCCAAGATGGCGCACTTCTGCTCGATGTGCGGCCCGAAGTTCTGCTCGATGGCCATCTCGCAGAACATCCGCAAGGCGTTCGGCGGCGAGGCCGCCCAGCAGCGGATCGTCGAGGAGTCCATCGCCGGCGTGCCCGCCACCGCCCAGCCGACCGCGGCCGACGGCGTCGTGTCCGCCAACGTGCTGAGCCCCGAGGAGATCCGCGCCGGACTCGACCAGATGAGCGAGAAGTACGCCGCCCAAGGCAACAAGCTCTACTCGACCGCCACCGAGTGACGGAAGTGACCGTCGGATCGGCATAGCACGATCCGCCATAGAGAGAGGGGCGTGTCTCGTCCGATGACCTTCCACATCGGGCGCGGCGCGCCCCTCTCGCCGTATGGTTGGTCCGCCGGCCTATCCGCGGTGCGCCCGCAGCTCGGGCCGGCGTTCGACGCGTTCGAACGCGGTCGTGAGGTCGTCCGCGCGGATCGCGCCGCGGCGGTCCTTGGCGGCGACGAGCGCGGCCTCGGTCCAGATGGCGCACACCTCGGCGCCGCTCCAGCCCTCGGTGCGCCGGGCGATGTCCGCGAGGGGCAGCTCGCCCTCGGTGGCGAGGGTCCTCGCCTGCACGCGCAGGATCGAGAGCCGGTCGTGCTCGTTCGGCATCGGGAACGGGATCTGCCAGTCGAAGCGGCCCGGGCGCAGCAGCGCCGGGTCCACGTCCTCAATGCGGTTGGTCGCGGCGACGACCACCACGTTGCCCTTGGACGCGAAGCCGTCCATCAGGGTCAGCAGCTGGGCGACCAGCCGCTTGCCGACGCCGTTCGTGTCGGTGTCGCGCGAGGAGGCGATCGAGTCGATCTCGTCGAAGAAGATGATCGCGCGTTTGTCCGCCTGCGCGGCGGCGAAGATCATGCGCAGCGTCTCCTCGCTGTCGCCCACGTACTTGCTCACGATCGTGGGGCCGGAGACCAGATAGAACTGCGCGTCGGCCACGTTGGCGATGATGCGCGCCAGATGCGTCTTGCCGGTGCCGGGCGCGCCGGTGAAGATCACGCCCTTGATGGGCTTGGCGCCGATCGCGCGCATCTGCTCGCTGTTGCCCAGCTGCGTCTCGATGAGCTCCTTGGCGCGGGTGATGACCTGCTCGTAGCCGCCGAACGAGTCGAACGTGAGTCCCGGGTCGGTGCCGGGCGTGATGCGGTACTGCTTGATGTCGTCGTCGTGGTCGGATTCGCCGGGGCGGATGGGCGTGGGCCACAGCACCCGTTCGATGCCGAACAGGTCGGTGAACTCCACGGTGTTGCCCGGCATGATGCTCGTCGGATAGTCCCCCTCGAGCAGTTCGAGGCCGTCGGAGGTCTCGAGCACGACGCAGTCCTCCAGCGCGCGGCGCACGACGCCGACGCGCGGTCTGACCGGCCACACGTCCGCCGGCACCTTCGTGTAGAAGCCGTCGCCGACGAGCAGCACGTCGCCCACGTCGAACACCTCCTGACGCGGGAACGTCAGCTGCGTGGTGCGGCCGTTGGGCATCACCGCGTAGTACGCGACGCGTCCCTCGTCGAATCCGGTGATGCGCGCGAGCACGCCGTCGCGGCGTAGCACGTCGTTGGACATGGGCTCTCCCTTCCTTGTTCTCGAAGCCCCTCCATCACATCACAGGAACGGCGAATAATCAAGGAAAACCAAGGGAAAAACAGGTGCGGAAACCGCTTGCGTTGACTAGACTGAAAGCCATGTCATCACATGCATCAACCACCCTTCCCCCCGTACTCGCGATCTCCGGTTCGGACTCGTCCGGCGGCGCCGGCATGCAGGCCGACTTGAAGACCATGCTCGCCAACGGCGTGTTCGGCATGAGCGCCATCACCGCGCTGACCGCGCAGAACACCACCGGCGTGCGCTCCATCCAGGACACCGAGCCGAACATCCTCGCCGACCAGATCGACGCCGTGTTCGAGGACATCCCGCCGGTCGCCGTCAAGATCGGCATGGTCTCCGCCACCGACATCATCGACGTGATCGCCGATCGCCTCACCTTCCACCACGCCACGAACGTGGTGCTCGACCCGGTGATGGTCGCCACCTCCGGCGCGAAGCTCATCAGCGACGACGCGATCGCGGCCCTGACCTCGAAGCTGTTCCCGCTGGCGACGGTCATCACGCCGAACATCCCCGAGGCGCAGGTCCTGTCCGGACTCGAGATCACCGACGCCGATTCGATGGAGCGCGCGGCGAGGGCTCTGACCGAACGCTACGGCTGCGCGGCGCTCGTCAAGGGCGGCCACCACACCAACGACGCGAACGACGTGCTCGCCGAGACGGACGGCACGATCACCTGGTTCGACGGCGACCGCGTGGACAACCCGAACACGCACGGCACCGGCTGCACACTGAGCTCGGCGATCGCCTCGAACCTCGCCAAGGGCGAGGCGCTGCCCGAGGCGATCCGCCACGCGAAGGACTACCTGACCGGCGCGTTGAAGGCGATGCTCGACCTGGGGCAGGGTTCGGGCCCGATGGATCACGCCTGGGCCTGGAGGTGACGGACATGACGACGCAGCACCAGAACCACGACGCGTCGGACGCGCTCAACACCGTGTCCGACCGTTTCGCCGTTAGGCAGGAGGTGCCGATCGACCCGAGGACCGGCAAGCCGTACCTCAACACCGTGGCCGCCATTCAGGTGTCGGTCACCGGCGCCGGCTCCGAGGTGTCGCCGTACGTCACGCAGGCCATCGAGGTGATCCGCGACTCGGGGCTCCCGCAGGAGACCAACGCGCTGTTCACCGACGTCGAAGGCGATCTGGACGACGTGCTGCACGTGGCCGGCGAGGCCGCGAAGAAGCTCGCCGGGCAGGGCTACCGCACGAGCCTCGTGCTCCACATGGACATCCGCCCCGGCTTCACCGGACAGCTCGCCGAGAAGCCGAAGCTCGCCGATGCGATCATCGCCGAGCGCAGGGCCGGACGAGGCGAGACCGACGGGGCCGACGGAGGCGACGAGACCGCGCAGCGTTCCGTCGGCTGATGTCTTTCTTCCCGATCCCGACCCGGCGTCCCCTGATCGGTCCGGAGGCCGAGTCGGGATCGACGCGAATGGGGGGATGCACCGCGAAGGCGCATCCCCCCATTCGTATGTCCGTATCGCTTCCGTCAGGCGTCGATGCCGTATTCCTTGGCGATGACGTTCCACAGATCGTCGGCGGCCTGTTCGACCTTCTCGTTGACGATGGTCACGTCGAATTCGCTTTCGGCGGCGAGCTCGATCTTGGCAGTCTCGAGGCGGCGCCGGCGCTGTTCCTCGGTCTCGGTGCCACGGCCGGTCAGGCGACGCACCAGCTCGTCGAAGCTCGGCGGCGCGATGAACACGGTCATCACCTCGAGTCCGAGTTCGGCGGCCTTCTCCTTGACGCGGCGTGCGCCCTGCAGATCGATCTCGAGGATCGTCGGCGTGCCGACGGCGAGATGCTCCTCCAGCGGCTTGAGCGGCGTGCCGTAATGGGCCATGCCGTGCACCAGCGCGGTCTCGAGGAACTCGCCCGCCTGTTCCTTGGCGGCGAACTCGTCCTCGCTCATGAACCAGTAGTTCACGCCGTTGACCTCGCCGGGGCGGGGATCGCGCGTGGTGGCGGACACGGACACCCACACCTCGGGATGCTTCTTACGCAACGCCACCTCGACGGTACCCTTGCCGACGCCGGCGGGGCCGGTGAGCACGAGCAGTCGGCCGCCGTGCAGCGCATCGGCGTCCGCATCGGACGATGTCTCGGCGACGTCCGCCGACGTTCCGGTCGGCGTGGGGGCGGCGGTATCGGTCTGATCTGCGATGGCGTCTTCGGTCACGGTGTTCGTTCCTTGATGATCGTTCGTATGGTCGCGCTTCCCGCCCATGTCGATGATGGTGGACGAGGAATGCGTGGTGTGCACGGGCTGACCCGGGTGCCGGGTCTCCTCTTCCTTCCGCTCCTGCTCCTCGTCGCCGATCCTGGTGGCCTCGAGCAGCGCCTGGCGCACGTCCAGCGCGATGGCCTCGGTGGCCTCGGACAGGGCGGAGATGTCCGGTCCGTGGGAGGCGATGAAGCGGGAGACCGTCACCAGGACGTTGCCCTTGGTGCCCTTGAACACGGTGCGCAGATCCTTGGCCTCGGCGCCCTGCCAGCCGTAGCCGGGAGACAGGATCGGGCCGGTGAACTTGGCCGGGTCGACGCCGGTCTCGTTGATCCACTGGCCGATGGTGGCGCCGATGATCAGGCCCACCGAGCCCATGCCCTCGATGTTCTCGTTGTGCTTCTGGGCGGTGGCCGCGATGCCGTAGGCCACCGTCTTGCCCTCGAAGTCACCGGTCTGTCGGATGGCGGACTGCAGGCTCTTGCCCTCCTCGTTGGAGGTCAGGGAGGCGATGAACACGCCTCGGCCGTTGTCGAGCGCCTCGTCGATCAGGCCCTGCAGCGAACGCGCGCCGTAGTACGGCAGCAGCGTGATCGCGTCGGCGCGCAGCGGCGCGCCGGGCTTGAAGTAGGCGTCGGCGATGGCCGAGATCGTGGTGGAGAGGCCGCCGTGCAGGCAGTCGACGATCGTGATGACGCCCATCTGACGTGCCGCGTACAGCACGCGTTCCAGCGCCGCGAAGCCCTTCGAGCCGTAGCGCTCGAACATCGGCAGCTGGAACTTGACGGCGGCGGCGCGGCCGTTCGCGGCCTGCAGCATGCGCATGGAGTACATCTCCGCGCCGTCGGCGTCAACGTTGTAGCCCCAATCGGTCAGGAGCTTTCGGTGCGGGTCGATGCCCACGCACAACGGACCGTACTTGTCCATCGAATTGCGCAGACGCAGACCGAAGTCCGAGTGCCGCGCGAGTCGTTCCTTGTCCTGTTCCTCTTGGGTGCTGGCGTTCATCGCGATTCCTTTCGCCTATGTGAACCTCTTGCCGTATGCCTTAGAAGTCCTTGCTTTCCAACGCGAACAGCTGCTTGGAGTGCTCCTGGATGCTCATGATCTGGTAGTCGTTGCGCTTGACCGCCTCGATGGCCAGCAGCACCGCGGAGAACTCGGTGATGGTGGTGAACTGCGGCAGATCGGCGGCGATGGCGGCGGCTCGGATGGAGTAGCCGTCGGAGCGCGATCCGCGCGAGTTCGGGGTGTTGAGGATCATGTCGATCGCGCCCTCCTCGATGAGCTCGACGACGTTCTTGCCGACGGAGCCCTCGGCGTGCACGACCTGAACCGGAGCCTCCGGATCGGAGTCCACGCGGGTGGAGATCTTGTCCACGATCTTCGACTCGATGCCGTAGCGGCGCAGCACGGAGGCGGTGCCCTCGGTGGCCCAGATGGTGAATCCGAGCTCCTCGAGACGCACGGCCATCAGCGGCAGCTGTCGCTTGTCGGTGTCGTTGACGGAGATGAACACGTTGCCGTGGGTCGGCAGACCACCCTCGTACGCGGCGAGCTGGCTCTTGGCGAACGCGTGCGGGAAGTCGCGGTCGAAGCCCATGACCTCGCCGGTGGAGCGCATCTCGGGTCCGAGCAGGATGTCGACGGTCTTGCCGACGGGCGTGCGGAAGCGCTTGAACGGCAGGACGGACTCCTTGACCGCCACCTGCTGGCCGCGGTGCATGACGCCGCCGTCGCCCTTGGGCAGCAGCAGACCGTTGGCGCGCTGGTCGGCGATGGTCTCCCCCGCCATGATGCGGGCGGCGGCCTTGGCCAGCGCCACGCCGGTGGCCTTGGAGGCGAACGGCACAGTGCGGGAGGCGCGCGGGTTGGCCTCGATGACGTACAGCGTGTTGGCCATGAAGGCGTACTGCACGTTGATCAGACCCCTGACGTCGCAGCCCTTGGCGATGGCGTAGGTGCCCTCGCGCAGACGACGGATCTGGTCGTCGGACAGCGTCGACGGCGGCAGGGTGCACGCGGCGTCGCCGGAGTGCACGCCGGCCTCCTCGATGTGCTCCATGATGCCGCCGATGTACAGCTCCTCGCCGTCGAACAGCGCGTCGACGTCGATCTCGATGGCGTCCTGCAGGAACTTGTCGATGAGCAGCGGGGAGGGGAGCCTGCCGGAGACGACCGTATCGGCCTTGGCCTCGGCCAGTGCGCGGTTCACGTACTTCTCGAGCTGGGCGTTGTCGTAGACGATCTCCATGCCGCGGCCGCCGAGCACGTAGCTCGGACGCACGAGCACCGGGTAGCCGATGGAGTGGGCGGCCTCCTGGGCCTCCTCGAGGCTCAGGGCGGTGCCGTAGCGCGGCGCGTTCATCTTCGCCTTCTTGAGGACCTCGCCGAACAGCTCGCGGTTCTCGGCCAGATCGATGGCCTCCGGGGTGGTGCCGAGGATCGGCACGCCGGCGGCCTTGAGGCGCGCGGCGAGCGAGAGCGGGGTCTGGCCGCCGAGCTGGACGATGACGCCCTTGACCGGGCCCATCCTCTTCTCGGCCTCGTAGATCTCGAGCACGTCCTCGAAGGTGAGCGGCTCGAAGTACAGGCGGTCGGAGATGTCGTAGTCGGTGGACACGGTCTCCGGGTTGCAGTTGACCATGATCGTGTCGTAGTCCTTGCCGAGCTCCTGCACCGCGTGCACGCAGGTGTAGTCGAACTCGATGCCCTGGCCGATGCGGTTCGGGCCGGAGCCGAGGATGATCACGGCCTCGCGCTCGCGCGGCTTGACCTCGGTCTCGTCCGCGTAGCAGGAGTAGTAGTACGGCGTGGCCGCGTCGAACTCGGCGGCGCAGGTGTCGACCGTCTTGTACACGGGCTTGAGGCCGTAGGTCCAGCGCAGCTCGCGGATCGTGTTCTCGCCCTCGTCGCCGAGACCGCGCAGGTGCGCGATCTGCAGATCGGACAGGCCGGCCAGCTTGGCGCGGCGCAGCAGCCTGCGGGTGAGGGTTTCGGCCTCGCGCACGGCCTGGGCGGTCTCGTTGATCAGCGTGAGCTGCTTGAGGAACCAGCGGTCGATCTTGGTGGACTCGTACAGCTGCTCGATGGTCGCGCCGCCCCAGATGGCGCGCATGAGCTCCAGATAGCGGTTCTCGGTGGGCGTGTGGATGGCCGTGAGCAGCTCGGCGACCTCGTCGGCCGACGGCTTCTCGCCGTCCCAGCTGAAGCCCATGTGGCGCTTGTCGATGGAGCGCATGGCCTTGCCAAGAGACTCCTGGAAGTTGCCGGCCAGGGCCATGGCCTCGCCGACGGACTTCATCGAGGTGGTCAGGGTCGGGTCGGCGCCCGGGAACTTCTCGAACGCGAAGCGCGGGACCTTGGTGACGACGTAGTCGATGGTCGGCTCGAAGGAGGCCGGCGTGGACTGGGTGATGTCGTTGCGGATCTCGTCAAGCGTGTAACCGAGGGCCAGCTTGGTGGCGATCTTGGCGATCGGGAATCCGGTGGCCTTCGAGGCGAGGGCGGACGAGCGGGAGACGCGCGGGTTCATCTCGATGACGATGATGCGGCCGGTCTGCGGGTGGATGGCGAACTGGATGTTGCAGCCGCCGGTGTCGACGCCGACGCCGCGGATGATCGCGATGCCGATATCGCGCAGCTTCTGGTACTCGCGGTCGGTGAGGGTGAAGCAGGGGGCCACGGTGATGGAGTCGCCGGTGTGGACGCCGACCGGGTCGACGTTCTCGATCGGGCAGACGACCACGACGTTGTCCTTGCGGTCGCGCATGAGCTCGAGCTCGAACTCCTTCCAGCCCTCGATGCCCTCCTCGATCAGGACCTCGTCGGTCGGCGAGTAGTGGATGCCGGCGCCGGCGATGCGGTGCAGCTCCTCCTCGTCGTGCGCGATGCCGGAGCCGAGGCCGCCCATCGTGAAGCTCGGGCGGACGACCAGCGGGTAGCCGAACTCGTCGGCGATGCGGTCCACCTCGGCGAGCGTGTGGGCGATGCGGGAGCGGGCGGATTCGGCGCCCGCCTCGTCGACGACCTTCTTGAACAGCTCGCGGTCCTCGCCGCGGTCGATGGCCTCGAGGGAGGCGCCGATCAGCTCGACGTTGTACTTCTTGAGCACGCCGGCCTCGCCGAGCGCCATCGCGGCGTTCAGGGCGGTCTGGCCGCCGAGGGTCGGCAGCAGCGCGTCAGGGCGCTCCTTGGCGATGATCTGCTCGAGGATCGGCGTGGCGATCGGCTCGATGTAGGTAGCGTCGGCCATCTCCGGATCGGTCATGATGGTGGCCGGGTTGGAGTTGACGAGGATGACGCGGATGCCCTCCTCCTTCAGGACGCGGCATGCCTGGGTGCCCGAGTAATCGAACTCCGCGGCCTGACCGATCACGATCGGGCCGGATCCGATGACCATCACGGATTTGATGTCGGTGCGCTTCGGCATATCACTTACCTTCCTTGGAGTTGGCGCGCTCCTGGCGCGGGTTGTTCTTCATGAGCTCGCAGAAACGGTCGAACAGGTAGGCGGCGTCGTGCGGGCCGGCGGCGGCCTCCGGGTGGTACTGCACGGAGAACGCGGGGATGTCCACGCACTGCAGGCCCTCGACCACGTCGTCGTTGAGGTCGATGTGGCTGACGAAGACCTTGCCGTACCTGCCGTCCTCGAACGGGGCGTCGACGGTCTCGCCGATCGGCGCGTCGACGGCGAAGCCGTGGTTGTGGGCGGTGATCTCGATCTTGCCGGTGGTCATGTCCTTGACCGGCTGGTTGACGCCGCGGTGGCCGAACTTGAGCTTGTAGGTGCCGAAGCCGAGCGCGCGGCCGAGCAGCTGGTTGCCGAAGCAGATGCCGAAGAACGGGTAGCCGGCGTCCAGGACCTTGCGCAGCAGATCGACCTCCGGGCCGGCCTGCTCCGGGTCGCCCGGGCCGTTGGAGAAGAAGACGCCGTCCGGGTTGAGATCCTCGATCTGCTCGAACGTGACGGTGGAGGGCACGACGTGCACGCGGCAGCCGCGCTCGGCCATGCGGTGCGGGGTCATCGCCTTGATGCCGAGGTCCACCGCGGCCACGGTGTACAGCGGCTCCCTGCCCTCGAACTCGCCGCACGGCTCGATGGTGTAGGCCTCCTTGGTGGAGACCTCGTCGTACAGGCTCAGGCCCTGCATCTGCGGGGTGTCCCTGACCTGCGCGAGCAGCTCGTCGATCTCCCTGACGCGGCCGGACTCGTCCACGAGCGCGTCGCCGGAGAAGATGCCGGCGCGCATGACGCCGGCGGAACGCAGGTGACGCACCAGCTTGCGGGTGTCGATGTCCGCCAGGCCCACGATGCCGTTGGCCACGAGGTCGTCATCGAGGCTGCCTTCGGCGCGCCAGTTGCTCACGTTCGGCGAGGGGTCGCGCACGACGTAGCCGGCGACCCAGATGCGCGAGGATTCCGGATCCTCGTGGTTCACGCCGGTATCGCCGATGTGGGGGAAGGTCTGCACCACGATCTGACGGTCGTAGCTCGGGTCGGTGAGCGTCTCCTGGTAGCCGGTCATGCCGGTGGAGAACACGATCTCGCCCGTGGTCGCGCCGCGGGCGCCGTAGGGCTCGCCCACATACACCTGCCCATCCTCCAACACAAGGACAGCATCGTCCTTGCCATAGTTCGCGTTCTCGCTCACCAAAACCCCCTTTTCCGCTTGGGTATCCTAACTGTAGGTTATAGGCCAGCGCAGACTCACACGCGCGGAAAACGCGCATGAATCCTCCTGCCTTCGCTGGCGAAAGGCTCATGGATCGTCAACGGGTCCTTCGCCCGTCGCGAAGGTCCCCGTTCACAAAAACGCCTCCCGTATTACGGGGAGGCGTTCAATGAAAAATCAGTCGATCGGCTTTTCCTTGGCCGTGGTGATGGCGGACAGCAGTCCGTGGATGAATGCGGGCGAATCGTCGTCGCACAGCGTCTTGGCGAGCGACAGCGCCTCGTCGATGGCGACCTTGTCCGGTACGTCATCGTTGAAGAGGATCTCCCATGCGGCGATGCGCAGGATGTTGCGATCGACGACACCCATACGCTTGACCTTCCACCCGGTGGAATGCTCATCCAGGGTGGAGTCGATCTCGCTCAGATGCTCGGCCACGCCACGGACGAGGTCGATGGCGTACTCGGGCAGCGGCGTCTGCGCGCCGGGAGTCTCGATGCGCTCCTCGAGCAGGGACAGGATGTCCTGACCCTTCTCGTCCGCTTCATACAACGTGTTCAGAGCCCTTTTGCGGGCGGTGGAACGTGCCATTGCAGCTTCAGGTCCTTTGCTTTACCGGTATCGACTAATGGGACTGGGTGTGGAACCGAAGAGGAATCAGTTCTCGCGGCCCAGGTAGGAGCCGTCGGCGGTGTTGACCTTGACCTTCTCGCCCTCGTTGATGAACAGCGGGACCTGGATCTCGGCGCCGGTCTCGACGGTGGCCGGCTTGGTGCCGGCGTTGGAGCGGTTGCCCTGCAGGCCCGGCTCGGTGTGGGTGATCGTCAGGACGACGGAGGCCGGCAGCTCGACGTTCAGCGGGGTGCCGTCGTGGAAGGACACGACGCAGTCGGTGCCCTCGAGCAGGAACTTGCTGTCGACGAGGGTCTTCGGGACGTACACCTGATCGTAGGTGGTCATGTCCATGAACACGAAGTTGTCGCCGTCCTCGTAGGAGTACTGCAGGTTGCGGTTGTCGACGGTCTCGAACTCCATCTTCATGCCCGCGTTGAAGGTCTTGTCGACGATCTTGCCGGACAGGACGTTCTTGATGGTGGTGCGCACGAAGGCGGGGCCCTTGCCCGGCTTGACGTGCTGGAACTTGAGGACGGTCCACAGCTGGCCGTCAAGGTTCAGAACGGAACCGTTCTTGATGTCATTGGTAGTCTGTGCCACGTTTACTCACCTATGTTTCTTGATTCAGGGACAAACTCGAAAATTGCCTTGGCTATTATGCCATCACCCCTCTACCGCGACACAGTCCGCGTATGTCCGCACGACGGGAGGGTGCCACGGTGCCCGCCGCCGGATACGGAAGAACCCCGGGTCCTTACGGAACCCGGGGTTCTTTCAACGCGCTAGTTCAAGCGTGTCAATCGATCGCTGAACGAAATCAGGCGATGATCTTGGTGACACGGCCCGAGCCGACGGTGTGGCCACCCTCACGCACGGCGAAGGTCAGGCCCTCCTCCATAGCGATCGGCTGGATCAGCTCGACCGTGAAGGTCGCGTGATCGCCAGGCTGAACCATCTCGACGCCTTCCGGCAGCTCGATGACGCCGGTGACGTCGGTGGTGCGGAAGTAGAACTGCGGACGGTAGTTGGAGAAGAACGGCGAGTGACGGCCACCCTCATCCTTGGTCAGAACGTAGACCTCACCCTCGAACTTGGTGTGCGGGGTGACGGAGCCCGGAGCAGCCACGACCTGGCCACGCTCGACATCCGTACGGCCGAGGCCACGGAGGAGCAGACCGGTGTTGTCGCCAGCCTCGCAGGAGTCCATCGTCTTGTGGAAGGTCTCGATGGAGGTGACGGTGGTGTTCTGGGTCGGGCGGATGCCGACGATCTCGACCGGGGAGTTGACGGCCAGCTGGCCACGCTCGACACGGCCGGTGACGACGGTACCACGACCGGAGATGGTGAAGACGTCCTCGATCGGCATCAGGAACGGCTTCTCGAGATCGTGGACCGGGGTCGGGATGTACTCGTCGACGGCGTCCATGAGCTTCTTGATCTGCTCAACCCACTTCTCGTGGTCCGGAGCGTCATCGTGCAGAGCGCCGTAGGCGGAGACGTGGATGACCGGGCAGTCGCGATCGAAGCCGTTCTCGTCGAGAAGGTCACGGACCTCTTCCTCAACGAGCTCGATGAGCTCCTCGTCCTCGACCATATCGCACTTGTTCAGGGCGACCAGGATCTTCGGGACGCCGACCTGACGGGCGAGCAGGACGTGCTCGCGGGTCTGGGCCATCGGGCCGTCGGTGGCGGCCACAACGAGGATAGCGCCATCCATCTGGGCAGCGCCGGTGATCATGTTCTTCACGAAGTCGGCGTGGCCCGGGCAGTCCACGTGAGCGTAGTGACGCTTCGCGGTCTGGTACTCGATGTGGGCGATGTTGATGGTGATACCACGCTGCTGCTCCTCCGGAGCGGCATCGATCTGGTTGAAGTCGTACTCCGGGTTGAGGTCCGGGTACTCCTCGTGCAGCACCTTGGAGATGGCCGCGGTCAGAGTGGTCTTGCCGTGATCGACGTGGCCGATGGTACCGATGTTAACGTGCGGCTTAGTACGCTCGTACTTTTCCTTTGCCATTACTTTGTCCTCCTGGACGTTTCGTAGGGTTACTGGGTTTCTGGGTTTCGTGCCACATTGAGAAGCCAGAACCCAGTCAGCGGTACACGATATTACCGCTGACTGGAGACTGACCGCAAATCAACGTAGCTACGCGTGTCACTCGCCGCGCTGGGCCTTGATGATCTCGTCGGAGACCGACTTCGGGACCTCGGCGTAGGAATCCATCTGCATGGAGAACATGGCGCGGCCCTGGGTCTTGGAACGCAGATCGCCGATGTAGCCGAACATCTCGGACAGCGGGACCTTGGCGTCGATGACCTTGACGCCGGTGGCGTCGTTCATGGACTGGATGTTGCCACGGCGCTGGTTCAGATCGCCGATGACCTCGCCCATGTACTCCTCCGGAGTACGGACCTCGACGGCCATGATCGGCTCGAGGATGACCGGCTTGGCCTTCGGAGCGGCCTCCTTGAAGCACATGGAGCCCGCGAGCTTGAAGGCCATCTCGGAGGAATCGACCGGGTGCATCTGGCCGTCGGTGACGGTGGCCTTGACGCCCACGACCGGGAAGCCGGCCAGAATACCGGATTCCATGGCCTCCTTGACGCCGGCCTCGATGGACGGGATGAACTCCTGGGAGATGTGGCCGCCGGTGACGGCGTTCTCGAACTCGAAGGTCTTGCCCTCGGTGGTGTCGAGCGGCTCGAAGTTCATCAGGACCTTCGCGAACTGGCCGGAACCACCGGTCTGCTTCTTGTGCGTGTAGCCCTGGTCCATGACGGCCTTGCGGATGGTCTCGCGGTAGGCGACCTGCGGCTTGCCCTGGGTGCACTCGACCTTGAACTCGCGGCGCATACGGTCGACGATGATGTCGAGCTGGAGCTCGCCCATGCCGGCGATCAGGGTCTGGCCGGACTCCTCGTCCGTGGAGACCTGGAAGGTCGGATCCTCCTCGGCCAGCTTGGCGAGGGCGATGCCCATCTTCTCCTGATCGGCCTTGGTCTTCGGCTCGACGGCCACCTGGATGACCGGCTCCGGGAAGGTCATGGAGTCGAGGGTGATCGGGGCGTCGATGGCGCACAGGGTGTCGCCGGTGGTGACGTTCTTCAGACCCACGAAGGTGTAGATGTTGCCGGCCTCGGCGGCATCCACCGGGTTCTCCTTGTCGGCGTGCATCTGGAAGATCTTGCCGACGCGTTCCTTCTTCTCACGGGTGGAGTCGAGCACGGAGTCGCCCGGCTTGACGGCGCCGGAGTAGACGCGCACGAACACGAGCTTGCCGTAGAACGGGTGGGTGGAGATCTTGAAGACCAGAGCCGAGAACGGATCGGAGGTGACCGGCTTGCGGTCGATCTCGACGGACTCGTCGCCGGGCTTGTAGCCCTTGATGGCCGGCACGTCCTCCGGGGACGGCAGGTAGTCGACGACGCCGTCCAGCATCGGCTGAACGCCCTTGTCCTTGAAGGCGGAGCCGCAGAAGACCGGGAAGGCCTTCTTCGCGATGGTCAGCGCACGCACGCCGGCGCGGATCTCCTCCTTGGACAGCTCACCGGACTCGAAGAACTTGTCCATGAGCTCGTCGTTCGCCTCGGCCGCGGCCTCCACGAGCTGCTCGTGGTACTCCTCGGCCTTGTCGGCGAGATCGGCGGGGATGTCGGTGACGTCGTACTTGGCGCCGAGGCCCTCGGTGCCGTTCCAGACGTAGGCCTTCATCTCGACCAGGTCGACGACGCCGGAGAAGTCGTTCTCGGCGCCGATCGGAAGCTGCATGACGATCGGGGTGGCGCCCAGCTTCTCCTTGATGGTGTCGACGGAGTAGTAGAAGTTCGCGCCGAGCTTATCCATCTTGTTGATGAAGCAGATACGCGGAACGCCGTACTTGTCAGCCTGACGCCACACGGTCTCGGACTGCGGCTCCACGCCTTCCTTGCCGTCGAAGACGGCGACGGCGCCATCGAGCACGCGCAGGGAGCGCTCCACCTCGGCCGTGAAGTCCACGTGGCCCGGGGTGTCGATGATGTTGATCTGGAACTTGTCCTTGGTGTCGTGGGACTGACGGTTCCAGAAGCAGGTGGTGGCGGCGGACTGGATGGTGATGCCGCGCTCCTGCTCCTGAGCCATGAAGTCCATCGTCGCGGCGCCATCATGCACCTCGCCGATCTTGTAGCTCTTGCCGGTGTAGTACAGAATACGCTCGGTGGTGGTGGTCTTACCGGCATCGATGTGAGCCATGATGCCGATGTTGCGGATCATGTGGAGATCCGAAAGGACGTCTAGCGCCATGAGTTTTCCTTAACTCTCGTTCTACTTGAATTACCAGCGGTAGTGAGCGAAGGCCTTGTTGGCCTCTGCCATCTTATGAGTATCCTCGCGACGCTTGACAGAAGCGCCGAGGCCGTTGGAGGCGTCCAGGATCTCGTTGGCGAGACGCTCGGCCATGGTCTTCTCGCGGCGGGCGCGGGAGAAGTCGGTCAGCCAGCGCAGGGACAGGGTGTTGGCGCGGTTCGGCTTGACCTCGACCGGGACCTGGTAGGTGGCGCCACCGACGCGGCGGGAACGCACCTCGAGGGACGGACGGATGTTGTCCAGAGCGCGCTTGAGGACGGCGACCGGCTCCTGGTCGGTCTTCTCCTTGACCATGTCGAGCGCGGAGTAGACGATGTCCTCGGCGATGGACTTCTTGCCGTCGAGCAGGATCTTGTTGATCAGCTGCGCCACGACGGTCGAGCCGTAGATCGGGTCGGGCAGAACGACGTGCTTCTTAGCGGGGCCTTTACGTGACATATCTCTTACTTCGCCTTCTTTGCTCCGTACAGGGAACGACCCTGCTTACGATCCTTGACACCCTGGGTATCGAGCGCGCCACGCACGATGTGGTAACGCACACCCGGGAGATCCTTCACACGGCCGCCGCGCACGAGCACGATGGAGTGCTCCTGCAGGTTGTGGCCCTCGCCCGGGATGTAGGCGGTGACTTCGATGCCGGAGGACAGGCGGACACGAGCGACCTTACGAAGAGCCGAGTTCGGCTTCTTCGGGGTGGTGGTGTAGACACGGGTGCACACGCCGCGACGCAGCGGGCTGCCCTTGAGCGCCAAAGTCTTCGACTTCTTCGGCTTCGGCGAACGTCCCTTACGGACGAGCTGTTCGATAGTAGGCAACTTGAATTCTCCGATTCAGTGTTATCTCTTGCTTCCGTGAGGCCCGCGACGCAGTGGACCACACTCCCCTGAAAGCTCCGGGCGCACCCGAATCGGAAAGAAAGTCAGCCACTGCCCACCGGCCCGATGGCCCGCTCGTCTCTCGCCGCCGCATTGCTGCGCGCGATTCATGCGATTCGCGGGATATCCCAGCCCGCACACCTGTCACATAAGGCATGCCGCTGGCACACACGAATATCTATATTACGTCGGAGCGCGACAAACGACACGCCGTGACGCAGCCGCCGACGGAGCCCGACGGGGTCTCGGCGGAAAACGGAAAAGCCCCGAGGCATTTCGCCTCGGGGCTCCCGATGGGGTGGCTAACGTGGCTCGAACACGCGACCTTCTGAACCACAATCAGATGCTCTACCAACTGAGCTATAGCCACCATGTGCTCTCCACCGGCTTTCGTCGGTGTTGGACAACGAGTGGTTACTATACAGGAGTTTCCGGGGCTGTCCAACTCCGGCGTGTCGCGCTCGCCCGGAGCGCCGGACATCATCGAAAAATGTTCGTTTCCACACATCGATAACGCTCACATGTTCGCTTTTGTCCATTTCATCAAATCACATCAAAGCACTACGGAACATTGGCATCGAGCACCATAAATGAGCCGACTACATGCGTGTCGATGTTCGGAATTGAGGTATACTGCAAGTGAAGGCCGGAGTTTAAGATCGGCCGAGAATTCGGCAGGTCGCAACGAGGCGCAGAAAGTCGTAAGACCGCAGGCGCAACGCCTTCAAGATAACTGAATACGGCGAACCTCGGTTCGCGGGTCTGGGCGGCGCAGGTCATACGGCGCAGGCGCCGGGCCGCCGATCTAACGATGGTTTGTACTGTGTGAGCCGAAGCGTCGCGCAATGCGGTGCGACGTCAGGCAGGATGAGGCGAACGTTCCATCACCTCCTTCCCCATACAGAGTGGCCCCGGAATTTTTCCCTTCGGTTCCGGGGCCACTCTTTTGCCTCGCGGCGCCCGTGACCCAACATCACCCGACCGATACACACGTCAGACGCATTCGGGTCATACACTCGTGACCATGCTTTCCTTCGAAAACGATTATTCGCGCGCCGCGCACCCCGCGATCCTGGACACGCTCGCTCGCATCAACGACAACCTCTACCCCGGCTATGGCTCCGACGAGATCTGCGCGTCCGCCAAGGAGAAAATCCGCGCCGCGTGCGGCAGGCCGGATGCGGACGTGTGGTTCATGGTCGGAGGCACGCAGACCAACCAGGTCGTCATCGACGCCATCACCCCGTCCTACGCGGGCGTCGTCACCGTGGAGTCCGGACACCCGAACGTCCACGAGGCCGGCGCCATCGAATACTCCGGACACAAGGTGATCGCCCTCCCCCACCATGACGGCAGGATGGACGCCGACGAGCTGGACGACTACTGCGCCACGTTCTACGCGGACGGCAACCACGAGCACATGGTCTTCCCCGGCTGCGTATACGTCTCCATCGCCACCGAATACGGCACGATGTACTCTAAGGCCGAGCTCGAACGCCTTGCCGAGGTTGCGCACAAATACGACATGCCGTTCTTCGTCGACGGCGCGCGCCTGGGCTACGGTCTGACCTCCACCGGATGCGACGTGACGCTGCCCGAGCTGGCGGACATCTGCGACGTGTTCTACATCGGCGGCACCAAGGTCGGCGCGATGTTCGGCGAGGCCGTGGTGTTCACCAAGCGCAATACCCCGAGGCATTTCCTCACCATCGTCAAGCAGCACGGCGCGCTTCTGGCCAAGGGCTTCCTGCTCGGCGTCCAGTTCGACACGCTGTTCACCGACGACCTCTACTTCCGCATCGCGCGCAACGCCAACAAACAGGCGGACCGCATCCGCGGGGCGCTGCGCGAGAAGGGCTACACGCTGACCTTCGACGCGCCGACCAACCAGATCTTCGCCACGCTCGACCAGCCGACCATCGAACGGCTGGAGCGGAACGTGCGTCTCGGCTTCATGGAGAAGGCCGACGACACGCACACCGTAATGCGCATCTGCACCAGCTGGGCCACCACCGACGAGGAGACCGACGCCCTCATCGCGCTGCTGTAGCGATGGCCTCGCGTTCCATGTCGACGAACCTGTGGACGGACGCCTCCACCGAGTAGTGCTCGCGCGTGTGGGTCGCGTATTCGGCGCCCCACCGCGCGAGTTCGGACGGATGGTCGATCCACCAGTCGATGCGTCGGGAGAGCAGAGCCGCATCGCGCACGGGGAACAGCGATTCGTCGAGCAGCGCGAACTGGCTCGCCGCGGACAGCTCCGATGCGGCGATCACCGGCACGAGACCGCTCGCCATCGCCTCGATGACGCTCACCGATTCGATGTCGGCGATCGAGCAGTGCACGAACAGATCGCACGATCTGAGCAGCGCGGGCATGTCGGCGTTGCGGTGGAAGCCGATGTCGGCCCTGCGCTTGAGCCGGCGGTGCGCGCGGAACGTGAGGTAGCGCTTGAGCGGCCCGGTGCCGGCGATGACGAGCTGGATGTCGCCGGCGTGACGGCTCATCGATATCGCCTTGATGAGCGTGATCTGGTCCTTCTCGTGCGCGAGACGCCCGGAGGCGACGACGCGGAACGGCACATGCGCCGGCGCCGACGGATCGGCGGGCTCGCGTGCGGTGAAGCGCGGCGAGTACCCGTTCGAGATCACGTGCAGCGTGCCCCGGTACCCGTGCTCGCGCAGCAGGCTCGCGGTCATCTCGGTGGGCGTGTGGATGTGGTCGATGCGCTTGTACAGCCACTGGCGGAACAGCCAGTAGAGAAACCTCTCCGCGCCCGGGACGTAGCGCAGCGGCCCGGCCGAGTACAGCACGTTCTCCGGCTGCAGGTGGAATCCGGCGGTCACGGGGATGCCCATCTGACGGGCGACCTTCGCGGCGCGGCGTCCGAATTTGAACGGCATGTAGACATGTACGACGTCGACGCCCCGGAACGCCGTGCGGAACAGCGTGTCGCTCGGCTCGGCGAACTGCATCTGCTGTTTGGCGGCCACCCATGAGACCAGGGGCACCCTGTTCACGCGCGCCGGGTACTCGGGGGCGCCGATGCCGACGAGACGCACGTGATGTCCCTGACGCTCCAGTTCGGCTGCCCATTGCAGCGCCGAATTGGAGGTGCCGTTGCCCTGGTTGCCGACCGTGTCGACCACCAGCGCGATGGTCAGCGGGCGGTCGATGCCTTCCTCTTGCCCGTATTCCCCGTGTGCTTCCTCAACTCCGTGTTCACGCATTGCTCCAGTCTACGACTTCAGGACGCGCCCGATATGGGAGACGGCCTCGTAGAGGTCGGGCTCGGGTCTGAGGAGGCTGAAGCGCACATAGCCGTCGGAATGCGGGCCGAAGCAGGAACCGGGGATGACTGCGACGCCGGCGTGCTCGAGCAGCCATGTCGTGAACTCGTCGGAGGTGCCGTACCCTTCGGGCACGCGCGCCCATAGGAAGAGGCCGCCATGGACCTCGACCACGTCGAGCCCGTCCTCGCACAGTCCGTCGGAGAGGACCTGCGCCCGGTGGCCGTACGTTGCGGCCAGCCGGGCGACGGACCTGAGATCGCCGTTCAGCGCCACGGCGCCGGCCCGTTGGATGACGCTCGGCGCAAGAACGGTGGTCTGGCGGTGCACGGCCTTGGACGCCGCGAGGATGTCGGCATTGCCGGCGATCCATCCGCCACGCCAGCCGGCGACCATGAACATCTTCGACAGGGAGCCGAGTTCGACGGCCACGTCCGCGGCGCCCGGCGTCTCGAGGATGCTGGGCGACGGCTCGTCGCCGAACTCGATGCCGGCGTAGGCGAAGTCGTTCACGACCGCGAACCGGTGCTCGTGCGCGAGCGCGACGACCCGTTCGTAGAATTCGGGGGTCGCGACGGCGCCGGTCGGATTGTTCGGATAGTTGAGGATCAGCAGCTTCGCACGGTCCCACAGGGCGGGATCGACGGCGTCGAGGTCGGGCAGGAACCCATGCGCCGGATCGGCGGGGATCGTGGCGAATGCGCCTTTGGCGACGGCGGTCGATCCTTCGTACTGCGGGTAGTACGGGTCGACGGCCACGACGAGGTCGCCCTCGTCAATCAGCGCGTCGATCACCGTGGAGATGCCGACGGACGCACCGGCGACGGCGAGGAGATCCGTCCGCTCGTCAAGGGCGACGTCGTAGCGTTCGCCGTACCAGTCGCGGATCGCGGCGAGGTATTCGGGGATGCCGTCGAACGGCGGATAGCGGAAGTAGGACGGGTCGTGCGCGGCGTGGGCGAGCGCGTCCTGCATGAACGCGGGCGGAGTGCCGTCCGGATTGCCCTTGGACAGGTCGATGACGTGCCGTCCGGCGCGGATCGACGCCGCGACGCGCGCGTCGGCCTCGGCGAACGGGTTCGGCGGCAGTGCCGTCGCCCTTCGCGAAATCAGATTTCCGATGAACGACGGATCGCCCTTCCCCATTGCAACCCCTTGCAGACCCCTTGAGAAACGTTGGCCCGATCGTCAGTACCGACCGACCGGTGACATTCACTCTATGAGGGGCCCGTTCCGGCCGCAATGGCGTGTCTATACGCGCTGCTTATAGCCCGTTACCGACCGGTGGATTCTCGGGGCGAACGGGCCGCGACGAGTTCCACGGGCGATGCGAGAATATCCGCATGACCGATAACGCGAAGATTTCCAACGATTCCGTCATTTCCCCCCTCTCCCGCGCCGATGACCGCGGGCGCACGCTGGGCACGCCGCTGGGCGCGCATCCGACGCGCGTGCTGTTCCTCGGTTCCGGCGAACTCGGCAAGGAGGTCGCCATCGAGCTGATGCGTCTCGGCGCGTGGGTGTGCGCGGCCGATTCGTACGAGGGCGCCCCGGCCCAGCAGGTCGCGCATGAGGCCCGGGTGCTGGATATGGCGAACGCGGGCGAGCTGCGCGCGCTGTTCGATGAGGTGAGGCCGGACATCGTGGTGCCGGAGGTCGAGGCCATCGCCACGTCCGAGCTGGCCGATGCCGCCGCCCGCGGCATCCAGGTGGTGCCGAGCGCCGAGATCGCGGCGATCTGCATGGATCGCGAGCGCCTGCGCGTCATCGCGCACGAGGAGCTGGGGCTGCCGACCACGCCGTACCGGTTCGCGGGCTCTCTGAAGGAGCTGCGCGCGGGCGCCGACGAGGTCGGCTATCCGTGCGTCGTCAAGCCGATCATGAGCTCGTCCGGCCATGGACAGTCGGTCGTGCGCTCGGCCGATGCGATCGACGCCGCGTGGACCGAGGCGCAGGAGGGCCGCCGCGCCGCCGACGAGGGCGACGTGTCGCGCGTGATCGTCGAGGCGCTGGCGCCGCTGGACTACGAGCTGACCGTACTGACGATCTCGTCGTCGGCGGGGATCGTGACGTGCGCGCCGATCGGCCAGCGCCAGGAGTCAGGCGACTACCGCGAGTCCTGGCAGCCGGCGTCCTCGAGCGATGCCGTGCTGGCCGAGGCCGGTCGCATCGCGCGCACGGCCGTCGAGGGGCTGGTCGCCAAGGCGAGGGCCACCGGCGAGACCGGCTGGGGCGTGTTCGGCGTGGAGCTGTTCGTGCTGACCGACGGTTCGGTGCTGTTCAACGAGGTCTCCCCGCGCCCGCACGACACGGGCATGGTGACGATGGCCTCGCAGCGTCTGAGCGAGTTCGCGCTGCACGCGCGCGCGATCCTCGGCCTGCCGGTCACGGCCGATCACGTCGCGCTGTCGCTGCCGGAGGGATCCGTCGCGGCCAGCCATGCGATCGTGGTCGCCGGCGACGGCGAGGCGGAGTTCTCGAACGTGGCGGGCGCCCTCGCCGAGCCGGGCACCGATCTGCGCATCTTCGCCAAGCCCGAGGTGCATGGTCATCGCCGCATGGCCGTCGCGCTGGCGATCGGTTCGTCCGCGGACGACGCGCGCGCCAGGGCGGCCCGTGTGGCCGACGTGCTCGACATCGAGGTGCGGTAGCGGCACCGGACGGCGCCGCCGCCGGGCGGTGCCGTTATCCCCGGCGATTGGTACCCTTTTACCGTTAGTTCACCCAGATATTCCACTCCTGAAAGGCGAGTAATGGAGAAACTGGAAATGCTCTACAAGGGCAAGGCCAAGAAGATGTACGCAACCGACGACCCCGACGTGCTGTGGGTCGAATACATGAATCAGGCGACCGCCGGCAACGGCGCGAAGAAGGCCCAGATCGAAGGCAAGGGCAACCTGAACAACCACATCACCTCCGTCATCTTCGACCTGCTCAAGGCCCGCGGCGTGGACAGCCACTTCATCAAGCGCCTGTCCGACACCGAGCAGCTGGTCAAGAAGATGGACATGTTCCCGCTCGAGATCATCATGCGCAACACCGCCGCCGGTTCCTTCGCCAAGCGCTACGGCGTCGAGGAGGGCACCCCGCTCAAGAAGCCGATCCTCGAGTTCTGCCTCAAGTCCGATGATCTGGGCGACCCGTTCATCAACGACGACGGCATCGTGGCCCTGGGCCTCGCCTCCGAGGAGGAGCTCGCCGAGATCTCCCGCATCGCCCGCGCCGTCAACGACGGTCTGAAGGACATCTTCTCCAAGATCGACGTGCAGCTCGTGGACTTCAAGATCGAGGAGGGCAAGACCTCCGACGGCACCATCCTGCTCGCCGACGAGATCACCCCGGACACCTGCCGCCTGTGGGACCTCAAGGACAAGTCCGGCAAGATCGAGCATCTCGACAAGGACCTGTTCCGCCGCGATCTCGGCAACATCATCCCCGCGTACGAGGAGATCTACGGCCGTCTGGTCAAGCTGGCCGAGGCCGAGGGCATCGAACGCGCCGAGTGATTCTTCCGCTGGCTCCCCTTCCATGGCTCCATGAGGGGAGCCAGCTCTTTTTCCCCGCATTTTCCGCATAAGACTTCCCAAACCGCATAGGAAAGGATTCCCATGGTTTTCCGCGTGTACGTGGAGAAGAAGCCCGGCTTCGACGTCGAGGCCCAGCAGCTCGACACCGAGCTCAAGACCATTCTCGGCATCGCCGGTCTGAAGAAGATCCGCATCGTCAACCGCTATGACGTCGAGGGCATCGACAGGGACCTGTTCGACAAGGTCACGCCGACCGTCTTCAGCGAGCCGCAGGTGGACGACGTCTACGCCGATCTGCCGGACTTCGGCGACGCCTCGGTGTTCGCCACCGAGTTCCTGCCCGGCCAGTTCGATCAGCGCGCCGATTCCGCCGCCGAGTGCATCCAGCTGATCTCGCAGGGCGAGCGTCCGACCGTCCGCTCCGCGAAGCTGTACGCGCTCGAGGGCGATCTGACGGACGCCGACGTCGAGGCGATCAAGCGCTACGTCATCAACCCGGTCGAGGCCCGCGAGGCGAGCCTGGCCGTCAAGGACACCCTCAAGACCCAGGTCCCGACCCCGGGCAAGGTCGAGGTCATCGCCGGCTTCAACGAGATGGACGCCGAGGCCGGCCAGCGGTTCATCGACGAGCGCGGGCTCGCGATGGATCTGGCCGATCTCGAGTTCTGCCAGAGGTACTTCTCCGAGGAGGGCCGCGAGCCCACGATCACCGAGATCAAGGTGATCGACACCTACTGGTCCGATCACTGCCGTCACACGACGTTCGGCACCCGACTGACCGACGTCGAGATCGACGACGCCGCGGTCAAGGCCGCGTTCGAGCGCTACCTCGAGCTGCGCCGCGAGCTCGGCCGCGAGGAGAAGCCCGTGTGCCTGATGGACATGGGCACGATCGGCGCGAAGTGGCTCAAGAAGAACGGCATCCTGACGGGCCTCGACGAGAGCGAGGAGATCAACGCCTGCACCGTCAAGGTGAAGGTCGACGTCAACGGCCACGACGAGGACTGGCTGTTCCTGTTCAAGAACGAGACGCACAACCACCCCACCGAGATCGAGCCGTTCGGCGGCGCGGCCACCTGCATCGGCGGCTGCATCCGCGACCCCCTGTCCGGTCGCTCCTACGTGTA
The DNA here is from genome assembly GCF_018555385.1 of Bifidobacterium santillanense. GTDB lineage: Bacteria > Actinomycetota > Actinomycetes > Actinomycetales > Bifidobacteriaceae > Bifidobacterium > Bifidobacterium santillanense. The sequence goes on from NZ_JAFEJS010000002.1 coordinate 56,498, forward strand.
CCAGGCGATGCGCGTGACCGGCGCCGCCGACCCGACCGTGCCGGTCTCCGAGACGCTCGAGGGCAAGCTCCCCCAGCGCAAGCTCGTGACGACCGCCGCCGCCGGCTACTCCTCCTACGGCAACCAGATCGGCCTGGCGACCGGTCAGGTCAACGAGATCTACCACCCCGGCTACGTGGCCAAGCGCATGGAGGTGGGCGCGGTCGTGGCCGCCACCCCGGCCGACCACGTGCGCCGCGAGACCCCGGCCCCGGGCGACAAGGTCATCCTGCTGGGCGGCCGCACCGGCCGCGACGGCATCGGCGGCGCGACCGGCGCCTCCAAGGCGCACAACGTCGAATCCCTCGAGCTCGACGGCGCCGAGGTGCAGAAGGGCAACGCCCCGGTCGAGCGCAAGCTGCAGCGCCTGTTCCGCCGCGGCGACGCCTGCCGCCTGATCAAGCGCTGCAACGACTTCGGCGCCGGCGGCGTGTCCGTGGCGGTCGGCGAGCTGGCCGACGGCCTGTACGTGGATCTCAACACCGTGCCGAAGAAGTACGAGGGTCTCGACGGCACCGAGCTGGCGATCTCCGAGTCGCAGGAACGCATGGCCGTGGACGTCGCGGCCGAGGACGTCGACGAGTTCCTGGGCTACGCACGCGAGGAGAACCTCGAGGCGACGGTGATCGCCACCGTGACCGAGGACCCGCGCATGGTGATGACCTGGAACGGCGACGAGATCGTGAACCTCTCGCGCGAGTTCCTCGCCTCCAACGGCGCCCCGAAGCACCAGGCCGTGCACGTCGAGGCGCAGCAGTCCTACGAGGTGCCCGCCGCCTGGCGTTCCGGCGCCCTGTCCGAGCGCATGCACGCGCTCGTCACCGACCTCAACGTGGCCTCCAACAAGGGCCTGTCCGAGCGCTTCGACTCCACGATCGGCGCGGGCACCGTGCTCATGCCGTTCGGCGGCGTCAAGCAGCTCACCCCGAACGAGGCGATGGTCGCCAAGTTCCCGGTGTTCGGCGAGACCACCACCGCCTCTGCGATGGCCTGGGGCTTCAACCCGTACATCATGGAGAAGAACCAGTTCACCGGCGCCTACCTGTCCGTCGTCGAATCGCTGGCCAAGCTGGTCGCGGCCGGCTTCGAGCACGAGAAGGCGTACCTGAGCTTCCAGGAGTACTTCGAGAAGCTGCGCGACGAGCCGGAGCGCTGGGGCAAGCCGACGGCCGCCGTGCTGGGCGCCCTGATGGCGCAGATCGACCTCGGCGCCGGCGCGATCGGCGGCAAGGACTCCATGTCCGGCTCGTTCGAGGCGCTCGACGTGCCGCCGACCCTGATCTCCTTCGCCGTGGCCGTGGGCAACATGAAGCGCGCCACCTCCCCCGAGTTCAAGGGGGCCGGCCACCGCATCGTGCGCATCGCGCCGCGTACCCTTGTCGACGGACTGACGCCGGACAAGGACGCGCTGCTCGACGCGTTCGGTCTGGTCGAGGAACTCACCGATTTCGGCACCGCGCTGGCCGTGTCCACGCCGGGCTACGGCGGCACCGCCGAGGCGCTGTTCAAGATGGCCGTCGGCAACGGCATCGGCGTCACGCTCAACGACGGCATCGCCGTCGACGACCTGTTCGCCCCGGCGTACGGCTCGTTCATCGTCGAGCTCAAGGACAACGAGAAGATCCCGGCCGTCTCCAACCTCGTCGAGGTGGGCGAGATCGGCGTGACCTCCTCCGAGTACGAGTTCGTCGCGGGCGGCGAGACCATCGACCTCGCCGAGCTGCAGAACGCGTGGGAGGGCGGCATCGAGTCCGTGTTCCCGTACCGTTCCCATGCCGCGGAGAAGGGCGAGACCGTCGAGACGATCGACTTCCACGCCGAGAAGAAGACCGTGTACACGGGTGCGGGCGTGGCCAAGCCGCGTGTGATCATCCCCGTGTTCCCGGGCAACAACTGCGAGTACGACTCGGCGGCCGCGTTCGAGCGCGCCGGCGCCGAGGCGCACACGCTGGTCATCAACAACCTGACGCCTCAGGCCGTGGCCGAGTCCACCGCCAGGCTGGTCGAGGAGATCAACAGGAGCCAGATCGTGATGATCCCGGGCGGCTTCTCGGGCGGCGACGAGCCGGACGGCTCCGCCAAGTTCATCACCGCGTTCTTCCGCGCCCCGGCCGTCACCGAGGCGGTGCGCGACCTGCTCAAGAACCGCGACGGCCTGATGCTCGGCATCTGCAACGGCTTCCAGGCGCTCATCAAGCTGGGTCTGGTGCCGTTCGGCGACATCGTCGACATGACCGCCGAGTGCCCGACGCTGACGTTCAACACGATCGGCCGCCACCAGAGCCGTCTCGTGCGCACGCGCGTGGCCTCCGACCTGTCCCCGTGGCTGGCGAAGACCTCCGTGGGCGACGTGCACACGGTCGCCATCTCCCACGGCGAGGGCCGCTTCGTGGCCTCCGACGAGGTGCTGGCGCAGCTCAAGGCCAACGGCCAGATCGCCACGCAGTACGTGGACGAGTCCGGCGTGCCGGGCATGGATCTGTCGGTGAACCCGAACGGCTCGATGCTCGCGATCGAGGGCATCACCAGCCCCGACGGCCGCGTGTTCGGCAAGATGGGCCACTCGGAGCGTTCCGGCAACGGCCTGTACGTGAACGTCCCGGGCGACAAGTACCAGCCGATCTTCGAGGCCGGCGTCGAGTACTTCGCCTGATACGCCTGATATGAGAAAGGGAGGCCCTCGGGTCTCCCTTTCTCATATCTGCGGTTCCCGATTTTCCATTCCTCGGAATCGGGAACCGGGACCGTGTTCGGATGAACATACGATTCCGCGTCGTTCCGCCGTTTCACGAAATCCTCACTGTGCGATGTCGTGCGTTTCCGGTTCCCGATTTCCGGCGCCGCGAAATCGGGAACCGGCGGTCGGGCGAATCAGGCGGGTGAGGGGCAGCAGATAGAGAAACACGGCGACGAGAATGCTGGAGGTCGGGGCGCCGATGGTGGAGAGCGGCACGGCGCCGGCGATCGACCATGGGATCATCGGGGCGATGACGACGGCGGAGTCCTCGAGGTCGATGGCCTGCCTCGATCGGGCGTCCACGCCATCGCTCGGGGCCTTTTCGGATGCGTCTTGCCCGTACACTCCGGCGCACAGCTGATGGGTAAGCATGATGGTCAGGGTCTGGTTGCAGGCGAGCGCCGCCATGCACGCGGCCGTGGCGATGGTGGCGGCGGTCGCGCCGATGCGATGGCCGAGAGCGTCGATGGCGCACTGGGCCCGCGCCAGCATGTGCGTCTCGGCGAACACGCCCGCATACGCGGATGAGATGCACACGATGGCCGCCACGTTTGCCATCGACAGGATGCCGCCGCCGTCGAGCAGCGCTCCGACACGCGCGTCGGCGGCATGGTATCCGAGGACGATCACCTCCAGCACGTTCCTCCATCCCATATGCTGCACACCGACGCATACCGCGACCGAGGCGACGATGCTGGCCGACATGGTCAGACGCACGTCGACACGGAGCAGTGCGAGCAGGATCACCAGCACGGCGGGAACCAGCGTCGTCCAGTGCAGGTGGAACGACGACGAGAACAACGGGGCGATGCCGTCCGAGGCATGCGACGATCCCGGAGAGCCCGTGGTCCCCGTCACGTCGATGCCGCCGCCCCCGACTCCCGTGATCGCGACGATCGCATATACCACGCAGCTTGCGACGAACGGTACCAGACCGGTGCGGATCATGCGTCCGATATTGTCGAACAGATTCGTGTGGGTAAGCTGCGCGACGAGCAGCGCACTGGTGGAGACCGGCGAGCATCGGTCACCCACATAAATGCCGGCGAGGATGGCGCCGCCGAGCCACATCGGGCTTGCGCCCATCGCAAGTCCCAACGACATGCAGATCGTGCCCATCGTCGCCATGCTCGCGAACGAGGAGCCGGTCAGGATGGACATGCCCGAGCACAGCAGGAAGGTGAGCGGCAGCACGGTGGCGGCGTGGATGGCCGTGGTCGAGTGAACGACGATGAACGCGATGGTGCCGCTGGCCCGCCACAGCGAGGTGAGGATGCCGATGAGCGCGAACGTCACCAGAATCGTTCCGGCGGCGCGCACCGTCATCCCGGCGTGACGCAGCATCGCCGGCAACGGCGTTCCGCGCATCAGACCGTAGCCGACGAACAGCAGCAGGCCGAACAGCAGCGCCGGTACGATCGACCAGCCGAATGCGACACTGACGAACAGGGCCGCGCAGAACAGTACCGTCACCATCGCTTCCAGCATGGCCATCCCCGTTCCTTTTCCGGATCACATCGGGACATCAGGGTAGCGGACACCGTCGCTGTCCGTCGGTTCCGGCTCATGCACGGACCGGCCCTCGAATCGGCGCGGGACCATCCGGGGCAGGGTCTCTAGGATGGATGGCATGATGCAACGGGAGGAGACCGACGGGCATGCACGGAACGGTACGACCGTCGGGGACGGTGCACGACTGACGCATGTGGAGCATGGGTTCGGGCCGGTGTGGGATGCGCACTCGCGGGTGCTGGTGCTGGGGTCGATGCCGAGCCCGAAGTCGCGCGAGGCGGCGTTCTACTACATGCACCCGCGCAACCGGTTCTGGCCGGTGATGGAGGCATTGTTCGCCGATCCGGCCGATCCGACGGATCTGGCCGGCGACTCCCCCTCGTCGCGCCGCGCGTTCGCGCTGCGGCATCATGTGGCGCTGTGGGACGTCATCGCCTCGTGCGACATCGTCGGGGCGTCCGACGCGAGCATCCGCAACGCGGTGCCGAACGATCTGACGCCGATTCTCGGCGGGGCGCCGATCGGCCGTATAGTCACGACGGGCGCGAAGGCGGCGCAGCTGTACCGGCGACTCATCGCGCCGGGATTGGCCGGCATGGGGTTCGACGTGCCGACGACGCCGTTGCCGTCGACGAGCCCGGCGAACGCGTCGATGAGTCTGGAACGCCTGGTCGACGTCTATCGCGAGGCGTTCCGAGAGGCGGGACTACCGGTGGCGACGGCACCGACCGACGCAAGTATGTGACCGACGGAAAACCGCCTCCCGACCGGACCGCATGCGAACCGGACCGTATGACCGCTCCGTCGTGGAGGAACGGCGCATGCGCGCCGGGGATAATGGGGCGCATCCATTCGCGACACGCCCGGACGGTCGCCGCAGGTTTGCGTTCAAGTGCGGTTGAACTGTTTCAATGAGAATCGTTAGCGTTCACGAACGCCCGTGGCATTATCGATAAAAGCACTGGCGCGTCGGGGATCGCGTGCATGAATGCCACCGCTTCGACGCACCGCGGAACCAAAGGAGCAACAATGAAGTACCGCAACGTAGGCAAGTCCGGACTGAAGATCAGCGAGGTCGCGCTGGGCAGCTGGGTGACGCAGCTGACGAACGACGCGCAGCTCGACACGGCGCGCGACATCGTGCGTCTCGCCTATGAGTCGGGCGTGAACTTCTTCGACTGCGCGGACGCCTACTCGGGCGGCGACGCCGAGCGCTTCCTGGGCGGCGCGCTCAAGGAGTACCCGCGCAAGGAGCTGGTCATCTCCTCGAAGGTCTACTTCCCGACCGGACCGGGCGTCAACGACCGCGGCCTGTCCCGCAAGCACATCTTCGAGAGCATCGACCAGACGCTGAGGAACATGAAGCTCGACTACCTCGACCTCTACTACTGCCACCGCTTCGACGAGACGACCGACCTGACCGAGACGCTGCGCGCGATGAGCGACCTCGTGGCCCAGGGCAAGGTCCTCTACTACGGCGTGTCCGAGGAGTGGGGCTCGGCCCGTCTCGAGGAGGCGCAGCGCATCATCGAGCGCTACAACCTGTACCCGATCACCGTGGTGCAGCCGCAATACAACCTGCAGGACCGCTACATCGAGCATGAGATCATGGGCACCTGCCGCAAGCTCGGCATCGGCATCACGACGTTCTCCCCGCTCGCCCAGGGTCTGCTGACCGGCAAGTACCGCAAGGGTCAGCCGCTGCCGGCCGGATCGCGCGCCACGTGGCAGTCCGACCACCAGATCAACGATCTGCTGACCGACGAGAACCTCGACAAGGTCGAGAAGCTGCGCAAGGTGGCCGACGAGCTCGGCACGAACCTGCCGGTGCTGTCGATGGCGTGGATCCTGCAGCACCCGGAGATCAGCTGCGTGATCGCCGGCGCCTCCAAGCCGAGCCAGCTGGAGAACAACCTCAAGGCGGCCGGCTTCGTCATCCCGGCCGACGCGATGGCCGAGATCGACGCGATCACCGGCTTCCACCGCTTCGAGCGCCACGTGGGCTGATTCGAAGGTTCCCTATGCGCCGAAATCGCGGTCGCCCCTCATGTCCCGGAGGGCGGCCGCGGTTGCGGCGTTCTTCGCCGTGCGCGCGATGAGGTCCTCGTAGCCGGCGAGGGCGGCGAAGGGCATGAACTGGGCGGCGCGGTTGCGGCGCGCCATCGGCGGATGCCGGCGCGAGACATGGTGCGGCATGTCGATGATGTCGTCGTAGCGGTGGGTCTCATGCAGGGTCATGCGCGATGTCCTCCGATCTGGTCGTTGCGCGCGATTCCGGTGGCGCCGGGCTCCATGTCCATCGCCTTGACGACGGCGTTGCGTCCGTAGCGGCGTTTGATGGCGAGCATCGCCCGCTGCACGTCCTCGATCCGCCGGTCTCGCCCGCCACGACGCATCGGCCGATCGTCGGGATCGGGCTGCGGGGCGATCATGGGAGTCCCGCCCACGGAGACGTCCGCCGCTCCATCCGCAACGGGCCCGCCCGCGAACAGATCGGGCTGTTCGTAGCGTTTGCCGGCGGCAAGATCGGCCGGCGTGGCCAGGTCGACGGCGATGACGGTGAGGCGGCGCACGAGCAGCAACGGGTCGGCGATGCGCGCGAACAGCGCGGCCATCGCCCCGCGGATGCGATCGGCGGAGGCGGTGTACTCCCCCAATCCGATGGCGCCGGAGGCGGGCTTCGGCACCCTGCGCCCATAGTGGTCCGAAGCCACGGGCCCGCGGTACTCCTCGGCGGCGCGCCGGGCGACGGCCCGCAACGAATCGTCGACGCAGGCGTCGAGCCGATCCGGATCCACGGCGCCGACGTCGTATCCGACGGCGAGCGCGACGCGGTTCGTGGACACGCCCCTGCCGGTCAGTTCGAGGGCGAGCGAGTCGGCCATCTCCTTGACGATGAGCAGCGCGGTGGCGTGGTCGGCCGGTCCGGTGAGCACCTGCCCGATGCTGGTGGAATGCGCGTCCGGCTCGTACGCCTTGATGTCGGCGATCGTGCACGGCTCCCAGCCCCATGCGTGGTCGATGAGGAGTTCGGCGTTGACGCCGAACATGCGGTAGAGCAGCTCCTCGTTGTAGTAGTCGGAGGCGCGGCCGGCCGAGCAGCGGGCGATGTCGCCCATCGTCATCAGGCCCGCCTTCTCGAGTCTGCGCGCGTATCCGCGGCCGACCCGCCAGAAGTCGGTGAGCGGGCGATGGTCCCACAGCAGCCGCCGGTACGACGTCTCGTCGAGTTCGGCGACGCGCACGCCGTCGGCGTCGGCGGTCATGTGCTTGGCGACGATGTCCATCGCGACCTTGGCGAGATACAGGTTCGTGCCGATGCCCGCGGTGGCGGTGATGCCGGTCCCGGCGAGGATGTCGGACACGATGGCGCGGGCCATGCCGTGCGGCGTGAGCCCGGAGGCCTTCAGATACGGCGTCGCGTCGATGAACACCTCGTCGATCGAGTAGACGTGGATGTGCTCGGGCGCGGCGTACCGCAGGTAGATCGCATAGATGTCCGCGCTGATCCTGAGATATTCGGCCATGCGCGGCATGGCGACGACCATCGACGCCTTGAGGCCGGGATCGCGGGCGAGCTCCAGCGCGTTCCACGACTCGCCGGAGAAGCGGCGGCCGGGCGCGCGCAGCACGCGTTCGGCGTTCACGGCGGCCAGCCGGCTCCTCACGTCGAACAGGCGGTCGCGGCCGGGGATGCCGTACGCCTTGAGCGACGGCGATACGGCCAGGCAGATGGTCTTGTCGGTGCGGCTCTCGTCGGCCACGACCAGATGCGTGGTCAGCGGGTCGAGCCCGCGCGCATGGCATTCGACGGACGCGTAGAAGGATTTCAGGTCGATGGCGATATAGACGTGACCGTGCGCAGGAACCGTGAAACCTCCGCCCATCGCGCCCTCCCCGCCCATCGACCGGACGCCGACGAACCGTCGGCGCATCCGACGGCGCGACCGAGGCCGGCGCCTCCGGCCGAATGATCGGCGACGGAGGCGGGCCCGGGGAAACCACCATCGGAACGCATCCCACCATACCAGAAAATCGAACATATGTTCGACTTCCGTGTGTCGCCGGCCGCACCGAGGGAGCGGACGGACGCACGGACGGAAGGATGCGACGGGAGCGGGGCGGGATACCCGCACGCGCGGCGCGGCGCGACCGTCCGCCAGCACGCCGATGTAGCCGGCGATTGGTAGGGTGAACAGGTAGTGAACTCCATTTTGACCACGTTTGAGAAGGAGCTTTGGCTTGTCGGCTGAACTCGAAGACATTCACGAGGAATGTGGCATCTTCGGCGTGTGGGGACACCCCGACGCCGCTCGACTCACCTATTTCGGACTCCATGCATTGCAACATCGCGGCCAAGAGGGCGCCGGCATCGTCGCGAACGATCACGGCCACCTCATCGGCCACCGAGGCCTGGGCCTGCTGACCCAGGTGTTCGGCGACGAGCGCGAGATCGAACGACTCAAGGGCAACCATGCGATCGGTCACGTGCGCTACGCGACGGCCGGATCGGGCACCACGGACAATATCCAGCCGTTCATCTTCCGCTTCCACGACGGCGACGTGGCCCTGTGCCACAACGGCAACCTCACCAACTGCCCGTCGCTGCGCCGCAAGCTCGAGGACGAAGGCGCCATCTTCCACTCCAATTCGGACACCGAGGTGCTCATGCACCTCATCCGCCGCTCCATGCAGCGCACCTTCATGGACAAGCTCAAGGAGGCCCTCAACACGGTGCACGGCGGCTTCGCCTACCTGTTGATGACCGAGCACGCGATGATCGGCGCGCTCGACCCGAACGGCTTCCGTCCGCTCTCCCTGGGCAAGATGAAGAACGGCGCCTACGTGCTGGCCTCCGAGACCTGCGCGCTCGACGTGGTCGGGGCCGAGCTCGTGCGCAACATCCGTCCGGGCGAGATCGTCGTCGTCAACGACCACGGCTACCGCATCGTGCAGTACACGAACAACACGCAGCTGGCGATCTGCTCGATGGAGTTCATCTACTTCGCACGCCCCGACTCCGACATCTACGGCGTCAACGTCCATTCCGCCCGCAAGCGCATGGGCGCCCGCCTGGCCGCCGAGGCCGGCGTCGACGCGGACATGGTCATCGGCGTGCCGAACTCCTCGCTGTCGGCCGCATCCGGCTACGCCGAGGCGTCCGGCCTGCCCAACGAGATGGGCCTGATCAAGAACCAGTACGTGGCCCGCACGTTCATCCAGCCGACGCAGGAGCTGCGCGAGCAGGGCGTGCGCATGAAGCTCTCCGCCGTACGCGGCGTGGTCAAGGGCAAGCGCGTCGTCGTCATCGACGATTCGATCGTGCGCGGCACCACCTCCAAGCGCATCGTGCAGCTGCTCAAGGAGGCCGGCGCGGCCGAGGTGCACATGCGCATCAGCTCCCCGCCGCTCAAGTACCCGTGCTTCTACGGCATCGACATCTCCACCACCCGCGAGCTCATCGCCGGCCACAAGTCGGTCGAGGAGATCCGCGAGTACATCGGCGCCGACTCGCTCGCGTTCCTGTCGCTCGACGGTCTGATCGAATCGATCGGCCTCAACGCCGACGCACCGTACGGCGGTCTGTGCGTCGCCTACTTCAACGGCGACTACCCCACCGCCCTCGACGACTACGAGGCCGACTTCCTCAAGTCCCTCACCCCCGAGGACCGCGTGCGCCTGCCCGAGTTCGCGCTGTACAAGAGCAAGTACATCGGCAACGAGTACAACACCGTGCAGCCGTCGGCCGACGGCGACGCCGGAGTCGAACTCTGAGCGCGACGGCCACGGCCCGCAATCCCCTCATCGAAGAACAACCGAACACCGAACCCAAGAAAGGCCAATCCCCCAATGCCCAAAGCATATGAGAACGCCGGCGTGAGCGTCGAAGCCGGATACGAAGTCGTCAAGCGCATCAAGTCGCACGTGGCGCGCACCAACCGCCCGGGCGTGGTCGGCGGCATCGGCGGCTTCGGCGGTCTGTTCGACCTCGCCTCCCTCGGCTACAAGGAGCCGGTCCTCATCTCCGGCACCGATGGCGTGGGCACCAAGCTCGTCGTGGCCAAGATGGCGAACAAGCACGACACCATCGGCATCGACTGCGTGGCCATGTGCGTCAACGACATCGCCGCCCAGGGCGCCGAGCCGCTGTTCTTCCTCGACTACATCGCCTGCGGCAAGAACGACCCGGCCCTGCTCGAGCAGGTCGTCGCCGGCGTCGCCGACGGCTGCGTGCAGGCCGGCTCCGGCCTGATCGGCGGCGAGACCGCCGAGATGCCGGGCATGTACGACGAGGACGAGTACGATCTGGCCGGCTTCGCCGTGGGCGTCGCCGAGAAGTCCAGGATCGTCGACGGCTCCGGCATCGCCGAGGGCGACGTGCTCATCGGCCTGCCGTCCACCGGCATCCACTCCAACGGCTTCTCCCTGGTGCGCAAGGCCCTGTTCGAGCAGGCCGGCTACACCGTGGACACCGTGCTGGACGAGCTGGGAGGCGCCAAGCTCGGCGACGTGCTGCTCACCCCGACCAAGATCTACGTCAAGGCCCTGAAGCCCCTGTTCGAGGCGGGCGTGGTCAAGGGCGTCGCGCACATCACCGGCGGCGGCTTCATCGAGAACGTGCCGCGCATGATCCCCGACGGCCTCGCGGCCGAGATCGACCTCGGCACCTGGCCGGTGCTGCCGATCTTCGACGTGCTCGAGAAGGCCGGCGAGATCGACCACATGGAGATGTACAACATCTTCAACATGGGCATCGGCATGGTGCTGGCCGTGGACGCCGACCGCGCCGACGAGACCGTCAAGCTGCTCGAGTCCAACGGCGAGGCCGGCTACGTGATCGGCCGCATCGGCAAGGACACCGACGGCACGCAGATCGTGCTCAAGTAGTTCGCACAACGTGTACATGGGCTTCCCCTCACCGGGGAAGCCCAATCAATGAAAGGACTTAGGACAATGGGACAGAAGGTTCTGGTCATCGGTTCGGGCGCGCGCGAGCACGCCATCGCACACGCCCTGCAGCGCGGCGGCAGCGTCGATGAGGTGACCGTCGCCCCCGGCAACCCGGGCATGGAGCTCGACGGCATCCGCACCACGCACATCGACCAGTCGAACCACGCGGCGCTGATCGACTTCATGAAGGACAACGGCTACGACTGGGCGTTCGTCGGCCCCGAGGTGCCGCTGATCGAGGGCATCGTCGACGACTTCGCCGCCGCCGGACTCAAGGCGTTCGGCCCGAGCAGGGCCGCCGCCCAGATCGAGGGCTCCAAGGACTTCGCCAAGCAGCTCATGGAGCGTCACGGCATCCCCACGGCCAGGTACGCGACCTTCGACGCGCTCGAGCCGGCCGTCGCCTACGTGCGCGAGCACGGCGCCCCGATCGTCGTCAAGGCCGACGGTCTGGCCGCCGGCAAGGGCGTCACCGTCGCGATGGACGAGGACACCGCCGTCGCCGCGCTCGACGACATCTTCATCGACCACCGCTTCGGCTCCGCCGGCGCCAAGGTCGTCATCGAGGACTTCCTCGAGGGTCAGGAGTTCTCCCTGATGAGCTTCGTCAGCGGCACCGAGTTCTGGCCGATGCCGATCTCGCAGGACCACAAGCGCGCCTACGACGGCGACAAGGGCCCGAACACCGGCGGCATGGGCGCCTACAGCCCCGTCCCGCAGATCGCGCAGTCGGTCGTCGACGAGGCCATCGAGACGATCGTGCGCCCCACCGTCGAGGCCATGGCCGAGGAGGGCACGCCGTTCACCGGCATCCTGTACGCGGGCCTCATCGCCACCGCCGACGGCCCGAAGGTCATCGAGTTCAACGCCCGCTTCGGCGACCCGGAGACCGAAGTCGTCCTGCCGAAGCTCACCTCCGATCTGGGCGCCGGCATCAGCGCGATCCTCGACGGCGAGACCCCGGAGTTCACCTGGGACGACGAACGCGTCACCCTCGGCGTCGTCCTCGCCTCCGACGGCTACCCGACCAACGTCGTCAAGGGCGCGAAGATCCCCGCCATCCCCGTCGACGAGGATTCCCACGTCTACTACGCGGGCGTCGCCAGGAACGAGAACGACGAACTCGTCGCCTCCTCCGGCCGCGTCCTGTTCGTCGAGACCTCCGCGCCCACCATCAAGGACGCGCAGGACAAGGTCTACGCGATCATCGACGCGCTCGACACCAAGGGCATGTTCTATCGCCACGACATCGGCTTCAAGGCGCTGAACGCGTGATGAAGGAGCGGTAGCGGCGTTGCGCGCCTTGCTGCCGCACGCATCATCGCACGTTCGGACCGTTGATGGGCTGAACGAATGAAATGAGGCTCCCACCCGGGAGCCTCATTTCGTATGTCAGGGCACCTGGTTCCCTTCGCCGGAAGGGAATCCGTGCTCCTCCAACCGCTACGGCAGGTCCATGAAGCCGGTGTCCTTGAGGTAGTTGCGGCCGTCGGTGATGTCGTACTGGATGAGCTTGTAGTCGGCGAGGAGCTGTCTGGTCTCCTCGTCGAAGTCGCTCTCGGCCATCGGGTTGCCGGCGTGGTCGAGGTAGATCGACTGACCTTCGGGGATGCGGTCCCAGCCCTGGATCTTGTTGACGACCGGCGGTTCCATCGCGGCGATCTTCTGGTGCATCATCGTCAGGAACGCGAGGTACGGCGACACCTTCGCATCCATGTGCTGCGCCGCCTGCGCGACGAAGAAGTTCGGCGACGAGTACGCGGCGTTGTTGATCTTCGTGCCCTGCGCGCCGGACGCCTTGTTCGACCAGATGAAGTAGTCGGTCAGATGCAGGGCGAGCGAGTTGTCGTCGTCCTCGCTGGCGGACGAGTAGATGCCGGGCAGATGGTCGCCGTAGAAGACCACGGTGACCGGTTTGTCGAGCTTGTCGAGCTCGTCCAGGAAGTCGGCGGTGGCCTCGTCGGTGATCGCCTGTCCCTTCTGGTAGGTCTGGATCGACTCCTGCTCGTCCTTGCCCAGCGGCGTGCCGGTGGTGGATTCGGCGGTGAAGTCGTTGTCCTTGTACCACTCGTGGTAGGGCATGTGGTTCTGCATCGTGATGACCTGCAGGAACTGGTTGGAGTCGGTCTTCCTCACCTCCTCCAAGGTGCTGAGGTAGGTGGAGGCGTCGGAGACGTACGGACTGTCGTCGATGCGGTCCTGGTGCGAGATGACGTCCGGGCCGGTGAGCGTGTAGAAGTGCGAGAAGCCGAACTTCTTGTAGTTCGTGGCGCGCGAGTACATCGACGACTCGTACGGATGCAGGCCGATCGAGTTCTTCGCGGCGCCCCACATCTGGTTGATGGTCGGCGTCCAGTGCTCGCCGGGAACGAGCTGCTGGTAGGGGCTCGTCAGCGACGAGTCGAAGTTCGCCATCGACAGGCCGGTCAGCCCCATGTACTCGAGGTTCGCGGTGCCGCCGCCGTAGCCGGACGACAGCATGAGACCCGATGTGGTGTTCTGCTTGATCGCGCGGATCTTCGGCATCGAATCCTTGTTGACCTTCAGGCCCGGCACGCGCGAGGTGTCGGAGAAGGATTCGGACAGCACGTAGATCACGGTCGAGTCGGTCAGCTTGTTGCCGCGGGAGGCGTTGATCTTCTTCGCGGCCTTCTGGTATCGGGCGACGACCTGCTTCATCGTCTCCTCGGAGTAGTCGGACGGCTTGTCCATCACCTTCGGATTGACCTGGCGCATGAACGCGACAAGCGGGCCGTTGCGCTGCGCGTCGTAGACGGAGTCCCACATCGAGGGCTTGTCTCCCATGACGGTGGCGAGGTTCTTCGCCCACGAGCCGACGGTGCTCACCTGCATCGCATACAGGCCGAAGAACAGGCCCGGCACGAGGATGAGCAGCAGGCGCGCGACCGCGTTGATCGATCTGGTCTGTCGGTCGGAGCCGCGGAACATGCGCCCGCGGCGCGCGTCGATATGGTTCAGGAACACGAACAGCGCGGCGAACACGGCGAACACGGCGATGGCCGCCAGAATCGTCCAATGGGCGCCGGCGGGCATGAAGCCCATGAGGTTGCCGGCGTCGGCCTTGAGGAAGTTGAGGTCGGAGGGAAGCACCGCCTCATAGCGGATCGAGATCTTGAAATGCTCGATGACGGCGACGATGACGGCCGCCGCGATGAGCACCGGCGCCGCGATCCAGAACCGGTTGAACAGCATGAGCAGCGCGAGGTACAGCACGCCGACGAGCAGGACGTTGAGCACGAACACGAAGTTCAGGTCGGTGAACATCTTGCCCACGAAGTCCCAGCCGACCTCCGGACTGGACAGGGTCACGCGCGAGGAGGCGCCGAGGCTCACGCCGACCTCGAGGATCGCCACGGCGGCGACGTCGAAGAGCACGAACAGGATGCCGTACAGCCAGCCGGGGAACGGTCTGGGGGCGATGCCCCAGCGACGTCGTCCGGCATCGGCGGGATCCCGCTGCACCGCGGGAGCGGCACCCGCCGCCATGTCCCCATCGTTCATCGCATTCGATTCCTGATTCATACTGCTTGCTTCACCCATACGCTCGGTTCCGTTGACGTTGTCGTTCGACGTTCCGTTCGACGGCCGACGCCCGGTGCCGGTCCGATCATCCGACCGGCACCGCCGCGTTCGACGGTCAAACGGACATTGTCTCCCCCGAACCTTGGGAAAACCATAGGGACGGAGGATTCCTCACGATTCTCTGACCAATCGTTTCGTTGTCGCTCCTGCCACTCTAATGCGGAAGGTGCCCCGGGACATCCCCGAGACGCCCTGATTCGTCACGGATTCGTTCCGGCATCCGGCCGCCGCGGGAAGTCCCCGCGGGTCGTTCCGGCCGCCCCGGCGCCCGTTCCGCGTCACTTGACGGCGCCGGCGAAGGCGTCGACGAGCGCGTCCATCCAGTCGATGAGGTCGTCGTATTCCTTCGGCATCTGCTCGGTGAGCTCGACGATCGGGACGTTCCCCTCCTGCGCGGCTGAAACGATCCGATCGGTGGTGGAGTTGGACTCCTGCGTGTTGAGCACGAGCGCCCTGATGGATCCGCCGGCCTTCAGAGCGTCCTGGAACGCCTTGATGTCGGCGGCGGTCGGCTCGCTCTCGTTGGCGGAGGCCTGCGCGTAGCCCTTCGGAGTGGCGTCCGTCATGCCGAGGTCGTCGGCGAGGTACCAGGCGACGGATTCGGTGGCGGCGTACGGCAGTCCCTTGGTCGTGGCGGAGACGGCCTTGATTTTGGACTCGAGCTTGTCCTCCCTGGCGTGCCATGCCTTGTTGAGCTCGTCATAATCGGCCTTGTTGGCGGGGTCGGCCTTCCGGTAGGCGGCGGTGATCGCGTCGGCGGCCGCGGAGCGCACCTTGGCGGAGAACCACACGTGCGGGTTGTCGCCCTCCTCCACGCCCGCGACCTCGGCGGCGTCGACTAGCTCGGCCTTGGTGGAGCCGGCCGCCTTGGAGGCCCACGGGTCGTAGTCGGCGCCGTTGACGACGGCCACCTCGGCGTCGCCGAACTTCGCGACGTCCTGCGCGGTGGGCTCGTAGTCGTGCGCCTCCACGTTGGTGCTGGTCATGATGTCGGTGACGTCGACGTGGTCGCCGCCGAGGTCGCGGGCGATCGACCCCCACTGGTTGATCGAGGCGACGACCTCGATGCGGCCGTCGGCATCGGATCCGGAGGCGGCGGACGACGCCGACGGCGCGGCGTTGCCGCACGCGGCGAGCGAGACCGCCGCGACGCCGGCGACGATCGCCGCGGTCAGGCGACGTGCGATGGCCCGGATCGGGCCGTGTGCGTTCGTGTCGATGCGATTGTGGTTCATGATGGTGCGTTCCTCTCTTCGGACGTTCCGTCCTCCATTGCGCCGGACCATGCCGCCCGGCCTTCGGTACGCCACCATAACACATATTGAGAATCGTTATCAATATCAATGGATGGGCGTGTCGAGGAGATGATGCGAAACGGACGGACCTGGAGGAACGCCCCGGAAGGGACGGATGAAGGGACGCGGATACGGAAAAAGCCCCGTCACGGGACGGGGCTTTCCATGGACGCGCGGAAGGACGCGCGCCCGCCGGTCAGCGGGCGGCCGCGCCGGAACCGGCCTTGCGGCACTCCGGGCACAGGCCGAAGACCTCGAGCGTATGGCTCTCGACGGTGAAGCCGTGGCCCTCGGCGACCTTGCGCAGCCATGACTCGCTGGGCGGGTCGATCTCGACGGTCCTGCCGCACTTGCGGCACACCAGATGATGGTGATGGCCGTCGTCGCCGCACAGACGGAACAGCTGCTGGCCGTCGAGGCGGATCGTGTCCGCGGCGCCGGAATCGGCGAGCGCGTTGAGCTGCCGGTACACGGTGGCCAGACCGATCCTCAGGCCCTGGTCCTCGAGGCGGCGGTGCAGGTCCTGCGCGGAGATGAACTCGTCGCAGTCGGCGAGCGCCGCGTGGATCGCGTCCTTCTGCCTGGTCTGGCGTTCGATGTGTTCAACCATGCGGGTCGCTCACGCCTCCGTTCCGGCGGCGCCGGCGGTCTCGGGCGCGGACGGCTGCACGAACGGGCGCGCGTAGGGCTTGAGGTCGTCCCAGCAGCCGGTGGCCTCGAGCTCGGCGACCGTGCGGGCGGTGTCGTCGGTCAGGACGGTGATGTGGCCCATCTTGCGGTTGTGGCGCAGCTGCGCCTTGCCGTAGTCGTGCACGTTCCATTCGGGATGGGTGGCGATCTGGGCGCGCGTCGGCAGCACGTGCTGGCCGAGCACGTTGACCATGACGGCCGGGCTCAGGAGCTTGGGCTGGATGAGCGGCCATCCCGCGATGCCGCGGATGTGCGCGTCGAACTGGTCGATGGAGCACGCCTCGATGGTGTAGTGGCCGGAGTTGTGCGGACGCGGGGCGAGCTCGTTGACGATGACGCGGCCGTCCTTGGTGACGAACAGCTCGATGGCGAGCGTGCCGGCGAGTTCGAAGCCCTTGGCGAGGGCGAGGGCCATCTCGTGCGCGGTGCGCGCGATCTCGGAGCTGACCTCGGCCGGGGCGATCGTCATGTGCAGGATGTTGTTGCGGTGGTCGTTGCGCACGATCGGGAACGTGACGTAGTCCCTGCCGTTGCCGGACACGAGGATCGACGCCTCGAACGCGAAGTCGACGAAGCCCTCGAGGATGGAGGGCGGGAAGCCGCCGCCGCGGTCGCCGCGGGCGCGGATCTTCTCGAGGTCCATGTCGTTTTTGAGCACGTGCTGGCCGTGGCCGTCGTAGCCGCCGGAGCGGGTCTTCAGCACGCACGGGTAGTGCAGGTCGTCGATGGCGGCCTCGAGCTCGTCGAAGTCGTTGACCTCGCGCCACGGGGCGGTCTCGATGCCGTGCTTGTTGATGAACGTCTTCTCGTTGATGCGGTCCTGGGTGACGCGCAGCAGGTCGGTGCCCTGCGGTGCGGCGACCAGATGGCGCACCTCGTCGATGGATTCGGCGTCGACGTTCTCGAACTCGTAGGTCAGGACGTCGGACTTCTCGGCGAGATCGTGGATGGCGGTCTTGTCGTCGTACTCGCCGACGACCTGGAAGTCGGCCACCTGCGCGGTCGGGCAGTCGGGGGTCGGGTCGAGCACGCCGATGCGGAAGCCCATGTACTTGGCGGACAGGGCCATCATGCGGCCGAGCTGGCCGCCGCCGATGATGCCGATCGTCGAGCCCGGCTGGAGCATCTGGGTGGCGCCGTGGGTTTCCTCAAACAAGCTGGGCATTGGACTCGGCCACCTTCTCCTTCAGTTCGTTGCGGTAGTCCTCGAGCTTCTTGGCCAGGCCCTCGTCGAACGCGGAGAGCATCTGGACGGCCAGCAGGCCGGCGTTGGTGGCGCCGGAGTTGCCGACGGCGGTGGTGGCGACCGGGATGCCGCCGGGCATCTGGACGATGGAGAGCAGGGAGTCCCAGCCGGACAGGGCGTGGGAGCGCACCGGCACGCCGATGACGGGCAGGGTGGTCTGCGCGGCGATCATGCCGGGCAGGTGGGCGGCGCCGCCGGCGCCGGCGATGATGACCTTGAGGCCGTTGGCGCGCGCGTTGTGCGCGAAGTCGGCCATGAGCTCCGGCGTGCGGTGGGCGGAGATCACCTGCTTGTGGTAGGCGACTCCGAACTGGTCGAGGATGTCGCAGGCGCGCTTCATGGTCTCCCAGTCACTGGAAGAGCCCATGACGACGGCGACTTCGGGCTTGATGTCCGTCATTATCATTACCTCCGCGTTATTGAGAATACGGTCTCACTGTACTCCCCCATGTGCCCGTCCGCGCCGGCCGCGCCGGCGACGGCGACGGCCGGGTGCCGGATGCGGGCGGACGGGCCGCGCGGGGCGACAGGCGGATGTCAGAGCGTGATCACGACCTTACCGAACACGTCGCCGCCGATCACCCTGGCGAACGCCTGCGGGGCCGTATCGAGGCCGTCGAAGGTCGAGTCGATCGCCGGATGCAGGTCGGCGTGCTCGACGAAGCGCAGCAGACGGGCGAAGTCCTCGCGCGAGCCCATCGTGTTGCCCTGCACGCGGATGTCCTGGAAGAACACGCGCGTGAGCTCGGCGCCGGGCTGGTCGCCGGTGGTCGCCCCGCAGACCGCGATCGTGCCGCCGGGGCGCACGGACCTGACCGAATGCCCCCACGTGGCGGCGCCGACGGACTCGATGACGGCGTCGACCTTGCGCGGCAGTCGGGCGCCGGTCTCGAAGACGGCGTCGGCGCCGAGATCGAGGGCGCGTTCGCGCTTGTCCGACGAGCGCGAGGTGACGAACACCTCGAGGCCGGCGGCGTGCGCGAGCTGGATCGCGGCGGTCGAGACGCCGCCGCCCGCGCCCTGCACGAGGATCGTGTCGCCGGGCCTGACGTTCGCCGATGTGAAGACGAGCGAGTAGGCGGTCAGCCAGCTGGTGCCGAGCGCGGCGGCCTCGCCGAAGTCGAGGTTCGCGGGCTTGGCGAACACGTTGGCGGACGGCACCTGGACCTTCTCGGCCATCGTGCCCGGATACTTCTCCGACAGGATCGTGCGGCGCTCCCCCGGCATGACGCCGGCGCCGTCGGTGCCGACGAACGTGTAGAGCACGACCTCGGCGCCGGCCTTCAACCCCTTGCGCACGGGGATGTCCTCGTCGAGGACGCCCGCGGCGTCGGTGCCGAGGATCATCGGGGTCTGCTCTGCGGCGAGACCCACGCCCTTGAGGCTCCAGATGTCGTGGTGGTTGACGGTCACGGCCCTGACCGAGACCGTCGACCAGAACGGTCTGGCCTCGGGCGCGGGCATGTCGCCCACGGCCAGGGCGGCGAGCGGGTCATCGTTGTCGATCGTGGAAGCGTATACGGCCTTCATCGGCGTTCCTTTCGTTTGCGTGCTGCGGTCTGCGCCGCGGCGGCGTCACCGCGGCTTCCCGCGTTCCATTGTCGCACGGGACGGGCGTGTTATACGGAGATGTTGGGCGCATTGCCGCGTGGCATGCGCGGGGAGTTCGGCCATGCGTCTAGGCTTTTCCGTCGGCAAGGAAAACAGCAGGAAGGGCGTCTGACTTATGGGGATGGGCATGACCGGTGCGATGGACGGTGCGGACGGCGGGCGCGGCGGACATGTCGCGGATGCCCGGTCCGCGGCCGGCGCGGACGTCGCCGATGCGGCGGACGCCGGCGGATACGACGTCCTGACCCGCATCGCCGGACCGTCCGACGTCAAGGCGCTCGACCGGTCCGGACTGCATCGTCTGTGCGCCGAGATCCGCTCGGCGCTGCTCGCGTACGGGCACGCCCACGGCGGGCACATCGGATCGAACCTCGGCATGGTCGAGGCGACCGTCGCGCTGCACCGCGTCTTCGACTCGCCGCGCGACCGCATCGTCTTCGACGTGTCGCACCAGAGCTACGTGCACAAGATGCTCACCGGCCGCGCCGCCGCATACCTCGATCCGGCGCGGTTCGACGAGGTGACCGGGTTCACGAACCCGGACGAGAGCGAGCACGACCAGTTCGTGCTCGGACACACCGGCACGTCGGTCTCGCTGGCGTGCGGTCTGGCGAAGACGCGCGACATGGGGCGGGCCGCGTCGGGTCCGACCGACGCCGACCGGCCGGACATCGACAACGTCGTGGCCGTCATCGGCGACGGCTCCCTGAGTTCCGGCATCGCGTTCGAGGGGCTGAACAACGCGGCCGAGCAGGGCGGCAACCTCATCATCGTGTTCAACGACAACGAGATGTCCATCGCCGGCGACTTCGGCGGCATGTACGGGCCGCTGGCTCGGCTGCGGGCGTCGAACGGCACGGCGCAGCCGAACATCTTCAACGCGTTCGGGCTGGACTACCGCTACGTGGCCGACGGCAACGACGTGGACGCGCTGGTCGCCGCGTTCGAGGAGGTCAAGGGCATCGACCATCCGGTCGTCGTGCACATCCACACGCTCAAAGGCGCGGGATTCGCCGCCGGCGCGGACGCGTCGGACGGTGCGTCGGGTCACGGCGGCGGGCGCGGGACCGTGCGGGCGACCGACACCGGCGTCAACGCGACCGGCAACGTGTCGCACAGCGAGCCGTGGCACTCCGACCACTGCAACCTGTCCGACCACGCGCCGCACGAGGGCCAGTGCGAGGCGTCGCACTGGCAGACGCCGGACAAGGCGATCGGACGCCCCGAGGACCCGCGCAAGCACTACGGCAAGCTCGCGATGGCGGCACTGGAACGCCGTTTCCCCACCGAACCTGGACTGGTGGTCATCTCCCCCGCGACACCGGGCTCGAACGGCATCACGCACGAGTTCCGCGAGCGCGCGGGCGCACACTACGTGGACTGCGGCATCACCGAATCGCACGCGGTGACCTACGCCTGCGGCATCGCGAGGGCGGGCGGCACGCCGGTGGTGGCGACGACCGCGTCGTTCTTCCAGCGCGCGTACGACCAGTTCTTCCAGGAGATGAGCCTCAACCGCTCGCGTGTGACGGTCCTCGACTTCCTCGGCGGCCTGTCCGGTTCGGACAACACGCATTCCGGCGCGTACGACGTGGCGATGTTCGCGAACATCCCCGGGGTGACGATGCTGATGCCGACCTCACGCGAGGACTATCTGGAGGCGTTGACGTGGGCGACGGCGCCGGACGGGGCCGTCGGCGCGCCGGACGGCCCGGTGGTCATCCGTGTGCCGGGTGAGCCGATCCTCGCGGCCGAGCGAGCGGGCGAGGACCTGGGACGCACGGCGGCGCGGGACGCGGCCGGGCAGGGCGCGGAGACCGCGGATACCGCCGGGCGCGGCAGCCGGGACATGCTCTCCTAC
Organism: Bifidobacterium santillanense; assembly: GCF_018555385.1. Classification (GTDB taxonomy): domain Bacteria; phylum Actinomycetota; class Actinomycetes; order Actinomycetales; family Bifidobacteriaceae; genus Bifidobacterium; species Bifidobacterium santillanense. The sequence continues at coordinate 78,043 of NZ_JAFEJS010000002.1, forward strand.
CGGGTGACCCGCCACGGATCCAAGGTCGCGATCCTGGGTCTCGGCAACGCGTACCCGCTGGCGTGGCGGGTCGCCGAGGCGCTTGACCGTACCGATGGCATCGATGCGACGGTCGTCGATCCGCGCCAGTGCACCACGCTGGACATGAATCTGCTGGAGTCGCTGCGCGGGGGCCATAAGCTCGTCGTCACGCTGGAGGACGGCCAGCTCGAGGGCGGCTGGGGCGAGAAGGTGACCGCGTACTACGCGAATCACCGTACGGCGGACACGACGGGCGACCGGGGCGACCGGAACCCGCGCGTGATCAACGTCGGCGCGGACAAGGAGTTCACCGACCGCATCCCGCTCGCGACGCTCAACGAGCGTTACGGCCTGACCGTCGAGGCGGTCGCGGCGCGCGTGCGCGAGGCGCTGCGGGGCTGACGTCCGCGGGACCGACCGGCCGTCGACCCCGCGGAACGCCGCTCATCGGTCGTTCCTGATGGCGTCCAGCGCCGGGATCCTCACGGCCTTGTTGGCCGGTCCGAAACCGAACAGCAGGCCGATGCACGTGGCGAAGAGCACCGCGAACAGGTAGAGCCACCACGGGATGACCGAGTAGCGGGTCACGTCCTCGCCGCCGACGACCGCGTCCCGCAGCAGCGTCCAGAACGACAGGTCGCCGCCCGAACCGCCCGAACCGGAGCCCAGGAAACTCGATCCCGATCCGCCGGCGAGCCACATGCCGACCATGTTGACGCCGAGCGAGACGAGCGCGCTCAGCGCCGCGCCGATCACGCCGCCGATGAATCCGATCGCGCCGGCCTCGGTGAGGAACATGACGCGGATGTCGCGCACGTAGCAGCCGAGCGCCTTCATGATGCCGATCTCGCGCGTGCGCTCGGAGACGGACATGACCATCGTGTTGGCGATGCCGATCGCGGCGACGAGCAGCGACACCGCGCCGATGCCGCCCAGGATCAGCTGGATGGCGCGGGACTGGTCCTCGAGGGACTTGCGGATGTCCTCGTAGGAGGAGGTCTGGTAGCCCATCGCCTTGAGCTGGGATTCGACGTCGGGCACCTGCGAGAGGTCGGACGCCTTGACGAGCACCTGATCGTAGTTCGTGGCCGAGGTCGACGAGGACGCGGGCGAAGACGCGGACGAGGACGCGCCGGAGCCGGTCGCGTTGATCTTCGCGATGAGCGCCTTCATCGCGCCCAGGTCCATGACGAGGCCGTCCGATGTGGCGTAGCCCTTGTTGTAGTCGCCGGTGACCACGCCGGTGACCTTGAGGTCGAGGGAGACGGTCTGGGAGTCGCCGGAGGTCGAGCCCGTCGAACCGGCGCCGCTCATGCCGCCGCCGTACAGGTTCTGCACATAGGGGTCGCCGACGTAGTTGGCGCCGGAGACGAGGGTGAGCGGCGTGGTGAGCGGATCGAAGAACGGCTCCTCGTCCTTGTCCGGCTCGCACTCGCCGGTGGCCTCGTTGTAGGTGCAGGAGCCGCCGTCCGCGTGCGTGCGCGTCGCACCGTTGTGCAGCGAGTCGATGAAGCCGTAGGTCACCCATTCGCCGGCGAGGATCTGATCGTCCTTGACCGGCTTGGATCCGTCCTTGAGCTTGTAGCCCATCTTGTCGAACTGGGACATGTCGATGCCCATGATCTGCACGGAGTCGTAGATGTAGCGTCCGCCTGCGCCGGCCTTGGCCGTGACGGTGTAGGGCAGCGTCATCACGGGGGTCACGCCGTCGACGCCGGCGAGCGAGCGGAACGACTCGACCGCCTTGTCGTCGAGTTTGGCGGACTCGCTCGAACCGGAGGACGATCCCGGACCGCTCATGCCCACGCCGTAGCCGCCGCCGTTGGTGTACACGGTGACGATGGACAGATCGCCCATCGATGTGAGCATCTTCTCGTTCTGCTCGTTGATGCCCTGGCCGAACGAAACCATGAGCACGATCGAGCAGCATCCGACGATCACGCCCAGCACGGTCAGGAACGTGCGCGACTTGCGTCGGAACAGGTTCTGCACGCACAGCCGCAGGATGTCGGCGAATCTCATGCGCGCCCCTTGCGCGCGCGACGGGAGTCTGCGCCCGTCTCGGACGCGGAGGCGGGCGACGTCGGGACGATCAGCTGCGTGGCCTCGGGGTCGGCCGCGACCGCGGGACCGGCCGCGGGGCCATCGCCCGCCTTGCCGTTCGCATCGTCCCCGCCGTCGTCCTTGGTCCACTCGTCCCATTCCTCGTCGATGTCGGCCTTCTTCGCCTTCTTCTTCCTGCGGCGGCGCACGAGCACGACGACGAGCACGATCAGCGCGACCGCGACCGCGGCGGCGACGACCCACACCCACCAGGCCACGCCCTGATCGGCCGTCTGGTCGTCGACGGCCATGCCGGAGTCGTCGGGCATCGGCGCGGCCTCGGCGACGTCCACGGTCACGGGGAACTCCTTGGTCTGCGACTTGCCGTCGGAATCCTCGTAGGCGACGTGCAGCTTGGCCTCGAGGGAACCGGCCGTGGTGGGCGTGAACGCGAAGCCGATGGAACCGGACGCACCGGAGGCCACGTTGCCGATGTACTGGGTCTTCGTGGCGGTCTCGATGCCGTCGCCCTCGATCGACGCCTCGACGTTGGCGATGTCGCCCTTGCCCTTGTTCACGTAGTTCATCGTGATGGTGGTCTCGTTGCCGACGGTCGCGTCCTCGGGCGCCACCGGGTCGTCGAGCTGGAAGCGGTCGGGCTGGGAGACCGGCACGGAGATCCTGATGTCCGAGGAGGCGGAGGAGCGCGAACCGGAGTCCACGTACTCGTAGCGGAAGCTCACGGTCACGCCCTGCGCGCCGCTCTTCGCGCTCGACAGCGCCTGCATCGGCACGCTCTGCGTGGCCGAACGGCCGGCGTAGAGCGCGTCGACGTAGAAGGTGTTGGTGCCGCCGGCGATCGCGAAGTTCTCGCCGCCGTCGACGGTGACGACCATGTTGCTCACCGCGACCTTGCCCTTGTTCTGGAACGTGAACGAGAGGGTGAAGTCGCTGCCGACGGCGACCGATCCGTCGCCGTACGTGAAGTTGGTGATGATGACGTTGGGCACGGGGCCGGCGATCGGCGTGGCGCTCTCGCCGCCGGATGCACCGGACGACGAGCCGCCGGACGTGGTCGCGTCGTCGGCGTATGCAACGACGTTCAGCGGAGCCGACGCGACGGCGAGCGCGAACGTCATCGCGAGCGTCGCGAGCAGGGCGACTGCGACGTGCGCGAGCGCGGAGACGCGGCGGACGGTCGGCTGCACGGTCGCCGCCACGCGCGACGCCCGCGATCCCATCGACGCTCGCGCGGCGGGCTCCTGCTTTCCTCGGATGGTCATGGTGTTCCCTTTCTTCCCTGTGTCTTCCCGTGACGTGCGGTGCGCGGAATCGCGCGATGGTTTCAGTTTCCGGTCAGCCGGTCGTCGACGACGCGCCCGTCGAGGAGCGTGACGATGCGGTCGGCGTAGCGGGCCATGTTGTCGTCGTGCGTGACCAGGACGATGGTCTGGTCGAGGTCGCGTGCGAACGAGCAGATCATCTCCATCACGTCGAGCTTGGTCTTCGAATCGAGGTTGCCGGTCGGCTCGTCGGCGAACACCACCTCGGGTTTGGCGACGAACGCGCGGGCGATGCCGACGCGCTGCTGCTGGCCGCCGGACATCTGCGTCGGATAGTGCGTCAGGCGCTTGCCGAGGCCGACGCGCCTCAATATGCCGCGGGCGACGGCCTCGCGCTTCTCCTTCGGCACGCCGCGGAACATGAGCGGCATGGCGACGTTCTCGACCGCGTTGAGGTTCGGCATCAGGTTGTACGACTGGAACACGAATCCCAGATGACGCTGACGGAAGGCGGCGAGCTCGCGCTCGTCGAGCCTGGAGACGACCACTCCCCCGATGCGGACGCCTCCGCGCGTGGGCTTCTCCATACCGGCGAGCTGGTTCAAAAGCGTGGATTTGCCGGAGCCGGACTCGCCGTAGATGCAGCAGATCTGTCCTCGTGGAATGCTGAGGTTCACGTCCTCGAGCGCGACCACGGTCTCGTCGGCCGTGGGGTACTCCTTGCGCAGGTGCCGCACCTCGATCATCGGCCGTCCTTGCCGTCCGCCCTGTCCGTCGCGCTGCCGCGCCATCGCATCCATCGACGCTCCGTTCTCTGCTCGTCCGCTCCCGCATTTCCCGTCGCGGTCCCGTTGCGGACCTCCCCGTCTCTATCGCCAGTCTATCCGAAACGGACCGCTTCGGCACCAGTGTGGCATCATACGTTCGGACAACGCAATACATCCACGGGATGATTCGCTGCGGCGCGCCCTTCCACCCCCGCCATTACAATGGTTCCGGTTTGGCCCCGTAGCTCAGCTGGATAGAGCATGTGACTTCTAATCTCAGGGTCGCCGGTTCGAGCCCGGCCGGGGTCACAAGAAAGCCCTTGGAATCATTAGGTTCCAAGGGCTTCGTTGTTGTCGTTCGATGAATCGGCTCAGCCTCGGTATTCGCGGTCGGCGATCATGCGGCCGGACTGGTCGAGGGCGGTCGAGAAGCGGCCGTAGTCGGACAGGATCACGCCCATGTAGAGCATGTCGACGAGGGCGATGTGCGCCACGCGCGAGAAAATCGCGTTGCCGTAGATCGTCTGGGAGTTCGATCCGGTGATCAGCGTGACGTCGGCGGACCCGGCGAGGGGCGAACCGACGTGGTTGGTCACCGCGATGGTGCGGGCGCCGGCGGCCTTGGCGAGCCGCAGCGCCTTGACCGTGTCCGCGGACGAACCGGAATGCGAGAACGCGATGGCCACGTCATCGTCACGCAGGTGTCCGGCCCCGATCTGCTGCAGGTAGGCGTCCGTGTTGAGGCGGCAGTCCAGCCCCAGATACATCAGCTTCGTGAACAGATCGGTCGCCGGGACCAGCGAGTTCTCGACGCCGTAGATATCGATGGCGTGCGCGTCGGCCAGCAGGGCGGTCGCCCTGCGGAACGCCTTGACGTCGAGCGAACGACGGAGTTCCTCGACGAGGGAGACGGCGCCGGCGGCGGCCTTGGCGGGCACGTCCTCGGGGCTGTCCCACGGGTTCAGATCGAATCCCTCGAGCGGGTCGAACGTCACCTGGTGCTCCGCCTCGGGGTGCCGCAGCACGTACCGCAGCTCGCGGTAGCCGCCGAAGCCGAGCTTGCGCGAGAATCGGATGACCGTGGGCTGGCTGACGTGCGTCGCCTCCGCGAGCTGGCCGACGGTCAGACCCGCCGCCTCCTCGATATGATCGCGGATGTAACGCGCGACGGCCCGCTCGGCCGGGCGAAGCGAAGGATACACGTGATCGATACGCTCGCGAATTCCCACCGAAGACTGCACGGTCCCATCTCCTGCAACGTCACGCCTATGATGCTCTACAGTTCCGTAGCCTAACCGACGTCGGTGCGCCCGCGGCGGATTGCAGATGGCAGCAAAGTGAACCGTGCGTTAACTTTTGCGGGATGCCGGCCGACCCGTCCGGTGCATCGCGCGTCCGGCACGTCACAGCGGAACGGCGATGCGCGGATGTTCGGAATCGTCGTGATGGGTGCGGCCATCCACGATGACGGTCAGTCCGGCGCCATGGCCGTAGTGGTCGCCGAGCAGGTCGTACCAGATGTCGGCCGTCGTGCCGCCGACCGGCAGTCCGGTCAGACGCCAGTAGGGCATCGCATGCCCGTCGGCGATGGGGTCTACGACCAATGTCGTCCCGGTGCCGGATGCGTCCGGCTCCACCCGCACGCCGGCGAGGCCGGAGATGACGAGGTCGGCGAACGCGGAATGGTTGTAGTCCTTGCCGCGCTCGTAGCCGCCCTTGTCCGCGCGCCACTCCCACGCCTCCAGCTGGTCGCGGGAGATCCACGCGCCGGTGTCGGCGTCGAGGTCCTCGTCGATCCAGTCGATGACCTCGCCGTCCGCGGTCCGGCGGGTGTGGATCGCGGCATACCGGCGCAGTTCGCGCATGAAGTCGCCCGGGGCGACCCCGCCGCGACCGGAGCGGATCTCGGCGATCATCGCGTCGAGGGTCTGCGTGGTGGCGAACGGCCAGCAGGGGCCGTTCCACTGGCATTCGTGGGCGGAGTCGCGGTTCATGTAGCGCGGATGGCACCGTTCGGCGGTGCGGATGCCCGCGGCGCCGCCGAAGTGGTCGGGATCGGCGAGGAACCGCCAGGCGTCCTCGTGTCGTTCGTCGGCAAGATCGAACATCCACGGGATGTAGCCGATCTCCTCGCGCACGTTGCGTGACGGGTCCACGTCGGCGAAGTCGGTCGCGGCGAGGATGCCGTCCCGGTCGTCGAGCGGCAGCACCTTGAAGAACCGTCCGTCCTCGTCCCACAGCTCCTCCCGGATGAGCGCGGTCAGCGAGGCGGCCTTCGCCGAGAACTCGTCGGCGAGCGCGTCACGACCGCCCCAGCGGGCGATCGTCGCGATGGCGAGGGCGTTGGCGGCCATGTAGCTGTTGAGCGTCGGGCGCAGGCCGGAACCGGAGATGGAGTCCTCCATCGCGTCGCGGTCGTCGTACGACCAGAACAGACCGTAGCGGGTCATGTTGCGCTCCTCGACCGTGCGGTAGAACCGTACGAAGTCGTCGAGCAGCGACACGGCGAAGTCCCCGTCATCGCGGGTTTCGGCGTAGCGGCGGATCGCGTCGACCACCCATGAGGAGTAGGACAGTTCGTCGCCGGATCCCCTGAACCAGAAGTTCGCGTAGCCGCGGACGAGGTCGCGGCCGCCCCTGAGCCACCGGGCCTCGGCGATGTGGTGGCCGTTGGCGCAGTTGATGGAGTTGTAGGGGCCGGCCCAGTAGACGTCGGGCAGGAATTCGGAGATGATGCGCCCCTCCGGAGTGGAGGTGATGTGCTTGCGGAACGTCCACCAGCGGAACCAGTAGACGCGTTCCAGCAGGCGGTCGGCGCATGCGAAGAACGGCGCCTCGCGCTTCATCCAGTCGGCGGCCGACTCGTCGGGGATGTCCTGGACGTACAGCTCCTCGTCGTTGCGGTTGAAGGCGCCGACGTAGCCGTCGATCACCTCGTCGGGGTCGCGGACCGGACCGGGGACGGTGAATTCCTCGATCGGCTGGTACACCTCGGTCATGTTTCGTCTCCTTTGCGGTTCCGTGGTTTTAGGCCTTGGCCCCGTCGGCCTTCCGGCGCGGCATATGGGTGTGGACGAACACGCCCACGATGATGAGCAGCAGCGCGACGCCGAACGGCAGGAAGGACACGGCGAGGTCCGTGCTGCCGAGGACCGTCTCGACGGCGGTCATGGCGAGCGGCGCGAGGAAGATGCCCACGTGGAAGCCGATCATGATGGCGGTGGACCAGAACGCCTGCTGGGACTTGGTCGCATACTTCGGCAGCTGGTTGAACAGCCAAGGTCCGAGAATCGGGCCGGGCACGTAGAAGCAGATGATCGAGGCGACCAGCAGGGGCCAGCTGCCGTCGGCGAAGTACAGGAGGAAGCAGCCGAGCGCCTCGATGGCGATGCCCAGGTACAGGGTGTTCATGTCGCCGAGGAACCTGTTGAGCGCGCCGAAGCCGAAGCCGGAGACGATGCCGGCGGCCACGCCGATGGACATGACGGTGGACGTGTTGAAGTCGGCGCCCAGGGCCTCCTGCGTGACGGCCGCCCAGCGCACGAAGCCGGACTGCATGGCGATGAGATAGCCGGCGGCGAACAGCGCGAACAACGTGAGGACCACGTAGTTGGACTTCTCCGCGAAGACGTCCCCGCCCTCGTCTGCGGAGTCGTCGGTCCCCTCGTCCGAGGCGAGCTTGACGTCCGGCACCACGATCCAGAACCATGCGAGCGCGGCGAACGCGAGGATGTAGGCGGAGAAGGACCCCTGCCAGCCGAAGGCGCTGGCCAGGACGCCAACCAAGGCCGTCAGGATCATCTGGCCGATGTTCTCGAACGCGCCGCGGATGCCCAGCAGCGTGGAACGGGTGTCGCCGGACCACATCACCTGGATGATGGCCACGGCCAGCGAGTTGTAGCATCCCAGGCCCAGGCCCAGCACGATGCGCGAGATGAGGATCACGGTGTAGTCGTTGACGAACATCGGCACCACGCCGGAGACGCCGACCAGCACGACGCCGAGGCCGATGGTGTTCTTCAGTCCGAAGAAGCGGGCCATCGCGGGGCTCAGCAGCAGGGTGACGAGGGCGGTGAGCGACGGCGTGGTGGAGAGCAGCTCGGCGGCCGCGTTGGAGACGTGCAGGCCATCGCGGATCTGCGGCAGGATGCCGTTGATGATGTTGGAACTGGTCAGCAGCAGCGACACCGCCAGCACGGCCAGCTGCACGTTGAGGCCGTATTTCTTGACTTCCTTTGTCATGGTTGTTCCTTTGGATTCGATTCCGTATGGAGACGGGAGCGCCGCCCATCACCGGGCGCGGTTCCTTTCGTTTCCGTGGACGCATTCAGCATAACACGGTTTTACAAGAACGTTTAACTATTGGATCTCGAAACAGGCATAAGCGTGTAAAGAGCGGCTAGATTCCAGTGCTTATAGGCCTTTTGACCTTGAATGCGAATCGGCGTGTTGAAACGTTCTTGTAATCCATCTAAGTGAAACGTTTCACTTCAATGCGACGAGACGGGACCACGACCCACGGCAACGCGCACGTCGACGACGCGGGCTGCGGCGACGATGGCTACGAGGGGAGGAACGTCAGGCGGACCCGCCGCGGATCAGGGAGAAGCCGGCGGTCTCGCGCCGGGCCGGCATGTCGCCGCCCTTGATGCGCTCGATCAGCATGGACACCGCGCTGCGCGCCATGCCGTCGAAGTCGACGGCGATGGTGCTCAGCTGCGGGATGAAGTAGGCGGTGGGGCTCACGCCGTCGAATCCGAAGACGGCCTTGTCCTCGGGCACGCGGATGCCCATGTCCGTCAATCCCCTGATCAGACCGAACGCGATGAGGTCGTTCATGCAGAAGACCGCGTCGTATCCCAGATCGGCCTGCACGATGGTCGAGGCCGCCTTCGCGCCGCCCTCGACGGTCCATTCGCAGGGGATGGTGTCGCTCTCCTCCCCCAGTCCGGCGGCGATCATCGCCCGCACGGCCAGCATCGAACCGGTGTTGCGGCCGGCCTGCGCGAACTCCTCCGCCGCGAAGCGACGCCCGCCGGCGATCGCCACGTGGGCGTATCCGCGCTGTTTGAGGTACGCGAACGCGGTCCTGAACGACGCCTCCAGAGGCAGGGAGACGTTGTCGTACTGGGGATGGTCCTCGTAGTCCTCGAACAGCACGGCCGGATGCCCGCCGATCAGCGACTGCAGCTCGCCCTCCGGGATGTTGTGGAGGTTGATGATCAGGCCGTCGCACATCGGCGTGCTGACCCGTTTGAGGGAGTCGCGTTCCGACTCGGTCGAGGAGTTGGTCTGGACCACGACGGTCTGGTAGCCCTGCCTGGCGGCCTCCTTGGAGATGGCCCATGCAAGGTCCGAGAAGTACGGGTTCGACAGCTCGGGCACGACGAACGCGATGATGCCGCTGCTTCCCTGCTTGAGGAAGCGCGCGGAGATGTTGGCCGTGTAATGGACCTTCTCGGCGGCCTTGAGGATGCGGTCGCGGGTCTCCGGCTTGAATCCGGGCTCACCGCGCAACACCACCGACGCGGTCGCGACGGACACGCCGGCCTCCCTCGCCACATCGCGCAACGTCGCCATGACGGCCCCTCCAGTCTGTCGATGATCGTTCCCGGAACAACGTTCCGGCGCAACAACATAAACGCTATATCATCATCGGCGCGAAGTCCGCGCACCCGCCCCGGGGAGAGGCCGGCCGGCTTCCCGGCCGCATCCGGGGCCATCCGCGGACGGGCGCCCGCTCACGGCTCGATGATCCAGCTCAGGCCCACGAGGACGATGAGGAAGAGGACGTTGACGGCGGAGTAGACGGCGAGGTAACGGCCCTTCTTCTCCGGGTACCTGCGCGTGACGTTCTTGTAGCCGATCAGGGAGGCCATCGAGGCGATGAGCGTGCCCATGCCGCCGAGGTTCGTGCCGATGATGAGCGGACGCCACTGGTCGGTGAAGCCGGACAGGAGGATCGTGGTGGGCACGTTGCTGATCATCTGGCTGGAGACGACCGACACCTCGAGCGGATGGGCGCCGACGAACGCGGCCGCGAGCTCGTAGAACTCGGGCACGCGTTTCATGTTGCCGATGAAGATGAAGAACATCGTGAACGTGAGCGGCAGACCCCAGTCGACGTTCTTGAACACCTTGCGGTCGCACACGAGGAACGCGGCGAACACGATCACGCACATCGCCCACAGCGGGATGAAGTCGCTCACCGCGAGGAGGCACACGACGAACAGCACGGTGTAGACGACCGTGCGCCAGCCGCCGTAGCCGGCGCCGTAGCCGGTGATGCGGATCTCGTCGGGCTGGTGCTTGCCGGCCGACGGCGCGAGCACGCCCTGCTCGATGCCGGCGCCGTCGAGCGCGTTGAACTCGGAAACCGGCTTCGAGCCGAACACGACGCACGAGATAATCACGAGCATCACCGCCGCGGTGAGCGAGTACGGGGCCATGATGCCGATCATCTCGCCGGCGGGCATGCCGGTCAGGGCCTTCAGATACAGGTTGTGCGCGTTGCCGATCGGGGTGAGCATGCTGCCGACGTTCGCGCCGATCGTCATCAGCGTGCCGACCAGCACCGCGTACTCCTCCATGTTCGCCATGATGAGCACCGAGATCGCGAACGGGATGAACGTCACGAGCGCGACGTCGTTGGTGATGAGCATCGCGGAGAAGAAGGTGAGCGAGATCAGCGTGATGACCAGCCCCCTCGCGGTGTTCACGTGGTGCAGCAGACGCGAGCCGATGATGCGGAACACGCCGATGCGCTGGAAGCCGCACACGACGAGCATCAGGCAGATGAGCTGGCTGATCGTGCTCGTGTGCACGTAGCCCTTGTAGTCGGCGTCCGGCGGGACGATGAAGCAGGAGATGATGGCGAGTATCGTCGCGACAATCAGAATCGTTTCGCTTTTGAGCAGTTCGACGAACCAGCGTCGCATCGCTTCCTCCGTGGAGTATCAAGGGTTTTGCCGTCATCATATTACCGGCCGGCGGCCCGTTCTACGTTGCCTCGGCGTGCTGTTTTCCGACCGTTTTCGGCCGAATCGACCGTCACGGCTACTGCCGATTGGGCTCGTTCGCCGACTTTTCGACGACGGAGCGGGTGAATCGGTAATGAACGAGAAGTGAATTACTACATCCCGATGCACCCCGTCCCGGGACCCCGAAGAGCGTTCGCGGGGAGGACCGTCGCGGGGCGGCGACCCGCCAAACTACGGCGGCTACACGGATGCCGTGTAGTTTCACTCGCTGTTCACCATACTTTCCTCGAGCTTTCCCCGGAAGTTGTCCGCAACTGCAGCGAACGGACCGAACATGGAATCGACGGCAAGCGGTCCAGCCGCGTCCACCAAGGCCATCCACGGCCATCCAAGAAGGCAGTCGAAGAAATATGCTCGAACTGAAGAACATCACCAAGTCGTTCGGGGACACCCACGTCCTCAACGGCATCAGCCTGGAACTCGACAACGGCAGGATCATGTCGATCCTCGGACCGTCCGGCGGCGGCAAGACCACGCTGCTCAACATCATCCTCGGCATCACCGAGCCGACCAGCGGCCAGCTGCTGTACGACGGCGAGGACCTGACCCACGTGCCGATGGAGAAGCGCGGCTTCAACATCGTGTTCCAGGACTACGCGCTGTTCCCGAACCTCACCGCCTACGAGAACATCACGTACGGCCTGCGCAACAACCCCGGCATCTCCTCCGAGGCCGAGATCAAGGAGCTGATCTCCCTGCTCGGACTCGAGGAGCACCTCAACAAGCGCATCGACGAGCTCTCCGGCGGCCAGAAGCAGCGCGTGGCCCTCGCCCGCACGCTCGTGATGAAGCCGAAGCTGCTGCTGCTCGACGAGCCGCTGTCCGCCCTCGACGGCGTGATCAAGGAGTCGATCAAGGCCAAGATCAAGCAGATCGTCGAGCAGTACAAGCTCACGACGATCATGGTCACCCACGATCCGGAGGAGGCCTGCACGATGAGCGACAAGGTCCTCATCATCAACCACGGCAAGGTCGCCCAGTTCGACACCCCGGAGAACATCATCGAGCACCCGGCGTCCGACTTCGTGCGCACGTTCATCCTCCACCAGCTCGAAGTCAAGCGCAACAACATCTACACGCTGTTCAACGAGGGCGACGCGGACGCGGCCAAGGCCAACGCCCAGCTCGCCGCCGCCGGACAGGAGGCGTGATCGCGATGTCGGTCGAATCCATCCAGGCTGGCAAACAGCTGCCCAACATCCGCCCCGAGATCCACAACTACGAGGCGCGCCCCTCCAAGCCGAAGCAGACCGAGCTGTGGACGCTGCTCGCGATCGTCGCCGCGTGCTTCATCGGCTTCCTCGTCGTGCCGATGATCCTCGTGATCATCCGCTCGTTCACCACCGCGAACGGCGCGGGCACGCTCGAGAACTACGCGACGATCCTGTCGCGCCCCGAGTTCACGCGCTCGATCGTCAACTCGCTGACCGTCTCCGCGGCCTCGGCGCTCATCGCGGTCCTGCTCGCGTTTCTGCTCTCCTACACCATCAACTGCACGAACGTGCCGGCCGGGTTCAAGAAGGCCGTGGCGCTCCTCGCCCAGCTGCCGATGCTGCTGCCGACCATCACGTACGGCTTCGCGATCATCTACTCGTTCGGCAAGAACGGCCTGATCACGCAGCTCATCGGCCATCCGCTGTTCGACATCTACGGCTTCAACGGCCTGCTGATGGGCTACGTGATCTACACGCTGCCGACCTGCTTCCTGCTGATCAACAACAGCTTCCAGTTCGTCGACAAGAAGTTCATCATCGTCTCGCACATCATGGGCGACAAGCCGGTCACGACCTTCCTCAACACCGTGCTGCGCCCGCTGGTCGGCACGCTGGCCGTCGCGTTCATCCAGTCGTTCTTCCTCGCGTTCACCGACTACGGCATCCCGACCTCGGTCGGCGGCGAGTACGACGTGCTGGCGATGACGCTGTTCAACCAGATGCTCGGCTCCATCCCGAACTTCAACCGCGGCGCCGTGATCGCCGTGTTCATGCTCATCCCCTCGATCATCTCGATCATCCTGATGACCGTGCTCGAGCGCTTCGCGATCCGCTACAAGCAGATCTCGCAGGTCGACCTGCCCAAGGGCAGGCGCCGCGACTGGGCGTGCGGCATCGCCTCCGTCGTCACGCTCGTGTGCGTGCTGTCGGTGTTCCTCGTGATCCTGCTCATCCCGTTCGTCCAGGAGTGGCCGGACCACCTCGGGTTCACGTTCTCGCACATCGCGAACCTGTTCACCGACTCCCAGCTGACGCAGGTGTTCGTCAACTCGCTGTACGTGGCCGCGATGACCGCGATCTTCGGATGCCTGTTCGTCTACGCCGCGGGCCTCGTGACCTCCCGCTCCAAGCTGCCCGCGTGGGCACGCCGTTCGGTCGACTCGATCTCCGCGATCATCAACACGGTCCCGGGCATGGTCCTCGGCATCGCCTTCCTGTTCGCCTTCTCAGGCTCGCCGCTGCAGAACACGTTCTGGATCCTCATCATCGCGAACATCATCCACTACTTCGCGACCCCGTACCAGATGATCAAGGACTCGCTGACCAAGATGAATGCCGGCTGGGAGACCACGGCCAAGCTGATGGGCGACAACTGGATCAAGACGCTGGTGCGCGTCGTCACGCCGAACGCGTGGCCGACCCTGCTGCAGATCTTCGGCTACTACTTCGTCAACGCGATGGTGACGATCTCCGCGGTCGTGTTCCTCACCGGAGCCCGCACGCAGGTCATCACCACGAAAATCTCCGCCCTGCAGCACATCGCCAAGTTCGACGACGTGTTCGTGCTCTCGCTGCTCATCCTCGTCGTGAACCTCGTGGTCAAGGGCCTGATCGCCCTGCTCACCCGCGACCGCTCCAGGGAGCGCGCGAAGGCCCGTGCCAAGGAGCGCGCGGCCGTCAGGACCCCGCAGGTGGCGGCCTCGTTCAGCACCGTCAGGCCCAGCCGCCAGCTCGCGGCCGCGGCGGCGACGTTCCAGCTGCCGACCGACAACAACCGCAGGGCCCGCGGGTTCCTCACCGGCATCGCCTCGGCCGTGTGCGTGGCGCTGCTCGTCACCTTCGGCGCGGTCTCCACCTCCGCGGCCGCCGCCGGCGGCAAGGTCGTCATCTACACGAACGCCGACGAGGAGGCCGTCACCGCCTTCGAGCACGCGCTCGACCGCAACGGATACAAGGACCAGTACATCATCCAGGAGTTCGGCACCTCCGAGCTCGGCGGCAAGATGCTCGCCGAGGGCAAGGCGCTCGAGGCCGACATGCTCACGATGAGCTCCTACTACGTCGATTCGGCGCAGGAGCGCAACCACATGTTCGCCGACCTGACCGACGTGCACTCCAAGCTGCTCGGCGACTCGGAGAACTCGAAGGCCCCGGCCTACCGCTCCCCGACCACCGCACAGGAGGGCGCGATCATCATCAACACCGAGGCCCTCAAGGCCGCCGGCGTGCCCCGCCCGACCAGCTACGCGGACCTCGCCAAGCCCGAGTACAAGGGGCTCATCTCCGTGCCCGACATGGAGGGCTCGTCCACCGGCTGGCTGATGGTCCAGGCCATCGTCGACGCCTACGGCACCGGCGAGAAGGGCAGGCAGATCCTCACGGACATCTACCGCAACGCCGGCCCGCACCTTGAGCAGTCCGGCTCCGGACCGCTCAAGTCCGTGCGCGCCAAGGAGGTGGCGATCGGCTTCGGCCTGCGCCACCAGGCGGTCGCGGACAAGAAGAAGGGCCTGCCGATCGACTACGTCGACCCGACCGAGGGCAACTACTCGCTCACCGAGTCGGTGGCGGTGCTCGACAAGGGCCGCGCCACCAACCCGAAGGCGCAGAAGATGGCGGGAATCATCATCGACAAGGGCCGCAGGGAGCTGCTGCAGACGTATCCGACGCCGCTGTACGTCGGCGAGAAGGCGCCGGCGAACGCGTCCAAGCGTTCGAAGACGTTCCCCAAGCCCCTGACGGTGGACCTGCTCCAGCAGCACCAGGACTTCTCGTCCGAGTGCAAGCGCATCGCGCAGGGTGAATGAACTCCAGGCAAACGGGATTCACAAAACTACATACGACACTCCGAGTCATGTGCGTAATCTACGTAGAAGTTTTCTCCGATTACGTGCGTGACTACACTCGGCGCTCGGATACGACATCAGGCCGCTTCGACCGGCATCGCATCGAACGAACAACGAACACATCGCACGAACAACGAACGCAACCCAAGCAACCGAACCGGAGCCGGACTCCGGAACCCACGGAAAGGAACACCACCATCATGGCTAACGAATACAAGCTGCTGACCCCCGGCCCGCTGACCACGACGCGCACCGTCAAGGAGGAGATGCTCTTCGACCACTGCACGTGGGACGAGGACTACCAGCAGATCACCCAGAAGATCCGCCGCCAGCTGCTCGAGCTCGCGCACTGCGATCCGGCCGACTACACCGTCGTGCTCATGCAGGGCTCCGGCACCTTCGGCGTCGAGAGCGTGCTGACCTCCGTGATCGGCAGGGACGAGAAGGTCCTGCTGTGCACCAACGGCGCATACGGCGACCGCCAGGTCAAGATCTGCGAGCACGCCGGCATCGACTACGTGCAGTACGCCGAGCCGTACGACCGCATCCCGAACGCCGACAAGGTCGAGGAGTACCTGCGCAACGACCCGTCCATCACCCACGTCTCGATGATCCACTCCGAGACCACCTCCGGCCTGCTCAACGACATCGCCGCGGTCGCCACCGTCGCCAAGGCGCACGGCTGCACGTTCATGGTCGACGCGATGAGCTCCTTCGGCGGCGTGGACATCCCGGTCTCCGGCTGGGGCATCGACTTCCTCGTCTCCTCCGCCAACAAGTGCATCCAGGGCGTGCCGGGCTTCAGCTTCATCATCTGCAACAAGGCGAAGCTCGAGGCGTCCAAGGGCAAGGCCCGTTCGCTGTCCCTCGATCTGTGGGACCAGTGGAACACGCTCGAGAAGGCCAACGGCAAGTGGCGCTACACCTCCCCCACCCACGTCGTGCTCGCCTTCTCCAAGGCACTCGACGAGATGTTCGCCGAGGGCGGCATCCCGGCCCGCTCGGCCCGCTACCAGCTCAACAACGACCTGCTCATCGCCCGCATGAAGGCCCTCGGCTTCCGCACCTTCCTCGACGCGAACCAGGGCCCGATCATCACCACGTTCCTCTACCCGGCTGGCACGAAGTTCGACTTCCACGACATGTACGAGTTCATCAAGGAGCGCGGCTACGCGATCTACCCGGGCAAGCTCACCACCGAGGACACGTTCCGTCTGGGCAACATCGGCGAGATCTACACCGATGACATCGAGAAGGTGACCGAACTGCTGGCCCTGTACATGGGCGAGCGCGGCCTGCTGACCGCCGCCACCGGCTCCGATTCCGTGCCCGCGGCGATCGCCGCGATGGACGCTGCCGGCGAGCCGATCAAGGCCGCCGCCCCGGCGAACGTCAGGCTCACCGCCTGATCCGAGAAAGGGAGAACAATCATGACCAACCGTTTCGAGGCCGTCATCTTCGACTGGGCCGGCACCACCGTGGACTACGGCTGCTTCGCCCCCGTCAAGGCGTTCCAGGAGGCGTTCAAGGAGTTCGGCGTCGAGCCGACGATGGCCGAGACCAGGAAGCCCATGGGCATGCTCAAGCACGACCACATCGCCACGATGCTGCGCATGGACCGCATCGCCCGCGCGTGGGAGGACCGTCACGGCGCCGCCCCGACCGACGCGGACACCGACGCCGTCTACGCTCACTTCGAGCCGAAGCTGCTGTCGATCCTCGACGGCTTCGCCGATCCGAAGCCGGGCGTCGTCGACGCGGTCGCCGAGCTGCGCGCCGACGGCCTGAAGATCGGCTCGACCACCGGCTACACGGACAAAATGATGGAGATCGTCGTGCCGAAGGCCGCCGAGAACGGCTACGCGCCGGACTTCTGGATCAGCCCGGACGGTGTGAACGGCTTCGGCCGCCCCTACCCGTACATGGTCTTCCGCAATCTGGAGAAGCTCGGCGTGACCGACGTGCGCCGCGCCGCGAAGGTCGGCGACACGCTCTCCGACATCCGCGAGGGCAAGAACGCCGGCGTGTTCACCGTGGGCGTCACCGAGGGCAGCTCGCAGATGGCGCTGAGCAGGGACGAATTCGAGGCGCTGTCCGACGGGGACAAGGCCAAGGCCCGCGCCAAGGCGCGCGACGCGTTCGTCGCCGCCGGCGCCGACGCGGTCATCGATACGATGGCCGAGCTGCCGGCGCTGCTGCGTCAGATCGCCTGAGCTCCGTCCCCGCGGCGGCGCGGCGGCGCACGGAATCGTCCGTGACGACGAACGTGTGTGCCGATCGCACGCAACCGCACAATCGCACATCGACGCAAAACGCCGGAACCGCAACGTTCCGGCGTTTTTCATGTTCGATTGACGGGGCGTCAATGCTCACACGTCTGTTATTGAGAACGATTCTCTGCGCATCGCCGGGTGCACTCGGCGATGACGCGCACGCCGAGAGCGACGTCGGCGGCGTCGGGGCGGACCATGTTGAGTCGGATGTGCGCGTCGTCGGTCTCGTCGACGTCGAACACGCCGCCGGGCATGAACGTGACGCCCCGCGCGCGGCAACGGGCGAGCAGATCGAGCGAGCGCACGCCGTCGGGCAACGCGACCCACACGTAGTAGCCGCCGGCCGGCACGCTCCAGCGCATGCCGTCGGGGGCCCACCGCTCCAGCGCGGCGACGGTCGCGTCGCGTCGCGCGCGGTAGGCGCGGGTCAGCCCGGCGACATGGCCGGCGATGCGCCCCTCCTTGAGCAGCTCCAGGCAGATGCGCTGCGACGACGTGCTCGTGTGCTGGTCGACCATGCGCCGCAGCGCGGCCAGCCTCGCGACGACGTGCGGGTCGGCCACGACCCATCCGGTCCTCAGACCCGAGGTGACGGTCTTCGAGAACGTGGACAGGTACATCACGTATCCGCTGTTCTCCATGCCGGCGAGCGGTACGGGACGCCCCTCATCCGCCGACCCGTACCACAGGTCGCCGTAGGCGTCGTCCTCGACGACGAGGCACTGGTAGCGATGCGCGACGTCGATCAGCGTGCGGCGGCGCTCCATCGGCATCGTCGTGCCGGTCGGGTTGTGGAACGTGGGGATCGTGTAGATGAGCTTCGGACGGAACCGGGCGCAGTAGCCCTCCAGCAGGTCGGTGCGCATGCCGTCGGCGTCGACGGGCACGCCGACGATCCGGGCGTCGGCCGACCGGAACGTCTGCAGCGCGGGGAAGAACGTGGACTGTTCGACGAGCACGTGGTCGCCGGGGTTGACGAACGCGCGCACGATGAGGTCGATCCCCTGTTCGGAGCCGGACAGGACCATGACGTTGCGCGCGTCGCAGCCCACGCCCCGGTCGCGCATGTGGCGCGCGAGCAGGTCGCGCAGCTCGTCGAAGCCCTCGATCGGCGACTCGGGCTGGCCGTCGAACTCATGGGAGGCGAACGCCTCGAGGCTGACGGCGCGCAGCAGGTCGTCGGGGATGTCGGCCGGGTTCGGCGAACCGGTGGCGAAGTCGATGACGTGCGCGTCCCGCCCGCCGGAGCCGCGCTGGGCGCGGTCAGCCTCGGCGATGTCATGGTAGGTGAACCGGTTGGAATAGTCGGAGAACAGCACCGACCACGGCGGGCGGATGACCGGTGGCTCGGCCGCGTCGGAGGCCGGAGCCGCGCCGTCGCGTATCGTATGGACGACGGCGGGCGTCCGTGTCGTCCGGGGTGTCCGCGGGTCCCCTTCCCGACCCACGGACGCCCCGGATTCCACGGACGCCACGAACGTGCCCTTGCCGACGCGCGAGGCGATGAGATGCTCGTCCTTCAGCTGCTGGTAGGCCTGCAGCACGGTGGTGCGGTTGACCTCGAGGCGCGCGGCGAGCTCGCGTTCGGGCGGCAGCCGGTAGCCGGCTGCGAGCGCGCCGGAGACGATCTGCTCGCGCAGCTGGGCGGCGAGCTGCCGGTACATCGGCACGCCGGAACGCCGGTTCAGATCCAGCTGCATATCGATCGTCTCCTTGATGTCACGTCGTTCCCGAACGGCCGATTCGCCCCCAGTGTAGTCCGGCGGCGCCGGACGCGGTCACAGGCCGAGGAACAGCTCGTGGATGCGGGTGTCGTCCGTGAGCTCGGGGTGGAACGCGGTGGCGATGATGTTGCCCTGGCGCAGGGCGACCGGATGGCCGTCGACCTCGGTCTCGACGCGCGCCTCGGGCCCGACCGAGACCACGTACGGCCCGCGGATGAACACGAGCGGGAAGCCCTCGATGCGCTCCGGGTCGCCGGGCGCGCCGAAGTCGGCGGTCGTCTCGAAGCTGCCGAGCTGGCGGCCGTACGCGTTGCGGCGCACGACGGCGTCGAGCGCGCCGAAGTAGACGTTCGGATCGTTGTCGAGCTTGCGGGCGAGCAGGATCATGCCGGCACAGGTGCCGAACACCGGTTTGCCGGCCCCGATGTGCGCGGCGATCGGTTCGAACAGGCCGGTCGAGCGCAGGAGCTTGCCCTGCGTGGTGGATTCGCCGCCGGGCAGGATCACCCGGTCGATGGAGTCGTCGAAGTCCTCGGCGGCGCGCAGCAGCCTCCATGGGGCGCCGAGCCGGTCGAGCACTGCGGCGTGTTCGGCGAACGCGCCCTGGACGGCGAGGATGCCCGTCACGCCGTGGCGCGCGGCCTCGGCGTCGTCGGACTCCTCCTTGGAGATGTATTGGACGGCTACGACCATGATGCGTTGTCCTTTCGGGGACGGTCACTCGCCGCGGGCGGCCATGATGGTCTGGATCTCGTCCTCGTTGATGCCGACCATCGCCTCGCCGAGGTTCTCGGAGAGCTTGGCGAGCAGGTCGGCGTCCTGCCAGTTGGCGGTCGCCTGCACGATGGCGGCGGCGCGCTTGGCCGGGTCGCCGGACTTGAAGATGCCGGAGCCGACGAAGACGCCCTCGGCGCCGAGCTCCATCATCAGGGCCGCGTCGGCCGGGGTGGCGATGCCGCCGGCGGCGAAGTTGACGACCGGCAGACGGCCGTTGTCGTGCACGTACTTGGCGAGGTCGTACGGCACGGCGAGCTGCTTGGCCGCCTCGTAGACCTCGTCGTCGCGAAGCCCCACGAGCTCGCGGATCTGCTTGTTCATCGTGCGCATGTGGCGCACGGCCTGGATCACGTCGCCGGTGCCGGGCTCGCCCTTGGTGCGGATCATCGCCGCGCCCTCGGCGATGCGGCGCAGGGCCTCGCCGAGGTTCTTCGCGCCGCACACGAACGGCACGTCGAACCGACGCTTGTCGATGTGGTAGACGTCGTCGGCCGGCGAGAGCACCTCGGACTCGTCGATGTAGTCGATGTCGATGGCCTGGAGGATCCGGGCCTCGGCGATGTGGCCGATGCGGACCTTGGCCATGACCGGGATGGAGACGGCCTCCTGGATGCCCTTGATCATGGCCGGGTCGGACATGCGCGAGACACCGCCGGCGGCGCGGATGTCGGCCGGGATGCGCTCGAGGGCCATGACCGCGCATGCGCCGGCGTCCTGGGCGACCTTCGCCTGCTCGGGCGTGGTCACGTCCATGATCACGCCGCCCTTGAGCATCTGGGCCAGATTACGATTGAGTTCCGCACGATCCTGCGTCATGGTGTTCCCTTCATGTGAGATGATGATCGGACGAGGTCGTTTCCGCGCTGTTCGCGGTCAACGCCCGTTGGCGTTCATTATCGAACGCGCAGCCGCAGTCCCACCCATACCGGTCCAATTTGGACCGGGCCAATCAGGGAGTTCTTCACCCAGCCAATCCGGCACCGTCGACCGACGACCGGCCACATTGGGGACGGCCCTCCTCCCGACGGGGAGAGGGCCGTGGAATCAGTCGCCGGATGCGTCGCCGTCGACGTATTCGAGCAGGTCGCCGGGCTGGCAATCGAGGGCCTCGCAGATCGCGGCGAGGGTGGAGAAGCGGACGGCCGAGACCTTGTTGTTCTTGATCTTCGACAGGTTGACGTTGGTGATGCCCACCTGTTCGGCCAGCCAGTTGAGCGACCGCCCGCGCTCCACCATCATGCGGTCGAGCCGCAATACGATGCGGCCCGTCATAGCAGTCCGTCCACATCCTCCTGCAACGCGGCGCCGTAGTCGAAGACGCGCGACAGCAGGATCGCGAGGATACCGAGCAGCAGGTAGACGAACAGGCCCATCGGGTTCGTGCTGCCGCCGATGTCGGTCAGGACCAGCAACGCCGCGTCCGAGACGAGGGTGATGGCCGGCACGGCGATGAGGTACGTGCCGATGCGCATCAATCGTGGCGCGAGACCGACACCGAACGGAGTGGTGCCGTCGGGGTCGCGCATCCACCGCCGCATGTCCACGCACATCCGTGCGACCTCGTGGAACGTGAGCACCATGAGCACGCTGATGGCCAGGACGGTCAGTCCGGCGATGATGACCGACGGCGGGTTGAGCTCCATCGTCGTGCCGTCCGACCCCCATCGGGCCAGTCTGACCTCGCTGCCGAGATACCCGCCGGTGATGTTGAGCCGCGCCCCGCCGATCGGATACGAGGCGCCGTATCCGTCGTCCGACGCGACGAAGGCCTCCGGCAACGCGAAATACAGCACCTCGAGGATCAGCATGATCGCGGCGGACAGTACGTAGAGCACCTCGCCGGCGCGGGCGATGAACAATGCGAACGAGCTCGCCTTGGCGAGACGGCCGCGGGCCGCGGCCTTCGATGTTGTCCTGTCCATGATGACCTCCTCGTCATCGCGGCGGCCGATCCGGAAGGATGGGCCGTCATCGGGATTTCCGATGGGACCATCATACCATAATTTATCGTTTGTCGTTAATTTTTTAATGTTAAACGACTATTGCTGTTGGACATACATAACAGAGAACCGTTCTCAATAGCAAACGTGCGATCCGAACGCACACAAACACACAACCGCACATCGGGGAAAACGACGAAACCGCAACGTTGTAACGCATTCCATGTTCGATTGACGGGGCGTCAAGGCTCACACGTTTGCTATTGAGAACGGTTCTCTGCGCACTACAGAGCGGACGAACCGACTACGACGGCAAACCGGACGCCCACGCGCACGGCCGGAGACGATTCAGCCGACGTTGTTGCCGTAGACCTGGGCCTGCAGATCCTTGCGGGAGGTCTCGAGCCGGGTGATCTCGCCCAGAAGGGAGATCTTCTCCTCGCCGTCCGGGAGCATCGCCATGCGGCGGCGGGCGGCGCCGATGCGACGCATCATGCCCATGTCGAGCAGCTTGGCGAGCAGCTCGTTGGCGTACTGCACCTCGGCCTTGGAGGGGGCGCGCAGCTGCGCGTCGGCGGCCGGGGCGTCCTGTCCGGCGCCGCCCCGGCCTTCGGACGGCAGCGGCAGCGGCATCACGGCGAGCTCGTTGATGACCGGCTCGAGCATCGGCCCGCCGGCCTTGGTGAGGTTGTGCATCCACAGACCCTGCGGGGTGTCGTTCGACGGCAGCCCGCCGGCGGCGGCGATCGCCTGGTAGAGCGTGCGGAACACCGGCGTCATGAAGTTCGCGAGCGTGAGCGCCGCGAACCAGTTGGCGTCGACGGCGCGCGGCACCTGGATGAGCATCGCCATGAACTGCTGTTCGGCGATGAACACGGCGTCGTCGATGCGGAAGTACGTCTGCTCGGTCGCGTCGCGGTGCTCGAGCTCACGACGGCGCGCCGGGTTCGCGTACGGGTTGGCGCCAGGTTCGACGCGGGCATCGCCGGCGCCGCCCGCTCCCCCGAACCTGCGGCGCGGCGCGTACGCGTCGTCCTCGCGCACGTGCAGCCGACGCCTGGCCGAGTTGACCTCGTTGCGCATGATGTCGAGGTCCACGCCGATGCGGCGCGTGGCCTTGCGCGTGTAGATGTCGAGCAGCGAGCGGTCGCGGATCTGCGCGACCAGGGGCGCCACGGCCTTGACCGCGCCCATCTGGCCGGTCGTGTACGTGGTGTCGAACCGTCCGATCGCCGCGTCGATGACGAAGTCGTACAGGGGCTTGGCGTGTTCGATCAGCGAGCGCACCGCCTCGTCGCCGCGTTCGATCCGCAGGTCGCACGGGTCGAGGTTGTCGTCGGCGACGGCGACGAACGTCTGCGACAGGAACGCCGAGTCGAGGCCGAACGCGTGCAGCGCGGCCTTCTGGCCGGCCGCGTCGCCGTCGAACGTGAACACGATGCGCGAGCTCAGCGGCTGCCCCTCGACCTTCAGGGGGCCGACGAGCTGGACCGCGCCGAGCGAGTCGTCGGCGATCAGGCGCCGCACGATCTTCGCGTGCTCGGCGCCGAACGCGGTGCCGCAGGTCGCGATCGCGGTGTCGACGCCGGCCAGGTGCATCGCCATCACGTCCGTGTAGCCCTCGACGATGACGACCTGGCGCTTCCTGACGATCGCCTTCTTCGCGAGGTCGATGCCGTAGAGCACCTGGTTCTTACGATAGAGCGCCGTGTCCGGCGTGTTGATGTACTTCGCGGCGATCGTGTCGTCCTCGTACAGCTTGCGCGCGCCGAAGCCGAGCGTGCGGCCGGTCGAGTCGCGGATCGGCCAGGTGACGCGTCCGCGGAAGTAGTCGTAGACGCCGCGCTGGCCCTGACGGGCGAGGCCCGCGTCGAGCATCTCCTGCTGCGTGAAGCCCTTGGACGCGAGGTGTCGGACCAGATTGTCCCAGCCCTGCGGCGCGTAGCCGCAGCCGAAACGCTCGCAGTCGGCCTGGCTGAACGTGCGGCCGCCGAGGAGCTTCCTGGCGGCGAGCGCCTCCTTGGTCATGATCTGCGAGACGAAGAAGCGCTGCGCCTCCTCGTTGGCCTCGAGGAGCCTCGCGCGCTTCGACCCGGCGCGCTCGTTCGCCCCGCCCCCGCCGGAGTTCTCGTAGTGCAGTTCGATGCGGTACTTGTCGGCGAGCAGCTGCACGGCCTCACGGAAGTCGATGTTCTCCTGCTGCTCGACGAACTTGAACACGTCGCCGCCGAGCCCACAGCCGAAGCAGTGCCACACGCCAAGGGACGGGCGCACGTTGAAGCTGCCGGTCTTCTCGTCGTGGAACGGGCACAGGCCCACGTACGTGCCGGTGCCGGAGGGTTTGAGGGAGACGCTCGCCGATACGATGTCGTACAGGTCCGCGGCTGCGCGCACCTTCTCCACGTCTTCCTTCTTGATCATTCCGGCCATAACGCCCTACCTTACCTCAGCCGGTTCCGTCCAGTCGCGCCCCTGCGGCCGGTGGGGGCCGGCCCATGCGACGCGGGACACACTCAAGGCCGTTCGGCCAAGCCTACGGTCCCGCATCGCATGGGCCGGCCCCCACCTCACTTCCAGCGATACGTTACGTCTCACACGAACGGAGGAATCGGCCGATAGGCATGATGCGCGACCGTAGGCTTGGCCGAACGGCCTTGAGTGTGTCGCGCATCATGCCTATCGGCCGATTCCGGACACCGTACAGAACGCAACGCCTCAGACTTCACGTCAGAACAGAATCGAGTGCAATGCCAGCGCGGAGGCGTCGGTGAGGGAGGCGACCTGGTCGACGGCGACGCGCAGACGCTCGCCGTCGTTCGCGGCGTTGTCCCAGTCCTCGAGGAACTGGGGTTCGAGGAGGTCGGCGGGGCGCGGCGAGTCGTTCATGAGCACGTCGATCAGGTCGGTGACGATCCGCTGCTCCTCCATGTGGAGTGGCTCGCGCTGGCGCGGGGCCATGACGAAGTGGACGGCGATGCCCTTGAGGGCGACGATCTCGTAGGCGGTCTCGTCGGGGATGACGACGTTCGCGCAGTAGCGGGTCAGGGGCCCGGGGCCGTAGGCGTCGCGCGTGGCCTCCTCGACGCTCCAGGCGAACCGGCCGATCAGGTCGGAGGTGATGTTCTTGAGCTGGGCGAGCGAGGCGCGCGAGCCGTCGAAGTGCATCGGGAACATGTCGAGGCGGCGCAGACGGCGGAAGGCGGCGAGCAGCAGATCGGGGTCCCACGCGTCGCCGTACCATGCGCGCGTGGATTCGACGATGCGGTCGATCATGCGCGGGTCGGTCAGGACGATGGGCCTGAACGCGCCGGTGGCGATGGCGTCCTCGACGTCGTGCACGGAGTACGCGATGTCGTCGGCCAGGTCCATCACCTGGCATTCCATCGGCCTGGTCGCCTCGGGCGCGTCGGTCTTGAGCCAGCGGAAGACGTCGACGTCGTCCGGGTAGACGCAGAACTTGCTGGGTTTGACGCCCTTGAGCCGGGCGTATTCGGCGGCCCGGTCGAACGTCCACGGGTATTTGACGGCCGCGTCGAGCGAGGCGCGCGTGAGGTTCACGCCGGCGGACCGGCCGTCGGGGTGCATGACCTTGGGCTCGAGGCGGGTCAGCAGCCGCAGGGTCTGCGCGTTGCCCTCGAACCCGCCGATGTCGCTGGCGATGCGCGCGAGCGCCTGCTCGCCGTTGTGGCCGAACGGCGGATGGCCGAGGTCGTGGGCGAGGCAGGCGCAGTCGACGACGTCCGGGTCGCAGCCGAGCAGCTTGCCGACCTGACGGCCGATCTGTGCGACCTCGAGCGTGTGCGTGAGCCTCGTGCGCACGAAGTCGTCGGTGCCGGCGACGAGGATCTGGCTCTTGGCGCCGAGGCGGCGCAGGGCGGACGAGTGGATGAGCCGCGCGCGGTCGCGTTCGAACGCGGTGCGCGACTTGGATTTCGGGGGTTCGGGCGCCCACCGCTCCTCGTCGAAGGCGGTGTAGCCCTCCCCCGCCGGGATGATCTCGTCCGCCATGAGGGCGCTCACATCACAGCAGCGAGGCCGGGTCGAGCTTGGCGAGGTCCTCGGGCGGCAGCACCTCGGCGGCGTGCTCGTACAGGCGCGGGATGCGGTTGCGCAGGCAGGTGAAGATCTCGTAGCTGATGGTGTCGGCGGCGCGGGCCCAGTCGTCGGCGGTCGGTTCGGCGAACGCCTCGCCGCGGCCGGGGCCGAACAGTTCGACCGTGTCGCCCTCGTGCACGCCGAGTTCGGCGGCCGAGCCGTGCAGGTCGAGGATGAACTGGTCCATGCACACGCGGCCGGAGACGCGGTAGAGCTTCGGGCCCTCGGTGGTCATCACGCGCACCGGGCCGCCCTCCTTCTCCACGTGCTTGGCGCCCTGCATGTCGAATCCGGAGGCGGAGCGGTGGATGCCGTCGGCGTAGCCGAGCGGGACGATCGCGGTGGACGTGTCGTCGGGGGTGAGGTAGGTGCGGCCGTAGGAGATGCCGTGGCCGGCCTCGACGTCCTTGACGGTGCCGAGCTGCGCCTGCAGGCGCATCGCGGGCGTCAGATGCCAGTCGCGCGGCGTGCCCATCGCGGGGTCGGGCTCGTAGCCGTACAGGCCGATGCCCGGGCGTGTGAGCTCGAAGTGGATCTCCGGGCGGTCCAGCGTCGCGGCCGTGTTGGCGAGGTGTCGGATCTCGGGGGCGATGCCGGCGGACTCCATGCGGGCGGTGAACGTCTTGAAGGTCTCGATCTGACGGTCGGTGGAGGCGACGAACTCGGGCACGTCGGGGCTGTCGGCGACGGCGAGGTGGCTCCACTGGCCGACGACGTGCAGCACCCCCTCCTTGGCGAGGGGCACGAGCTTGGCGAGCGCGGCGTCGAAGCCGGCGGGCGTGAAGCCGTTGCGGCCGAAGCCGGAGTCGACCTTCACGTGGACGCGGGCGGTCCTGCCGAGCCTGCGCGCGGCCTCGGCGACGGCGTCGATGCCCGGCAGGGAGCCGACGGAGACGTCGATGTCGTTGGCGATGAGCTCGTCGAACGGGACCTCGGTGCCGTTGTAGACCCACGTGAGGATGTGGCAGCGGTCGGGGCCGATGCCGAGCTTGCGCAGCAGCAGCGCCTCGTGCGACTGCGCGGTGCCGAGCCACGTGGCGCCGCCGGCGAGCGCCGCGAGCGCGGCCGGCAGCAGTCCGTGGCCGTAGGCGTCGGCCTTGACGACGCCCATCACGGCGGTGCCGGAGTTCGGCCCGCCGACGACGCTCACCAGATGCGCCATGTTGTCGCGCAGGGCCCTCATGTCGACGATGGCCTGCGCGGGGTAGCGACGGCGGGCGGCCGCGTAGTTGGCCCTGCCCTGTTCCGAGCTGAATTCGATTGCTGGTGCTGCACTCACAGCTGCATGCATAGTCATGACGCCCTATTGTGGCGCGCGAGCATGACGTGTCCGCGGGCGCGGCCACATGTCGACCCGTACGCGCCGCACCGCCGGCCGGCGGACCGGCGCGGTTCCGGCCGTGTACGCCCTGCGCCGGCGCGTCGGGCGCGTCCACGTGCGGCGACGCATCATGAGACGCGACGCGCCGCTTCTCCGACAGTCCATGTACACTCGCTCTTCACACGGTTCGCTTGCCGTTTTCCCGCCCGTAATATGCGGGGGCAACAATATCCGTAACTTCAAGACTCCCGGCGTTGAGGCGTGTCGGGGTCCCGGAATTCCGTCCGGTCAAGCCCATTCCACTTCATTCATGAGAGAAGACCATGAATCTGTTCCGTAAGAAAACGGTGGATCAGCTTGTCGCCGATTCCACCCCTCTCAAGCGCACGATGCGTACCTTCGACCTGACGATGCTCGGCATCGGCGCCATCATCGGCACCGGCATCTTCGTCCTGACCGGCAAGGGCGCGTTGACCGCCGGCCCGGCGCTGTCCGTGTCGTTCCTGCTGGCCGCGATCTGCTGCGGCTTCGCGGGCCTGTGCTACGCCGAGTTCGCGTCGATGGCGCCGGTGTCCGGATCCGCCTACTCCTACGCGTATCTGGCGTTCGGCGAACTCATCGCGTTCGTGATCGGATGGAACCTCATCCTCGAATACGCCCTGCAGGCGGCCACCGTGTCCGCCGGATGGGCCGGCTACTTCAATAAGCTGCTGGAGGGCTTCGGCCTGAGCCTGCCGGTCGAGCTGACGGCCGCCTACGGCACCACGCCGGGCGTGACCACCTACTTCAACCTGCCCGGCTTCGTCGTCGTGCTGCTCATCACATGGGTGCTGTCCGTGGGCATCAACCAGACGAAGAAGACCAACGACATCATGGTGCTGATCAAGCTCGCCATTATCGCGCTGTTCATCATCTGCGCCGTGTGGTACGTCAAGCCGTCCAACTGGCAGCCGTTCTCCCCGTACGGCATCTACACGTTCCAGCCCGGCTCCACGCAGCCGTACGGCATCCTGCCGGCCGCGTCCATCGTGTTCTTCAGCTTCATCGGCTTCGACGCCGTGTCCTCCTCGGCCGAGGAGACCATCGAGCCGAACAAAACGCTGCCGCGCGGCATCCTGCTGTCGCTGGCCGTCTCCACGGTGATCTACATCATCATGACGCTGGTGATGACCGGCATCGTGCCCTACCAGGAGTTCGCGAAGTTCATCGACGCGCCGGTCGCCGGCGTGATCCTGTACACCGGCATGAACTGGCTGGCGGTGATCGTCAACATCGGCGCGCTCGTCGGCATGACCACGGTGATGCTCGTCCAGCTGTACGGCCAGTCGCGCATCTGCTACGCGATGGGCCGCGACGGCCTGTTCCCGAGGTTCTTCAGCGAGGTGCACCCCAAGCACCGCACCCCGTTCAAGGGCACGTGGTTCTTCGGCATCCTCACCGCGATCGCCGGCGGCTTCATCAACATCAACATCCTGTTCGAGCTGGTGAACATCGGCACGCTGTCCGCGTTCATCATCGTCTCCGCCGGCGTGCTGTGGATGAGGAAGACCGCCCCGGACGCGCACCGAGGCTTCAGGGCCCCGGGTGTGCCGGTCGTGCCGGCATTGTCCATCATCTTCTGCCTGGTGTTCATCGCCGGCCTCAACTGGGAGACCTGGGTGAGGTTCGCGATCTGGCTGGCCATCGGTCTGGTCGTCTACTTCGGCTACAGCCGCAGGCACTCCAAGCTCGAGGGCGCCGAGGCTCCGGCGGTCGAGCCGGCCGCCGCGAAGTGACCGCCTGCGGACGGCGCATACGCAACATACGCGAAAGGACGGGCCTCTTCCCCACCGGAAGAGGCCCGTCCTCGCATTGTCCGCCCCGTCGGCGAGCCGTTCGCGCCGACCGGGGGCGGTTCCCGCTCCTATGCGAGCCCCGCGACTCACCACTCGTGGCGCTGGTAGGCGATGCGGGTGGTGTCGGTGGGGCGGTCGATGAGCTGGATGAGGCCGCAGCGGGCGAATCCGTTGGTCTCGAGGATGTGCTGCATGGCCCTGTTGTTGGGGTGCGTGTCGGCACGCACGTTGCCGTAGTGCTTGAGCGCCCACGCGATGCAGTCGCGCGCCGCGTGCTTGACGAGGCCGGACGAGGCGATGCGGTGGATGGTGACGTAGGCGTCGTCGTCGAGCCACGCGCCGTCGATGTGCTTGTAGGTGGGGTCCTCGCCGGGGCAGAGCGCGAACTGCGCGAGGATGCGCTCGTGGCCGTTCTGCGTGTCGACCAGCAGCATCGTGCGCTGGTTGGCGATGTCGTCCCTGATGACCTCCTCGCGCGGGAACGTGTGGCCCCACTGCGTGGGGTTGCCGTTGCGCGCCATCAGCTCGCGGGCATGCGCGTAGATCTTGAGCATCTGCGGGAAATCGCGCATGGTCGCATGGCGGAAGCGCCGGGAGGACGTATTGGAGACCACGGTTCACCTCACGGTAGGCGGGAATTAGTGTGACTGAGCGGTTACGCTACCACGTCCGCCTCACAAACGCCGGGTGAAGTCTGTGATTCGGCTGGAAACGCGTTTCGGCCCTCCCGTCCGTGCGGGGCGGGAGGGCCGAAACCGATGGAAAGGAAAGGGGAAGG
This sequence comes from Bifidobacterium santillanense, assembly GCF_018555385.1. GTDB lineage: Bacteria > Actinomycetota > Actinomycetes > Actinomycetales > Bifidobacteriaceae > Bifidobacterium > Bifidobacterium santillanense. The sequence continues at coordinate 108,000 of NZ_JAFEJS010000002.1, forward strand.
AGAAGCAACGCGGCTCACGTGCGGGGCGTGCGGCGGTTCACGCGCGCCCCACACGATCGCCTCCCCTCACCGTCGAGGGGAGGGAATCCGGTCAGTGGGTGGCGATCTCGTCGACCTTGGTGACGTGGCCGCCGAACTGGGCGCGCAGCGCGGTGACGACGCGCAGGATGTCGTCGGCGCCGCCGCGCGAGGCCTGACGCTGCCACAGGGCCGCGGCGGTGGTCGGGGTGGGCACGCCGAGTTCGAGCGCGGCCTCGATCATCCACTTGGCCTCGCCGGACTCGTTGGCGACGGCCGGCACATCCTTGAGCTCGGGATCGTCCTTGGTGGCGTTGTCGAGCAGGTCGAGCAGCCAGCTGGCGACCACGGAGCCGGTGCGCCAGGAGGTCATCGTCTCGGCCGGGTTGGTGACGTATTCGCTGCGCAGCATCGTGGCGAAGCCCTCGCCGAACGCCTGCATCATGCCGTATTCGATGCCGTTGTGGACCATCTTGGCGAAGTGGCCGCCGCCGACCGGGCCGGCGTGCACGAGGCCGAACTCGCCTTCGGGCTTGAGGCTCTCGAAGATCGGCAGGACGGTCTCGTAGTCCTCGTCGCCGCCGCCGATCATCAGCGCGTAGCCGCGCTCGGCGCCCCACACGCCGCCGGAGACGCCGCAGTCGAGGAAGCCGATGCCGCGCTTGGCGAGGGCGGCCGCATGGTCGCGGTCCTCGGTGTACTTGGAGTTGCCGCCGTCGACGACGATGTCGCCGGCCTCGAGCAGTTCGCCGAGCTTCTCGATCGTGGATTCGGTGGGGGCGCCGGCGGGGACCATGACCCACACGACGCGGGGGGCGTCGAGCGCGGCGACGAGGGCCTCGAGCGAGTCGACGTCGCGGCCGGAGTCGGGGTTCATGTCGAAGCCGACGATCTCGTGGCCGTCCTCGCGCAGGCGCTTGACCATGTTGCCGCCCATTCGGCCGAGGCCGATCATACCCATCTGCATTTCGGTTACCTTCTTCGGTGTTGTGTTCTGGTGGTGGTGTCTTGTGATGTCTGGTGACGTCTTTGTATGACGATTGTCGAGGGGCGATCAGAGGGCGAGCGCGCCGGCGACGGCCGCGGCCTCCTGATCGGGGGTGCCCTGTCCGATGTGGGCGGCGATGTGGACCTCGTCGGCGCCCGGCTCCTCGAGGATGTCGAACTGGGAGCGCAGCATCTCGGGCTTCATGAAGTGGCCCTCACGGTGCGAGAGCCGTTCCATGACCTCGTCGTACGTGCCCTTCATGTAGACGAACACGACGCCCGGGCGGCGCAGCTTGTCGCGGTAGACCTTCTTGAGCGCCGAGCAGGTGACGACGGCGGGCTCGCCGGCGGCGATGCGGTCGTCGATCCAGGAGGCGAGGGTGTCGAGCCACGGCCAGCGGTCCTCGTCGGTCAGCGGGTGGCCGGCGGCCATCTTGTCGATGTTGGCCTGCGGGTGGAAGTCGTCGGCCTCGGCGTACTTCATGCCGTAGTGGTCGGTCAGGTGGGTGGCGACGGTGCTCTTGCCGCAGCCGCACACGCCCATGAGGACGATGATCGGCTTGGTCTTGGCGAAGTAGTCCTTCGGGACGGTGTTCTCGACGATGATGCGTTCGGCGAGCGTGGACTCGGCGGTTTCGGCGGTGGGTGCGACGGCGGTGGCGGTCATGATGGTCTTCCTTCGTTGAAGCGGTGCGGATGATGGACGATGGCGATTGGGGTGGGGGTGCCACCGCCCGGGAAAGGGGAAACCGGGCGGCGACGGTGTTGGTTGAGGGGATGCTGCCGGCCTAGACCAGCGGCACGAAGATGCTGGCGATCATCACGAGGGCGAGCACGACCACGGACAGCAGGCACTCGAGCACGGTCCAGGTCTTGAACGTCTCGCCGACCTCGAGGCCGAAGTACTCCTTGATGAGCCAGAACCCGGCGTCGTTGACGTGGGAGAGGAACACGGAGCCGGCGCCGATGGCGATGACGAGCAGCGCGATGGCCGGGGCGGTCACGCCCATCTGGTCGACGACCGGGCCGAGGATGCCGGCGGTGGTGATGATCGCGACGGTCGCGGAGCCGGTGGCGACGCGGACGAACGCGGCGATGAGCCAGGCGAGCAGGAAGATCGAGATCGAGGAGCTTTCGACGAACTTGCCGATGATGTCGCCGATGCCGGTGTCGACGAGGACGCCCTTGTAGCCGCCGCCGGCGCCGACGATGAGCAGGATGCCGGCGATCGGGGGCAGCGCGGCCTTGAGGGAGTCGTTGACGGCCTTCCAGGACATGTGGGTGGTCCGGCCGAGCACGAGCATCGCGAAGACGACGGCGACGGCGAGGGCGATGGCGGGCTTGCCGAAGAAGGCGAAGATCTGGGCGTAGAGGGCGTCGGAGCCGGCCTGCTCGGGGGCGGCGATCTCGAAGATCGCGTTGCCGAGCATCAGAATGGCGGGCATGAGGATGCACAGCACGGACAGCGCGAACGGCGGCTTGGTGGTGACGGGGTTGCCGTCGGCGTCGACGCGGCCCCTGCCGGTGTCGAAGTTCTCGGGGGCGCCGACCGGCACCCACTGGGCGGCGAACTTGGAGAAGAGCGGGCCGACGAGCGCGGCGGTGATCACGGCGATCGGCAGGCCGAACATCATGGTGACGCCGACGGAGCCGTTCTTGAAGCAGCTCAGGGCGGCGAGCGGGCCGGGCTGCGGCGGCATGCAGGCGTGCATCACGGACAGGCCGGCGAGGGTCGGGATGGCGACGCGCATGAGCGGCAGCTTGGAGCGGCGGGTGATGAGGATGATGACGGGCACGAGCACGACGAGGCCGACCTCGAAGAACATCGGCAGGCCGATCAGGGCGCCGATCAGGGCCATCGTCCACGGGATCATCCTCGTGGAGGTCCTGGCGAGCAGCGTGTCGACGATCGAGTCCGCGGCGCCGGTGTCCATGAGCACGCGGCCGAGCATCGCGCCGAGGCCGACGAGGATGCCGACGGAGGCCATCGTGGAGCCGAAGGTGTTCGAGAAGCTCTCGACGGTGGCGACCGGGCCGTAGCCGGAGCCGATGCCGACGACGAGCGCGGAGATCAGCAGGGAGACGAACGGATGCAGCTTGGCGACGGTGACCAGCAGGATCAGGACGACGATGCTGGCGACCACGCTGATGCCGAGCTGGGTGCCGTTGAGGTGCACCGCGGTATCGGCCGCCGCGAGAATCATGGAGGTATTCATAATCCATCTCTTCTTTGAGTCGTTGAATTGGATGACGAAACTCTGTCAACCAATTCCTTTTGTATGTTGACATTCAATATAGACCAACGTTTTGGATTACGCAATACGATTTGCTGCCGGCGTGTCGGATATGTATGCCATAAACGCAGGCCTATGAGATACTTGTCCTATGAATACGGAGAAGAAGGACACGAACGAACGTCCGCTGCACGACCGGCTGCTGGATGAATGGGGCATGGCGATCGTCGACGGCGACATCGCCTCCGGAGAACGGTTGCCCGAGCCGGAGCTGGGCGGCGAGAGCCCGTCGCGCACGGTCACGCGCGAGGCGACGCGCGTGCTCGAATCGATGGGGCTGGTGAGCGTCAGACGCAAGGCGGGCGCGACCGTCAACCCGATTCGGGAGTGGAACATGTTCGACCCGCAGGTGGTGCGGTGGCGCCTGTCCGGCCGGCACCGTCTCGACGCGCTGCACGAGCTGTCGCAGCTGCGCTCGGCGATCGAGCCGCTGGCCGCACGCCTCGCCGCGACCCACGCGACGAACGAGCAGTGGGCGGCGCTGACCGAGGCGGCGATCGGCATGGTCTCGCATTCGGACCACGCCGACGAACAGGAGTACCTCGACGCGGACAGCCTGTTCCACCGCACGCTGGTCGAGGCGAGCGGGAATCTGATGATCGCGAATCTGGGCGACGTCGTCGTCGCCACGCTCGAGGGGCGCACCCAGCACGAGCTGATGCCGAAGACCGCGAACCAGGAGGCGCTGGACCTCCACAGCGAGGTCGCCGCGCTCGTGCGCAAGGGCGACGGCGCGGGCGCCGAGGCCGCGATGCGCCGTATCGTCGACGAATCGGACGACGCGATCACGCGCATCGCGACCCGATAGAGGAACCGGGACGGTGAGGGGTCGCCGCCCGCGATACCCGACACGCTCAAGGCCGCTCGGCCAAGCTTACGGTCGGGTATCGCGGGCGGCGACCCCTCACCTCACTTCCAGCAAAACGCCACGAACGGGCTTCAGACAACCTTGCGGACGAAGGGGTCGGAGCTGATGCCCTTGGCGAGGATGTCCTTGCACCACTCCTTCGCCGTGAACAGGCTGTGGTCGCGGTAGTTGCCGCAGCTCTCGATCGTGGTGGCGGGCACGTCGTCCCACGTGGCCTCGTACGCGATGAACTCGAGCGACTCCTTGAGGGCCCTGGCGACCTCCTCGGTCGGGTGCTCGCCCCAGGTCAGCAGGTGGAAGCCGGTGCGGCAGCCGAACGGCGAGCAGTCGATGTAGCCGTCGATGCGCTCGCGCAGCAGCACGGCGATGGTGTGCTCGATGGTGTGCAGGCCCGCGGTCGGGATCGCGTTCTCGTTCGGCTGGACGAGACGCAGGTCGTAGTTGGAGATCACGTCGCCGTGCGGCCCCTTCTCCGTGTCGATGTAGCGCACGTACGGCGCCTTGACCTTCGTATGGTCCAGCTGGAAGCTCTCGACGACGGGCTTCGCCGGCTTCTCGTTCGTTTCCTCGGTCATGATCGTCCCCCTTATCGTTGCATCGGAATGACGGATACCATAATAGGACGTAGCCCTTCGCTCGGGAAGGACACGGAAAGGGGACCACATGCGTTTCTGCATGGAATGCGGACATCAGCTCGAACCGGACGCCCGGTTCTGCACGCACTGCGGCGCACGCGTGTCCGACGCGGCGCCCGAACCGCCGGCAGCTTCGCCGGCACCGGCGACCCCTGTCCTTCCGGCGATCCCCATGCCTCCCGGCACGTCGGAACGGCGGGCCGTGCAGCCCGCGGTGCCGAATCCCCCGCAGCCTTCCCGCTTCCCCGCTTCGGACACGTCCGCCCCGGTCCCGTCCACGACGCCCGATGCGGGCGCCGGCGCCAAGGCCAGGCGCGTATGGGTCGGCGTCGTGGCGGCGATCGCGGCGGTGGCGATCGTGCTGGGGCTGGTGTTCGCGTTCGTCGTCCGCCCGGGACTTTCATCCGTTTCGACCCCGGGCGGACGCTCCGATGCGTCCGATACGACGGATTCCGGTTCGACCGGCTCACCAAGCTCGTCGAAGTCGTCCGGTTCGGAAAGCGAGTCCGGAGCGACGAGGCCGGATTCGAAGTCGCTGTCGTCGATCACCGACAAGTACTCGTCGACCGACGTCTCCGTCTCGGCGATGTTCCTCAACGACGACGGCAGCTACACGGAGGCCGACGTGGCGAACACGGCGGCCGCACGCACGAAGTTCGTCTCGGCGGGCCTGTACCTGCCGGTCTATCTCGCGGCGCGCACGGACGGCGGCGACTCGCTCACCGAGGCGCAGTCGATGATGTCCACGATGGACAACGCCGCGGCCAACCGGGCGATCGCCGATCTCGGCGGCTTCGAGGCGATGAACGCGTGGCTCACGCGGCACGGCTACAAGGACACCACCATGGAACGCGACTTCGGCGACACGCAGGCCAGCGCCGCCGGCCACGAGAACCGCAGCTCGACGTTCGATGCGGTGCGCATGCTCGCCGCCGTGGACGCGGCCGGGGCCGCCGACCTGATGAACGTCGACGTCGACGCGGAGGGCGTGACGGTCCCGGACGACATGACCGTCCACGCGCATCGCGGACAGGGCATCAGCAACACGTGGAACTACTTCGCGGTCGTCGAGACCCCGCACGGCAAGGCCGCGGTCGCCCTGGCCACGCAGAACCAGGGCAGGTCCACCGCGACCCGGATCATGAGCGACGTCCTCGCCGACATCGACGCGCAGCTCGACGACGCCGACAGGTGACCGTCGGCCGATTGCCGGCAGACCGGTCGCCGACCGACGAGAGGTCAGCGACCCATCAGCGACCGGCGTTGAACGCGGCGACCGCCTCCATGAAGCGTTTGCCGTACTGGCCGAGCTTGCGTTCGCCCACGCCGTTGACGGCGAGGAACTGGGCGTCGGTGACGGGCCTGACGCGGGCCATGTCGCGCAGGGTGCGGTCGGAGAAGACGATGTACGGCGGCTTGCCGATCTCCTGGGCGATCGTGCGGCGCAGCGCGCGCAGACGCTCGAACAGGGCGTCGTCCTCCTCGCTCGGCACGTAGGAGTCCGGGTCGACGGGGCCGGTGGTGCCGGCCGAGCCGTAGACGGTCGAGCCCGGGATTCCGGCTCCCGGACGGCGCGACCGCGCTCCCCCGGCCCCCGCGCCGGCGCGTTCGGATTTGCGGTCGACGCGCTTGATCTCGTAGTGGAACCCGGGCGCGACGGTCTCGGCGGCGCGATGGCCGAACCTGACGATCGGCAGCCTGCCGGCGTCGATGTAGAGGAATCCGTCGGTGGCCATCTGACTCAGCACGTCGCGGATGCGCGCCTCGTTCTCGTCCTTGAGCATGCCGAAGGTGGGCATGGCCGCCGGGTTGAGCCATGCGAGGTCCTGCGCCTGCGATCCGCGCAGGATCTTGACGATCTTGCCGGAGCCGACGCGCTGGTCCACGTCGTGCACGCACTGGCTGATGGCGCGGGCGATGGCGGTCACGTCGACGGTGGTGAAGGTGCGCTCGCAGTTCGCGCATGCGACGCATCCGCCCGTCGTACCCGCCGGACCGCTCGTCGGATCGTCCTCCTGACCGAAGTAGCGGGTCATGTAGCGGTGCAGGCATTCGGTGGTGCGGCAGTAGCCGATCATCCCGTCGAGCAGGCGACGGCGGTTGCGCCGCGCGATCTCCTGCTCCTCGGGGGTCATGCGCTCGTTCTCGTTGTCGTTGTCGAGCAAGCGCCGGCGGGTGACGATGTCCGACTCGTTCCACAACAGCGTGCATCGGCTGGGCTCGCCGTCACGGCCCGCGCGGCCGGCCTCCTGATAGTACGCCTCGATCGACTCGGGCATGTTGTGGTGGATGACGTAGCGCACGTTCGACTTGTCGATGCCCATGCCGAACGCATTGGTGGCGACGACGACCAGCACCCTGTCGGTGACGAAGTCGCGCTGCGCGGCGCCTCGCACCTCGGGGCTCATGCCGCCGTGGTAGGCGACGGCGATCGGCGGGGCGCCGACCCCCGCGGCGACGCCGGGACGCGCCGGGACCGACCGGTTGAGCGTCTCGGCGAGCACCTCGGTCTGCTTGCGCGTGGCGCAGTACACGATGCCGGATTCGTCCGGATGGGAGGCGACGTAGTCGACGATCCATGCGGCCTTGCGTCTGGTCTCCATCATGAGGACGTCGAAGTAGAGGTTGGGCCGGTCGAATCCGGTGACGGTGACCTGCGGCGAGCGCAGGCCGAGCAGGTTCACGACGTCGTGGCGCACCTTCTCGGTGGCGGTGGCGGTGAACGCGCCGACGATGGGCCGGCGCGGCAACGAGGTGATGAAGTCGCCGATCGACAGGTAGGAGGAACGGAAGTCCTGGCCCCACTGCGAGACGCAGTGCGCCTCGTCCACGGCGACCAGCGAGATAGGCGTGGACGAGGCGAAGTTCCTGAACCGCTGCGTCTCCAGACGCTCCGGCGCCACGTAGAGGAGTTTGACGCGCCCCGCGGCGGCCTGGGCGAGGACCATCGACTGCTCGTCGGGGGCCTGCATGCCGTTAACGAACGCGGCGGGGATACCGGCGTCGTTCAGGGCGTCGACCTGGTCCTGCATCAGGGAGATGAGCGGCGAGACGACGACGGTGACGCCGGGCAGGATCATGGCCGGGATCTGGTAGCACACCGATTTGCCGGCGCCGGTGGGCATGACCGCGAGCACGTCGCGGCCGGCGAGGAGGGCGTTCACCACGGCGGCCTGACCGGGGCGGAACGAATCGTAGCCGAAGTACCGTTTGAGCGCGTCGAGCGCCGCCGTGGAGTCAGTCATGCCCTCCAGTGTAGATGGTCGGTCAGATGGCCTTGAGGGCCTGGTCGAGGTCGGCGATGAGGTCGTCGGCGTTCTCGATGCCCACCGAGATGCGGATGAGGTTGGCGGGCACCTGCAGGGTGGTGCCGGCCACGGAGGCGTGGGTCATGGCGGCGGGCACCTCGATGAGGCTCTCGACGCCGCCGAGGGATTCGGCCAGCGTGAAGATGCGGGTGTGGTCGACGAAGCGCTTGGCCGCCTCGGCCCCGGCCGCGAGCTGGACGGAGACGACGCCGCCGAAGCCGCCGTGCATCTGGCGGGCGGCGATCTCGTGGCCCGGGTGGGATTCGAGGCCCGGGTACCAGACGCGCTCGATCACGTCGGACGGCTGCGATTCGAGCCACTGCGCGACCTTGAGCGCGTTCTCGGAGTGGCGCTGTACGCGCAGGGCGAGGGTCTTGAGACCGCGGATGTCGAGCCAGGAATCGAACGGCGAGGGCACGGCGCCGGCGGCGTTCTGCAGGAACGCGACCTGCTCGCGCACCTCGTCGTCGTTGAGCACGACGGCGCCGCCGACCACGTCGGAGTGGCCGCCGATGTACTTGGTGGTCGAGTAGACGACCGCGTCGGCGCCGTCGTCGAGCGGATGCTGGAGGGCCGGCGAGGCGAAGGTGTTGTCGACGACGACCTTGGTGCCGTACTTGTGCGCGATCTGGGAGGTCAGGGCGATGTCGGTGATGTTGAGCAGCGGGTTCGACGGGGTCTCGACCCACACGTACGCGTAGTGCTTGGCGGCGAGTGCCTGCTCGACGGCCTTGGAATCGGTGATGTCGACGACGTCGAGGCCGACGCCCCACGGCACGAACACCTTGGAGAGCAGGCGGTAGGTGCCGCCGTACACGTCGTTGCCGAGCAGGATGTTGTCGCCGGGCTTGACGGTGGCGCGCAGCAGCACGTCGATGGCGGCGAGACCGGAGGAGAAGGAGAGCGCGTACTTGGCGCCCTCGACGGCGGCGAGCTGCTCGTCGAAGCTGGTGCGGGTGGGGTTGATGGAGCGCGAGTAGTCGTGGCCGCCGCGCAGGCCGAGCACGCCGTCCTGCTTGAACGTGGAGGTGGCGTAGATCGGCGTGACCACGGCGCCGGTGGTGGGGTCGGGCTCCTGGCCGGCGTGGATGGCGCGGGTGGCGATGTCGGTGGCGGCGAACTGGGCGTTGTATTCGGCGGACATGATGGTTGGGTTCCTTTCGGTGTTGCGATGGTTTCGAGGGTACGTCGGCGTGGATGGCTTGTTGCGTGTGTCGGTATCGACGTTGCTGATGGCGGGTTATCGGTTGGTTTCGTGGGGATCCGGCCGGGGCGGCGATGCGCCGGGTTCCGGCCGGGGCGGGTCACAGGTACTGTTCGGCGAGCGACGGCTTCGTGGTGCGTTCGACGACGTCGGCGTAGCCGTTGGCGCGCATCCAGTCGTCGTCGAAGATCTTCTCGAGGTAGCTGCGGCCGGAGTCGGGGGCGAGGACGACGACGAGCTGGTTCTCGTCGAGGTCGTGCTTCTTCGCGTACTTGATGGCGCTGACGACGGCCATGCCGGAGGAGCCGCCGACGAGCAGGGCCTCCTCGGCGGCGAGCCGGCGGGTCATCTCGAACGCCTCGGCGTCGTTCGCCTTGACGATCTCGTCGGGGATGGAGCGGTCGTAGGCCTTCGGGTAGAAGTCCTCCCCCACGCCCTCGATGTCGTACTGGTGGACGTCGGCGAGGCTCGGCGCGGAGTAGATGGAGCCCTCCGGGTCGGAGCCGACCACGACGACCGAGCCGTCGGAGACCTCTTTCAGGTACTTGCCGGTGCCGGAGATGGTGCCGCCGGTGCCGATGCCGGCCACGAAGTGCGTGACCTTGCCTTCGGTGGCCTCCCAGATCTCGGGACCGGTGGTGGCGTAGTGGCTGGCGGGGCCGTTCGGGTTGTCGTACTGGTTGGGGCGGAAGCCGCCGGGGATGGCTTTGGCGAGGCGTTCGGCGACCTGGTAGTAGGAGCGCGGGTCGTCGGGGCCGGCGTCGGTCGGGGTGACGACGACTTCGGCCCCGTACGCGCGCAGCACGGCGCGCTTGGATTCGGAGACCTTGTCGGGCAGGGTGAAGATCGTGCGGTAGCCGCGCTGCTGGGCGACCATCGCGAGTCCGACGCCGGTGTTGCCGGACGTGGGCTCGACGATCACGCCGCCGGGCTTGAGTTCGCCGGAACGTTCGGCCGCGTCGATGATGCGCGCGGCGATGCGGTCCTTGGACGAGCCTCCCGGGTTCATGTATTCGATCTTGACGGCGATGGTGGCCTTGACGCCCTCCTCGGCCGGGATGTGGTTGAGCTTGACGATGGGGGTGCCGCCGATGAGGTCGGCGACGCTGTTCGCGATGGTCATGATCGTCTCTTTCCTTGTGGTTCCGGCGTGCGGTTCGGGGTGTTCCGCGGGTCCGCCGGTTGCGTGTGTCGTGTTCGGGGATTGGGGTTGGTGTGGGTTGTGGTGAAGCGACGTGCGATGTCGTGAACCGACGTTCCCCGACGAACAAGGAAGGTGACGTTTTGCGTTGATGCGATGCGATGGATGCGTTGCGGACCGGTTGCCCTGCGGCTCGCGAACCGTACGCGAACGTTGGTTCGCCATGGTTCGTGATGCTCGATTTCCGTTTGCGAACCGGATATCGGTACCCCCAACGTACCAATAGCCGTATGCGCCTGAAACCGCCGCGCACGTATTCGAAATGGATGATGCGGCGATCGCCGCGTCCGAAAGCTCTATCTCAAGTTATGCGTCACTGACCGTTCGCCTGGGGGCGTCGGTTAGCGACAACAACACGAGAGAATCTGCATGTGACTCACGATACCACTCTCCCCGTCGAGGGCGTGTCGACGTTGTCCGCATCGTGGACGGTCCGGACACCCCAGACCAGCCGCGTGCCGTCGATGTCGGACGTGACGCCCATTCACGCCGTCCGCCCGCCGGACCGTGAAATCCCCGGGAAACCGTACGCCGAGGGAGCCGAAACGGCACCCGACGGGAAGGATGGACGGGAACGGGACCGGCGGACGGGGAATCCGCGGGACGAATCACCCGATGAATCACCCGAGACGGCCGCGGCCCGGCCGGATCTCGCGGCGCGAAGTGAGCCGGGATACGATCAGCACGCAGAGCGCGAACAGGACCAGCGACTCGACGAGCGGGATCCAGACGATATAGGTGCCGAAGTCGACGCCGGAGCCGGCCGCGAGACTTCCCACCCTGCCGCTGGCGGCCCCTATCAGCCACGTCGCGAGCCACGGCTCGCCGATCACGCCGGCGACCCCGTACGCCATGTCGAACCGCATGCTGAACAATCCCCATCCGAGACCGGCCACCACGCCGAGCGTCCAGACCCCCCTGCCCGCGGCCCACGCCAACACCGCGCCGACCAGCATGCCGAGCGCCGTGGCGGCGAGCATCAGCGACAGGAACTTGAGGAACATGAACAGCCAGCCGGACTGCAGCATCGGCGAGTACGTCGCCGTACCGCCTTCAATGGAACATGTCGACCCGTCGCACACCGTCTGCGTCGATCCGACCTCCTGCCATGCGTATAGGAACTGCTCCGAGAGCGGCGCCTTGAACATATCGGAGGGAAGACATCCCCCGATCGCCTTGGCGCAGACCATCCGCACGTCGCCGCCCAGTACGATCAGCGGATAACGCGCCGCGACGATCACCATGCTGACGGCCAACGATATGGCGGTAGCTCCAATCGCCGACACTCCGACGAACGAACGCCGGGAGACGCCATGACACAGCAGCGTCGCGAAGAACCCCCACTGCCAGACCAACGCCGCCACGAACAGCATCGGGAACAGGATCCGTTCGACGTTGACGTCGCCGGACAGGCCGTTCGGCAGCAGGATCATCGCCCGGTATCGCTGATACGTCAGCACGGCGAGGACGATCACGGCGACGGCAAACACCACGGCGTACAGGGTCAGGCACCGCACGAGCGCCAGACGGAACTGACGGGTCCGTCCGTATGCGCCTCCGGATGTTGCATGCGCGTTCCCTCGAGAGGATGGGCGGGCGCCCGCCTTGATTGTCGTCTCGTTCATGATGACCGCCTTTCGGATTCGGCTACGGCATCGGCCGGGTCGGGTGCGACGGCCGCATCACCGGCTCCGCCGATGGCCCCGCCGGCCGCATCACGGTTGATTGGATCGACTGCCGCATCGCCGTCGACGCCGGTGACACCGGTGACGCGGATGAAGTAGTCCTGCAGGCCGAGGCCGCTCGCGACGACGCCCTCGGGGATGTCGCGCATCGGCACGGGGCCGCGTACGGTGACGCTGGCGAGCCGGCCGATGCGCTCGTCGGCGATGACCTGCAGACCGTCGGCCTCGACGAACGCGCGGATCCGGCTCCCATCGCCGACGAGCACGGTCGCGCGCGAGGCGACCGAATCGGCGTCGAACGCGTCGACGATGCGGCCCTTGTCGAGGATGACCGCGCGCTCGACCACCTGCGCGACCTCGTCGATGATGTGGGTCGACACGACGATAATGCGCGGACGCTCGCCGTACGATTCGAGCAGGAACCGGTAGAAGCGCTCGCGGTTGGCCGCGTCGAGGCCGTTGACCGGTTCGTCGAGGAGCAGCACGTCGACCGGCACGGATAGTGCGGCGGCGAGCCGGACGATCTGGCGCTGGCCGAGCGAGAGCTGGCTGTACGCCGTGCCCGGTTCGACGCCGAACGCGGTGAGCATGCGCACGGCGAACGCCCAGTCGAGGCCGCCGTAGTAGCGCTCCTCGCGTTTGAGGATCGCCGTGGTGCGCACGGCTGCCATGAACGGCAGCGTCTCGTTGACGAGGGTGATGCGCCCCTGCGCGTCCTCGTTGTCGCGCACGTCCGCGCCGTCGAGTTCGACGACGCCGGAGGTGGGCAGCAGCCGGTTGGCGATGACGCCGAGCAGCGTGGACTTGCCGGCGCCGTTGCGGCCGAACAGGCCGTGGATGCCGGGCTTGAGGGTGAGGTTCACATGGTCGAGCGCCGGCGCGCCGCCCTTGCGGAACGTCTTGGTGAGGTCCCTGATGGCCAGAGTCATGATGCGTACCCCCTTTCGATGATGGCCTTGAGCTCGTCGGCCCCGATGCCGAGGCGCTTCGCCTCGGCGACGAACCGCGCGACCTCGACGGACAGGAACTCGTCGCGCCTGTCGTCGCCGGCCCTGCGCCGGGCGCCCGCGGCGACGAACATGCCGATGCCGCGGCGCTTTTCCAAGAGGCCCCGGTCGACCAGCAGGTTCATGCCCTTGAGCACGGTCGCCGGGTTGATGCGGTAGGCCGTGGAGATTTCGGTGGTGCTGGGCACTTGCTCCCCCTCCTTGTAGATGCCGGCGATGATCGCCTCGTTCAGCTGGTTCGCCACCTGCCGGAACAGCGGCTCGCCGCTGGTGTCGTCGAAATGCAAGACGGTACACCTCCTTCGATGTCTGTCCGGGATTCGCGCGGGCCCGCGCGGCCCGCACGTGCGACGCACGCTCCCGTGCGCCCGAGCGCCGTAGCGGCGATAGAGGTTCGCGCTTCCATCGCCCGCACCGCATGACCACCACCCTTCGGCCGTTCCTCCGATACACCTCGTTGGTTAGTTGGTCATGTAACTAACTATAGAACCCACGCGTCGTCACGTCAACGCGTCCGGCATGCCATCGGGGCGACGAGGCGGCCCCGCGGACGTCGTCGCGAAGGCCGAAAACACCGCAACGACAACGTTGTTATCGCAACCAAACGATTCGGAAGGGCTGCAATATGGATGACTTCAGCGTGCGACACGCCGAATCAGCGACGTAAATACTAGACAATAACCGTTTTCATGGCCGATTATATCGTTTCAAACGTGCTGAATTTACCCATTTTGTTACTTTTTGTGCCAATGAAGTTGTTTTTTGTTGAAATACGGGGGTATTATGACGCGTGTTAGCGCAATCATTCAAGGAAGAGAGCAATCATGAGTCAAGGGCAGGCACAGACGCAGCCGCATCTCGCGCAACGCATCGCGTACGCATGCGGCAACTTCGGTCAGTCCGCGTTCTACAACGCGCTGAGCACCTACTTCGTCATCTACGTCACCGAGGCGCTGTTCGCCAACGTCGACAAGGGCAAGGCCGCCGGCCTGATCGCGCTGATCACCGGCCTCGTCGTCGTGATCCGCATCGCCGAGATCTTCATCGACCCGCTGCTGGGCAACCTCGTCGACAACACCACCACCAAGTTCGGACGCTTCCGCCCGTGGCAGTTCCTCGGCGGCCTCGTCTCCGCCCTGCTGCTCGTCATGGTGTTCACCGGCCTGTTCGGTCTGGTCAACGTGAACCAGACGTGGTTCATCGTGCTCTTCGTCATCACGTTCATCGTGCTCGACGTGTTCTACTCGCTGCGCGACATCTCCTACTGGGGCATGATCCCGGCCATCTCCGAGGATTCCCACGAACGCTCCGTCTACACCGCGCTCGGCACGTTCACCGGCTCCATCGGCTACAACGGCCTGACCGTCGTCGTGGTCCCGATCGTCACCGCCTTCACCTACATGTTCACCGGCCGTCACGAACAGGGCCAGGCCGGCTGGACCGCGTTCGCCGTGATCGTCGCCCTGCTGGGCATCCTGACCGCTTGGACCGTCGCGTTCGGCACCAAGGAGAACGAGAGCGCCCTGCGTTCCAAGGCGCAGAAGGCCGGCGGCCCGCTGCAGGCCTTCAAGGCGATCGCCCAGAACGACCAGCTGCTGTGGGTGGCGCTGAGCTACCTGTGCTACGCCATCGCGAACGTCGCCACCACCGGCGTGCTGTTCTACCTGTTCAAGTTCGTACTCGGCCTGCCGAACAGCTACTCGATCGCCGGCGTCGTGCCCGTGGTCGTCGGCCTGATCATGTCCCCGCTCTACCCGATCGTCAACCGCCGCGTGCCGCGCCGCTACCTGTTCCTCGGCGGCATGGCCCTGGTCGTCGTCTCCTACCTCGTCTTCCTGCTGAGCGCCAGCACGAAGAGCCTGCCGCTGGTGGTCGCGGCGCTGGTGCTGTACTACGTTCCGCAGACCTTCATCCAGATGACCGTCATCCTCGGTCTGACCGATTCCATCGAGTACGGCCAGCTCAAGAACGGCCGCCGCAACGAGGCCGTCACCCTGTCCGTGCGCCCGATGCTCGACAAGATCGCCGGCGCCGTCTCCAACGGCCTGGTCGGCTTCATCGCGGTCTCCGCCGGCATGACCGGCCACGCGACCGCCGCCGACATGACCGCGGGCAACATCGCCACGTTCAAGACCTTCGCGTTCTACATCCCGATGGCGCTCATCGTGCTCGGCTTCCTCGTGTACTTCTTCACCGTGAAGATCAGCGAGAAGATGCACGCAGAGATCGTCAAGCAGCTCGAGGTCAAGCTCGCGCGCGAGAACGGCGCCTCCTCCGAGGAGTCCGCGTCCGTGCGCGGCGCCGGAGCGGTCCAGGTCGCCGACGGCGTGCAGACGCCCGACGCGGCGGCGCAGGCCGCGCGCGTCGTGGCCGAGGCCTCCGAGGTCACCGGCATCGCCGACGCCGCCTGACGTCCGATTCCGTAGGGAGGGAACCGCAACCCCGGAAATGCGAATATGAGGAGCCGCACCTCGATCCGACGATCGCAAGGTGCGGCTCCTCATATTCGCATTTCGCGGGATTCCCATACCCGGTACGGCGCGCATCGGCTCCGGGATCGCCGTGAGTCGGACGATCGGACGAACCGCGGCAGACGACGCCCTCCCCCTACAGCGAGGCGGCCTCGATGAGACGTCTGGTGTAGTCGGATTCAGGGCTCCCGAGCACCCGATCCGTGGGACCGGTCTCGACCACGCGCCCGTCGCGCAGGACGAGGATGCGGTCGGCGATGTGCTGGACGACGCCGAGATCGTGCGACACGATGATCAGCGCCGGCCGGCCGGAATGCCCGCTCCCCGTGCCGGAGCCGTGCAGGATCGACTGGAACGTTTCGAGGATCTGCATGCGCGCGGCCACGTCGATGGCGCTCATCGGCTCGTCGGCGAGGATGACCTTCGGCTCGTTGACGATGGCGCGAGCGATGGCGACGCGCTGCGCCTGTCCGCCGGACAGATCGCACGGATAGCGGTCGAGGAACGCGCGCGGGTCGAGACCGACGCGCGCCAGCGCCTGCGCGGTCCTCGCGCCGACCTCGTCGAACGCGAATCCGAGCGCGCGGCGGCGCAGCCACAGCGGCTCGGACACCGACCGTTCGACGGTCCATCTCGGGTCGAGCGAACCGTACGGGTCCTGGAACACGATCGACGATTCGGCGCGCAGGGCCCGCATGCCGGCCGTGCCGCGCGCGACCTCGTCGCCCCGGTAGGAGACCGTTCCGGCGTCGGCCGCGTCGAGGCCCAGCATGATGCGGGTGAGCGTGGTCTTGCCCGAGCCGGATGCGCCGATCACGGCGAGGCACTCCCCCGCACGCACCTCGGCGGACACGTCGAACAGCACCTGACGGCGACGCTTCGGCGTGAGGAGCCCGGACAGCCCGGCGTGCATGTCGCGGGCCGCGAACGAGGCGTCGATGTGGCGTGCGGCGAGCAGGATGTCAGTCATGATGCGCCTCCAGCGTTAGGGTGCGGGCGGCGGAGACGAGATCCCGGGTGGGCGCGGCCTTCGGCGCGGTGAGCAGGTCGGCGGTCGTCCCGGTCTCGACCACACGGCCGGCCTCGAGCACGTAGCAGCGTGTGGTGGCGCGCGAGAGCACCGCGAAATCGTGCGTGATGAACAGCATGGACGCGCCCGCGTCGTCGACGAGCGAAACGAGCAGGTCGACGATCTGACGCTGCGTGATCGAGTCGAGCGCGGTGGTCGGCTCGTCGGCGACGATGAAGCGCGGCGAGGTGATGAGCGCCGTCGCGATGCCGACGCGCTGGCGCTGCCCGCCGGACAGCTCGTGCGGGCGCTTGTTCAGCACGTCCTGCGGCAGTCCGACCTTGTCGAGCATGGCGCGAACGCGCTCCTCGCGCTCGCCTGCGCCAAGGTCGTAGTGCATCCGCAGCGGCAGCTCGATCTGTTTGGCGACGGTCGCGACCGGGTTCAGCGCCGCCGCCGGATTCTGGAACACGGTTCCCACGTATCGTCCGCGCAGATCGGCGAGCGTCCGCTCGTCCGCGTAGCCGTCGTCGCCGAGCACGACCGCATCGCCCATCGCGATCCGCCCCGACGGCGTCGCTTCGTGCGGCAACAGTCCCAGCAGCGATTTCGCGATCATCGACTTGCCCGACCCGGACGACCCGATCAGACCGACGCGCTCCCCGTCGCCGACCGCCAGATCCACCCCGTGCACGATCTCCGTCGCCCCGACGGCGACACGCAGCCCTTCGATCTCAACGCTCATCGACGATCTCCTTCGTCCCATGTGCAACGAGGGGTGAATCCGCTGATGCGATGCCCGACCGTAGGCTTGGCCGAGCGGCCTGGAGCGTGTCGGGCATCGCATCAGCGGATTCACCCCGGACACCCGCACGAAGCGCCGGATTCGCCACGGGATCGGCCGCGTCGCGCAACGCGTCCCCGAACAGGTTCAACGCGACGACGACGAGCGTGACGATCAAACCCGGCCACAGCACGGTGAGCGGGAACACGTTGATCAGCTTGACCGAGGTCGCGAGCGAGTGCCCCCAGCTGGGCACGCCCGCACCGACGCCGACGCCGAGGTACGTCAGTCCCGCCTCGGCCAGCACCGACGTGCCCGCCGACATGGACAGCTGCACCGCAAGCACCGGCGTGATGTTCGGCACGATGTGCCGCACGAGCACGTAGAGGCCGCTCGCCCCGTCGGCCCGCGCCGACTCGACGTACTGCGAGCGTGCGGCGAGCAGGGCCGCGGGACGCGCCACGCGGGCGAGGTTCAGTCCGTAGGCGATCGAGCAGGCGCCGACGACGACCGCCGCCGAGGCGCCGAACGGCACGGCGAGGAGCAGCGCGATGAGCACGGTCGGGATGGAGATGAGCGCGTCGACGACGGCGACCGACACGGAGGCGAGCGCCGAGGAGCGCGCGACCATGAGGCCGACGAGCAGGAGTCCCAGCGCCCCCGAGCAGACGACGGTGAGCAGCGCGATCACGAGGTTGGTGTGCGAGCCGGCCATGAGCCAGCTCAGCACGTCGGCGCCGGTGCCGTCGGTGCCGAGCCAGTGGTCGGCGGACGGGACGGCCCACACGTGGTAGCCGTCGGTGGCGAGCAGCGGACGCGGCGTCCAGAACAGGGAGACGAGCGCGACGAGCAGCCACAGGGCGAGCACGACGAGCGCGTACCGGCCCGTGCCGCGCGACCACATGGTGCGCAGGATCACACGAAGTCGTTGCATCATTCCTCCTCCGCTGCGAGCCGCGGGTCGAGCGCGCGGTGGGTCAGGTCGACGATCAGTCCCAGCACGAGGAAGAACGCGGCGAGCAGGAACAGCTCGCTCTGCACGGCGACGAGATCGCGGTTGCCGACGTCGCCGACGAGCAGCGCGCCGAGTCCGGGAAGGGCGAACAGGTTCTCGATGACCATCACGCCGGTGATCATCGAGGCGAACGTGAGTCCGATGACGGAGACGAGCTGCGGGGTCGCCAGACGCAGTCCCACGTGCAGCATCGCCTGCGTGCGGGTCATGCCGCAGGCCATCGCCATGTCGACCGGCCCGCCGTCGACGGCGACGTCGTCGAGCGCGGCGCGCGTGTAGCGCATGATGCCGGCCGCGGCGACGAATCCGGTGGCGAGCGCCGGCAGGATCAGCGAGGCGATCGCGCGGGCGGGATCACCCCACCCGTCGGCCGGGAAGCCCTGCGAGGGGAACAGGCCGATGAGACCGACGCCCCGGCCGAACAGCAGGAGCAGCAGCAGGCCGCTCCACAGGGCGGGCACCGCTCCTCCTGCGATGGCGAGCACGTGGAAGAGGCCGCGCAGCCGCGGCGATCGCGCGATCGAGGCGGCGCAGCCGAGCGGCAGGCCGATGGCGAGCGCGATGACGAGGCTCATGACGATCAGCGGGAACGTGATCGCGGCGCGGCGGCCGACCTGTGCGGCCACGGCCCGTCCGGTCAGCGCGGACATGCCGAGGTCGCCGTGCAGCAGCCCACCGGCCCAGTCGAGGTACTGGACGACGTACGGCCGGTCGAGCCCGAACTCGGCGCGCAGTTCGGCCACGCGCGAGGCGGACGCGTTGGTGCCGGCCATGACGACGGCCACGTCGCCCGGCAGGATGCGCAGCGCCGCGAACACAAGCACCGACACTCCGACCAGCGCCGCCGCGAACAGCAGCAGTCGCCTCACCACGAATCGCATCGGAGTCCTTACTTGTTCGGCGTGTAGGTGACCTGCCAGAGGGGCAGGACGGTCTGGGAGAGGTTCTGCGGATAGCCCTTGACTCCCTTGGCGTAGGCCTGTTCGACGCGCCAGCTGAACAGCCAGTCGGCGGGGGCGTCCTCGGAGACGATCCTGGCGGCCTTGGCGAGGTACTTGGACGCCTCGTCGTCGGAGGTGGCGACGAGCGCCTTGGCGTAGAGGTCCTGCACCTGCTTCGAGTCGTAGTGGTAGTAGTAGCTCGGCGTGGCCCACTTGTAGAAGTCGTGGCTCTCGGCGTGGTCGACGAGCGAGAGGTCGTAGTCGCCGTTGGTGTGCACGTCCTGCAGCCAGGTGGAGAACTCGACGTAGTTGATCTTCAGGTCGATGCCGATGGGCTTGAGCTGGCTCTTGAGCTGGTCGCCGAGTTCGGTGCCGTACACGTTCGCGTAGGTGAGGGTGAGCTCGAGCGGCTTGGACTCGGAGTAGCCGGCCTCCTTCATGAGCGCCTTGGCCTTGGCCTCGTCGTGCGGGTAGAGGTCCGTGAGGTCCTCGTAGCCGGGATCGACCTTCGGGATCGGGCCGCCGAGGGCCGCGTCGACGCCGCCGCGCGAGGCGATGATCTGCTTATGGTCGATGGCGTATCGGATGGCCTGGCGCACGCGCTTGTCGGCGAGCTTCGCGTTGGTCATGTTGAAGGCGAGGACGAACTTGTCGGAGCCGTCGCCCTCCTTGACGACGTAGTCGGAGTCCTTGCGGAACGGCTCGGCGAGGGTCGCGGTGATCGGCGAGAGGACCTGCACGTCACCGCTCTTGAGCGCGTTGATGCCGGCGTTGTCGTCGGGCAGGAAGCGGATGATCACGTTCTCGGTCCGTGCCTTGTGCGCGGTGCCCCAGTACTTCGGGTTGGCCTTGAACACGATCTTGTCGCTCGGGTCGAACGAGGCGACGGTGTACGGGCCGGAGCCGAGCGCGCCGGTCTTCTCGTCCCACGTGCCGTCCTTGTCGTAGACGAGGCCGGGGCGGCCGGTCAGGTACCACAGCATGTTCGAGTCGGGCGCGGAGAGGGTGATCCTCACGGTCGTGGGGTCGACGGCCTCGGCCTTGTCGAGGTTCTTGACCTGATCGTAGTTGTAGTACTTCCTCGCCTTGAGCTCGTTGATGGACCAGGCCACGTCGTCGGCGTCGAGCGCGTCGCCGTTGGAGAAGGTCATCTTGTCGTTGAGGTGGAACGTGTAGGTCAGGCCGTCCTTCGACACCTCCCAGCTCTTGGCCAGGCCCGGGTGGACCTTGTTGTCGGAGCCGCGCGAGACGAGGCTCTCGTACACGTTGCCGATGAGGATCTGCTCGAGCGCGGAGCCGGACTGGTGGCGGATGTCGAGGTTGACGGGGGCGAGCTTGAGGCCGATCGAGACGGTGTCGGACTGCCTGGATGCGGCGGTCGAACCGCCGGCCGCGGCGTCCGCGCCGGCCTGCCTGTTCGTGAAGAAGGTGTTGACGCCGACGACGAGCGCGGAGACGACGATGACCGCGATCAGCGACCACAACCACCATTTCGGCCCCTTGCCGCCCTTCCTCGGGGTCTTCGCGCGGGCGTTCAGGCTCGCGTCGGTGCTGGCCGCATCGTGCTTCTTCTGCTCTTCGTTGGTCGCGCCGGTCCGGCCGTGCGCACCGTTGTCCTGGGACATATCGTCTCCCTAGTGCGGAAGCGGGCATGCGTCGCCCGGTTCCGATCGTGTGATGTGATGTGTGTGCGGTTGACCGCCCCGGTCGAGGTCGATCACCGCGTACCACTATAGACCACGATCCGACCGATGCGCCCCGGCATGATCCGCGGGCCGGCGCCGATACGGCGATGGCCCCTCACGGGGAGGGGCCATCGTCATCGTTCGGTCGGCGTCGTTCCGACGTCACGTCCGTCGGGTCACAGCTCGAAGCCGAGCTCCTCGGCGGCGTCGGTGGGGACCGGGTCCTCGCACCAGAAGTCCTCGAGGTTCTCGTTGGTGGTCAGGGAGCGGATCTCGGCCTTGTCGATGTACAGCTCGCCGCTCAGATGGTCGGTCTCGTGCTGGAAGATGCGGGCCGGCCAGCCGTGCAGCTGCTCCTTGTGGTGCCTGCCGTCCTCGTCGTCCCATTCGGCCGTGATGTCGAGCCAGCGGCGACGCACGGCCTGATAGCCGTCGAAGCTGAGGCAGCCCTCGTAGAAGCTGGCGGTCCTCTCCCCCACCGGCGTGTACTTCGGGTTGATGATCACGTGGAACGGGAACTCGGCGATCTCGCGCGGGTCGTCCTCGTCGTCGCGCACGTGGTCCTCGACGACGGCGAGCGCGAGGCCCAGGCCGATCTGCGTGGCGGCCAGTCCCACGCCCGGTGCCTCGAGCATGGTGACGCGCATCGTCTCGATGAGCTTGGCGAGCGTGCGCTTGGACAGCTGGCCGGTGTAGGCGGCGGTCTGCTGGCGCAGGACCGGTTCGCCGGCCTGCACGATCGGCAGGATCTGTTCCTTGCCTCCGGTCTTGATGAGCTGCTCGACGTCGCGGTTCAGCGCGAGGTCGACCTTCGCGTTCTTTCCGAACATATGGGTCCTTTGCTGGTGGGGCCTGATGGGTGACGGGTGGGACGGCTCGGTCTACAGGGCGAGCTCGTCGGCGACGACCTTGGCCAGACGGGCGCAGACCTCGTCGGCCTGCTCCTGCGTGGCGGCCTCGGCCATGACGCGCACGAGCGGCTCGGTGCCGGACGGGCGCAGCAGCACGCGCCCGGTGTCGCCCAGGAGCTTGGACTCCCGCTCGACGGCGGCCTGCACCTTGGCGTTGGTGGGGGCGGCCATCTTGTCGACGTTCGGCACGTTGACGAGGGTCTGCGGCAGCTGCGGGAAGTCGGCGGCGAGCTCCTTGAGGCTCTTGCCGGAGCGGACGACCTCGTTGCACAGGGTCAGCGCGGTCAGGGTGCCGTCGCCGGTGGTGGCGAACTCGCGGTTGATGACGTGGCCGGACTGCTCGCCGCCCAGCGTGTAGCCGCCGCGCAGCATCTCCTCGAGCACGTAGCGGTCGCCGACCGCGGTCTGCACGGTCTTGATGCCCATGTCGCGCAGGGCGAGCTTGAGGCCCAGATTGCTCATGACGGTGACGACGAGCGTGTTGTCGGCGAGCTTGCCGGCCTCCTTCTTGGCGCGCGCGAGGATGCCCATGATCTGATCGCCGTTGACCATGTTGCCGTCCTCGTCGACCGCGAGGCAGCGGTCGGCGTCGCCGTCGAACGCGACGCCCATGACGGCGTCGGTGGCCTTGACCATGGCCTGCAGCTGCTCGGGGTGGGTGGAGCCGGCGTGCTTGTTGATGTTGTAGCCGTCCGGGGAGGCGTTGATGACCATGACCTCGGCGCCGGCGCGGCGCAGCGCCTCGGGGGCCACGACGGAGGTGGCGCCGTTCGCGCAGTCGGCCACGATCTTGAGGCCCTTCAGGGGCTTGGGCTGGGTCTTGTCCGGGTTGACCGGGGCGATGGCGGAGACCAGATGGTCGATGTACAGGTTGGTGGCGGTCACGGTGTCGTGGCTGACGCGGCCGACGCCGGCGCCGGTCGGGCGGTCCCAGTCCTGGCCGAGCACGGCCTCGATCTCGTCCTCCTTGGCGTCGGGCAGCTTGAAGCCGCCGCGCGCGAAGAACTTGATGCCGTTGTCGGGCATCGGGTTGTGGGATGCGGAGATCACGGCGCCCATCTCGACGTTGAGCACGGAGGTCAGGTACGCGACGCCCGGGGTCGGGATGATGCCCGCGTCGATCACGTCGAAGCCGCCGGCGGACATGCCCGCGGACAGCGCGGAGGCGAGGAAGTCGCCGGACACGCGCGTGTCGCGGCCGATCAGCGCGCGGCGACGGCCCTCGGGCTGGTTGTCCTTCGTGCCGGCGTCGCCCAGCACGCGCACGGCGGCGTCGCCCAGATCGAGCGCGAGACGCGCCGTCAGATCACGGTTCGCGAGACCGCGAACACCATCGGTTCCAAACATCTTCGGCATAGTTGCTGAACATCCTTCAATCGAACGGATCAGGATGACGCACGACCGGGTCCGCTGGCCCGGAGCGGCGCGCCCCGAATAACGTGACCCATCGTAATCGGCGCGGGACGCAAAATCACCCGTTTCGTCCGATTGCTTCCCGATTCGGGCACATTCGGCGTCCGGGGACGACCGCCGCTCAGTACGTCTTGATCGCGAGGTCGATCGTCAGGACGACGCCGGCGATGACGGCGGCCCAGCGCATGACGCGCGCCGGGATGCGGCGGGTGATGGGCGGGGCGATGTACCCGCCGATGAAGCAGCCGATGCACAGCATGATCGCGGCGGGCCAGTCGACGACGCCGCGCACGATGAACACGACGGACGCGGTGATGTTCGCGCCGGTGCCGATCAGGGTCTTCAGCGCGTTGATCTTGTGGAACGGGCCGATGTTCGCGGCGTCGAGCACGGCGAGCGCGACGGTGCCGGCGCCCGCGCCGAAGTATCCGGAGTAGACGGCGGTGCCGACCACGCCGAGCCACACCCACCACGAGTCGCGGCTCATCGGCTGGACCGGGCGTTCGGAGGCGGCCTCGGCCCGCTCGACGGCCCCGGTGTCGTCGGCGCGGCGCTCCTGCATGAGCCGGAGCTGCTCGTGCGCGTCGCGCGCGGCCTGCTTGGCCTGCATGCGGCCGCGCGGATTGGCCGCGATGACGAGGGAGCTGAACAGGATCAGCGCGGGGGCCGCGAACTCGAAGACCTTGGGGTCGAGCTCGAGCAGGAGGAACGCACCGGCCACGCCGCCGACCGCGCCGATGGCGACGTAGACGGCGACGCGCGCCATCTGTCCCTTCAGCTCGCGCCTGGCGCCCATCACACCGCCGATGCCGGTGCCGACCACGCCGACCGTGTTCGACGCGTTCGCGAGCACCGGCGGGATGCCGAGCGCGAGCAGCGCCGGGTACGAGACGAGCGACGACGCCCCCACCGCGTATCCGACGAATCCCGCGCCGATGCCGGCGAGCAGGATCAGCAGCAGCGTGACGACGGAAAAACCCGCGACCATCCTTCGGCTTCCTTCCCGTTCCAAGGTTCCCTGACCTTGTGCGAGGATACGCCGTTGCGGACGGTTCGCGGGTTTTCTCTTGTTATGTGGACCCTATGCGGGTCGCGTGCACGGGCTCAGCGGATCACAGGGACTCGTTGTACCTGCGGACCTTGAGCGTGCGCTTGGAGGAGTACACGTTCTCGAGGATGATGCGGCGCAGCGCGGCGTCGGCGTCCTCGTGGGCGGCGAGCCAGGATTCGCCGAGCGAGACCAGCTCGGACGGGTCGGCGTAGCCCGGGTACAGGCCCTCGAGCAGCGCCTCGGCCATGTGGAAGGTCTTGTTCTTCCAGATCCAGTCGACGGTCTCGAAGTACTTCGCGGCGTACGGCTCGGCCAGATCCGGGCGCGGGGTGGCGGCGAATCCGCGGGCCACGGCCTCGAGCTGGCTGTTGGTCAGGTCGGCGTTGTTGAGCGCCTGGTCCCACGCCCACGCCTTCGCCTCGGCGGTGCCCTTGACGGCGCGGGCGCCGTAGGCGAACTCGCGGTTCTCCGTGGTCTCCTTCTTCCTGAGCTGCGCGTCGATGTCCGCCTCGTCGTACTCGTTGACCGAGGCCAGGGCGTTGACGATCGTCCAGGTGAAGTTGTTGTCGATCTCGAGGCCGTCGAGCGCGACGGAGCCGTCGAGCAGGCCCTTCGCGTTGGCGACGAACGCGTCGTCGCCCTCCTCGCCGTAGCCGAGGTAGGCGGTGGCGAGCTGGAACTGGGCGTCGGAGCCGGCCTCGGCGGCGGACGCGAGCTTCCACAGCTCGGCGGCCACGTGCTTGAGGACCTCGTCGCGACGGTCGGCGGCCACGTAGTGGTGCGCGGTGGTGCTCATGCAGGCCAGCGCGTAGCGGAACGTGGTGGACTCGGTCTCGGTGGCCAGCAGGCGCAGCGTCAGGTCGACGAAGCGCTCGGCCGGGAACTCGCCGTCGCGGGTCATGTCCCAGAAGGCGAGCCAGATGACGGCGCGGGCGAGCGCGTCGTCGAAGTCGGGCAGACGCTGCTCGGCGAACGCCAGGGAGTTGGCGTCGAAGCGGATCTTCGTGTAGGTCAGGTCCTCGTCGTTGATCAGGAGGAGGGCCGGACGCTGCCTGCCCGCGGCGGCCTCGACCGTGGTGGTCTCGCCGTCGACGTCGAGCTCGAGTCGGTCGGTGCGCACGATGCGGCCGGTCGCCTCGTCCTCGTTGTAGAAGCCGAGGGCGAGACGGTGCGGACGCAGGACCGGGTGCTCGGCCGGCGCGGTCTGGGTGAGGGTGAGGGAGGCGATGGTGCCGTCGCCGTTCTCCTCGAGGGCCGGGGCGATCGTGTTGATGCCGGACTGCTCGAGCCACTTGGCGCTCCACGCCTTGAGGTCGCGGCCGGAGGTCGCCTCCAGCTCGTTGAGCAGATCGCCCAGGGTGGCGTTGGAGTACGCGTGCTTGTTGAGGTAGTTGTGGATGCCCTGGAAGAACTTCTCGCGGCCCACGTAGAAGACGAGCTGCTTGAGCACGGAGGCGCCCTTCGCGTAGGTGATGCCGTCGAAGTTCACGTACGTGTCGTTGAGGTCGTTGATCGGGGCGACGATCGGGTGCGTGGTGGGCAGCTGGTCCTGGCGCAGCGCCCAGCTCTTCTCGCCGGAGCAGAAGGTGGCCCATGCGTCGTGCCATTCGGTGGCCTCGGCGGTGGCGAGCGTGGAGGTGAACTCGGCGAAGGACTCGTTGAGCCACAGGTCGTTCCACCACTTCATCGTCACGTAGTCGCCGAACCACATGTGGGCGAGCTCGTGCAGGACGGTGACGACGCGGCGCTCGGCCAGGGCGTCGGTCACCTTGGACTCGAAGACGTAGGAGTCGCGGATGGTGACCATGCCGATGTTCTCCATCGCGCCCGCGTTGTACTCGGGCACGTAGATCTGGTCGAACTTGGCGTACGGGTAGGGCACGCCCCATGTCTTGGCGTAGAAGGCGAAGCCCTTCTTGGTGATGTCGAACAGGTAGTCGACGTCCTTGGCGAACGCCTCGGCGACGGCCTGACGGCAGTACTGCGCCATCGGGATGACGCGGCCGTCCTCGTTGTGGTACTCGGTGTGCCACTCGGCGTACGGGCCGGCGCAGATGGCGGTGAGGTAGGAGCTCATCACCGGGGTGGCCTCGAAGGACCACAGCCTGGACGTCTCGGCCGGCTTGGCCTCGAGCGTGCCCTCGGCGGTCTCGCGGTCGCTCTCCTCGACGGAGGCGGCCGGCATGTTGGAGGTGACGATCCAGCTCTTGGGGGCGAGCACCTTGAAGTCGAAGGTGGCCTTGAGGTCGGGCTGGTCGAACACGGCGTAGACGCGGCGGGCGTCCGGCACCTCGAACTGGGAGTAGAGGTACACGTTGCCGTCGGACGGGTCGACGGAGCGGTGCAGGCCCTCTCCGGTGTTGGAGTAGCGGCACAGCGCCTTGACGACGACCTCGTTCTTGGTCTTCAGGTCGGTCAGCTCGATGCGGTCGTCGACGAAGACCTCGGCCGGGTCCAGGGCGCGGCCGTTGAGCGTGACCTCGCTCACCTCGTCGGCGATCAGGTCGAGGAAGGTGGACGATCCCGGCTGCGCGTTGAAGCAGATCAGGGTGTCCGAGCCGAAGGTCTTCGCGCCGACGGTCAGATCGAGGTTCACGTGGTAATGGATGGGCGCCTCGACGACGGCCTTGCGGGCCTCGGCCTCGACGCGGGTCAGATTCGATCCGGGCATGGATGCTCCTTAATATCCTTAGACATGAACAAGGCTCCCCCTTGTGTTCAGGGGGAGCTTTGTCCTAACTGCTGGTGCTGATGCTGGTGGGATTGGTTAGCGCGCGTCGACGTCGGTGGCGATGTCGGCGACGACCGGGACGATCATCGGCTTGCGCTTGAGCTGGCGGGCGATCCAGCCGCCGAGCGTGCGGCGCATGATCTGCTGCAGCTTGTACGTGTCGGCGGTGCCCTGCATCATCGCGTCGTTGAGCTGTTCGACGATCTGGTGACGGACCTTGTCGAACTCGCTCTCGTCCTCGGCCACGGCGTTGAGGTAGATCTTCGGTCCGGAGATGACCTCGCGGGCCTCGGTGTCGACCACGACGAACGCGGAGACGAAGCCCTCGGTGCCGAGGATGCGGCGCTTCTCGAGCTCCTCGTCGGTCAGCTCGCCGACCGAGTCGCCGTCGACGTACACGTAGCCGCACGGCACGGAGCCGACGACCGCGGCCTTGCCGTGGTAGAGGTCCACGACGTCGCCGTCCTCGGCGAGGACGACGTTCTGCGGGTCCACGCCGGTCTTGACGGCGATCAGGCCGTTGGCCACGAGATGGCGGTTCTCGCCGTGGATCGGCATCGCGCACTTGGGCTTGACGATGTTGTACATGTACAGCAGCTCGCCCTCGTTGCAGTGGCCGGACACGTGCACGGCCGCGTTGTCGCGGTTGACGACCTTCGCGCCGAGCTGCACGAGCTTGTTGATGACCTTGTAGACGCCGTGCTCGTTGCCCGGGATCAGCGAGCTGGCGAGGATGACGGTGTCGAACTCGTTGACGTGGATGTCGCGGTGGTTGCCGTCGGCGATGCGGCCGAGGGCGGCCATCGGCTCGCCCTGCGAACCGGTGCACATGTAGACGAGCTTGTCGTCCTGGATGTCGTTGGCCTGCTTGAGGTCCACGACGGTGCCCTCGGGGATGTGCAGGTAGCCGAGGTCGGCGGCGATGGACATGTTGCGCACCATCGAACGGCCGACGAAGACGACCTTGCGCCCGTACTTGTGGGCGGTGTCGACGACCTGCTGCACGCGGTGGACGTGGCTGGAGAAGCTCGCGACGATGATCTTGCGGGTGGCCTGCGCGAACGCCTGGTCGAGCGCCGGTCCGATGGAGGTCTCCGGCTTGACGAAGCCCGGCACCTCGGCGTTCGTGGAATCCATCATGAGCAGATCCACGCCCTTCTCGCCGATCTTGCCGAACTCGACCAGATCGGTGATCTTGTGGTCGAGCGGCAGCTGGTCGAGCTTGATGTCGCCGGTGTCGATGAGCGAGCCGGCCGGGGTCTTCACGTACACGGCGAGCGCGTCCGGGATGGAGTGGGTCACGGTGACGAACTCGAGCTCGAACGGGCCGACCTTGAGCTTGTCGCGGCCCTGGACCTCCACCTTGGTGGGGCTCTGGTGGTGCTCCTTGCACTTCGCGTCGACGAAGGCGAGGGTGAGCTTGGAGCCGATCAGCGGGATGTCCGGACGGAGCTTGAGCAGGTACGGCACGCCGCCGATGTGGTCCTCGTGGCCGTGGGTCAGCACGAGGGCCTCGACCTGGTCGAGACGGTCCTTGATGTAGCTGAAGTCGGGAAGGATGAGGTCGACGCCCGGCTGCTCCTCCTCGGGGAAGAGCACGCCGCAGTCGATGAGCAGCAGGTGGCCGTTGTACTCGATGACGTTCATGTTGCGGCCGATCTCGCCCAAGCCGCCGAGCGGCGTGATGCGCATCGAGCCCTTGCGGTACTTCGGCGGGGCGATGAGCACGGCGTCCTGCTGGGGCGCGGTGGCCTGCGTGCCGACGTTCTGACGGCGGGTGCGGGAGGCGTTGGACGCGCCGCGCGAGCGGCCGGCGGAACGGCCCTTGCCGCGGGTGTTGGACGCGGAACGGCCGGAGGTGCGGCCGGATGCGGAACGACCGGAGGCCGCGCCGCGTGCGGCGGAGCCGCGACGGCGGCTGCCGGTGGTCTTCTTGGCGCCCTTGGCGGCGCCGGCGTTGGTGTTGCTGGTTTGTTCTTGTGCCATGACTTTCTTGTGTTTCCTGATTTGCTTTCTGTGCCTCCGCGCTCTCGCGGGGGCGACGTGTGCTGGACTACAGCAGCCCGGCCGCGTGCATGCCCGCCCTGGCCTTCTCGATCTGGGCCTCGTCCGGGCCGATGTTCGGCAGCCTCATGAAGGTGGAGTCGATGACGCCGCGCACCTTGAGCGCGGCCTTGGCCATGACGGCCTGGTAGCCGTCGCCGTTGAGGGCGTGGACCAGCGGGGCGAGCTGGTTGGCGAGACGCTGGGCCTCGTGGATGTCGCCGCGGTCGAACGCCTCGGCGAGATCGCGCATCGGGCCGGCCGCCGCGTGCGCGATGACGGAGATGATGCCCACCGCGCCGATGGACAGGAACGGCAGGAACAGGCCGTCATCGCCCGAGTACCAGGCGAGGCCGGTGCGCTGCTGCTTCTCGACGGCGGCGGCGAGGTCGCCGGTGGCGTCCTTGACGGCCACGACATGCTCGAGCTCGGCGAGGCGGTCGTAGGTGTCGACCTTGACCTTCAGTCCGGTGCGGCCGGGCACGTCGTAGACGATGATCGGCTTGTCGGTGCTCTCGTCGACGGCCTTGTAGTGGCCGACGATGCCGTTCTGGGACGGACGGGAGTAGTACGGCATGACGACGAGCACCGCGTCGGCGCCCGCCTCCTGGGTCTGCTCGACCATGCGCACGGTGTGCGCGGTGTCGTTGGAGCCGGCGCCGGAGATCACCGGCACGCTCACGACCTCCTTGACCGCGCGGACGAGCTCGACCTTCTCCTCCATGTGGGTGACGGGCGATTCGCCGGTGGTGCCGTTGACCACCAGACCGTCGGCGCCGTCGGCGACCAACTGTTTGGCGAGCCTCTGCGCCGCCTCGTAATCGACCTCGCCGCTGGGCTTCATGGGGGTGACCATGGCGGGAAGGATGCGCCCGAACGGGGCGGGATTCAGCAGATGCATATCGCTCTCAGTCATATCGTTTACCGTACTTCGCGTTGTGGACTCGTATTGGACTTGTGGAGGGGACCCGGCTCACAGGTCGAGGAACTTGTCGAGGCCGATGGTCAGACCGGCGGGGGCGTCGCCGGCGAGCTTGCGCACGGCGAGGAGGACGCCGGGCATGAAGGAGCCGCGGTCGAAGCTGTCGGCGCGGATGACGAGCTGCTCGCCGGCGTTGCCGAAGAGCACCTCCTCGTGGGCGTTGAGGCCGCGCAGACGCACGGCGTGCACGTGGATGCCGTCGACGACCTGGCCGCGGGAGCCGCCGTCGGTCTGGGTGTTGTCCGGCACGGGGCCGAGGCCGGCGGCCGCGCGGGCCGCGGCGATGCCCTGGGCGGTGTGGATGGCGGTGCCGGAGGGGGCGTCCACCTTGTTCGGGTGGTGCAGCTCGATGACCTCGACGGATTCGAAGTACTTCGCGGCCTGCGTGGAGAAGTGGTCGGCGAGCACGGCGGAGATCGCGAAGTTCGGCGCGATGAACACCTTCTGGCTCTCCGGACGGGGGCCGGCGGCGATGGCCTCGCGCACCCGGGCGAGCTTCTCCTCGGTCCAGCCGGTGGTGCCGACGACCACGTCGACGCCCTGCGCGACGAGGGCGAGCACGTTGTCCAGGCTCACGGCCGGCACGGTGAACTCGACGACCACGTCGGTGTTCTCCGGCGTGATGGCCTTCAGGTCGTCGCCCGCGTCGAGCGCCAGCGCCAGCTGCGTATCCGCGGCTCCGTTCACCGCGTCGACGACGTGCGATCCCATGCGTCCCTTGGCGCCGACCACCGAAACCCTGATCATGTTTGACTCCTTGCCGCCCGATTGGCGTGATTGTCGTGATTGTGCTGTCTTGACTTGTCCCGACCGGCCCGCGCGGCATGACCGCCGCGGCCGCCTGTCCGTTTCGCACCGAGCCTAGCATTCCCCGCGGCTTCGCGGTAGCGGCGTTCCACCGGATCGATCCGGAATCGGGCGCGGCTATACTGGAGGGCGGCGCCGACGGATGGTCCGCGGCGACCGCAACGCACCATGCACTGCGGCATCGGCACTTCGGCATACATCGGTATGGGAAAGGCGATATGGCACACATTCTTCTGGGGGTCACCGGCAGCATCGCCGCGTTCAAATCCTGTCATCTGGCGTCCGACTGGACGAAGGCCGGCCACACGGTCCGCGTCGTCGAGACGGCCGCGGCCGAACGGTTCGTGACCCCGCTGACGTTCACCTCGCTGACCGGCGAGCGCACGCGCACGACGATGTTCCCCGGCTCCCCCGCCTCCGACGCCCTCGGCGACGTGGCGGCGAACCCGACCGCACGCGAGACGATCAACCACGTGCGCGACGCCGCATGGGCGGACGTGCTGGTCGTGGCGCCGGCGAGCGCGGACGCGATCGCGCGCATCGCCGCGGGGCTCGCCGACGACACGCTCACCTCCACGATCCTCGCCTACGAGGGGCCGAAGGCGCTGTGCCCGGCGATGAACGTGCACATGTACGACAACCCGGCCACGCAGCGCAACCTGAGGGTCTGCCGCGAGCTCGGCTGGAGGATCGTCGAGCCGGGCGAGGGCAGCCTCGCCTGCGGCGACGTGGGGCGCGGGCGCATGAGCGAGCCGGTCGAGATCGAGCGCGTGGTCGAGGAGCTGCTGCGCGGCGCGGCGCACAAGGCGGAGACCGACGGCGCGGACGACGACACGACGCAGGGCATCGCGATCAGGGCGAAGGGCGAGGCGGCACCCGCCGAGGACGCCGGAGCCGGAGCCGGCGCCGCCGCGACGTCCCGCGAACCGGCCGATCCGGCCACCGCCTCGCAGCCGCTCCGGGGCCTCAACGTGTTGGTCACGGCCGGCCCCACGCAGGAACCGCTGGATCCGGTGCGGTATCTGACGAACCATTCGACCGGCAAGATGGGCTACGCGCTCGCGGCGTCGGCCGCCGAGCTGGGCGCGCACGTCACGCTCGTCTCCGGTCCGGTCGCGCTCGCGGCCCCCGACGGCGTGGACGTGGTGCACGTGACCACCGCGCAGGACATGTTCGAGGCGGTGTCCGACGCGTTCGCCGCCGCGGACATCACGGTGATGGCCGCGGCGGTGGGCGACTTCCGCGTCGAGGAGGTCTCGCCGGAGAAGATCAAGAAGGAGGGCCGCGAGTCGATCACCCTCAGGCTCGTGTCGAATCCGGACATCCTCGCCTGGGCCGGCGGGCGCAAGCGCGACGACGGCTCGCAGGTCCTGTGCGGCTTCGCGATGGAGACGGAGAACCTGATCCGCAACGCGGCCCGCAAGCTCGCCTCGAAGCACTGCGACATGCTGGTGGCGAACAACCTGCGCGAGGAGGGCGCGGGGTTCGCGACGGACACGAACGTGGTGACCGTGCTCACGCCCGGCACCTCCGACCTCTCCACCCCGCAGATCGAGCGTTGGAGCAAGATGGACAAGACCGTGCTGGCCAAGCGGCTGATGCTGCGTCTGGCCGCCATGCGCGGCTGACCCTCCCGTCCGGTCCGTCGAATCGTTCATCCCAGTTCATTCAAAGGAGCATGCAGCCATGCTGATGGCAGTCGATATCGGCAACACGAACATCGTGATCGGTTTTCTGGAGGGCGAGCGCATCGTCGGCACGTACCGCATCACCACGAAGGCGACGCACACGTCCGACGAGTACGGCCTGATGCTCAGGCAGTTCCTCGAGCTCAAGGGCTACGCGCCCGCCGACGTGGACGACGTGATCGTCTGCTCGGTGGTGCCGAAGGTCATGTACTCGTTCCGCTCGTCGATCATCAAGTTCCTCGGCTTCGAGCCGATGGTCGTGGGCCCGGGCATCAAGACGGGCATGAACATCCGGCTCGACGATCCGAAGACCCTCGGCTCGGACTGCATCGCCGACTGCGCGGGCGCCTACCACACGTACGGCGGACCGGTGCTGGTGGCCGACTTCGGCACGGCGACGACGTTCAACTACGTCAACGAGACCGGCACGATCGTCTCCGGGTACATCACGACGGGCATCCGCACGGGCGCCGAGGCGCTGTGGGGCCAGACCGCGCAGCTGCCGGAGGTGGAGATCACGCGCCCGAAGTCGATCCTCGCGACGAACACGCGCACGGCCATGCAGGCCGGCCTGTACTACACGTTCCTCGGCGGCATCGAGTACACGATCAACCAGTTCCGCAAGGAGATCGACGAGCCGTTCCAGGTGGTCGCCACCGGCGGTCTCGGACGCGTGTTCGAGCGGGACACCGATCTGATCGACGTGTACGATCCGGACCTGATCTTCAAGGGCATGTCCTACATCTACTCGCGCAACGTGCGCGGCTAGCGCGTCCACTCTCCCGGACGGCCCCTACTGGATCGTGAAGCCCTGGTTGGCGCCGTACTCGCGCAGGTCGGCCTGCCAGGAGGCGATGCCCTCCTTCAGGCTCACCTTCGGCGTGGGGCGGGTCCTCGGCTTGAGCGGGTTGCCCTCCTCGTCGGTCATGCCGGCGCGGATCTGCCGCTGGCGCCTGAGGTAGGACTGCCATGAGCCCTCCCACTTGTACGCCTTGCCCACGGTGTTGCGGAAGTCGCTGCGCGCGTACACCTCGAACGGCAGGTACTGGTAGCCGACGGACACGTTCTCGGCCGCCTCGGCGAGCACGCGGTTGAACTGCTGGCCTCCGAAGTACGGGATGTCCACGCCGTTCGTGTTGTGGATCGTGGTCTTGTCGAGGAACGCCTCGCTGGAGAGCGTCTCGAGGTCGGCGGGGAACGCGCCGCCGTTGACGCGCGTGTCGATGCCGGTGCGGTTGTGCGTCACGTAGTCGACGAACCGGTACGCGGCGCGCGGCTTGCGCGTGGACTGCAGGACCGCCATCGCCGATCCGCCGTTCTCGGCGTTGGTCGTCCGGCCGTCGGTCGTGGGCATCGGGGCGACGCGCCACAGTCCGGCGGAGCCGAGCGCGTTGGCCATGAGCATCGACGGCATCCATGCGCCGGAGAACACCGAGGCGATGGTGCCGTTGGACAGGGCGCGCTTCCAGCCGTTCGACCATGTGGTGCGGCGGGTGTCGATCAGCCCCTCGTCGAGCATCTTCTGCCAGAAGCGCGTGAACTCCTTCGTGCCCTCGTCGCTGTCGAGCGCGATGGTGACGGTCTTGCCGTCGGGGCTGGTGTGGAACGGCTGACCGCCGGCGAGCCAGATCATCGCCGCGTAGAAGCTGGCGTCGCCGGAGTCGGCGGCGATGTAGACCCCGATCTCCTTGAGCTTCTTGGCGGCCTGGTAGTAGTCGTCCCACGTCTTGATCCGCGTGGCGTCGACGCCGACCTGATCGAAGACGTCCTTGTTGTAGAAGAACGCCATCGGGCCGGAATCCATCGGCAGGCCGTACACGCGGCCGGCGAGCTGCACGCTCGACCAGGTGCCGGGCGAGTAGAAGCTCGAGTAGTCGGAGCCGACGTAGTCGGAGATGTCGAGCAGCTGTCCGGAGACCGCGTACTGCAGCAGCGCGAAGTACTCGATCTGCGCCACGTCGGGCATGCCGTAGCCGTCCTGGATGGCGGTGTTGAGGTTCTCGTAGCCGGAGATGGTCTTCAGGTCCACGACCACGTCCGGATTGTCCTGCTCGAAGTCCTCGACCACCTCGGCCATGTTCGGTTCCCAGCTCCACACGGTGATGTGCGTGCGGGTGTCGGCGGCCTGTCCGCAGGAGGCGAGGGAGACCACGGCGGCGAGCGCGGCGACGGACGCCACCGCTCTGGTGACGGCCCCGGTCACGGCCGCGGACAGGTGGGAGCGCCATCGTGGGAACCGTCCGAACGTCATATGCCCTCCTGCCGTGTGGTGTCGACCAGAATGCGATTCGCCATCGAGTGTACCCGACTCCCCTCTCCGCGGACGATGCCGGCATCACCCCGACGCCCCGGCTTCCCCGGAAGGGGAGGCCCGCACGCCGCCGCACATGCCGCACATGCCGCACATGGATAAGGCTCCCGCCGCGTATCGCGAACGGGAGCCTTGGATCTCGGGGCATCGACGTCGATCGGCCGGCCGGTCAGTCAATCGGACGGACCGGACCGATCGGATCGGACCGGACTCACTTGACGGTGAAGCCCTGGTCCTCGCCGTAGGACTTCAGCGCCTTCTGCCAGGCGGCCACGCCGTCGGACAGCTTCTGGTCGCCGGTGTAGGACTTGCCGACGTAGTCGCCGAAGATGGTGCGGGCCTTGACCTCGAAGGGCAGGAACTGGTAGTCGGAGGACACGTTCTCGGCGGCCTGCGCCAGGACCTCGTTGTACTTCTGACCGCCGAAGTAGTCGACGTCCTCGCCGTCGGCGTTCTTGACGGTGGTGGCGTTCTTGAAGGAGTCGGACTCCATCGAGGCCTTGTCGGCCGGGAAGGCGCCGCCGGCCACACGGGTGGCCACGCCGTCGCCGTGGTTCGCGTACTCGATGAACTTGTACGCGGCGTCGGCCTTCTTGGAGCTGGAGAGCACGGCCAGCGAGGAGCCGCCGTTCTCGGAGTTGGTGGCGGAACCGTCGGCGGTCGGCATCTGGGTGACGCGCCACTTGCCGGCGCCCGCGGCCGCGGAGTTGGCGAGGTTGGCCGGCATCCAGGCGCCGGTCAGCAGCGAGGCGATGGTGCCGTCGACCATGCCCTTGAACCAGTCCTCAGACCAGCCGGCGGTCTTGGTGTCGAGCAGGCCCTCGTCGAGCATCTTCTGCCAGAACTCGTTGAACTTCTGGACGTTCTCGTCGCCGGTGAGGTTGATGGTGACCTCGGAGCCGTCGGAGGAGGTCTTGAACGGCTGACCGCCCGCGAGCCAGGTCATCGAGTCGTAGAAGCCGGCGTCGCCGGTGTCGGAGGTGATGTAGTAGTTGTCGCCGAGGGCGTGGATCTTCTTGGCGGCCTGGTAGTAGTCGTCCCAGGTCTTGATCTGGGTGGCGTCGACGCCGGCCTTGTCGAAGACCTCCTTGTTGTAGAAGAAGGCCATCGGGCCGGAGTCCATCGGCAGGCCGTAGACCTTGCCGGCGAACTGCACGGAGGCCCACGGGCCGGGCGTGTAGAAGCTGTCGTAGCCGGAGGTCTTGTCGGTGATGTCGAGCAGGTTGCCCTTGATGGCGTACTGCGGGATGGCGTAGTACTCGACCTGTGCCACGTCCGGGGCGCCGGAGCCGGCCTCGATCGCGTTGTCGAGCTGCGTGTACTCCTTGGTGTTGGTGCCGACGTTCTTGAGGTCGACCTTGATGCCGGTCTTCTTCGTGAAGTCCTTGGCGACCTGGGTCAGGGTGGGCTCCCAGGCCCACACGGTGATCTCCTGGACGTCCTTCTCCTGCTCCGGCTGGCTGCTGGAGTTGCTGTCGGAATCGCACGCGGCGACGCTGACGAGCATGGCGACCGCGCCGGTGAGCGCGACTGCCTTCTTGGCGTTGGTGAACTTCATCGTCCTATTGCTCCTTCCTTCGGCCGCCATTCGACGGACGTCGCTGTTTCCCGCGACCACACCGCATCGTGTTCTTCCTCGTAACGATGCTATCGAAAACAAATCGCTTCGTCCCCGACGCCGCAAACCGACGTTTTCCGCCGCCTCACGGGTATGGTTGCGATAACATCTTTCATTATACACAGTTTCGTCCGACACGCCACCGCGCGATGCCGGCCGCCCGGACATCGGACCGCGCCCGGATCGGATCCGCGGCGCGAGGGCGGCCCCGGCCCCACGGACCGGACCACTCGCGCGGATGAGACGTCGCCGCCGACGCCGGGCGGTCCGCGGCCCCACCCACGGATCGGGCACGGACGGACATGGACCGGGCACGGGCACGGGGCCGGAACCCCGGGCATGCAAAAGGGGCGCGGGGCCCTCCGATTCCTCGGAGAACCCCGCGCCCCGTCATCGCGACCATGCCCGCGGAAGGAGCTGCGGGGAGGAAGACGGCCGCGTAGGTGCGGGCCGGCGATCAGCCGATCAGCCGATCACCGGCACATCGATCGTTCGGCTCACTTGACCGTGTAGCCCTGGCCCTCGGCGTAGGACTTGAGGTCCTTCTGCCAGGCGGCGATGCCGTCGGCCAGCTTGCCCTTGCCGGTGTAGGCGTCGCCGACGAAGTCGCCGAACTTGCCGCGGGCGTAGACCTCGAACGGCAGGAACTTGTAGCCGGTGGAGACGTTGGCCGCCGCCTTGGCGAGCTCCTCGTTGAACTTCTGGCCGCCGAAGTACTCGTGGGCGTTGCCGTCGGAATCGGTCAGCGTGGTCATGTTGAGGAAGTCGTCGGACTTGAGGGTGTCGTTGTCGGCCGGGAAGGCGCCGCCGTCGACGCGGGTCTTGATGCCCTCGGCGTTGTGGCAGGCGTACTCCATGAACTTGTAGGCCGCGGCGACCTTGTCCTTGTCGTCGGACTTGACAATGGCGAGCGAGGAGCCGCCGTTCTCGGAGTTGGTCTCGGAGCCGTCGGCGGTCGGCATCTGGGCGATGCGCCACTTGCCGTCGCCGTTCGGGGCGCCGGAGAGCAGGTTGTACGGCATCCACGCGCCGGTGAGCAGCGAGGCGATGGAGCCGTCGTCGAGACCCTTGTTCCAGTCGTCGGTCCAGCCGACGGTCTTGGTGTCGATGAGGCCCTCATCGATCATCTTCTGCCAGAAGTCGGTGAACGACTTGACCTTGGCGTCGCTCGTCAGGTCGATGGAGACGGTCTTGCCGTCCTTGGAGGTGGAGAACGGCTTGGCGCCCGCCAGCCAGGTCATCGAGTCGAAGAAGCCCGCATCGCCGGAGTCGGAGGTGATGTAGGAGCCGGCGGCCTTGATCTTCTTGGCGGCCTCGTAGAACTGGTCCCAGGTCTTCACCTGCGTCGGGTCGACACCGGCCTTGTCGAAGACCTCCTTGTTGTAGAACCAGGCCATCGGGCCGGAATCCATCGGCAGGGCGTAGACGCCG
Source organism: Bifidobacterium santillanense (assembly GCF_018555385.1). Classification (GTDB taxonomy): domain Bacteria; phylum Actinomycetota; class Actinomycetes; order Actinomycetales; family Bifidobacteriaceae; genus Bifidobacterium; species Bifidobacterium santillanense. Next base: position 146,098 of record NZ_JAFEJS010000002.1, read on the forward strand.
TCGTTGATGTTCACGGAGGCCCAGGTGCCCGGCGTGTAGAAGTCGGAGAAATCGGACGCGCCGTAGTCGGACAGGTTCTCGAGGTAGCCGCGGATGACGTACTCCGGCAGCGCGTAGTACTCGATCTGCGCGATGTCCGGGGCGCCGGAGCCGCCCTCGATGGCGTTGGACAGGGCGTTGTACTCGTCCTTGTTGGTACCGGCGTTGGTGACCTTGACCTTGATGTTCGGATTGGCCTTCTCGAAGCCCTTGACCGTGCGCGGCAGCGTGGAATCCCACGACCAGACGGTCAGCTCGATCTTCTTGTCCGAATCGCCCGAGGTGGAGCCGGACCCAGTGCTGGAGCCGCCGCAGGCGGCCACGCTGGTGAGCATCGCGACGGCGCCTGCCAGCGCCACCGCCTTCTTCATCGCAGTGAACTTCATCGTCCTTTATCCTTCCTGTAATCAACGATTGGACTTGTTCCTCCAAGTCTTGTATCGTTTTAAGAAGACCATAGCACACGATACATGTTTGCGCAAACACGACATCGCGGCGTGGCGAACGGCCATCAGTCAGGCCAGAGCAGGCCATGGAAAGGAATCATCATGGGCAACGTCACCATCGCACACCTCATCCCCGTCGCGGACGTGCCGCCGAGGCTGTTCGGCTCGTTCGTCGAGCATCTCGGCCGGTGCGTGTACGGCGGCATCTACGAGCCGGACCACCCGAGCGCCGACGGGGACGGCTTCCGCACCGACGTGCTCGACCTCGTCAAGGAGCTCGGCGTGACCTGCGTGCGCTACCCGGGCGGCAACTTCGTGTCCAACTACAACTGGGAGGACGGCATCGGCCCGCGCGACGAGCGCCCCGTGCGCCGCGACCTCGCCTGGCACCAGACCGAGACCAACGAGATGGGCATCGACGACTTCTACCGTTGGAGCCGCAAGGCCGGCACGGAGATCATGCTCGCCGTGAACATGGGCACCCGCGGGCTCAAGGCCGCGCTCGATGAGCTGGAGTACGTCAACGGCGCGCCGGGCACCGCGTGGGCGGACCGGCGCGTGGCCAACGGCATTCCCGAGCCGATGGACATCCGCATGTGGTGCATCGGCAACGAGATGGACGGCCCGTGGCAGGTCGGACACATGAGCCCCGAGGAGTACGCGGACGCGGTGGAGAAGACCGCGCACGCGATGAAGCTCGCCGAATCGGGCCTCGAACTCGTGGCCTGCGGCTCGTCCAGCGCGCACATGCCCACGTTCGGCACGTGGGAGCGCACCGTGCTCACGCGCGCCTACGAGCATCTCGACTTCGTCTCCGCGCACGCCTACTACTTCGACCACGGCCACAAGACCCGCGACGCCAAGGCGATGCAGGAGTTCCTCGCCTCCGCCGAGGACATGACCGGATTCATCGACACCGTCGCGGCCTGCGCCGACGAGGCCCGCGAGGCGAACCACGGCGAACGCGACATCGCCCTGAGCTTCGACGAGTGGGGCGTGTGGTATTCGGACAGGTGGAACGAGCAGGAGGCCGCATGGAAGGCCGCCGCCTCCCAGGGACTGCACCACGAGCCGTGGCCGAAGGCGCCGCACCTGCTGGAGGACGTGTACACCGCGGCCGACGCGGTGGTCGAGGGCTCGCTGATGATCACGCTGCTCAGGCACTGCGACCGGGTGCGCTCCGCCTCGCGTGCGCAGCTCGTCAACGTCATCGCGCCGATCATGGCCGAGCCCGACGGCCCGGCGTGGCGGCAGACCACGTTCTATCCGTTCGCCGAGGCCGCCCGTCACGCGAGGGGCGACGCCTATGCTCCCGCGATCGACTCCCCCGTCATCCGCACCGAGACCTACGGCGACGTGCCGGCGGTCGATGCGGTCGTCACCTGGGACCGTACCGCCCGCGAGGGGCTCGTGCTGGTCGTGAACCGCGACGCCGAGCACGCGCACGACGTCGCGATCGACCTGTCCTCGCTGCCCGACGCCGGCGATGCGCCGACCGTCACGCATACACAGGTGCTGCACGACGACGACATCTACCGCACGAACACCGCCCAGGAGCCGGATGCGGTCACGCCGCGGCCGCTCGCCGCGGCCGTCGACGGCCGCTCCGTCTCGACCTCGCTACCGCCCGTCTCCTGGGCCGCGATCCGCTTCACGGCGTGATCCCGATGGCCGTTCCGCGGCGCGCGTGATGTGCGGCGCCCGACCCGACCCGTCGCGAGCGGGCGTCGCACACGCCCTACCTCGGTGAGGATTCGCGGAACACCAGCCGGCAGGGCGCCTCGATCGAGGCGGCGCCGGCCCGCTCCCCCGCCTCGATCTGCGAGACGATCGATTCGACGGCGAGCCGGGCGATGTCTGCGCGGCCGGGGTCGACCGTCGTCAGCGACGGGACCATGTACGACGATTCGTCGATGTCGTCGAACCCGACGACGCGGACCTCGCCCGGGATGTCGACGCCGCGCTCGCGCAGACACCGCAGCGCGCCCCACGCCAGCGTGTCGTTGAGCGCGAACACCGCGTCGAACCCGAGTCCCGAATCGCACATCCGCCCGATGGCGTCGAAGCCGTCGACGCTGTTCCAGCCGCGGGTCTCGACGAGCAGCTCCGGGTCGAGAGGAACGCCGTGGTCGGCGAGCGCCGCGAGGTATCCCCGCGTGCGCAGCGCGCCGGACGACGTCTCGGCTCGCGTCCCGTCGGTTGACGATCTGCCGTGCGCCGCGGTGAGATCGGAAGCCGCGCCCTCCCGCGCGATTTCGGAGCGCACGGCGCCGATGACGGCGATGCGGCGCCGGCCGGACTCGATGAGGTGGCTCGTGGCCGCCGCCGCGCCCTCGTGGTTGCGGATCAGCACGTGCGGCGCGTCCATGCCGAACAGGCGTTCGCCGAGCATGACCAGCGGATAGGCGCCCTCCAGCAGCCCCATGTCGTCGCGGGTCATCATCAGCGGGCTGAGGATGAGGCCGTCGGCCGGACGCGTGCCCATCGAGGCGATCGCGGCGAGCTCGTGGTCGCGGCTGTTGGACGTCGATTCGACGATGACGCCGTACCCGCGCCGGCGCGCCTCGGCGAGGATGTCCTCGGCGAGATCGGCGAAGTACATCTGACGCAGGTCGGGGATGACGAGTTTGAGCAGCTTGGTGCGCCCGGATCTGAGGTTGCGGGCCGAGGAGTTGACCTGATAGCCGAGTCGCGCGATGGCCCGTGCGATGCGCTCGCCCATCGCCTCGCTCATATAGGGGCGCTTGTTGAGGTAATTGGAGACCGAGGCGACCGAGACGCCGGCCTCGCGGGCCACGTCGGCCATCGTGACCGCGTTCCTGTTCCTGCCAGACATGGATTCCACCCTACCGTACATGCCGCGATGCGGCCGACGCCGCCGATGCCGTACGGCCGGCGGATACGACGACGCCCCCGTCCGTACGGCGGGGGCGTCACGTCGCGCATCGCGCGGATCGACTGCAGCGACTACAGCTTCACGACGAGGACGCCGTTGGGCTGGATGGCGGCGGTGTGCTCGCCGTCGTTGACCTGGGCCAGCGAGGCGACGAGCGGCTCGCCCTCCACGTCGACGACCGCCACGTCGTGCGTGCGGTTGAACAGGAACACGAAGTGGTTCTCGTCGCTCGCGTCCGCACGCTCGATGCGCAGCACCTCGCCGCGGTCGTCCTCGGCCGGGGTCTCGACGCCGAGTTCGCCGAGGATCTCGGGCAGGCTCGTCGCCAGTCCCGCGCGGCCGAGCTTGGCACCGACGTACACGGCCTTGCCGTCGCCGTACTCGTTGACGGTGATGGCGGGCGCGCCGTCGAGGCCGGTCCACTTGTCGGCCTTGAAGGTCGTCAGGACGCGGGCCGTGTCGGCCACGGAGGTGATCACGTCGGCGATGTCGTGCGCGACGGCGCCGTTCGCGAGGTCGAGGTGGTCCATCGCGCCCGGGAAGTCGTCGCCCATCGGCGCGTGCTCCTCGACGCGCACGCCGACGACGTCGCGGATCGAGCCGGGGTAGCCGCCGAGCCAGATGTGGTCGCGCTCGTCGGACAGGCCGGTGTAGTAGGTGACGATGACCTTGCCGCCGTTGGCGACGTATTCGCGCACGCGGCGTGAGGTGTCCTCGGACAGGATGTACAGGGCGGGCAGCACGGCCACGTCGTAGCTGTCCCAGTCGCCGCGCACCGGCACGACGTCCGCGGTCACGCCGTTGTCGGCGAAGGCGCGGAACCAGTCGAGCGGCTCGGTCCAGTGGCGCACGTTCTGGCTCGGGGTGGCGGTGTGCTCGGTGGCCCACTGCGATTCGTAGTCGAAGACGACGGCGACCCTGCTCTTGACCAGTTCGGTGCCGAGCAGGCCCTCGTCGGCGAGCTTGTTCAGGTCCGCGCCGAGTTCGCACACGTCGCGGAAGATCTGGGAGTCGGCACCCGCGTGGGGCACCATCGCGGAGTGCCACTTCTCGGCTCCGGCCTTGGACTGGCGCCACTGGAAGTAGCAGATGGCGTCGGCGCCCATGGCGAGGTGGGCGAGGGAGTCGCGCACCAGTTCGCCCGGCTCGTTACGGTAGTTGATCGGACGCCAGTTGACGGCCGACGTGGAGTGCTCCATCAGGAACCACGGCTTCTTGCGGGCGATGCCGTCGGTGAGGGAGGCGGCGTATGCCATCTCGTCGAGGTGGGCCTCGCCGGGGGTGAAGTAGTGGTCGTTGGACACGAAGTCGACGTCGTAGCCCCACTTGTCGTAGTCGAGGCCGGTGCCGCCGGCGGAGATCATGAAGTTCGTGGTCTGCGGCTTGCCCGGGGTGATCTCGAGCAGGGCGTCGCGCTCGGCCTTGTAGAAGTCGAGCAGGGCGTCGCTGCTGAAGCGCTTCCAGTCGAGCAGCTTGCCCGGGTTCATGAAGTTGCCGTCGCCGATGAAGCGCGGCGGGATGATCTCGGAGAAGTCGTTCATGCGCTGCGCCCAGAAGGCGGTGCCCCAGGCGTCGTTGACGGCGTCGATGGTGCCGTAGCGCTTCTCGCACCACTTGCGGAAGGCGCGCGCGGCGTCCTCGGAGTAGTCGAAGCGGTTGTGGCAGCCGTACTCGTTGCTCACGTGCCAGGAGACCACGTACGGGTTGTCCTTGTAGTGCTCGGCCATCTTACGGCACAGCGTGAGCGCGTAGTCGAGGAAGACCGGGCTGGTGGCGCGCCAGTGCTGGCGTGCGCCGGGCTGGCACACGTCGCCGCGGTAGTCGACCCACAGGATCTCCGGGTGGGCCTGGGTCATCCACATCGGCGGCGAGGCGGTGCCGGAGGCGAGGTCGACGGCGACGCCGGCCTTGCCCAGCTTGTCGATGACGCGGTCGAGCCAGTCGAAGTCGTAGACGCCCTCGCGGGGCTCAAGCTTCGCCCAGGAGAAGATGGCGACGGAGACGAGGTTGACTCCGGCCTTCCTCATCAGTTCGATGTCCTCGTCCCAGACCTCCTCGGGCCACTGGTCGGGGTTGTAGTCGCCGCCGTACCAGATGCGGGGCTTGTCGCCCGCAAGCGGCTGCGGCCAGTTGAATGCTCTGCGTTCAGTCATTGCGAATCCTTTGGTGTTCGTTGCGGTTGTCGTCGTTCGTCGGATGGGCGCATGGGCGGCGCATGATGGTTGTTCACGACGGTTCGTGACGGCCCATGCGGAGCAAGGGCCCGGATCGCGCGAGCGACCCGCGGGCCCTTGTCGTCATGCGCACCGGTCGGGAGGGACCTGCACGATGCGCAGCATCACGAACGTCTCCACGCCCGTCATTCCTTGACGGCGCCTGCGGCGAGGCCGGACTGCCAGTACTTCTGCAGGCACAGGAACGCGATCACGAGCGGGATGATCGTGATGAGGGATCCCGTGATGACGAGGTTCTGGATCGCCTGGCCGCCGGCCGTGGAGGCCTGGTCCTTCCACTGGTTGAGGCCGATGGTCAGCGGGTACCAGTCGGCGTCCTTGAGCATGATCAACGGCAGGAAGTAGTTGTTCCACGTCGCCACGATCGTGAACAGCGCGGTCGTCACGATGCCGGGCGCCAGCAGCGGCAGGCTGATGGTCCAGAACGTGCGGAACTCGCTGGCGCCGTCCACACGGGCCGCCTCGAGCAGCTCGGTCGGGACCGCCTGCTCGGAGAAGATCCACATGAGGTACAGGCCGAACGGGCTGATCAGCGACGGGATGATCATGGCCCACGGGGTGTTCGTCAGACCCAGCTTGGCGAACAGCAGGAACTGCGGGACCGCCAGCGCGATGCCCGGCACGGAGATCGAGCCGATGATCACCGCGAACACGGCCTTGCGGCCCGGGAAGCGGAACTTCGCCAGCGCGTAGCCGCCCATGATCGCCAGCAGGGTCGCGCCGCCGGCGCCGACCACCACGTACAGGAGCGTGTTGACCAGCCAGCGGCCGAAGATGCCGTCCTGGTACGTGAACACCGTCGCGATGTTGTCGAACAGGGCGAACGTCCTGCCGAAGCCCAGGCCGAAGGTCGAGGTGAAGTCGGCCTGGGTCTTGGTGGCGTTGATCATCAGGTAGACGAACGGGAACAGGCAGTACACCGCGAAGATCGCGCACACCACCGTCATCCACGTCGAACGGCGCGGGTTGTTCACGTTCGCGAAACCCGCCTTCTCGGCGCGACGACGTTCCGCGGCCTCGTCCCTGGCGACCCTCCTCTGGCGTTCCTTCTCGGCCCTGCGGGCGGCCCTCTCCTGCTCGCGCAGCGACTGCGCGGAAGTTGTTGCTGCACTCACTTCATCTGCTCCTTCATGCTGTTGAGCTGGACCGCGTACGCGATCGCCATCGTGATGACCGCCATCGTGATCGCCAGCGCGGCGGCGTAGTTCGACTGGTTGCCGGAGAACGACAGGTTATACGCGTACATGTTCGGCGTGTAGTACGTCGTGATCGCATTGCCCGGCACCATGTTCTGCAGAATCGAGGGCTCGTTGAACAGCTGGAACGAGCCGATGATCGAGAAGATCACCGTGATCGCCAGCGACCCCTTGAGCTCGGGCAGCTTGATCGACTTGACGATCTGCCACTCGCTCGCGCCGTCGATCGACGCCGCCTCGTACAGGCTGTGCGGGATCGTGGACAGGGAGCTGTAGAAGATCAGCATGTTGTAGCCCGTGAACTCCCAGGTCACGATGTTGCCGATCGACGCCAGCAGCACCGACGGGGCGAACAGGTCGAGGTTGGTGCCCAGCACGTCGTTGAGCGAACCGACCAGGCCGTACTTGGCGCCGTACACGAAGCCCCAGATCAACGTCGAGACCACGGCCGGCACCGCGTAGGGCAGGAACGTCGAGATGCGGAAGAACTTCGCGCCGTGCAGCTTCATCGAATCCAGCGCCAACGCCATCGCCGCGGACAGGAACAGCATGATCGGCACCTGCACGCACGTGAACAGCGCCACGCGGCCGACCGAGCTCCAGAACTGGGCATCCACGAACAGACGCGTGTAGTTCTCGAAACCGACGAACTTCGTGCCGCCGATCATCTGCTTCTTGAAGAACGAGATGTAGATCGCGTACACGATCGGAATGATGAACACGAACACGAACACCACCGCGAACGGTCCCATGAACTTCCAACCACGCCAATCCGCCCTGTGCCTGTTCTCACGACCGACGGACGCCCCACCGGACGCCACGGCCGCGGAAGCCTGTGCTGATGCCATTGCCAGCCCCTCTCCTTCGAAGGCTCGATGGGCGGAATCCGGCGGTCGATCCTCCGGCCGTCATGGCTTCCGTATCCATCCCTCTAAATGTTTGCGTTATCATCATAACACCATTTCTCACTCTGTCCACTCCGAGGTTTCCGCGTTTTGCCGGCAATGGCATATAATGGTCACGAAAACATCGTTGTGCATATATACGTCAGCGGCGACGAAACGGATGCCTCCGACCCCCGCATCGGGGAGAACGGGACCGAACCAGCGTACGAGGACGTATGATGGACAACCGCGTTCCATACGCCATGCCGAAGAACGTCGGACCGATCCATCCGACGGCACGGGGAACGGAGCCGATCGGAGCCGGGAATCCGGCGGGACCGGACCGATCGCGGACGGAACGGATAGCGAGCGAGAGAACCGAGGAGCAGGAACCATGCCACGCAGCATTCAGGTGTCGATGCAGGACGTCGCCAGGGAGGCGGGCGTCTCGCCGCAGACGGTCTCCCGCGTGGCCAACGGCAGCGACGCCGTGCGCCCGGACACGCGCCAGCGCGTCGAGGCCGCCATGGAGCGTCTCGGTTATCGCCCGAACTACGCGGCCCGCGCCCTGAAACACGGCAGTTTCCGCAACATCGGCGTCGTGCTGTTCAAAATGACCACGTTCGGCAACTCGCGCATCCTCGACGGCATCCTCAAGGCCGCGATCGCCGACAGCTACTCGATCACCGTCCAGCTCATCCCGCCCACCGGCGAGCGCACGCTGACGGCGGCCGTCGACCGCATGAAGCAGCAGCCGGTCGACGGCGTCATCGTCCTGCTCGAGGAGCGCATCGCGGGATTCGCCGGATACCGTCCGCCGAAGGACCTGCCAGTCGTGCTCATCACCGAGGGCGCGGCCGACCACTGCCCCACCGTCGACGCCGATCAGTACGGCTGCTCGACCGCCATCGTCGACTATCTGATGAGCAAGGGGCACCGCACCGTCTACCACATCGCCGGTCCGGCGTCGTCGCGCGCCGCCGAAAGCCGTGCCCGCGGATGGCGCGAGGCGCTCGAGCAGCTCGGCGCGCCGGTCCCCGACACGTACGTGGGCGACTGGCGTGCCGACTCCGGCTATCAGGCCGGCATGGCACTCGCCCACGACCCGAACTGCACGGCGATCTACGCGGCGAACGACCAGATGGCGTACGGCGCGATCCAGGGGCTCAAGGCCGCGGGCAAGCGCGTGCCGGAGGACGTCAGCGTCGTCGGCGTGGACGATTCGCTCGTGCATATGGTGCCGCGCCTCGACCTGACGACGATGCGCATGAAGTTCGATGAGATCGGCGCCACCGCCTTCTCGATGGTCCGCCGCCAGTGCGAGGGCGAGAAGGTGCCGACCGGCACCAAGACCGTCATCCCCGCCGAGTTCGTCGAACGCGGCTCCGTGCGCGACTTGAACGAGTAGGGCGGCCGATTCCGGCTCCCGCCTGCATTCCGCCCGTCGGCTTTCCGTCCCATCGGCTCCGTTCCACGGGATATGCCCGTACGCCCACCGGATTCATCCACCGCGAACGGGGCCGGATGAAACGTCACGCAGGTTTCGGACGATACATGCCTGCGTATCGTTCCACATCAGGACCCGCAAGTGAAACAACACGCAGGTATGTGCCGTCCGAAACCTGCCCATCGTTCCGCCCATAGCCCCGTCACCCGCCTACCCGCGTTCGTAGAACGGAATCGGCCCGGTCTGCGGCACGCCGGCGTCGGTGAGCTTGCCCCACAGCGCGCCCCGGTTCACGACGTCGTCGTAGGTGACGTGCACCACCGTCGCCACGCCCGCACGCAACAGCATGTCGTCGCGGGACTTCTCCTCGGCGACGACGCGCTGGATGTCGCGTCGGTTCGTCATGACCGGATCGACGTACTTGCGCGTGCCGTCGTATTCGAGCACGATCGTGCGTCCGTCGGCCGTATGCCAGACGAAATCGACGCGACGCACGTTCCACGCGTTCGCTGGATCGACGAATTCCCGTTGCAGCTCGGGCACGGCGAATCCCTCGTCGATCAGCGTCGCCCGGCACAACGATTCGCCTCCGTTCTCGCTGCGCGCGTCGGTGTAATGCAGCAGACGGAACACCGGCCCGCAGTCGGCGCGTACGCGGTCGCACTCGCCGAGCACGCTCTCCTCATCGGCGATCTTCCGGCAGAACGCCGAATCGAACATGCCCAGCACCAGTCGGAACGGATACCGCAGCGCGCAATCCACCAGCGTGCGGGCGGGCGTCGTCGTACGGACCGTGACCTCCGCACCGTCCACGACGTATCTGGTCATGCAGGTTTCACCCGACGCCACGAAGATCGTCGTCACCTCCGAACGCGTGTACCCACGTCCTTCCGCGCCCGAAGCGACGTATATGCGATCGTCGTTCAGCAATGACCACGTGTAGTCCAGATTCATCGCGGCCGCGGCGGTCAATCCCGCGAACACCCACTCCGGGTGACGCCGCGACAGCGCCTCCGCCACGTGCAGCATACGTTGTTTCGGGTTCAGCGTCCTCCAGTATGCGGCGTCGGCGTAGACGCCGCGGTATGGTCTGACCGCCTTGCCGGTCTTCATGCGACGCCACATGCGTGTGCGCGTGGCCCGATCCGCCCCGACGATGCACAGCCGCGCGCCGGGGATGCCGTCGGATTCGCGTGTTACGGGTCCGACGTTCCCGCCGGGGCCGGCGCTCCCGGCGAAACCATGGGTCCCGTCGCGGGGCGCGCTCCTTTCGGATGCGCGACCGTCATGTCCGTATGTCGTCGTTGTTGTCGTTGCCATTGCAATCCCCTTCGTCGCCGATGATTCCCGGCTGTGGACGGTGCATCGTTGCACTCATGAACCAGCTTCTCCCCTCATGGCGACAGGATCGCACGGCGTATGAAACATCACGCAGGTTTCAACCGCCCTATACCTGCGTATTGTTCCATTCCAGCGCTTCCAAGTGAAACAACACGTAGGTATGTGTCGTCCAATACCTGCCCGATGACACCGCAATGACGCCACTCATGGGGACAACCGAGACATGCCGACATGGATTCGACCGAGTCCGGATCGAACGGATCGGTCGAGTCGGTCGAATCCGAACCGGCCGAATCAGCCGGATCGCCCACGACCGGACGGACGGTCCCGACGGTCGGAGGCCCAATCGAAGACGAGGGAAACGACGCCGACGATGAGCATCAAGACGTCGATCAGCAGTATGACGACCGTCGCGAGCGCGCACAGTCCGGCGCCGGCGAACAGCATTCCCGACAACGGACCGGGACCGACGCCGCACGGATGCAGCCATCCGTCGCAGCCGTTCGGATGCTGGGCGGAGATCGACGGATAATCGGCGGTCACGACGCTCAAATCCAATAGCAACATGGCCGACCAGCCGAGCACCGGAGCGGAACCAAGCGCTCCGGCGCTGATCCACCCGCAGCGCAGCAATCGGCGAAACAGCGCGGCGAGCGCGACGGCGGCAAAACCGCAAGGCACGAACCACGGCAGCAGGTTCGAGATGGCATCCACGAGATCCATCATTCCGCCGCACACCGGCATGCGGAGTCCATGACACGAACCTGCACAGATCCGCCATGGGACCGGAACGACAGGAAACGACAGGAAACGACAGGAAACGAACGATCGGCCTATGCGAAGGAGACCCGTCGCATCCGTCGGTTCGCGAACCGACGAATCACAGTCGAGACAGATATCACCGGCCGACCCGACCAAGCGGGATGCGGGAGACGAACTCGCGCGGCTCGCCGGACACCGGATCGGTGAATGCCAATCGCCGGGCGACCAGCTCGAGCGGCTGGGAGAAGTCGTCGTAGGCGCGTTGGACGACTCGTGGGTAGAAATCGTCGCCGAGGATCGGTAGTCCGAGCGAGTTCATATGCACCCGCAGCTGATGGGTCTTGCCGGTCAACGGGTGCAGCGTGTAGGCGCGAACGGAATTGGACGAAGAGACGACGGATCGGCCGGCCCGAATAATCCGCCGCCCGACTCGGCGCCCCCGGCCGACGGAGAGCGGGACCGACGACGGATCGGCCGACCGACCGCCCTCGGAAGCGGCATGGGAATGCGACACGGCGACGAACGGCCGAGCGGCCGAATCCACGGGATCAGCGCAGAGATGCGGCACGGCGGTAATCGGACGGCCTGTGGACTCCACGGACCCGCCCGAACGCCACTCCCCCGGTTCGATGATCGTCTCGGCGTTGACGGCGCCCGGTTCCTCGTACGCCTGCAGCACCCCGCGTTCCTTGACGATGCGCGAGCGGCGTCGCAACGGGAACACGCGCGGCGGTTCGAGCCGTTCGATCGTGCCGTACCGAGGTCGCGTGATCGGCGCGCACGGTGCCAGACACTCGTACGTCTTCGATGTGCGCCGCTCCTGGAACAGCATCTGGTACGCCCCGCGCAGCGAGGGCTCCCGCACGAACACGACGATGCCCGCCGTGAGCCGGTCGAGCCGGTGCGCCGGAGTGATCGAGTCGTCCCCGTACATCTCGCGCAGCCGCATCAGCGCGGTCTCGCGGTACCACATGCCACGCGGCGTGGTCGCGAGGAAATGCGGCTTGTCCACCACGATGATGCCCGCGTCCTCGTACACCACATCCAACTCGAACGGAATCGCCGGTTCCGAGGTCACGAAACGATGATGGGATGCCATGGGTCCTCCTCTGCTCTGTCTGCCGGATCCTCCGTCCCGGCTCCCCTCAGTCCGCTCCGCGGACGCCCCCCGGCGAGAGGAGCCACACGCGAACCACCACCGAGCTGATCTCGGAGGATGTCCCCTCCGCAAGGACGCCATACCCCGACGCAATATCCGTACACAGCGAGATGCAATACCGGCGCTCCCGCGACATCCATGCGCAACGAGGCGTGGGTCGGCGTATGCGATGCGGGACCGTAGGCTTGGCCAAGCGGCCTGGAGCGTGTCCCGCATCGCATACGCCGACCCACGCCGGCAGATTCGTATATTCCCTACTCCACGGTGACCGACTTCGCGAGATTGCGCGGCTTGTCGACGTCGTAGCCCTTGAGCTTGGCCATGTCCATCGCGAACAGCTGCAGCGGGACCACGTCGACGAGCGGGCTCATCAGCGTCGGGCAGGCGGGGCGCCAGAAGACGACGTCCGCGTAGCGTTCGACGTCCTTGTCCCCCTCCTCGGCGACCGCGATGATGAACGCGCCGCGCGCCTTGACCTCCTCGATGCCGGAGAGCACCTTGGCGTGCAGCACGTTGCGGCCGCGCTCCGGCGGCACGATGAACACGACCGGCTCGCCCTCGTCGACCAGCGCGATGGGACCGTGCTTGAGCTCGCCGGCGGCGAATCCCTCGGTGAACGTGTACGCGATCTCCTTGAGCTTCAGCGCGCCCTCGAGCGCGACCGGATAACCCACGTGACGGCCGAGGAACAGGAACGACTGCGCGTTCAGCATGCGTTCGGCGGCCTGATGGATCGTCTTGGTCTGCGTGTCGAGCATCCACTGGATCTTGCGGGGCATGTTCTTGAGCGAGTCGAGGATGTGGCGGATCTCGTCGCGGAACATCGCGCCCTTGACCTGCGCGAGGTACAGGCCGAGCAGGTAGGCGGCGGTGATCTGCGCGACGAACGCCTTGGTCGAGGCGACCGCGACCTCCGGGCCGGCGTGCGTGTAGAGCACCGCGTCGGATTCGCGCGGGATGGAGGCGCCCTGCGTGTTGCAGATCGCGAGCACCTTCGACCCCTGCTCGCGCGCATGGCGCAGAGCCATCAGCGTGTCCATCGTCTCGCCGGACTGCGAGATCGCGACGACGAGCGTGCGCGGGGTGAGGATCGGGTCGCGGTAGCGGAACTCGTGCGCCAGCTCGATCTCGACGGGGATGCGCACCCAGTGCTCGATCGCGTACTTGGCGACCATGCCCGCGTACGCGGCGGTGCCGCACGCGATGACGATGATCTTGTCGATGGCCTTGAAGTCATGCTCATCGATGCGCACCTCGTCGAGGGCGACGTCGCCGTTCTTGTCGAATCGGCCGAGCAGCGTGCGCTGCACGGCGGCCGGATCCTCGTGGATCTCCTTGTCCATGAACGAGTCCCAGCCGCCCTTCTCCGCGGCGGAGGCATCCCAGTCGACGGTGTAGGTCTTCGGGTTCGCGACGACGTTGCCGTTGAAGTCGGTGACGATCACCTTGTCGGCGCTCACGCACACGGCCTGATCCTGATCGACCTCCATCGCGCGCTTCGTGTACGCGACGAACGCGGCGACGTCGGAGCCGAGGAAGTTCTCGCCGTCGCCGAGACCGACGACGAGCGGCGAATCATGGCGCGCGCCGACGACGATGTCCGGCTGGCGGCAGTCGGTGGCGAGGATCGTGAACGCGCCCTTGAGCATGCGGGCCATGCGGCGCACGGCCTTGAACAGGTCGGGGGCGCCGTCCTCCCTGATGATCGTGTCGACGATCTTGCCGAGCAGCTTGGCGGCGACCTCGGTGTCCGTCGCGGACGAGAAGTGGTAGCCCTCGGCCTGCAGATCGAGACGCAGCTGGGAGGCGTTCTCGATGATGCCGTTGTGGATGATCGCGACCTTGCCGTCCTCGCTGGTGTGCGGGTGGGCGTTCACGTCGCTCGGCACGCCGTTGGTGGCCCAGCGCGTGTGGCCGATGCCGACGGTCGCCAGCGGCATGGGCTTCTTCTCGATGTCCTCGACGAGGTTCGCGAGACGGCCGGCCTTCTTGCGCACCGCGACGTGGTCCATGCCGGGCGCGGTCAGCGCCACGCCGGCCGAATCGTAGCCACGGTACTCGAGTCGCTTGAGGCCCTGGAGGCACACCTCCAGAGGCTTGCCGCACGCGGTTTCAACTTGTCCTGCATATCCAACGATTCCACACATAGCCCTCTACCCTACCAACAAAACGTAACGGGGTTCGCGGGTGGGTGATGGGCGGCATTGCGTGTCGCCGGACACACTCAAGGCCGTTCGGCCAAGCCTACGGTCCGACGACACGCAATGCCGCCCATCACAGGAACCGTACGAAACGCGCGAGATACCAACGAAACGGAGCGAAGGGCGGCGGATCACGTTGCCCGACCGTAGGCTTGGCCGAACGGCCTTGAGTGTGTCGGGTAACGTGATCCGCCGCCCTTCGCGGACAACAGATCGACCGTAACAAACTTACGGAACAATCACAGCGTCACAGCACGTGCTGGAGGAAGTCCTTGAAGCGGGGCTCGGTCGGGTGGTCGATGATGTCGGAGGTGCCGTGTTCGACGACGACGCCGCCGTCCATGAAGACGACCTGATCGGCGACCTCGCGTGCGAAGCCGATCTCGTGCGTGACGACGATCATCGTCATGCCCTCCTTGGCGAGCGAGAGCATGACGTTGAGCACCTCGCCGACGAGCTCGGGGTCGAGGGCGGAGGTCGGCTCGTCGAAGAGCATGATCTCCGGCTTCATCGCGAGGGCGCGGGCGATCGCCACACGCTGCTGCTGGCCGCCGGAGAGCTCGGCCGGATAGTAGTCGAGCCTCTCGCCGAGGCCCACGCGGTTGAGCTCCTCGATGGCGAGGTCCTTCGCCTCGGCCTTCTTCATGCCCTTGACGTGGACCGGCGCCTCCATCACGTTCTCGAGCGCGGTCATGTGCGGGAACAGGTTGAAGCGCTGGAAGACCATGCCGAGCTTGGAGCGCTGCGCGGCGATCTCCTTGTCGTTGAGGGTCTGGAGCATGTCCTGGCCGTTTTTGGTGACGTGCTTGTAGCCGATGAGCTCGCCGTCGACCTCGATGGAGCCGCCGGTGAGGGTCTCGAGCTGGTTGATCAGGCGCAGGAACGTGGACTTGCCGGAGCCGGAGGGTCCGAGGATCACGGTCACGGTGCCGGGTTCGACCGTCAGGTCGACGCCCTTGAGCACGTGGAGCGAACCGAACGCCTTGTGCACCTGCGTGGCCTTGACGGCGGGCACGTGCGCGCCGGTGGTTGTGGTTGCGGTCATGGAAATCGCCTCTCCCCTTGCCTTACGCCGTCAATCCGTTGAACGTGGCGTCGTTGAGCTTGTTCACGTCGTCCTTGGGCTCGCCCTCGGTCTTGCCGGGCAGCGGCGGCTGCTTGCCGCGCGATCCGACCGGGCGGGCGTCGAATCCCTTGCCGAAGTGCTTCTCGAGGCGAGACTGGATGACCATCAGGATGGACGTGATGAGCAGGTACCAGATGCAGGCCACGATGAGCAGCGGGATCGGCTTGTAGATGCGGTTCGCGATCGCGTTGGTCGCGAACTGCAGTTCGAGCGTGAACGGCACGGCCGTGACCAGCGACGTGGTCTTGAGCATGCCGATGGTCTCGTTGCCGGTCGGCGGGATGATGATGCGCATGGCCTGCGGCAGGATGATGCGGCGCATGATGAGCGTGCGCTTCATGCCGAGGGCCTTGGCGGCCTCGGTCTGCCCCGGGTCGACCGCCTCGAGGCCGGCGCGCACGATCTCGGACAGGTACGCGGCCTCGTTGAGGGCCAGACCGATCCATGCGGCGTTGAACGCGGTGACGACGACGCTGGAGTCGATGCTCCAGAACTCGATGGACGTGAACGGCACGCCGAGCGAGAGCTTCGGGATGAGCACGGAGAACAGGCCCCAGAAGATCAGCTGCGTGTACACAGGGGTGCCGCGGAAGAACCAGATGAAGAACCAGCTCACGCCGCGCAGCACCGGGTTGATGGACTTGCGCATGATGGCGAGGATCACCGACAGGATGATCGCCACGACCATCGAGATGACGGTCAGTTCGAGCGTGTACCGGATGCCCTCGAGCACGTTCTCGTTGAACAGATACTTCCAGACGGTCGGCCAGTCGAGCCTCGGATTGGTGATCATGCCCTGGATGAGCATCGCGGCGAGCAGCGCCACGATGACGGCTGCCACGACGGGCCCCGGGCTCTTGACCGGCAGCGCCTTGATGCGGTTCGGGATGTTCAGTCCCTCGCCGTCGGTTTCCTTCTTCGCCATTGCTTCGATTCCTTACGATTGTTGACGTGTGTGCCGTATATGCATGGGGACGCCCGGCGCGCCGGCGTGGGATGCACGCGCGCACGCACCGGGCGGGGCGGGGCGATCAGCCCTCGACGTTCGGGTTGACCTCGGCGGTCTTCAGCGCGCCGGACTCGACGCCCCAGTGCTTGAGGATCTTGTCGTAGGTGCCGTCGTCCATGAGCTTCTGCATGGCCTTCTGCACAGCCTCGACGGTGGCGGAGTCGCCCTTCTTGATGGCGATGGCGTTCGGCACGGAGTCGAAGTCCTTGCCGAGCTGCTCGAGCTGGCCCTCGGTCTGGGCGATCGCGTAGCCGACCACCGGGGAGTCGGCGAAGAACACGTCGGCCTTGCCGGTCACGACGGCGGTGGTGGCGTCGGTCTGCTGCTTGGAGGACTGGATCTCGATGTCCTTCTTGCCGTCGGCCTTGCACTGCTTGGCGGTCTTGTTGATGGCCTCCTCCTCGACGGTGCCGGTCTCGACCGCGACCTTGAGGCCGCACAGGTCGTTCTCGTCGACCTTGTTCGGATTGCCCTTCTTGACCGCGTAGGCCATGCCGGCGGTGAAGTAGGAGACGAAGTCGACCGATTCCATACGGTCCGGGGTGATGGTGAAGGCCGCGATGCCGAGGTCGTACTTGGAGCCGACGGCCGGGATGATCGTGTCGAAGTTGGAGGAGACGATCTCGGTGTCGAGGCCGAAGACGTTGCCCATGGCGCGGGCGAGGTCCATGTCGTAGCCGATCTGCGTCTTGCCGTCGGAGTCGAGGAACTCGGCCGGGGCGTACGACGGGTTGGTGCCGATCGTCAGCTTGCCGTCCTTGGTGACGGATTCCGGCAGCAGCGAGGCGATGGCGTCGTCCTTCTTGACGGAGCTCACGTCGTAGCTGGAGATGGTGGCGGAGTCGGTGGAGCCGCCGTCGGAGGACGAGCTCGTCGCCTCGTCGGTGGTGCCGCACGCGGCGGCGGAGAACAGCATCACGACGCCGAGCACGGCGGCCGTGGCGGTCTTGAGTCCCTTGAACGACATGGACATGGGATGAATCCTTACTTCTTTTCTTCCTGACGACACCGGTCGCGCGCCGTATGCCGGACGGCCCGGCGAGCAACCGGATGATCACATCATCATATATGCGCTATGTATACGAACGGTCACGGGCACGACCGCGATCACGTATGCACCGAATATACACGGCACTGCATACACATACGAAACGCGTCCGCGCCCGCCGCTCCCCCGTCACTCGGCGGCGGGGTTGACCTCGGGCTTGTCGACGGCACCGGAGGAGACGCCCCACGTGTCGAGGATCTTCTGGTACGTGCCGTCGTCCATGAGCTTCTGGATGGCCTTCTGCACGGCCTCGACGGTGGCGGAGTCGCCCTTCTTGATGGCCACGGCCTCGGGCGCCACGCCGACGTCCTCGCCGAGCGCCTCGAGGGTGTCGCCGGTCTGCGAGATCGCGTAGCCGGCGACCGGGGAGTCGGCGTAGAACACGTCGGCCTTGCCGGAGGCGACGGCGGTGGTCACGTCGGTCTGCAGCTTGGAGGACTGGATGTCGATCTCGGACTTGCCGTCGGCCTTGCACTGGTCGTTGTCCTTGTTGACCTCCTCCTCCTGCGTGGTGCCGGTCTGGACGGCGACCTTCTTGCCGCACAGGTCGGAGGTGTCGACCTTGTTCGGGTTGCCCTTCTGCACGACGAACGTGGAGCCGGCCTTGAAGTAGGTGACGAAGTCGACCGCGTCGAGGCGGTCCTTCGTGACGGTGAACGAGGAGATGCCGAGGTCGTACTTGGAGCCGACCGACGGGATGATCGAATCGAACGTGGAGGTGACGGTGTTCTCCTTGAGGCCGAACACGGCGGCCAGCGCCTTGGACAGGTCGACGTCGAAGCCGACCGGGGTCTTGCCGTCCGCGGCGAGGAACTCGGCCGGGGCGTAGGAGGTGTCGGTGCCGACGGTGAGCACGCCGTCCTTGGTCACGGAGTCGGGCAGCAGGGCGGCGATCTCGTCGTCCTTCTTGATGGAGCTGGTGTCGAAGCCCTTCGTGCTCGACGAGCTGGACGACGAACCGGACTTGTCGCCGGACGACGAGGCGGTGTCGGACGAGTCGGTGGTGCCGCACGCGGCCGCGGCGAACAGCATCGCGGCGGACAGGATGGCGGCGGTTGCGGTCTTGAGACCCTTGGTGATTCCCATGCTTACGGACATTGGATTTCCTCTCTCAGAACATGTCGATCGGGCGGGTATGTTTCCCGACTGGTTCCGGAGAGTAGGTTTCCTATGCTACGGCAGCGTAAATCTCATGAATATGGTTCATTACGTGAGATACCGGTTTCGGCCGGTGTCCGAGAGGGCGGATGGCCGTCGATGCGCGACACGCTCAAGGCCGCTCGGCCATCGGTCGCTTCGCTCCCTGCCTACGGTCGCGCATCGACGGCCATCCGCCCTCTCTCGTGCCGTGGGAACGTCACGTTTCGACGCATGCCGCCCCTGCTTATTTACGGAACGGACCCACAAATGTTAGGGCCGGGCGTCGGGCGACGATGCGCGACCGTAGGCTTGGCCGAGCGGCCTTGAGCGCGTCGCGCATCGTCGCCCGACGCCCGGCCCGTCACAAGGATCTGCGGGTTCCCGAACGTCAGCAGCGGCTAGCGCGCGCTGCGCTTGTTGGCGTAGCGCATGGCCCTGAGGGCCTCGCGCTTGTCCTGCTCCTCGCGCAGGGCCTGACGCTTGTCGAATTCGCGCTTGCCCCGGGCCAGGGCGATCTCGGCCTTGACGCGGCCGTCCTTGAAGTAGAGGCTCAGCGGGATGATCGTGTAGCCCTTGGCCTCGGACTGGCGGGCGAGCTTGAGGATCTCGCGCTCGTGCAGCAGGAGCTTGCGCTTGCGCTTGGGGGCGTGGTTGTTCCACGTGCCGTTGAGGTATTCGGGGATGTTGGCGTTCTCGAGCCAGATCTCGTTGCGTCGGTCGATCGAGATGAACGCCTCGGCGAGCGACGCGCGTCCCTCCCTGAGGGACTTGACCTCGGTGCCGGTCAGTACGAGGCCGGCCTCGTACTTGTCCTCGATGGCGTAGTCGTGACGCGCCTTCTTGTTCTGGACGATGAGTTTCGTCCCCTGTTCCTTCGCCATCGCGGACCTCCTTTCACGGGTCTGTGTCAACCCATCGACGATAGCATGAAGCGCCGCCGGCCGAAGCCGTACGGCGCTTTGCGCTGCGCGCTGAATCCGTCGCGCGTTGGTTCGGCGGCGGATCGGCGGATCAGTAGTGGACGAACTCGTTGCCGTTCGGCCAGACGGTCTCCCAGTTCGGGAAGGACGCGAAGCCGGTGCCGCCCTCGGAGATCAGCAGGGAGCCGTCCGAGTTGACGCGCTCGACGATGGCGACGTGGCCATACAGGCGGTTGGCGTACCAGGTGCTGACCTTCTGGCCGGCGCGGAAGACCATCGCGGCGCCCACGTGCGGGGTGGTGTTGACGTAGTAGCCGAGCGCGCGGCCCTTGGCGCCCCACTCCGCACCGTTGCCCATGTAGGAGCCGACGGGGAGCTTGAGCTGCGAGCGGCGCATGTACGCCCACAGCGTACACTGGCGGGACGGGTAGGCGGAGCCGCCGACGGTGTTGCCGGTGTTGTGGCCGTAGCAGTACGAGGAGCCCTCGGGGCAGTTGCCAGGCACGGAATAGTTCATGCCGCTGGCGCCGGAGTTCGAGGAGGAGCCGGAGTTGGACGAGGAACCCGAGTTGGACGACGAACCAGAGTTCGAGGACGAGCCGCCCGAGTTCGACGAACCGCCGGAGTTGGAGGAGCCCGAGTTGGACGAGGAGCCCGAATTCGAGTTCGACGACGAACCGGAGTTCGAGGACGAGCCCGAGTTCGAGTTGGACGAGGAGCCGGAGTTCCCCGAGTTCGAGGAGTTGTTCGAGGACGAGCCCGGATTGGTCTGCTGCGCGGTGTTGCCCGGCGTGTAGTTAGTCGAGCCGCTCGACGGCTTGTAGGTGGACAGCTGCGACTCGAGCAGGACGATCTCGGCGGCCTCCTTGGCCTCCTGGGTCGTCAGGCTGCTCTTCTGCGACTCGAGCGCCTCGCGCTGCGCGGTGCCCTCGTCCTGCAGCTGCTCCAGCGACGTCTGCTTGGCGGTAGCCTCGGCGGCGGCCTTCTGCGCGCTGGCGGCCTGCTGGTCGGCCTGGTTCTTGAGCTGCGTGATCTGCTCCTCGATGGCCGCGAGACGCTGCTTGCGGTTCATCGAGGTGTTGAGCGTGGTGGCGGCCGAGTTCGCGGCGTTCGACGCGGAGCGCGTGGCCGCCGCCTCGGACTGCATCTGCGCGACGAAGTCGTCGGTCGACTTGGCGTCGGTGACGACCTCCATCACGTTGGATGCCTGGGAGCCGTGGAAGCTGCTGCGGGCCATCTCGGCGACGGAGTCCTTCGCGTCGTCGTACTCGATGCCGGTCTCCTTGATCTTCTCCTCGAGATCGGCCTTGTCCTGCTTGGCGGCCTTGAGACGCTCGGCGGTGGCGTCGGCCAGGCTCTGCGCCTGCTGCGCCTTCTGCTGCGCCTCCTCGGCGGCCTGCTGCGCGGCCGGGATCTGCACGTTGGTCAGATTGTCCAGCTCGATGATCTTGTCGGCCAGGGCCTTGTCCACGCCGGCCAGCTTGGCCTTGATGTTGTTGTGGCTGGCCACCTTCTGCTGGTATTCGGACACGGAGACGGCCTGGGCCTGCGGGACCTCGGCCACCGTGGCGGTCATCGCCAGACCGCACAACGACATCATCGCCGCGGACACCATGAATCCCAACCCGGTGTACCAGCAACGCTTCGAGCGATTCACCACTTGATCGTCCTTCCTAAGTTGATGCTGTGCGTCATTGTAACGAAGAAATCTGAGCGGGCGAGTCGCGCGGCAGGACCCCGCCCGCATGCCGACGGCCGGCTCACGCCTTGAGATAGCGGCGCAGCGAGATCGCGGAGGCGACGATCGACAGGAGCACGGCCCCCGCGACCAGGGCCGGCGCGATCAGCCACACCGTCGACTGCGTGACGAACGGCATCCAGCTGACCGACTGCGCGATGCCGTCGGTGATGAACACCTGCACCACGCCCGCGAGCAGGCCGCATGCGAGCAGCGAGCCGACCAGCGAGGCGACCACGCCCTCGAGGATGAACGGCAGACGGATCGTCCAGTTGGAGGCGCCGACGAGGCGCATGATCTCCGTCTCGTTCTTGCGCGACGCGGCGGACATGCGGATCGTCGTGCCGGTCAGCAGGATCGCCACGACGACCATCACCACGGCGAGCGCGACGGTGACCGCGGTGGCCCTGTTGAGTACGGCGAAGACCGGATCGAAGATCTGCTTCTGGTCGACGACGTCCTCCACGCCGGTCTTGCCGGAGAGTACCTCGGCGACCATCTTGTACTTCGTCGGGTCCTTGAGCTTGAGCTGCAGGGAGTCCTGCATGTCGGCGGCGGTCAGGGTGCGGCCCTGATAGTCGCCGTTCGGGTACTGCTTGAGGAACGTGTTCTTGTAGAAGTCCTCGCGGCTGACGTACGTGATCTTGGAGACGTTGTCGGTCAGCTCGTCCTGGATGAACTCCTCGAGCTCGACGATCTCCTGCTTGGTGGGGGCCTTGCCGGCCGCGCACGTGGCGGCCTGGCTGGTGCCGTCGGGGCACAGCCAGACGACGACCTCGATCTTGTTGTACCACTCGCCCTTCGCGCGGGTCACCTGCGCCTGCATCAGGGCCGAGGCCCCGATGAACACGAAGGAGATGAAGGTGACGAGCATCACCGAGATGATCATCGGCACATTGCGCTTGAGGCTCGTCCAGGTCTCCGACAGGATGAAACGTGCCCTCACTGCTGGTCCTCCTCGCTGTCCTTGTCTTCGTCTGCGTTCCCGTCGCCGGCGTCGGAGACGTCGTCCGTACCGTCGTGCCGTGCCGGCGCATGGACCGGCGGCGCGGGCGGGGCCGGCGGCGCGAGCAGACCGGCGTCCGGCGTCCGATCGTCGGCGTCCCGGCCGTCGTCCGATCCGTCGTCGTGCGCGGGCGCAGCCGTGCCGGTCGGCGGGACCGGCGGCGCGGGGACGTCGGACGGCGGTTCGTCCACCGCGTCCATCGCGGCCGTCTCCTCGACCTCCGAGGCGTCCGGAGCCGCGTCGGCCTGCGGGACGGCGGTGCGGGAGGCCGTCTCCTCGGCCTCCTTCTTGGCCTTGGCGATGCGCTCCATCTCGTCGAGCTTCAGACCCTTGCCCCACGTGAGCGTGGTCTCCAGCGGCGCGAACGCCTCGCCGTAGCGGCCAGTGCGGCCCGAGTGCACGGACTGGGCGAGTCGGGCGATGCCCTCGTCGCCGTTCATCGCGCCGGACGCCACCGCGCCGGCCTCGATGGCGATGGCGCGGGTGACCTCGGTCTCGACGGCGCCCTGCGGGCGGAACCGCATGTCGGAGGCGGCCGACGACGCGCCCGACGACGCGGCGTCCGCGGCCGCGCCGATCGCCTGATGGGCCTTGGACGTAACCTCGGCGTCCGGGAAGAACGCCGCGGAATCGTAGGAGCCGTGCTCCTCGTCGCGCACGATGCGGCCGGCGTGCAGCTCGACGACGCGCTTGCGCATCGAGTTGACGATCTCCTCGTTGTGCGTGGCCATGACGATGGTGGTGCCGGTGCGGTTGATCGCGTCAAGCACCTCCATGATGCCCAGCGACGTGGTCGGGTCGAGGTTGCCGGTGGGCTCGTCCGCGAGCAGGATCTGCGGATGGTTCACATAGGCGCGCGCGATCGCCACGCGCTGCTGCTCGCCGCCGGACAGCTCGTGCGGGTAGCTGTCCTCCTTGCCGGTCAGTCCAACGGTCTCGAGGACCTTCGGCACCAGCGACTTGATGGCGGAACGGCGCGTGCCGATCACCTCGAGCGCGAACGCCACGTTCTGCCACACGGTCTTGTTGTTGAGCAGCTTGTAGTCCTGGAACACGAAGCCGATCGTGCGTCGGTACTGCGGCACCTGACGGTTGGAGATGCGCCGCAGATCATTGCCCGCGACGCGGATCTCGCCGTCGGTGGCCTCCTCCTCGCGCAGCAGCAGGCTCAGCAGCGTCGTCTTGCCGGAGCCCGAAGCGCCCACGAGGAACACGAAATCGCCTCGGTCGATGTCGAGGTTGATGTCGTCCAGCGCCGGCCGGGTTCCCTTCGGGTAGACCTTGCTGACGTGCTTGAGCGAGATGAGTGCCATTATGCCCCTTCTATGCCATATGCTTCACGCACTGTACCTACGCCGCCCGGGACCTTACTCCCCGGCCTCCTCCTTGGCGGCGCGACGCTCCTCGTGACGCCAGCGGATGCCGGCCTGGATGAAGCCGTCGAGATCGCCGTCGAAGACCGCCTGGGTCTGCGAGGTC
This sequence comes from Bifidobacterium santillanense, assembly GCF_018555385.1. Taxonomy (GTDB): domain Bacteria; phylum Actinomycetota; class Actinomycetes; order Actinomycetales; family Bifidobacteriaceae; genus Bifidobacterium; species Bifidobacterium santillanense. The sequence goes on from NZ_JAFEJS010000002.1 coordinate 170,169, forward strand.
TCGTAGCCGGTGCGCAGATCCTTGACCATCTGGTACGGATGCAGCACGTAGGAGCGCATCTGGTCGCCCCAGCTGGCCTTGATGTCGCCGGCGAGCTCCTTCTTCTTCTTGGCCTCCTCCTCGTGGCGCAGCACGAGCAGTCGGGACTGGAGCACGGCCATGGCGGCGGCGCGGTTCTGGATCTGCGAGCGCTCGTCCTGCATCGTGACGACCAGGCCGGTGGGAAGGTGGGTGATGCGCACGGCCGAGTAGGTCGTGTTCACGCCCTGGCCGCCGGGGCCGGAGGAGCAGTACGTGTCGACGCGGATGTCGGAGTCCGGGATGTCGATGTGATCGGTCGCCTCGACGAGCGGCACGACCTCGACGGCCGCGAAGCTGGTCTGGCGGCGGCCCTGGTTGTCGAACGGGGAGATGCGCACGAGACGGTGCGTGCCGCCCTCGACCGACAGACGGCCGTAGGCGTACGGGGCGTCCACCTGGAAGGTGGCGGACTTGATGCCCGCCTCCTCGGCGTAGGAGGTGTCCATGACCTTGGCCTTGAAGCCCATGCGCTCGCAGTAGCGCAGGTACATGCGCAGCAGCATCTGCGCGAAGTCGGCCGCGTCGACGCCGCCGGCGCCGGAGCGGATCGTCACGACCGCGGAGCGCTCGTCGTACTCGCCGTCGAGCAGCGTCTGGATCTCCATCGCGTCGAGATCCTCGGCGATGGAGCCGAGCTCCGTCTGGGCATCGTCGAGGGAGTCCTGATCGCCCTCCTCGCGGCCGAGCTCGACGAGCGTCTCCACGTCGTCGATGCGGGAGGCCGCGGACTGGAGCTTCTTGAGCTGGGACTCCGCCGCGGACAGACGGCTCGTCACCTTCTGCGCGTTCTCCGGATCGTCCCACAGGCCCGGCGCGGCCGCCTGCTGCTCCAGATCCTTGATGTCCGCCTTGATGCGGTCGACGTCCAGCGCCTTGGCGATGGAATCGTACTTGGCGCGCGCGTCGGCGATCGCCTGCGAATAATCGAATTCTGCCATCGTGTCTTACCTTATGTTCTGTGTCGTTGTGCTTGGTGTCGTTCTTGGTGTCCTGACGTCGTTTCCGGTCTGCCGGCGTCGTCGTGACGGTCGTCGGTGGCATGGGTCGCGCGCATCGTCGCAGCTTCGGTCCGCGGGGTCCGGCATGGGCCGCCGCGCGGACGGAACGTCACGCGGGGATGCGCGTGACCGTACGTCAAAGACCCGCGTAGATGGCGGGAATCACCAGGGACAGCAGCATGCATGCGGCGATGACGACGCACACCGCACGCACCATCGTGCGGCGGCGGCGCTCACGCCCCTCGCGCTCATCCTGCTGAAAGTCACTCACGAGGTCGGATTGTACCGTACCGCTTGGTCATTGGACGCGGCGTCCTGCGCTCTCGGCGGAAGCGGTATGGTGGGCTGGAAGCGTCTTTTCGACGCGCGGGCCCCGGTCCGCGCAAGATGATCGTAAGGAGTACAGAAGATGGCAGAAGAACGCACCGCCTACGGATGGGGTCTGGCCAGCGTCGACACGGCAGGCAACACCCTCGACGTGTGGTACCCGTCCCTGACGCTCGGGGCCGCGCCGGCCGAGGCCGACCGCCCGAACCACGACTTCGGCGTGCTCGCGCACGACGAGGCCGACGCCCGCGGCGTGCGCCGCGTGCCGGTGTTCACCGTCGCCAAGCTCGACGAGCCGATCGCGACCGCCGAGGAGGCGTACCTGAAGCTGCACCTGCTGAGCATGCGTCTGGCGCAGCCGAACACCCTCAACCTGGACGGCATCTTCGCGGCGCTCGCCAACGTGGTGTGGACCAACTACGGCCCGTTCGCCGTCGAGGACTTCAACGCGCGCAAGGCCGACGTCGAGGCCGCCGCGACCGCCGCCGCCCAGTCGTTCGCGGCGAACGCCGGACTTCCCGCCGCCGCCCCGGCCGCCTCGGTCAACGTGTTCGGCGTGGACAAGTTCCCGCGCATGATCGACTACGTCGTCCCCACCGGCGTGCGCATCGGCGACGCCGACCGCGTGCGTCTGGGCGCGTACCTGTCCGAGGGCACCACCGTCATGCACGCCGGCTTCGTGAACTTCAACGCCGGCACGCTCGGCGTCTCGATGGTCGAGGGCCGCGTCTCGCAGGGCGTGGTCGTCGGCAACGGCTCCGACATCGGCGGCGGCGCCTCGATCATGGGCACCCTCTCCGGCGGCGGCAAGCTCAGGAACTCGATCGGCGAACACTCGCTGCTCGGCGCGAACGCCGGCATCGGCATCTCCCTGGGCGACAACTGCGTCGTCGAGGCCGGCCTGTACGTCACCGCCGGCACCAAGGTCACGATCTGGGACAAGGCCAAGGCCGCCGCCGGCGAACCGCTCGAGGTCGTCAAGGGCGCCGACCTGTCCGGCAAGGACAACATCCTGTTCATCCGCAACTCGGTCAACGGCCGCATCGAGGCCCGCTACCGCAAGACCGGAATCGAACTCAACGCCAAGCTGCACAAGAACTGAACGTGGAATAACGGAGCGTATGCCGCCTTTCCTCAGCCTCGACGTACCTTCGTACGCCTTCGGCTTCGGACGGCGCCCTCCGCACACGTTATTCCACGTTCCACCCGATGGACGTATGCAGCCGTCGCATCGATAACGAAAGGGCAGTCCCAGCGGACTGCCCTTTCGTTATCGATGCGGTAAGGCTCAGCGCTCGTCGAGGGGGACGTAGTCGCGCAGGGTGGCGCCGGTGTAGACCTGGCGCGGACGGCCGATCTTGGTGTTGGGGTCGGCGAGCATCTCGCGGTACTGGGCGATCCAGCCGGGGATGCGGCCAAGCGCGAACAGCGTGGTGAACATGGCCGGGTCGAAGCCGATCGCACGGTAGATCAGACCCGTGTAGAAGTCGACGTTCGGGTACAGATGACGCGAGACGAAATAGTCGTCGGTCAGGGCGATGTCCTCCAGCTCGGTGGCCACGTCGAACAGCGCGCGCTCGTCGGCGGGCAGCTTCGACGTGTCCTCGCGCTCCATGATCTTCTCCAGATACTGCTTGGCGATGGCCGCGCGAGGATCGTACGACTTGTACACGCGGTGACCGAGGCCGGAGATGCGGTGGCCGTTCGCCTTGGCGTCCTCGACGAACTCGCGCACGGACTTGCCCGAGTCGCGGATGGCCTTCAGCTGGCGCAGCACGGCCTCGTTCGCGCCGCCGTGCAGCGGTCCGGACAGGGCGTTGACGCCGGCGGCGACGGCCGAGTACAGGTTCGCATGGGCGGATCCGGCGATGCGCACGACCGAGGTGGAGCAGTTCTGCTCGTGATCGGCGTGGATGATGAGCAGACGGCCGAGGGCGTGCACGTACAGCGGATCGGATTCGAACGGCTCGTACGGCACGGCGAAGCACATGCGCAGGAAGTCGTCGACGTAGCCGCGCGCGTAGTCCGGATACAGCATCGGCTCGTCGCGACGGCGGCGGAAGATGTACGACACGATCGTGCGGACCTTCGCCATGATGATGACCGCGGACTCGTCGAGCTGGTCGGAATCGGAGATGTCGGTGGTGTCCGGGTAGAAGGTGGCGAGCGCGTTGATCGCGGAGGCGAGCACGCTCATCGGGTGCGCGGTGCGCGGGAACGAGCCCATGAACGTACGGAAGTCCTCCCCCACCATCGTGCGGTGGTTGATGTCGGAGACGAACTTGTCGTACTGCTCCCTGCTGGGCAGCTCGCCATGGCGCAGGAGCCAGGCGACCTCGAGGAAGTCGGACTGGTCGCACAGCTGCTCGATCGGGTATCCGCGGTAGCGCAGGATCGAGTGCTGGCCGTCGATGTACGTGATCTTCGATTCGCACTGCGCGGTGGTGAGGAAGCCGGGGTCGAGCGTGACCCAGCCATCGTTGCGCAGCTTGGAGACCACAATGCCGTCGGGCCCGGCCGTGGCCTTCACGACGGGCAGCTTGTACTTGCTATCGTCCACATTCAGCTGTGCTGTGGCCATGGATACCTCGTTCCTGTTCAACGTATTGCCGGACACATTAGACCGCTTGTGTTACCGCCGCGGGTGCGCGGTCGGTACGCGGTCGCACGGATGGATCGCGCGGGAACGTACGGGCGAACGGAATCGTACGGAGAACGCGAGAAAGCCGGCGTGCGCCCCATCGTAACAACGTGGGGTGCACGCCGGCTTTCGGCGTCTCAAAACGAGCGGACGGATGCCGCCGGAACGGCCGTCGCCGGGCGATCGCCGGCACCGGCCGCGCGGACGTCACTCGTCGCGCGTGGTGAGGATGATCGGGCCGTTCTCGGTGATGGCGATCGTGTGCTCGGAGTGGGCGCCGCGCGAACCGTCCTCGGCGCGCAGGGTCCAGCCGTCCTTCGGATCCTGGTAGATCTCGTCGGTGGTCTTGAGGAACCACGGCTCGATGGCGATGACCAGGCCCGGACGCAGCTTGTAGCCGTGGTGGGCCTTGCCGTCGTTCGGCACGTGCGGGTCGCCGTGCATGATGTGGCCGACACCGTGGCCGCCGAACTCCAGGTTGATCGGGTAGCCGTACTCTCGGGCGATGTCGCCGATCGTGGAGGACACGTCGCCCAGACGGTTGCCGGGCTGGGCGGCCTCGATGCCGGCGGCGAGCGCCTCCTCGGTGCACTTGATCAGGCGCAGGTCCTCGGGGTCCTTGTCCTTGCCGACCACGAAGCTGATCGCGGAGTCGCCCACCCAGCCGTCGACGCTGATCGCGAGGTCAAGGGAGACGAGGTCGCCGTCCTTGAGGTTGTAATCGTACGGCACGCCGTGGAGCACCGCGTCGTTGACGGAGGTGCAGATGTAGTGCGCGAACGGGCCGGTGCCGAAGTCGGGCGCGTAGTCGACGTAGCAGGACTCGGCGCCCTTGCGGTCGACGATCTTCTTGTGGACGAACTCGTCGATGTCGAGCAGGTTGGTGCCGACCTTCGTGTATTCCTTCAGTTCGCGCAGGATGGAGCCGACGAAACGGCCGGCGGGCTTCATCTCCTCGATCTCGCGAGGGGTCTTCAGTTCGATCATGGGACTCTTTCTACCTACCTTGATGCGGCGGGACCGACGCCCGCCGCGCAATGGCTCTCACGATAGTGCGCCGCCTCGTCATTTGCCCATGTCACTGCATTCCTAGGCACATTTTTCATTTCCTAGGTAGGTGGGCCGTCGTATGCCGCTGCGAGGCTCCCGGGAATCGGCCATTGCAGACGTGAGACGATCCGGCCAGGTGCCTAGGAAATGGAAAATGTGCCTAGGAATTCCGATTCCGCCGCCCGTCAGACGCCTTCACCGCGCGTTCTTCGGCAGCCTGCCGAACTTGAGGCCGCGCACGATGGCGGATACGCCCATGACGACCAGCGCGCAGCCGCCGAAGATGACGAGCCACACGGTCGAGCTGACCGGCGAGAGCAGCACGACGAATCCGGCGACGATCGAGACAACGGCGTAAAGCACGGCCCAGCCGGAGCTCGGCATCCTCCACGATTCGACGAGCGCCATGAAGCCCTCGAGCATCCAGCCGATGCCGACCGTCATCGTGACGAGCAGCGCGAGGGTTTGGCCGGACAGAGCCGCGTTCTTGAGCACGACCACGCCGCCGACCGCGAGCAGCACGCCGACGAGGATGTCGAGCACGCGCCAGCCGCCGGGCAGGCCGAGCTCGACGATGGCGGTGACCACGCGCACCAGTCCGGAGACGACGAAGTAGACGCCGAGGAGAACCGCCGCGACCTGCAGCGTGATGCCGGGCCACACGAGCAGGGCCACGCCGAGGAGGATGGCGGCCACGCCGATGATCGCGTACGTGGCACGCACCCAGTTCTTGGTGCGCTGCGGCAGCATGCTCTCGATGAGCTTGAACGGATCGACCGGCTGCCAGCCCGGCTGGCCGTACTGGCCGTTCGGGTTCGCACCCGCGTACGGGTTGTTGGCCTGGTTCACGTACGGATTGGCGTAGGGGTTGCCGTCCTGCCCGGCCTGCGGCTGCCCGTAGGGGCCGCCGCCGTACTGGCCGTTGGTCCGTGGGGCGCCCTGCGCGGCTCCACCCGCCCCATAGCCGGATGCGTACTGTCCATACTCCGGCCGTCCCTGACTCGGGTTTCGGCCGTTCGAATCGCCCCGGCCGTTCTCGTTGAAGTCCGTCATGATGCCCTCCTGTTGACGATGTGTCGTGTCATTGGTTCTGCACCACAGTCTAGACAGCCCGTCTAATTCACACCATCACCAAAACAGGTCACGTTACCCAATTAACGAATCTTCTCAAACTCTTCTGCATTCCCCGCAACTAGAATCCGCCACTCATCCGATCCACACAAAGCACCCCCGCAGATGCGGAGCAAACCACGAGACGATGGGTCATCAACGGTCGGGGCGCGGATCATCCCCGCAGATGCGGGGCAAACTTGCACTGGTAGGAGGCGCAGTCGGTCACGTCCGGATCATCCCCGCAGATGCGGGGCAAACTCCGCGTGCTCATTGCCGAGGCCCGCGAGCCAGGGATCATCCCCGCAGATGCGGGGCAAACAAGGCGACGGTGCCGCCGGACAGGACGTCGAGGGGATCATCCCCGCAGATGCGGGGCAAACAGTGTGATTTTATGCGGAAAACATGACATCATCAACGTCGAAAAATTCGATTCGCGCAGTCACGTGGACGCCATGGCAAGCCGTCATCTGCCGAACCTCCGATAACGAGACGCCTTGCTTCATCCGGTCTTTCGCTCCCCGTTCCGACGCTGCTTCTGATTGGAGTTCGGCCTCATGATCAGCTCCAAGCCGTCATAATCCACCGGCTGCCATTCCTGACCATGCGTACGGAACGACAGTCCCTGCTCGTTGTCGGCGGGAAAGACCATGACCGCCCGCCCCCCCCCCACCGATATTGTCAAGCACCTGTTCCCATAGCAGCTCCCTCACGCGGGCTCCGACCTTGCCCACGTACACCCCCGGCGAGATCTCGAACAACCACCGCGTCAGATGTCCCCTCAACTTCGGAGGACAGACGGTAAGCACGATGACAATCATGTCTCCGCTCCGAAATCGTTCTGATGAGCCTCACCCCGGAACTCCTCGCGCAGAGTATCCTCCGCCTCATCGGTTTCGTAATCGTCCGCGACGGCATCATCGTCATGGATGGTGCCACCGTCATCGCCCGTACCTACATTCGCCGCCACATCCGGCAGCGGCTCACCGTCATCCCGCCGCCCGTAGTTACACCCACCAGCCCTATACCCCGACGCACCGGCCCACAACTGCGCGGTGATGTCCTCCACTTCCACTGCAGAGGCCTCATCATCGTCGATGACCCCGGTATCGGATCGGTCCGAACGAGATGCGCGAACGGCTCCGGCCTCTCCCCCGTCGGTCTCCAACAACAGCGAACGGATGTCATGCACGCAGCGTTGCATGAACTTCCCATCCTTCATGCGATCGCGGATGCCGCGCCGAGCGGCCGTGGAGATGTCCGGAACCTGTTCGGACACCAGATCGAAGGCAAGCGGGATGGTGATATCCACTTTGTAAAGATCTGCTATGTCATACACGAAGCTACGTTCGTTACGCGCGTGCACGAATCCCAATCCCGGAGAGCCCCCAGCGCAACGATGATCGCATGGACGACGCCGTACAAGGACGTATTCGCGGCGGACAACGCCTTGTTCACCTCGTCCGCATCGTCGAAATCCGTGGTCTTGTATGATCTTCCGGACCAAGCGACGCCGGTCCGCTGCGATTCACGTTCGTATGCACGGCGCACACGGGTGCCCTCCTTGCCCAGCAGCTGCTGCATGGTGAGCCCGTCGGCGCGCTCGTCGGGGAATCGCATCGCATACATTCGACGCGCGACCTTGATGCGGGTGCGTTCCGAGGACACCAGTCGCGCCTGCGCCTCCAGAAGCCGTGTCGACTGGGCCAGAGAGGCTCCATGGCAGTAGTAGCGTACGCCACGCTCGCCGACCCAAACACAGGTCGAACGGGATTCGGCCAGCAGGCATATGGCCGCATAGGTGATGTTGCTGCCGGGACCGAGCATCAGAACACTCAACGCCGCGGCGGGGACATGCACCGTCCCCCGCGAATCCGTGATCGTCACGGCGTTGTCGGCACGGTTCACCACGCAATGTTCGGCGTACAGGAATGTCAGACGATCCTGTCCCCGCACCGGCGAGCGCAATTCCGGCGGTTTGACGCCGGGCACCGGCTTCATGCCCCGTCTCCCGTCGGACGAGGCGAAGCAGGCAACGGAAGCAGTGTCATCAGACCGAATCCATATCCTTTCGCCCTACCGATGCCTTGGACGAGCGCGCGACGCAGCAGAACGGGATCATCGACGACGAGCACGCCATCGAACGTGGCCGACGCCAATGTGACTGTCGATTCCCCACGACGGAAACTGGTCTGCCGTGACTCCCCCACCATCACCTCCGGCATCTCCAAACGGTTGATTGGCATATGGAATCCAGCACGACGTGACTGGCGGAACAGCCACTCCTTTTGCTTCTCGATGTCGAGGATGCCTTCCCTCTTTCCCCTTGCCGACGCATCCTTGGAGGGAACGGAACGGGTTGGATTCGCCTTGAGACGGAAGCCCCATTCCTGCCCGCACTCCAGTCGGCCCAGGAATGGCTCATAATCGCACGTCGCAATATCATCGGAGGGACGAACCCCCAATTCCTCGGCCAGCACCAATCCATCGGGAACCGTGGAGGCGACGACGTACAGTCTGCACGCACGACCCCTACGACCGGCATCAAGACGCCAGAGCGCGCGGGGCATCCCCTGTTCCGCCCCCTGTCCAAGCGAGCGAGCGATAATGGCGTGCATGCGTTCCAGCGAGGACATCGCCCTGATTGCATGACGGTTCCGGGAATCAACCACGACTCGGGTAAATTCGGTCATATCTCCTCCATATCCGCATCGTCCACGCCCGCATCCATGCCGGCGACCGTCTCAAAGAACCCATCGCCGTCAAACGCCGACGTATCTCCTCGACCCCCTCCGTACCGAACGTCACCGGTGGTGGATGGCACCACAACCGTAGGCTCGGGCTTTGTCTCATCATGAAGTCTCATATACCTGCGAGGCCCCCATTGGCGCCGTCGCGGATCGAAACTCATCGGTTCATCCATCAGCTCGTCGACGAACCCCGAGCCCGAATCTTGCTCACCGAGCAGAGGCTCCACCACGATGGGCGCGAAGCGATGCCCATCGGCATCCCCGCCAAGGAGCACAGATCGCTGGTACCGTTCCGTGGCGCACCACGGTATGCTCCGCAACGCGGATTCCAGATCGTCATCGACCAACCATGTCCGCACCGGACCGTCGGGAGGGCAGGATCGCCGCCCCAGGAACAACTGGTAATGCGGTGCGGCAAGAGCCTGACGGTACGTCTCCAGCTCGCCGCGATCGCCGCACTCCAGACCCGCCAGAAACACAGCATCCTGCAGATAGTACCTACGGGAAAGCGGCAGCATGTCCCCCGCATCGGTTCGCGCCGTCTGGTAGTCGGACATCAGCGTGCCGGGCTGGTCGACCCGCACGCCGAATCTCAGTCCCGAGAAACGCTCCAGCGATTCGTCACGACCGATGCCCAACGCCGCGGCGACCATACCGATGACACCGCTTTTGGTCGGCCACATCTCGGTCTCCCGCCTGGCGAATCGACTGCCGGCGCCCCACGACTGCATCGGGGCCGCCAATCTCATCAGTAACACCGTCATGGATCACTCCTGCGCCAGACGATCGAGGATGGCCTGTTCGACATCGGACACCGCATCCCTCAACGACACGGCATGACCATCGCCACCGGCCAGCTCATCCGCGGCGGCGGTGTCGTCGCCTACGCGCACGACCCACGTACGCACCGGCTCGATGCCGTAGGCCCGTTCCAGATCCCGCTCTCGGCGCACCAGCGCTTCGGTCGCGTGCCTCACATAGTCCGGCGTCACCGGCTTCTCGAAGGCCCCCACCAGATTCACGGCCTGCGTGTCACGCAGATTGACCACGACCAGATCGGGCAGCGTCCCGTGGGCGAACGTGTTGATCTTGCCCTGCGGCATGCTGGTGACGAACGCCCGGACGAACGCGGCGACCGCCTTCGCCGTTGCGGATGCATCACCCAACGTGTCGCACAGACGGTTGGCATCCACGTTCGCATACCGGTAGAACGTGGCCGCATTGAATTCGATCTGACCCATCATCGCGGCTCCGGCGTCGCCGGCGCCCTCATCCCCGCCCTTGGCCTGACGGTCATCCACGGCGGTGAAGAAGTCCGATTCGGAGTCGACCGCCTGCACGCTGATCGCATGCGCGACCTGAGCGCAGGCGTCCACGTTCAAATCCGTGTCATCGGCCACCATACGACCGAACAGTGCCACATCGATGGAACGGTCATCGGTCACGATCTGCTTGATGCGCTTCTTGTCCGCCTTGAGGGCCTTCGCCGCATCCCCCGTGTCCTCGGCCTCGATGGCCACATCGGCCAGACGGTCGTATTGACGGTTGCCCATGAACAGCAGATACTGCGACTGCTTGGCGGGTTCCTCCCCGGTCTCGTCGGCCGAACTCCGCCTGCGGGGCTTATCCAAGGCGATGCCCTTCTTACCCACGCTGCGCAGCACAGCCTCGGCGAGCCCACGGGTCCGTTCCGCATCCCAGTCGGGACGACGCTCGGCGATATGCCCCGCCAGTTCCTCGACGACGTGCTTGGTCCTCACCCCGAGATCCTTCGGGTCGACCAGTTCACGGAACAGCTCGCGGGTAGGCCGCTTCCACGCCTGGCTGGAGACACGGGCGCGGGTGAAGCCGCCGTACTCGACGGTCTTGGGGCTGCCGGTGTCGTCACGGTTGAGGTTGCCGGCCGCGGTGGTCTCCAATGCATGGATTTCGATGATGGTGCGATTGACGTTGGACATGGTTCTGGTTCCTTTCGAATGGTGTCATGAGGTCGGGTGCCGACGCTCACCGCCGCCCGTGGTTTATGTTCATGAAAGCCGTGCAGGGCTACGGGACAACGACATGGCCGCTACGCGGATGGGTTGGACGGAGCGGATGCCGACGGAGACTTCGCCTCGCCGTACCCCCGCTGGAAATCACGGCACCAACGCAGCCTCACCCTGTTGGCCCGCTCACGCCCGGATCGCAATCCCAGCAGGTCCTGCGCGAGCAACCCGTAGTTGATGGCGATCCGTTCCCGTTTGAGCAGCTGGATCATGCCTCTCGTGTGCCGGACCGTCTCCTTCCAGCCATTGGCGGTCTGCAGCCGATCGAACAGACGACGGATGCCGTTCTCGTTGACGTTGCCGTACGCCATGCGCCCCACGGCACGCCCCAGGGTGACATAGCCGTCCGTGTGCATCGACACGTCATGGATCGACTGCTGGTGCATGGCGAACAGTGTGATCGACGCGTACGCGGCACGTTCCCGAGGCGTGGGTTCGCCCGAATCATCGGCATCCCGACCGGCGATGCCCGCATCATCCGCATCCGGCAGCACCCATGCGAGCAGATCGGAATCATCACCGATCTCATGACCGATCCCGTGGCGGAGTTTGGCCACGGCAGCGGTCGCGGACGCACCATTCCGCAGGTAGCCGGGGTCGTTGACGCCCGAGGGTGTCCTGCCGCCCTTCGCCAGCAGTCGCACGCGTCCGGCGACCCAATCCCCGAATGGCGTCAACTTCGGCCGATACGCCGTATCGTGACTCGACGTTTCGCCGGTCCGTTCGTCATGTTGTCCCATGAATCAGTCTCCTTCGTTGGAAACAACGGGAAGGATCCCGTCGATCTTGCGTCTGTACCAGTTCTCCGCGACCGTCGCGCTCACGTACGTCGTGGTCTGCACACCGGTCTTGGGATTTCTGGAGGTGATGGCCCTCCCGACGATCGCCCGTGTCGGCGCCATCGCGACGACACGTTCACCGAGACGGAGCAGGATGCGACGCGCCGTTGCGTTCCACTCACGCTCGGCGGCCTCCGTGTCGGTTCCGGAGTTAAGCGTGCGCAGCCAGTTGCGAAACTCCTGATCGAATGCGGTATACCCCTGTTCGTCCGCCTTCCGTTTGGCCGCATCCACCGGCATGCCTGCCGCGGCCGCCACGTTTCCGGACAATGTGCGCAGCTCCCGCACGCCGTCATCCACCTTCTGCACGGCATTGCGGACCATCTGCCCCACATAAGGCGATTGCGCCGACAGCACGACCAGATCCATGTCGAGCTCATCATCCACCGTGGCGTCGATGACCGCCTCGTTGCTGCCGTATTCGACACCGAAGGCATGCAGTCGAACGGGCAGATCGCTGATATCGACTTTGGAATTGACCTCGGTCAACCACTGCAGCGTGAGGGGGCGCAACGATTCGGCCGGGGTTCCGCCGCGCTCCTGCGGTGTCAGTTCATCGACGACCACGGTGAGCAGGCCACGCCACAGGGCCCTCTCCGGACTGTGCTTGCGCGGCATGTACACCAACGGCATCTTCAGGGCCTTCTGCTGCGGATCACTGCGACGCCATGCGGTCATGGTCTCATGCCGATGCGCGTTCTGCGGCTTCAACCGGTCCCCGTTGCAGATCAGCACGCCGGTGACCGTCTCCCCCGTATGCGCCAGCAGCATCCGTCTGGACTGCCAGGTCATCAGGGAGGCTGGTCCATGGCAGAACGAGGGATCCCCGGTGCGTTCCTGCGGCTGATAGAACCCGGGCTCGCCGCATTGGGTCAGTGGTTCCCGCTCCCACACCGGAACATCATCGGCATCGGACCACCCCGCATCGGCGTCCCCGATGCCGAACACACGCGAACTGACGTAGTTCAGCATGAGCGTCCGCCACAGATCGGTTCCCTCGACCAGATCGCCGCCGAGATGCCCTGACCATGCCACACCGATGGGGTATCCCTTGCCGCCTTTGACGAGTGGGTCGCCCACGGCCCCCGATTTGATGCCCGATGCGTCGAAGGCCTGTGTCGTCACCAGCCATCTCGCCGCTTCGGCGGGCCCCATCGTTCTGAGCCCCTCGCCGAGACGGGTGGTGAAGAACGGCTCGCCATTAGGCACATCCAGCACCAGACGTTCCAATCCGGATACTTCGTTCTTCGTCGTATGCAATCCCGCGACCTGGTAGAAGGGGCGTTTCTCATCAAAAAGGTCGAACCGGCCTCGATACATGTCACAATACCCGTACAGAGCGTCACGGACCTCCGGGTCGCGCGGTCCGGCATCGAACAGAGCCCGCCATTCATCCACTTTGAGATCATGCCCGAAGGTCGCGTACATGATCGCGATGAGCAGTCTCGTCAGCGCGAAGCGCTGCAATGGGATATCTCCACCGATGCTGCGGATCTCATCGGACTGCCCGAGGACCTCGATGATCGACATGAGCCGGCATGAACCGTCGGTCTTCGCAACCTGCAGCCACGGTCGATCCATGAGGTTGAACGAGACATCATTTGTCGACATACGCCTGCCATCCCCTCTGCGGCGAATACTGGATCCTCAGCGTCCTGTATTCCATTATCCCACCGTTGCCGTCCCACAGCGGCACTTGGTAGGACGCGGTCCCGCTCTCATCCAAGGTGATCATCAACTGACCAGCCAGACTGCGGTCCAGCTGCATGTAGTCATACCAGCGTTCCGGCGTGGCACATTCGAACGCCCCGATCACCGAGTCGAGGTCAAGGTACCCCAACGCGGTGCGCCCCAGTGAAATCGTGCATGAAAGCATCGCTCTCACCTGCTCCTTGGCGGGAGTTCCGAATCCGTCGGGCAACGGACCCATACCATCGAAACCACTCCACGGCGGCAGACGAAGAGCACCATCGTCCCCTTGTTGCAACACGACGACCTCGAACGAGTCGTCCCCCTCACGGACACCCGCCCTGACCTTACGCTCCGCGGCTTTGCCGGGGGTATCGGGATCGGTCACGTTGTCCTTCAACCAGTCGGTCAGATCGAACGGCTGGTCGTCGTATTGCGGACGGAAGATACGGAATTGACCGGCCAGACTCCGACTCGCATCCAGATCCTGTTCCAGCCGTCGCCGCGCCTCCAATTCACCGCGGTTCCCATCCCTCCACGAATCAGGGCATACCGGCGCATCACTATATACGGTCTGCACGAGGTGGGGGATGTCGCCCGGCACATTCAACGACCGGCACTTCCCCGGTTCAATGCCCAATATGGCGAGTGAACGCAGCAGCAGATACCGTGGATACACACGTTCCAGCCCCCGGGTGAATTCCGGGGGACCGTCGTACTTCCATGACACGATGCCGGTGATGACCAGCCGGGCATGCCTCAGCGGTTCGGGTCTGCGGTTCTCCCCGTCGCCGCGATGGTGACGGTGCAATCGGCCGATACGCTGCAGCACCAGATCGATCGGAGCGATGTCGGTGACCATCAGGTCGAAATCCACGTCAAGCGACTGCTCGACGACCTGCGTTGCAACGACGATGCCGGAGCGTCGTTTCGGATCCCCGTGTCTGCCGTATCGAGCGAGCAGCTCCCGATCGATGCGGGCACGGTCGCATGCCAGGAACCGGGAATGCGCCAAGGTGACATCCATCCCGTCACCTAACGCATCCCGCAACGTCTGGTATGTCTTCTGCGCACGGGCCACCGTGTCCCGTATGACGACCGCGCAACCGCCGTCGCGAAGCCCGTCCCTGAGCAACGACACCAGTGAGCTGTCGTCATCATCCATCATCGATACCTCGACATCGATGGCGCGACCTGACGGCGCGGGAGCGGACGGTCCATGCACGCGCTCCGCCGTCGCCAAGGAGATCAACGGGTATCGCATATCGAACCCCGCACGTCCATCGGCACCGTCCCCATCGCCTTCGGAACCAGATTCCGGCATATGGTCCACCCGGCCGTCCGACCGTTTTCTGACGGGAATCACACGGCGGTGAATTCGTCTCGGCAGACGTTCTCCACCGGATCCGCCATTCTCCGCCGTCGTTTCGACTCCATCCACCGATTCCCGTTCCACGGCATCGGCCGCACGGGCTCCGTCGCGGTATGCGGTCAGGAACGCACGACGTCTTTCCTGCGGCAACGTCGCACTGAGCATGATGACCGGAACCCCGTAGGCCCCCAGCCACGACAGCACCGTCTCCATATAGACGTTCATGTAGGCGGTGTTGGAATGAACCTCATCCAATATCACTACCTTGCCGGCGAGCGCAAGATGCCGGAGCACGACGTATTTGCTTTTGAGACCAGCCATCAGCACCTGATCGATGGTGCCGACGACGAAATCGGACAGGTTGCCGCGTCGACGCCCGGTCAGCCAGGAGTTGACGACCGCCTGCATGACCATATGGTCTCCATACGGATCACGCCAATCGTGTTCCGAATCATCATCCGAATCCTCGTCGACGATGCCGTCGGAAGGATACGCGAACGCCGAATCGGCATCCATGCATCCGCCGCCGTCGAACCACTGTTCACGCAACCGCTCATAGTCACCATTGAGCTCGTTCCTGCCGTGCGCGAGGAACACCGACCCGACATTCCCGTGATCTCCGGCAGGAAGCCGTCCCACCCAATCAAGCACCCGGGAGAACATCGCGTTGACGGTGGCCTGGCTGGGTAGCGCGTAGTAGATGCCACCGCAGTGGAAACGTTCGGCGAGGATCTCCGCGGCGATCAGCGCCGCCTCGGTCTTGCCTTCACCCATATTGGCCTCGATGATCATCAGCCCCGGGGATTCCATGGCCCGCGCCAGACGGGACGCCTCGCGTTGCATGGGACGCAGCCGCGCGCCGGGGATGGCGAATCGCCGGGCGAACATGTCGTCCGGGGACATATCCGTCCCCCGTACCCGCCACGGTCCGGGGAGACCGAGCATGCGCCATGCGCGCGCCGCTCGTTCCGACGGATCGAACGACTCCTCGTCGGCGGACCCCTCGTTGAGGGGGAACAGACGGCTGTCGCTGGCGGACCAGTCGGCGACGACCACCAGAGAGGTCAGGATAATCTGCGACCGTCTGCGCAGCGGATGCCGGGACAACGACCGCAACACCGGTAGGGCGCCGGTCATGTCCGCGGCCCAATCCAGCAGTTCATTGCGGGTCTCGGCCCATGCCTCGCCCCCGACGAACGTGCCCATGCGATAGCTTTCCGGACTCCCGGGGGTGACCAGCCGACGTTTGTCCCCGGTCAGCGATGTGCCGTGGTGGCCCGCGACGATGCAGGCGACGCCATAGGCGAACGTTCCCGGTTCGACCGGGAATCCCTGGGCGAGGAACCAATCCCGGACCGCCGCATACCCGACGAGTTCATGACGATATGACGAGCGTTCCCGGTCCTTGGCGACGATCGGATCAATGCTCAGACCGGAGTCTCTCACCCTGTCGGCGAGTCCGTCGTTCTGCGCGACGAATGCCGGGGACGCCTTGCCGACATCATGGATCGCAGCGATGAAGCGGTACAACGTCCCGGCGGTCTCCTCCCCGCCTATGTCACGGGCCAGCATGCCCTTGACATCATCGGCGACGAATTCCTCCCACACATGCGACGCCGTCTCACCTGCATCGGCGAGATGCTGCCACAGCTGCAGATACCGGTCGTCATTCTCGGGGCCGCGGTAGGCGGTCTTCGCCCATATGGATGCGGCACGCGGGGAAATCCGTCGGTTCCATGCACATCGAGTCATATCACATCAGTCCCTTCTCAATCGGGCCGCATAGTCGTCCAGCACCGACAGGATGCCCCGATGTTCCCATACGGTGTTCCGCCGGCCGCCTGTGATCTCGTCCAGCACCCCACGTTCCGTCAACACCCTGATCGCGCGCGATGCGGTCATCGGGGACAGCCCCAGCGTTTTGCTCAGGTAGTCGCGGTTGATGATCGGCTGTTCGATCAGCCGGGGCAGCACCCGCCACACCGCCGAATCCCTGCGTATGCCGTGCAGCCGTTCGCGGGATTCCGCCAACTGTTCTTCCAACGCATCGATCAGCTTCACGCCGGTCGAGGCGGAGTATCGGCAGGCGTCCGCGAAGCACGCCACGATGGGTTCCGCATCCCCCTCACGGTAGGCGCCCAACGCCGCGAAGTACCGTTGCGTATCCGTCAGCAGCCCCGCCGAGACCGGTGGCGTGGTGCTACGGATCAGACCTTTGTTGCGCAGCACCGCATGCACCAGCGCACGCCCCACCCTGCCATTGCCGTCCACGAAGGGGTGGATGGTCTCGAATTGCGCATGCACCACCGCGCACTGCAATATGACCGGCAGATCGTCCCTTTGCAGGAAGGCCAGCAGATCATCCATGCAACCTGCGACCAGTTCCGGCTGCGGCGCCACATGCGTGGCGTGACGCGGTCCCCTTCCTCCGCCGACCCATACCAGCTGATCGCGGTATCGGCCGGCATATTGCGCGAATCCGGGTTGCGCGGAGAGCAAAGCCCGATGCATGGCGAGCAGGTGAGGCTCATCAAGGTTCCGGGCGAAATCCAGCGCCGCTCTCATGGCATGGACGTTGCCCACCACGATCTGGGCGTTGCCGCCGTGCCCCTCGCCCAGTTCCTGCAGCGCCAGCTTCCTCGCCCCAACGGTCAGGTTCTCAATCTGTGATGATGACGTGGACTCCGTGCGCAGCAGGATGGATGCCATCGGACTGAGCTCGTGATCGTCCATGCCAAGCTTCGCCGCAGCATACGCATCGAACCGGCTCAGCTCGTACGCAGCCTCCTCCAGATCCGCGGAGATGCCTTCCGGCAGGGAGAACCCGTATTGCGCGATCACGGCCGGCACCGCCGAATAATAGTCGCCGGTTTCACGCCTGCGCTCCGATCGTGACATGTAGGCATCGAAATCGGGGTGCCAGACATGAGGTTCGTGGCCTATTGGGGGAACGGGCAGCGGGGATGGGAATGATCGGGGGACATCCGTTACGCTCATGTATCCTCCTTAACACATAAGCTCATATCCGTTGTAATATGATTTCCATTAATCTTAATCAACTTAAGATAATACAGTATACACCACGAACGGCTCATCGGCATCGTATGCGATCATCCCCGCAAATGCGGGGCAGTTCACCGAGGCAACTCCTCCATTGAACTTTATCAATGGTTCATCCCCGCATATGCGGGGCGTAACGGCGACATACGGATATGGTAACGGAAAACCTGTTTTCCGTCTCTCCGCGTGGGGGCGACGGAAAACAGGTTCGTTCATCGGCGGTCAGACCGACTGCAGTCGGTCGCCCGGCCTCAGGCCTTCTTGACCTCGGCCTTGAGTTCGTCGCCCTCGGCGACGGTGAAGGCGCCGTCGGCGACGAGCGTGGACTCGGCGATCAGGGCCTTGAACTCCTCGATCTTGGCGACCTCGGCGACCGGCACGGTCAGAGTCAGCGCGATGGAGTCGGCCACGTCGAGACCGGCCTCCTTGCGGGCGTCCTGGATCACGCGGATCGCGTCGCGAGCGTAGCCCTCGGCCTCGAGCTCGGGGGTGAGCGCGGTGTCGAGGATCACGAAGCCGCCGGTCGGCAGCGCGGCGGACACGGACACGGCCTCCTCGGCGGCGTCCTTCTCCTCCACGCGGTTGATCAGCTCGTACTCGCCGTCCTCGAGCGCGATCTCGCCGTTCGGGGTCTCGACGACCGGGGCGCCGGAGGCGGCGTCCACATGCCAGGCGCCGGACTTGGACGCCTTGATCGCGAACTGGACGTCCTTGCGCAGACGCTTGCCGGCGACGCGGGCGTTGACGCGCAGCTCGTGCACGATCTTGAGGCCCTGGGAGGCAGCGTCCTCGAGCGTGCAGAACTCGATGTCCTTGACGTTGAGCTCGGACTTGAGCAGCTCGGCGTACGGCTCGACGGCGGCCACGTCCTCGGCCACGACGGTGAGCTTGGACAGCGGCTGGCGCACGCGGATCTTGGCGCCCTTGCGCAGCGACAGGGTGCCGGAGACGACCTCGCGGACCTTCTCCATCGCGGCGACCAGCGCCGGATCGTCGACGAGCACGCGGCCCAGCTCGGTGGCCTCGCCGGTCTTCTCGTCCGCCACGAACGGCCAGTCGGCCAGATGCACGGACTCGCCGCCGGTCAGGCCGCGCCACACGGACTCGGCCTCCATCGGGGCGAGCGGCGCGAGCACGCGCATGAACGCCTCGAGCACGGTGTACAGCGTGTTGAACGCGTTCTCGTCCTTGTTCAGGAAGCGGTCGCGGCTGTTGCGGATGTACCAGTTGGTGAGCACGTCGATGAAGTCGGACGCGGCGTCGCACGCGTCGGAGATCGCGAACTCGTTCAGGGACTTCTCGGTCGACTCGATCAGGCGGCGGGTGCGGGCCAGCAGGTAGCGGTCCATCTCCGGCAGCGAGGCGACCTCGTCCGCGCGCAGCTGGCGCGCGTCGTAGCCGGCGGCGTTCGCGTACAGCGTGAAGAAGTAGTAGGAGCTCCACACCGGCAGCATGACCTGGCGGACGGTGTCGCGGATGCCCTCGGCGGTGACGATGAGGTTGCCGCCGCGGAGGATCGGCGAGGACATGAGGAACCAGCGCATCGCGTCGGAGCCGTACTTGTCGAACACGCCGTTGACGTCCGGGTAGTTGCGCAGGTGCTTGGACATCTTCTGGCCGTCGGAGCCGAGGACGATGCCGTGGCAGATCACGTTCTTGAACGCCGGGCGGTCGAACAGGGCGGTCGCCATGACGTGCAGCAGGTAGAACCAGCCGCGGGTCTGGCCGATGTACTCGACGATGTAGTCGGCCGGGAAGTGCTGCTCGAACTTCTCCTTGTTCTCGAACGGGTAGTGGAACTGCGCGAACGACATGGAGCCGGACTCGAACCAGCAGTCGAGCACGTCGGAGATGCGGTGCATCGTGGACTTGCCGGTCGGGTCGTCCGGGTTCGGGCGGGTGAGGTTGTCGATCCACGGACGGTGCATGTTGACGTTGCCGTCCTTGTCGCGCGGGTAGTCGCCGAAGTCGCGCTTCAGCTCCTCGAGCGAGCCGTACACGTCGACGCGCGGGTGCTTCGGGTCGTCGGAGACCCACACCGGGATCGGGGAGCCCCAGAAGCGGTTGCGGGAGATGGACCAGTCGCGGGCGTTGGCGAGCCACTTGCCGAACTGGCCGTCCTTGACGTTCTCCGGGATCCAGTTGATCTCCTGGTTGAGCTCCAGCAGACGCGGCTTGATCTTCGTGACGGACACGAACCAGGAGGACACCGGCTTGTAGATCAGCGGCGTGGCGCAGCGCCAGCAGTGCGGGTAGGAGTGCACGTAGCTCTTCTCCTGGAAGAGGATCGCGCGGCGCTCCTCCGGGATGGAGGCGAGCGGGCCGTCGCCGGCACGCAGGTTACGCAGGATCGGCAGGTTGGCGTCGAAGACGAACATGCCCTCGTACTCGGGGCACTGCGCGGTGAAGCGGCAGCCCTCGTCGAGCACGTCGGTGCTCTTGATGCCCTTGGCGTTGAGGGTGTTCATATCGTCCTCGCCGTAGGGGGCTTGGTGCACGAGGCCGGTGCCCTCGACGGTGTCGACGTAGTCGGCGGTGAAGATGGTGTAGCCGTTCGGACCGGGCACGTGGCCCTCGGACTCGGCGGTCTCGCCGGCGAAGTACGGGAAGACCGGGTAGTAGCGGCGGCCCTCGAGCTCGGAGCCCTTGAGCTCGCGCACGATCTCGTAGTTCTCGCCGAGCTCCTTCTCGTAGTGCGGCAGCAGGGCCTTGCCGAGGTAGAACTTCTTGCCGGCGAACTTGCCCTCGGTCGGACGCACCTCGACGTAGTCGATGTCGGCGCCGACGACGATCGCGAAGTTGGTCGGGACGGTCCACGGGGTGGTGGTCCAGAAGACGGCGTAGGCGTCCTCGTCGCGCAGCTTGACGGCCACGGAGACGGTGGTGTCCTGACGGTCCTGGTACACGTCGGCGTCCATGCGCAGCTCGTGCGCGGACAGCGGCGTGCGGTCCTTCGGGCAGTACGGCAGGACGCGGTAGCCCTGGTACGACAGACCCTTGTCGTAGAGCTGCTTGAAGGCCCACATCACGGACTCCATGTACGGGATGTTGAGGGTCTTGTAGCCGTGCTCGAAGTCGACCCAGCGGGCCTGGCGGTGCACGTAGTCCTGCCATTCGTGCGTGTACTTCAGGACGGAGGCGCGGCAGGCGTCGTTGAACTTGTCGATGCCCATCTTCTCGATCTGGTCGACCGAGTCGATGCCGAGCTCCTTCTGCGCCTCGAGCTCGGCCGGCAGGCCGTGGGTGTCCCAGCCGAAGACGCGGTTGACCTTGCGGCCCTTCATCGTCTGGTAGCGCGGGATCACGTCCTTGGCGTAGCCCGTAAGCAGGTGGCCGTAGTGCGGCAGGCCGTTCGCGAACGGCGGACCGTCGAAGAACACGAACTCGTTCTGGCTGTGGTCGCCGGAGGGGTTGCGCTCGACCGACTTCTGGAAGGTGTCGTCCTTGTCCCAGTAGTCGAGGACCGTCTCCTCCATGTGCGGGAAGCTGGGGTTCGGCGCGACGTGCGCGGTCTCGCCGCCCTCGTTCGCCTTGGGATATACGTTTTCGCTCACCGTGTGTCTCCTCGTGAGTGCTTCGCTGGTTGCTCACGAGGACGACTTTGGGCCCGACGCGTCCGACGCCGGCCCGCCACCGCGGTACCACCTCGTTTGTCGCGTCCGGGCGATGGCCCGCGCGCGACCTCTTGCGTTCGGCTGTGACGGGCCGATCCCGTCGGTTCTACTGAGTTTCGCGGACGCGTGGGCCGGATTCGGGCCGATTCGACGCTCCGTTTCGCCGTTCTTCCGAAGACTCCCCGCTGATAACGGATCGATGCCTTGACTTCGGTTGCACATCGTAGCACGGCGATGCGCCAAATCAAGCGCGGCGTCCGGCCGGGGCACGGGGCCCGGAAGCGCAGGGCCCGCGTCGGCACGTTCAGCTCAGGAACCGGCTCAACCGACGCCGCTGCGGCCCCATGCCGTCCTTGGAGACCGCGTAGGACAGATGCAGGGTGTCCTCGGCGCGCGTGATGCCCACGTACATGAGCCGGCGCTCCTCCTCGAGCACGTCGCCGGGCGCGGGCGAGCCGTACGGCATCAGACCCTCGGAGCAGCCGATGAGGAACACGTGCGCGAACTCGAGGCCCTTGGAGGCGTGGACCGTCGAGACGGTGACCTGACCGAGCCGCGCGGCCCACGCACGCGCCCTCGCGCCCTCGTCCGACGCTCCGGACGCGGGCCGGGCGGCGCCACCCGATTCCCCCGCCCCGGCATGGGCGGCCGCCCCGTCATCCGTCTCGCGCAGCGCCTCGAGCATCGCGATGCGCGCCGCGGCGTCCAGATCGGCGACCGGCGCGGCCGACGATCCGCCGTTGTCGCGCCTGACCCGGTACCGCAGGCCGGCATGACGCAGGGCCGTGCAGCACACGGCCTGCTGCGCGTTGATGCGCGTCAGGATCGCGCAGTCGGACGGGTTCACGCCCTGCTCCACGAGCCGGCGGATGCGCGCCGCCACGCCGCGCGCCTCGTCGGCGTCGGTCTCGTACATGGTGCGTTCGATGTGCCGCCCCTTCTCCCGGGCCGACGTGAGCCGCAGGTACTCGTGCCTGATCGGGGACGCGGCGAGCACGCGGTTCGCGTAGGAGACGATCTGCGGGGTGGAGCGGTAGTCGGTGTCGAGGCGGATGTCGGCGGCGAGCGGCGCGAACTCGTCGGCGAAGGCCAGCAGGTCGTAGCTCGACGCCCC
Source organism: Bifidobacterium santillanense (assembly GCF_018555385.1). Lineage (GTDB taxonomy): Bacteria > Actinomycetota > Actinomycetes > Actinomycetales > Bifidobacteriaceae > Bifidobacterium > Bifidobacterium santillanense. The sequence continues at coordinate 192,859 of NZ_JAFEJS010000002.1, forward strand.
GGCGAACGAGTAGATGGTCTGCGCCGGATCCCCCACCACGCACACGTTGCGGTTGTCGCCGAGCCACAGACGCATCAGCCGGTGCTGCAGCGGCGAGACGTCCTGATACTCGTCGACGGTCAGCCAGCCGATCGAGCGCCGGATGACGGCCGACGCCTCGTCGAACCCCTCGAGCACGTGGCAGGCCATGAGCAGGATGTCGTCGAAGTCCATCACGCCGCGCGCGGTCTTCTCCTTCTCGTACGCGTCGTAGATGTCGGCGAACCGCCCCGGGTCGATGCCGGCCGGACGGCACCGTTCGGTCACGGCGGCCACGCGCGCCACCTGGTCGGGCGCCACGAGCGAGATCTTCGCCCAGTTGATCTCGTCGCGCACCGTGCGCACGGTCAGATCGTCCTCGTCCAGATCCGGGTCGACGCGGCGCATCGCACGCGCGGCGACGTCACGGGCGTCGTCGACGAGCCGCGGGAAGGGCGCGTCGCACACGTCCGCCCACACGCGGCGCAGCTGGGACAGCGCGGCCGAATGGAACGTCGCGGCCGTCACCCGATCGCCGATGCCGAGCCCGGACAGGCGCACGCGCATCTCGGCGGCCGCCTTGACGGAGAACGTGACGGCGAGCGTGCGCGCCGGATCCCACGCCCCGGTCGCACAGCCGTAGGCGATGCGACGGGTGACCGTGCGGGTCTTGCCAGCGCCTGCACCGGCGATGATGCGCACCGGACCGTCCAGCGCGCTCGCCGCGGCCAGCTGCGACTCGTCCAATCCCTCGAGCAGTTCCCCCGCCGATCCCGTACGCCCCACGTCCATGCCCTTCATTGTGGCAAGTGGCGTGGCCATCGCGTCTCCTTGTATTACTGTGGGAGTGTGACTGAACGTAATGAACTGATGCTGGCGGCCCTCACCTCGGCCGCACTGCCGTCCGTGATCGTGGCCGGCGTGTTTCCGGGCGCCACGCACATCGGCGGCATCGACCAGGCGCAGGTGCGAGACGTGACCGGCAAAACGTACGACGTGTACGCCACCGACGACGAGAAGGGGCGCAGGCGGCTCGCGGCGCGCGTGAAGGCGGCGAAGGCGCTCGCCGAGGCGCGCGAGCCGGGCGGCCTCGGCTTCGCGGTCGACCGCGTGCTCGCGTTCGTCCCCGGCGACGATCCGAAGGGGCCGACCGGACGGACCGCCGTGATGGTGGCGATGCATCAGGACGGCCGCGAACGCGACCTCAACCTGCTCACGCTCGACGACTGCTCGTCGATGGGCACGGCGATCGGCGCGATCCACCGCCTGAACCCGATGTTCCTCGCCAAGGCCAAGTACCCGATGTTCGCGACCGCGCAGATCAAGGCGCAGCTGGTCGCGTGGATCGCACGGCTCAAGCGCGCGGGCCACGTGCCGCCGGAGATCACGTCCAGCTGGTCGAAGATCCTCGAGACGGAGGGGCTGTGGTCGTTCGGCACATGCCTCGTGCACGGCGGCTTCGAGGACGGCGACGTGCGCTTCAGCGGATCGACGATCACGGCGATCAACAACTGGCAGAACATGCAGGTCAACGACCCCGCGCGCGATCTGGCGTGGATCTTCTCCAAGCTCGACGAGGACCACCGCAACGCGGTGCTCACGGCGTACGGGCGCATGATGGGCAACCGTCTGGACGATCTGATCATGCTGCGCGCCAACCTGTGGGTGCAGATGGAGCAGGTGGGCGAGTTCATCCAGGCGCTCAACAAGGCGGACACGCAGGGCATCATCCGCTTCAAGGCGCAGGTCGACCGGCTCGCGCACCAGCTGGGCGTCACCTCGCGCGCGGTCGACGACAGCAACGCCGCCGCCAAGGCGCGACGCTCGGCCGCGGCCGGCGCCGACGATCCGGACGACACGGCCGACAACCCGCCGTCGACGATCACCGTGGGCACGCTGCTCAAGGACGGCGAGCGCCGTCGCGCGGCTGCCAAGGCGGCGCAGGAGGCGGCGCGCGCCGCACAGGAGCCGGACGACGAGACCGCCGAGTCCGACCGCACCGGCTCGTCCGACATCGAGGCGGCCGGGCGCATCGCGGTGCCGACCGGCAACGACGACACGATGGACGCGCCGATCAAGGCCCCGGAGGTGACGCTGCCGCCGAGCTTCCACGTGGGCGGCGCGCCCGCGGACGCGGGCTCCGGCGCCCCGACGCGCACGGGCGCGACCGGCGCGACCACGAAGCCCCAGCCGGCGGGCGGATACGCGTCCATGCCGGCGCCGTCCTCGAGCGAGACCATCACGTTGGATTCGATCGACGATGACGACGACACGGACGAGCACGACGTCGAGGGACCGTCCGGCGACGGCGCGGCGAAGGACTCCCCCGCGCCGGTCTCCCAGGAGACCCCGGCCACGGACGACCACGACGAAGCCCCGAGCGCACCGTCGTTCCCGGTCGCGGCCGCGGTGGCGCACGGCGGCTTCGGCACCGACCGTCTGATGGATCCGGGCGTTCCCCCGAGCGCGTTCTCCTCGCCGCGCGGCGGTCATCCGAACAACGCGGCGACCATCGTGATCCCATTGCTCGAGCGCGAGGAACGGGCGCTGCGCGACGCGAGGGCCGGACTGGACTCCTCCAATGGCACGCGCGACACCGAACCGGTCGTCATGCCCCAGGCCGAGCCCGAGGAGCCCCGCAACTTCGACGAGAAGCCGGAGCCGGCGGCGACCGGGGCGGATGCCGGCGACGGCCGTGCCGCGGACGCCGACGCCGAGGAGCCGGACGATACGGCGGACACCCCCGTCGCCTCGGCGTCCGGGCTGTTCCCGGCCGCAGGTCCCGACGTCACGGACGAACCGGACGATGCGGACGATACCGCCGATACGCCGGTGGCGGACGCGACGGGATCCCCCGACCCGGAAACGGACGGGGACGAGGACGACGACACCGGCGAATCGGTGACCACGCCGAAGGCGTAATCGTCGCGCTTCTCGCCGCGGGCGGGCACAATGGGACATCGGCCCGCAACGCCAGCCCGGGCACCAGCGCAACAAGCACAACAAGCACAACGAGTACAAACACGCAGCACAAAAGGAGCAGCACATGGACATCGAACTCGGAATCCGCAACGTGGCGCGCGCCGTCACCTTCAGCACCGACGAGTCGGCCGACGAGGTCAACGGGATCATCGCCAAGGCCGTCGCCGAGGGCCAGCCGATCGCGCTGACCGACGACAAGGGCCGTCGCATCATCGTGCCGGCCGACGCGCTCGGCTATGCGATCGTCGGTTCGGAGACCAAGCACGCCGTCGGCTTCGGCGCACTGTGACCGACCGATCGCGGCCGACGGATCGACGGACGAGGAGCCGTCGACGTCGTCGATGACGCGACGAAGCCCCGCGACCATCCACATGGGTCGCGGGGCTTCGTCGTCTGCGGGGTCATGCCCTCGGGAGCCTCGAACCGAGGGCGCATGCACGGACCGGACGGAAACGCGGCCGAGCGCATCGCGTGCCGTCTCAGCCGATCATCGGGATCGCGCCGCGACGGACGATCTCGCGCACGGTGGCGTCGTCGGTGAGGTTCTCGCCCAGTTCGTTGGGCTTGCCGGCGCCGTGCCAGTCGGATCCGCCGGTGACGAGCAGGTGGCGCTCCCGCGCGATCGCGAGCAGCCGTTCGCGCTGCTCGGGCGGGTTGCCGCGATGCCAGACCTCGAGACCGTCCAGCCCCTCGTCGACCAGCCGCTCGATCTGGGCGTCGGAGAGCAGACGCCGGTTGCGGCTCAGATCGCCGGGATGGGCGATGATGACCACTCCTCCGGCCTCGCCGACCGCGCGCACCACCTCGTGCGTCGTGGGCGAGGGCGTCGGGATGTAGTACTTCGACCGGGCGCTCACCACGCCCGCGAACGCGTCGGAACGGGTGGCGTAGACGCCGGCGGCGACGAGCGCGTCGGCGATGTGCGGACGGCCGATCGTGGTCCTGCCGCCCTCCTTGACCTGGTCGAGCACCGACTCCCAGGAGATCGGGAAGTCCTCGGCGAGCCTGGCCACCATGCGTTTGGTGCGGGTGAGCCTCGCCTCGCGCGTGGTGGCGAACAGCTGCGAGATGCGCACGTTGCGCGGATCGTACTGCAGGCCCAGCATGTGCACGGACACGCCGTCGTCCTCGGCGGTGATCTCGGTGCCGCGCAGCAGCGGCAGCCCGGCGGCGCGCGCCGCGTCCTCGGCGGCCTCCCAGCCGGCCGTGGTGTCGTGGTCGGTGATGGCCACGCCGTGCAGACCGCGTTCCACGGCCTCGGACACCAGTTGCGCCGGCGTTCTGGTGCCGTCGGAGAACACCGTGTGGCAATGCAGGTCCCAGCCGGCCCGCGGCGGCACGGCCGGCGTCTCGTAATGTGTCATACCCTCTATCGTAACCGCCGCGGACCGTCGGTCAGGCGAAGAGCGCGGCGCCGTCCTTGACGACGATCAGCACGACGAGCGCGACGATCCACACCACGTCGACCATGAGGTCGTAATTAAGCCGGTAGTAGGTGTCGAGCGCGCGAGGGCCGCCATTCCGGGAGCCCGGGAGCCGCTGCACCGTGACGGTCGCGTGCGTCAGCGCGATGAACTGGATCGTGGTCGAGAACATGAGCGCGAGGCACCACGGGCACAGGGCGTGGATGACGAACAGCGACTGCGTGGTCAGCCAGTAGGAGTAGGCGATCGCCGCCAGTCCGCCGAACCACGTGCATGCGGCGAACCACGTCGGCACCTTCACCCGGGCCAGCCCGATCACGGCGATCGTGACGAACACCGATTCCGCGGCGATGCCGAAGAACGCGTTCGGATAGCTCAGTCCGGCGAACCTGACGATCTCCGCCTGCCAGGACTGGGCGACGGCCGAGCACGAGAGCACCGAGTTCACGTCGCAGCCGAGCGACTGGCCCGGGTGCCTCGCCAGTTCGAGCGTCTCGGCGCTCAGCACGAACGAGACGACCAGCGCCGCCGCCGAGGCGAGCAGCATGACCAGATACGTCCATGTAGCGCCGTGCCGGAACCCCCTGGGCAGACGCGCGTCCGCCGCTGCCGCCGCCCCGACGGCGATCGTGTCGGCGTCCCCGTCCTCGTTTCCATTGTGGTTTCCATTGCCGGCCATCGGTACTCCCCTCTATGCCTGTATGCCTGACGTCGTGCAGACCGCCGATCACGACGGCTGCAGTGATTACAGCGATTACAGCAGCGTGACGTCGCCGACCAGCGTGGCCGAACCGGTGAGCCTCACGTCCTCGTCGGTCACGTCGACACGCAACGTGCCGCCGCGCACGGTGATCGTCCAATGGTCGATGCCGGTCTTGGCGCGCAGCGTGATCGCCGTGGCGCACAGACCGGTGCCGCACGACAGGGTCTCGCCGCAGCCGCGCTCGTTGACGCGCATCGTCGCCTCGCCCGCCATCTCGGCCTCGTCGATCTCGTCGATGCGCACGAACTCGACGTTCTGGTCGGATTCGATGACCGGGGCGACGACCGGCTTGGTCACGAGATCGAGATCCTCGACCTTGGGCAGGCTGGAGAACGCGTCCTCGACAAGCGCCACCACGTGCGGGTTGCCCATGTCGACGAACGTGCCGCGCGCCGAGCCCGGGGTGCCGGGGATCGTGACCTCGTACGCGTCGAGCTCGCCGCGGCTCCACGCCCCCATCTCCACGCGGAACACGTCGCGGCCGAGTCCGGGCACGTCGCCGAGCGAGGTGAGGACCTTGACGCCGGCGCGCGTGCCGAGACGGAACTCGGCGCCGTCGAACAGGCCGTGACGCTGCGCGAACAGCGTGATGGCGCGCGTGCCGTTGCCGCACATCTCCGCGAGCGAGCCGTCGGCATTGCGGTAGTCCATGAACCATTCGGCGCCGTTCGCCGCGCAGTCGGCCACCTGCGCGTCGTCGAGGTCGGACACGTCGCCCGGATGGGCGAGACGGATCAGACCGTCGCCGCCGATGCCGAAGTGGCGGTCGGCGAGAAGACGGACCTCATCCTCGGTGGGCTCGTACGCGCCGTCCGGATCGAGGTAGACGACGAAATCATTGCCGGTGGCGTGCGCCTTGGTGACATGCTGCGGAATGCTCATGGCTCCACAGCATACTCGCCCTCCCCTCGCGGTTTGTCGTTGATATCGGCGGTGAGTAGGCTGGAGGCGAACAGGAAGACGCAAAGGAGGATGCGTATGGCCTCGACGGCTCCGATCGGCGTGTTCGACTCGGGTTTGGGCGGTATCTCGGTGGTCCGGCAGTTGGCGAAGGACATGCCGCACGAGCGCGTGCTGTACTTCGGCGACTCCGCGAACGCGCCGTACGGCGTCAAATCGCCCGATCAGGTGCAGCGGCTGAGCTTCGACATCGTCGAACGCTTCGTGCGCGAGGGCGTCAAGGCCGTGGTCATCGCGTGCAACACGGCCACGTCAGCCGCGGTCAACGAGCTGCGCGAGGCGTACGACATCCCGATCATCGGCATGGAGCCGGCGCTCAAGATCGCGTGCGACCGCGGCGACGTGCCGTCCGACCCGCACCACATCCCGCAGCGCGTGATCGTCGCGGCCACGCCGCTGACGCTGCGCGAGCGCAAGTTCGCGAAGCTGATGGAGCGTTTCGACTCCGACAACGAGATCTTCAAGGAGCCGTGCCCCGATCTGGTGGAGATCGTCGAATCCGGGCGTCTGGGCGACCACGATCTGGTGATGCGCACGCTGCACGGTTACTTCGACCAGTACGATCTGGACCGCATCGACTCGGTGGTGCTCGGCTGCACGCATTTCGTGTTCTACCGCGACTACTTCCGCGAGCTGCTGCCGGAGCGCGCGGCGGTCATCGACGGCAACGAGGGCACGGTGCGGCATCTGGGCGTGGTGCTCGAATCGCTGGGCGGACTCGCCCCGGAGGATGCGACCGGATCGGTCGAGCTCGCCAACTCCGATCCGTCGGAACGCATCGCGGCGCTGTCCAGGGAGCTGCTCGCGGCGTGACGCGGGTTCCCGCGCCGTCCTCACGGACGGCCCCGCGGAACCCGAGGCAGATCGACGACGGCCGACGAATTGTCCAATTACCCCCGTTTTGTCCCGGCCGAGGGCGTAGTCTCGCACGTGATCGACGCGGGGATCGCACCGGAACGGACCTTCCGGCCGACGGCACGAACCCGCGGATTATGCGGACATAAGGGGGAAGTGTTATGGGCAACAGGACGGCGCTGATCGACGTGGGCGGCGGGTTCCGCGCGATCTTCGGATGCGGCGTGATGGACTACATGCTCGAGGAGGGCGTCGACGTCGACATGTGCTACGGCGTCTCCGCGGGCGCCGCGAACATGACCTCATTCATCGCGCGCCAGCACGGACGCAACCACACGTTCTACACGAAGTACGCGTTCCGCAAGGAGTACGCGAGCGCCGAGAGCTACTTCAGGAACCACAACTTCGCGAACCTCGACTACATCTACGGCACGCTGAGCAACCACGACGGCGAGTATCCGGTCGACTTCGAGGCGTTCGAGGCGAACCCGACGGGATTCACCATCGTCGCGTGCGACGCCGAGGACGGGTCGACCAAGTACTTCGACAAGTCGCGCATCCGCTACGACGACTTCGACGCGGTCAAGGCGTCGTCGGCCGTGCCGGTGGCGTGCGAGCCGTACGTGGTGGACGGCGTCCCCTACTTCGACGGCGGCATCGCCGACCCGGTCCCGGTGCAGAAGGCGCTCGACGACGGCTACGACCGCGTGGTACTGGTCCTGTCCCGTCTGCGCGACGAGGTGCGCCAGCAGCGCCGCGACCTCGCGCCGGCGCGCATCCTCGAGCGCACGTATCCGGCCGCCGCCGAACGTCTGCGCATGCGCTACCAGACGTACAACGACGAGATCGAGCTGGCCAAGCGCTACGAGGCCGAGGGACGCGTGCTGATCCTCGCGCCCGAGGACCTCTACGGCCTCAATACGCTGAAGAAGAACTTCGAGGGCCTCGAGATGATGTACCGCAAGGGCTACGCCGCGGCCGCCGCCATCCCGAACTTCCTCGCGAGCTGATCTCGTACCGGACCGGACCGGTACGTTCCTTTCCCGGATGCCCCGAACGCTGATACGATGGAATCGACAGCCGCGGCCGACGATGGACGCGACGCATCATGGAAGGGGAAAGCACCATGTTCTTCAGCGCAGCGTTCGGGGCGACGATGGCGATCGTGTTCGCCGTCGTCGTGATCCTGCTCCTCCTGCTGTTCTCGGCGATCTTCATCGTGCCGCAGCAGCAGGCCTACATCATCGAACGGTTCGGCAAATACAAGACCGTGCAGTTCGCCGGCATCCACATGCGCATCCCGTTCGTCGACCGCATCGCGATGAAGACGAACATGCGCGTCAACCAGCTCAACGTGCAGCTGGAGACCAAGACGCTCGACAACGTGTTCGTCACGGTCGTCGCCTCCACGCAGTTCCGCGTCAACCCGGAGAACGTGGCCACCGCGTACTACGAGCTGCGCGACCCGGCCGGGCAGCTGCGCTCCTACATGGAGGACGCGCTGCGAAGCGCCATCCCCGCGCTGACGCTCGACGACGCGTTCGCCCGCAAGGACGACGTCGCGTTCGACGTGCAGAAGACCGTCGGCAACGAGATGAGCCGGTTCGGCTTCACCGTCGTCAAGACCCTGATCACCGCGATCGACCCGTCGCCGCAGGTCAAGAACGCGATGGATTCGATCAACGCGGCCCAGCGCGAGAAGGAGGCCACGCGCCAGCGCGCCGAGGCCCAGCGCATCCAGATCGAGACGCAGGCCGCCGCCGAGGCCGAGAAGACCAGGCTTCAGGGCGAGGGCCAGGCCAACTACCGCCGCGAGATCGCCAACGGCATCGTCGACCAGATCAAGAGCCTGCAGGCCGTGGGCATGAGCATCAACGACGTGAACAACGTCGTGCTGTTCAACCAGTACCTCGACGTGATGCGCTCGTTGTCCGAGTCGAAGAACGCGAAGACCCTGGTGCTGCCCGCCTCCACGCCCGGCGGCTACCAGGACCTCTACGAGCAGGTCACCAGGGCCATGCTCACCGCGTCCGAGGCGAGCGGGTCCGGCACCGTTCCGGGCGCCGCGCCGTCCTCCGGCTCGACCGGCTCCCACGCACGGACCAGATAGTCGGGATCGCCGCCGGTCCGGTCCTTTCGATTCCACCCTCTCCGTACCGTTCGCACGTTTCGTATCATCCGTGTCGCCTGCAATCGTCGTCCGTTCCGTGTGACCGAGGTCATCCCCGACTGCACGGAACGGACGCCCGCGGACGGCTCCCACCGTCCTACACTGGGCGGCATGAGCGAGAACACCGAATACATCGACAACAGACTGATCGTCAACTGCCTGCCGCTGACCGACGACGAGCGGCGGGACTTCATCTCCGCCGTCGACGGTACCGACGCGCGCATCGAGTTCGTCGGCAACCCGATGGAGCGCGGCACGATGTCGTGGCACGCGCGCGTGCCCGCCGAACTCAGGTCCCGCGCGACCGCCGTCATCGGCAACATCCCGCCGGACGAGTGCGCGCAGTACCCCCATCTCGAATGGCTTCAGACGTGGAGCGCCGGCGTCGACCGGTACGTCGCGCCGGGCGTCCTCGGCGACGGCGTGCGCGTGACGAACGCGTCCGGCGCCTACGGCCAGACCGTCTCCGAGCATCTGTTCGCGATGATGTGGTCGTTGATGCGCAACATCCCGATGTACGCGCGTCAGCAGTCCGAGCACCGCTGGCACGATCTGGGCCGCGCGCTCTCGCCGGCCGGGGCGACCGTGCTGGTCGTCGGCACCGGCGACATCGGCTCGCACTTCGCGACGCTGTGCAAGGCGGTCGGCGCGCGCACGGTCGGCGTGCGCCGCGACCCGTCGAAGCCCGCGGACGGCATCGACGAGATGCACGGCTTCGACGATCTGGATGCGCTGCTGCCTACGGCGGACGTGGTCGCGCTCGTCGTGCCCGCCGCGCCGGACACCCATCACCTCATCGACGGCCGTCGCCTGCAGATGATGAAGTCCACCGCGGTCCTGCTCAACGCGGGGCGCGGCACCGCCGTCGACCCGATCGCGCTGGCGCGGGCCCTGTCCGAGGACCAGCTGCACGGCGCGGGGCTCGACGTCACCGAACCCGAGCCGCTGCCGGCGGACAGCCCGCTGTGGGACGAGCCGCACTGCCTGATCACCCCGCATGTGGCCGGCGGCAACCATCTGGAGGTCACCGAGCGACGCATCGTCGCCATCGCATTGGAGAACACGCGCCGCTACGCCGCCGGCGAGCCCCTCATCAACGTGCGCCGGTAAACGATCGGTACCAAGTCGGGCATCCACTGCACCGTCCACCGCACCCCATCATCCACCGCGTCCCGCACATCCACTGCGCCTCACCGTCCACCGCGCCTCACCGTCCACCGCGCCTCACCGTCCACCGCGTCCCACCATCCGCTGCACCCCACTTCCGCGGCACCTTTTCTCGGGATTTGTCCTTTGCCCGAGAATAGGTGCCGCCAACTGCTTCCTGGAGGTACTTTTTCTCGGGATTCTCCCCCATCGCGAGAATAGGTGCCGCCAAGCGTCAATCAGCGGTACTTATTCTCGGGCAATGGGACGATCCCGAGAATAAGTACCCCGGCATGCACCCGAGGAGTGCCGACGCGCTTCGTCACTCCTCGTACAGGCTCTCGCCGTTGGTCTCGATGACGCGCCGGTACCAGTCGAACGACTTCTTGCGGCGACGCTCCAGCGTGCCGTTGCCGAGATCGTCCTCGTCCACGTAGATGAAGCCGTAGCGCTTGCTCATCTGCGAGGTGGAGGCGCTGATGATGTCGATGCAGGCCCAGGTGAGGTAGCCCATGCATTCGACGCCCTCGTCGATGGCCTCGGCGACCGCCTTGAAATGGCGACGGAAGTAGTCGATGCGGTAGTCGTCGTCGATCGAGCCGTCCTCGTTCACCGTGTCGTACGCGCCGATGCCGCTTTCGACCACCCATACGGGCTTGTGGTAGCGGTCATACAGGTCGATCATGCCGATCTTGAGTCCTTCGGGGTCGATCTGCCAGCCCCAGTCGCTGGTCTCCAGATACGGGTTCCTGACTCCGGTGACGAGATTGCCGCCGACCTTCTCGCGCTGCTCGGCGTGCACCGACTGCACCATCGACATGTAGTAGCTGAAGGTGATGAAGTCGACCGTGTACGCCTTGAGGATCTCCTCGTCGCCCGGCTCGAAGCGCACGTGGATGTCGTTGCGCCTCCAGTAGTTGAGCACGTGACGCGGGTATTCGCCGAGCACCTGCACGTCCGTGTAGAACATGTTGGTGCGGTTCTCCCGCTGGGCCAGATACACATCCTCGGGATTGCAGGTCTCCGGATAGTTGAGGGTCTTCGTCACCATGCAGCCGATGCGGAAGTCGGGGTTGATGCGGCGTGCGAGTTTGGTGACGAGCGAGGAGGCGACGAACTGGTGGTGCAGGGCCTGGTAGATCGCCTGCTCCGCCTCGTGCTTGTCGGCGTACTTCTCCTCGACCACACCGACTGTGGTGAACGCGTGACGGAACACGCTGTCGATCTCGTTGAACGTGAGCCAGTAGGTGACGAGGTCACGGTATCGCTCGAAGCACACCTTCGCGAATCTGACGAACATGCCGATGACCTCGCGCGACGTCCAGCCGTCGTAGTGGTTGACGAGATAGAGCGGCATCTCGTAGTGGCTCAGCGTCACCAGCGGCTCGATGCCGTGTTCGCGCAGGCAGCGGAACACGTTCTCGTAGTAGGCGAGACCGGCCTCGTTCGGCTCCTCCTCGATGCCGTTGGGGAAGATGCGCGTCCACGCGATGGACAGTCGGAACGACTTGAACCCCATTTCGGCGAGCATCGCGATGTCCTCGCGGTAGCGGTGGTAGAAGTCGATGCCGCGACGCTTCGGATAGTACGTGACATCGTCGGTGGCCATCGCCTTCTCGATGTCCTCCGGCCCGACATGCCACTGGGAGACGTAGTCCTTGATGTCGAGATGCGGACGGTAGCTGGCGACGTCCGCCACGCTCATGCCCTTGCCGTCGACGTTCCACGCGCCCTCGGCCTGGTTCGCGGCGATGGCGCCGCCCCACAGGAATCCTTCGGGGAAGTGCTTCACATCGGTCGCGGTCGGGTCTTCGATCGTATTCATGGTCATGGTTCATGCCTCCTTGACGTTGGTGGTTGCGGTTGCGCTGATTTCGGTATCGGCATCAGCCGTACCGGATGCATCGATGACGGTTCGGACCGGCCCGGACTCGGCCGCGTTGGTGACGACCATCATCGTGGTGGTCGCGTATCCCCTGTCGCGGATGAGTCCCAGATCGAAGTCGACGAGCGGTTGTCCGACCGTGACATGATCCCCCGGCTTGACCAGGGGCGTGAACCCCTCGCCCTGCATGTTGACGGTGTCGATGCCGATGTGCATGAGGATCTCGACTCCCCCGCACACCATGCCGATCGCGTGGCCGGTCGGGAAGACGACCTTGACCTCGCCGTCGGCCGGGGCGAGCAGCTGCCCCTCGGTCGGCTCGATCGCCACGCCGTCGCCCATCGCCTTGCCGGCGAAGACCGGGTCGGCGACGGAGTCGAGCGGGACGACCCTGCCGGCCACGCACGGGGCGAGGTCGACGCCGGATGCCTCGATGACGGTCTCGGGCTGCGCGACCGGCACGGCGGGCGTCGCGGACGCGGCCGCGTCACCGATCCCGGCATCGGCATCCTGAGTGCCGAGTCCGAGCATATAGGTGAGCACGGCGGTGATGACGAACGACATCGCGATGCCGATGCAGTAGACGGCGAACGTGTCGCCGAAGAACGCGGGCAGCGTGGTCAGCGCCGGGAACACGTACACGATGGCCTTGGTCTGGAACGCGCCCATGAATCCGCCGGCAATCGCACCGCCGATCACCTGGGCGATGAGCGGACGCTTGTACTTGACGGAGATGCCGTAGACGATCGGTTCGGTGATGCCGCCGAGCAGCGCCGGGAACAGGGCGGACAGGGCGAGGGACTTCTCCTCCTTGTCCTTGAGGCGGAAGAACGCGCCGAGGGCGGCACCGGCCGAGGCGAAGGTCGCGGCGGCGATCATCGGTCGGATCACGTCGTAGCCGCGCGTGGCGAGGTTGTTGACCATGATCGGCACGATGCCCCAGTGGATGCCGACCATGACCAGGAAGGTCCAGCCGCCGCCGATGAGCGCACCGGTCAGCAGACCGGACTTCGCGGACAGGAAGTTGACGATCTCGCCCATGCCGTTGCCGAGATAGACGCCGAGCGGTCCGATGACGATCGCGGAGAGCGGCACCATGACGAACAGCGCGATCATGCTGGACAGGAAGATCTCCAGACTCTTCGGGACGAACCGCCTGAGCAGTCGTTCCAGATGCGAGTAGATCCAGATGGACAGGATCGCGGGGATGACCGTGCCCGAATAGCCCATCAGCACGGTCGGGATGCCGAGGAAGTCGACGACATCGCCCGTGTTCTTCATCAGCCCGGTGAAGTTCGGCTCCATCAACGCGCCCACGATGGCCAGCGAGATGAACGGGTTGCATTTGAACGTGCGCGCGGAGCCGACCGCGAGGAACAACGGCAGGAAGTAGAAGACGCTGTTGCCGGCCGCAGCGAGGATCTTGTAGGTGCTGCCGTCGGCGCTCATCAGGTCGTAGGTGGTGAGGATCACCAGCACGGCCTTGAGCATGCCCGCGCCGGCGAGCGCCGGAATGACCGGGTTGAAGATCGTGGAGAGCGTGTTGAACAGTCGGATGACGATGTTCGGCTTCCTCTCCTCGCCGCCGTCCGCACCGGCACGGTCGACGGCACCGTCGCCGTCCTCGGTCGGGCTCGGGAACCGGTATTCGGCCTGCACGGCGTCGTAGACGTTCTCGACCTCGCTGCCGATGACGACCTGGAACTGTCCGTTGCCTTCGACGAGCGACAGCACACCTCTGGTGTGCTTCAGCTCGTCGCGGCGCGCCTTGGAACCGTCCCTGAGACGGAACCGCAGACGCGTCACGCAGTGATACAGGCTGACGACGTTGTCCGGGCCGCCCACCTTGTCCACGATGTCGTGCGCAAGGGCGGAGTAATCCTTCCCGCTCATATCCACTCCTCATTGTGTGTCGGAAACCGTTGCGTTTCTTGGGTTTCTTGTGATATCGCTGCGCAGTGGTTCCAGACTAACAACGGGAGGATGCGGAATCGGAGTCGGTTTCCTTATTGGAAACCGCCGGCCTCACGAGTCGGCGAGTCCGGCGTATCGCCGGTATTTGAAGGCGATCAGATCGGTGACGATCGGATAGAGGACGCTGTGCGTGCCGAATCCCGACGGGTTCGGCATCGTGATGCAGTAGTCGGCGATGCCCGACTTCGCCACCTCGGGATTGGCGGTGACGCACACGATTCTGGCGCGGCTCTCCTTGAACACGTTCTTTCTGACGTCGCCCTGCGCCAATTGCTGGCGCAGCAGGTAGTCACCCGAATAGGAGAAGACGATGATCAGGGTGTCCTCACCCGCCGACGCGACGAATTCGTGCTGCTTGTCGTCGCGCATCGCCGTGTAGATGAACTTCTGGTCGTAGGCGAGCTTCGACTGCAGATCGATGGCGGCGGTCTCCGAATACACGAGGCCGAACGCGGCCACCTTGTCGTAGCGGGTCAGATCGATGGCGAGACGATCGATGTTGCCGTCCTCCAGCAACGCCTTCTGCGCCGCGACGTCCTCGGCGAGTCTGTCGATGTACTCGTCGGTGCCGTGCTCGGTCATGTAGCCGAGATTCATCTTGTCGAAGGTGAGTCGATTGGAGGCGTTGCGCGGCACGGACTCCTTGAGCGCAGGGTAGTTGGGGAATCCGATGGAGCGGCAGAACTTGGAGATCGTCGATTTCGCGACCGCGCACAACGCCGCCATCTCATCGATGGTCATGTTCTGGATGGACCAATAGTGCTCGAGCATGGTGAGCGCGATGTGGTATCGCGTCGAGTGCATGTCCTCTTCGATGAGGATGATCAGCAGACGGTTGAGCAGCATTCCCATGCTTTGATTATCCCTCCCCGAATGTCGAGGAACCAGCCACGCCCCATCCCCGCGTCACCTTTTCTCGGGATTCGTCCTTTGCTCGAGAATAGGTGCCTCCAACCGCTTCCTGGAGGTACTTTTTCTCGCGATTCTCCCCCATCGCGAGAATAGGTGCCGCCGAGCGTCTGTCCGCCGAGCGTCAATCAGCGGTACTTATTCTCGAGCAATGGGACGATCCCGAGAATAAGTACCCCGGAGAGGGCGCAGCGGGAAAGAGCACATCATCGGGAGACGCATCAGGAAGAGGGACACCAGACTCCTAAGGGGCTACAGTGGTTCGCGGCCACGGGGACACCTCGGCTCATGGTCATCGAGGACACCGACCCATGACCATCCGCGACACGCGCGGGACACGGGCAAATGTCGTACTGGGTCGAGATGACCAAGGACTGACCATCCGCGACACGCGCGGGACAGGGGGCTCCGACCACATGGGTCGCCGACGGTTGCCGTCGTCGATGGCGACCCCATATGGTCGGCATCATGAGAACGCATAAGGAACTCGCCGCGATGATGCGGACCGCGCAACGGGAACGACGTTGCGTCATCGGCTGCAGCAGATCCATCCGCCGGGCATGCAGGCGTCGGCTGGATGCGGGTGAACTGGTGTCGCCGTATCGGAACCTCTACATGGAACGGACCTACTGGGATGCGCTCAATCCCGAGGAACGGTCGTTGCATGTGATCCGCGCACTGTCCAAGCTCCACCCGCGATGGGTGTTCGCCGGATTGAGCGCCGCATGCCTGTACGGCTTCGAGCATGCCCATTCGCTCCATGACGGCACGGTCCATATCGTCTGCACCGGAGGCATCACCGATGGGGACCACGACCGGTTGCGACGCATCTACATGCCCCGCATACCGCTGTGGGTCAACCGCGATCGATGCTATATGACGTCCCCGGCCCGCACGCTGATCGATTGCGCCGGCTACCCGTTCGCCAACGCGTTGGCCATCTACGATTCCGCGCTGCGCGGAGGACGCGTCACCATCGAGGATGTGCGTACGCTCATGATCCAGACCACCTGCGATGAGGACGCCGTGACCAGACTGCTGCGTCATGCGAATCCCCTGAGCGAGAACGGCGGGGAGTCGCTGATGCGCGGACGGATCGTCGAACTGGATTTCGCCGAGCCGCTGCTGCAGGTCGAATTCGACAATCCCGCCAATCCGTCGATGCCGTATCGGGTCGATTTCTGCTGGCGGCTCGCTGACGGCCGCATCATCGTCGCCGAATACGACGGCATGGCGAAATACGCCGACACGAGCAATCCGAACCGGGCCAGTCTCCGGTCGAAGCTCGACTATGAACGCGCCCGTGAGCGGGATCTCAGGGCGCAGGGCGTCACGGCGATCGTCCATGTCTTCTATGAGGACGTGATGACGCCGCAACGTCTCGGGGAGAAGCTGACGACCGCCGGCGTACCGAAACTGCGGTGATTCCCGGCCGCAACGATGACGACGATCCCCGCTCCCGATCATGACGGCGCTTCCCGGTCCCGATGTTTCCCGGTTACCGACGCGGCGCATCGTCCCGACGGTATCCAGGCGGGCCTCAGCGGCACATATTCTCGTGATTCGTCCAATGCTCGAGAATATGTGCCGTCAGCAACTTCCCGGCGGTACTTATTCTCGAGATCCTCCCCCATCGCGAGAATATGTACCGCTCAGTATGGCCCAGCGGTACTTATTCTCGAGCAGCGGGACGATCGCGAGAAAAGGTGCCGCGGAAACGGAGAGTCACCGGAGCACCGTGACGGACCGACGGATCAGTAGGCGTTGGCGATGGCCTGGTCGAGGTCGGCGATGAGGTCGTCGGCGTCCTCGAGACCGATGGACAGGCGGATGAGGTTGTCGGTGACGCCGGCGGCGATGCGGTATTTGGCCGGCACCTCGCGGTGCGTGATGCGCGCCGGATCGACGATCAGCGAGCGGGCGTCGCCGATGTTCGGCACGTAGGAGAACACCCTGACGCCGTCGAGGATGCGGCGCACGTTGCTCTCGTCGCCGTCGACCAGGAACGACAGGATCTGGCCGACGCCCTTCGGGAAGTACTTGGGCAGCAGGTCGAACTGCGGGGTGTTGCCGAGTCCGGAATAGTTGACCTTGATGACGTGCGGCGTGCGCGTCAGATGCGCGGCGATGCGGCGGGCCGTGGCCACCTCGCGCTCGGCGCGCACCGGCAGCGTCTCGAGTCCGATCATCGACAGGTACGCGTTGAACGGGCTGGGCACCGCGCCGAACGTGCGCAGGTACTTGATGCGGATGCGTCGGATGAACGCCTCGCGCCCGTAGCGGCTGAAGAAGCTGTGCTCGATGCCGTTGCGCTCGTCGGAGACGACGAGCTCGGGCGTGGTGAACTGCGGGAAGCGGCCGTTCGACCAATCGAAGTTGCCGGCGTCGACGACCACGCCGCCGATGGCGTTGCCGTGTCCGGTGATGCCCTTGGTCGTCGAGTGGACGACGATGTCGGCGCCGAACTCGATCGGGCGCAGCAGGTACGGGGTGGGCACGGTGTTGTCGACGATCAGCGGGATGCCGTGCTCGTGTGCGAGCGCGGCGAGCGGCTCCAGATCGGTGATCTCGGTGGACGGGTTGGCGACGGATTCGGCGAAGATCGCGCGCGTGTCCGGGCCGATCTTCGAGGCGACCTCGTCGAGGTCGTTGATGTCGTGCACGAAGTCGGCGTGGATGCCGAACTGCGGGAAGAAGCTCTCCATCGCGTCGACCGAGGCGCCGTACAGGTTCGACGGCGAGACGATGCGACCGCCGCCCTCCGCGGCGCACAGCAGCGCGAACGACACGGCGGCCATGCCGGAGGCGACCGCGACCGCGCCGACGCCGCCCTCGAGCTTGGCGATGCGCTTCTCCAAGGCATCGACGGTGGGGTTGGCCACGCGCGAATAGGAGAATCCCTCGGCGGTGCCGGCCGCGAGCGCGTCGCCGCGCACGGCGCTCTCCATGTCGAAGGCGGCGCTGGCGTAGATCGGAGGGCTCACGGCGTCGCCGTTGCCCAAATAGTCGTAGCCGGCGTGGATCGCATCGGTGTCAAAAGCTCGCGTCATGTGGAATGTCCTTCTGCTCACGGTTCAATGCTCTCCAGTCTAAAACCCGGATGCCGCGATGCCGCGCGAAAAGGACCCGCACGATACAGCCGTTGCTTATCGTGCGGTATCAACCCGAGTGATTACGCGATCTGATCCGTCGCGGCGAGCGCGTCCAGCGCATCCGCGGCGAGCGCGTCGAGGAACCGGGCGCCGGCGATGATGCCGGCGGGATCGGGACGGAAGGTCGGCCCGTGGGCGGCCCCCGTATCGCCGGCGCCGATGTGGACGAACAGTCCCGGCGCCCTGTCGAGGTAGTAGGAGAAGTCCTCGCCGCTCAGCTGCGGACGGTCGACCGCCACGTCGAGGCCGTTGTCGAGCGCGACGCGACGGCCGAAGTCGGCCCAATGCGGGTCGTTGACGACCGACGGCGAGCCGAAGAACCATTCGATGTCGGCGCTCGCCCCGTACGCGGCGGCGACGTTCTCGATGATGGCGACGGCGCGGTCCTTGGCGATGACTCGGTCCTCGGGTTCGGTGACGCGCACGGTGCCCTCGAAGAAGGCGTCCTGCGGGATGACGTTCCACGAGCTGCCGGCCTCGATGTGCGTGACGGACAGCACGCGCGGGTGGGCCGGATCGAGGCTGCGCCCGACGACCGACTGGAGCGCCTGGACGACGTTGGTGAGCACGACGATCGGGTCGACGCCGCCGTCGGGTTCGGCCGCATGCGATCCCTTGCCGTGGATGGTGACCTGGAACTTGTCGACGGCGCCGGAGACGCCGCCCTCGCGGATGCGGATGGATCCGACCTCGCCGGGGCCGTCGTGGGTGCCGAAGAACGCCCGGACGTCGTCGAGGACGCCGGTGTTCAGCACCTGCACGGCGCCGGTCGGGCGTTCGGCGGTGGCGCGGCCCTCCTCGGCGGGTTGGAAGATGATCTTGACGTCGCCGGCGAGGTCGCCCGCGTCCGCACGGCGCTTGAGGAGGACGGCGGCGCCGAGCGCGACCGACAGGTTGAAGTCGTGGCCGCAGCCGTGCATGAGCCCGGGGTTCTCGGAGGCGTAGTCGAGGCCGGTGTTCTCGACGATGGGCAGGCCGTCGATGTCGCCGCGGATGGCGACGACCGGGGCGGATGCGTCATTCGACGCCCCGCGCACGATCGCGACCAAGCCGGTTGCAAGCCCGGAGTCGAGGATCTCGATGCCATGGTCCTCGAGGATCCCACGGATGCGCGCGGTCGTCTCGAACTCCTCGTACGAGGGTTCGGGATGCCGGTGGAACCAGCGGTAGTGCTCCTGAAGCAGGGCGTCGAGCGTGTGGAGGTCGGGCGTTTCGGTCGTCGGCGTGCTCACTGCGTTGCCTTTCATGGGTTTCGAGTTTCGGGTTTTGGGTTTCGAACGGCTCACGGACGCGGAAAGCGGATGACCGTACGCAAACGGCGATGACGGTCATCCGCTCCCTTCAACGGTTCATCCGCACGGACGAACCGGAGGCATCCTGATCGGGGCCGCCGGATCAGGCCTCGTAGTAGTTGTTGAACGCGCCGAACTTCCACAGCTCGTAGGAGCCGCCGACGCCCGGGCCGGAGTAGAACGGGGAGCCGGCGAGGCCCTCGCGGCCGGCGGGCTCGAGCCAGCGTTCGTAGACGGCCTTGCGCTCGTCCTTGACGGACTGCGGCGTCGTGCCCTCGTCGCGGGTGAACGGGTCGCGCGTGTAGTTGCCGTCCTCGTCGGGGACGTAGCCGAGCTCGAACAACTCCGGATCGTCGATGAATCCCGGCGTCTGGAACAGGTCGCGGGCGTAGGCCCACAGGTTCGGGAAGTCCCACACGTGCACGATGTCCTCGGTGCCGAGCGCGCGGATGAAGCCCGGACGGTAGCCGAACTCGAACGATTCGAGCGTCTGGAACAGGCGCACGTCGGAGTCGGTGAAGTTGGGGCCGAACAGGTAGCGGCGGGAGGCGAGGCGGAAGTCGTAGTCCGCAAGGCGCGCCTTGAAGATCGTGTAGGCGGCCTGCGCGGCGCCGCGGGTGGTCGCGAAGTTCACCTTGTAGGTGCCGTTGTTGATGTCGTCGAACAGCTGCTGGTTGAGCAGGTCGATCTCCTGGCGCAGCTCCTGCGGGTACAGGTCCGGCGCGCCCTGCTTGTGGAACGGCGCCCACGCGGTCTCGAGGTCGTTGCTCAGGATGTGGTAGTTGTTCGTCACGACCTTGCCGTTGGTCAGGTCGATGACGGTCGGCGAGGTGCCGCGTCCGGTGAAGCGGTCGCCCAGGGTGCGGCGGTAGAAGTCGTTGAGTCGGTCGTAGCCGAACTTCTCGGCGACGCCGCCCGGCGTCTTGGTGAGCTTCCAGCCGTCCTGGTCGCGACCGTAGACGATCTCCGGGGTGAACGCGTCCCACAGGCCGAGCAGTCGGATGACGATGCGCTGGCGGCGGTTCCAGCCGCAGCCGAGCGCGCCGAGGACGTGGTATCGGCCGGCCTCGACCGGCGCCTGGCCGGGCTGGTCGCCGAAGCGCACGGTGAAGGCGTTGCGCTGACGGCGGAAGGCGCCGTCCGGCGTCTGCTCGACGGTGGTCTCCTCGAACGGACGGTCGAGCTTGTCGTGACCGGGGCGCGGCGTGACCGCCGGCTGCGCGGGACGGACGCCGCACGCGTCGGCCGCGACGTCGGCCGCCTTCAACGAAACGGATGCGGAAGCGAAGTTGAGTGCCATGATGATTCCCCCCCCCCTGACATGCGTGCATCATCGTGCGCAATGCACGCGGATGAGACGTATATGCGATGATGCCGGTCATTATGCGTGACGCTGCAGCGCAACATGTCGTCCTCTCTATCGCTTTTCGTTGTCGCCTCCGATAACGTCGTCTTATACGACAAGCGGGCGCCGCATGCTCGCGATGCGGCGCCCGTTGTCCATGCAAATCGATTCCGTATTCCTCTCCGATCACCGCTACTGCTTCGGCGCGAAGTCCAGACCATCGAAGAACTGCTTGCTGACCTTCGTCAACGTGCCGTCACCGTTGAGTTGCTCGATGGCTTTGTCGATGGTCTTCTTCAACGCCTTGCCCTCATCGGTCTTGCTGTAGAGGAATACGTTGTCGGAGTTGCCCAGTAGTGCCGACTCGTCGTCGGGCAGAGCCGTGAACGTCGGATTGATGTCCAATGCCTTAGTGAACGTGTGGTAATTCGATTGGCTACCGAACAGGAAGTCGGACTGTCCCTCCTCCAAACTCTTGTAGATGACCGTGATGTCGCCCTGCGTGTAGTTGATCTTGATCGGATTGTCCTTCAACTGATCCTTGTTCAACGATTCAAGTTGAGCCGCAATGGCGGTGCCGGGGGATGTGAGAGTCGTCTTGCCACTGAGATCCTTCAGATGCTTGATCGGAGCATTGCCCTCCTTGGTGACGATGCCGTAGTTCTCATGGAAGTAGGGAACGCTGTACTCATATTTCTCGGCCCGCTCGGGTGTGATCGAATACGAATTCGCGGCGATCTGGTAGCGGTCGGAGTCGAGTCCGGTCAGCAGACCGTCGAATGACACCTTCCGATACTCGAATTGGTACTGCGGAAGTCTCTTGTCGACGGCCTTCAGCACCGCAATATCGTATCCGGTCAACTCTCCCTTCTCGTTCACATAGGTATGAGGCTTCGGCGAACCGCCGGTGGCCACGATGATCGTCTTAGTTCCGTCGCTCTGCGCGGCCTGAGCGGTTGCCGCGCTGGCGTTGCCGCACCCCGACAGCAACGTGGATGCAGCCAGCGCGAGAACGCTGATGCCCGCGACGATGATGGTCTTCTTCTTTCCCCGAATCATGATGCTTTCCCCCCTATGCTTGATAATGAATGGCGTCAGCGGTCGAACCGCCACAGATCGGCCAGTCCGGCGGTCCCCGGTCCCGCATATTCGACGTCGCCGAACAGCTGCTCGCGATGCGCGGGTTCGAGCCAACGTCGATAGTATTCAGGAGTTCCGGCGATGGTGTGACCGCCGAACTGGGTGCCGTCGGAATCTTTGTCGGTCACGAACGGCGTGTACCTGCCGTTCTCATCCGGAACGAAACCGAACTCGTACAATTCCTCGTCGTCGATGAATCCCGGAGTCTGGAACAGGTCACGCGCGTACGCCCACAGATTCGGATAATCCCAGACATGCAGTACGGCGTCGCCGAGCTTGCGGCTGATGCCCGGACGGTACATGCTTTCGTATGCCTCCAAGGTCTGGAACAGGCGAATGTCGCTGTCGGTCAGGTACTGGCCGAACAGGTAGCGGCGGGAGGCGAGGCGATAATCGTAGTCGGCCAGACGGGCAGCGAGTACATCGTAGGCACGGCTCGCGGCAAGGGCGTTGCCGGCGAAGAGAATGCGGTAGGTTCCGTCGTTCACGTCATCGAACAGCTGCTCGTTGAGCAGGTCGATGCGTGGGCGAAGTTCCTTCGGATACAGATCCGGGGCCTCCTTCTTGTGCCATGGAGACCACACGGTCTCCAAGTCGAGAGTGAGGGTGTGGTAGTTGTTCGTCACCACCTTGCCGGCCTTGAGGTCAACTACCGCGGGAGACGTGGCGCGCCCCTGAAAGTCCGGATCGGCGGCGGCGTAGAAGTCGCGCAGATGCGCGTATCCGAACCGCTTGCCGACGCCATCGGGTCGAAGACGCCAGCCGACCGGATCCTGTGTGGTTTCTAACGATTCCACAGCGATGACGTCCTGGAGTCCGAGCAAGCGGATGGCAATGCGCTGACGACGATTCCAGCCGCAGGTGACCGCACCGATAACCGCATACCTGTTCGGCTCCGGCGTGATCTGATGCTCCCCATAGCCGAACCTCTTCGTGAAGTAGACCGGCTGCCGGTTCGACGTGCCGTCCGCGGTCAGACGCACCTTGATCGGCCTCGTACGGTCCGCGACGATGCCGCACACGGCGACGGGCTCATGATGCAGCGTAATCCCCATTGGAGTTCCCCTCTCGTGGATTTTCGAGATTCCCCGACCAATCATTTCCCCAGTCGTGAATCCCCGATGATGCAATCCGGCGAATCCCCGTTCGCCGTTGTGAACATGCAACCATGGATGGCGACGCGACGCACCACCCCCGTCAACGAGAGAATCTATGGCCCGCTATCCGGGGGCGGGGACACCTCGGCATTGCAGCGAACCATAGATCTTCCGTATAGTCTCGCCCTGAAGGACCGCCCCATACAACAGAAGAGGCGGCCATACGGAAACCATCCGATATGGTTCCGTATGGCCGCCCCACGATACTGTCCGAAGGGAAGAAGAGGACAATCAGATCTCGCCGAATTTCCAGAGGATGTCGGTGCCGCCGGTGCCGGGTCCGGAGTACTCCCAGCCACCGGTCAGGCCGGAGCGGTCGACCGGCTCCTTCCAACGCGCGAGGTATTCCTCACGGTCGGCCGGTCCCTCGGCGGTGGCGGTGTCGTCCGTGCGCGTGTAGCCGAACGCGTAGGCGTAGGTGCCGTCGTCGAACGGGACGAAGCCGAGCGCGTGCAGCTCCTCGTCGTCGATGAACCCGGGCGTCTGGAACAGCTCGCGGGCGTAGGCCCACAGGTTCGGGAAGTCCCACAGATGCTTGACCTCGTGACCGACCTTGCGCACGATGGTCGGACGGTACGTGACCTCGTACGCCTCGAGCGTCTGGAACAGGCGCACGTCGGAGTCGGTCAGGTACGGTCCGAACAAGTAGCGGCGGGTCTTGAGCCTCTGGTCGATCTCGGCCAGACGCGCCTCGAACACGCCGAGCGCCGCCTGGGCGACGTCGCGCTGCGTGGCGAAGATGACCTTGTACGTGCCGTTGTTGACGTCGTCGAACAGCTGCTGGTTCAAGAGGTCGATCTGACGGCGCAGGAACTCCGGGTACAGGTCGGGCGCGCCCTCCTTCCAGTAGGGGCGCCAGACGGTCTCCCAGTCGAGGGTCAGCGTCTGGTACTCGTTGGTGACGACCTTGCCTGTCTCCTCGTCGATGACGGCGGGCGAGGTGGCGCGGCCGTGGAAGTCGGGCAGCGTGGCCTTGTAGAACTCGACCAGCTCCTTGTAGCCGAACTTCTTGCCGAGGCCTTCCGGATCGAGGATCCAACCACGGTCCTTCTTGCCGATCACCGACTCGATGTTCACGACCTTGTCGAGTCCGGTCAGACGCAGCACGATGCGCTGGCGGCGGTTCCAGCCGCAGCCGATGAGTCCGATGACGCGGTACCGGTTCGGGATGACCGGCACCTGGCCGATGCCGTAGCCGAAGCGCTTCGGCAGGACGTTGCCCTGGCGGCGGAAGCTGCCGTCGGGCGTGATCTCGGCGCGGATGCGGTTCGCGACGTGTCCGATGTCCCCGGCGGAGTCGTTCTCCGCGTCGGGCACGACGCATGCTGCGGACGCGGCCTGCTTGAGATTGAGTAGGTTCGCCATGGATCCCCCCTGTTTATCTAACTGAGTAACTCAGCCGACGTTGGTCGGCGTCTGGTCGGATCCGAACCACTTCTCGTCGATCTGCTTGGACGTGCCGTCCTTGAAGACCTCCTTGAGCGCCTTGTTCACATCCTTGACGAGTTGTTCCTCACCCTTCGGGAACACCAGGTAGCTGTAGCTGTCCGGCGCGAGCGTGGACTGCGCCTCGTCGCCGAGGTCGACGCTCTCCGCATCGAAACCGACCTTCTTCTTCAGGTAGCCAAACGTCGGCTTATCGAGCAAATAGACATCGCCGGTGCCGTTCTCGACCTGACGGATCGCATCGATGCCCTCGGTCTGCGAGTAGGTAAGCTTGGAAGCCTTGTCCGGATTCGCGGTGTTGTACTTCTGCAAGGCGAGCGCGATGTTGCAGCCGGAGGCGCACACGATGACCTTCTTGCCGGCGAGGTCGTCGAGCGAGTCAAGCTTCTTGATACCGCTGTCCTTGCTCACGACGGCCACGTAGGAGTTCGAGTAGATCGGGTCGCTGAACAGGTACTTGGCCTCGCGCTCCTTGCTCTTGGTGAAGTTGTTGACGGCGAGCTGATAACGGCCGGCGTCAAGACCGGAGAAGAGGCTCGAGAACTCCGCGGTCTGCCACTTGAGCTTGTACTGGGGCAGCTTCTTGAACACGGCCTCGGTCAGTTCGATGTTCTGGCCACTGACGTTGCCCTGCGCGTCCTTGAAGGTGAACGGAGCGGGCGTGCCGCCGGTCACAGCGTTGATGGTGCGCACGTTGCCGGTTGACGAGTTGCCGGAAGAGGCTCCCTGCGAAGTGCTCGCGTTGCCGCAGGCCGCCAGCGGCAAGGCCAGCGCGGCGACGGCGGCGATTCCGATCAGCTTCTTCACCAGTTTCGAGGTCATGTCTTCTCTCCAGAAAAATCGTGATGACGCGTACGTTCCGTACGGTCCGTGTTCGGTTGTTTGTATTGCGTGTGATGCGTTGCGAGCCGGCGATCAGACCGGTAATCGACATTCACGGACCCTTCATCCGTGATTGATGAACAACCTAATGCGCCGGAACACCCGCCACACCCCCGTAGCGAACACGATTTCTTATACCCCGCTATCAACGTGCGGAAACGCGCCGGCCGATAATCGGCTATAGATTTCGTCGAATACCGCGGCAGATATGCAAAGGCTCCCCTCGGTTCGTACCAAGGGGAGCCTGACGACGAACTCCACCGACGTCAGTCGATGTCGTACGTGAAGACGAGCAGCCGCTGGCCGCCGTCGACGACGAGCGTCTCGAGTTCGCGGTGGCGCACGAAGCCGCACCTCTGGTAGAGCCGGTGCGCGTACGGCATGTTCGGGCCGGAGTGGATGAGCACCTTGTGGTAGCCGTAGGCCTTGCCGACGGCGATGCTGTGCTCGACGAACGCCTTGCCGAGGCCGTGGCCGCGGCCGATGGGCAGCACGCCCATCGTGTTGAACTCGAACGTCGGCTCCGTGTTGAACTCCGGTTTGACCGTCGTGCAGGCCCCGTACAGCGTGCCCTCGCCGTCGACGATGACCCAGATGTCCTCCTTCGCAGAGCGTCTCGGGACGTCAAGCAGACGGTGCTTGTAGAACTCGGTCATCGGCCCGTTGGTTTTGAACGCCTCGTAGAGGACCTTCCCCACTGCCTCGTATTCCGACGGGTCGGCCAGACGCAGCGTGAGCCCGTCGCCGAGATCCCTGACCAGCAGGTCGCCGGGCAGCGCGGGCGCCTTATGCCCGTACGGCGCCACGTTCCGCGCGAACTGCCACAGCTCGTACGAGCCGCCGACGCCCGGACCGGAGTAGAGCGGGGAGCCGGAGAGATGCTCGCGGCCCGCGGGTTCGAGCCAGCGCTCGTAGTCGGCGCGCCTCTGCTCGGCGGTCAGCTCGATGTCGCCCGAGACCAGGTCGGCCGCGATGTAGTGGCCGTCGGCGTCCGGCGTGTAGCCGAGCGTGTACAGCTCCTCGTCGTCGATGAACCCGGGAGTCTGGAACAGGTCGCGCGCGTAGGCCCACAGGTTCGGGAAGTCCCACAGGTGCAGGACGTCATCGGTGCCGAGCGCCTCGACGATGCCGGGACGGTACGTGTGCTCGAACGATTCGAGCGTCTGGAACAGACGCACGTCGGAGTCGGTGAGTTCCGGGCCGAACAGGTAGCGGCGGGACTTCAGACGGAAGTCGTAGTCGGCGAGCCTCGCCTTGAGCACCGCGTAGGCGACCTCGGCGGCCTCCTTGTTCGTCGCGAAGATGATCTTGTACGTGCCGTTGTTGACGTCGTCGAACAGCTGCTGGTTGAGCAGGTCGATCTCCTGCCGCAGCGGCTCCGGGTAGAGGTCCGGCGCGCCCTCCTTGTGGAAGGGCTTCCACGCGGTCTCGAGGTCGAGGCTCAGCACGTGGTAGTTGTTGGTGACCACCTTGCCGGTCTCGGAGTCGATGACGGACGGCGAGGTGCCGCGTGCCGCGTAGTCGGGGTCGGTCAGTCGGTAGAAGTCGTTGAGCCGGTCGAAGCCGAACTTCTCGGCGACCGAGCCGGGCGTGCGCGTGAGCTTCCAGCCCTGGTCGTCGCGTCCGTAGATCACCTCGATCGGGAAGGCCCGTTCGAGCCCGAGCAGACGGATGACGATGCGCTGGCGACGGTTCCATCCGCAGCCGATCGCCCCGAGGAGGTGGTAGCGTCCGAATTCGGGCACGACCTCGCCGGGCGCGTCGCCGAAGCGCGCGGTGAACGCGTTGCGCTGGCGGCGGAACGCGCCGTCCGGGGTCTGCTCGACCGTGGTCTCCTCGACCGGAAGGTCGGCCTTCCTGCCCGTCGACAGGCGGACGGGACGCACCGGGCAGGCGCTCGCCGCCGCGACGTCCGTCAAACCGATGCCGATGCCGGCGTTCTTCGTCTGGATTGGTTCGAGTGCGATCGTCATCAGATGAGCTGCTCCTGCTTGACCGGGAAGATGGTGGGCGTACGCGGCACGATCACGTTGATCGGGGTGCGGGCGGGCGCGTTGTCCGCCTCCGTGTTCGCGTATTCGTTGAACGAGGCGAGGAACTCGCGCAGACGCGGGGTCTTCGGCGCGGAGAACACCTGTTCGGGCGCGCCCTGCTCGACGACCTTGCCGCCGTCGATGAACAGCACGCGGGTGGCGATCTGGCGCACGAAGCCCATCTCGTGGGAGACGAGGAGCATCGTATTGCCCTCCTTCGCCGCCTTGTCGATGGTCTCCTGCACCTCGCGCACGCGCTCCGGGTCGAGCGCGGAGGTCGGCTCGTCGAGGAGCAGCAGCTGCGGGTCCATGGACAGGGCGCGGGCGATGCCTACGCGCTGCTGCTGGCCGCCGGACAGGTGCTGCGGGTAGTGGTCCTGCCACGCCTCGAGGCCGACGTTGCGCAGTTCGGCGAGGGCGCGCTCGCGCGCCTCCTTCCTCGGCACCTTCTTGACGACCGTCAGCCCCTCCATCACGTTCTCGAGGGCGGTGCGGTTCTTGAACAGGTTGAACTGCTGGAACACCATCGCGGTGGACCGGCGAATCGCGATCGTGTCCTTTTTGGAGATCTTCGCGAGGTCGTACGTGTGTCCGTCGATCGTCAGCTCGCCCGCGTCGGGCTTCTCCAGCAGGTTGATGGACCGCAGGAACGTGGACTTGCCAGTTCCCGACGGACCGATCAGCGCGACGACCTCGCCCTTCTCGATGTCGAGGTCGATGCCGTCGAGCACGGTGTTCTTGCCATAGGTCTTGACCAGACCGCGAATCTTAATCATTTGCCAGCACCTCCTGAGCGGTGGCTTGCTTCAAAGCGGGGGATTCCTGCGGGATGGAGAGCTTCTTCTCCAGCAGGGAGCTGAGGAATTCGAGGATGAGCGTGATGATCCAGTAGATGATCGCCAGCGAGCAGTACATCTCGAAGTAGCGGTAGGACGATCCGGCCATGATCTGGCCGGCGGCCGTCATCTCGACCACGGCGCACACGAACGCGAGCGACGTGCCCTTGATCAGTCCGATCAGCGAGTTCATGAGTCCCGGCAGGGCGATGATGCCGGCCTGCGGGAAGACGACGCGCATGCGCACCTGGTTCGGGGTCATGCCCATCGACTCGGCCGCCTCGATCTGTCCGGGGTCGACGGCGGTGATGGCCGCGCGGATGATCTCGGACATGAACGCCGACTGGTTGAGCGCGAGGGCGAGGATCGCGAACAGGACCGGCGGAACGCCGTTGATGTCGAAGTTCGTGCCGTTCCAGTAGTTGATGTACTTCAGCAGGATCGGGATGCCGAAATAGCTGATGTACAGCTGCACGATGATCGGAGTGCCGCGCAGGAACGAGATGTACACGGTGCTGATCTGGTACAGGACCGGAACGCGCTTGACGCGGATCATCGCGATGAGGAAGCCCAGGATCAGGCCGACGACGCCCGCCGCCGCGGTCAGTTCCAGCGTCACGGGCAGATACGCCAACAGCTGCGGTATCTGCGTGAACACCAGCTTGATGTCGAAAAGGTCGGGCATTGCTTCATCTCCACCTGGGTTGGGATTGCGTGATTCATGATGTGCGGTTGCGTGTGCCGGCGATGTCGAAGGTGTTCGACAATCCCCCGTTCGAACCGTTATTCAGATGGTATTTCGCGGTTCCGCGCGGATGCAATCCGCACGTAATCGGCGTTGGTTATAGACCGCTATCAACCGTTTCCGGCGAGGGGCGCGCGGCGGCGGCATCCCGTTGAAATTCCCCGCGCGACCGTCCACGACACGCCGGCGGATGCCGCCCGTGATACGCGGAAAGGGGCGGCGGGAATCCTCCCGTCACCCCGATGCGGCCCATGGTCCTCATGCGGATCGGCGCCGCGCCGGACTCACCGCGCGTCGGGAGACGGCGTCTGATCGGAGCCGAACCACTTCTCGGTGAGCTTCTTCGTGGTTCCGTCCTTGTCGAACCTCGTCAGGACCTCGTTCACCTCGTCGCGCAGCTTCTCCTCGCCCTTCGGGAACACCAGGTAGCTGTAGTTCTGGTCCTGCAGTTCCTGGCTGACCTTCTCGCCGAGTTCGATGGCCTGAGTCTTGCTGTTGAGCTTCTTCGTGTAGAAGTCGAACATCGGCCCGTCGATGATGATCGCGTCCACCTGCCCGTTCTCGACCTGGCGGATCTCGTCGGGGATATCGACGGAGGAGAACTTCAGGTTGATCTGATCGTCCGGGTTGCTCTTGTTGTATTTCTGCAACGCGATGGAGATGTTGGTGCCGTCCGCCGAGGTCAGCATCGTGTGGCCGGCCAGATCGGACAGGCTGTCCACCTTCGTGATGCTCGAGCCGGGCGCCACGACCGCCACGTACCGGTTCTTGTAGATCGGCTTGCTGAACAGGTACTTGTCCTTGCGTTCGTCGGTCTTCGCGAAGTTGTTGACGCCGATCTGGTAGCGGCCGGAGTCGAGCCCGGGGAAGATGGCCTTGAAGTCGGCCGTCTCGAATTCGAGCTTGTACTGGGGCAGCTCCTTGAAGATCGCCTTGGTCAGTTCGATGTTCTCGCCGGTCAGCGTGCCGGACTCGTCCTTGTACGTGTACGGCGCCGGACTACCTCCGGTCACGGCCCGAATCGTCCTCACGCCGGTCGACGAATCGCTTTCCTGCGCCGCCTGGGCCGAGCCGCATGCGGCCAGTCCCATGGCGAGCAGCACCGCGATGCCGCCCGCCAGGACGCGTCTGAACAGTCCGTTGGAATTTCCGTGCCTCGTGTTCACGAGTTCTTCTCCTCTCCTCCGGGTCGGTCGGCGCGTCAGGCCAGCGGGTCGATGTGGCGGCCGAATTGCCAGAGTTCCTCGGTGCCGGCGGTGCCGGGGCCCGAGTACCATTCGTCGCCCGCGAGCGCCGTGCGGTCGACCGGTTCGAGCCAGCGCTCGAGGAATTCGGGACGACCGGCCTCGGTGCGGCCACCGAACACGCTCTCGTCCTTCTCGGAGCCGACGATGCGCGGGCTGTATGCGCCGTCGGCGTCGGGGATGAATCCGAACGCGTACTTCTCCTCGTCGTCGATGAATCCCGGCGTCTGGAACAGGTCGCGCGCGTAATCCCACAGGTGCGGGTAGTCCCACACGTGCACCACGTCGTCCGTACCGAGCCGGCGAGTGATGCCAGGACGGTACGTCGACTCGTACGATTCGAGCGTCTGGAACAGTCGCACGTCGGAGTCGGTCAGGCGCGGTCCGAACAGGTAGCGGCGGGAGGCCAGACGGTAGTCGAGGTCCTCGAGGCGGATGCGGAACACGTCGTAGGCGACGCGCGCGGCCTCGCGGTTTTGGGCGAACAGCACCTTGTACGTGCCGTTGTTGACGTCGTCGAACAGCTGCTGGTTCAACAGGTCGATGCGCGTGCGCAGGTCCTTCGGGTACAGGTCCGGCGCACCCTCCTTGTGGTACGGCGCCCACACCGTCTCCAGGTCGAGCGGCAGGGTGTGGTAGTTGTTCGTCACCACGCGGCCGGTCTCGACGTCGATGACGGCGGGCGACGTGCCCTTGCCCTCGTAGAACGGGTCGGTCGCCTCGTAGAAGTCGCCCAGATGCGTGTAGCCGAACCGCTTGCCGTATCCTTCCGGGTCGAGGATCCAGCCTTCGTCGTCGCCTCCCAGCACGGATTCGACGGCGATGGCGTTCTCCAGTCCGAGCAGACGGCGGACGATGCGCAGACGACGGTTCCAGCCGCACGTCACCAGGCCGATGATGAGGTATCGGTTCGGGATGACCGGCAGGTCGTCGGCGCCGTAGCCGAACCGCTTGGTGAAGTAGACGCGCTGCCGGTTGAACGTGCCGTCCTGCGTGACGCGCAGCTGCTGCTTATGGCGCAGGTCGGGTTGCGTGATGGTCTGGATGGAATCGGACATGATGGGCCTTTCGAATGATGGAAAACGATGACCGGCGGAATCCGCGCGGAATCCCGCTCTGGAATCGAAAACGATGCGGTCACGCATGGGAACCGCGTGACCGGAAGGTGTGCCGGCCTCGTACGCACGTTGCGGAAACGGTCGCACGGGACCGGCACGGAACGGATGTCGGATCGATCGACGGGACGGTGGAAGATCGGGACACGTCTCCCGTCATCGGTTTCGGGACCGGTGTTCGGGACCACGCGGAATCGATGACGGATGGTGATACGGCATCGATATGCGGCGACGGTTCCCGACGGATCGCCCGGACATCCTTGCGGCGCCCCTGGCGGACGCGAAACGGGCGAGTTTAACGCCTACGACAGGTTGCGAACCGGCCGCAGGCTACATCATTCGGAAGGCTCCGGTGGTCGCACCGATGACGATACGGACCTTATGGCTGATCATGACAAATCCCCTTTCTGTCATGAATCACGGTGTGATGGTGGTTTCCTCCATCGTCGTCGGAAGGTCCCCCGATCCTCCGACGACGAAAATTTTTGGAATATCCCCGAACCGCCGCTCCCCCGAGCGGCGTCCGGGCGGCGTCCGGGCGATCTCGGTCAGGCGAAGACGCCCGAGGTGAGTTCGGCGAAGACGTCGGCGCCGGCGTGGCGCTCGATGTACTTCTCGTAGGCGATGTCGAACGCCTGGCCCAGATCCTCGATGAGGTCGGCGGCGTCCTCGATGCCGATGGCGAGACGCACCAGTTCGTCGGTGATGCCGACCTTGAGGCGCTCCTCGCGCGGCAGTTCGAAATGCGTCATGCGACACGGCAGCTCGGCGAGCGACTCGACCGCGCCCAGCGAGACGGCCAGACGGAACACGTGCAGGTTGTCGAGCACGTCGGCCGGATCGACGCCCGGCACGACCTCGAAGCTCAGCACGCCGCCGGCGCCCTTGAGGCCCTTCTCGCGCAGCTCGGCGTCACGGCCCGGCAGACCCGGGTAGTTGACGGTCTTGACGAGCGGATGCGCGAGCAGGTACTGCGCGACGGACTTCGCGTTGGCCTGCTGACGATCCATGCGCAGCGCGAGCGTCTGGATGCCGCGGCGCACCGCGTCGCATTCGAGAGGCGCGAGCACCCCGCCGAAGCGGTTCTGCGCGAAGTACAGCCTGTTGCCGACCTCCTCGCTCAACGTCACCACGAGTCCGGCGTTCACGTCGGAGTGTCCGGCGAGGTACTTGGTCGCGGAGTGGATGACGATGTCGGCGCCCAGATCGAGCGGACGCTGCAGGTACGGGGTGACGAACGTGTTGTCCACGATGGTCAGGGCCCCGTAGCGGCGGGCGATGTTGGCGATGCCGCGCACGTCGTTGACGTCGAGCAGCGGGTTGGTCAGGACCTCGAAGTAGACGGCTTTGGCCGGCGAGACGCCGTGCTCGCGATCCCCGGCGACCGCGTGTTCGAGCGCCTGGAAATCATGGGTGTCGACCGATTCGATCTTCAGCCCCCAGCGGGAGAAGTATTCGTGGAACAGCGAGTAGGTGCCGCCGTAGATGTTCTTGCCGACGACGATACGGTCGCCCGGCTCGAAGATGCTCAGGGTGGCGTGGATCGCTGCGAGACCGGAGGCGAACGCGAAGCCGCGGGTGCCGTGCTCGAGCTGCGCGATCTGGCGCTCGAGGAACTCGCGGGTGGGGTTGCCGCTGCGCGCGTAGTCGTAGCGGGGCATGGCGCCGACCCCTTCGAAAGCATATGTGGTCGAGTTGTAGATCGGCGGGTTCACGGCGCCGGTGTTGTTGTCACCGACCGGCAGTCCGTGGACGAGCTGAGTGTTGAACCTGGTCATTGCGCACCCCCTATCGTGTTCGTGTGTCGTTCGCCCGGGGCCATTCCCCGTGCGGCTGATATCGAAGATAACGCAACTCGGCCCCGCGAAACAGGGTGTCGTTATACGGCTTGCTTATGGGGCGTTATGAACCCGCGACGGCATACGCCGGGACCGCACGCGGACCGCCTACACTGGGCCTTATGAAGATCACCAAGGCTTTGACGCGTCTGACCGACGATTCCGGTTCCTCCACCGATCCCGTGTTCGTGCTGCTGCACGGCTGGGGCTCCAACGAATACGATCTGCCCGACCTGTTGGGCTACTGCGGCGCGGGTTCGGCCGACTACGCGAGCCTTCGCGCCCCGATCGCATACGGCATGGGCTACACGTGGTTCGGCGACTGGGCGCACGAGGGCGTGCCGGAGGGCGAGTCGCTGACCCGTCAGGCGCACGACGCGGCCGAGGCGATCGACGCGTGGGTCAAGGCGAACATCCCGGCCGACCGTCCGGTCGTCACGATGGGCTTCTCGCAGGGCGGCCTCCTCGCCGCGCACATGCTGCGCTTCGACCCCGCGCGCTACGCGGCGGCCGTGAGCTTCTCCGGATGGCTCGCTCCGGGCGCGGCCGACGGCGACGGAACGCTCGAACGCATGAAGCCGCCGGTCTTCTACGGCCACGGCGCGGCCGACGACATCTTCCCGAAGGCCGACGTCGCGGCGATGGGCGCGTTCTGGAGCGCTCACGGCACGCTCGACGAACGCGTCTACCCCGGCATGGCGCACTCGATCAACATGGACGAGCTGCGCGACGTGCAGCGCTTCCTCGAGTCGAACGGATTCACGCGCCCGCGCATCTGGTGACCACCACGCGGCCCCGCGGTCACGCCGTCGCGTAGTCGACGTGCATGAACTCGGGCACCTTGTACCACTTGACCGGATATCCGGCGCCGTGCGCGCAGAACACCGAATCTGGCGTATGCTCCAGATCCGACTCGGGGTCGTACGCGGCCTCCTCGATGACGCGAGCCTGATCGTGGCACGGCCGGTATCCGCCGAACGTCGCGGAGAAGCGTCCGCGGCCGTGCGTGTACGCGTTGACGTCCATCGCGTAGTCGCGCATCTCCGCCACGGGCGCCGACCCCTCGATCAGGGCGTACTCGCCGTCCGACGTCGCCGGGTCGAACGTGCCGGACATGCGCTGGATGTCCGCCATCGCGCGGCCCACCATATCGTCCGGCACCTCGAGCCGGAAGCGGTACCACGGCTCGAGCACGACGCAGTTGCCCGGGTCGGCGGCCACGGCCTTGACCATCGCCGCGACGGCCTCCGCGCGGGCGTCGGGGTTCGTCGTGGCGGTTCCGTCGGCTTCCGTCCCTCCCGCTTTCCCGGACTTTCCCGACGGTTCCGGCGACGTGCCGTCCGGCGCGTCCGATTCGTCGTCGATCTCGTACGCGGGTCGCTGCGTGTCCTTCCCGACGACCGCGTGCCCGGCGACGCCGGCGCGCGCCTCCATCAGCCCCTGACGGATCGCCCGGTACGTGGCCTGGCGGAAGTCGCCGCCTTCGGTGTGCTTGAGGTGCGCACGCGCGGCGACCAACGTCATCCTCACGTCCGTCAGCGGCGAGCCGGTGAGCACGCCCAGATGCTCGCGTTCGGTCAGATGCGTGAGGATGAGCCGCTGCCAGTTGCGGTCGAGCTCGTTCGTCGTGAGGGCCGACGCGACATGCACGCCGCTGCCCGGCTCGCCCGGTTCGATGAGGATGTGCGCCTCGGCGTAGTGGCGCAGCGGTTCGAAGTGCCCCACGCCCTCGATCGGCTCGGTGATGGTCTCGCGGTAGAGGATCGAGCCGGGGCCGAACGACACGTCGAGGCCGAAGCGCGTGTGCAGCGTCTGCTGGATGATCTCCAGCTGGACCGCGCCCATCAGCTGCACGTGGATCTCCTGCACGCGCTCCACCCACACGACGTGGAGCAGCGGGTCCTCGTCCTCGAGCTCGCGCAGGGCCGTGAGCACCTTGTGCAGGGTGAGGTCGTCGAAGCGCGGGAACTCGGCGGCTGGGCTCCGATCCTGTTCCGACGATGACGACGGGACGGCGACGCCGCCTGCGCCGGCGGGCAGCACGGTGTAGGTGAGGACCGGCTGCATCGCGGGCGATTCGGCGTCCGGCTCCGCGCCGAGCCCCTCGCCGGGAAACGTGTGCTCCAGACCGGTGACCGCGCACACCGAGCCGGCGGGCAGCTCGGTCTCGATGTCGAACTTCGCGCCGTTGTAGACACGTACCTGGTCGATCTTCTCGGTGGTTCCGGCGCCGTTCCCGGCCGTGCCGGCATCGCCCGCCGCATCGGCCGTCCCGCTGCCCGATCCGTCGCCGGTGCGCACGAGCGACTTCGCCCTGAGCGTGCCGCCGGTCACGCGCAGCCAGGTGAGGCGGTTGTGCTTGTCGTCGTGCGAGATCTTGAACACGCGCGCGCCGAACCCGGCCGGCCATTCGCGCTCGCGGGCGTAGGCGGCGAACCCGTCGAGGAACTCCTCGACCCCTTCGAGCTTCAGCGCGGAGCCGAAGAACACGGGGAACAGCTCGCGCGCGGCGATCATCGCGCGCACTCGGCCGAGCGTGAGCCCACCGGCGTCGAAGTACTCCTCCATCGCGGACTCGTCGAGCGCGGCGACGTCCTCGACCTCGTCACCGAACGGCACGGTCGTCCCGTCGGAGGCGCCGTCGCCCATCGCCGGCAGCGGGACCACCGCGTCGCTCAGGCGTCGTCGCAGCTGAGCCAGCACGGCGTCGCGGTCGAATCCGGGCGCGTCGCACTTGTTGACGAACAGGAACACCGGCACGCGGTACCGCGCGAGCAGCCGCCACAGCGTCTCGGTGTAGCCCTGCACTCCGTCGGTGCCGGAGACGACGAGGATCGCGTAGTCGAGCACGCGCAGCACACGCTCGGTCTCGGCGGCGAAGTCGACGTGCCCGGGGGTGTCGAGCAACGTGAGCCTGAGGTCGCCGTGCTCGACGAGCGCCTGGTGCGCGAAGATCGTGATGCCGCGCGCCTTCTCGAGCGAATCGGTGTCGAGGAAGGCGTCGCCGTGGTCCACGCGGCCGAGCGTGCGGATCTCTCCGGTGCGGTACAGCAGCGCCTCGGACAGTGTGGTCTTGCCGGCATCCACATGCGCCACGATTCCCGCCGTGATCCGTGTCATCGTCTTCCTTTCGTCCCGGAAACGCGTATTCCCACCAATATAGACCGCCCGCCGTCGGCGCACCGGCCCCGCCTTCCGCGCGTGCCTCTACTATGGATTGAGCATTTCGGGCGCGCCGGACGGTTCGCGCGCCCACGTTACAGAAGGAGCACACCGTGACCGCTTCCGGCATCACCGCATTCGGCCGCATCGACGATTCCGCGTACGACGACGACGCGACCGGATTCCCGACCGACTACGTCACGCTCGATCTGGAGACCACCGGCTTCTATCCGAACAGCTGCTCGATCACCGAGATCGGCGCGGTGCGCGTGCGCGAGCGTCGGATCGTGGACCGCTTCCAGCAGCTGGTGAACCCGCTGCGCCCGATCCCCGCGCAGGTCGTCAGGCTGACCGGCATCACCGACGACATGGTCGCGGGCCTGCCCACGATCGACGAGGTGCTGCCGCACTTCGTCGCGTGGCTGTCCGCCGGCGTCTCGGCCGATCCGGACGCCTCCTACGAGGCCGACGGCGAGTCCGTGGCGGCCGTGCCGTTCGAACCGATCGTCGGGCACAACGTGAGCTTCGACATCCGCTTCCTCGACTGGAACGCGCGCCACGTGCTCGGCGACCCGTTCTCCTGCGTCGACTACGACACGATGCAGATCAGCCGCACGCTGTTCCCGTACGAGCGTCATCACCGTCTGCTCGACCTGATCCAGCGCTTCGAGATCGCCGACAACGAGGAGCACCGCGCCCTGAGCGATGCGATCCAGACGCAGCAGTGCCTCGAGTGGATGCACCGCTACACCGACCGTCACGCCGGCCGCACCGGATTCGGCGAGGCCCGCTGGAACGACGTGCCCGCCAAGAACAACGACGCGGTCATCCACCGTCAGCTCACGCTGTCGAACTGCAGGTGAACTTATCGCCGGAACGGCCCGACCGCTCCCCCATGCCGACTACTGTTGGTTCCCATGAGTGAAACACCCGAAACCAACATCACGCCGGCGATGAAGTCCGGCATCGATCCGGCGTCGTTCTCCGGCGTCATCAGGCCGTCCGAGGATCTGTTCCGCTACGCGAACGGCCCGTGGATCGACACGTACCGTCTGCCCGACGACCGTTCGCGCTACGGTTCGTTCGACAAGCTCGCCGAGGACGCGGAGAACCAGATCCGCGACATCCTCGAGGAGGACGCGGACGGGGCCGACTCCGGCGACGCGGGCGACAAGCCGGCCGCGAAGTCGCGCGCCCTGTACCGCTCGTTCCTCGATACCGAGGCGATCGAGGCGGCCGGCATCGCGCCGATCAGGCCCGCGCTGGACGCCATCGACGCCGCCGCCGACAAGGCCGCGATGACCCGCACGCTCGGCGAGCTCAATGCCGAGGGCGGCTCCGACATCTTCGGCCTCG
Source organism: Bifidobacterium santillanense (assembly GCF_018555385.1). Taxonomy (GTDB): domain Bacteria; phylum Actinomycetota; class Actinomycetes; order Actinomycetales; family Bifidobacteriaceae; genus Bifidobacterium; species Bifidobacterium santillanense. Next base: position 230,688 of record NZ_JAFEJS010000002.1, read on the forward strand.
CCATCTACGGCGACCCGGGCGACCCGGAGGTCAACATCGCGCACATCGAGCAGGCCGGCATCCTGCTGCCGGACGAGGCGTACTACCGCGAGGACCACTACGCGCCGGTGCGCGAGGCCTACGTGCGCATGATCGCCACCCAGCTCGTCAACGCCGGGTACGCCCCGGCCGCCGAGGAGAACCCGAACGTCGGCGACGAACTGCCGACCCGCGGCTCCGACGACGCCGAGACCGCCGACGCCGCCGACTCCCCGATCCCGACCCCGAGCGAGGCCGCCCTCGACATGGCCCGCCGCTTCCTCGACGTGGAGACCCGCATCGCCGCGAACCACTGGGACAACGTGGCCACGCGCGATTCGGTGAAGACCTACAATCCCACCGAATACGCCGATCTGGCAGCGATGCTCCCCCACTTCGATCTCGGCGCGTGGATCGACGCCTGGCAGGTCGGCTACGACCGCACCGCGGCCGCGACCGTCCAGCCGCTCGACTTCCGCAGGGTGTTCGACCGCGTGATCGTGCACGAGCCGAGCTTCCTGACGGGTCTCGACGCGTTCTGGGAGTCGACCGATCTCGATGACCTCAAGCTCTGGGCGCGCGTCCACATGATCGTCGGCGCCGCCTCCTACCTGTCGCACGAGTTCGACAGGACGAACTTCGACTTCTTCGGCAAGGTGCTCTCCGGCGCCAAGAAGCAGCGCGACCGCTGGAAGCGCGGCGTGAGCCTCGTCAACGGCATCTGCGGCGAGGACGTGGGCCGCGAGTACGTGCGCCGTCACTTCCCCGAAAGCTCGAAGCGCCGCATGGAGCAGCTGGTCGCGAACCTCATCGACGCCTATCGCGTGTCGATCACGAACTCCGACTGGCTGGGCGAGGCCACCAAGGAGAAGGCGCTGGAGAAGCTCTCCAAGTTCACGCCGAAGATCGGCTACACGAACCACTGGCGCGACTACGCGGCGCTGGACGTGCACGAGGACGCGGTGCTCGCCGACAACATGAAGGCGGCGGCCCTGTACAAGACCGGCTACCAGCTGGAGAAGGTCGGCAAGCCGGTCGACAAGGACGAGTGGCTGATGAACCCGCAGACGGTCAACGCCTACTACGAGCCGACGATGAACGTCATCGTGTTCCCGGCCGCGATCCTGCAGCCGCCGTTCTTCGATCCGGACGCCGAGGACGCGGCCAACTACGGCGGCATCGGCGCGGTGATCGGCCACGAGATCGGCCACGGCTTCGACGACCAGGGCGCGCAGTACGACGGCGACGGCAAGCTCAACGACTGGTGGACGGCCGGCGACAAGGAGAACTTCGAGAAGCGCACGAAGGCGCTCATCGAGCAGTACAACGCGTTCGTCCCCAGGCAGCTCGCCGAGAAGTACGCGGACGAGCCGGACAAGGCCCCGCACGTCAACGGCGCGCTGACGATCGGCGAGAACATCGGCGATCTGGGCGGCGTGAACATCGCCCTCAAGGCGTACGCGTTCGCGCTCGACAAGGCCGCCGGACGCCCGGAGGACGGCTCGGCCGAGGCCATCGAGGCGTCGCTGAGGACCGCCCCCGAGATGGACGGCTTCACCGGCGTGCAGCGCTTCTTCCTGAGCTATGCGACGATCTGGCGCACGAAGAACCGCGACGAGCTGGCCGAGCAGTACCTGCAGATCGACCCGCACTCCCCCGCCGAGTGCCGCACCAACGGCATCGTGCGCAACGTGGACCTGTTCTACAAGGCGTTCGATGTCCAGCCGGGCGATCCGATGTACCTCGCCCCTGAGGACCGCGTGCGCATCTGGTGATCCCCGCGTCGGCCGACCGGGCGGACGCATCGAACGCGCGAGCGACGACGAGCGCCGTGCGGCGTCGTGTTTCCACGATGCCGCACGGCGCTCGTCGTATCCGTGGGTCCGGAATCCGTGAGTCCGGTGGTTCCCGTTCCGTCGCGCTACATCGACGGGTCCCCGAACTCACGGTCGGCTCCGCTATCGGCCTCGGCCACGGTGGAGGATTCGTCTCCCTGTCCGCCCTCCGGTCCGTCGGCGTTCCCGGAAACGACCGTGTTCCCCGGATCCGGAACGTCGACGGATGCGGATTCGGATTCGCCGCCGTCCTCCGTCACGGCGCCGTAGACCGGCGCCTCGTCGTCCCGTATCTCACCGGTGGCGAGGTCGACCGGCGGGGCGGCCGCTCCCGCACCGGGCACGGGGTCGTTGCTGGGCGGCGTGCCGTACGGGTCAGCGCCGGTCCCGCCCGGCATGCTGCCGCCGTATCCGTTCCCGCTGGCTCCGGTTCCGCCGATGTTGGCTCCATCGCCCTGTCCGTTCGCGGCGGGCTGCTCGCGCCCCGCACGACGGAACCGTCCGACGCCCTGGCTCAGGTCGTGTCCGACCGCGACGGCGTCGACCACCGGGGTGATGCGGTCGACCGGCTCGCCCTCCTTGCGCCATCGTTCGGTCCGCAGCATGCCCGTCACGATGACGGGATCGCCCTTGTGCAGCGAGTTGAGGACGTTCGTGGCGAGCGTGCGGTAGGCGCGCACGCCGATCCACGTCGTCTCGCGGTCGCGCCATTGACGGAGGTTGCCGTCGAAGTAGCGCGGCGTCACGCCGACGCGGAACGAGCACGCTGGCGCGTCGATGTTCCTGCCGAATGATTTGGGGTCCGCCCCGAGATTGCCGGTGACGGTCACCTGGATCTGCTGGATGCCCATGGCGATTGGTCCTTTCCTTGACACGGCCGGCCGCCGTTGGCCGACCGTCGATTGTCGTGATCGATGGACCGGAGGGCCGCCCCGCGCGAACGACGCGCGAACGGCCTTCCGGTGACACCAGCGTGCGGCGGGACCACGGCCGCACGCAACGATTCAGACCGATGTGGACGGAGCCCCGATCGGTCGGCGCGTTGTGGACCGTCTGTGCACGACCGACGACTTATCCACAATCGGGGCTCCGATCCGTGCGGGGCGATCAGTCGTCGCCGTGCGCCCCGGACTCGGTCTGCTTCCGGTCGAGCACCTGGCGCATGTACGGACCGAACTCCCCGATGATGTGCGACGCGCCGATCAGGGCGTCGTGCAGCCTCTCGTCCCCGGCCGCCTCGCAATGGGATCCGACCGGCCTGCCGTCCTCAAATTCGACGACGATGCGGCCCAACGGCAGCGTGTGCTCCGGCGGTTCGGAACGGTTCGTGAACGCATAGCGGCGATAGACGCTGCCGCCGTCATCGGACCGGGGCAGCACGTCGTACAGCTGGGAGACGAACGCGAGCATCGCGCCGCAGTTGTCGACGCTGTCGGTGAGGAACGACGACAGCGAGAATCCGAGCTTCATCCCTCCGTCGTCGTCCGGCTCGGCGCTGATCCTCGCGATCATGCCGGGATCGTCGACGGTCGTGCTCTCGTCGTACGCGTAGAAGTAGCCGAACACCTTCGACTCGCGGGCCGTATCGGAGGCGGCGGGTTCGGCGGTCCCGGCGGGGGCACCGGAGTCGGCGGCGTCCTCACCGGCGTTCCCTGCGCCCGCGCCGCCGGCCTTATCGAAGAGATCGGACGCGATGTCGGCGATCGCGTCGGTGGAGGGCTCGTCGTTTCGCTCCGATTCCTCGAGCTGATCGAAGAGCCGGGGCAGGTTCTCGATCATGCCGGCGACGAGGCGCTGCGCGCCGACCAGCAGCTCCGGCTTGAGCCGGTCGTTGACGGCGCAACGATGCGTGACGGTCATGCCCTCCTCGTTCCTGCCGACTTCGGCGGTGAACCGCGCGATCGGCATGACGCCCTCGGGCAGCTCGTCCGCGCAGGAGAAGGCGTAGCGACGGAACGTGACGCCCTTCGCCTCCGCGTCCTCGTACCCGGCGAGCGCCTCGCCGAGCAGTTTGACGTCGGCGAGCAGCAGCGGACGGTTCTCCGCGTGCAGTCTGAGGAGGTTGTCGGCGTGGATGCTGGTCTCGCGGCCGCCGTCGTCCGCCTCCTCGAGCGACATCCAGATCAGCCGGTCGGGGTCGTGGGGATCGTCGTCGGCGTCGAACGCGTAGAACCAGCCGAGGATACGCGGCTCGCCGTCCTTGCCGTCCTGCGCGTTCTCGTTCGCCGCTCCGGCGTTCGTCCTGTCTTCATTGGCCATGATGGTCCTTTCTATGCATGCAGACGTATTTCCAAGACTATGCCCTCATCCGCCGTCGGACCACCATCCGCGTCCGCGTATCTCACGACGCGCCCATCATGGCGTCGCAAACGAGAACGCCCCTTCCGTGTGGAAGGGGCGTATGCGGTGAGTCACCGGAATCGATCAGGCCAGACGGTCGACGATGGTGGCGGCGGCCTCGGCGGCCGGCACGGCGACCTTGTTCTCGCCGTCGCGGTCGCGGACCTCGATGGTGCCGTCGTTGACGTAGTCGCGGCCGACCACGGCGATGACCGGCACGCCGATGAGCTCGGCGTCCTTGAACTTGACGCCCGGGGAGACCTTCTTGCGGTCGTCGTAGATGACCTCGACGCCCTTGGCCTCGAGCTCGGCGACCAGCTGCTCGGCGCCCTCGAACGCCTTCTCGTCCTTGCCGGTGGCGACCACGTGCACCTGGGCCGGCGCGATGACGGTCGGCCAGGCGAGGCCGCGCTCGTCGTGGTGGGTCTCGGCGACGCAGGCGAGCACGCGGCTCACGCCGATGCCGTAGCAGCCCATCCACACCGGGACGGCCTTGCCGTTCTGGTCGAGGACCTTGAGATCCAGCGCCTTGGAGTACTTCAGACCCAGCTGGAAGACCTGGCCGATCTCGACGCCGCGCTCGAAGCTCAAGGGGCCGGAGCCGTCCGGGCTCATGTCACCGTGACGGACCTCGACGGCCTCGACAGTGCCGTCGGCCTCGAAGTCACGGCCGTAGACGAGATCGTAGTAGTCGACCTCGTGCTCGTCGGCGCCGGTGAACCATGCGGAGCCCTTGACGACGTGCGCGTCGACGAAGTAGCGCAGCGGCTCCTCGACGCCGGCGGCCTGGCCCTGCGGGCCGAGCACCATCGGTCCGATGTAGCCCGGCACCAGTTCGGGGTGGGCCTTCAGATCCTCCTCGGTGGCCTCCTCGAGCTCGGACGGGGCGAACTGCGCCTCGAGACGCTTCATGTCGACCGTGCGGTCGCCCGGCACGCCGACGACGATGAGCTCGCGCCACGGCTCGTCGTGCTCCGCGTCCTCCGGATGCTTGACGGCGATGACCACGTTCTTGAGGATGTCGGAGGCGGCCCATTCGCGGCCGTCGGTGCGCGGATGGTCGGCGTTGGCGCGCTCGATCATCTTGTCGATGGTCTTGGCGTCCGGGGTGGCCTCCTTGGTGGCGGCCGGGGTGGCGGAGCAGTCGATCTCCGGCAGTTCCGGCGTGTGCAGGGCCTCGACGTTCCAGGCCTTGCCGGACGGGGCGAGCGCGAAGGTGTCCTCGCCGATCGGCATCGGGGCGAGGAACTCCTCGGACGCGGAGCCGCCCATCGGGCCGGACATCGCGAACACCGGCACGTACTTGAGGCCGATGCGCTGGAAGACGCGTTCGTACGCGCCGCGCTCGTCGTAGTACGCCTTGCGCATGCCCTCCTCGTCGATGTTGAACGAGTAGGCGTCCTTCATGACGAACTCGCGGCCGCGGATGAGGCCGGCGCGCGGGCGGAACTCGTCGCGGTACTTGGTCTGGATCTGGTAGAGGACGACCGGCAGGTCCTTGTAGGACGAGTACATGTCCTTGACCAGGAGGGTGAACATCTCCTCGTGCGTCGGCGCGAGCAGGTAGTCGGCCTGGTGACGGTCCTTGAGACGGAAGATGTTGTCGCCGTACTCCTCCCAGCGGTGGGTGGCCTCGTACGGCTCGCGCGGCAGCAGGGCCGGGAAGTGCACCTCCTGGGCGCCGATGCCGTTCATCTCCTCGCGGATGATGGCCTCGATCTTGTTGAGCACGCGCAGGCCGAGCGGCAGCCAGGTCCAGATGCCGGGCGCGGCCTTGCGGATGTATCCGGCGCGCTGCAGGAGCTTGGCGGAATCGACGTCCGCGTCGGCGGGGTCCTCGCGCAGGGTGCGCAGGAACAGGGTAGACATACGAAGGGTATTGGAAGTCATAGGCTCCAAGATATTCGCGTCAACCGACAACGCCCGTTCGCGATTACGGGCGCCCCTGCGGGCCGGCCCGACGCCACTTCACGGCACGACCCGCTCGGCCGAACCTACGAACGGCCCGCCGGACCGTCCGTCTCGCGGTTCGATCACCATTCCCCGGCGATGGGGGTGCCGCACTCGGGGCAGCGCGCGTCATCGCCTTGGCCGCTCAGCCGGTCGGCGACGATGCGGTACCAGTCGCGCTCCACGAGCCTCGCCCGGCAGGCCGGGTTCGGGCAGAACGTGGTGTCGCCGTCGCGGTCGTGGACGTTGCCGGTGTACACGTAGTGAAGCCCTTCCCCCATCGCGATCCGGCGCGCGCGGGTGAGCGTCGCGTGCGGGGTCGGCGGCACGTCGGTCATCCTCCATGCCGGGTGGAACGCGGAGAAGTGCAGCGGCACGTCGGGGCCGCAGTGCTCCCGGATCCATGCGCATTCGGCGTGCAGTTGCGCGTCGTCGTCGTTGAGCCCCGGGATGAGCAGGGTGGTCAGCTCCACCCACACGTGCTGCCCGTCCGGGGTGCGCGCCCCGTTGACCGCGTAGTCGATGGTGTCGAGCACGTCCTGCAGATGCGTGCCGGTGACCTTCCAATAGAAGTCCTCGGTGAAGCCCTTCAGGTCGATGTTGGCGGCGTCCATCGCGTCGTAGAAGTCGGGCCGCGCCTCGGCGGACATGTATCCGGCGGTGACGGCGATCGGGTGGATGCCGCGCGCACGGCAGGCGGCGGCGGTGTCGATCGCGTATTCGGCGAACACGATCGGGTCGTTGTAGGTGAACGCGACCGAGTCGATGCCGCGGTCGGCGGCCACGGCCGCGATCCGCTCCGGGCCCGCCTCGACGCCGAGCCGGTCGAAGTCACGCGCCTTGGAGATGTCCCAGTTCTGGCAGAACCGGCATCCGGAGTTGCATCCGGCCGTGCCGAAGCTCAGCACGCTCGAGCCGGGGTGAAAGTGGTTGAGCGGCTTCTTCTCGACCGGATCGACCGCGAAGCCGGAGCTGCGCCCGTACGTGTCGGACACGATGACGCCGTCGTGGTTGGAGCGCACGAAGCAGAAGCCGCGCTGTCCGGGGCGCAGCACGCAGCGGCGCGGGCACAGGTCGCAGCGGGCCCGTCCGGTGCCGTCGTGAAGCCGCGTCTGCCAGCGGCCCAAGGCCGGACCGAACGCGGCCCGCGCCTCCCTGCCCGTCATGACCTCGGCCGTCGCGGCGCCGGTCGTCGTCTCACTCATGGTCGGCATAGGCGCTCACCCCGTAGCGTTCGCACTCGATCTCGCCGTTCGACCAATCGAGGTCCGGCGCGATGCCGGCCTTGGCGAGCAGGTGCGAGACGAAGTCGTGGCCGTCCGGCAGCTGCTCCCACACCTGCGGCAGGAACGTCGCGCGCAGTCCGCGGCCGGCACGCTCGGTGAGGATGAGCCCGTCCGTTCCAGGCCTGAGCACGCGTTCGAGTTCCGTCCGCGAGCGCACGGGGGCGCCGTCCGACGTCGTGATCGGCTCCGGCCTGCCCAGGACCGACACCTCGATCTCGAGCAGCGGGTATTCGCGTGCGGTGACGGGCGCGAACCGCGGGTCGCGGCTGGCCGCGTCGACCGCGTGGGCGGTCACGTCGCAGCCGAGCGGCCGGTACGCCTGCAGGGTGCCGATGCAGCCGCGCAGCCGTCCGCTTTCGGTGAGGGTGACGAAGCTCGCGCCGGATTCGTAGAGCCACGGATGGCGTTCGATGATCGCGTTCGGCCGGTTCGCGGGGTCATCGTCGAGTTCCAGATGCTCGCGGATCGCCGCGCGCGCGAGGCGCAGCAGCACATCGCCGCGTGATTCGTCGGCGTGGGATTCGTCTGCCGATTCAGCCGATTCCCCGATGTTCCGACTATCCGTTCCATCCCCCGCATCGGTCGTGAGACCCGACCGGTCCGTTGCCGTACGGCTGGAGTCGGACGGCACGGTCGTCTGCCAGACGGCGAACGATGAGTAGCCGACGACGGCCTCGTCCGGGTCGTCCATCGCCGGGCGCGACGCCCCGGCGGGCGCGACGATCCCGTCGTCGCCGGAGGTGCTGCGGCCGAGCAGCCGCAGGTCGAACGCGACGTCGCCGGCGTCGCCGTGCCGCCCATCGGACGACGGCCGTAGCCCGCGCGTCAGCACGTCGAGCAGGCCGTTGATCGGGTAGGCGCCGCAGGCGCGACGCGGGTGGATGGGCCCGTCGAGCCGCCCGATCGCGTCGATGGTCTCGTCGTCGAGTTCGCGCGCGTATTCCTGCGGATGGTAGTGGGACAGGTCGGAGCTGATCACGATGACGGTCTCCGGTCCGCCCCACAGGGCGCGCAGCACGTCGCCGACCTCGCTCGGGCTCGCGTTCCCGGCGTTGAGGGGCACGATCTCGAGGTCCGGACCGAGCACGGTTTGCAGGAACGGGATCTGCACCTCGACCGCGTGCTCCCGCGCATGGGTCGGATCGTGGACGATGAGCGCCGGCGCGGGGGCGTCCGGCAGGGCGCGCATGCCGGAGCGCAACGGAGCGTCATCCGGCAGTCCCAGCGCGCGGCGTTCGGACGCGACGTCGACCGGCACCTCGCCGAGCGGGGTCGCGAACGCGGCGGCCGTCGGACAGGCGACGCCGCGCACGGCCACGCGGTGCGTGGGCCCGACGATCACCGCGCGGCGGATCGTGCCACGCCCGCGTTCGAGCAGCGCGTAGGCGAGCGCCGCGGTCGTGCCGGAGTAGACGTAGCCGGCATGGGGCACGATCACCGCCTTCGGCGCGCCTTGCGGCAACGCGTCGGCGAGTTTCGCGACGAGGCCACGCCCGTAGCCGAGCTGCCGGTCGATCATCTTTTGCAATACGACGCGATCGTCGGGATAGAAGGCGCCGGCCACCGCCGCCGGACGCACGGAAAGGGAACGCATCATAACGACCACCTCTTGACTCCCATGGTAGTCGCGCGGCCGCTCCGCCTATTGCGCGGCGGCGTCCGTTCCCTGATTGTTCCGCTGGATGTTGTCGAGGCCGTAGACCATGTCTCCGGGTTGGACGGGATCGAGCGCGCCGGCGAGCAGGGTATCGATGGTGACGAGGTGGTAGCCCTTGGCCTCGAGGCCCTTGACGATCTCGGGCAGCGCCTTGGCGGTGGCCGCGTTGCCGTCGTGCATCGCGACGATCGCGCCCGGAGCCGCATCGGAGACGACACGTTTGGCGATCGTGGAGGCGGTGACCTTGCCGTCCCAGTCGCCCGAGTCGACGCTCCACATGATCATCGCCTGCCCGTTGTCCCTGGCGGCGGTGCGCAGCGCGTCGCTCCATGCGCCGTCCGGCGGGCGGAACAGGGTTACGGGCCTGCCGGACGCCCCGGCGATCACGTCGTCGGTGTCCTTGAACCATTTGGCGAGCTGGTCGGCACCCATCGCGTGCATCTGCGTGTGACGCCACGAGATCGACCCGACCGAATGCCCTTCGGCGACCATGCGTTTGACGAGATCGACGTTGGAGCCGTTGACGAACTGCCCCTGCAGGAAGAACGTGGCGGGGACCTTGGCCTTCGCGAGCGCGGCGAGCACCTTGGGCGTGCGCCGTTTGTCGGGGCCGTCGTCGAACGTGAGCGCCACACAGTCGGCGAAGTGGCAGTCGAGCGGCATCGCGGCGATGACCGCGTCCGTGGCCCGGGTCAGCGGGCCGGCCTGTGCGGCGACGGTCGCGGCGTCGGTGGTGGAGGTGGTGTCGAGCACGCGCTGGGCGGTGTCGATGGCCTGTTGGAGCGTGGCGCGCAGGGCGTCGTCGGCCTTGCCGTCGGAACGCGAGTAGGCGGTGCGCGCCTTGTCGAGGAGGGTCGTGAGGTTCGCGCGCGCGTCCCGTACGGTGAGCCCGTCGAGGATGCCCTCGAGGTTCTGCGCGTCATAGGGCATGGAGATCATGGCGGTCTCCATCTGGGTTTCGGAGCTGCCGTACCGGTCGGCCAGGTCGGTCAGTTCGGCGGTCGACATGCCGGCCGTGCAGTCGGCGGCGGCGAGCGCGGCGAAGTCGATGCCGGAGGTGCCGTTGACCTTCTGCTGCAGCCGTGCGCGGGTCTCGCTGGCGTCGAATCCCTTGGTCTTCTCGAGCAGCGTCTTCGACTTGGCGAGGGTCGGGGTGAACGTCGTGGCGGTCTCCGTGTACGTGCGGCGCGATGAGCGGCATGAGGCGAGCGCGGTCTCGTGCGCCTGCCGGCGCGAGTCGAGCACCGAGCGCGCGACCGTCCATCCGGCGAACACCAGTCCGGCCGCGAACAGCGCGATCACCGCGGCGACGATCGGCTTTACGGCGCGACGACGGCCGCGGGCGGGTCCGTGGCCATGACGTTCCCCGTCGATGCCGCCGCCGTCCCCGGTCAATCCGTCCAGCAGCGTCGGATCGTCGATGGCGTCGACGTCACCGCCGTAATGTTCGTCGCCGTCGCCGTCCCGTTCCATCGGATTCCCCGTCATGACGCCCCATCCTTCCGTTTCGGTCGCATCCCCACGCCGATGCGGCGGTCTCCACTCCTCCAGCCTAGTTCATCGCTCCCGTCCGGCGGATCCCCCGGCTTTCGCCGTCGATGAACGTCGGCCGGCACGACGATCGGCGCTCAGAACAGCGCGGTCTGGGCGAACTCGTCGTCGGGATCGCCCGCGGGGAACGAGAGCGACGGTTTGAACGCGGAGGCGCCGTCGCGCGCCAGCTGGTCGCTTGCGGCGGCGGACGCCTCGCGCAGGTCGCCGTCGAGCATGACCGCGTCGGGCGAGACGAGGAACATGCGGTTGTTGACGCCCTCCAGGTAGAGGCCGTCGAGCGATTCGACGCGCGAGAGCGCCACGTAGCCCATGCCGGGCGCGAACGTGCGCCTCAGGTCCATGACGGCGCGGTCGAGCGTCATGCCCTGCGACTTGTGGATGGTGATGCCCCACGCGCAGCGCAGCGGCACCTGCGCGACGGACGCGAGCACCTCGTCGCCGTCCATCATCTCCCACGTGGCCGGCTTCATCGTGACGATGTTGCCGTTCTCGAACTCGACGATCGGCCATCCGCCCTTGCTCTCGGCCGCGAAGGCGCGCACGGTGCCGAGCGAGCCGTTGACGAACTGCCGGTCCGCGTCGTTGCGCAGCGCCATGACGGCCGCGCCCTCCTTGAGCACGAGGCGTTCGGGGGCGAGCATGTTGCGCTTGAGGCGTTCGACGAGGTTCGCCGGCCCCGCCTGCTCGGCGTGGAACTCGTGCGGGTCGGTCTCGATGCGCGCGAGCCGCGCGTCGTTGAGGTCGTCGGCCTGGCGGTTGACGGGGAACAGGTGGACCGCGACCTCGTCCCCGGCCGGTTCGACGCCGAGGCGCGTGACGAGGACGTCGCGGTCGGCGTCGCTCACGCGCCCCTCGCGGATGTCGGTGAGCACGGTGAGCAGCCTGCCGTCGTCCTGGCGGTGTTGTTCGGTCAGATAGCACACGACCGGGTCGAGCTCCGCCCAGACGAGCGACTCGGTGACGAACCCCTCCGGGTTGAGGCCGGCACGCGCGTAGCGTTCGCGCGAGGCGGTGAATTCGGCGCTGGGCGGCAGCACGTCGCGGTTGCGTCCGGAGACGGACACCGGCGGCAGCTGGAAGAAGTCGCCGGAGAGGACGACCTGCAGGCCGCCGAACGGGCGCGGGTCGCGCCGCACGGCCCGGCACACCTGGTCGACCATGTCGAACAGCCAGGCGTGCAGCATCGACACCTCGTCGATGACGAGCACGTCGGCGGCCTGGATGCGGCGGCGACGGCGGGTTTTGATGGTCTTGAGCAGGTTCGGCGTGAGCACGTTCGCCAGCCCGACGCCGCTCCACGAGTGGATGGTCTGGCCGTCGATGTGCGTGGAGGCGATGCCGGTGGACGCGGTGACGGCCACGTCGGCGCCATCGGCGCGCGCCTGCCGGATGAACTCGTTCAACGCGTACGTCTTGCCCGCACCGGGCGCGCCCGTCAGGAACACGTTCGCGCCGGCGTTCAGGATCGCCAAAGCCTCGCTCTGCCTCATCGACCCGCTTCCTACTCGCCGATCAGCCGGCGCACGGCCGTGATGACGCCGTGCTCGGTGTTGGCCGGGGCGATCCAGTGCGCCGCGGCCTTGAGGTCGTCGTGCGCGTTGGCCATCGCGAACGACCATTCGCCGGCCTCGAGCATCTCGAGGTCGTTGAGGTAGTCGCCGAACACCGCGGTCTGCGCCGGGGTGACGCCGAGATGGCGCTGCAGCGCGACGACGCCCTGGCGCTTGTTCGTGTCCAGGTCCATGATGTCGACCCAGTGGGCGCCGGAGACGACGACCGCATGCTCGCGCGCCACGTCGCCGAGCAGGTCGCCGGCCATCGACTCGGCGTCGCCGAAGTCGAAGATCGCGAGCTTGAGGACCGTCTCGCCGGGCGTGCCGAGGATCTCGTGCAGGTCGTCGACGATCTTCATCGCCTTGTAGTACTTCGCGCACTCGTCGACGAACGGCTGGTCCGTGCGCTGGATGTACGCGGTCTTGAGTCCGCACACGACCAGGCCGATGTCGTGAGATCCGGCCTCGACGGCGCGGTCTACGATGTCGATGAGGTCGCGCGTGAGGTCCCAGCCGACGCCGTGTACGTCGACGATCTCGCCGTCGGCGACCACGACGTTGCCGTTCTCGGCGACGAACGACATGGCCTTGCCGTCAGCGGCTTCGGTCTCGAACATCGAGCGGAGCGTGGCGAGCTGGCGGCCGGACGCGGGCACGAACTCGACGCCGCGCGTCCTGAGGTCGGCCAGCAGCGGCCAGAAGTCGTCGGGGATGCGGCTCTCGCCGTCGAGCAGTGTGCCGTCCATGTCCGCCACGACGAGGCGGATGTCGTGCGGCCCCCGGGAGATGGCGGTCCAGTCCTTTGCGGTCATGTTGCTTACCTCTCTGTTGCGCAGAGAACCGTTCTCATTACGAAACGTGCGCACCATACGCACACGACCTCACAAACCGAACATCGACGGTTTCGGCGTGTTTCCGGCGATTTCGCCGATTTCCGTGTTCGATTCCGAAGGCCGGGGGCTCACACGTTTGTTATTGAGAACGGTTCTCTGCAAGCGATCGATTACCTGTTGATGCTGGTCGCGACGATCTCATCGCGGATGCGCGCGGCCTCGGCCGCATCGGGGCCGGGGGCCGGCGCCATGACGGCCGCGCGGTAGTAGCGCAGCTCGTCGAGCGACTCGATGATGTCGGCGAGCGCACGGTGGCCGCCGTTCTTCGGCGGGCGGTTCTCGTACACGGCCGGGTACCAGCGGCGGGCGAGCTCCTTGAACGTGCTCACGTCGATGCTGCGGTAGTGCAGGTGGCTCATGAGGTTCGGCATGTAGTGGTCGAGGAACTTCTTGTCCGAGCCGATGGTGTTGCCGGCAAGCAGCGGCTTGACGCCGTCCGGGGTGAAGCGGAGCACGTACTCGGTGACCTTCCTCTCGGCCTCCTCGAGGCTCAGTCCGTGCTCCCACTCGTTGATCAGGCCGGAGCGGGTGTGCATCTGGCGCACGAAGTCGTTCATGTGCGCCACGGCCTTGTCGCTCGGCTTGATGACGTAGTCGACGCCCTCGTCCAGCACGTTCAGGTCGAAGTCGGTGGGCACGACGGACACCTCGACGAGCTCGTCGCCGCCGAAAATGTCGAGTCCGGTCATCTCGCAGTCGATCCAGATGAGGCGGGATCCCTCCGCCGTGTAGGTTTCGGCGTCATGCGCATCCACCATGTCGTTCCTCTTTTCCGTGGGTTTCAAGAACAGTTCAGACTATAGCGCGGCACCTACAACACCTCGACGGGCGTGCGCATCCGGGGCCGCCGGCCGTGCCGGACGCGCGGACCGCGGCCCCGGCCGACCGGGCGCGTCGCGGTCGCGGCTACGGGTAATGCAAGCGTTATCATTCGAGTAACGCAAAGCATTGCAAGCGTCGCAACCAGCAATTCGTCGTTTGTATGCAACCGTCATCATCCCGACGATTCACGATGCAAGGAGGAACGGACATGACCGACGCAACCGATCCCGCGCTGTGGTGGAAGCAGGCCGCCGTCTACCAGATCTACCCGCGCAGCTTCAAGGACACCACCGGCTCCGGCCTGGGCGACCTCGCCGGCGTGACCGAGAAGATGGACTATCTGGCCGAACTCGGCATCGACGCGATCTGGCTCAATCCGTTCTACCCCTCGCAGCTCGCCGACGGCGGCTACGACGTGGACGACTACCGCGCCGTCGACCCGAAGCTCGGCACGATGGACGACTTCGACGCCCTCGCCGGGGCGGCGCACGAGCGCGACATCAAGATCGTCGTGGACGTGGTCCCGAACCACAGCTCCAACCGCCACCGCTGGTTCAGGGCCGCCCTCGCCGCCGGCCCCGGCTCGCCCGAACGCGACCGCTACATCTTCCGCGACGGCAGGGGCCCGAACGGCGACCTGCCGCCGACCAACTGGGAGAACCACTTCGGCGGCCCCGCATGGACCCGCGTGCCCGACGGCCAGTGGTACCTGCACATGTTCACCGTCGAGCAGCCCGACTTCAACTGGAAGAACCCGGACGTGCACGAGGAGTTCCTCGAGACCTTCCGCTTCTGGCTCGACCACGGCGCCGACGGCTTCCGCATCGACGTGGCGCAGGGTCTCGCCAAGGATCTCGAGCGCGACGACCTCGACGACTACCACGTGTGGGCCGACAACTTCATGCCCGACGACGGCTCGCATCCGGTGCTCGACCGCAACGAGTCCCACGAGATCTTCAGGGAGTGGCGCCGCGAGGTGTTCGACAAACACGAGCCGCCGGCGTTCGCCGTGGCCGAGGCATGGGTGAACCCCAAGCGCCTCAAGCTGTATGCCTCCCCCGAGGAGATGGGACAGACCTTCAACTTCGAGTTCGCGAAGATGGATTGGATCCGCGACGACTTCCACCGCGCCATCGAGCAGGGCCTCGCCACCGCCCGCGACTCCGGCTCGTCGGCCACGTGGGTGATGAGCAACCACGACGTGGTCCGCCACGCCAGCCGCTACGCCCTGCCGCAGGTGAGGACGCCCAACTACCATCAGCTGGCGCTCGACTGGCTGCTGCGCTCCGCCGGCCCCTCCACCTACGTCGAGGACCGCGAGCTCGGCACCCGCCGCGCCCGCGCCGCCGCCCTCATGGAGCTGGCGCTGCCCGGCTCCGCCTACATCTATCAGGGCGAGGAGCTCGGCCTGTTCGAAGTGGCGGACATCCCGTGGGATCGCCTCGAGGATCCGGAGGCGTTCCACACCGTCCGCGAGGCCAGCACGAAGGGCCGCGACGGCTGCCGCGTGCCGCTGCCGTGGACGGCCGCCGACGCGCCCGCGCTCGCCTGTGAGGACGACGAGTTCGGCACCGGCGGATCCTTCGGCTTCTCCCCCAGGACCAAGGCCGACGGCACCCCGAGCGAGGAGCCGCATCTGCCGCAGCCCAAGTGGTTCAAGGACATGGCCGTCGACGTCGAGGACGCCGACCCCGATTCGACGCTCAACCTGTACCGTCGCGCCCTCGCGATCCGCAGGGAGTACCGCAATCAGGACATCGACGTCGAGTGGCTCCCCGAGGACCGACCCTCGGACCTGCACGACGGCACCAACGGCTATCCGGGCGGCGTGATCGCCTACCGCCGCTCCAACGGCTGGGCCTCGATCACCAACTTCGGCGCCGAACCGGTCGCCCTGCCCGACGGCGAGCTGCTGCTCACGTCCGCCCCGCTGACCGCCGACGGGCGTCTGCCGCAGGACGTGACCGCCTGGATCAGGCTCGACTGATCCGACGCACCGTACCCCTCATACGACAGAAGGCTCCCCGCGGGGAGCCTTCTTCATGTTCCGATGCCGACGAAGCGGATCGGCCGATCACGGGACCGGCCGATCACGCGGCGGATCAGTTGTTGTGGAAGCCGGAGTAGTTCGGGGCCTCGGCCGTCATCACGATGTCGTGCGGGTGCGACTCGCGCAGGCCGGCGTCGGTGATGCGGATGAAGCGACCCTTCTCGGGCATCTCGGCGATGTTGTGCGCGCCGATGTAGAACATCGACTGGTGCAGGCCGCCGAGCATCTGGTAGAGCACGGCGTTGAGCGGTCCGCGGTACGGGACCTCGCCCTCGACGCCCTCCGGCACGACCTTGTCGTTGGAGGTGACGTCGGCCTGGAAGTAGCGGTCCTTGGAGTAGGACTTCTTGCCGCGCGGGGCCATCGCGCCGAGGGAGCCCATGCCGCGGTACAGCTTGTACTGCTTGCCGTGCAGCAGGACCTTCTCGCCCGGGGCCTCCTCGCAGCCGGCGAGGGTGCCGCCGAGCATGACGGAGGACGCGCCGGCCACGAGGGCCTTGGCGATGTCGCCGGAGTAGTGGATGCCGCCGTCGGCGATGCAGGGCACGCCGGCCGCGCGGCAGGCCTGGGCGGCCTCGTACACGGCGGTCAGCTGCGGGACGCCGACGCCGGCGACCACGCGCGTGGTGCAGATGGAGCCCGGTCCGATGCCGACCTTGACGGCGTCGGCGCCGGCGTCGATCATGGCCTGGGCGCCGGAGCGGGTGCCGACGTTGCCGCCGATGATCTGCACGCCGTCGAAGGCGGAGTCGTGCTTGAGGCGGGAGATCATGTCGAGGGCCAGACGGGCCTCGCCGTTGGCGGTGTCGACGACGAGCACGTCGACGCCGGCCTCCATCAGGGCGGAGGCACGCTGCCAGGCGTCGCCGAGGAAGCCGACGCCGGCGGCGACGCGCAGGCGGCCCTGCTCGTCCTTGGTGGCGTCCGGGTACTGCTCGGTCTTGACGAAGTCCTTGACGGTGATCAGGCCGGTCAGGTGGCCCTCGGCGTCGACGAGCGGCAGCTTCTCGACCTTGTGCTCGGCGAGCAGACGGTGCGCGTCCTCCTTGGAGATGTTGGACGGGCCGGTGACCAGGTTCTCCTTGGTCATGACGTCCTTGACCTTGAGGTGGTCGTAGTCCTCGGACGCGATGAAGCGCATGTCGCGGTTGGTGATGATACCGACGAGCTTGTTGTCCTTGTCGACGACCGGCAGACCGGAGATGTGGAACTTGCCGCACAGCTTGTCGAGGTCGGCGAGGGTGACGTCTGGGCTGACGGTCAGCGGGTCCGTGATCATGCCGGACTCGGAGCGCTTGACGACGTCGACCTGGGCGGCCTGATCGTCGATGGACAGGTTGCGGTGCAGGACGCCGATGCCGCCGTTGCGGGCCATGGCGATGGCCATCTCGGACTCGGTGACGGTATCCATGGCGGCGGAGAGCACCGGGGCCTTCATGGTGATCTTGCGGGTCAGGTGGGTGGTGGTGTCCACCTCGGAGGGGATGACGTCCGTCTCGTTCGGCAGCAGCAGCACATCGTCATAGGCGAGGCCGAGCTTCGCGAAAATCGGCGGAAGGGGAGCGTACGCGGATTCTGCGTTCATATCGAGGTTTGTAGCCATATGACCACTATATGAATGTGCGTTGACGTTGGACACGGATATCGACTATGTGCGTCGCGAACGGCCGTTTCCCAAGCGTTCGCCCGCCGTTCCGCCCGCGTTCATCCCACCGGCCGGCCGGCTCGCGCGATCCCGGATCCCGGCCGGCGCCGGTCAGCCGCGCACGTGCTTGGCGCCCTCGTTCTCCGCGCGGATCTCCGGGATGCGGTGCTTGAGGTACGGGTACATCGTGATCACGGCGAGCACCGCGCCGACGAGCGCCATGCCGATGAACACCTGCCAGGCCTTGAAGAACAGGATCATGAGCGATCCGAAGGCGATCAGCGCGGCCCACGCCCACAGGATCGCGACGGCGCCCTGCACGGTGTGCCCGATCCTGAGCATGCGGTGGTGCAGGTGCATGCGGTCCGGATGCATCGGCGACTGCCCCTTGGCGAGGCGCCGGGTGATCGCCAGGCACATGTCGAGCACCGGCAGGAACAGCACGAGGATCGGCAGCAGGATCGGCATGAAGACCGGCAGATACACGCTGGTGTGCACGGATGCCGGGTCGATGCGTCCGGTCATGACGATCGACGCGCAGGTGATGAGGTAGCCGAGCAGCATCGAGCCGGAGTCGCCCATGAACAGCTTCGCCGGATGCCAGTTGTGCAGGATGAACCCGACGCAGATGCCGACGAGCGCCACGTCGATGAGCGTGGCCATCGAGGCGTACGAGGGCGACGTGCGCGCGAGGATATAGGAGTAGATCGCGAAGGCGATGCCGCCGATCGCGACGATGCCGGAGGCCAGGCCGTCAAGGCCGTCGACGAAGTTGACGGCGTTGATCGACGCGACGATGAGGAACGCGGTGATCGTGATCGAGATGCTCGGGCTCGCGGTGACGAGCGAGCCGAGCGGCAGCGAGATGATCTGCAGGCCGCCCCACGCGACGAACACGGCGGTCAGGAGCTGTCCGGACATCTTGAGCATCCAGTCGAGGTCCCACAGATCGTCGGCCATGCCGATCAGGCAGATCATGATCGCGCCGAGCAGCACGACCCACGCCTGACGCGTGGTCTCGAACAGCCCCTGGATGAACGGGATGCGGCTGGCGAACAGCATCGCGACGGCGAAGCCGAGCATCATGCCGAGGCCTCCCATGCGCGGGGTGGGGATGGTGTGCACGTCGCGCGCGCGGACCTCGCCGACGGCGCCGATCTCGATGGCGACGTGCCGGATCAGCGGTGTGAGCAGGTAGGTGGCGCCGCCGGCGATGGCGGCGACGAACAGGTAGATCCTCATGCGCCCAGTCCCCCTCCGTTCATGTGCAGGGCGCGGCGGATCGTCGTCTGCGGGATCACGCCCTCCCTCAGGATCCTGATGCCGTCGCGCTCGTGCGGATCGGCGGCGACGACGGTGCTGGAGACGTGACCGGGCGTGCTGCCGCCGTCCAGATACAGCGGGACGGCGTCGCCGAACGCCTCGACGGCCTCGTACACGCTCTGCGCGCTTTCGTCGCCGGACCGGTTCGCGCTGGACGCGGCGAGCGGGCCGAGCGCGCGCAGGACCTTGAGGCACAGGACCGAGTTGGGCACGCGGATGCCCTGCGTGCCGTCCACGGCGAGGGTCCTCAGGGTGCATCCCTCCCCCGCCACGGCGATCGGCGAGAACGCGCCGGGCATGAACTGCGCGGCGAGCCTGTTGAGCGGCGCCGGCAGTTCGATGCCCAGCCCGTCGATCTGGTCGACGTCGGCGAGCAGCACCTGCAGCGCCTTGAACCTCGGGCGGCGCTTGAGCTCGTAGATGCGGTCGATGGCCCTCTGGTTGCGTGGATCGCCCGCGATGCCGTACACGGTGTCCGTGGGGATGACCACGAGTCCCCCGTCACTGATGATCCCGGCCGCCTCGGCCAATGCCTCGTCGTCGATAGCGCGAATCTCGCTCATCGTCCGTCCTCTCCGTTCATCATCGCCGTCCGCCCGTGGCGCCGGACCGTTCGCTTCGGCCTCGGCCGGCGGACGCGACACAACCTATCATTGCATCATTGCACACGGACCGCGGCGTTTTCGTCTCAGCGGGCAGTACAATGAAAGTTGTTCGAATAACTTTTCGTCGCACGAAGGCCCGAACCTGACGGCATCGCAGCCGATCGGCGACGAGGCCCGTTATGTACGGTCGTACACATACAGTGTGCGCATGACGGACCGCCCGAATACACGCAAAGGAGCCACCATGACCAACCAGACCAACACCCCGTCCGACGCCGCCGGTACCGACGACGACCCGTTCCGCGTGCCGCCCGTCGAGCTGCGCACCCCGCGCCGCTCCGAGCGCGAGGAGATGCTCGACGGCAAGCTGTACGACGTGTCCGATCCGGAGCTGGTCGCGCTGCGCGACAGGTCCGCCGACCTGTGCACGCGATTCAACGCCACCTCGCGCGCCGACCGCGCCGCCCGCGCCGAGATCCTCGACGAGCTGCTGCCGGGCCACGGCGAGTCGCTGGACGTGCTGGGACCGGTGTTCTTCGACTACGGATGCCACACGACGATCGGCGACCGCGTGTTCGCGAACTTCAACTTCACCGTGCTCGACTGCGCGCCGGTCACCATCGGCGACGACGTGCTGTTCGGCCCGAACGTCTCCCTGCTGCCCCGATGCACCCGCTGCGCTGGCAGGACCGCAACACGCGCAAGCGCGAGGACGGCTCCGCCTACGACTACGAATACGGCCGCCCGATCCACATCGGCTCGAACTGCTGGTTCGGCGGCAACGTGACCGTCCTCGGCGGCGTGACCATCGGCGACGGCTGCGTGATCGGCGCCGGCGCGGTCGTCACCAAGGACATCCCCGCGAACTCGGTCGCCGTCGGCAACCCGGCCCGCGTCATCAAGACCATCACCGACAAGGACGCCAGCGTCTACCAGCAGTACGCCGAGTAGGCCGTCCCCGCTCCCTCCGGCAGGGGCCATCAGCGTAGCCGACCGAGGGAAGTCGACGGGCGGGGGATCACGGCGGCTGTCGCCGCCCTTCGCCCACGAACGGTCCACAGGACCGTTCGCTTCACGGCTCAGCCCCTGACGGCGAACAGGAAGCGGGGCCGACCGGTCCAGTCGTTCTCCGTGCGCGCCTCGGTGAAGCCGTTGGCGCGCGCGTAGGCGACGAGACGGTCGCCCTGCGAGATGTCGTGCTCCATGACGAGCGCGCCGCCCGCGCGCAACAGCCCGGCCGCGCGCAGGACGATCCGCTCGGGGATGAGCGCGCCGTCGGCCGAACCGCCGTACAGGGCCATGTCCGGGTCGTGGTCGCGCGCCTCGGGCTGCTCCGGGATCGCGGCGAGCGGCACGTACGGCGGATTGGTGATGACGATGTCGATGGTGCCGTCGAGCTGCGGCAGCGTCAGCGGGCTGGTGGCATCGCCGCGTTCGAGATGGTAGTTGTAGCCCGCCAGAGGGTCCCGCCTCGCGACCAGCTCGCGGTTGCGCTCGGTCCACGCGTACGCCTCGTCGGACAGTTCGACGGCCCACACCTCGGCGCCGCGCACCTCCGTGACGACGGACAGGCCGATCGCACCGGAGCCCGCGCACAGATCGACCACGCGGGGCGTCGCGATGCGGTTGCGCGTGAGCCAGTCGAGGCCCGCCTGCACGACGGTCTCGGTCTCGGGCCGCGGGATGAACACGCCCGGACCGACCTCGAGGTCGAGGTAGCGGAACGGCGCATGCCCGACGATGTGCTGCAACGGCTCGCGCTTGGCCCGCCGCGCGACCATCTCGTCGAAGCGCGCCGTGTCATAGGCGAGCGTCTCGCCCATCAGCAGCGCCTTGTCCACATCACGCAGCTCCACGCCCGCGGCCTCGGCCATCAGCAGCTTCGCGTCATGCTCCGGCGTATCCACGCCCGCCGCGCGCAGCGTCTCCGCCGCCCCACGAATCATCTCCCCTAGGGACAAACCACCCTCCCATCGCTCTCTGTCGCTCTCACACCATCTCGCGAATCAATCGCAACGAAACCGCCCAACGAGGCGGGAATCGGTCCATGCGATGCGCGACCGTAGGCTTGGCCGAGCGGCCTTGAGCGTGTCGCGCATCGCATGGACCGATTCCCGCCGGACGAATGGCGCAGTCATCCTTACTACTGCTGATTCGCGAGCCTCTCCGCCTCGTCCGCCTGGATGTCGGAGTCGATGACCGCCTGCAGGTCGCCGTCGAGCACCTGGTCGAGGTTGTACGCCTTGTAGTTCGTGCGGTGGTCGACGATGCGGTTCTCCGGGAAGTTGTACGTGCGGATGCGCTCGGAGCGGTCCAGCGAGCGCACCTGCGAGTGGCGCATGTCGGCGGCCTCGGCGGCCTCCTGCTCGTGCTTCATCGCGAGCAGTCGCGACTTGAGCACGCGCAGCGCGGCGGCGCGGTTCTGGATCTGCGACTTCTCGTCCTGCATGTTCACCGTGATGCCGGTGGGCAGGTGGGTCATGCGCACGGCGGAGTACGTGGTGTTCACGGACTGGCCGCCGGGGCCGGAGCTCATGAAGATGTCGATCTTCAGGTCCTTCGGATCGATCTCGATCTCGTCGTCGTCCTCGTCGGCCTCCGGGAAGACGATCACGCCGGCTGCGGAGGTCTGGATGCGGCCCTGCGATTCGGTCACGGGGATGCGCTGGACGCGATGCACGCCGCCCTCGTACTTGAGCGAGGCCCACACGCCGTCCTCCGGGGCGGGCGTGCCCTTGGCGCGGATGGCGACCTGCACGTCCTTGACGCCGCCGAGCTCGGTGCCGTTCTCGGACTGGATGGAGACGGTCCAGCCGCGCTTCTCGGCGTAGCGGGTGTACATGCGCAGCAGGTCGCCGGCGAACAGCGCGGCCTCCTCGCCGCCGGTGCCGGCCTTGATCTCCATGATGACGTCGCGCGCGTCGTCGGGGTCGCGCGGGATGAGCGCGGTCCGCAGCTTCTCCTCGGCGGCCGGCAGCTCGGCCTCGAGGCGCTTGGCCTCGTCGGCGAAGTCGGGGTCCTCGCCGGCCATCTCGCGGGCGGCCTCGAGGTCGTCCCTGATGCCGAGGTACGTCTTGTACGCGGAGACGATGGCGCCGAGTTCGGCGTGACGGCGGCCGAGCTTGCGCATCTTGTCGGGGTTGGTCACCACCTCGGGACTGGCCATCTGCTCCTCGATGGACTGGTATTCCTCCAGCGCGGTCGCGGCCGCGGGGAACTGTTCGTCTGCCATGACGCCTTCCTTAGAATCCTGAAAACAACGACTGAAACACTGCTAACGACGACGCGATATGCGTTTGGATACAAAAACGCCAGTCCCGGGCGGGGCGCGCTGGCGCGCGCCGGGCCCCATGGACTGGCGTCAAGAATGCTACTTGGTCCTCTTGCCGTAGCGCTTCTCGAAGCGGGCCACGCGGCCGCCGGTGTCGAGAATCTTCTGCTTGCCGGTGTAGAACGGGTGGCACTTCGAGCACACGTCAACCGTCATGTGATCACCCTTGTAGGTGGAACGGGTGACGAAGGTGTTGCCGCACGAGCACAGGACCTCGACGGCATGGTAATCGGGATGGATACCCTGCTTCATAATGTCTCCTAAGGAATTCAGGTGACCCGGGTCGCCACGCCCCTCTGGCTGGCGTGAACCGGAACCTTCGAAATTGTAGGCACGTCCCCCGACAGCCCCGACACGCGGAGGAGGCACGAAGTGCCCCCGCTGGCTGAGCCGTGAAGAAAACGCCAGAGGCGTTTTCAGGCGAAGGCGAACGACAGTGAGCCAACAACCTGGGGCACGAAGTGCCCCCGCTGGGACTTGAACCCAGGACCCACACCTTATAAGGGTGCTGCTCTAACCGACTGAGCTACGGGGGCGGACCCACATATTGTACCGGCCGCCCCGACGCGCATCGCCGCGAAACGCCCGCACCCGCACACGGAATCGGGCCGCACCTGGCGCACGATCGCCCCGAAAGTGTTTCACGACATGTTCCACGACCGTTTCACGCAATGTTTCACGGAAGTCCGCCGACGGCGACGCATGCGCCCGCACACACGAAACGCGCGAACCATCCCGAGCGACGCACGCCACGCCGCGCCAACAAGTACTGACCGCGACCCGCCCCGCGACGGACGACGGCCCCGTCGGATCGACGCTGATCCGACGGGGCCGTCGTTCCTCCATGGAACGGACCGGCGGGGCGGCCGGCGTCGGCCGGCTACCAGCGCATGTCCTTCAGATCAAGCTTGAGATACGGATCGCACCCGAACAGCACGCGTACGAGGTCGATGAACTTCGGGTTCCACGTGCGCAGACATGAGGCCAGATGCAGGCGGAACCGCTCGGAGTCAGGCTTGCGCGCCTGGAACAGCGGGTCGCCGACCATCCGCCACGCGCCGTGCACGCGCGCGATGCGCGCCACCACGGCGCCGCCGGTCGCGCCGTCGAACGCGGCCGCGGTCGGGAAGTCCCTCACGCCGTAGATGCCGCCGTTGATCACGTCCTCGAGCACGATGCGCGCCTCGACGGCGCTCGCCTCGCGCACCCAGAACCACGAGGCGAAGTTCGTCTTCGCCGTCTCGCACAGCTCCGCATAACCGCGCTCCCCCACGTTCTCGTTCTCGTCGCGCGCGTACGCGGAGGCGACCGCGAACGGCGTCAACCCCAGCTGGTCGATGTGGTAGTCGAACGTGAACCACTGGTCGAACGCGTCCTCGATCCTGCGATGGAACTCCTCGCTGCGGGTGCGGAACGGATTGAGACTGATCTGGATGAAGAACTCCCGCCGGGCGTCGTCGTAGGACTCGGGATCGGCCCGACGGAACATGCTCGCCACATGGAACGCGGGGATGGTCACCGCCTCTCCCCAGTCGTCGCATCCGCGGATCGTCGTCGCTTCGCTCATCGTCATGGTCGTCCCCTTCCTTGGGGTCTTGCCGGAGAACGCCGTCGTCCTCCTCGTGCACGCCACCTTAGGCGTCGGGCTCCGCCTCGGGCAACCCCTGTGTGCAACCGTCGCGCACGTGTGGATGAACCGGTGGATAACGCGGATTCCGGCGCGCGGCGGAAGGTCCGTCGCGCGAGGCACACCACCCATCGACGCATTCCGGCACGATGTCCGACATATGGATCGGTCCATATTGCATTCCGCACATTGATATGGAATTGTTATGAAACAGCGAATGACATACGCGTGAATGCGTGTAGCATATGGATGACCAATTCGTCAATTGACATCTTGTCAACGGACGATACGCCCACAACGCCCGAATACCGACGCAGAAAGGACGGCAGGAATGACGTTCACCAAGGAGCAGATCAAGTATCTGGAATCGCTCCCCGCGGTCGAGCACGCGACCGCGACCCGCATCACCTACGCGGACGCGTTCAAACGGCAGTGCCTGGAGCGCTACAGCAGCAGCGCCAGCCCGACCGCCCTGTTCCGCGAGGCGGGCCTCGATCCCAAGCTCGTCGGATACAAGCGCATCGAACGCAGCTTCGCCCGCTGGCGCAACCGCCATGACGTGCCGCAGTACTCCCCCGACGCCGCCACGGCCAAGATCGATTCGTCGCCGTTCGCCGACGACCTGCCGAACATGGCGGGCGCGGATCCGCGCGATCTGCTCATCGCCCGCCAGCTCCACCGCATCGACGAACTCGAGCGTGAGCTGGCCGACCTGCTCCGCGTCACCGCCGTCTGACGCCGGACGGAACGGCCGCACCGGCTCCACACGACGCACACGGGCCCGAAATCGGAACGCACCGGTTTCAGGCCCTTCGCATATCGCGGCGCCCCTTCCGGACGCGCAACCGCCTAGAATGGCCACAGCACATCCAAGGAGGGAGCATCATGCGCATCATCGAACGCACCATCGCCGGGACGGACGGCACCGAGGCCCGATTCACCGGCTACGTGATCGACAACAGTCCGGAGATGGATCCGGACAGGCGCCGTCCGGCGATCCTCATCCTGCCGGGAGGCGCCTACGCGATGACCTCCGACCGCGAATCGGAGCCGATCGCGCTGCGTTTCGCCGCCGAGGGGTTCCAGACGTTCGTACTGCGCTACTCGTGCGCACCGAGCCGGTACCCGGTCGCGCTGCTTGAGGCGGCCGAGGCGATGCGGCTCATCCGCGCGAACGCCGACGCGTGGCACGTGGACGCGAGCCGCGTGGCCGTCATCGGCTTCTCCGCCGGCGGACATCTCGCCGCCGATCTGGCGACGTCAGCCGGAGACGCGGCGCTCACCGCGCACGGCATCGAGCCCGCGCAGGTCAAGCCGGACGCGCTGATGCTCTCCTATCCGGTGATCACCGCCGGTAAGTTCGCGCACCGCCGAAGCATCAGCACGCTGCTGGGGGCGGACCGCCGGCACGACGCGGCGATGCTGGACGAGGTCTCGATCGAGAGGCACATCGACGCCACGACCCCGCCGGTGTTCGTCTGGCATACGATGACCGACGAGACCGTGCCGGTCGAGAACACGCTGATGCTCGTCGGCGCATGCCGGGCCGCCGGCGTGAGCGTCGAGGCGCACCTGTTCCCCGAAGGCCGCCACGGACTCTCGCTCGGCACCGAGGAGACCGCGCGCGCCGGCTCCACGGACAACGTCGTCCCCTGTCTGCAGATCTGGCCGCGTCTGGCGGTCGATTGGCTGCGCAGGACCTTCGCCTGACGACTCCTCCGGTTCCCGATTTTCGACCTCGGCAAATCGGGAACCGGAGCCCTGTTCATTCGCACATGCCGAATCCCGGAACCGTGCGGAAACCCGATTCCGGCCGTGTTCGATTCCGTGCGGTTTCGGTTCCCGATTTTCCCAGCCCCGAAATCGGGAACCGGCGGGCGCACATGGCGACGAATGCCAACGTTTGCGCTAACAGTGCCGTATACGCAAGGCATCTCCGATGGGAACAATGCGTTTCGGTGCGATGAGCATTCATCGCACCGACGACAATCCATGCGTCGCAGGCGACAGAATATGAACGGACGACACCCTGTTATCCCGCCTGTTCGCTAGTATTCCGCTATCGAAACAGCCTTATGGAGCAATCAAAGGAGAAGCCATGACCACGCTGGCAATCGATATCGGAGGAACCAAGATCGCGGGTGCCGTGTGCGACGCAAACGATAGCATTATCCAGCGTTGGCGCGTTCCCACCCCGATGGACGCCGACGCCATCAACCAGAACATCGCCGAGATCTACCGCGAGGCAATCGCCTCCGGCCACGACGACATCGAGGCCATCGGCATCTCCGCGGCGGGCAACGTCGGCAGCGACCGCAGGACCCTCACCTTCTCGGCGAACATCCCAGCGTGGATCAACTACGACCTGTCCGAGCACGTCGGCGCGCTCATCGATCACGCCGTGCCGGTCATTGTCGAGAACGACGCCAACTGCGCCGGCTGGGGCGAGTACGTGCATGGCGCCGGCCAGGGCAGCCGCAACATGGTGGCGCTGACCGTCGGCACCGGTCTCGGCGGCGCGATCGTCGTCGACGGCCATCTCTACCGCGGCTCCTTCGGCATGGCCGCCGAGCTCGGCCACCTGCCGATGGTCCCGGACGGCGACACCTGCGGCTGCGGTCTGCGCGGCTGCGCCGAGCGCTACACGTCCGGCAGCGCGCTGGAGCACTTCGCGAAGGCGGCCGTGCGCCGTCGTCCGCAGGACGCCAAGCGTCTGCTGGAGCTGTGCGGCGGCGACGTGAACAAGCTGGAGGGCCCGATGGTCTCTCAGGCGGCTCAGGAGGGCGACGTGCTCGGCCTGTACGCCTTCGGCAAGATCGGCGAGTGGCTCGGCCGCACGATGGCCGCCGTCTCCGCCGTGCTCGACCCGGATCTGTTCGTCATCGGCGGCGGCGTGGTGGCCGTCGGCGACATCCTGCTCGACCCGGCCCGCTACAACTACGCTCGCTTCCTCGAAGGCAGCGCCTACCGCGGCCATGCGAAGATCGTCGCCGCCACCGCCGGCCAGGACGCCGGCCTGATCGGCGCCGCGAACCTCGCCCTGCACTGACCCGCATATCGAAAGTCCGATCCAACATCGCTCAAGGGTACCTTTTCGCGAAATCATCCCATTGCGCGCGAAAAGGTGCCCCTGATTGCGCATCAGCGGTACTTTTTCGCGCGCATGGGGGAAATTCCGAGAATATGTACCGCTCGCAGGACCAATACGGGGCGTTCGGCATCCCCATGCGATACGACACCGGCCCCGACTGGAACGACTTCCACACCCGAGCCCAATGGCCGTCAAACGACTAGACCACAGGACACACCATTTGGCCCATAACCGCACACTTGGCCCATAGTCCCGTCGGTGGTGCTCAACGCGGACGGAGTCCGCCTGAGGGTCGGGATCGTTGGAAAACAAAAAGCTCCCGAATCGTTTCGGGAGCTTGTGGTGGCGACCCCGGCCGGACTTGAACCGGTGACCTCCGCCGTGACAGGGCGGCGCTCTAACCAACTGAGCTACGGGGCCGTGTGTTTCTCACTTCCGTGAGGCACGAGTGGATATATTACTCGAATCCACAGCAACGTCAACCATCGGCGTGTCGCGTTGGACGATCGTCACCAACGCCCTACGCAAACCGTTGGAATCATTGGTTTTCAGACCCCGCAACAGCATCGTCGGCCCAACGTCAACGAAACGCCCATGCAGCCGTCGCCTAGACACGCTCCCCCGATCGCCCCTCCCCATGTCGGCGATGCCTGCGCACGATGTCGAACGTGTAGACGGCGAGCGCGATCCAGATCACCGAGAACGAGACGAACCGGTGCGCGGGCACCCGTTCTCCAAGCACGACGATACCGAGGATCAGCTGGATCGTAGGTGTGATGTACTGGGTGAAGCTCAGCGTGAGGAACGCGGCGTGCTTGACGCCGTACGAGGTGAGCACAAGCGGGATCACGGTGAGCACGCCGCAGCCGGCGAGCAGCGCCCACACCCACCACGGCTCCCCCGCAGGCACGCCGAACCGGGGCTGGACGGCGAGCGCGACGAACGCGATCGGCGTGAGCACGCCGGTCTCGAAGGTCAGTGACTGGAACGGGTCGAGAGGCACGAAGCGTTTGATGAGGCAGTAGCCCGAATAGCTGAACGTCATGCACAGGGCGAGCCCCGGGAACGCGCCCGTGTCGAGCACGTAGAGCGCGCCGCCAAGCGCGGCGATCACCATGGAGACGAGCCCGAGCCGTGTGGCGCGCTCGCGCAGGATGACCAGGGCGAGCAGCATGTTGATGAGCGGCATGAGGAAGTTCGCGGCGCTGGCCTCGGAGGTGCGTCCGATCGAGACGAGGTAGATGTAGACGACCCAGTCGATGGTGACGAGCACGGCCGCGACGACGGCCATCGCGAAGACCTTCGGCGTGCGCCGCATCGCACGGACCGCGTCGACGAATCCGCTCCACCGGCGGGTGAGCAGCATGAACGCGACCATGACCACGGCGGCGGTGACGATGCGGTAGAGCATCACGTTCATCGACGGCACGGAGGCGAGCGCGGCCCAGTACAGCGGGAACATGCCGTACACGAACGCCTGAGCGAGCGTCGCCGCCACGCCCTTCGGGGTCTGCACGACGCGGGTGCCGTCGCCCGACGTCATCCGCTCCGGAGGTGTCTTCGATGCTTCTGCTTCAGATCTCACCGGATGATTCTAACGCGGCATTGCGGCCGCATCGAGGCGGGCGGGCTGCGCGGGCAAAGCCCCGGGACACGTCGGTTTTGGTAGAATGACGGGTAACCGTTCCCGGTCACGAGGACCGGGACACCTAATGCCGAATCGGGGACATCATGAGCGACGAAGCCATCGAGAACACCATCACCGCCACGGACGAGACCGCCGCCGAGCCGGTCGAGGACGCCTGCGGCTGCAAGGGCGACGGCAAGGACGGATGCCGCTGCAAGGGCCACGGGCCGAAGCGATGCCCGATCAGGCGCTGCCCGGTCAAGGCGCTCACGCTCAAGGGCAACGGCAAGGACGGCGAGTCGTGCAACGCGCTCGGCGCGGCCGTCTCCGTCGTCATCATGGCCGCCACCGTCGCGCTGAGCGTCTACGCGCAGTACGTGCTGACCAAGTGGGCCGTCAAGGACGCCGTACGCGAGATGGGTCACGGCCGTCACTGAGCCCCACCCGTTCCGGACCGTCCCTGTCACGACGATCCACGATCACGATGACGCCTACCTGCCGAGGAGGGCAGCCACCATGGGCACGGCTTCGAGACCGGACAAGAACCGTCGACTCATGCGACCCACGGATGGGATGCAGCTCGCCTGCTGGCTCGTGACGGCGTTGATGTACGGGCTGATGCTCGTTCTGCTGATCGTCACGTTCACCGTGAACGGCGAGGCGGCGATGGTCGTCGCGGTGATGATCAACTTCATGATTCCGCCGGTGCTGCTGGTGGTCAACGGCGCGTACGCCTCGCGTGACGACGCGCTCGCGCATCCGTGGCGCGCGTTGCGCTTCCCGCTGGTCTGCACGCTGATTCCGGTGCCGCTGCTGGTCGCGCTCATCATGCCGTACGACGACGTCTGCCCGGTGGCGTCGACCTGCTCGCCGCTGGGCGGCGGCTATTGGAGCTGGAGCGCGATGGGTGACGTGTGGGTGTTCACCGTGAGGTTCGCGGTCGCGTCGTTCCTCGGGTTCGGCGCGGTGTGGCTGACGAGGCGGATCGTCGCACGCGTGCGCCGCGCCCATTGATATCCGCGGATCCGCGGACGCGGGCCGCCCGCGGATGTCCTTCCCTTTCCGCGCCGTGGCGTCGCCGGTCGACCCACGACACCACGGCACCGACTCCTACGCCTCGACCAGTTCGGGCGGACGGCGTGTGGAGAAGCGGAACATGAGCGCGGCCAAGACCGCACCGCATACGGCCATGCCGGCGATGACCCACATGCTCCACGAGAAGCCCTGCAGGTAGGCGCCAGCCTCGTCGGCGCCGCCCCTCGCGGCCAGAGCCGAGAACTCGGAGAGCAGGGTGCTGGCGACGGCGGTGCCGATCGCGCCGGCGAGCTGCTGGATGGTGTTCATCACGGCCGAGCCGTCGGCGTTGAGCCGGGCGGGCAGCTGGTTGAGGGCGTGGGTCTGGTCGGGCACGAGCACGAATCCGGAGCAGGCCATGAACAGCGCGTAGGAGACGGCGATCGTCGGGACGCTGCCGTAGGAGACGACGAGGATGACGTCCATCACGGTGACGCCTGCGAAGCCGAAGAGGATGAACTTCGGCGGGAAATGGCCCCCCAGCGCGTTGCCGATCATCGGCGCCGCGATCGCGCCGATCACCGCGCCCGGCAGCAGGACGAGCGCCGCGACGAGCGAACCGAAGCCGAAGCCGCGCTGCAGCAGGATCGGCAGCATGAAGTTGAGCCCCAGCACGCCGCCGGACGCCATGAGCAGGACGAGCATGCCGAGCGTGAATCCCGGGTAGCCGAACACGCGTACCTCGACCAGGGGCCTCTCCATCCGCAGTTGGGTCGCGGCGAAGACCGCGAGCACCGCGACGCTCGCGACCAGCACGGTCCAGAACCGCCAGTCACCGTTCCATTCGGCGAAGAAGCTCGCCGCCACGATGAGCCCCGACAGGCCGAGCGCGACCAGCAGCAGGGACGGCACGCTGATCGTCGCACGCCCGGCGTCGCCTTGATGACGGATGTCCGGTATCGTCGCGACGCCCAGTGCGAACGAGACGGCGAGGAACGGCAGCATCGTGTAGAAGATCCAATGCCAGTTGAGGTATTCCATCACGACACCGCCGAACACCGGTCCGATGGCCGGCGCGGCGCAGGTGACGAGGCTGACGATGCCGAGCATCGCGCCACGCTGCTCGAGCGGCGCCTTCTCGAGGATGATGTTGGTGATGAGCGGCAGGGAGATGCCGGTGCCGAGCGCCATGACGAGACGCGCGGCGAGCAGCATCGGGAAGTTGACGGCGAGTGCGCCGATCACCGTGCCGAGCGCGAAGATCGAGACGGCCGCCACGAACAGCGTCTTCGTGGCGAACCGGCGCACCATGAACGGCGAGCTCGGGATCGCGACCGACAGCAACAGCAGATAACCGGCGGTGAGCCACTGCACGACGGACGCGTCGATCGAGAACTCGCGCATCAGCGTCGAGTAGGCGATGTTGAGCGACGTCTCGGACAGGATGCCGAGGAAGGTGAGGATCGCAAGCGCGACCACGCACACGACGACGGCCCTGTCGACCGGCCGCTTGCCGGCGTCCGACGGCGCGGCGCCGCCACGGCGGGTTGGGGCCGATTCCACCGACTCCCCCGCCCGTGCCGCCCGTGCGTTCTGCGTGTCGTGTCCGTCCATGCGCGTGAATCCTCCGTCCAGTACGTGCCAATGATTGTTGCATATCGAACAATGTCATCGTACCGGCGAATGTTACGCGAAACTCACTCGGGACGCGGGGAACGGAAGACACGGGAGCCCACGGAGCGCAATGCGGCCGGAGGCCGGCCACCGGGAGTCGCATGCCGAAGGCCCGGGAGACAAGGCCCGGCGGACCGTATGCTCTCCTCCCGCGATGCGCCGCGTCATGCGCTCGCGTTCAGTGGCGCTCGCCGGCGGTGACGGGCACGCTCACCTCGTTGCCGGCCGGGGCCAGCGGGCACGTGCAGTACGGCGAGAACGCGCACGGCGGGTTGTAGGCGCGGTTGAAGTCCAGCAGCACGTTCGGCGCGCCATGGTCCGACACGGTGACATCGTCCGCCGCCACGCCGCCGCCCGTCACCGTCGCCGCGAGAAACCTGCCGCTGCCGTACGTGGTGTCGCCGTTCGTGGGATCGCGGAAGATGATGAACAGTCCGCGCGAGCCGTCGGCCGCCACGCCGCCGTCGAAGGCGATGAGGCGCTGTTCGGCGCCCTGAACCGTGAAGCTCACCTCGCCGACGGCGTCGAGCGTGCTCGACATCCCCGGGACGCGCGTGCCCACCGACGTGGCACGGGCCTCGTCGTACGGCTCGAAACGGCCTGCGATGCGCCATGCCGGGTCGAAGTCGTAGGCCGGGATGCCGGTGAAGTCGCGGCGGAACTCCGATTCGGGATCCCGCACGCGGATGCCGAACCGACCGGAGCGCTCGATCACCGAGGCGCGGATTCGCCCGACCTCGACGTACGCGCCGTTCGCCTCGGCGTCGCTCGGCACGTGGACCGGGCCGGCGATCGACGTACGACCGCCCTGGGCATCCACCAGCACCGGCGCGTCCGCCGGCTCGCCCTCCCCGTCCAGCACTGCCGGAGCGGCGGGCGTGAACGTCACCGCGCCGTCGCGCAGCGCCCATTCGCCGGCGATGCCCGGCACGCGCGCCTTGAACCCGCCGAGCATCTGCAGCCAGTACAGCCCGGTCTGGGAGAGCCACCCGTACGGCGCCTTAAGATCCTCCTCGCGCCGACGCCGCCAGTCCAGCCATGCGGCCTCGTTCGTCGTGGAATCGGTCATCATGCACTCCTTCCGCTCATCGCGCAGCATCATTCATGATCCGACCATACCGGCGGAACCGGCAGCCCGAGACCCGCCGCGCCGGACGAGGCTATAGCCAATGGCGATAACCGACCATAGACGGCCCCGGAAGCCCCAGAACGACCACGACCGCCCCGGACGCCTACGACCGCCGCGCCGCGGCCCGCATTCCGAGCCGTTCCTGCCATGTGGTGGCGGAAATCTCTCTCCAAGGGCATGTCTGTCGAGAGATTCCTGCCTGCGACCGGCGAAAACCTCTCGCTGCCATCACCAATCAGGACATCGCCGCCGGTCTGTGGCATGTATCTCTCGCGTAGGGACGCCCCGGCGAGAGAATCCCGCCATCAACCGGCATCATCGTCCCGCCACGCAGTCCCGTGGCGATCGCCGGCATTCCAGCCCTTCCGATAGCATGGTGGGCGGTGGTTTGGCATGAGATCGACCGCTATGCGGACGGGTACCGACAACGACGCCGCACGGGGCGGCCGACATGCGCAAACCAGGGAACGGCGGAATTCCAACCTTTTAAGGAGTAACTGCAAGTGGCAGAATTCGTATTCCAGATGATTAAGGCCCGCAAGGCGTTCGGCGACCGCGTCATCCTCGACGACGTGACGCTGAGCTTCCTGCCCGGCGCGAAGATCGGCGTGGTGGGCCCCAACGGCATGGGCAAGTCCACGCTGCTCAAGATCATGGCCGGCCTCGAGACCGTCTCCAACGGCGAGGCCACCCTGACCCCGGGCTTCACGGTCGGCATCCTGCAGCAGGAGCCGCCGCTGGACGACACCAAGACCGTGGGCGAGAACATCAAGATGGCGTTCGGCGACATCGCCCAGAAGGTCGCCCGCTTCAACCAGATCGGCGAGGAGATGGCCAACCCGGACGCCGACTTCGACGCGCTGATGGAGGAGATGGGCAAGCTCCAGACCGAGATCGACGCCGCGAACGGCTGGGATCTCGACTCCCAGCTCGATCAGGCGATGGACGCCCTGCAGTGCCCGGATCCGGACACCCCGGTCTCCGTGTGCTCCGGTGGCGAGCGCCGCCGCGTGGCCCTGTGCAAGCTCCTGCTCGAGGCCCCGGACCTGCTGCTGCTCGACGAGCCCACCAACCACCTCGACGCCGAGTCGATCCTGTGGCTGGAGAAGTTCCTGCACCAGTACAAGGGCGCCGTCATCGCCGTCACCCACGATCGTTACTTCATGGACAACGTGGCCGAGTGGATCTGCGAGGTCGACCGCGGCCACCTGTACCCGTACAAGGGCAACTACTCCACCTACCTGGAGACCAAGGCCAAGCGTATGGAGATCCAGGGCGCGAAGGACGCCAAGCTCGCCAAGCGTCTCAAGGACGAGCTCGACTGGGTCCGCTCCTCGCCGAAGGCCCGTCAGGCCAAGAACAAGGCCCGTCTGGAGCGCTACGACCAGATGGAGGCCGAGGCCCGCAACAACAAGAAGCTCGACTTCTCCGAGATCCAGATCCCGGCCGGCCCGCGTCTGGGTTCGCTGGTGCTCGAGGCGAAGCACCTCCACAAGGCGTTCGGCGACCGCGTGCTCATCGACGATCTGTCCTTCACGCTGCCGCGCAACGGCATCGTCGGCGTGATCGGCCCGAACGGCGTCGGCAAGTCCACGCTGTTCAAGACGATCGTGGGCCTCGAGCCGCTGACCTCCGGTGAGCTCAAGATCGGCGACACCGTGAAGATCAGCTACGTCGACCAGAACCGCGAGGGCCTGGATCCGAACAAGAACCTGTGGGAGGCGGTCTCCGGCGGTCTCGACTTCATTGAGGTCGCGGGCGTCGAGGTGCCGACCCGCGCCTACGTGGCGAGCTTCGGCTTCAAGGGCTCCGACCAGCAGAAGCTCACGGGCGTGCTCTCCGGCGGCGAGCGCAACCGTCTGAACCTGGCCCTGACCCTCAAGCAGGGCGGCAACCTGCTGCTGCTCGACGAGCCCACGAACGACCTCGACGTCGAGACCCTCGAGTCCCTCGAGAACGCGCTGCTCGGCTTCCCGGGCTGCGCCGTGGTGATCTCCCACGACCGTTGGTTCCTCGACCGCGTCGCCACGCACATCCTCGCATGGGAGGGCGATGACGAGAACCCGGCCAAGTGGTACTGGTTCGAGGGCAACTTCCAGGCCTACCAGGAGAACCGCGTCGCCCGCCTCGGCGAGGACGCCGCCCGCCCGCACCGCCTGCATAGGAAGCTGACTCGCTGATAGGCATCCGTGCAGCAACTGTCCTAGGGGCTTCCGCGTCGGCGGAAGCCCCTTCCACATTCCATAACCGGTCGTTCACACGGCTCACATGCTCGTTACAATCGTCTCTGCCCTGCTTAACGCCCGGACGTTACAGTGTGGGCAACGCACAACGCAACGATGAACAACCGAGATCATCTAAGGGGTTCGAACATGACCGACGCCACTATGACACCATTGGAACATCTGGTGAAGGTGCTGAAGCTGGGCAAGCCCTCGGACTACCGCAACCACACGTACGTCAACGGCGAGAGCCTGTACTTCCCCACCGGACGCGTCTACGGCGGCCAGGTCATCGCGCAGTCGCTGATGGCCGCGGCCAAGACGGTGCCGGCGAACCGTCTGCCGCATTCGATCCACGGCTATTTCGTCGCCCCCGGCGACATCCGTCAGGACCTGCTCTTCGACGTCGAGAAGCTGCGCGACGGACGTTCCTTCTCCGCGCGACGCGTCAACGTGACGCAGGCGGAGGGCGCGATCCTCACGGCGATCGCGTCGTTCCAGACGGTCGGTCAGGAGGGCGTGGAGTTCGCCGATCCGATGCCGTCCGATCTGCCGGATCCCGAATCCCTGACCAGCGCGAAGGACCTGATGGCGCCGTACGCCGGCAAGTCGCCGTTCGCGAACTACTATGCGGAGAAGTCGCCGTTCGACATCCGCCACATCACGCCCACGATCATGCTCGGCCCCGACAAGGCCTCCGCCGAAGCCGATTCGGGCCGCCAGATGGTATGGATGAGGGCCGACGGCGAGGTCGAGATCCCGCAGCTCATGCACCGCGCGATGCTGGCGCTCGGCTGCGATCAGGTGATGATGGAGCCGGTGCTGCGCCGCGCCGGGCTGTCGATCGCCACGCCGGGCATCTCGTACGCGTCGATCGACCATTCGATGTGGTGGTACCGCGACGTGGACGTCAACCAGTGGCATCTGTACGTGCAGGACACGCCCACGGCCGCGCATGGACGCGGTCTGGGCGTCGCGAAGGTGTATTCGCGCGACGGCGAGCTGGTCGCCGCGATCGCCCAGGAGGCGATGATCCGCGTCCCGCAGCAACCGCAACGGTAGTGGGCATGACGCCCGACTCGTCTTCCTTGTAGCTAAGGAGCTGACTCCATCTTGCGCAGGCCGGACCCATCTTCAAGAGGGGCCCGGCCTCATCGTCGTCAGTCCGTCGTCAGTGGCGGGTCTTGGCGGCCGCGGAGGCGACGCCCCGTTCCTGCGCGGCCTGCTTCATCTTGGGGTTCTCCGGCCCTTCGGTGGGCGGCAGCTGGCACAACCACTCCCCCACGAGTCCGATGACCATGTCGATGAGGCACACCACGGCGGTCACCGCGCATTCGAGCACGGCCTGCGAGTAGAAGTCGGCCTCGATGTGCCCGATGGTCGGGATGATCTGGCCGCCGTACCATCCGGCGAGCATCGCCCCGGCCAGGGCGAGCGCCTTCGCGAGCACCAGCGTGTCGAACGCGAGGCGCGGATTGACGAACGTGCTGGGCCGTTT
Source organism: Bifidobacterium santillanense (assembly GCF_018555385.1). Lineage (GTDB taxonomy): Bacteria > Actinomycetota > Actinomycetes > Actinomycetales > Bifidobacteriaceae > Bifidobacterium > Bifidobacterium santillanense. Next base: position 267,432 of record NZ_JAFEJS010000002.1, read on the forward strand.
GCGTGGATCGGTGGTCGCATACTTGTGCACGTTCAGCGCCAGAACCAGCACGATGACGCCGATCGCGATCAGCAGGACGGCCACGAACCATGGCGCGCCGATCAGGGTGAGGCCGAACCGCTCCCCCAGCTCCGCGACGACGGCGCCCGCCACGGCGCCCAGCGCGATGGCGAGGGCCGGCTGCCACCAGGGTGTGCGTTTCGCGCTCATCAGACCGTTCCTCCCAGAATCCAGTTGTCGGACAGCAGTCCCACGCGCGCCGCGTCGGGCGCCATCGCCAGCAGGAAGGAGACCGGGTCCCCGCCGAGCGTCGCGTTCGGGTCCATATCCATCCACGGGGCGAGCACGGCGGCGTGTTCGCGCGCGGACGGCCACGGCACGCGGCAGTCCGGCTCGTCCAGCGCGACGCCGTCCATGTCGATCAGGTCCAGGTCGATGGTGCCGTCGAGCGACCGTTCGATCGTGCCGAGCGCGCCGATCAGCGCCCGCGCGCCCATCGTCGTCTCGATCTGGATGACGGCGGCCATCGCGTCCGGCCCGTCGAAGTTGCTCACATGGTAGAGAGGCGAGATGCCCTCGACCTGGGTGCCGGGCACGCCCTCGAGCGCGACGATCGACTCGCGGAACAGCCGTTCGGCGTCCGTCGAGGTCGAGTCCATCGAGATCACGGCATGGCGGTGGGTCGCGGCCCCGTCGGGGACGTCGTCCGTCGACGGCGGTTCCGCGGCATCCGGGCGGCCGGCGATCGCGTCGTCCGCCTCCGGTGCAGCCGTTCCGTTGTCCTCCGCGCGTGTGCGTGATGCGTCATCCGTCTCCCGCACGCGCGTGACGGTGACGGAGACGCCCTCGCACGGCACGCCCACGTCGGGGCGCAGGTCGCGCACGGTGACCTCGACCGCGCGCACCGCGTCGGTGCCGTCCGAGATCGCGAGCAGACGATCGGCGACGTCCCGGGCGAGTCCGTGGATGTCGGCCCCGTTGACGGATCCGTCGTCCGCGTCCGCGCCGTCCCCGCCGCATTCGACGGACGCTCCCCCGATGGCATCGGCGATGGTTCGTGCGATGCGATTCCAGGGAATCACCGGGGCGGATGCCCCGTCGACGGCGGGCTCGGATCCGAACGGTCCGTCATCGGCCCGCCCGCGACCGGCATATGCGACCCGCAGGGTCACGTCGGCGCGGAACCGGTCCGCGTCCCCGGCGCGCACGCCGGTCAGACGGACGACGTCATAGGCGTCGTGCGCACTGTCCATTTCGTTGTTCACTTCGTTCCTTCGACTGTTCACGGTTGCGGGCGAAGAAAAACCGCCGCGACCATGCGATCGCGGCGGCCTTCCATGCGAATCACTCGCCGGGCTTCATACCGACCGAGCGCTTGAGCGACTCGGGGATCTCGACCGGCGGCAGGTCCGAATCGGGACGACGCTGGTCGGACAGCCACACCGGACGCTCCGGAGCCTTGCGGATCGGCGCAAAGATCTCGGCCAGTTCCTTCTCGTTGAGCGTCTCCTTGACGAGCAGCTGACGGACGAGCTCGTCGAGGATGTCGCGGTTGTTGTTGATGATCTCCCACGCCTCGGTGTGCGCGGTCTCGACGAGCCTGAGCACCTCGTCGTCGATGACCTCGGCGGTCTTGTTCGAGTACTTGTGGGGCCCGAGACCGTTGAGATCGCCGCCCTGGTCCTCGTCGTCGGCCCACTTGATGGCGCCGAGCTGCGAGGAGAAGCCGTACTGGGTGATCATCGTGCGGGCGATGTTCGTCGCCTTCTCGATGTCGTTGGACGCGCCGGTGGTCGGGTCGTGGAACACGATCTCCTCGGCGGTGCGGCCGCCCATCGCGTACGCCATCTGGTCGAGCAGCTGGTTGCGCGACTGGGAGTAGCGGTCGGAGGTCGGCATCACGGCGGTGTAGCCGAGCGCGCGGCCACGCGGCAGGATCGTCACCTTGGTGACCGGGTCCGTGTTGTGCAGCGCGGCGGCGACCAGCGCGTGGCCGCCCTCGTGGTACGCGGTGTTGCGCAGCTCGTCGAGGGCCATGCCCTTGGACTTGCGCTTCGGGCCGGCCTGGACGCGGTCGATGGCCTCGTCGATGGCGCGGTTGTCGATGAGCTGGGCGCCGGCGCGGGCGCACAGCAGCGCGGCCTCGTTGAGCACGTTGGCCAGATCGGCGCCGGTGAAGCCCGGCGTGCGCACGGCGACCATGTGCAGGTCGACGTCCGGCACGAACGGCTTGCCCTTGGCGTGGACCTTGAGGATCGCCTCGCGGCCCTCGAGATCCGGGGCCGCGACGCCCACCTGACGATCGAAACGACCCGGGCGCAGCAGGGCGGGGTCGAGCACGTCGGGGCGGTTGGTGGCGGCGATGATGATGAGGTTGGTGTCGTTGTCGAAGCCGTCCATCTCGACGAGCAGCTGGTTCAGGGTCTGCTCGCGCTCGTCGTGGCCGCCGCCCATGCCGGAGCCGCGCTTGCGGCCGACGGCGTCGATCTCGTCGATGAAGATGATGGCCGGGGCGTTCTTCTTCGCCTCGTCGAACAGGTCGCGCACGCGCGAGGCGCCGAGGCCGACGAACATCTCGACGAAGTCGGAGCCGGCCATCGCGTAGAACGGCACGCCGGCCTCGCCGGCGATGGCGCGCGCGAGCAGCGTCTTGCCGGTGCCCGGAGGGCCGTACAGCAGCACGCCGCGCGGGATGCGGGCGCCGAGGGCCTTGTACTTGGACGGGTCCTTGAGGAAGTCCTTGATCTCCTCGACCTCGGCCAAGGCCTCGTCCTCGCCGGCGACATCGGAGAACTTGGTGTTCGGGGTCTGGCCCTCGAGCAGCTTGCCGTTGTTCTTCTTGCCGCCCATGCCGAGCATGCCGGACGCGCCGCCCATGCGGCTCATCATCCACCACAGCAGCACGAAGAAGATGACGAACGGCAGGATCGAGGTGAGCAGGTAGCTCATCATGCTCGTCTGCTCGATGTCGGCGCTCCAACCCTTGGACGGATCGGCGCTCTGGACGGCCTTGAGGATATCCTGCCCCTGCGCGAAGGTGTAGTAGAACTGCACCTTCTGGCCGTAGTTGTGCTCCTTGCCGGTGTCGGAGTCCTGCTTGGCGTAGTCCGACTTGAGGTCGAGGGTGACCTTCTGTTTGTTGTCGACGATCTTGGCGTAGTCGACCTGGCCGTTCTTGAGCAGCTGCAGGCCGTCCTTCGTGTCGATGGTCTGCGCGCCGGTGCCAGCGAACATCTGGAACATCAGCGCGACCATCACGACGATCACGGCGCCCCACAGCCACGGCGACTGCCAGAACGGCCTGTTGCCGTTGCCCTTGCCGTTGTTGTTGGACCTGTTGCCGTTATTGCCGTTGCCGTCGTTGCGACGGAACGGGTTGTTGAACGGGCCGCCATTGCCGCCGTTGTTGTTCGGCTGCCCGGGCCCCTGGGGGAAGCTCATGCGTGTTCTCCTTGATATACTGCCGGCTTCAGCACCGCGATCGAGTCGAGATTGCGGTAGCGCTCGTCATAGTCGAGGCCGAAGCCGACGACGAACTCGTCCGGGATCTCGAGGCCCTTGTACTTCACGTCCACCTCCACCTCGCGGCGGGCGGGCTTCTCCAGCAGGGCGAAGATCTCGACGGACGCGGCGCCGCGGCGCTTCAGCTCCTCGACCAGCCATGCGAGCGTACGACCTGAGTCAACGATATCCTCGACGATGAGAATGTGCCGACCGCGAACATCGGTCGACAGATCCTGGCGGATCGTCACGGTGCCGCTGGACACGGTGCCGGAGCCATAGCTCGACAGGCTCATGAAGTCGATCTGGCAGAGGATGGACAGGGCCTGCGAGAACGCGGCCAAGGTGTTCACCGCGCCCTTGAGCACCGCCACGAGCAGGGGGTTCCTGTCGCGGTAGTCCTCGCTCGCCTGTGCGGCGGCGCGGTCGATGATGGCCTGGATTTCCTCTTTGCTGACCAGCTCGTGGTCGATGTCGTCTTGTACGTCAGCGATTCGCATGCCCACCATCTTGGCACACGCGAATGACGTGTTTCTGGGTGAAACCTGAATGAATTCAGAGTTTTGCCAGTGCCGCCACGAACTGGTCGACCGCCGTGTTGACGGCCCAGATGTCGGTGGTGCTGTTGACGATCACGGCGAAGGTGAGCACGCCGCCCTTCTCGAGCGAGACGTTGCCGGCCAGCGAGCGCACGTGGTCGAGCGAACCGGTCTTGACCCTGATGAGCCCGCGCGTCGAGTCGTCGGCGACGCGGCTGCGCGCGGTGCCGACCAATCCGGGCACGGACAGGCCCTCGAGTGCGGCCGCCGCGCCGCCGTCGGGGTCGGCGAGGCGCTCCTGCACGCCGACGAGCGTGGTGACGGTCAGTCCCGTTCCGGGCGCGAGTCCGGAGCAGCTGGTCAGGGTGAGCCCTTCGGTGGAGACGCCGTGCTTCGCGAGCACCTGCTCGACGGCCTCGGTGTCGCCCTTGATCGAGTTGCCGGTGCCGAGCTTGAGCGCGGTGAGACGGCCGAACAGCTCGGCGAGCGTGTTGTCGGAGTGGCGCATCATGAACGCCATCACCTCGTTGAGCGGTGCCGAGCTGACGCGCGCGATGCGGTTGGAGGTCTTCTGGCCGCTCACGTCGTCGGAATCGGTGACGCCGATGCCCCGTTCGGTCAGCAGCGTTTTGAACGTGTTCGCGGCGTCGGCGGCGGTGTGCTGCGAGAGCATAGGGTATTCGGTGAACGAGTCGCGGTCCTGCGCCTCGAGTCCGGTCCAGTCGCGCCCGCCGTCGACCGCCATCGTGGAGATCGGGGTGTAGTAGCGGTTCTCGTTGTTGTTCTCGGCGATGTTCGCCGGCTCGCGGTCGTCGCCGAACATCGTGTCGTCCGCGGCGAGCGCGACGGCGGTGATGCCCTTGTCCCTGAGGGCCTCGGCGGTCCTGTCCGCCAGCGTGGCCAGTCCGGCGCGGCCGTTGATGTGCGTGGGGTCGTTCCGCCCGGCCGACAGCAGCATGTCGCCGTGGCCCTTGAGCACGATGGTGGGGACGCCGTCGCCGCCCGTGTGGGTCAGGTGGACGTCGGTGTCGAGCGTGGAGCTCATCTCGAGCGTCGAGGCGGCGGCGAACGCGGTGAGCGTCTTGGTGGTGGATGCGGGTTCGCGCACGGTTCCGGCCTCGTGCTCGGCGATGACCTTGCCGTTCACGTCGGCGACGACGACCGAGAAGTCGGTGCCGACGCCCTGCGCCTGGCCGAGCGTCGCGATGAGCGCGTCGACCTTGGCCTTGTCCACGTCGGCGGCGCCGGTCGTCGCGCCCGAGACGATCCCGGCGGTTCGCGACGAGGCGGGATCGGTGTATCGGCGCGTTTCGACCGACTGGAGGGTGAGCAGACCCGGAGCGGCGTCGGCCACGTCGGCGACGGCGTATCCGAGTCCCGCGGCGAGCGTCAGCGCGACGCAGACGGCGCATACGAGCACCCGATGCGTACCGTTCCGCCGAACCGTGGACCTTCTCGCCGCCATGGGCACCATCCCTTACGTCTTGCGTCTTGTCTGCGGGTCCGTGTGACCCGCCGCGTTCCGTCCGTCAGCGCTGCAGCGACGCGAATCCGTCGAGCGTGTGCAGGATGGCGGGCGTCCGCGCGTCCAACAGCTTACCGCCAAGCCATGAACCGAGCGCGAGGGCGGCCACGCCGTTGACGAGCGCGACCGGTATGAGCACCCAGTACAGATCGGCGATCGCACCGACCGCCAGCAGGACCAGCGCGACGACGCCGGTGGGCGCCAGCAGCAGGATGCCGCCGAGCAGATAGACGAACGGGAAGAAGCCCTGGGCCGCGGCGCGCCCCTGCGGCGAGGAGAACGGCTTGTCCATCGGGGGCACGGGGTACAGGAGCGTGCAGGAGGTGATCTCCGCCACCCCCAGTCCGGTGAGGCCGAGGGCGATGGCGAGCGCGGCGATGAACGCGCCGAACAGCAGACCGTCCGGACGCCGCCAGTCGCCGGTGATGACGGCGACGACGACGAACAGGACGAGCGTGTAGGCGACGACGAGCGCCGCGTACACGCGCACGCGTCCGATGCGGTCGGCCAGTCCCGGCACGCCCGCGAGCGCCTGCATCGCGAAGCCGCGGCCGTCATAGGCCAGTCCGTTGCTTTCGGCGATGGCGAACGTCCACCCCGACACCACGAGCGCCAGCCAGACCATGACGGAGTTGCCGCGCGCCTGCAGCGCGAAGACGACGACGATGAACGGCGGCATGACGAACAGCATCGCCCGACGGGGGTCGCGCACGAGATACGTGAGCAGGCGCGCGGAGACGGCGCCGGAGACGTCGTCCGGCATCCAGGCGAACGCGCCGATGCCCTTGGCGACTGCGGCGCGCGCGGCGGCGCCGTGGACGAGGCGTTCGCGCCTCAGGCACCACACGCACAGGGCGAGGCACGCGGTCCATGTCGCGACGAGCACGGCGATCCGTCCGGCGAGGGCCGCCCAGTCGCCGAGGAACGCGTCGTACGGCAGCTGGAAGGCGGCCCCGAGCGGCGTCCATGCGATGATCGAGGCGGACCGTGCGGCCAGCCTCGGGTCGATCCCGGCCGACAGGCCCGAGTTGGCGAGGATGCTGGGCAGCTGGCAGACGGCGACGAACAGCAGGGTGACGACGACGTAGAACGCGGCCTTGCCCCGTTTGGAGGTGACCAGCGAGGTGGACAGCGAGACGAGCAGCTTGGACAGGCTCGTCATCGTGAGCACGAACAACGGCGCGGCGACGAGGGCCGCGACGACGGCCGCGACGCCCATCCGCCGGTAGACGAGCGACCACAGCAGCATGGAGACGAGCCCGGTCATGGCCGGGATGCCGCAGCAGCCGGCGGCCAGCAGGCCGAGCTGCAGCTGCCGGTCGGGGATGCCGTAGAGCACGAGCGCGCGCGGGTTCATCACGGATCCCTCGCCGACCAGCATGAGCTGGACGAGGGCCACCATCGCCATCAGGAACGCGCCGAGCAGGATCGTGGCGATGTGCACGATGCCGCCGGGGCCGAGGATGGTGATCGGCGCGCCGCCGCGCGGCGGCCGGAGGAGCGGCGGCAGCCCGCCGAGGAACCAGGCGGCCGTGCCCGCCGGCCGCGATCGTGCCCACAGCCGCGACGACGCCGAAGACGAACGCGACGATCTGCCATGGGGACCGGCGCAGGGCGGCCATGGTGAGCGCCCAGCGCAACCGCACCAGCGTGGACGCGGCGTTCATCGCGCCGCTCCGGCCGCAGGCGCGCCGCCGTCGAGCCAGCTGATGCGCGCGGCTTCGTGGCGTCCGCCGACCAGCTCGAGGAAGCGGTCCTCGAGGTCCTCTCCGGCGGCGACCTCCTCCACGGTGCCGCCCGCGCGCACCCGGCCGTGGTCGATGACGGCCACGTGCGTGCACATCCGCTCGACCAGCGCCATCACGTGCGAGGAGATGATCACCGTACCGCCGGTCGCCGCGTATTCGATCAGGATGTCCTTGAGATTGGCACTGGAGACAGGGTCCACCGACTCGAACGGCTCGTCGAGCACGAGGAGTCGCGGACTGTGGATCATCGCGCAGGCCAGACAGATCTTCTTGGTCATGCCGGCGGAGTAGTCGGCGACCACCGTGTTCGACGCTCGGACGAGATCGAACGCGGCGAGCAGGTCGCGCGCGCGGGCCGTCGACTCGGCGCGGTGCATGCCGCGCAGCATGCCGGAGTAGACCAGCAGCTGCAGGCCGGTCAGACGGTCGAAGATCTGGTCGGGCTGCGGCATCACGCCGATCGCCCGTTTGGCGGCGTTGACGTCGCTCCACACGTCGCGGCCGAGGATCATCGCACCGCCCGCGTCGGGCACGAGCAGTCCGGTGACCATGTTGAGCGTGGTGGTCTTGCCCGCGCCGTTGGGGCCGACGAGTCCGTAGAACGAGCCGACGGGAATGTCGAGCGACAGGCCGTCGACGGCCGTCCTGCCGTCGAAGCGTTTGTACAGGCCGCGGATGGAGACCGCAGCGGCGGGGTCGAAGGGCACGAATCCCGGCGCCGGCCGCGGGAAATCGACATTCGGCGCCTGTATGTCGAAACTCATGCCGCCAGCATACACCCGAAGGCACGCGGCGTCACGCGCCCTTGTGCGCGATGGGCTTCCACTGCGCCTTGGAGAAGATGGCCTGGAAGGAGATCGGCACGTAGGAGAGCATGTAGATCGGGAAGCTCAGCACGTAGGCGAACAGCTCCTTGTTGGTGGCGCCGATCTGGTCGCGTTCGGCCACGATCGTCAGGCCCGCGAGCGCCATCATGCCGAGCACGGCGAGCACGATGCCGTTCGACCAACTGGTCAGCGCGCCGATCTGACTGCTCCACGTGACGAAGCCGAAGGCGGCGAACAGCATGCCCAGCGCGATGCGGCACACGCTCAGCACGGTGAACGGGCACAGCAGCAGCGTGAAGTCGACGGCGGAGAAGTCGCGTTCGCGCACGGCGCGTCTGACGAGGTACGGGCCGTAGAAGCGGAACACCTGCAGGAAGCCCTTGCTCCAGCGCAGACGCTGGCGCCAGCTCTGCGCGAAGGTGACGGGCTGCTCGTCGTACAGGATCGCGGTGCCGCAGTAGCCGACGCGGTCGCCGTGCAGGACGGAGTCCATCGTGAACTCGAGGTCCTCGGTCAGCAGGTGGAACTTCCAGCCCTTGTTGCGCTTCATGACCTCCTTGGAGAACATGAAGCCGGTGCCGCCGACGTGGCAGCTGGAGCCGAAGAGCATGCGCGAGTTGTTGAGGAAGCGCGACTCGCGGATGAACCACAGGGCCGAGCCGGAGGAGACCCAGTTGTCGTTGAGGTTGACGGAGTTGCGGTAGCTGGTCAGGATCCTGAATCCGGACTGGAACGCCTTGTTCATCTCCTCGAAGTAGTGCCTGTCGAGGCGGTTGTCGGCGTCGAAGACGAAGTACGCGTCGTACGTGTCGGACAGGCCCGCGTCGATCATGTGGTCGAGCAGGTAGGTCAGCGCGTACCCCTTGCCGATCAGCTGGTCGTTGTGGCGTTCGACGACGTTGCAGCCGAGCGAGCGCACGAGATCGGCGGTGTGGTCGGTGCAGTTGTCGGCCACGAGCCAGATGTCGATGAGATCGGACGGGTAGGTCTGGTCGCGGATGCAGCCGATGAGGTTGCCGATGACCTGCTCCTCGTTGCGCGCGGAGATGAGCACGGCGTAGCGCTTGTCCATCGGCGCGTCGGGGAAGCGCACGGGCTTGGAGAACAGCGACATCACGACGCAGGCGACCTGGTAGACCATGCCGACGGCGCCGACGATGAACATGAGGACGTCGAGTACGGTGAGCAGGACCATGTCAGCGCCACCTCGCACGCGGGTTGTCGGACGGGGAGTCGTCCGTCGCGGATCCGGCCCCGTCCGGTTCGTCCGGTTCGGCGGACCCGCCCGGTTCGGCGGACCCGTCGGACCCGTCCCTCGCCGGACCGGTCCCGACGAGGCCGTCGACCCCGGTCCCGGCCGCGGCGTCGCGTCCCAGCACGCCCTTGGGGATGGCGACGGTCGCCGAATCGTCGGCGTCGCCCTCCCCCGCGGAGTCGGACGGGATGGCGTAGATCTGCTCCTGCAGGCGGCGGATCTCGTCGTTCATCGGCACGCGGTTGGTCGATCCCTTCGCGGCGCGCGGCATGTGGTCGCCGATCGGGTGGAGCACGTGCTCGCTGAACGCCTCGGACGCCTCGACGACCTTCGACTTCCTCTCCGTCTCCGGATCGTACATGAGCGGCGAATCGACCAGCTCGTAGCGACGCGTGTACGCGCGGAAGATCGTCTGCAGCGAGGCGGTGACCGGCAGGGCGAGGAACGCGCCGAGCGCGCCGAAGAGCGAGCCGAACGCCAGCACGGCGAGGAACGCGATGGCCGCGTTGATGTCCATCGTGCGCTGGGAGATCTTCGGCGAAAGGATCAGGTTCTCGATCTGCTGGTAGACGATGATGAACACCAGCACGCCCACGCCGTACATCCAGCCGCGGCTGCCGAGCGCGAACAGGACGGGCAGCGCGCCGCCGATGTACGTGCCGACGGTCGGGATGAACTGGGAGACGACGCCGCAGAACAGGGCCAGCGGCATCCAGTACGGCACGTGGAGCACTTCGAGGAAGATCGCGGTGCAGGCCGCGTTGATCAGGGCGAGGATCGAGCGGGAGAACAGGAACGACGAGATCTGGTCCTGCGCGACGGTCCACACCAGCAGGAAGCGGCGCTGCATGCTGGGCGCCATCCACTGGCAGAAGGAGCGGCGCAGCTTGGGGCCGGCGGCGGAGATGTAGTACGTGGTCATCACCACGGTCATGAGGTTGAGCAGGAACGAGAACAGGCCGCCGACCGTGTTCATCGCGGTGCCGGCGAAGTCGGTGACCCACGAGGTCTGGATGTTCTTGAGGATCTCCGTGCCGAGGCTGTTGATCTCGGGCAGATCGAACGACGTGTACTGCGCCACGAGGTCCCTGATCTGCTCGTACATCGCGGGCATGCCGTACAGCATGGCGATCACCTGCTGGACGAACATGCTGCCGAACAGCGACAGCAGCACGACCACGACCACGGCGAGCAGCGTCATGCCGAACGCCGAGGCGACGCCGCGCTTCCAGCCGTGGCGCACCAGCGCCAGGGTGAGCGGCTCGATCGCCAGCGCGATGAACAGGGAGATGATGATGTCGAGCACGAGATAGTCGATCTTGCCCCACGAACGCCAGCAGAAGGCGAACACGATGACGCCGATCGCGACGTACAGAATGCCCCTGCCGAACCAATCCGGAGGTCTGCGGCTATCGCCCTTCATCGGGAACAGGGTGCCGAAATCCCACCGCTGCTCCGTGTCGTCCGTTTCGTTGTGCGTACGCGCGCTTTCGCTCATGGATCCCCATTGTAGCGACGGGGCGTGCGGGAGGGGTGTACGCCCACCCATTTATCCTGAAGGCATGCTGAACGTCTCGATCGTCATTCCGGCCTGGAACGAGTCCGAACGCATCGCCGACTGTCTGCTCAACACGATCAGGCAGACCGTGATGCCACACGAGATACTGGTGGTCGACAACCGCTCCACCGACGACACCTGCGAGGTCGTCGAGCGGTTCATGGCCGACCACCCCGAGGCCCCGGTCAAGCTGCTGCATCAGGACGCCGAACAGGGGCTCATCCCCACCCGCAACTACGGTCTGGACCACGCCACCGGCGATGTGCTCGGTCGTTTCGACGCCGACTGCATGATCAAGCCGGACTGGGTGGAGGTCGTCTCCGGGATCTTCACCGAGGATCCGAACGCGATGGGCGCCACCGGCCCGGTGATGTACTACGACATGCCGTCGCGCCATTTCGGCCTCAAGAGCGACAACCGCATCCGCAAGCGCATCTACCGCGCCGACGGCGGCCAGCCGCTGCTGTTCGGCTCGAACATGGCCCTGCGCGCCTCGGCATGGCGCGAGATCTCCGGCGAGGTGTGCCGCGACAGGGCCGACGTGATGCACGAGGACATCGACATCTCCCTGCATCTGATCGGCAAGGGGCTGAAGACCGTGTACTCGCCGCGCATGATCGCCGGCATGAGCGCGCGCCGCATGGACACGTCGCTCTCCTCGTTCCTCAACTACATGCGCCGCTTCCGCAACACGTTCGACGCGCATCCGCAGCATTGGCGCAAGCACAAGCCGGAGATCCTGTTCACGGCCATGTACCCGGCGATGCACCTCTTCTATCCGGTCTGGCAGAAGGTGCTCAACACCGCCGACATCAACCCGGCCGAGGCCGCGTGGATCAACGAGCAGATGGAGCTCGCCGAGAAGGAGGGCCGCGAACTGTACGACGAGACCCCCACGGACGAGACCTACGACGAGCGGCACGAGGATCGGGCGTAGCGAAACCGGACAACGGCGCGAAACGACAAGGAGCCTGATCGGAAGGTCATGACGACTTTTCCGATCAGGCTCCTGTCATCGGTGGTCCGGTCGACCTGGAATCGGCGCGGGACATCGCATTGCATCAGGTCGTACGCGGGTTTGGCCCGGCGGCCGGATCACGGTCTTCCGCACCCCTTCGAGGGACCGGCGGGTCGGTCGGAGACGCCCCCGCCCGACCCGTTCGGATCACATCAGGCTCTTGTAGATGGCGAGGATGTCCTCCTCGGTGGCCTTGCGCGGGTTGCCCGGGGTGCACACGTCGTTGAACGCGTCGTGGGCAAGCGGCTCGAGGTCGGCCTCGGTGGCGCCCACCTCGGAGATCGTGGTCGGGTTCTTGAGGTCCACGGTCAGCTTGTGGACGGCCTGGACGGCCTCCTCGCGCACCTTCTCGAGATCGCCGGTGTAGGCGTCCTCGACGCCGAACGCGTCGGCGATGTCACGGTACTTCTCGCCGGTGTAGTCCTTGTTGTACTCCATGACCGGAGCCAGCAGGATGCCGTTGGCGACGCCGTGGGCCACGCCCAGACGGCCGCCCAGCGGATGGGCCATGCCGTGGACCAGGCCGAGGCCGACGTTGGAGTAGGCCATGCCGGTGATGTAGGAGGCGTACGCCATCTGCTCGCCGGCCGGCACGTCGCCGTCGGCGGACTTGGCGAGGTTCTTGGCGATCATGCGGATCGTCTGCATGGACAGGCAGTCGGACAGCGACCAGGCGCCCGGGGTGATGTAGCCCTCGATGGCGTGGGTCAGGGCGTCCAGACCGGTGGCGACCTTCAGGCCGCGCGGCATGGAGTCGGTCAGATCCGGGTCCACGAACGCGACGATCGGGATGTCGTGCGGGTCGACGGCCACGAACTTGCGCTTGTTGGCGGTGTCGGTGATCACGTAGTTGATGGTGGTCTCGGAGGCGGTGCCGGCGGTGGTCGGCACGCCGAAGATCGGCACGGACGGGTTCTTGGTGTCCGCCACGCCCTCGAGGGACAGCACGTCGGAGAACTCCGGGTTGGCGGTGATGATGCCGATGCCCTTGCAGGTGTCCTGCGGCGAGCCGCCGCCCAGACCGATCAGGAAGTCGGCGCCGGAGGCGGCGAACTTCTCGACGCCGTCCTTGATGCACTCGACCGGCGGGTTCGGCTTGACGTTGGAGAAGACCTCGTACGGCAGACCGGCCTCATCCAGGACCTTCGTGACCTTCTCGGCGGTACCGGTCTCCAGCAGGACCGGATCGGTGACGATGAACGCCTTCGTGAAGCCGTGCTGCTTCGCGACGGCCGGGATCTCCTTGATCGCACCGCGACCGAAGTAGGCAGTCTGGTTGAAAATCATGCGGTAGACCATATGCAGCTCTCCTTTGAAGCTCGTGTCTGTCATTGTACGTAGGGCCGATGCGCTCGTCGCATCTCCCGACATTCCCCCAGTGTACTCGCGCTTGTGAGCGTTCACCAGCACGGCGTTGGAAATTTTCGCATTTTCCTTCGAATAATGAGCGGTCATCGGGCGAAAACGGCTCCATACCGGCGAAACCCACCCATACGAACGATGGCAACGAAACCATGGCATCGGCGTGTGGGAGGGAATGCGACGGCGTTCCCCCATAACACGGACGATACTACAATGAAACGGAAAATTGGGGTTCACACACATTCCGCGCGACGACTGCCGACGCACGCGCGGGCACGCCCACGGACGCCGAACGGCCTACGCACATGCCCACGCCACGGTACGCACATGCCCTACACGGAAAAAGCAGGGAGGGATTCACCTATGGCAAACGGCAGGGCTATGACGGTCGGCGAGATGGTGGGACTGTTTCTCTGGGACGACGCACCGGTGCGCGTGGATGCGTTCGACGGATCGCACTTCGGTTCGCCCGACGCCGATCTCAAGGTGCGCATCACCAGCCCGCGCTGCATGTACCAGCTGCTCGCGCATCCGAACGAGATCGGCGTCGTGCGCGCGTACGTACTGGGCGACTTCGACGTGGAGGGCATCGACTACGCCGATCCGTACCCGGCGATGCGCGCGATGGTGTCGATGGCCAAATACGTCAAGCCGATGACCCCGGTCTCGCTGGCGCGCGTCTCCGCGGGCATCCTGAGCCACGGGTTCAGAAGGCCGCCTGCGCCCGCCACCGAGGGGCCGAGCAAGTTCGCCCGCATCAAGGAGGGCCTGCTTCCCCACACCGAGAAGGCCGATTCCGAGACGGTCAGCTTCCACTACGACATGTCCAACGAGTTCTACGCCGACTTCCTCGGCCCCTCGATGACCTACACCTGCGCGGTGTTCGAGGACGAGGACATGAGTCTCGAGGATGCACAGGCCAACAAGCTGCGCCTCATCCTCGACAAGCTGGGCCTGGAGCCCGGCCAGCGACTGCTCGACATCGGCTGTGGTTGGGGTTCGATGGTCATCGCGGCCGCGCGGCGCGGCATCAGGGCGCTCGGCGTCACGCTCTCGAAGGAGCAGGCCGCGTACGCGAACGAGTGGATCGCCCGCGAGGGCCTGACGGATCTGGCCGAGGTGCGCGTGCAGGACTACCGCGAGGTGCCCGAACGCGATTTCGACGGCATCAGCTCGATCGGCATGATGGAGCACGTGGGCGTGAGGAACTACCGGAGCTACTTCGAGGAGATGCACAAGCTCCTGAAGCCCTGCGGACGTCTGCTCAACCACCAGATCACCATCAGCCACGACAAGCCGAACGGCAAGCCGGGCACCGACGAGTTCCTCGACCGCTACATCTTCCCCGACGGCGATCTCGGCGCCCCCGGCTTCATCGAGTCGTGCATCCACGACGCCGGGTTCAACGTCGTGCATCAGGAGAACCTGCGCCAGCACTACGCGCTGACGCTGCACCACTGGAACCGCAACCTGTCCGTGCATTGGGACGACGCGGTCAGACAGGTCGGGTTCGAACGCGCGAAGGTGTGGGGCCTGTACATGGCCGCATGCGCGCTCAACTTCGAGCTGGACGGCATCCAGATCCACCAGTTCCTCGCCGTCCGCCCCGACCGCGTGGGCCACCCGGACGGCAGGTGGTACCCGCTGCGTCCGTGGTGGAGGGCCTGAGCCGCCTTCAGAACTGGATGTAGTCGATTTCCTCGTGTTCCCCGGTCTCCAGCCACTTCGCCAGATCCTCGGGGCCGGAGAACACCATCTCGACGGCCTGCGCCACCATCAGATTGACGCGGCCCATCGGGGTCAGTCCCTCCGAATAGCCGTACACCGGCATGCCCATCGCATGCGCGTAGCCGATCTCGAACATGGTCCCCGCGTCCTCGTCCATGAGGTTCGCGATGACCGCGTCCGACGCCTGGATGCCCCGGATGTCGTCCTCGAAGCACCCCTCCGGCCCGACCTCCTCGATCTGGCTGGCGAAACGGGGCTTGAACAGGGTCCTGCCGTGACGTTCCAGCACACCCTCCAACTGCTCCATGCTATGCGCCTGCTCGGGGTCGAAGAACGGTCCTGCTACGTAGAAGTCATACTGCTTTTCACTCACGCGCACCATTGAACATCGGGGCGGCTCGACCACGCCCCGCAGGTTCACTGTTCGGACGGACAGCCATGATATGGCCACTATGTGAAACGGCGCGGGGTAGTTGGCCGGCTACACGCGCCACACGCCGCGACGCAGACGATCCGCGGTCCGCCAGACCACGGCCTCGATCCTCCGCAGCTCCGATTCACGGCTGACCGTACGCCACTGCGCCGCATACGCCTCCATCCACCGTTCGAGTTCGCCGGCGAGACGGTCCGGGTCCATGTCGGACGGCACCGGGATCCCGCCACCGCGTGTCTCCCCCGCCGTCGTTCCGGCGGCGAGCGCGACATGCCGTCCGACCCGTTCGAGCAGCCGCTGGCCTTCGAGCGCGAGCAGTATGACGGCGCCGGCGGCGGCGATGCCCGTCGCCCCGCATGCGCCGGTCCGGGCGAGCATCGGGGCGATGCGGATCATGCGGTCGCGCAGCGCCGCATCGGCGGCGCCCGGTCCCCCTCCGGCCGAGCCTTCGGCGACCGACGGAGCCCCACCGGTCTCCAGCCATGTGACCAGATCGCCCCAGCCGAATCGCACGTCGCGATCCGCGTCGGCGAGGACCGAAACGAGCCCGCCGTCGACGTCGTGGTATTCGAGTCGGGAGATGCGTCGGAACATGTCGGTTTCGTCGGGGATGCGTCCGGGGTTCCATGATTCCTGCGCGCCGATGATCATTCCGGGGATGGCCATGCGCGGGTCGTTGACGTGGCCGAGGTCGCCCCAGTCGGTGACGAGCATGCCCTGCGCGCCGTATTGCGTGCCGTAGCGGGCCATGCGGGTGATGTTGTTCCAGGCGTCGTCGATGCGCGGCAGGAGCGCGTTCCAGCACCATACGGCGGGGCATACGATCTGCGTGGCGCCGGATCGGGCGACGGTGCGGATCTTCTCGTCGGTGACTTGCGGGTCGTACTGCCAGTTGAGCAGGGTGACGGTTTCGGGGAGTCTTTTCAGGATTTCGGGGTGTTCGAGGGTGATGTCGCCCCACATCATCGGCTTTTTGCCTTGGGTTTCGAGGTGGCGGCACAGGCGGGTGACGTAGTCGGCGTACATGGCGGCGACGCCGATCCTCTCGGCGAGGGGTTTGGAGCGGCCTTTGCCGAGGTCGAAGGTCTCGTCGGCGCAGATGTTGAATTTGTCGGAGCGGAACAGCTGCAGGTAGTCGTCGATGAGCCGGCAGGATAGGTCGAAGGCGCGGTCGTCGCTGATGTTGAGCGTGTGGTGGCGCATGCGGTCGATGAATCCGAACGGCTCGTCGGCGCTTTCGGGGAATTCGCCGAGGTCGCGCAGGGATTGGGTGCGCAGGGCCATGTAGAGGTGGCCGAACGTGGAGACGGACGGTACGAGCTCTAGCCCGCGTTCGGCGCAGTAGTCGTCGAATTCGAGGATGTCGCGCGGGGTGAGCGGGCTGGAGCCGCGCCAGGTCTCGCTCATCCCGTCGAACGCGAAGGTGTGTTCGACGTAGAGCTGGAGCTGGTTGTATTTGTAGAGGCAGAGTTTGTCGGCCCAGGTCTTGAGCCAGTCGAGGGTGGGGACGCGCCCGCGGGTGACGTCGAGGTAGTAGCCGCGCGTTTCGAAGGCGGGCTGGTCCTCGATGTGCAGGCGGGGCAGGGCGGCGCCGCATTGGCGGATGAGCTGGCGCAGGGTCTGCACGCCGTTGCGCACGCCCTCGAAGTCCGCACCCCTGACGGTCACGCCGTCCTTGGTGATGTCGAGCGTGTACGCGCCGGAAGCGCGTGCATCGAGCCCGCCCGGCGACGGCGCGGCCGAGTCGCCCCCGGACGTCGTTTCCCCGCATGACGTGCCCTCGCCGCCATCGACGGTCAGGGTGATGCACCCGGGCCATCGATCGCCCGTGACGATATCCCATTCCAGCCCGGTCGCCGCACGGATGTCGTCGACGAGCTGCCCGGCGAATACGTATCGTTCGTCGCCGACCGCACGCGACTCGTTGATCCGACCGATCACGGGCAGGAGCAACGCACCCCGCCCTTCGCGCATCGATTTCGGTTCGGGAATCAGCACCCATCGCCGCTCGCCGCCGCGGCCCTCGCCGCCACCGGAAATCATCGGGTCGTCCATCGCATCCGTCATCGGATTCCTCCCTATGTCGCCGTCACGGTGCGTCATCGCACGTCACGCACCATCGTAGGCGACGCGGCGATGCCGACCCTCCGCCGTCGGCGTACGAAAACCAGAAAACCCCGCAAGCATTACGCTTGCGGGGTTCCGCTTGGTGGCTCCGAACGGCGTCGATCCGTTGACCTAGCGATTTTCAGTCGCTCGCTCTACCAACTGAGCTACAGAGCCAGTGAATGGTTTCCCATTCGAGCGACCCCGGCCGGACTTGAACCGGTGACCTCCGCCGTGACAGGGCGGCGCTCTAACCAACTGAGCTACGGGGCCGTGTTTCTCGCGTTTCCGTGAGGCAACGAGTAGATATATTACTCGTATCGGCGACCGACGCAAATCCTCGGCGTGTCGCGCCGGTCGCATCGACTGGACAATGCCGAAAATCGTTGGAATCACAAGGATTCCCAGCATTTGGCAAAGCGGGTTTCAAACAGCCTCCCCGCCAGCCCCGAATCACTCCCGCCAGGCCCCAATCCGGAACGCGTCCATCACACCGATTCGAATCGGAACCCGATGAATCCACTCCAACCGGGGCGCGCCCATCACACCGACCCGCATCGCGCCCGAATACACGAAGACGCGGCCGGACAAGCCGGTCGCGTCTCCATATGCCATCACGACGTCATATCACCGCATGCGTCACATTCGGCGACGAGCGGTCTCAGTCGGCCTGCTTCCAGGACTCGACGTCGATGTGGTGCTCCGGGTTCGCCTGCCACGCCTTCCAGGCGGACTCGACGATGTCCTCGACGTTGTACTTGGCGTGCCAACCCATCTCGGTGTTGATGCGGGTCGGGTCGCCGATGAGGTGCGGCGGATCGCCGGCGCGACGGCCCTGGACGTGCTCCTGGAACGGCAGGCCGGTGACCTTCTTGAGCTCGTCGACGATCTGGCGCACGGAGGTGCCCTCGCCGGTGCCGACGTTGAACGCGTCGTACTTGCGCTCGTCGCGGTCGAGGTACTTCAGGGCGGCGATGTGGGCGTCGGCCAGATCGGAGACGTGGATGTAGTCGCGCACGCAGGTGCCGTCCGGGGTCGGGTAGTCGTCACCGAAGATCAGCGGGGCCTTGCCCTTCTTGAGGCGGTCGAGCAGCATCGGGATGAGGTTGAGGATGGCCGGATCCTCGAGCTCGACCGGACCGCAGCCGGCGACGTTGAAGTAGCGCAGCGCGCAGAAGCGGATGCCGTAGCGGCCCTCGCAGGCGCGGGCCATCCACTCGCCGAACAGCTTGGTCTGGCCATACGGGTTGATCGGGAGCATCGGGACGACGTCCTCGGGCACCACGTCGACCGGCGGGACGCCGTAGGTGGCGGCGGAGGAGGAGAAGACGAGCTTCTTGGTCTTCTTGGACTTGCTCATGCCGGTCAGGACGTTGAGCATGCCGCCGATGTTCTGCTGGTAGTACCACAGCGGCTTCTCGACGGACTCGCCGACCTGCTTGCGGGCGGCGAAGTGGATGACGGCGTCGACGTCCTCGGCGTCGAGGATCTCGGCGAGGCGCTCGCCGGCGCCCGGGGCGGAGATGTCCATGCCGTACAGGCGGGAGCCCTCGATGCGGGTGGGCTTGCCGTAGCTCAGATCGTCGACGACGACGACCTTTTCACCGGCCTGATGAAGCGCGTGGACGACGTGGGCGCCGATGTAGCCGCACCCACCAGTGACGAGAACAGTCATGTCTGACCTTTCCTTTGATGAGAGAGTGGCGTGCGGTCCGACGACGCGAGCCGCTGTTCGCTTCTGCTCACATTTGTTATCTTTTCGAACAATTTGAGTATAACACGTAACAGGACCGAACACACGCGATTCGTCGGCAATCGTGATGAATAATGGAACGGACTTATATGAAGAATCGGGGCACCCGGCGCGACGGCGGCGGCAACGCCACATCGGACCAGGCCGACGCGCGGACCGCAGGCCCCGCAGGTCGGGGCCACGGCCCCGAAGACACGGACTCGACCACCGGCCGCGCACGGCGGCGCATGGCGAACGACGAACGGAAAGGAACCACGACCATATGACCGACATCACGACGACGGCAACGACGGAAACGACGACGGCATCGCCCTCCGGCATCGCCCCGACCGCCGCGGACACGACCATCACGGATGCCGCCCCCACTTCGGACTCCTCCACGACGGACACCGCGCACCCGGCGCATCCGATGCACAAGGTCCTGTCCTTCGTGCGTCGCTCCGGCCGGCTCGACGCACGGCTGCAGCGCGCATGGGACAACTACGCCGATGACTACCTGCTCGACATCAACGCCGGCGCGGGTTCGCTCGACGTGCGTCCCGGCTTCACGCTCGACCGCGACTATGTGCGCCGGACGTGGGGCAACGACAACCCGCTGATCGTCGAGATCGGCACCGGACAGGGCGAGAACGTCGTGGCCGCTGCCGCCTCGCGACCCGACGAGAACTTCCTCGCGCTCGAGGTCTACGATCCGGGCGTCGCCCACACGCTGCTGCTCGCCGGCAAGCAGGGTCTGACGAACATCCGCGTGGCGCAGGTCAACGCGCCGGAGCTGCTCAAGGTGTGCGCCGACGGCATCCTCGCCGAGGTGTGGACGTTCTTCCCCGACCCCTGGCCCAAGAAGAAGCACCACAAGCGCCGCATCGTCCAGCCCGAGCTCGCCGGCGAGGTGCGTCGCGCGCTGGTCGACGGCGGCGTCTGGCGCATCGCGACCGACATCGAGGACTACGCGCTGCACGTGCACGAGGTGATGGACGGCCTCGACGGCTGGCGCAACGAGGGCGGCGTCACGGTCAGCCTGCCGACCGGCCACGTCGGCAAGGGCAACGCCGACCTCGCCGCCGACATGCCGCACGCCGACTTCGCCGAATCCGCGCGCTTCGAGGGACGCGTCCTGACCAACTTCGAGAAGAAGGGCATCGCCGCGGGACGCGTGATCCACGACTTCACCTACCGCAGGGCGTGACGACACGCCGGCCACACCGGCCGACTTGCCCAACCGCGACGGCTTGTGTAATGTTGCTCAAGTTGTCAGCCCCCATCGTCTAACGGTTAGGACACCAGACTTTCAATCTGACAACGAGAGTTCGACTCTCTCTGGGGGTACTCACCGGCTCCGGGCTCCACGAGGTATCGTGGCCCGGAGCCTTTTGTTTCCAACGGTTTCAGGCCGCCAGCTTGGCCTTCAGTTGCTCGCACAGGAAACCCGGCGGTGGCCACTGCCACCAAAGATGCACCTCCGTCACTGTTCATTCCGCGCATCATCTGCTCGTACATCGACGCATCCAGCAGGGAGAGCGGGGGGACGTTGAAGAATTCCGCCACTGCGGCGATGTCCTGGATGGTCCAGGAAGTCTTGCCGGTCATCTTCGCGGACACGGCGCCCCTCTTCAGCCCCAGTGCCGCGCAAAGTGACTGCTGGGTCATCCCGCGGCCGGTCAGCTGCATGTTGACGTTCCAGATGAATACCCTCTGCAGGTAGTCGCCGAGTCCATTGGATTCGGTCGACGGTTCGATTTTTGCCATATCAAGTCCTTTCAGATTAGAGTTGTCCAATATCGATGGACATAATCCTACAACAATGATTTGCCGCTGTGCAAGTTTCTTGCTATATTGTCTATTGTGAATGGACTGACGGCAAAAATAATGGATTCTCCGATGCGTCGTTATATGACGGCGGCGGGTCTGAGCTGCCGAGACCTCGCGAGGGAGATGGGTACGTCCAAATCCTCGGTCGCGGGAAAGGTCAACGGCTCGATACCGTGGCAGCAGTCCGACCTGATCTGGCTGGCCATTCACCGAAACCTGTCCCCTGGGTATGTGCTCGGCATCGACGCCTATCTCACGGATGGCGGGTGGAAACCCGAAACGAGAATCCCCGGACCGGCTGGAACCCGGCGCGGGGATTGAACGGCAACAACCATGGAGCCGCGGGCGCGCATATCCGCCAAGATCAGACGCCCGTCGTTCCGATTCCCCGAAGGAGGGTCATCGCCATGACCGATTCTACCAATACTGCCGGCATTCGCCGGGCATCTGTCTTCGAGCCTAATCGCCAGCGCGACGCCGTGCGGCGGACGACGCGGGGTGGCGGCAACGTCGATCTGCGCATCGCGAAGGCTCATGTGCTGTCCATGCTCGCCCACCCGTCCCGGGGCTCGCGCCGCTGAGGCGCGCGTCCGCGGACCGTTTCCCCGATACCGGCCGAACCATGTGGTGGTTGGTCGTTGCCGCCGTGTGCATGTCCGGCGGCGTTCTCTCGTATGCGTTGTGCCGCGCCGCCCGTCTGGGCGACGACATCGGCGCGAGACTGCGCGAACGCCGCGAAGCGGACCCGGCGCATGACGGCGGGAAGGTCGAGCGATGAGCAGCAGAGCCGAGAACTGGGCATGGGAGCGCGACGACGTCAAGGGCATCACCAAGTTCGTGCTGGTGTATCTGGCCCGCCGCGCCTATTACGACGATGGCGCCGCCGCGTGGCCGAGCGTGGAGACCATCGCGTTCAATTGCGGGTGCTGTGAGCGCACCGTGATCCGTTCGTTGCAGGAGCTGGAGCGCAAGGGCTACATCAGGCCCGGCGACCAGGAGATGTCGGCGCGTAACCCGCGCACCCGCAAGCCGATCGCCAAGGGGCACCGCTCGCGCGTGTGGGACGTCGTCATGGACGGCGACCATCCTGCCGAGAACATCGAGGAGAAGCCCCGGAACCTGGACGCGCTGGCGGAAGGCGACGGCAAGCCGGATCCGATGAAGGACAATTTGTCACCCGACGGATTGTCACCCGAGCCGAAGGACGTGGAGCCGAGGACAAATTGTCCCGGAATCTTGGACAGAAAGTCACCCAATAGACAAGTGATAAACAATTCTCCCCTCATCCCCTTCGGGGATGCTCCCCTCAACGCCGAACAAGCCTCCACGAAGCCGGTCGCCGACCCGAAGCCCGAACCCGTTCCAACGACCGATTGGGGCAGGGCCCTGCCTCCAAGGGGTTGCAGGAACCCGCTATGGGTGCCCGAACCCGGCAAGCTGCCTGAGCCGGTCACGGAACGCGCAGGCCAAGAGGTGCGCGTGCTCGACGGCATCCGCCGGCGCATGCTCGCCGTGGACCAGAGGTTCGATGTTCCGGCGACCATGGCCGACCGCAAGGCCGTCCACTCGCTGCTGATCGACAGGCCGTACGGCGAGATCGTCGCGACGATGGACTGGGCGTACCGCAACCGCTACTGGCTGCCCCGGCTCACCAGCGGCGCCAGGTTCGCCGCGAACTACGTGCAGCTGCGGCTGGAAATGCTCACCCATCCCGATCCGACGGGCAAGCGGGCGCCAGACGCCCCGCTGCCGGTCGTCAAGGATCCCAACCGGGCGATACCGGTCAGCTCGTCGTCCGCGAGCCGTGTGCCGATCTACGGGGCTGCGCTGCTGCGCACCTCGCTGTGCCAGGAACACATCGAAGGCGTCATCTCGCAAGAGACGTGCCCGGTATGCGCGTACGACAAACGCAACCACGCCACCCACGACGTCGCCGGACGGCGCAAGACGAAGACAGGCGCGCCGGCGGAGGCGGTGCGGCCATGAGCGGGGACGGGCAGCGTCTTGAGGCGTGGAAGAAGGCCGGCGAATGCCGCGACTTCCCGCAACCATGGTCCGACTACCTGTGGTCGCTGGAGTTCGAGCACCGTCCCGGCGACGCGAAGGCGTTCCACTCGGTCGCCAAGGCCGTGTGCGAACGATGCCCGGTACGCGCCGAATGCCTGGCCTACGCGGCCAGCGGCGGACTCGAATGGGGCGTGTACGGCGGCAAGGTGTGCACCGACCGGCGCAGGATCGCGCGCATGGCCGAAGCCGACGGCGTCCCCTGCCGGGACCGCGGCCTGCCGTGGCCGCAACGCTGGCGGCTGCTCACGGACTGGATACGCGCCCACCGGAACGTGTTCGACGAAGCCACCGACGAGGCCAGCGCCGAACGCCAACAACGACGCCTGCGCGCACGGGGCAGGACGGCCGATCGCCCCGCCCCACATGAGCCGTCAGACAATCAAACAATCAAGCAAGCAGGAATCCAAGCAATCCAGCAAGCAAACAATCAAGCGACCGACTGACCAGGTTCGCATGATCGCCGACAGTCGCAAAGGAGAAGAACGAATGCGCATCGCCATAGCCAACGCCAAGGGCGGGGTCGCGAAGACCACGTCCAGCATCTACATCGCCTCGGTCATCGTTTCCAGAGGCGGCAGGGCCGTCGTGTACGACGCCGACCCACAGTCCAGCGCGAGCCTGTGGGCCGCTGCCGCGGAACAGACCGCGGACCCGCTGACGTTCGACGTGCTGCCCGCCAACCAGGCCACGCTCCGCCAGCTCGCCGCGGGAGCCGACCCGGACGAATGGGCGATCATCGACGCGCCGCCGCAGGGGCCGACCCTGGACATGGCCATCAAGGCGGCCGACTTCGTGATCGTGCCGGCATCGGACTCGCCCATGGACCTCCAGCAGGCATGGAGCACCCTCGACATGGCCAGGATGAGCACGCCCGCCGCGCTGCTGCTGGTCAAGGCCGAACACAACACGAAGGCGTTCCGCGACACCATGGACGCCCTCAACGCCATGGACACTCCCCGGTTCGACACGATCGTGCCGAAGGCTCAGTCCTACAAGCGTTCGCTCGGCACCAACCCGCACCAGCTGGGCGAATACCGCGACCTCGTCACCGAACTCCAGCAGATCGCCGGAAAGCAGGAGTGAGACCATGCAGGGCAACTACCAGCCACTGGCACGGCCGGTGCCGTTCGACGACGTGCTGCGCCAGCAGAACAAGACCTCCAAGACCACGGGCGAACCGCTGGTCATGCTCTCATTGCGCATACCCGTGTCGCTCAAGACCCGACTCAAGACCACGGCCGCCGCGCACGGACTGCCCATGCAGCAACTCCTGCGCGTCGCCATCGAACGCGAGCTCGACCGGCTCGACGGCGACGACGAGCCGTAACCCGTCAGACAATCAAGCAATCCGACAATCCAGCAAGCAAACAAGCCAACAACCAAACGTTCAGGCAGTCAAACATGCAGACGCGATCCGGCAAGCCGGCGCGTCTGCGGAAAGGAGACACTATGGACTATTCGATGGAGGTCTCCGTGCTCGGCGACCGGATCAGCATCGGCGAGGAGGCGCACGTCATCACCCTCGGCGTGAACACGGGATTCCCCGCGGGCTCCACGGCGGGACTGGCGTACACGCTCTCGCCATTGCAGGCCCGCGCGTTCGGCGCGCAGATGCGCGCGGCCGCGGACTCCGCGGAAGGGCATCCGGGCATGCCATCCGACGAGGAGGTGAACGCGGCGGCGAAGGTGTTCTGCGGCGGCGTGTGGAACGGGTTCGATCCCGCCAGCATGATGCCGACCGAACAGTTCGACCGGTTCTGGGGCGACGGCGAGGGACACCAGCTCTACCTGGAGATCGCGCGCCACGCGCTCATCGCCGCCCGCATGTCCATCCTCGCCGGGCAAAACGAAAGCTGACAAGCAGACAAGCCCGCATGCAGGCAATCAAACAATCAAACTTGACTGCATGCAGTCAATCGGACATGCAAGCAATCAAGCAAGCCAACAATCGGGAAAGCAAACAATCCAACAATCAGGAACGGAGTAGAACCATGAACGACAACCATAACGAAGACGAAGAGATCTTCGACGGCACGAGCGAGGATTCCGCGCTCGAAGACCAGATGAGCGCGCATATCGCTGCCATCGCCGCCAGCGGCGTCGCCGCCGAAGCCGAAGCCCTGGCCAACCGACAAGCCGACATGGCGGCCAAGGAACGCCACGAAACCAGACTGGCGCTCCTTGCCGCCGTCACCGTCATCGCAGGTCTTATGACCTATGTAATCACTCGCATCGTCAAATAAAGACGATGTTTCTGTCGCCTATCATTTCAGGGACGGGTAATTCCTTGAATCCACGTCCCTGAAAGGCGCGCGTTTCCCATTTATGCAATTAGGATGCCCCGTCAATGAGCTGAGCCATCGACTCGCCACAGCGGCGACACCCTCCATCCGTCAGGGAATCCCATGTCAGACTTTGGAATCTGAGGGTACCCGTCCATGAGGGAGATGAATTTCTCCGTCCATGCGGGTCCGTCGATCTGGGATGTCAGGTAGTTCTCCATGGTGAGGAATGCAGCGGGGCCGGAGGACTTACGGAAGATATCCCAATCGTTGCCCCACCAACCCTTTGCATGGGATCCGCTGCGATGCTTCGGCAGTTTCGGCGCTATGCGGGTGCTGGTTTCGTTCCAGAAGCGATCGTGGTGCGCGGTCATGTTCCGGGCCTGCCGGATAGTCTCAAGCCAATTGGAGAGGATTTTGGCGTCGCCGCGTACGGCGGGATTCGGGTTGGGGTTGAAGATATGCAGCCTGGTGGCCAGCTTTCTCTTGATATGGTCTGGCGCTCCTTGGTAGAAGTTCTCCTTGAGTGTTCCGTAGCTCAGGCATCCGACGATCATCCAATACGGAGGCAGCGGATCGCTGTAGGTACTCCGAAAATGCCTGAGGTACGGAAGATTTGATTTGGTGAATGTCGAACGCAACGAGGAAAGGCAAGCCAGATGGTCGTCATAGCTCAACCCCGGGAGTCCTTCCCGTGTCATGTAGCCGAATTCGCCGCCGAATACCGATAGTTCATGGGCGAGGAAGCTCTTGAGATAGATCTCGATGGTGACGATGCCGTCGAATACCAGCATCCGCAGTTCCTGATCGAACAGGTATCTATCCCAGATATCCTTGAATTGCACATCTTGACGGAAGGGCAATGAGCGCTTCGCCGACTGCTCCGATACCGGGGTGAGGAACGGATACCAGTACCCTTTCAGCCGGAAGTATCCCACTTGCTCGATTCGACGCTCAAGCAGCTCACGACTTATTCCGGACAAACCGTTGTCAATAAGCTTGGCCGATAAATCATCCAATGATTTCGGCGGATGCTGCGGATAGGGGCGGAGCTGTGGAGTATCATTCTCGTCCATCGTTCCTCCGATAAGAAAAATGCCACCCTAGTGTGCTTCAGTGAGAGGCAATGGTGGCTTTTAACATCGCTAATTGTAGCGAATATATCGCCTTTCGTAAAGATACAGAACACTCCGTACATCTAGTATCCAAAGCAGAGCGATGCACTAAATGTAGTATTCGCGTCATGTTTCATCCGTGAACGGGTTGCCAATCTTCGTCACATGTCCGCCGCAGCGTCGCTCGATGCGGGGTGATGCTGATGGTGCGTTCGGGGTCCGACGGCCGGCCGTCGGGCTTGCGGGCGTGCTTTTCTTCCAGGGACCCGGGAGGAGGCGGGTTCTGGAGTCCCCGTCTCCTCCCTTTCCCGGAGAAGGGCTTGTGATCGCATGTGGGAAAGGATTTCGTATGAGGTTCGGGAAGAAGGGCACCGGCGCGGTGGCGTCGATCACTGCCGCCGCGGCGTTGCTGGCCTGTCTGGTTCCGGTCGCGTTGGCCGATAACGGTGGCGGTGGTTCCGGCGAGGACGGTGGCGGTTCGGGCGGTGGTCCGACGCAGACGGCCGATGTGCATTGGATCTACAAGGATTCGTGGCCGGCCACGCTGGATGGCATGAAGACGGCGTTGAGTGATGCGAAGGTGCGTCTGTCGTCCGATCTGGCGAACGGGCAGAACCAGTTCGTGAACATGAACAAGACTTTGAGCGACGCGATCGATGAGTGCCAACGCTCCTATACGGGTGAGGGGAACGCGGACTGCCGTCTGGTGGCGGTGGGCTACGTGCGCTTGGCGGATGGTTCGTTCAACGGCAGCTACGTGAGCTCGAACGCGAAGAACCGTTGGGAGGCGCAGTGGAAGGCCGAGGCGAAGGGCGACTACACGTATCAGGGGCAGAAGTACTCGACCTCGACCACGTGGAAGGACAAGCTCGGCACGCGCAGCGTTGACTCGCTGGCACAGGAGTCGATCAACTCCAACCCGAACGCCTCGTTCCGCGTGATCGTGCTGGCGCAGAACCAGCCACCGGTCGATTACAAGCTGAACGTGACCACCAGCCACAAGCAGAAGACCGACATGCAGGTCGGCTCCACCGACCCGATCGGCGACGTCATCCACGCAGACAACGGCGGTTCCGCGATCAAGGAGACGTTGAACGGCACCGCGATCATCCATTACGAGAACGGCCCCTACCTGCCCGCGAAGAGCGTGAGCAAGCCGATCAGCTTCTCCGGCAATGGAGACACCCAGCTCGACAATCTCGCCTCGCCGAAGGATTTCGGCATGAAATACTGGGCCGAGGGCTCGTACTGGATCGACATCCAGGTGCCCAAGCAGGGCCGCATGCAGGCGGCCGTGGACACCGCGGACCGCGACCCGGCCGAATCCTGGAAGGTGAGCTCGGTGCCGCCCGAACCCCCGGTCAAGAAGATCGAGGACGGCGTGAGCGCCGACCGGATGACGAACCGCACCACCATCACGTACGGCACCGGCCGCGGCGGCTACGAGATGCGTTTCCGCGACGTGATCGAACCCAACGGCGTCGAATACTCCGTGGACAACTACAGGCTCATCGACAGGACCGACGGCAACCGCGACGTTTCCGGCGAGTTCGAGATCAACTGGGACAAGGCGTCGAACACGGTGTCGGCCGCTCGTTCGGCGGACAAGGGCGAGATGCCCCTGGACCATGTCTACGAATTCAGCTTCGACGTGACCGTGTCGAAGCCCTCCGACTTCCAGCAGGTCAGGGACCATGCGTGGGGCCAGTGGAACCACGAGCCCGAGGCCGACGCCGGAACGAAACAGTTCGATACGTGGCGGCCGAATCCCGACAAGAGCTGGATCCGCCTGAACGCGAAGGGCCAATGGGAGGCGGTCATCGACCCGAAGGAGACCAACCAGACCGGCGCCGACAATATGACGCTTCTGGACGGGGACCGGGTCGCCTCGGTGGTCAACGGCACCATCGCCAAAAACCTCATCCAAGCCCCGGAGGCTCTGACGCTCACGGACGACTGGTCGGCCGCCGACTACCTGTTCGACGCCGACGACAAGTCGAAGATCAAGGTGTACGAGGCCGATGCCGGCACCGATCGCGAGTCCAGCGTCACCGACATCGCCAACCACGGCAGGGACGTCACCGGCCAGTGGACGATCACGATGGAAGGCACCACGGTGACCGCCACCGCAGGCCAGGCCTACCGCGAGGGATTGAAGGGGCTGAAGACCGCGAAGCAGGTCACGCTGCTCATTCCCGGCAAGGCGTCCTATGCCAACGGCAAGGGCGCGGGCCAGGTGCGCGACGACTTCGGCAAGCAGTCGAGCGACGAACTGTCGTTCTGCACCACGCCGGATGGCAAGGCGCTGACGAACAAGGGATCCCAGACCGTCAACACGCACACCATCCCCACGAACGAACCGAAGATCTGCGGCTACATACCGCCCGTCGTCAAGGACGTGGTCGGCGAATCCTCGCAGGGAGGCGACCAGGCGTCCGTGGACGGCAGGGTCGTCTACCCGGGCCAGCGCGTGGAATACCGTCTGGAGACACAGCCCCACCTGCCCGGCAATCTCGCGTACTCCGTCAGCGAGGTGGCGGTCACCGACACCTACGACGAGCATCTTGAAGTGGACAAGCAGACCCTGGAGGTCACCGACCTGTCCACCGGCAAGTTCATCCCGAAAACCGAGTACGAGACCCAGTGGAACGACGGACAGCACGCGGTGCGCCTCGTGTTCTCCGACGGATACGTGAAGACCAACTGGCGCAACGGCGCGAACCCGCGCATCATCGTCCGCTTCGAGGGCACGGTCGCCAAGGACGCGCCCACGGACACCAAGATCGGCAACCAGTGGGCATTGACACTGAACAACATGGTCACCCCGAGCAACAGGGTGTGGAACGAGCCGCCCGACTTCACGCCGGTGAAGAAAGACACCCAGGCCGACCCGTCCATCAGCATCGACGGCAAGACCGCGCTGCTGGGCGACCGGATCTACTACCGCGTGACCATCGACGCCAAGCAGACCAACCAGGCCTACAAGGTCTGGAGGCTCGGCATGACCGATGACTGGGACGACGAATATCTCTCCCTTGACGACAAGCGCATCGAGGTCACCGACACCGCGACCGGCAAGGACGTGACCGCGAAGTTCAACATCGCGGCGATCGACGGCGTCGCCTACGTGTACGCCAAGACCGCGGACACGAAGGTGCCGGCCACCGGCGAGACCATCAAGGGCGACCCCCAGCCCAAGAACCTCAAGGAATACGCCGAAAAGAAGGACCACGACCCGTTGAAGGAGCCGGCCATCGACCAGTCGATGCTGGGCACGAGCTATGAGGTGAGCCTGCCGATGACCGTCATCAAGGTCACCGACGGACATATCGTGAAGAACAAGGCCACGCAGGTCGTCAACGACACCCGCAAGGACACCAACGAGGTCGCCAACCCCCTCAAACCCGTCAACCCGTCCAAGGACGTGGTCGTGAAGGTGGACGGCGAATCCATCGACAAGCGGAGCGTGTACCTCAACAGCCTGTTCCTCTACCGTCTCGACAGCTCCGTGCTGCCCGCTCACCGCGCCTACCAGAAGGTCACCGACTGGAGCATCGCCGACCCGCTCGACACCGAGCACGACCAGTACACCGGCCAATGGGCCGTGTACGCCATGCGCGACCTGACCGAACAGGGCAAGGTGATCGCCCATAAAGGCGTGAAGATCGCCGGCAGCGGCTTCGATGCCGGCGCATACGGCGGCGAACTGTTCACCCTCGCGCAGGACGACAAGGGCGTGGTCACCGTTACCGCGACCCAGCGCATGCTCGACCTCGTCAGCGGCGACGACGAAAGCGAGCAGGCATGGACCGCGTTCATCCAGTGCAAGCGCGTCAAGACCGGAGA
Organism: Bifidobacterium santillanense; assembly: GCF_018555385.1. Taxonomy (GTDB): domain Bacteria; phylum Actinomycetota; class Actinomycetes; order Actinomycetales; family Bifidobacteriaceae; genus Bifidobacterium; species Bifidobacterium santillanense. Next base: position 297,904 of record NZ_JAFEJS010000002.1, read on the forward strand.
ACACATCGCCAACCGGTTCGACGAAACCCTCAACGGCACCAAACGGCCTTCCAACCAGGTCGAGACGCACACGCCCGACATGACACCGAGCCTGAAGATCGAGAAATGGGACGAGGCCTCCGGCTGGCCGGCCGGCGACCGCGACCAGGTCAAGGACGCGCTGGCCATGCAGGGCGACACGCGCATCGTGTTCACCATCACCAACACCAGCACCACCGACCCCGACACCAAGCAGGGCGCATGGTACCGCACCAAGGACCTGAACCTCAAGGACCAACTGGTCGCCGGCGACGGCCGGGTGACCGATCTCGAATACCCCGCCGATTGGGACAGTCGCATCCTCAAGCCCGGCGAGAGCGTCGAGGTCAAGGGCGTCCTCAAGGGCGTGACCGACCATCACACCGACCGTGCCACGGTCACCGGCACGCCTCTGATCGAATGCGTCGTCTCCGACCCGGATCCGTTCGACGGCAAGGACGAGACGTCCGCACCCGATGACGCGGTCACGATCGACGGCAGGCTCGTCTGCCCCGATACCGAGGTGGTCAGCAACACCGACGACTGGAACGGCTACCGAACCGGGCTCGCCCACACCGGCGCCGCCATCCAGGGCGTGATCGCCGCGGCGATCACGCTGCTCGCCGTCGGCGTGGGACTGGTCGCCGCCCGCAGGTTCAGGCGCGGGAACAACGCCGGCGGCCGCCACTCCGGCACGATGCAACCCGTCGATGCCGAGGATGCCGACGCGGATGCCGTCGAAACCGCCGATCCGGTTCCCGGCGGGCAATCCGTGGTCTGACCGAAGCGGCAGGGACCGTTCCCTGCCGCGATGATTCTTCCGGCCGGACGACAATCCGGCCGGAACCCCGCCGGTTCTCTTCCTTCTTCTCTCCCCGGCGGGCATGGCAACGGCCCGGCGCCAACGGTTCAAACCGTTAGCGCCGGGCCGTTCCCTTGCTGCCTTGATTGCTTACTGCTTGTCGGTTTCCTCGGAGGCGAGTCGTTCTTCGAGCTGTTCGACGATGTGGTCGTGCATGTTCTCGTCGATCTTGACGGTCAGGAGGAAGACGACGAGGCTGGCGACGATGCCGGCGAGCGGCAGGTAGTAGGCGCAGGTCTTGAACGTGCGGATGTTCGCGGCGGTCATGTCGGCGGCGGTGGCGTTGCCGACCATGCCGGCGGCGACGGCCACGAAGCCCACGATGCCGTTGGACAGCGCGCCGGCGATCTTGTCGAGCATCGGGCGCACGGAGAGGGTGACGGCCTCGTTGCGCTTGCCGGTCTTGAGCTGTCCGTATTCGATGGAGTCGGTCATGCTCAGGATGGCGGTCATCTGGATGGTCTGCGCGGGCAGGTAGAAGAGGACGAGCGCGACGATGACGACGGGCAGGTTCATGGGCGCGATGATGAACAGCGTGTAGCCGGCGATCATGAACGCCATGCCGGCGGTGTACAGCCAGCGGCGCGGGATGCGGCGGTTGAGCACCGGGTAGAGGGGCGTGGTGACCAGTCCGGTGATGACCGGGATGACGCCGGCGATGGAGAAGCTGTCCGGCGCGCCGAGCACGTATTTGAACTGGTAGAAGAGCACGCCAGTGGTGGCGACGTTGGCCACGGAGTACAGCAGGTAGCTCAGGGCGACCCACAGGAGCTGGTCGTTCTGGGCGATGGCCTTGAACGCCTCGATGGGGTTGCCGTTGGCCTCGGCCTTGGCGCGCAGCTCGCCCTGGTTCTCGCGGGTGCCGAACGCGACGCTCCACGCGGTCAGCAGGCCGAGCACGGCGATGATGATGGCGAACGCGGCCCAGCCGGTGCGGCCCTGCTCCCATTGGCCGGTGAACTTCCAGGTGAACCAGCTGACGACGGGCACGACGATGACGGTGACGCCGTTGTAGCCGATGGATCCGGTGAACGCGCCGAGCGCGGTGTACGTGCTGCGTTCGTGCGAGTCGGAGGAGATCGCGGGGATCATGCCCCAGTAGGAGATGTCGCGCAGCGAGTAGATCACGTCCAGCAGGATGAACACGATGACGAACAGGACCATGAACACGCCGGTGTTCACGTCCACGAGGCCGAACAGGCCGGTGAACACCATGATCAGCAGGATGCCGGGCACGAGTCCGCCGATGAACTGCCAGGGGCGGAACCGGCCCCAGCGGGTGTCCGTGTTGTCCACGAGGTTGCCGAGCAGCGGGTCGAGGAAGATCTCCGCGATGCGGATGACCACCACGAGTCCGGTGATCACCGCGATGAGGCGCGCGGCCAGCGTCTTGTCCACGTCGATGAACAGCGCGGTGGTCACGAACGTGATGAAGAACGTGCTCATCGTGTTGTAGAACGCGGCCTGTCCCAGATTTCCGAACGCGTATGCGATCTTCTGGCCCATGTTCCTCGCGGGCGCTGCCTGCGGTTGTCCGGGCGTCGCCGTGCGCTGTGTGGTGGATCCGCTCATGGTGTAGTGGCCTCCTTGCGACCTGTAAAGAATCCGTGCGCGGGAACAGCTCCGATCCCGCAAGACGCGAGTATAGAACTTTCTCGAAAAAGTAAAAAACTTTACCGCGTGTCGCAAGCAATGCCAACGAATTGCGTTCGTCGATTCGACGCAACGCGCGGGGAAAAGACACCGTAGTGGCCGAATTATCGTTGCAATCAATGGATTTGCACAGGTTCTCGCAGTCGCCGTCGAGGCATGCGCAAGAAGTTGCGTAAATTAGTAAATATCTTTATCATCGTTGTGCAAGGAGTCACATTCGAAGGCTCCCGCACTGCGGCGGCAACGACGCGACGCAATCCGATGCGAAAGCGAGGACATCATGAACACAACCGACGATCAGCGGAAGAACGGCGATCCGATCGTCTCCCCGTCCATGCCGACGACGGCATGGCTCGCCGACCCGCGCGTGTACGCGGTCCACCGGCTCGACGCCCATTCCGACCATGCGTGCTGGTCGCACGCCCCCTCCGGCGGCGAGGGCACGGATCTCACGCAGAGCCTTGACGGCGAATGGCGGGTCCGCGTCGAGACGGCGCCGGCGAACAGCTTCCCCGACGGGACGAGCGACGGGCCGGATTGGATCAGCGACGTGTCGCCGCTGTTCGCCGCGCCGGGCTTCGACGACTCGTCGTTCCCCCGCGTGCGGGTGCCCTCGCATCTGGAGACCGCGGGACTGCTCGACCCGCAGTATGTGAACGTGCAGTACCCGTGGGACGGCCACGAGGACCCGAAGGCCCCGGCCATCCCCGAGCATGGCCATGTGGCGGTCTACCGACGCAAGTTCGCCGCGGAGGGCGCGGTCGCCCAGGCCATCCGCGAGGGCCGCACGGTGACGCTCACCTTCCAGGGCGCGGCCACCGCCATCTACGTGTGGCTCAACGGCGCGTTCGTCGGCTACGCCGAGGACTCCTTCACGCCCAGCGAGTTCGACGTGACGGACGTCGTCAGGAAGGACGGCAACGTGCTGGCGGTCGCCTGCTACGAGTATTCGAGCGCGAGCTGGCTGGAGGACCAGGACTTCTGGCGGCTGCACGGCCTGTTCCGCTCCGTCGAGCTCAACGCGAGACCAGCCGCCCACGTCTCCGACATCCACGCCGAAGCCGATTGGGAGCCTGCCACGTCGATCGGATCGCTCTCGCTGGACGTGCTGATCGACGGCGCCACGAACGCCGCGACGGCTGACCTCGCGTTGCGAGACAAGAACGGCACCATCGTCTGGCGCACCGCCACGGAAGCGGCCGGAACGCTGCACGCCGAAGCCGAGATCGACGACGCCGCCCCCTGGAGCGCCGAACGCCCGGACCTGTACGAACTGTCCGTCACCCTGCTCGACGCGGACGGCAAGGTTCTGGAGACCGCGCGCACCCGCATCGGCTTCCGGCATGTGGCCATCGAGGACGGCGTCCTCAAGCTCAACGGCAAGCGCCTCGTGTTCCGCGGCGTGGACCGCCACGAGTTCGACTGCCGGCGCGGCCGTGCCGTCACCGAAGAGGACATGCTGTGGGACATCCGCTTCATGAAGCGCCACAACATTAACGCGGTGCGCACCTCGCACTACCCGAACCAGTCACGCTGGTACGAGCTGTGCGACGAATACGGCATCTATCTGATCGACGAGACCAACCTGGAGACCCACGGCAGCTGGAACAGCCCCGGCGACATCCCCGTGGGCACCTCCGTCCCCGGTGACGACGAGGCCTGGCTGGGCGCATGCATCGACCGGCTGGACAGCATGATCATGCGTGACCGCAACCATCCCAGCGTACTCGTCTGGTCGCTGGGCAACGAATCCTACGCGGGCGAAGTCCTCAAGGCCATGAGCATGCACGCGCATCGGCTCGACCCGGGCCGTCCCGTCCACTACGAAGGCGTCAATTGGAACCACGCCTATGATGGGATCAGCGATTTCGAAAGCCGTATGTACGCCAAGCCGGACGAGATCCGCGACTGGCTCGAACACGGCGACGAGCGTGGCGCGGCGAACAAGCCGTTCGTCAGCTGCGAGTACATGCACGCCATGGGCAACTCGTGCGGCGGCCTGAGCGAGTTCATCGACCTCGAACAGTACGAGCGCTACTCCGGCGGGTTCATCTGGGACTACATCGACCAGGGGCTCGTCCAGCGCCTGCCCGACGGGAGCGAACGACTCAGCGTCGGCGGAGAATGGGGCGACCGGCCGACCGACTACGAATTCGTGGGCAACGGCATCGTGTTCGCCGACCGCACTCCCAGCCCCAAGGCGCAGGAGGTCAAGCAGCTGTATTCGCCGATCAAGCTCACCCCCGACGGGCACGGCGTGACCATCGAGAACCGCAACCTGTTCATCGGCACCGACGGCTACGTGTTCGCCGCACGGCTCCTCGAAGACGGGCGCGAGATCTGGCACGCCGACTACCGGTTCGACGTGGCCGCCGGAGACACCCAACGCCATGACATCGCCTTCCCGGACATCGACACGGATGGGAATACGCGCGAGGTCACCTACGAGGTCGATCTCCTGCTCGCCGAATCCACCGCATGGGCGCCGGCCGGCTACGAGCTCGCGTTCGGCCAGCTTACCGGCACCCTCAACCCCGAACGGGACATCACCGAGACCGATTATGACGATGACGGCCGCGCGACGGTCACGCTCGGCCGGTGGAACGCGGGCATCCGCCGCGACGACGAGGAAATCCTCCTGTCGCGCACCCAGGGAGGCATCGTCTCCTGGACGCGGGACGGACGGGAAATGGTCATGCGACGCCCGGAACTCGTCACCTTCCGCCCTCTGACCGACAACGACCGCGGTAACCGTTCCGGATTCGACCGTGCAGCATGGTTCGCGGCCGGCCGCTACGCCATCGTGACCGATACGAGCATCACGCAATCCGACGATGGAGGACTCACGGCCGAATACCGGTACGAGCTCGCCGACCCGGGCCACACGCCCGTGACGGTCGCCTACCGCATCACGTCCGACATGCGCATGCGACTGACCGTCGAATACCCCGGCGGTGTCACCAACGCCGCCAGCCTGCCCGCGTTCGGTGTCGAATGGGAACTGCCCGGCGAATACACGCAGCTGTGCTACTACGGACCCGGCCCCGAGGAAACCTACCGCGACCGCAAGCAGGGCGGCAAGCTCGGCATCTGGGACACCACCTCAGAGGCGAGCATGGCGCCGTATCTCATGGTGCAGGAAACCGGAAGCCACGAGGACGTCCGCTGGCTCGAAGCCACCGACATCCAAGGCCACGGATTGCGCGTCAGCCAGCGCGGCGACCGTCACTTCACGGCCAGCCTGCTGCCATGGAACACCTACATGATCGAAGCCGCGCGCCGCCATGAGGACATGCCCGCCCCGCGCCACAACTACCTGCGTCTGCTCGCGGCGCAGATGGGCGTCGGCGGAGACGACTCCTGGGGAGCCCCCGTCCACACGGCCTACCAGCTGCCCGCAGGCAGGCCGCTCACCCTCGACGTGAACCTCGAACTCATCTGACCGGCAACGGGCGGCGGCATGCACCACCATGCCGCCGCCCGTGCATATTCCCCAAAACACACCCACAGAAAAGAGGCAATCAATCATGGCTGAAGTGATCATCGTCAAGAACGAGGAGGAGGCCGGCGAGATCTACGGCCGTTGCGTGGCGGACCTCATCAAGGCCAAGCCGGACGCGGTGCTGGGACTCGCCACGGGCTCCAGCCCGCTGGCCGCCTACCAGGCCCTCGCCAAGATCGTGCACGAGGAGCACATCGACGTCTCCAAGGTGCGCGGCTTCGCGCTCGACGAGTACCTGGGCCTGCCGCTGACCCACCCGGAGTCCTACCACTCCACCATCCACCGCACGGTCGTCGAGCCCCTGGGCCTCGACCCGGCCAAGGTCCACGTGCCCGGCGACGTGCTGAACGGCGCCCCGCTCGAGGACGGCGACAAGATCGCCGCCGCCGGCCCGGCCTACGACGCGGCCATCGAGGCCGCGGGCGGCATCGACGTGCAGATCCTCGGCATCGGCACCGACGGCCACATCGGTTTCAATGAGCCCGGCTCCTCGCTCGCCTCCGGCACGCGCGTCAAGACCCTGGCCGAGCAGACCCGCATCGACAACGCGCGCTTCTTCGACGACGACATTAACCAGGTGCCGACCCACTGCATCACGCAGGGCATCGGCACGGTCCTGAAGGCCCGTCACCTCGTGCTGCTTGCGTTCGGCTCGGGCAAGGCCGAGGCCATCGAGGAGACCGTCGAGGGTGGCGTGAGCGCGTTCTGCCCGGCCTCCGCGCTGCAGCTGCACCCGCACGCCACGATCATCGTGGATGAGGAGGCCGCCAGCCGCCTGCGTCACAAGGACTACTACCGCTACGCCTTCGCCCACAAGCCGGCCTGGCAGGGCATCTGACAGTAACCGAACCGAACTCGGGCTCCTTCTTTCTCCGCAAAGAAGGAGCCCGAACGCATACAGGAAGGAAATCATGGCACAGGACAGAAACGAGATCGTCGCGCGCATGACCGCGGCGTTGGAGGGCGAGGCCCGTCCGGTCGCGATCCGTGGCGCGCGCAAGGTGGACGCCCGCGGCGAGCAAAGCGGATATTGGGTGGTCTCGGACGCGCGCGGTGTGATCGTGGCCACGGGCGCCGCGGCCGCGGACGGCACCGGCGAGGAGGCGTTCGAGCACGCCTGCCGCACGGTCGGCATCGACCCGGCCTCCCGCTCCGGCGAGGTGATCGACGCGGCCGGCCGCATCCTCACGCCCGGCTACGTGGACATCCACGCCCACGGCGCCTGGGAGAAGAGCTTCGACGACGGCCCCGACGGCATCGACGTGGCCCGCGCCGGCCACGCGGTGCACGGCACCACCCGCCAGGTGCTCTCGCTCATCACCAACCCGATGGACGTGATCTGCCGCAACATCCGCACCGTGCGCGAGAAGATGGCCACCCGCCCCGACATCCTCGGCTGCCACCTCGAAGGCCCGTTCCTCGCCCTGAAGCGCAAGGGTGCGCACGACCCGAACTGCCTCAAGGACCCGGTGCCCGAACTCGTGGACGAGATGCTCGACGCCTCGGGCGCCGACCCCGCCACTGGCAAGCTCGGCTGCATCCGCCAGATCACCATCGCGCCGGAGCTTGAGCATGGCATCGGCGCCATCCGCCAGTTCGCTGCCGCCGGCGTGGTGCCAGCGGTCGGACACTGCGACGCCGACTACGCCACCGCCCAAGCCGGCTTCGACGCGGGCGCCGGCATCATGACCCACATGTTCAACGCGATGAACGGCCTGCACCATCGCGAACCCGGCCCCATCCCGGCCGCCGTCGAGGACCCGCGCGTCACCATCGAGCTCATCAACGACGGCTTCCACGTCCAGAACCCGATGGTCAAGCTCGGCTTCGGCCTGGCACCCCACCGCATCGCGTTCGTCACCGACGCGATGGCCGCCACCGACTGCCCCGACGGCGCGTACAAGCTCGGCGAACTCGACGTGAACGTCATCGACGGCCACGCCCGACTCGTGTCCAACGGCGCCATCGCCGGCTCCACGCTCACCCTGGAGGTCGCGGTCCAGCGCGCGGTCAACGAACTCGGCTTCAGCCCCGTCGCCGCAGTCGAGGCCGCCACCCTCACCCCGGCACGCGCCTTCGGATTCGACAAGGCCAACCCCGTCACCGGAGCCCCGCTCGGCCTCATCGCCCCCGGATACGCCGCCGACCTCAACCTCCTCGACCCCACCGACTGGACCGCCCAACACGTCTGGTGCGCCGGCCGCCAGGTGAAGTAAATTCCTTCCAGCAAAATCGACGCCGGTGCCGCCCGTCTTCGAGACGACGTCTTACGCCTGAGGAACGAAGCTTGCGCGCGGCACCAGCTCGGTCGTCAGCAGGATGTGACGACGCACCCGCCGCTCATGCTTCAACCCATCAATCAAGGTGGAGAACGCCATACGGGCCAACTCCCTTTGATCGATCGCATACGAACTCAGCGACGGCGACGTGTACCGGGCGATTGACTGGTTGTTCACACTCACCACGGCCAACTCGTCGGGAACCGCCACGCGCAGTGCGTTCAACGCCTGCAACGCCCCCACCGCGAGCACGTCGGCGGCCACGATCAGACCATCGGGCATGCTGCCGGCCTCACGATGATCGGCCACCAGTTGCTCCGCGAGACGATAACCGTTCTCCACGGTGAACGTGCCGGACGAATACACCAATCCGTCCGTTTCCAATCCCAAGTGCGCAGCCCACTGGCGGAACGACAGTTCGCGGATATCCTCGGGATAATCATGCGTGCCCATGATGCTGCCCACGCCACCGAGAAACGCGATGCGTCTGCGGCCCGCCGCGATCATCGCGTCCAAGGCATCCAGCATCGTCTGCGACAGATCGGGCCGTACGGAGTCGAACAGGTGCGGTGCCGGATTCGTGTCGATGCACACGCCATGTGGGAGTGCCGCATGCAGGGCACGCAGGTCTGTTTCGGGAAACACCGTGGCGCCCACGGTGATGAACCCATCGAACTCCGCTGCGCGTTCCGTCAGCTCGTGTATGGACCGGATGAACGTGGGCTGGTCCAATTCCATCGACTCCGCACACTCCGCAAGGACCTTCCGCAGATCGGAGAAGTATGCGTCCTGCAGCTCCTCCCCGGACGGGGGGGCGTCCAGCACAGCGATCGCGGGACGGAACACGTTGCGGTATCCCAGCTCCTCGCATACGCGCAGCACGCGCCGTCGCGTCTCCTCCTTGATGGAGAACGATGGGTCGTTCAGCAAGCGCGACACCGTGCTCTGCGACACTCCGGCCCGTTCCGCGACCTCCTTGAGCGTGGCCATGACATCCTCCCCGCAAACTTTAGTAAAGAGTTTTACTACAGCATAACCCGGGAAGGCATGGTTAGCGGCATTGGCGGCGTGGAAGTTTACCCATGACTGGTAGACTGCACATGTCCCGACAAAGGGACAATGCATAGGATGGCGGGTATATCTCAGCTGACATGCCCGCCATTCTGAAGATTCTTCCGCTGCGGATTCCTTTTCTGACTTTTTCAGATCTGCAAATATGTAACGGCAAGTACAGATGCTTCAGTGCTGCTGCACATATGCCGATGACGGCTCGACCAACTTCGCACTCCGGTCTGATTCCGCTGAGTGTGGCGCTATGAATCGAAGAGGCGAGCTTTTGCTTGTTCCTTCCCTTTTCACTGCCCAGACTGGGAAACAGTCTTCCTATACCTATGCGGGGCAACGAGGTTCCTCTGTCCGCCGCTATCCTGCTGGTTTTCCCTGACGATGAGGTCAACGGAGGCCGTTGCCTATCGGGCTCCTTGATCGTTGTCAGAGGAGGCCGTCGTGGATTTGTTGAATCAGGTGCTTCAGTTGTTCGTCAGGTTCGCCACTATCGGTGGTGGCTTGTGGCTGGTGTGGGGCGCCGTTACCTTCGGTGGCGGTCTGAAGGATCATAACGGGCCGCAGACGCAATCGGGACTGTGGCAGATCGTGGGTGGAGGCATGATCATCGCGGCTGCGCAGATTTTCAACGCGGTGGCTCTGGGCTGAGCTGATTCGGGGCCTGCCGTGGAGGACTTCATTGTAGCCATGCTCAACATGATCGGCGGCGGAGGTGCCGGTTCGATCACAGCCGGGCTGTTATCTCAGGCGCCGGAGACGTGGAATCCCGCTCTTTACCAGTTGGCGGTGAACGTGCATGGAGTCGCCGTCAAGCCTCTGACATCGGTGGTGCTCGCGGTCATGTTCACGTTGGAGCTGGCGCGTAACTCGACGCGCATCGAGTCGGACCGTGATCTAGGTGTGAAGATCGTGGCCGGCACCATGTTCAAGATCGCGTTGGTGTTCATCGCCGTGCAGAACGCCAGTCTATTCATTCGGATGTTCAATCAGGTCACGCAGTTCCTCATGCAGGGCGTGTCTTCTCAGATGTCGTATGAGGCGACGGGCGACGGCGGTCAGCTGGGCGATCTGATGCGTGACCAGATTCGCGATGCCGGGGTGATGGGGCAGGCGGCGTTGTTCTTTCTGCTGGTGATCCCGTGGCTGTTGTCCCAGTTGGCGTCGGTGGTGTTCACGGTGGTGCTGTATGTGCGGTTCATCGAATTGTATGCGTTGACGGCGTTCCAGTCGTTGCCATTCGCGTTTCTGGTGCATGAGGACACCAAGCCGATCGGCGTGGGTTTCTTCAAGTCGTATGCGCGCACGTCGGTGAATGCGGTGTGCGTGTTCATCTGTCTGGTGTTCTATCAGCGGGTCGTGGTCGATGCCGTGAAGATCCCGGATTCCGCGGACAAGGGCATGGTGGCGTGGGTGACGGGCAACTTCGGCAATCTCATGATGGCGGGCATCCTGCTGTTCTTCGTGATCGCGGTGAGTCAGCGTGTCAGCCGGGCCATAGCCGGCGGCGAGTAGCCGCCTACCACAACCGGGGCCAATCAGGGAAAGGATTCTTTCATGTTGCAGATGCGCGTATATAAGGAGATCGCCAATGTCGAGGCGAAGGTGATGTGGGGGCTGAGCTGGCGCCAACTGGCGGCCGCCGCATGCATGCTCGTCCTGGGCGGAGGTGAGGCGGCGTTGTTCTGGTCGTTGGGCTTGTCCGATCTGGGGTCGTATCTGCTGTTTGCGGTTTGCCTGCCGTTCGCGCTGTGGGGTTGGTGGCGTCCGAAAGGGCTGAAGCCTGAACGGTATCTGGGATACATGCTGCGCCAGCGTTTCGGTCCGAAGGTCTACCTGCTCGAACCCTATGTTCCCGCGAGGTTTCCCGGCAAACCGTCGTTGAAGGAGAAGGCCCGTAGACGAATCAGGGGAAGGCAGGTACGTCGTCATGTCTGACATCAGTGGCAGCAAGGCGGTCAAAGGCAACGGTAAGCGACATGGAAAGGTCGGGAACAGGCGGTCCGGGAATCGTCGCATGCCTCGTTCGTCGAAGGAGTTGCTTGGCTATGATTCGATGCTGTCCAATGGCATCGTGTTCCTTGGCGGCGACCGGTGGAGCGTGTCGCTGCGGATCAGCGACATCAATTATCAGGTCGCGACCCAGGATCAGCAGCTGGATGTCGTGGACCGGTGGGGTCGTTTCCTGAATTCGATCGGCGAGAACATGGGAGTCCAGATCACGGTCGCCACGCGCATGCTGGATCCCGAGGAGGTGACGCGCAGTATCGCCATGTCGCTTCGGAGCGATGCGTTGGATGGATTGCGCGGGGACTTCAACCGCAATGTGCGTCGGCGTCTCGCCGGGCGTTCGCAGGGCGCGGTGACGGACAAGTATCTGACGTTGACGTTGCGTGAGCGGGACGGGGAACGGGCGGTCACGCTGCTGAACCGTGCCGCGTTGCGTGCCACGGCGCAACTGCGGTCGGTGGGCGGCTGCGTCGGCGTCCGCTTGAACCGGCAGTCGCGTCTGGCGGTATTGCACGGGATGCTGCGGCACGGTGTCCGGTTCTCGTTCACCGAGGATGGCTTCCTGAAATCGCATGGCATGTCCACGAAGGATTATGTGGCCCCGTTCGCCGTGGATGTGTCGGATCGCCGTCGGCTCCGGTTGAGCTCGGGCACTGCGGAGGTGTGGCATCAGTGTCTGTTGGTGCGTGACTTCCCGGATTATCTGAGCGATCAACTAGTGTCGTCCATCACGGACATCAAGGCGGATATCACGGTCGGCATCCATCTGTCCCCGCGGGGCAAGGCCGAGGGGTTGAAGCTCGTGAACCGGACGATCGCCGAAATGGATATGCAGGCCATCGACGAGCGGCGCAAGAACCGCAAACAGCATCTGCCCGAGGACATGCTGCCTCATGATCTTCAGGAATCCATGACTCAGGCGGGTGAGCTGCGTGATGATCTGGAGCATAACGGCGACCGTCTGGTGGATTCCCTCATGATCGTGGACGTGTCGGCGGGCAGTCGCGAGCAACTGGATCAGACGGTTCGTGACGTGACGGCCGCGATCGATGGGCAGTCGTGTGTGGCCGAGACCTTGGCCTACATGCAGGTGGAGGGGTTAAACGCCGTGCTGCCGTTGGGGAATCCCCTGCCGCCGATGCGTCGCACGCTGACCACGTCGAGCGCGGCGATTCTGGTGCCGTTCACGTCGCAGGAGCTGTTCGAGCCGGGCGGGGTGTTCCACGGGGCGAATGCCCGCACCGGCAATCCCGTGGTCATCGACCGTACGAAAGGCATGAACGGCAACGGATTCATCTTAGGAACGACCGGTTCGGGCAAGAGCCAGGCGGCGAAGAACGAGATAACCCAGATCTATCTGACCCGTCCGGACGATGATCTGATCGTCATCGACCCGGAACGTGAGTTCACGCCGTTATGCACCGGTCTTGGCGGTGAACGGGTCGAGATCGGGGAAGCGTCGCGCGCGCATATCAACGCTTTGGATATCGAGTATGAGGATGATTCCGAGGGTGATCCGATACGGTCGAAATGCGCGAGCGTGCTGAACATGCTCGGTGTGCTGATCGGCGGACAGGACGGCATCGACCACATGCAACGCAGTCTGATCGATCGTACGGTCATCGGCATGTATCGCGAGGTGCGGGAGCATCCCGAACTAGGCATGCCAACGCTCGCCACCCTGCATGACCGTCTCGCGGCTTTAAATGAGCCGGACGCCCGTGACGCGGCACGAGCATTGGAGATCTACGCGACCGGCAGTCTGAACGCCTTCGCCCATGCCACCGATGTGAACACGTCCAGCCGGTTCCTGGTCTATGACGTTTCCGGTCTGGGAGCGGAGTTGCGTACGTTCGGTATGCTCGTCGTTCTGGATCAGATATGGAACCGGGTCGTCAGGAATCGCCGTCTCGGCCGGCGCACCTGGCTGTGGGTGGACGAGTTCCATCTGCTGTTCTCGAACCGGTATGCGGCCGAATACTTCCTGCGCCTGTACAAGCGCGCCCGTAAATGGGGTTTGTGCCCCACCGGCATCACGCAGAACATCGAGGAGCTGCTGGCCAACCAGGACGCGCGTCTGATGCTCGCGAACAGCGACTTCCTGTTGCTGCTGAACCAGACCGCCACGGATGCCGATGCCTTGTGCGAGCTGCTGAAGCTGTCCGATGAGCAGCGGGCGTTCTTCACCGGGGTGCAGCCCGGTCAGGGCATGGCCAAGAGCGGCACTGCGTTCATACCGTTCGATGGGCGTATCGATGCCGATAGTCTGCTTTACCGGTTGTATACCACGAAATTCGAGGATCGGAAGCCCGAATGAGACCCGTCACCTCCGACTCATTCCACGCCACGCGCAATCTCGTTCGGCCGAACGGCATGATTCATGGTTTGAAAGTCCGTCATGTTAATGGACTCTCCCATGGCCCAGTGTTGGCCGGGCTGAAACAGCCACGAACCACCATCAGGAACAATCAATCCGAAGTATCGCGCCCGACCGGCATAACAACCGTCAGCGTTTTGGAACGTGGTGTGAATGCGACACGATCCGTGCTTGAATCGCAATCGACACAGACGGAGACCAGCGAGGACGACAACCCGTTATCATCAATGGTCCCCGCAAATCGGGTACGCGACGACGTGACCGGTATTATTCGCACAAGAAATGCCGCAAGAGGTTCAACGGCGCGTGCCGCGGCGGGAAGAACGGCTTCGGTTCGTGCCAAACATGCGAGGCGTTTCGGCAAGACCGTACGATCGGGTGCCCAGGGGGCCAAATCTGTTGCCAGAGCTTCGACGCAGGTTGCAAGACAGGTCACACAGGCAGTTTCTCGGGCCGTAACGGCAGTGAGGGCCGGTGTCGCGGCATCGGCATCAGCTGCGGTCAGCATTCCATTTCTATTGGGCGTGGCGGCGGTGCTGATGGTCTTCAGTCTGCTGCTGTGGTTTATCCCCACCGTTGCCGTCGGAGATGACGGAGGCTGCGAGGCCAGTATGATCGAGGTTCCGGACGAGGCGAAGCCATGGGTAAGCGAGGCGGCTCGATTGAGCGGATTGAGCGCTGATTTCATCGCGGCGATCATGAAGCAGGAATCCGGTTTCCGACCGGATGCGTATGCCGACGACAGCAACGGCGGAACATGGGGACTGCTGCAGATGAACAGGAACGTATGGCGCGGCGTGCATCCCGAAGGCGCCGACCAGACGCCACCTGAAGGTATTACCGACCCCATGGTCCATGCCCATTACGGCGGCATATACCTGAAAAACCGTCTGGAAGGCGTCAAACAACTCAAAGCCGCGCATCCGGGCATGCCGTTCTCCGAGCTTGACGACCTGACGGCTTTGGTCATCGCCCATAACGCCGGCGAAGGCAATCTCATGAGATACCCGGATATTCCCAACACCACCAAACGGTATCTCGACAACGTGAAGCCGGCAATCGACGCGGGAGGCGGCTGCTCGGCCACGGCAGGACGAACCATCGGCAAGCTCACGCCACCGTTGGTCATACGGCCCGGCACGCTGAACGTGGATGTGGCAGCGACCGGCACGCCCGTAAGCAAGATCACCACCTATGCAACCGGTCAATGCACATGGTGGGCGGCCGCCCGCCGATTGCAGATCGGCAAACCTGTGGACGGTTACATGGGCGACGGCTGGATGTGGGCGTCAAGCGCCAGAAAATTCGGATACCCGACGGGCGGCGGCATACAGCTTGGCGACGTGGCGAGCTTCACCAAAGGCTATCTCGGCGCAAGCGCCGATTACGGACACGTCGCCATCGTCGAGGAAATCAAGGACGACGGCAGCATCGTCGTCAGCGAATCCGGCGGCGGCCTCCCATACGCATGGCTCAGGACCCTTACCAAAGAGCAGGCCAACAATCCCAGCATCACTTACATCCACTAATCCTGAGGGGAAAGAAGGAATCATGCGTCGTATCAATCCCAAACTAGATTCATACGAGCTTGCCGACCTGATGAGCGATTCCAACAACCGGGATCTCCTCACACAAATCCACGAGCACCCCAGTACATGGCCGGAACTCAGCCAATGGGCTGCACATGCCATCGCAAACCCTGAAACTGCTGGGGCCCCACCGGAACCGTTGACAGACAGAAAACCCAAACATCGGCTGCTGCCCATCACACCCATCATCGACGATGAGCCGCCTCGCGATACGTGGAACGACAGCACTCCCGTATCCAAGCCTGACAAACGGACGGGAACGACGATAGACACACCAATGGGGGTAGGGGAACATGCCAAGGATGATGTGTCCTTGGCAGAAGATTCATCGGCTGACAGCACGGATGAGGTGGCCGTCCATCGGCATATCCCTTTTACCCGCATTGCCGGCATCATGCTCGTTCTGGTCATCGCAGCAGGATCAGCCGCAGGCCTTGTCATGGCGAAGAAGAACTACGACCATCAGGCGGCGCTCACGTCATGCAATCACGCAATCAAGCAATCTGACATAGTGCGGATTGAATGGAACAAGGCATTGAAACAGGCGGAACCATATGCGAAGCTCCAGGATAAAGACGTGCGGGATCCCAAGTCTTTGGAACTGCTTGGCAAAATCATGCAATATCAACCATCGATCTCAACAGAAAATTGCGATCCGAGTCTGACGGCCGACCGTCTCGATCGCACTCGTGCAGAAATAGGGAGAGCGAATAACCAGCTCAGAACCCAGATCAGGAACCTGCATGACACAGTTGACACGGTCAAGGCATCACAGGAACAACAACAGATCGACAACGCACAGAACGCACTGAGCCAAACCATTGAAGACGCCGATAGGTTCTACAAAGAATCCGCGAACAAGGTCAGAGACGACAACACCCGCGCGCGACTCAATGAGCAGATCACCCGTGCACGACTCATGACGCGCGACCATCAGAATCTTGATGTCTATAACAGAGCCATTCAAGACCTCAACGAAGTCATGCAAACCGTTCGTGACTCTATGACGACTGTAGAGAACGAGGAAACATCTGACCTGGGCCGTTCTGATGATTCCGCACAACCGGAATCGGATCCCCAATCATCGAATCGACAGCCCGCACCATCAGCGGAAGGTTTATCCCAGCCAGTCACGCGAGGCAATCCCACTTGGGATGTGCCCGGGCAATCGCCAATCCCCTCATTTCCCGACCGGCTGGGTTAACGTCACTTTGCAAGATTGGCTAGGAGACGGCGCTGCGGTATTCGTCGAGTTTTCGGGCCAGTCGGTCTCGACGATGTCGAACATATCAGGGAGCCTGCGGTTGAATTCGACCAATCTGTCGTTGGCAGTCACGGCCGGGCTGGTCAACTTGACCGGATTAAAGCGACTCTAAAGAATAAAAAGACGAGGGCTATCCCACAGAATTGCATGGAATAGCCCTTATCTCATCAATTGCGACGATTGTATTCATTAAGAACACTGTTCGCGTATTCAAGATGAGATTCCGTCTGTTGCTTCATGAGCTCATCGCTCGCTATGATGTCATTCTTCTCCTTTAGTAATTCCCACGGAAAAATACTGTATTGATGAGACGGCTCGACATATTCCGGAAGCTCAGGTCTTTCAAATTCAGTCAATCCGAATTCTCGCGCATTCGCCTTTTCGGTCTCCGCTGAGACTAAAGTCGCTAAATTCCAGAAAACTTGGTCTTCTTCCCACTGAGAATATGCCGCGGACACCTGAAACATCAGTACGCCCGTCATGCAGACATATATAAGGGCAATGACTGATATAACCTGAAAATACCTTTTACTCTTCATGCCAGCCAGACCCCATTTTCTCAGTCATAACGATATTGAAGCCCATACCAGGTCATATTATTTTTCCCTTCTTCATGGGCATGCTGCAACGACTCCGTCAACGTGATTTGATGACGATTCTCTTGCTTCTGATCTATGACCGGATTGGCTTTGCCGTCCTTTACGACAACACCCACAACGAACATGGCATGATCGATTTCATTATTCGAGGTCCAATCGACATACAATATGCTGCCTTGCCATGCTTTCCAGACATTATCCAAACTGTCATAGCTATGCGAATAATGCTTCATGTACGAATAATTGCTAGCTGCATTCATCCAAGCGCGTGTCGTCAGCTTGTCCGGCAATACGGTAGAGTAATTCCACAGCCGGGTCAGCGTCATTCCACCTTCATGAAGAGCCTGCGAGACAAAATTTGTGCAGTTAGAGCCAAACGACGGATACGCGGGATTCATTTTATGCTCATACTCAGGGCTCGTCCATTTATCGGCATAATTCATCGCCTTAATATAATTTACTCCGACGGAGTTGTCCCCGAAGGCATATGTCTGAGCCTTGTTGAGTGCTTCACTTTCCAATGCGCCATTTTCATCCAAAGAAGCAGGTGTTTTGTCTTCGGTCGACAATTCATCCGATGCGTCGGCATATTCCGGTGAATCTTGTTCATCAATCACTTTGTCGCTAATAATTGAATACCCTCGCTGCCTTCCCACATGGGCAAGCTCCATGACATGTGTAGAAGTCCAACTCTGGTCAAGATGGTCCGTTCGCTTACCATTAACATAAATAACGGTATCCGGGTCTGCGTCCAGGCTCACATTCACGGTCATATCTGCATCAATCAGGTACTTTCCATCATTTGATGATTGAATGTTTCTAATCGTCGGTATGACTTCAACATTCTTGCTGATAAGACCTTCTTCAGCCTGTTCCTCCGCAGTAAGTGGGACATTCAATTTGGACCTCGTACGCGGCGAATGATATTCAGCCAATAGTTCTTGCGAATACTGATGAAGCGTCTGCTGGATCTCTTGTGTCTTCGCATTGTCGCTTCCATACGCATATGCATTCGCAGGAAGCAACAAAGTCGGCACTAAAAGAGCAGTCAGCAGAGGAATAATCTTTTTTGCTTGCATTTAACGCATAATGGCATCGAATTCAGGAGATAGGTAAGTATGCATGAGTTTTGTCATCTATAGATGACAGCCCCTTACGGCGACATGCCACGAGTCAGTAAACGCATTGCACTAACTGGCGGGATGCGTCCTGGCTCATCTGCAGTGGGGGTTTCTGACGTTTTCGGACGCTGTGGTTAACTATCGTTGAGGCATCAGGGTTCAACAGCTTCGATCGCAATAGTTTGCTCGCCGAACGCAATCACAACCAATAATGCAGTCGATGAGATCGCATTCGGTTTGATCTTCCCGTGGTTGGATGTCATCTTTAGATGACATCCAACCACGGGAAGATCACTCTGCCATAGCAGAGCAGCATAATGGGCAGTGTCCTGATGGACACAAGCAAAGGAGCTATAATGCAAACCACAAACCTCAAGAAAGCGCTTGCGGCAGCTGCCGTGAGTGGAGTTCTGGCGTTCGGAGTACCTCTTTCAGCTCAAGCCGCGACGTACGACGTATGGGGACAACTGAATACCGGAGGGGCCCTTATCCAATATTCGACGTTCCGGTCTCATCTTGCCGGTAATGCTTCCCTGCGAATTTACAACAATGTCGGAACCTACAGCCGATTCGGACTGCGCGGCACGGATGGAGAGCAGAAAACAAGTTCTCTTCAATATAACGGTAGTGGTGGAGACCAGTCTTGGGGCTGGGTTGCCACAGGATCGTACGCCCTCAATGGCCGAATGGGAGCTCAAAGAGGGGCCGACAATTACTGGGCTGGAACTCTGAACTTGTAGATGACATCAGCCTTAGCTAGATAACCGTAGTTGGCTATGGAACGACTTATGTTCCATAGCCAACTACGGTTATGCAAAAGCATAATGAAAAGAGTCGTAATGAAGAAAACATTTGCTATGCTGCTGACGGTTGGAATGATGCTCGGAGTCGGTGCATGCGGTCAGAGTGCAACAAATAGCGCGGATACGCTGACATGGGAGCAGTCAAATCAAGAATACAAGAAAACCACTGAGAACTTCCCCTTCGCACTCTCTGACGGCGATCAGTTTCCCTCGGATATGACCAAAGCCACGAGCGACAATCAGCTCTACCAGAAAGGGTGGGGTGAGGGACAGGCTTATTTCTACTGGATCTGTTCAACCGAGAACAAGATATTGAACAACTCCGATGATGGCAGTGACCAGCAGTCGCTGAGCGAATTGGAGAAGGTAACCGATACCGATTGGTTCAAGACGTATTACATAGATGAAGACAATGTTTTTAAGAATGAAGTAATCGGCAAGGCACAGCTGGGAGATACCTCTGTTATGCAACAGTTCTATGATTCCGATTGCACTTGGTACCGAGACGTAAACGGGTTGTGATTATGGCCAGATCTTACGGAAAGCTCCAGCGAATAATTAGCGCGATTTTGACAATGACCATCTTCTCCGCGATTACGGGATGCGCCTCTGATGATCAAGGATTTACTGAGAATGGAAGCAACAGTCAGTCGCAATCGCAAACACAAACAGTGACCGTTCGAAGAGGGAAAGTCATTCCCCTGATATCAGCGACTTCTGAGGTGCGCGTTTCGTCAGATTTCACTGTTTCCGCTTCCCGGCCAGGCATGTTTCACGGTTCCGTCACGGACGGGCAATTGGTACAGACCGGAGACAAGCTGGGCACTATCGATGATACGACGGTGACGACTCCTGTAGATGGCGTGGTCACATCAGTGGCGAGAGACAATTCCGTATCGGCCAATTACCCTCTGGTGGGAATACAGTACGGAGGATTGTCCACGGTCGTAGACGCATCGGTATTACTGCGATCGATAGGCACCGATACGGAGATAACAGGACGCTTCCAGGTCATGGACGGGCAGGGGCCAACCAATTGTGCCGCTGTCGTTGGCTCTGATGCGGTTAATACGACGGATACGTCTGGCATATCGGGGCCCACGGAGGGCACGCGCAATCTGCAATGTCTCTTTCCTAAGAACACCGCCGCTTTTCCCGGTCAGAGCGCAACCACAGCACTAATGGGCGTCGCGGTTGATGACGCTTTGCTGCTCCCAATCTCAAGCGTGTCAGGACGTCTTGAATCAGGAAAGGTATCCGTCGTGAAAAATGGCAAATCCAAAGTCGTTGCGGTGAAATTGGGCGTTTCTGACGGAAGTCATATCCAAATACTGAAAGGCCTCAATGAAGGCGACATTGTTTCTGCGGTCGCTCCGGGTCTGGCGGATGATGTGAACGAGAATCAATGACGGGAAAAGGCGAGTTCCGATGAATGACCGTATGCCAATCATACGATTGAGCAATGTAAGTGCCAATGTCCGACTACCTAACGGTGACAAACTCACAACCGTGCGAAATGCATCGGTCGAATTTGAAAAGGGAACTTCGACCGCAATCGTCGGAAAATCCGGCTCGGGAAAGACCAGCATAGCCTCTATCATCGGTCTGCTTAATGCGCAATTCTCAGGAACACTGGAGTTCAACGGCGAAAGCGTTGACGGATGGTCCGATGCTCGGCGCACGAAGTTCCGGTGTGCCCACATAGGATTTGTATTCCAAAACTACTCCCTTATTCCACATCTGCGAGTTGTCGAAAATGTGGCACTTCCATTGGAATACAGCCGGAAATATACCAAAAGAAAAATGCATAGAAGGATTTCAAATGCGCTGCAGTCCGTCGGATTGTCCAATCGCGCCTCTGCATTCCCCTCATCCTTGTCTGGTGGAGAACAACAGCGGGTCGCGATAGCTCGTGCACTGGTCACAGGCCCGGACATCATCATCTGCGATGAGCCTACTGGCGCCCTTGACACGGAAACCGGAAACGCGGTCGCGGATCTTCTGTTTGACCGCGTCAACCAAGACCATACGACACTGATTCTTGTGACGCATGACCCTCAACTTGCGTCGAAATGTCAGCGTCAGATCATCATGGAAAGAGGTGAATTGCATGCTCAAAATGATCATTAAAGATCTTCGTCTCTCTCCTATGCGATCGATTCTGACATCACTGTCCATGGCCGTTGGAATCCTGTCTCTCATCGCTTCGGTGCTTATCGGAACGACCGGAAAAGATTATCTGCAGACCATCAATGCACAACTTTCGGGATGGTCTCCCACATACACATTGACTGTCAAAGATGCGGGCACAAACTCGTCAAAAGCCAATGCCGCATTTTTGGACAGTCTAGAGCACAGTCAGGATGCGGCTATTGCTGCTGAATACCAAATATCCTCACTCGGCGTATACCAGCACGGCAAGATTCAGAACGCCACCTTCCTCATCGCATCTTCCAACCGTAGCCTCATCTACCCCAATCACCTGATTTCAGGAATCGGATGCCCAACCGACAACGAACAAACCTCACCTTGCGTGGTCGTCAACGAAGCAGCCAATAATCTATATACCGTCAACAACTCACTAACGATTGGACAATTCAACAGTATTTCAACGTTCAATGTGCACGTCAGAGGCGTCGTGAGCGATGGATCCACTGAACCTGTGATATATATGAACCCAATAATGCTGCAGACGTTCTTTCCTCTGCTCTGGACCCCGAGCAGCATCACCTTGCGAGTACATCCCCATTCATTATCGTTCAACGAATCGGAGATCAAACAGCTCGTCAATGACATGCTCTTCGACACTGTCGGCGGCTCGGTGACGGATACGACCAGAACCGACAATGCGGAAAGCTATGATTCCATAGTAAGTTTCCTACAGGCCGCAACACTGGTCTCCGCCCTGCTATTGCTGACGGTATCCACTATAGGTATCATCAACATAGGCATGGCCGGTATCGAGCAACGAGCCCGCGAACTGTTGATACGGCGCGCTCTCGGGGCAACACGGCTTAGCATCGTCTGTCTCGTCGTAGGATCGTCCGTCATGCTAAGCCTTTTCGTTGCTTTAGGATCCATAATAATTTCATTGCTTATCGTAGGAACATTACCCGTATTATTGCCCGCAGCATCTATGGTTCAACTGCAATACCCCGTCTCTGCTGCTATTATCGCCTGCGCCGCTGCAGTTGCAACGGCCGCACTTGGAGCACTGGCCCCAGCTATCAAAGCAGCACGACTGCAACCAGCACTTGCTCTCCGCTGATATCGACGGTTGAACTTATGGCTGCACTACATCGCTTTCCTTGATTCGAATGGCGGAATCCCTCTGAGCAGGTATACGCACTGGCTGGTGGGGATGCGCCCAAGTTCGTCCGGGGTGAGGAGTTTTCTCGCGTTCTTGCGGTTACTGCGCGTCCAGCTGCCGTTGAGACCTTTGGTTTCGCTGGTTTCAATGACATCGATGGTCTGGTCTCCGAGTCGGTCGCTGATGTATTTGGTGGTGCTGGGTTCGTTGCCGCCGAGGAAGAGCTGGCTGTCGCAGTTGCCTGCGATGGTCTCCCAGTCATCTCGGTAGAGGCTTTTGCCTTGGCTTACGGTCTGGAGGATGATGCTGCAGCTGATGCGCCGGCTTCGTATGGTGGCAATGAGCCTTACGAAGTTGGGGATTTTGCCGATGTTGGCGAATTCGTCGAGCATGCAGTGCACATCGCGGTCGAGCACGCCGTCGGGTTTGGTGTCGGCTTTGCGTACGAGTGTTTCAAAGAGGCATTGGTAGAAGACGCTGGCGATGAAGGAGAATGTGGCGTTGGTGTCGGGCAGTTCGAGGTAGATGATGCGTTTGCCTTGGTCGAGGGTTTCGAGCCGGATGTCGTCGCCGTCGAGGATCCGGCGTACCTCGCGCACTTGGAGTGGTGCGAGGTGGACGCCGGTGGTGATGATGATGCTTTTCTTGGTTTCGCCGGCGCCTTTGAGGAACGTGTTGTATTGGGCGCATGCGAAGGCGAGCCCGTCGAGCATGTTCCGGGTTTCCTTGTCGTAGTCGTCGGGGTGTTCGCGCATGCGGTGGATTTCGGTTTGGGTTTCGGCGAAGAGCGCGTCGATGATGTATTCCTTGTCTTCGTCCTGTTCGCTGGCTCCCATTCGGTCGAGTGTGTCGGTGACTTGGTTGAGGGTGGGGTTGTTTTCGGTGTAGTAGGTCCATGCGATGAGGGCGCATAGGAGTGCTTTTTCGGCGTCCTGCCAGAAGCTGTCTCCGGTTTTGCGGTCTCCGGTGGCGTTGGTGACGAGGTTGTCGGTCAGACGCAGGATCGCGGATTGGGGCTCTTCGGGGTCGATGTAGCGCATGGGGTTGAACCGGTCGGATCGGTCGAGGTGGATGAGGTCGAGCGTGTTGACCTGGTATCCGCGATCGCGCATGACGTGTTCCGTGTCGCGTTTGAGTTCGCCTTTGGGGTCGGTGACGGCCCAGTTCATATCCACGGATAATAGGTTGGGTTTGACGTAGTAGCGGGTTTTGCCGGAGCCTGATGAGCCGAGCAGGAGCGCATTGAGGTTGCGCAGGGTGTGTTGCGTGTCTATGGATAGCCGTTCAGTCGCGGTGAATCGGATGTTGCGGGATTCCACGGGGTCGATGAACGGTTTGATGTCCTTTGGGGTGCC
This sequence comes from Bifidobacterium santillanense, assembly GCF_018555385.1. GTDB lineage: Bacteria > Actinomycetota > Actinomycetes > Actinomycetales > Bifidobacteriaceae > Bifidobacterium > Bifidobacterium santillanense. The sequence goes on from NZ_JAFEJS010000002.1 coordinate 321,708, forward strand.
CCAGTGGGCGGAACCGTGTTCCTCGCCGCTGCGCAGGTTCAGGCATGCCGTGTACTTGTATGCCCAGATCAGCAGGCCGACTCCCATTGCGGCGAGTCCGCACAGCAAATCGGTATGATTCGTGGATAGGTGGAATGGATGGTACAGGTCGAGCCAGAATCTGTTCATCAGGTCGATCACGCTCGTGCCTTCATCCAGATCGGTGCGTATCTGGTAGCCGATCTTGTCGCCCAGCCAGAACAGCGTGAACAGTCCCATGGCCGCGGGCAGTATGGCTTGCAGGCGTTTCATTGGTTTCCCCTGTCTCTTTCCGTGCCGCCGCGGTGCTGCGCGTTATGGTTCGTCGCATGTCATCACCTGCGGGGACGTCGGTCGGTTGCGGGATCCGACTGTTGATGCGGTGTTCGGCGCGGACGCGAATGTTCGTGAGCGTCTGTTCCTTGGTCCATGGCGGATCGTCGGCTGTCGGATGCATGACGGCGGTGTCCGCCGTCGAAGGCTCATCTCGTCCGGGCTCCGTCTGTCTGTTTCCCGCGTCGGCGGCGATGGTGATGCGCGTGAGGCCTTGGCGGTTCTCGATGGTGTCGTCTCCGTCGCACATCGCGGCAAGGATGCGCCCCGCGGGTGTTTCCGCATCGTAGATGGTCGGGTTCCCGCGTGTGATTGGAATGCCAACGGTTTCCTCGCCTGCATCGATGATCGTGATTGTTCGTGCCGTGTTCACGGGAGCGTGTCCTTGACGCTGGTGTGCAGGGCCATTTCGTCGGCCAGGATGTAGGCTTCGTCGGCGTTTTCCTCTTCGTGGATGATGCCGTGGACGATGAACCGTCGTCCCTGCAGCGCGCCCTGTTCGCGCAGGTATGCCGCATGGTCTCCGGCCGCGTGCACGCGGATGATGAGTGGCGTGTCCATGGTGCCGGCGTTCACGGTCAGGGTTGCCGTCGTCCTGCCGTCGCCGTCGGTGTGGAATCTGGCGTCATCGGTGAGGATGCCGCGCGCATAGGCCTGCGGATGTCGGGCGTCGCTCATCGGCCTGGTCTGCGTTTTCTGGCGGGTTTGCCGATGTTCGGGGCTTTGCCTTGGATGGCGTTGATGGCGTCGCGTCCGATGGCGCGGGCGTCGCGGCCGCCGCCGGTGAGCGCGTCGGATTCTGCGCGGGCCTTGGCCACCCGGACGTGTTTGGAGGAGAGCGTGTCGAGGGCCTGTTCCCGTGCGGCCATGACCCGGATGCTCCACGGGTCCCGGTAGTCGTCGATCGGCTGACTGATGCGGGTGCGGTCGGGCAGTTCGTTGTGTCGGGTCTTGCGGTCCACCGGGTAGGAGCGGCAGGCGGGGTTCGCGGATTGGATGTAGTGGATTGCGGTGGCGAGGTCGGCGATGCGTTCCTCCGCCGTTTTGTCCATGTCGATGAGCACGCGGCCCTGCACGTGTTGTTCGTCGCATACGGTGCGTGTCCATGTTTCGTAGTCGCGCACGTCAACGGTGTCCCGTTGTTCGCGGTCGTGCTGGTATCGCGCGGCGTCGAACCGGTAGGTGATGTCGTGCGGGTGCACGTCGGCCGACCATTCGGGCAACGGTTCGATGGGGATCTCACGCAGGGTGACGAGCCGGTACGGTGGTTCGATGTCCCCGTAGGAGCCTTGGGGCTGAAGGATGCCGAAGCCTTCCATGCGCAGCTCGTAGCCGAGGCGTTTGAGTTCGTCCTGCAGTTGCCGGTAGGCGGTGTCCATGTTGGTCATGCTGGTCTCCTCGGCGGCTTATCGGTTGCGGGTCTTCGTCCGGTCCGGCGTGGATGGATGGGCTGTGGGGTCGTCGGCGCGCTGGCTGGCCCGTTGGCGTATGCCGTCGAGCACCGCGTCCTTGCCTTTCGACGTATTCGGTTCTTCCTCTGTCACTGGTTTGGGGTTGAAGGAGGTGATGGGTGCGGGCAGCGCGTATCCCTGGTCGATCGGGGTGATGCCGTCGGCGGGGTCGAGTTCGTCGGCGGGTCTGGCGCCCATGGTTTCGGCGAGTATCGCGGCGGCGTCGCCGCGCCCGGTCCGGTCGGCGATGATGCGTTGGAGGGTGTCTTCCAATCCGGCGCTGATGTCGGTGGAATCGGCGGGCATGATGCACTGGTAGACGGGTGCTCCCCAGTTCGTCGCCGTGCCGGCGAGCGTGTATTCCATGATGCGTTCGTCGGGTTCGAGCAGCGATTCGAGCCGGAACGGTTCCCGTGTTGGCACCTGGTCGGGATTGGCGTGTTCTGCTGCGTGTTCGGCGACGAGTTGGGCGAACGTGGCCGATCCTGAGGGCATGTCGCCATCCAGCTGGTCGGCCACCGGTTTGACGAGGCCTTGGACCTGTTGGCGCAGGTGTTCGTCATCGGTGTCGTTGGCCTGCATGATGCGTTCGGTGATGCGTGTGGCGTCGTCTGATCGCATCACGTTGTCGTGCGTGTCTCCCCAGCGTTCGATCATCCGCATCGCGTCGGGGGTCGACTGCGTCGTGGCGTCGAGACCGGGCTCGTCGTCGGTGTAGGCGTCGATGATCTGCTTGAGTTCCGTGCCGGAATACCGTTTGGTGTCGGGGATGGTGGAGTCGAGCAGGAACCCGTGGTCGGCGAGGGTGACGTTGTCGTTGATGACGGCGTCGCGCCCGTATTTCGCCACGTCGAAATACATGCCGTATGGTCCGTCAAGGAGTTTCGCGAGTTCGGTGCTTTGGTTGACGCAATGCCAGCCGTACATCTCGTCCAGGTCGGGCGTGTTCTCCTGTGTGATGCCTTGCGGCGGGTCGTAGGTCATGTATTCGATGTCCTCGGATTGGACGAGCAGGTTCGCCAGTCCGATCGGGTCGTGCACGCCGTTCATGTCGGCTGCCAGCCGTACAGCCTCCAATGCTTCGGGCTGGTCTTGCGCGAAGATCCGGGCGGCTTGCGCGAGCGTGTTCAGGACGTGGAGGTCTTCGTATTCGCCGGGCCGGTAGTCGAGTGCGGCGAGCAGGCCCGTGTATTCGTGGTCGAAGATGCCGTATTCCTCATAGGTGACGCCTCCTTGGCGTCCGATCTCATAGGCTTGCTGCGCGTCGAGCGTCAGTCCTACCTGTTCGGTGAGGAACCGGTCGATCCGCTGTTCGTCCGTGGGCAGGCGCAGCCATCCGCCGATGAGCGTGCCCTCGTTGTATCGGCCGAGGTTGCCTACCCATACGTTGATCGTCAGATCGTCTTCCGCCATCATCGGCTCCTTGTCTGTGTTTGCGTCTGCGTTCTTGCCTGCGCGGTGGATGGTGTTTGCGCGCGGAGCTCGGCCCTGTCCTTGATGGCGTCGAGCGTCCGGCTCTTGCCGGCCGGCCGGGATTGCGCGGCCGTCTGTTCGGGGTTCTCCGGATCGGCTGCTGTGGGTGGTTCCTCGCCGGCTGGGGTGCCGGTGGTGGCGGTGACCGGTTTGTTTTCGGCGCGTTGCCTCGCATAGGCCATGCGTTGCGTTTTGACAGCGCGGCACAGCTGCCATGCGTCGTCGATGCGCATGGTCTCGCGTTGCTCGCCTTTGCCACGCCACAGTTCCACCGGTTCGCCGGGTTTGAAGCTGACGGTCACGTCGCGCCCGTTCAGTTTGGCGTCCCTCGCATGGTCGGTCAGGAAGCGGTCGAGCTGCCATCCGGTCAGGTCCACGCCGCGGATGCTGGTGCCTTGCGGTATCGCCACGCGCATCTTGTCGAACGTGCGCCCGTCCTTGGAGGTCATCCGGTACAGGTGCACGTAGCTGTTGGGGAAGTTCACGCGCGGCCAGATCTCCCTTGTTCTTCCACCGGCCGCGGGTTGCGTCGGCCGCTCGCCGCCGGGCCGGCCGACAGCCGTCTCGTTCCGCCTCGGCTCCGGGACCGGGACCTGCGCGTTCCCGGGCTGCTCGGGCTGCCATCGCGTCGGCGTCTGCATGGCGTCGGGCGTGTTCCATGATCGTGCGGCCTGCGTGCGGATGCGTTGGGCGATCTCGTCGGAGGCCTGATCGAGGTCCGGCGCAGGGAAGCTGATCGAGGCGTCGGGCCATGCCTGGTTGTGGCGTCGGATCGCGTCATCGACGACCATGCGGGCGACCTGGCCCAGCCGATTGTCCTGCGGCATGCCGGCGGCCGCGTATTGCTCGCCGCGTCGTGCGATGTCCGCCAGGGCCTGCCGGTCGTTGTCGATGAGGTTGTCCATGAGCCAACGCGCGTTGGCTGAAAGCTCGGGCATGACGATGCTCCTTTCCGGTCATGGTCGTCGCGCATCCGTTCACCGGGTGCGGGTGCGTTGCTTCGAGGGCGCGGTGCGGCGTTGGCCTTCGATGCGTTTGCCGGCCCGCGTGCGGATGTCGTTCAAGGTCTGCTGCTTGGTTTTGGGGCGGCGCACGCCGCCGTCCGGGGCGGGGATGTCCATGCGGCTCCAGTCCAGGCCCCGTGAGCGTGCGGTCAGGGTTTCGATAGTGTCGGCGATGCGTCTGGCCTGGCCGGCCGGGTAGGTGAAGCGCACCGTGTCGTCGGCGACCCGTTGCGTGTGGTGGGGTATGTGGAGCCGGTCGAGCTGGTCGGTGATGATCGCAGCGTCGCGGTCCCAGGGCACCGTGCGGAAGTCGAACCGGCCGTTCGATGGCGATTCGGCGTCGAAGGCGAGGCGCAGCGCGTCGTCGGAGGGTTCGAGGAACGGGTTCGGCTCCTCTCGTTCCGGTGTCGGCATTGTCTCCGTGGCCGGCCGTGCGGGGTCGGCGTCTCCGGGTTCGGGAATCGTGGCGGTCTCCTGCCGGGCGAGTTCCCGGTTGAGGCGTTCGACGATGCGTGAGACGACGTGGTTGACCTCGTCGGCGTCCTTGCCTTGGAAGTGGAGGAAGGTGCGGCCGGTGTCGCGGTCGTGCTCGATGTGGAAGGTGATGCCGGCCTTTTTCAGGTCGTGTTCGAGCTGTCGGGCGTATCGTCCGGTGACTTCCTGCACGTTGATCGGCTCGCCGGTGCGATGCAGGGTTTTGCTGTTCACTTTGCCGGTGGTCCTGATCTGCCGTAATGTCTCGCCGGTGGCATGCACGCCGATGCCGAGCAGGTGCAGCGCCTTGTCGAGCCCGTATTTGGTCACGTCGATGATGACGCGCGTGCCTTGCTCGCTGACGCGCATCATGAGTTCCTGTGCCTGGTCCTCGGCCGCCATGGGGTTCTCCCGTCATCCGTCGTGGTTCGTTGCGTTCCAGCTTCCGCCGGCTCACCGGTTCCTGCGGCGGACACGATGCCCGTCATCGCGGCGTTGTTCGCGCCGTGCGCCGTCGGAGCGTTCGGCGGTTGGCGTGGTGCGGGCGATGAGCCGGCGCAGGGCGAGGGCGTCGGAGGCCAGGCCACGGGTCTCCTGCTCCTCGATGGCGAGCTGGGCTTCCAGTCCCGTGGCGTCGGCTCCCTGATCATGGTTGTCGGCGATGAGCGCGATCAGGGCGCGCATGTGCTTCGCGTTGCGTTCGACGGAGTCGGTGAGTCGGCCGAGCGTCGCCAGCCGGCCGTCGCCTTCGTCGATGACCTGGGCGAGCACCTTGAGCTCGCGCAGGCTGTCGGCGAGTCGGTCGCAGGCGATTGCCTGACGCAGCGCGCGTCCGTTCACGCCGGTCAGGTCCTGGCCGTCGAACCGTTGACGGCAGTAGTCCTCCAGTCGCAGCGTGGGCCGCGCGAACCATGCGTACAGGCCCTCGTAGTCCGTTGATCGCGCATAGCCGCCGTTCTCGTCGGTGAGCACCTGTCTGACGTCGTCGGACAGGTAGGCGTGCCAGATCCTTCCGTCGCGCACGAGCCGGTCGCACGGCATGGTCAGGTGCAGGCGTCCGTGCGTGCCGGGCACCCGAACGGTCACCGCCGTATCCGTCCGACGGGTGATCATGGCCTCGTGGAAGGTGATCTCGCTGAGCGTGCGCCGGTGGATCTTGCCCATGATGGCGAGCATGTTGTATGCCACGCCCAGTCGTCGGTCTCGGATTCCGCGGGTCTGCCCGCATGGCGTGTAGGTGATGCGTCCGCCGCGCACGGTCGCGTTGACGCCGAGCGTCGCGAGTTCGCGGCGGAAGCCCGCGAAGTCATGGGCGTTCATGCAGGCCGTGTCGATGCTGGTGCGCAGCCGGTCCTTGAGGTTGCCGCCTCTGGCGCTCAGGTGGAGTTCCCCGATCGACGGGGCCACGCGCCCGGACTGTTCCGGCATGAGGGTGTGCAGCCCGTATTCGCGGCACAGCCGGTCGCTGATCTTCCGCCATTCGTCCAGGGTTCCTTTCCTCAGACGCAGGGCCTTGCCCGTGATCCGGTCTGCCGGGCAGATGAGGATGTGGTTGTGCATGTGGGACCTGTCGGTGTGGGTGGCGATCACGTAGTCGTGCGTGCCTCCGGTGATCTCCCGGACGAACCGTTCCCCGATCAGATGCGCCAATCGGGGCGTGACCTGGTCGGTGGGATCGAACGATTGGATCACATGCAGCGCCAATACGGCACCCTGCCGGCGTGAGCCGCCTTTCGTGGCGTCCAACGCATGTTCGAAGCCGCGGGCGATGGACTCGGCGTCCGTGATGTCATCGCCGACGGTGGTCGATGCCCACCGGTAGCCGTCGGTCTTGGCCGGGTTCGTCACGTAGGCGATGCTGCGGGCGAGCGTGCTTTTGATCTTGCCGATCTTGACTACAGCCATTCGGGCACCCCTTTGGGGTCAACGTCGGCCTCCACCCGGATGCTCAGACCTGCGACCAGCCGTTCCGCTTGGCGCAGCTCGTCGAACACGCGCGAGAGCATGGCCAGGTCCGTCTCCCGCGTGGTGTTCGCGTGACGGGCGATCTGGTTGACGTTGTTGCCGATCCTCGCCAGTTGGGCGCTCACGTCATGCAGGTTCGCAGGCACGGTGATGTTGACTCGGTGGGCGCATCTGATCCGGTTGCGGGCGAACGCCATCCACCCCACGGGCCTGAGCCCGGCTTGGATGCGCTGACGGTTCTCCACTTTGAGCGAGTCCGCCACCCACCGCCATTCCTCCTCGCTGAACGTGACCGTCTTGCGGATCGTCCTGGAACGGTTGCCTTTCCAACCCATCGGCGCCTCCTCATATCGGGTTCCACGGGTGTCCCGCGATCGGCCCCGAGCCTCATGGGGCCGCGCCGGTGTACGTACACCGGCGATGCTTGCTACACACCAACCGCCCCTCCGGGGAGGGGATGGTTGCGCACCGGTCAGTTTCGCCTTGGCGCCACGCCATGCGCGGCGGACTTCAGGTCACGTTTCGCATGCCGACGCCGGTTCCGTTTCGTGTCCGCCGGCATCATTGCCGGCGTCGTTCTACGATGCGGGGCAGTGAAGAACAATCACCGTGAGGAGACCGTCATGGCGAAGCCGAGGGAACGCAACCGGGCGATGCGCGCCATCGCCGACAACGCATTGGATGCCGAGTTGGAGGCGCTTCGGCGCAAACGCGGCGAACTGTCGCGTTTGGGTATCCTGCTGGACGATATGCGCTGGGCCGCGGAACGATTCCGTGACGCCGCCCAATCGTTCTGCGACGACCATCACATGCCTCGCGCCCAGCTCGTGCGCACGCTCAGGATGGAGCCAAGGGAGACGGGCATGGCGTTCCATGCCGTCACGCCCGACTACGGGCAGGCCAATCCCGCCGATAGTCACGGCGAAATCCATGATGACGAGGATTCGTCCCTCGAATCCGACGGCCGACCGGCATCCGCCGTCGATACACCGGAGATTGCTCTGACGGAAGGCAACGCCGCAACGGCGAATGCGGCCGATGCCGGTGACGCCGGAGAATCCGGTTCGATTGGATTAGACCCGGAGGGATTGCGATTCGGTTTCCCGCGTCCTGGCGGCTACGCTGGATGACATTGGCTACATACGGGAGGTGGCGGCGATGCCGATGCTGCTGGTGATGCTTGGCCTGTCGCTGGCGACGGGCGTGATACGCATGCTGATGCGTGGCGTGGCCTCGTGCCTTGCCCTGCTCGCACACCCGTTGCGGCTCGTGGTGTTCCTCGTGAACTCCGTGTTCACGGCGCTCGCCATGCTGTCGGGATTGCTCATGCTGGCGTTCCTGCTCATGCATTTCCTCGCCGGCTCGGACGCTCCGGCATTGGACGGCTCGTTCGCGTTGATCGTCGCCGCGTTTCTCACGGCCGTGCTTGCGAGCATGCTCATGGATTGGTGCGACGCGCGGCTCCGACGACGCTCCTCCCGCCACGGCTGAACGTCACCCGCCGCCGCTTGGCTCCGAAGGCGCGGGCGCGCATGCGCCGTCACGTTTCGCCATTCGCGCCCGGACGGGGGCGGAACCCGTATTCCGGTTCCGCCCCGTCCGTCGCTTATTCGGCGTCGTCCGGCTCGCCGGATGCGTCGTCGGCTTGCGATGCCCCATCGTCGCCCGGTTCGCTGTCCTGCCTTATGCCGGTATCCCTGCCATTGTCGTCGTCATCGATTGGTACGAGGGAGCCGTTGAGGGCTTCGGCTTCCGTGTCCGAGGTGCGGTAGCCGAGTGTTTCCAACGCCTCGTACAACGGTGTGGCGTGTTCCGCGATGGTCGCCGCGTCACGCCACGTTTCCCAGCTGACGCGCTCTTCGGCCAAGGCGTAGAGCAGTCCGAACGCGGCCCGTTGCGGGTCGCCGGCAATCATCGCGGTGACGGACTCGCGTAACGGGTCTTCGGCCTCGTCCTCCGGCTTTGCTTCATCGGCGTCGTCGCCCGCCGTGCCGATGCCGGTGATTTGCTCCCAGACGTCCTCGGCGTGACTGTTCCATTGGTCGAATCCCTCGGTGAGCGTATCGAGCGCGAATCTCGCGGACAGCAGGGCGACGGCTTTGCCGATGCCCTTCGGCTGGGATTTCAGTTCCATGAGATGCGTCACGAACGCGATGCGCAAATCACGGCTTGCCCGCGCGAACTCCTTGGCCGGTGCCGTCTCGCGTTCCTTGCGTTCCCGTTCCTCGCGCCAACGCGCCTCACGCGCCTCGCGGGCCGCGGTCTCGGCCTCCTCGTCCACGGTTTCGTACAGGGCGATGCCGCGCGCCCATGACGCGCCTTCGGCCCGCACTCCCACGACGGGCGTGGCTCCGTCATGGGAGTCGCGCCATGCGTCGATGGCCTTGGCGATGTCGCCCGTGGTCAGCATCGTGGTGCGACGCAATCCCTTTGGCGAGTCATACCAGTTGTCCGTGTTCGGCTGTTCGTCGGCCGCGTCGATGCCCATGCGTTCCAATTCGGCTCGCGCCGTGTCGAGCCATTCGCGCCATGTTCGCTCCTGCCGGGCGTGCTTGACGGCCATGTTCCAGTTTTTGCCGCCTGCCGCCTCGGCGAGCCGTTCCTGAAGGTCTGGATGCCGGTCGAAGTCGGCGATGGTCTCCCAGTCGTCGATGCTCAGCTGGGCTGTTCCGGCCTTGCTTCGCGCGTTCTCGCCGATGGCGGCTATCTTCAGGCGTCGGCGCACCAATGACGTGGAACGGCCGGTGCGTTGCGCCGCCTCGTCCACGCTCACGCCCAGATCGAGAAGCCCCTGATAGCCGTCGGCCTCCTCGATGACGGTCAGGTCGGCGCGCTGGCTGTTCTCCACGAGCATGAGTTCGCGTTGCTCCCGTTCCGACAAATCGGCCACCACGGCGGGCACCCGGCTCAATCCGGCGAGTTTGGCGGCGGCGAGGCGACGATGCCCGATGACGAGCAGGTAGCGTCCCTGCGGCGTGGGAGTGACGAGCAGGTTTTGCCGGATGCCCTGCGCGCGTATCGAATCCGCGAGTTCCGACACATCGCCCACGTCGCGGCGCGGGTTCGCGGGGTTCGGATCGATAAGTTCCATGTCCAGCATGACGATGTTCGATTCTTCCATGCCCTCGTCGGCCGCTACGGGACGTTCGATGATTGCGGTTTCCATGATTGTCTCCTTGAAAAAACAGATGGTTGGGGATTGGCTGGGGCTTCCGGAATCGGAAGCCCCAGCCAGATGAATCCACGGCCGACGCTCAGTGGCGGCGGCGTTCCGTCCACGCGGGGCGGATGCCGTGTTCGCTGGCCGCGAGCACGAGGGATGCCAGCGAGCATTCGTCGTCCAAGGCCAAGGCCTTGAGCGCGCGCACCGCGGCGGCGGTCGAACGGTCGGCCATCCACAGCAGGTACGCGCATGACGCCATCGGCTGTGCCTTGTATCCGTCCGGGGCGTCGGCCGTCACCGATTCCAGCAACGCCGTCGCGCGTTCCCCGCGTCGCGTGTCTGGCTGGTAGGCGGCGTCCTTGAACGCCCGTGACAGTTCGCGCATGACCACGGCCGCCGATTCCATCGAATGCGGCTGGGCGTACAGCATGTGCAGTTCGCCGCCGCCCATTTCGCGCAAAGATGCGAGTATCAGCGCGTCCCGCATGCTCAGGCACTCGGTCATCAGCACCGCCAGCGTGACGCGCTCCTCATGGGAGAAGCCGCCCTCGTCGCGCGACAGCAGGCCGTTCCACCTGTCCATCAGGGGCGCGAACCACTTGTCGGCCGCTTGTGCCGGTCCAAGTTCGCGCCGGTCCTGAAGGAACCCGTCGCGTACGCGCTTCGCCAGTTCGGTTCCCGCCGTGCGGGTGTCCACCATGTCGTTCATGTCCATCGGTCCTTTCCGTGTGGTTGCCATTTCGGACACCACCCGCCTGCCATGCGCGTAGGCGGAGAGACCGGAGGCGTGGACCGCGACGATCCGGGCCGTAGCGAAGACGGCATGCTGGTCCGCCGTCGCAGCGCAGGCACGGGAGCGGCGCGGGACACGGCGCAGGGAACGCAGACGGAGCGCATGGCATGCTGGTGGTGGCCGCAAACCCCTCGTCAGATTCCGCGCGGCCCACCCGCCGCGAGCATGCGAGCGGCCAGACAACACGGTCATGCGCGCAGCGCATGACCCGGGGCCGCGTTCCCGCGCCGATTGCGGAGAGTATGTCGAACAGCCCCACCTGGAGCATTCTCTCCGCAAGCGGAGCGGATGTCATCTATAGATGACACTTGAGTCTAGTAAATCGTCAACTTTGACATAACGCTGTAGAACATCAATGTCCCTAATGAAGGAAAGGAGGATGATTATGGATAAGAACACTGATGAATTCACCATTGAAGATATTCTGATTGATGATGCGCAGGTTGTAATGGTCCATCGCTGCTAATCAACAGGTACAGAATTGATGGGGGATGTCACTCAAGTAAAGTGATGTCCCCCTTTAAATGAGGGTAAAAATGTATACAGCGATCAGGCTGGATACCGAGATTTCCTTTACCGAAGAAGGATTGAAACTGACCAATGAGGTTCGGTCCTTGCTTATAAGAAATGTCACTGAAAATGATTACAAAGTGATTAGTGAACTAGTTGCCGGTATTGACGACCAAAAATATAATTCACTTTCACAAGGCAATAAACGAATCACGGAACTTATCTCGATAATTAACGATCATCATTTCTTATACAGAATGAAAAACAGAAGTCTAGATTCCGAAAATCGGACGTTAGGATATTGGGCAGCAAAAGGCTTAGACCCATACAAAGCCGATCGGAAGGTGACCTCGTCTAACATCCTTATACTCGGCATGGGAGGAACCGGCTCGGTAATCTTCCAACACCTACTGGCGGCAGGCGTTAAAAGAATTACCATCGTAGATAGCGATTCCGTAGAATTATCAAATTTAAATCGCCAGTTCATATATCGTAAGAATGATGTTGGAACCCCCAAAGTGATGGCGGCCGAGCGATACGCCAGAGAATATTATGGCGATGATTTGGAAATCAACAACCTTCAGAAAACTATTCGAAGTGTAGAGGATGTTGAAGATATTATCGGCAAAGAATCGTCGTTTGATTTGGCGGCGATATGCATGGATCATCCCACCGGGACAATAACGGATATATGTCAGAAAGCATTACTTGGCAAAAAGATTCCTTGCATCTCGGGTGGAGTTGGAATTCGAAAAGGATTTTATGGACCGATTATATGTTCTAAACCAGTATATAAGGAGGACTTTTACGACAGGCAACACGGTACGCTTTATTCATTTGGTCCAACAAATACAGTGATAGGAGCTCTTATGGCTCAGGAAATGCTGGAATATGTGGCGGGATTAGACAATCATGCGACAACGTTCAACGTGAATTTTGAACAATATGCATTGGTGGCTGCAAAAAAATGAAGAATATTTCGATAGACGTATTGCCTCGAAAGATACTCAATGAAAGTAATGACTGGACGGGAATATATGTATCAAGATCAATGGTTTTGCCGTTATTCCGCGAATCCGAGGATGGATACCTGCCGGGATTGGCGGAGACGACGGAAAAATTGAGTAATGATACGTGGAAAGTGTCACTGAATGCTGAGCTGATGAATTCAGCTAACGTTGACGCCGGGACTATACTCCATTCATGGATGCAACTGGCAACAGCAAAGACGGGCATGTCATCCCTTCTGAAGGTTCTCCAAAGGGTCAAGGTGGATGGCAAGAGATCGCTGATCTTGCATACATCGATGCAAATAAATGATATGCAGTCGTATCTTGCCCATCCATTACTAGGCATTATCCCAGAGAAACAGAATGTCAATTACGGCAGCAATTCAATGTCCGTACAAGGCTCAAGTGGCTCAAAAATAACATTTCAGTATTATAAAGATTTTAACGCAGCGTTACAGTCTTACAGTAAAGGAAATTTAGATTCCATAACTGGTATAGGTATACCAAGTCAGATCTGGAAAGAGCTTTGCAAGAATGGGAAAAATCGTATTTTTAACACCAATTTGAATATTGCTATAAAGATACCTCACAAGTACTCGTCACTTAAGAATGAACTAATGGGCTTAAGGTATGACGAACTAGATAACTTGACTCACAATCAATTGGAATCCATATTGTATAGCGATCCTCCGCATAAGGTCGGATGCGATGATGAATTATGGCTTACATATCCTGATTATCCACCAAACCAAGAAGTATGTACATGGCTAGCAAGTCAGATGCTTAATGTTTATGGTATCAGAATTTACTGCCAAAAAATTTCGTATGATGATTATCTAACGGGATCGATCAGGTCAGATAATGTATTCCAGTTCTTGATTGAAGCAGATCCTTGGCCAAGTACTGAAAGCATGAACCTAATCTTCAATAATTCCGATTATATGAATACGTCTGACGATGCTTCTTTTGAAGAAGCATCAAGCGCGCATCTCAATATCGCACGTGTTAATAAAGAAGGAATACTGCGAATCGGAAAAATGCGTGGCTTAAAAATCACCCGCCTTTCACACGTATCAATACCACACAGTGGTTGGATTGGATGGGATGATGATCTCTTTTATTAGAAAGGCGATATTCAATGCGCTACATAGATGAGAATAAAAAATACTGGGATTTAAATGCTCAAACATACATTGATGCACATCCAGAATTTAACAATGAAAATCTTTTCCCCTCATGGGGAATATGGTATCGGAGTGAATCAGAGTTGAACCTGCTATCACACCTTTGCCAGGGTTCAAAAATACTTGACATAGGGTGCGGAATTGGGAATAACATGATTGGATGGGCAAATCGCGGCATGAACTGCTACGGTATTGATCTTTCTAAAAGCATGATTGACTCTGCAGTCAAACACATTAATTGCCACTATATATGCTCGCCGGTAGAAATGATGCCTTTTTGCAACAATTCCTTTGATGCAGCATATTGCAATCATGGTGCTTTCGATTTTTCTCTCCCTACACCAGCACTACGTGAGATAAATCGAATACTGACAGTCGGGGCGCCACTGATAATATGCACCTATTCGGAACTAACTCAACTTTGCTATTCAAGAGTCACAGGAGAATTGCAAACATCGATTTTGTACCCTTTCAAGAAGGTACGTCTCGAAAGAAGCGAAAACAGTCCGCTCGTTGTCTCACTAAGCCATTCTGCATGGATCGACGCTTTCGAGGAAACAGGTTTTCGTGTAAAGAAACTCATCGAACTAACTGCGAAAAACTCCGACCGCCAGTATTACCAGGAAAGCCCCAGACTGGAATGGGCTGCTAAATGGCCGGCTGAAGACATTTGGAAAGTTGAAAAGTATAAGGATCTACTATGAACATAGTCGCCAAAATCAAAGATACATTTATATCAAAATCCTTTTCGCGGGTACTTGCCGGACAGATAATATCCGTAACGGGAAGCAATGCCACTGCAGTTGTTATACCTCTAATCGCCGTTATTACATTAAACTGTTCATCTTTCGAAGTCGGCATATTAACGGCAGCGGAATCTCTTGCTGCCGCTATTTTCGGTATTCAAATTGGTAAATGGTGCGACAAAATAGGCCCCGACAAGACAATGCTGTTATCCAATCTCATAGGCGCTATGGCAACTGGTGCACTTTTCGTCGTTCTCTATTTAAACATCATATCATTCCCAACCTTGGTTTTTCTTATGCTTGTCATAGGTGTCGCCTCGCTCGGATTTGATATATCAAGAACCGGATATACTGTCGCCTTGGTCCCCCGAGAACGGATTCCGCACGCCAACTCACTGATCGAAGGCGCAAATGCGGTCGGAGAAGGAATTGGCCCCAGTATTGGCGGATGGTTATTTAATACGGTAGGCTCAGCTTTTTCCCTGTTGTTTGATTTCATATCTTATCTGACCAGCTCTCTTCTTGTTTTTGTTAATATTCATCAAAACAAACAGGAATATGCACAATACGATCAACAGGAGAACGATGCAGAAGATGCTGATGAAATCGGCAATGACTATCTGGCTGGTTTCAAATATGTTATTTCAAACGGAATAATCAAATCAATTGCATTTTCTGCAGGGCAATTCAATTTTTTCACATCAGCGTTCTTCACTGTCTATTATGTTTTCATTGTCAGGAACCTGAACATGAATGCCACTGAGGTGGGACTTGCTGCAACATTTAGTGGAATTGCGGGAATTGTAAGCGCAGCTGTGACCGGTACAATAATCAAAAAAATTACGCCTGGCCCACTTTATATCTACTCGCTGATTGTTCCCTCACTGGCCGCTGTCCTAGTTCCTCTGTCATCAATCTTTGCAGGCCATTCATCTATTATCCTGATTACAGTATGTATCTCCCAATTCCTTTGGAGTTTTGCTATAACTGTCAGTGTAATTCTTGGTGAATCAATCAAGCAGATTGTAGCGCCGGAGGGAATGCTTGGTCAGGTCAGTTCTGCAGAACGCATGATTGCACTCGTTGCCGAACCGATTGGAGCTCTTGCTGGTGGATTGTGCGCCGGCGCCATTGGAGAGAAAATCGCATTATATATCTGTGTACTTGGATTAGGCTCCTCTGCCTTATGGACATTAGGCAAAGATGGAATTTTATCTTTCAAAAAACCAAAGGAATGGTAATATCTCTTCAGATATATACCCTTTAATCCTTTAGTTGCTGACGGCTTCTCAGAAGTTAATTTCCGAGAAGCCGTCATTGTTTAGCATGCTAAAAGCACTCTACCAAAAAATGCATTCCTATTGTTTTTATGCTATTGGACAGCGAAACCTTGATCTATAGCGTAGTTTCGCAACGCTTTCTGCCACCTGGCAGCGGCCGTCTTCAGGTCGGTCTTGCCGGAGAAGAACGATCCCATATTGTCGTTGTAGATGGAGCGGGCGTAGGGTTCGAAGGGCAGGAACTCCCATTTGCCGGTGACGTCCTTGGCGGCCTGGGAGAAGACCTCGTTGTATTTCTGGCCGCCGAAGAACTCGTTGTCGCTGCCGTCGGCGTTCCTGAGCGTGGTCTTGGCGAGGAAGTCCTTCTGGTTGAGGGTCTTGGTGGTGGCGGGGAAGCTGCCGTTGGATACGCGGGCGTCGATGCCTTCGTCGTTGGTGGTGACGTATTCGACGAACTTCTTGGCGGCGTCGAGTTTGCCGTCGGGGATCCTCTTGGTGATGGCCAGTCCACTGCCGCCGTATTCGCCGTTGATGGGCATTCCGTCGATGGTGGGCAGGAGGGCTACGCGGAATTTGCCGGTGGCTTGGGGCACGCCCTGCAGGAGGTTGTTGGCCATCCATGCGCCGCTGATGAGACTGGCGATGGAGCCGTCGCCCAGGGATTTCATCCAGTCGTCGGTCCAGGTCTTCGTGTGGACGTCGATCAGGTCCTCGTCACGCAGCTTCTGCCAGAGGTTCATGAACCGCTGGGCACCCTTGTCCTTGGTGATATTGATGGTCAGTTTTTCGTCGTTGAGTTTGTAGGCGTGGCCGCCCATGGCCCACATCATCGCGTTGAACAGGCCGGCGTCGCCGGAGTCGGAGGTGATGTAGGAGCCGGTGGCGCGGATCTTCTTCGCGTCCTCGTAGAACTCGTCCCAGGTGGTCGGCGGTTCGCTGATGCCGGCCTTGTCGAACACGTCCTTGTCGTAGAAGTAGGCCATGGGGCCCGAGTCGGCAGGCATCGCGTACAGGCCGCCGTTGATGTTCACGGAGTTCCATGTGCCGGGGGTGAACGTCTTCTTGAGCTTGACGGTGTCGTAGATCTTGCTCAGGTCCATGAGCGTGTCCGAGTGCACGAACTGCGGGATGGCGAGGTATTCGATCAGGGTGACGTCGGGCAGGCCGTTGCCGGCCTGGGCCGCGTTGTTGAGCGCGGTGTAGGTCTCCTCGGTGCTGCCGACGTTGCTCACCTTCACCGTGATGTCGGGGTTGGCCTTCATGAAGATTTTGGCGGCGCGATCGATGCTGGCGTCCCACGACCATACCGTCAGTTCGGTCTTGCCCGAGCTTGTGGTCGTGTTGCCGCATCCCGCGAGAGGGATGAGCAGCGCTCCGATGGCGGCCGTGGCTATGGCTGCGCGAGTGGTGTTGTTCATGATGGTCTTCTTTCCGTGCTCGACCGTCTTTGGCCGTATGCCGCAACTATTTTGTTTGGATGTCGAACATGATTATGTACAGAGATGGGAAACTTGTCAAAACACCGGGGTTTTCATATTGTCAGTCCCCTGATGGGTGTTATTCTGAAAGCCGTTCGAGGATGACGCCGGGATGTCCGTCCCGATAATGTGATTCCGCATTTCCGCAATCGTCTCACCCGAGGAGGGCTCCCATGTACGCTAAATCCAATCCCAGCGACGCAAGGGCCAACAACCGCAGACTGTTGTTCCGGCTGCTGTTCCCCGACCGGCAACTGTCGCGCGCCGACCTATGCAAGGAGACGGGGCTCTCGCGCGCCACCGCCACGGATGTGACCGGCGAGATGATCGACGACGGACTACTACGTGAACTGGGGTCGGGGAAACGGGATGGCCGCGGCAAGCCGGGCACCTTGCTGGCCATCGACACGGACATGCTTCGTCTGGTATGCATCGATCTGTCGCGCCCGTATGTGATGACCGGCGCCGTGATGGATCTGCGGGCCAGAATCGTGGAACGTCGCGAACGTGTGCTTGATGATGGCGACCGGGTCAATCTCGACGACGTGCTTTCGCTCGTCGGCCAGATGATCCGGCTTGCCGGTTCGGGGCTTGTCGGCATCGGCATCGCAGTCCCCGGCGTGGTCTCCGGTGCAGGGAGGGTGATCTCCAGCTCCAATCTCGGCTGGGACGACGTGGAGCTTCGCGACATGCTCGAAGGCGAGTTCTCGTTGCCGGTCCGAGTGGACAACGACGCGAACGCCGCACTGCTCGCCGACCGCTTCCTCGGGCACGGCAATCCCAACTGCCTGCTCGTGCAGATCACCCGGGGCATCGGCGCGTCGGTGCTGCTCAACGACGAGTTCGTGGATGGCGACGACCATGCGGCCGGCGAGATCGGCCATGTTGTGATCGACCCGAACGGTCCGGCATGCACCTGCGGCAAGCGCGGCTGCCTGGAGACCTACGTCTCCGCCATCGCGTTGCGCGACCGCATTCGCCAGGACCCAAATCGGCGCGCGGACATCCTGGCCGAAGCTGGTGCGAGGCTCGGCGGAGCTCTGGCCATGCCGGCGAGCCTGCTGAATCTTCATGACATCGCCGTCTACGGACCTCCCGACATCGTCGGCGAGACGCTGCTCAATGCATGCGACGAGACCGTCAACTCCTTGTCGCGGAACGACTACCAGAGCAGTATGCGGGTGCGCCGGTGTGAGCTCGGTGACGACGCCACTCTGCGGGGGCAGGCGGTCTCCGTGCTGCGCGAGATCGTGGGCAGGCGCGGGCTGTCTGCGACGGCCTCGTCCTGACGCCACGTGCGTCCCGCCGCCAAGCGCGCGTGGCGTGGTGTATCATCGCTTCCCGAATCCAATATGTAAGGATTCCGAACATAATGGCGGGCGGACGAAACAGGAGTCCGCCCTCGGGAACGGAGATCGTCATGACGATGAATGCCAGTGGTACGCCGGAAACAGAGAACCTGCGCGTCGGCGTGGATGTCGGCGGAACGAAGATCGAGGCGGTGCTGACCGATGCGGCCGGCACGGTTCTCGCATCCGCGCGCAAGGCAGCCCGGAAAGGCGGTGACGAGGTCGTGGAGGATGCGGTCGCCATCGTGCGGCAGGTGGCCGGAATGCGGTTCGATGAGGTGAGATCAGTGGGCATCGGCATCCCCGGGCTGGTGCACCGCGACACCGGGCGCGTGGAGAACGTGGTCAATCTCGGAATCGAGAACCTGGAGCTGGGAGGTCGCGCATCCGGCATGCTCGGCCTTCCCGTGTGGGTGGACAACGATGTGAACGCCGCGGCGCTGGGAGCCTATGGAACGCTACCCGACCGGCTCAAGCACGGCAGGATGGCGTTCGTCAACCTAGGGACGGGGCTGGCGGCCGGCTTCGTCCGCGCCGGTCTCGTCGAACGCGGCGACACCGGCGCCCTCGGGGAGATCGGCCACCTGCCGGTGGACCCCAACCGCATGGCGTGCAAATGCGGTCAGCGCGGATGCCTGGAGACCGCATGCTCGGGAGGGGGCCTGCGGCGCATGTGGCCCGTCGCGGATCCCCCGCTGCCCGACATCCTCGCGAAGGCCGACGGCGGCGATGGCGAAGCGGAACGGGTTCTCGGCATCGCGCTGCATGCCCTCGCCGACGTCGTGCAGATCGTCGCCCAGGCCGCGGATCCTTCGGTCATCGTCATCGGAGGCGGTGTTTCCCGCGCCGGATCCCCGTTGCTTGATGCGCTGCGCGGGGAACTGCGCAACAGGGAGGCCTCCAGCGGATTCATCGCGGGTCTGCGGCTGACGGAACGCCTGCGGCTCGCCGATGCGTCGATTCCGATCGGCGCGCTCGGAGCGTCCCTCATCGCCTGCTGACCAGACCCCGGTGCCGACGGACCATCGGCGCGCCGAAACCAGATTCCCCAATCTCCAACAGACGGAGTGCACCACATCCATTATTTTGTTCGACTGACTTGCAAAAAAGGTTAAGGCGTCATATCCTTGGCTCTCAAGGAGGTTGAAACCAACTACAGGAATTACGCAAGGCTTGCTAACAAAATATCCGGTCTTGCTGCGGCGCGATGCCCAGAAGTGGTGTGGCGTCATGTTCCTCGGTATCGCTACGGACGTCGGCAACGGCGTCCGTAGCGGCATCGCCCGCGCATGGCAGCGCGGGCGGATACGGACCCGGGACCGTCGTGCGCAGCGGCACGTCGCGCCATTCCTCCGAACGACGGCGTCGGGCAGGCATTCCAGGAAAAGGAAACCATCATGAGAACGAAGAGGATTTCAGCGGCCATCGCCTTGGCGGCCGCGTCGGCGCTCACCCTGTCGGGATGCTCGATGGGAGCCCCGTCCGGCGGCTCGCAGCAGGATGCATCCGCAGGCGGCAAGCTGACGGTGTGGATTATGCAGGGCGACCAGAGCGAGGACACCATCAAAGCGATCAACGAGCGGTTCACCAAGGAGACGGGCGTCAAGGTCGATGTGCAGACCCAGGTGTGGGCCGACATCAACACGAAGGTGACGACCGCGCTGTCCACGGACACGCCGCCGGACGTGATCGATCTGGGCAACACGCAGGTCGCAGGGTTCGCCGTGAGCGGCGGCCTTCTGGATCTGACGGACAAGGCCGACGACATGAGGCAGGGGCACACCTGGCTGTCCGGCCTTGAAGAGCCCGCCACCATCGACGGCAGACTGTACGGCATCCCCGCGCTGGGAGCCGCCGGCGCCGTGATCTACAACAAGAAGATGTGGTCCGCGGCCGGAATCGACAATCCGCCGAGCACGTACGAGGAGCTTGAGACCGATCTCCAGAAGCTCCGGGACGCGAACACCGACAAGGACTTCTCCCCGTTCTATATGCCGGGGCGTGACTGGAAGTCGGCGGCACGGTGGATCTGGGATGCCGGCGGCGACTTCGCCGAACAGCAGTCGGACGGAACCTGGAAGAGCACCCTGTCGAGCGACAAGTCACTCAAGGGCATCGACCAATGGCTGGAATTCCAGCACAAGTGGTCCTCCGAGGCGTCCCGCTCGCTGGATACCGGCAACCCCGACTTCAGCCAGCTGCTGGCCGAAGGCAAGACCGGCGCGATCCTGAACAACAGCGCCGGCATCCGCACCATCCAGCAGTACAACCCCGACATCACGACCGACGATCTGGGATCGTTCCCCATGCCCGGCGCCAGCGGCAAGCTCCAGCCTGCGATGATGGCCGGTTCGGTGTGGGGCGTCGCGCAGAAGAGCAAGCGCCAGGAGCTGGCGCTCAAATGGATCAAGATCGCCGCAAGCCCCGAGATCCAGAAGGACTACGTGTTCGCCAAGGACGGATGGATGCCCAACTACGTCGAAGGCCTCGACGAGGTCATGAAGTCCGCGGACTTCCCGTCCTACCTGACCGGCTTCTTCGAATCGGCGAAGGACACCAAGGCCACACCGGCGTCCCCGCAATGGCTGACCATCGAGAACGACAGCTCCCTGAACTGCTTCGGCGACATCGCCACCGGCGCCACCACGGCCAAGGCCGCGGCCAAGTCGTTCGACGAGCATGCGGACTCCCTGTACGCGAAGAAGTAGGGGAAGCGTGATGAGCAATGCGCAATCGACGGCTGCCGCCGTCCCCGTGGTGAAGCGGCGTCGCAATCTGACGCCCCTGTGGCTGCTGACGCCCGCCGGCGTGATCATCGTCGCGCTGGTCGTGGTGCCGTTGATCTTCCTGGTCTTCACGTCGTTCACGGACTTCAACCAGAAGACCCTGTTCACGGGCTCGTTCAACATCGTCGGGTTCGACCAGTACGAGAACGTGCTGACCGACCCGGAGTTCTACAAGTCGCTGGCCCGCACGTTCGGGTTCGCGGCCGCCCTCGTGGCCGGCAGCGTGCTGATCGGCATGGGCGTGGCCCAGCTGATGACCAAACTGGGGCCGGTGATGCGCTGGCTGGTCACGTTCGTACTGATCTTCGCGTGGGCCATGCCGAACGTGGCCTCGTCGGTGGTGTGGAAGTGGCTGTTCCAGCCGGGGTACGGCGTGGTCAACTGGCTGCTGACCCAGACCCGGCTGTTCGGCGACGTGACGAACCTGTCGTGGACCGACAACACGTGGCTCGCGTTCCTGGAGATCTAGCTGCTGGTCGTCTGGCAGGCCGTCCCGTACATCGCGATCAACCTGTACGCGGCGACCACGCAGGTGGACAAGTCCTGCCTTGAGGCGGCCCAATTGGACGGCTGCTCGAAGCTGCGCTGCTACTGGCAGATCACCGTGCCGCTGATCAAGCCGAGCCTGATGGTCATCACGATGCTGTCGGTGATCTGGGACTTCAACGTGTTCAACCAGATCTGGCTCGTCTCCCAGGGAGGCCCCCGCGAGACGACCGCGACGATCGGCATCTTCACCTACAAGAAGGCGTTCGTGTCGTTCGACATCGGCACCGGCGCCGCCGCGAGCGTGCTGGTCACGCTCATCCTGCTCGCCCTGACGAGCGTGTACATCCGCTACCTGCTCAAATCCGGGGAGGACCTGTGACCATGAATAGGGCAACCGCAAACCACGGCATCGCGCCGCGCGCCAAGCGCAGCGCATCGGCCGAGCTGCGCCGCATCGGCACGATCGTATTGGCCGTCGCGTTCTGCATCGTGTGGATCTTCCCGGTCTACTGGATGTTCGTCACGTCGATCAAGCCGCGCAACCAGATCATGACCGCGACTCCCGTGTTCTGGCCCGCGAAGCTGTCGATTGACAACTTCATGGTGGCCGTCACCCAGACCTCGTTCCTGACGAACCTGAAGAACAGCGTGATCGTGACCGCCGTGTCGATCGTCCTGTCGATCGTCCTCGCGTTCTTCGCATGCGCGGCCCTGACCCTCTACCGGTTCCGCGGCCGCAAGGCGATCATGGTGTTCGTTCTGGCCATCCAGATGACCTCGGGCGGCATCATCCCGCAGTTCATCATCTTCAACCAGTTCGGCCTGCTCAACAAGTACAGCGGCCTGATCCTCGCGTACATCGCCATGGTCCTGCCGTTCGCGATCTGGAACATGCGCGGCTTCTTCCTGAACATCCCGAAGGACATCTTCGAGTCCGCGGCCGTCGAGGGAGCCAACGACTGGCAGATCCTGTGGAAGATCACCTTCCCCCTGGCCGCGCCCGGCATCGTGTCCACGTCCGTGTTCGCGTTCATCAACGCCTGGAACGACTACATGACCGCCTACACGTTCATGAAGGACCAGTCCAAGTACACGCTGCCCGTGTGGCTCTCCTCGTTCTCCACGCCCACCATGGGCACCGACTTCGGCGGGCAGATGGCCGCATCCGTCATCTTCTCCCTGCCCGTCGTGATCTTCTTCATGATCATTCAAAGGAACATCATGAAGGGCGTCACCACCGGAGCCGTCAAATAACCCAAACGGAGCGATAAACAATGCGTGCGGCGCCGGGACCATTTCCGCGAGTGGTTCCGGCGCCGCGCGTCATCTCGGAACCCAAAACGCAATATAGCGCAATCAAAGGTGAACCACTGAGAAAGGACTTCCATGAGCGATCAAGCAACCCTGAAGGGATGGACCATCATTCCCAAGCCGCAGACCGTACAACACAAGGCGGGCGTCTCACTGCTGCCGATGTGCGGCCGAGTCAACGAGCCACGTGCGTTCGGAGACGAACGGCAGGTACTCGCAACACAACTTGCCGACGACATCCGTGCGGTTACGGGATTGGAATGGGACATCGCCACGGGTGACCGTTGGCCTGGATTCATCACATTGACGACACTGGACGATCTCCATGCGCGTCCGTCCGGCGCGTACACGCTCGACATCACCAAGGACGGCGTGACCGTCAGGGGCGCGGACTTCGAGGGCGTACGCAACGGCGTGCAGACCCTGCGCCAGCTCATCCGCCAATGCGGCGCCGCCCTGCCCCGCCTGCACATCGAGGACCAGCCCGCCTTCGAAACGCGCGGCTACTACCTCGACGTCACCCGCGGGCGCGTCCCCACCCTCGACTGGCTCAAGACCTGGGCCGACAAACTCTGCCTCTACAAATACAACCAGCTCCAGCTCTACGTCGAACACACCTTCGCGTTCGACGGGATGAGCGAGACCTGGCGCGGCTCCAGCCCGCTCACCCCGCGCGACATCCTCGAATTCGACGACTACTGCGCCGAACGCGGGCTAGAGCTCGTACCGTCCGTCTCCACGTTCGGCCACCTCTACATGGCCCTGCGCACGCAATCCCTGCGCGACCTCGGCGAATTCCCCGAAAGCGCCGACGAGCCGTTCGGATTCATCGACCGCATGCGCCACCACACGCTCAACATCAGCGACGACCGCGCCTTCGACCTGTCCACGAAGCTCATCGACGACTACCTGCAGCTGTTCCGCTCCGACAAATTCAACATCTGCGCCGACGAGACCTTCGACCTCGGCAAGGGCCGCTCCAAACCCCTCGCCGAGAGGATCGGCGTCGCCGCCATGTACGCCGACTACGTCACCCGCCTGTGCCGCCACCTCGAAACCCAAGGCAAAAAGCCGATGATGTGGGGCGACATCACCCTCGAACACCCCGAAATCCTGAAAAGACTCCCCGAAACCGTCACCCTGCTCAACTGGCAGTACGACCCGCAAGTCACCGACGAGAAGATCCGCACCGTCGCCCGATCCGGCGCCACGCAGATCGTATGCCCCGCCGTATGGTGCTGGAACGCGCTCCTGCCGCGCATCGACGACGCCTGGAACAACATCACCCGCATGGCCCGCTACGGCACGCAATACGGCGCGCAGGGCATGCTCGTCACCGACTGGGGCGACCTCGGCCACGTCAACGACCCGCGCATGGCCATCCCCGGAATGATCATCGGCGCGCAGGAGGCATGGAACCCCGGACGCATCCCCGACGAGGCCGACATGCTCCGCCGCATCTCCCGACTCGAATACCGCGACGCCAGCGGCGAACTGCTTGATATCCTCACCCATGCCAGTCATGCGGCCAGCTTCGAATGGAACCATCTGATCACATGGCTGGAACTTGATGACGGACGGGGCGGCGTCAACACCGGGGTCCTGCAAACCATCCCAGGACTGCTGCCGGAAGACGAACGACCGGACGACGTGGTCCGCGCCCTTCAGGACGGAAGCCGGGCACCGTCACTTGCGGAATCCCGACGGATGCTGTTCCGCTATCTGAAACATCACGTCACGCTCGGCGAAACCGCAGATCACCTTCTACAGACCGGTGCCCGTCGAATCTCCGCAATCGCCGCGACCTCAGGACCTTGGGCCAACGGGGATGCCGCTGCATTTCGCGTAGCCATCGAGGGGCAGCGACTTCTGAACCGAGTTGGTCTCCGACTCGCGTCCGAGACCGGGGTCATTGGCACTGTGCAATCGGGTGAGGCGATTCAGCATGACGACGCGGCGAACATTGCCGAAGCATTGGAGATCTGGATGGAGGCGTATGCGGCGCAATGGGGTATGACCAGCCGCGACTCCGAACTGCACAGACTACGAGAGACTGTTTTCCGGGTTACTGATCATCTGCGCTCGGCAAACCGAGTGCAGAGCGTACTATGAGCAGCATCTGCCCCGTGAGAGGAGTCCCCATGCCGTAGCCGCCCGATTCCGGGAACGACCAGTACCAGCAACTCATTGGTGGTCTTGTCCAAACATGGTTTCAAGACCACCAATGCCATCAATCGGAACCAGAACGCTTCCAGCGCACCACCCACATCTAGCCGTACTACGGATGATTGAGCAATGTACCTAGGGAAACGAATCAGAATCGCCATTGTCGATAACGACAAACTCACACTTGGCATGATGAAGTTAATGATCAAGCAGCTTCTGCCATTCGCTGAAATATATTGGACGGCGGCGAAGGGCAAAACGGCCATAGACAAATGCCTGGATAAGAAAACGCAGCCCGACGTACTGCTGGTGGACATGTCCCTGGAAGACATGACCGGCTATGAGGTATGCCGGGCCATCCGCTCCAAAACACCGCAAATCGTGTTGATCGGCATAACCGCTTTCTCCCTAGAGAGACACTACGTACAGGCTCTGGAGAACGGGGCAGCGTGCTTGATGGACAAGGCGCAGGTGCGTGATGTCTGTCAAGCCTTGTGCCTATTAGCCAACGGACAATCACCTCATGTGAAATACGAGTCATCGGAAACCGCGCAGGAAGCCTACGCAAGACTATCCATAGAGGACAGTCCCAAACGCCGGTATAAGAACCTCACCAAAAGAGAGGAAGAGGTCATGAATCTATGCGCGTTAGGATATACATCAAAGGAAATCGGAGTGAAGCTTGGCATAGGAGAACCAACCGTAAAGACATACATCAAGCGCGTAGTTGAGAAGATAGGTGCCAAGAACAGAACGCAGGCGGTAATTAAATGGCTCGAAAAGAAAGACGAGTAAAAAGCAGCAATAAAGCGCACAATGCTTTCATTCTCAATAACACCAAGTATGTTCAATGCTTACTTCCGGTCGTCAGTATTGTTATCACGATAACGGAAACATGGACTTATCCACCACGGGAAATAATAACTTGGCTATTGGTGATCATTCATATATCGATGATTGCGCTAATGGCCGTTCATCCGCTATTAGGCAGCAATCTGCTGTTGGGCGCATTTATTTTCGGCTGTTTTATACCAGATACTAGCGGACCAAGTTTTCTGTGGGGAACTTGGTTAGCGCTTGCTTATATTGGACTATATGTCAAGCCACCATATGGAGCAGTCTATCCGTTGACAGTTTCCGCCATTCGCATGTGGAGATTCAGTCTAACAAAGACTCCGTTCGATGAATATGCCATGCTTTTGTTCATTATGTTTTTGGCATTTTTCATCGGAAGAGCGATATCTTGGAGAAATCTGGCAGATCAAGTAGAGAAGGATAAGCTTAAAGCAGAAAAGATTCAGCAGCATCTTTCAATGGTTAGAAAGGAAAATATTGCCGTCAGTAAGATACATGATTCGGTTAGTGGAAATCTAACATACATGGCAATAATGCTGGATAACAAATCAGCAAAACATGATTGCAGCTTCAGTGAAGAAGAGATTTCAAATCTTCGATCAACGATTGTTAAAACATTGGAAGAAATACGAATTGCCATTAATGTAATGAACGGCAATGATGTTGCATCGCTAAATAATGTAGATATGCCGTATATCAGACGCCTTCAATCTATTGCCGAGCAAGGCGATAAATTTTTATCAATGCTGGGATTTTCTGGGAAAACTTATACACCTTCCGAGTTTTCAGAAAAAATCAGCAACGATTACTTCGATGAAGTAGAGTCCCTATTGCAAGAGCTATATACGAACACTGCCGCCCATGCGAAACCCAATAGCGATTATTATATCTCTATAAGTTGTAAAGATTTAATGATATCTATTGACCAGGTCAATGAAGTTTCAGCAGATAGCTTGTTCCCTGATAAACCCGTATCGGAAAATGGTTTAAAGCTGCATGAAAAACGCATACAATCGCTGGGTGGAACAACTAGAACTTCCTCAGAAGACGGCACATGGCAATTTCATGCACAAATTCCGCTGGGCTTATCCCACGATGTGACAGATCCAATTTATAGAATGAGGACAGGCCGGAAGCATTCGAACTGAATAGGCAGTAACGTCATATGCTTCCAATGAGATAACGTCGGCATTGCCTTCCGGCATTATTCCGATTGCTGTTAATGATACGATCAGCAACGCCGAGGTAATTACTTTCATGGTCATCCTTTCTGTGCTCGAAGTGTCGCATAGATGCAATCGCATCAGCTTGTCATTGGCAAGGCTTGTCATCTTTCGTATGACAACATCATGAGGTAATTGTTTATGCCATGCACACCGTCATGTCATTGAGCTGGTGTTGGTAACTGAGAAGGCACCAGCACCAGCTTGTGTCATTCTTCCTTTGATATGGTGCTATGCGTCCATGAAATCCTGTGCAAGACGATTCACTATCCTGCTCTGGTGTTCGGCGACGGTGAGCTGATAATACCGTATGGCAACTTTCTCGCTTGTATGTCCCAGCTCGTTCATGACTTCACGGAGTGTGCCTCCCCGCAACATCAACAATGTCGCGTGGCTCGCCCGTAGCCCTTGGAACGTCAAATCAGGACGGCTGGCTTTTACGCGTGCCTTAGCGAATTGTTCCTCCAGAGTAGTTTGGGACATTATCTTCGCTCTTCGTGGGACGAATACCGGCGATTCTGGCAGTCCCATGTCGCAGTGATTGTGAAGGTGCTGGCGAATCATCGGCATGAGCGCGTCAGGTATATGCACATTCCTTATGCTTGATTCCGTTTTTGTCCGGCTGTATCGGATTTCTCCACGATCCGTACTGCCACGGTTCACGGAGCGTCGGACGTGCAATGTCTGACCATCTAGATCTATGTCCATAACACGCAAACCACAGAGCTCGCCGCATCGTAGTCCTCCGACCAAGGTTGAGAGGAAGACCGACAGTCTTGTGTATTCCGGCATGGCCTCCGCCAGTAGCATCAGTTCACGAGGAGTCACCGGAGACACATCGATACGCGACGATCGCGGCGCAGGCGGTATGGGGAAAATGAATGGATTGAATTGGAGCAATGGTGCCGTTCCGTCCAGCCCGGGCTTTGTCGCGGATTCGAGAATCGCCTTGAAGCGCATGCAGGAACGGCGAAAGGCCCATTGCCCTTCTGGATGCGGTTTGTCATACCATGTCTTGATTTTCAAGGGTGTGATTTCCGAGAGACGGAGCGACTCAAAATCCGTGATGAAATGCCGGATGTCTAATTTGAGGTTCCTGCGTGTTCCTCCGGCTATCTCTCCGCCATTCGGGAGCTTGTAGTTTGATTCCCATTGCGCCACATAATCGCGGAACAGGATATGACGCTGTTCCTGTTCCCTGAACTCCTGCAGCTTGTCTTTTTTCCGTTGAGTCGGGTGCTTCCATTCAGCTATGCCCTTATTGTGCAGATCTACCAGATGTTTCTCTTCTTCGAGCCATGTTCTGGCATCTAGTTCTTGCCAAGGTTTGAACTGCCGTTGCACTCGTTTCCCCGGGGCAAGCGGGTTCGGGTAGCGAACTTGCCAGGCAATGATTCCTCCGTTCTCGTCAAAACGTGGTATGACCGTTCCCCATGCGCTTCGAGGCCTTGCTGTTTGGTTTTTCTTGGGACGCCTATTCCTGGGCATGAAATCCCCCTTGATAGCAAAAAGGCGCACCGTGTGTGCGCCTTTCGGGAGATTGAAGTCAAATGATGCCGGAGAGGAGGAGTTCGCCATGTGTATGTCATCTTGAGATGACATACACATGCAATTGGTCTCTTTGAGGCCATTCATTGTCTGTATTCATTGTCTGTGTCGATAAGCTCTATCCGCATAAAACGAAAAGAGAAGCAGAAAAAATAAGAACCGTAATGACTGACGATTCTTGAGGTCTTACAGCAGGCAGATGCCAAATGAAGCACGCTCGATCGCATTAGACCAATATCGCGTCAGCGATATGCACGCAGACGCTCAATACTTCATCTTTGAATGTCGAGTATTTGGCCGTGCTCTGTCGCGAGGGAACAGAACGTTTTTCAACCTACGTGATTCAGGATGTCATGCCCCGTATATGCAACTTGCTGACAGGATGCCCGTCACCAGGTGGCGAGTGTTTCGATAGCGTCCAGTCCATCCTGACGATGTGATTCATCAAGGTTGTCCCAGTAAGGTGAATCCTCGGTGAGCTTGTCGTGCAGGAGTTTGATGCGTCTGCGATCGGTGTTGCTGTGCAGGCGCATGAGTTCATGCGTCAGGGTCCGGGATGAGCGACGCAAGCATGGCGGCGTCGTATAGGTGGCGGTCACCGTAGCCGGCGTGGTCGGCGCTGTAGGCCGCGCTCTTGAGTATCAGCGCGCCGAGCAGGTCCGGGATACGGATTGTGACTTCGGTGCCGCTTTGGTCGTCGATGAGTCCGACCTGCATGCTGCGTTCCACGGCCTGAGCGCCGCCCGGCATGGACAGCACCGGCGTACCGGCGATGGTCGCGTCAGTCCCGAGGAACTTGGGCAGGTGATCGGCGACCAACAGATCCACGACGTCACCGTTCGGCGCACTCATGCGTGTCGTGTATCCGGTCAGCGTGCCCGGTTGCGTCTCGAACCCGCGGGCGGCGAGGATGCTGCGCAGCCTAGCGATGCCGCGTCGGTCGGCCATGAGGTCGGCGAGCAGGTCGGCGTCGGTGGTGGGGCGCGCTGTCAATCCTCCCATGATGGCGTGCAGTTGGACCATGAGCCCGCCCGTGAGCAGCCATGATTCCGGGATGTTCGCCGCGGCGACCGCGTACACGGTGCTCCATGGATGGCCCGTGTTGGGGATGTGGGTTGTCGGAATCATGCCTGATGCTCCTTGCGATGATATTCGTCGATCAGCTGTTGAAGGGTTTCCAGACCGGCGCGGCGTTCCCTCGG
The DNA here is from genome assembly GCF_018555385.1 of Bifidobacterium santillanense. Lineage (GTDB taxonomy): Bacteria > Actinomycetota > Actinomycetes > Actinomycetales > Bifidobacteriaceae > Bifidobacterium > Bifidobacterium santillanense. The sequence continues at coordinate 351,519 of NZ_JAFEJS010000002.1, forward strand.
GTCGTTGGATTCGGCCAGGTCGGCCGCACATACGCCGAGAGGCATAGGGCCCTCACCGGCGGGAAGACCGTCGGTGACATGGAGCCGTACCCGGACCGGAGTCGCGCCTTGCTTCAACCGGCATTGCCGAATGGCGTCGTTCAGAGCATCGGCGGTGACGTAGCCTTCCACCACGTCTGTGGCGGTCAATTGGAACGAGGCGGCCAATGCTCCGGTGGCGGCGGAGGGACGGATGAGGGTTTCGACCTTGGCGAGGTTGGAATCCCTGCACCAGTATTCGACCGTCGTCGCACGCCTGCGCGCGAGACGGGTCAGATTCTCCGCATCCATCTGCCTCAGGTATCCCCTGAGCCGGTATCGCTGCTGCCGGCCCAGCCATGGCGCGTCGAGCCCGCTGAGCATGTATAGCGCCCCGAACGCCATGTCTGGTGAATAAGGGCGCCCATCCGCACCCTGCCACTGTGCTTGGCGACGTACGGAATCCTCCGTAATCAGCGAGCCGCCTCCCGCGGAAAGAGATTCAAGCCGGCCAGCAGCGCGAAGCGCGCTGACCCGTCGCTCACTCACTCCGAGCCTACGGGCGGCTTCCCGCCGTGTGAGCAGCGTCCGATTCGTTCTGATAGCCATATTCCTATTGTATACAGAACTATTCCAGATTGGGAATAGTTCTGTATACACCGGGCAACAGGGCGTCTCAATCCGTGTTCGTCTGTATGTGGTCATTGCGCTGCTTTGATGAAGTCTTCGGCGAGTTGGTTGACGATCTGGTTGCGGTGTCGGGCGACGATGCGCTGGTAGTGCTTGATGGCGACCTTCTCGCTGACGTGGCCGAGTTCGTCCATGACTTCCCGCAGGGTGCCGCCCTTGAGCATGAGCAGGGTCGCGTGGCTCGCTCGCAGGGATTGGAAGGTCAGGTCGGGGCGGCCGGCTTTCTCCCTGGCTTTGCGGAACTGGGCCTCCAGGGTGGTCTGGCTCATCACCGAGGCTCGTCTGGGACGGAAGACCATGGCTTCCGGGTCCGTCCATTCGCAGTGTCTGAGCAGATGGTCGTGAATCAGGGGAACGAGCCCGTCGGGGATGGGTACGGTGCGTCGGCTGGAGTCGGTCTTGGTCCTGGCGATGCGTGTCGAACCGCGATCCGCATAGCCCCTGTTGACGGAATGGCGCACGGTCAGGCGTTTGGCCTTCAGGTCGATGTCCTTGACCTGCAGGCCGCACAGCTCGCCGCAACGGAGGCCTCCGACGAGCGTGGCGAGTATCACCGCCAGTCTCGTGTAGTCGGGCATATTCTCCGCGATCAGCTTGAGTTCCAGCGGCGTGACCGGCGGAACGTCCTCCCTGGCGGATCGCGGCGCCGGCGGTATGGGCAGAATGAACGGGTTGTCACGGATCAGCGGCGGGGAGCCGTCCATGCTCATCTTCGTGGCGCTGGTGAACGCCGCCTTCAGGCGCATGCATGAGCGACGGAACGCCCATTGCCCCTCGGGGTGCGGCGCATCGTACCAGCGTTTGATGTCCTTCGGCGTGATCTCGGTCAGAAGCTTGCCCTTGAAGCCCGGCATGAAGTGCGCGATGTCGAGATACAGGTTCCGGCGCGTGCCGCCGGCTATCCTCTCGCCGTTCGGCAGCCGGTATCCTTCCGCCCACCGGGTCACGTAATCCTCGAACGAGATAAGGCTCGCGCGCTTCCTGCGGCGGCGTTCTGACGGATGGACCCATTCCTGGATGTTCTTGCGGTCCAGTTCCACCAGATGCCGTTCCTCTTCGAGCCACTGGTGCGCCTCGTGCTCCATGTCCGGCTTGAACTGGCGCTGGACCTTCTTGCCCGGTCGTTTCGGGTCCGGGTACCGCACCTGCCAGGCGACGAGATTGCCTGCGGTATCGTAGCGCGGCGTCACGGTGCCGAACCTGCTCCGCCGCTCCGGCGACGGCCCCATACTGTCCTTCTTCGTCCTCGCGGACATGATGATGCTCCTTGTGCTGAATCCAAGATCGATGGCATGGCATAACGGCCTCGGAAAAATGCCACCAAAAATGCCACCAAGTGGCCGAATACGCTCTCAGTGAGCCATTGCACCTAAAAATGCACCTCCAGTGCCTTAGGCCTTGCAATCATTGAGGTTTAGGCTGATTCGATCACTCGTCACAGGTCGTTTCGACCATCAGCCGCATGAAGATGACGATAAGGAGCAACGCTGCTTGCGTGTCTATTGGAAGAAAGCGGGAACCGTTGCTATGATTGATTTTGTAAGTAATGAAGGTAAATTTATTTGCCCCCGGAGTGGTGGAGATGGACCTGTACGACGCTGGGCTGTATCCCCCTCTCTGGGGGTACCAACACCAAAGACCTCGGAACATCACGTTCCGAGGTCTTTTTCGTATATCTGACGCATATGGGTCGACGTCATCCCCGAGGCCACCGGCGACGAATCGGCATGGAGGTCCTTATTCTCGAGATCCGCCCATGTCGCGAGAATATGTGCCGCCAAGCGCGCGTCAGCGGTCCTTATTCTCGGGATTCCCCTACGTTTCGAGAATATGTGACGCTGACCGATCGCCGGCGGTCCTTATTCTCGCGCAATGGGTTCATCCCGAGAATAAGGACCGCCGATCGGCGTCCGGACGCCATGGGAGGCGCATCAGGCCTTGTCGGCGCCGATCTTTTTGGCGACCCAGTCGACGATGTACGGGGCGACCTGTTCGATCTGGTCGATCGCGACCTCGAACTCGTGCGGGCCGCCGTACCACGGGTCGACCAGGTCGATCTTGTCCTCACGGCCGGCCGGCGGCTTGGGCAGGTTCGGGTCGAAGCTGCGGTACATGTGCACCTCGGCGCGCTTCGCCGGCGGCAGCAGCCGCAGCAGCGACCGCATGTGCGCGGCGGTCATCGGCAGGAACAGGTCGGTGCGGGCGATCTCGTCGCGCGAGATGCGGTGCGCGAAGTGGTTGCGCGGGATCTCGTCGCCGTAGCCGCGCTCGCGCAGCACGTGCACGGCGCGCGGATCGATCGGGTGGCTCCACTCCTCGTCGGAGACGCCGCTGGACTCGACGTCGACCAGATCGCCGAGGCCGCGCTCGTCGAAGAAGTGGCGCAGGATGATCTCGCCCATCGGGGAACGGCAGATGTTGCCGGTGCAGACGGTCATCACGGTGTATTTGTGGTCATTGGCATGGTCGTTGGCCATGTGGGAACTCCTTGTCTCGCGCGTCCTTCACGGGGCTCCCCTCCCGGCACGGCACCCGGCCGCGCACGAAGCAAAGACGCCCCGCGGCATCTCGTGCTCCCCACGATACAGGCACAACGAGAGGAACCTCCCCATATGGGGAGGTTCCGGTACGTTATGCGGCGGGCTCGCCGACCGATGCCGACGGCGCCCGGCGACGGCGCAGATCAGTGCGCGGCGCGCACGTAGGTGAGGAAACGGTATCGGGTGATGCCGTCCTCGGCCTTCGCCGGCTTGAGCCACGGCGAACGGTCGGCGACCTCCCATCGGCCCGCTTCGGCGAGCGCGGCGATATCCGGCGCGTACGTGTCGGCGTCCACCTCGGCGTCAAGCAGGGTGACGTACGCCTTGTTCGCTTCGGGCAGGGCCTCGTCGAACAGCTGCGCGCCGCCGATCACCCAGATCTCCGAACGGTCGAGGCCGTCGTCCGGGATGGCCTCCTGACGCGCCAGATCGAGCGCGTCCTCGAGGCTGTCGACGACGGTCGCCCCCGGCGCGCGGTAGCTGGCGTCATGGGAGACGACGATGTTGTCGCGGTTGCGCAGCGGACGGTACTTCGCCCCCAGCGACTCCCACGTGCGACGCCCCATGATCACCGGATGCGAGACGGTGAGCTCCTTGAAATGCTTCATGTCCTCGGCGAGATGCCAAGGCATGCCCCCATCGAAGCCGATGGCGCCCGGGCGACCGTCCTTGTCGCGGGCCTCGGCCCAGATCAGGTTGACCGAGAAGGTCTTGGAGAAGTCGTCGCCCCAGTCCTCGGTCTCCTCAAGCCCGGCCTCCCCGGGCTCGGGTTCGTGATAGCCGCTACGGCTACTGTCGTGCTCCATTTCGAACTCCTTGAATGCTTTTGACTAACCCGAAAGTGTAGTGTCAGACGGCGACGGGCGCCTTGATCGTGGGGTGGTGACGGTAGTCGAGAATATGGAAGTCCTCATACCGGTAGTCGAACAGCGAATCGGCCTTGTCGATCTCGATCTTCGGATATGGGTACGGCTCGCGGCCCAGCTGCTCGAGGACCTGTTCGATGTGGTTGTCGTAGACGTGGCAGTCGCCGCCGGTCCAGACGAACTCACCGGGCTCGAGACCGGCCTGCTGTGCCATCATCAGGGTGAGCAGGGAGTAGGACGCGATGTTGAACGGCACGCCGAGGAACATGTCGCACGAACGCTGGTAGAGCTGGCAGCTCAGCCGGCCGTCGGCCACGTAGAACTGGAACAGCGCGTGGCAGGGCGGCAGGGCCATGTGCTCGACCTCGGCCGGGTTCCACGCGGATACGACCATGCGGCGCGAGTCGGGATGGTTGCGGATCAGGTCCATCACGTTCGCGATCTGGTCGATGGTGCGATCCGGATCGTCGGGCGCGGGCGCGGGCCAGCTGCGCCACTGCGCACCGTAGACCGGGCCCAGATCGCCGTTCTCGTCGGCCCACTCATCCCAGATGTGCACGCCGTGCTCCTGCAGCCAGCGCACGTTGGTCGAGCCCTTGAGGAACCACAGCAGCTCGTAGGCCAGTCCCTTGAAGAACACAGTCTTCGTGGTCAGCAGCGGGAAATCGCCCTTCGACAGGTCGAATCGGATCTGCTGGCCGAACAGGGAGATCGTACCGGTGCCGGTGCGGTCGGACTTGAGCGTGCCTTCGGCGAGGATCCTGCGCACGAGATCCTCGTAGGGCATCGGGACGTCCGTGTCCGGACGGGCGGGGATGCGGGAGCGGATAACGCCAAGTTGTTCTTCGGTCAAAGCCATGCGCACCAGTGTAACATGCGGGCTGAATCCGGTCGGGGCGCGCACGTGGACCGATCCGCCCCGCCCCAGGCGGACGAATCTCCCGCGCACGCGGGTTTTGGGCTAGATTGGGAGGTGTCGCGACGCGACTGGCGCGCCGCACGGACACAAGGAGTCATGTATGGGCAAGCGACTGTGGGTCGAGCGCAACAAGGACGGTTCCTGGGACGCGTTCAGCGACGACGGCGCGCACATCAAGTTCGGCAAGGACCGCGGACAGTTCACGCCCGGCGACCTGATGAAGATCGCGCTGGCCGGCTGCGCCGCGCTGTCCAGCCAGTTCGCCATCGAGCACACGCTCGGCGAGGGCAAGGGCGCGAGGATCGTCGTGGACGGCACGTACGACGCCGACAACGACGCGTACATCAACTTCAACGAGCAGGTCGTCGTGGACGCCTCGGACGCGGGTCTGAGCGACGAGGACGCGGACAAGCTCAAGGAGCGCATCACCCGTCACATCGACAAGGGCTGCACCGTCAAGCACACCTACGTGCAGGAGACGCCGGTGCGCATGGAAGTGACGATCAAGCACTGAACCGCGAGACAAACCGACCGCATGGACGGTCGGTACGACTAGGGGGAGCGAACCGCATCAGGCTCGCTCCCCCTAGTCGTACCGATCCGCACCGATCGTACCGATCGTCGCGAGACGTCAGCGCTCGGGATCGATCGTCTTCTCGATCTCGGCGGCGACCGACGGCTCGGCCTTGGGCACCGGGATCTCCTTGACGCCCTTGATGTCGTCGAGCGGCTTCGGCTTGACTTCGGCCGGCGAGCCAGGCACGGTGTCGAGACGGGATTCGGCAGCCTCGACGTACTTGCGCGGCACCACGTAGACCGGTCCGACCGCGTGCTGCAGCAGGCCCTGGCTGGTGGAGCCGAGCAACAGGCCGGTGAAGCCGCCGCGGCCACGGGAGCCCACGACGACGACGTCGTGGTCGTAGCTGGCCTTGGTGAGCGTGTTCACCGCGGAGCCCGGCACGATGCGCTTGTTGATGGCCAGATCGGGGTACTTCTCCTCGAGCGGCTTGACGCGGGTCTCGAGGTCCTCCATATAGGACTCGTAGACGGCGTCGTCGGCGCCCTTGACCTGCGGGGCCGCGGAGATCACGTCGAGCTCGGCGCCCCACGCGTGGGCGAAGTCGGCGGCGATGTCAAGGGCCTTGAGGCCCCACTTGGACTCGTCGGAACCGACGGCCACCTTGGTGATCGTGTTGTTGAGGTGCATCAGGTTGCCGTCGTCGTCGGTGTAGGGCACGACGACGATCGGGCAGTACGCGTACGCCGGCAGCGACGAGGACGTGGTGCCGAGGAGTCGCTCGGCCAGGCCGCCCTTGCCGCGGTTGCCGATGACGATCAGGTTGTAGTTGCGGCTCAGCTCGACGAACACGGACGCCGGGTCGCCGGTCACGATCAGCGTGGCGGCCTCCACGCCCTGCTCGTCGGCGATGGCCTTCGCCTTGGACAGGATCTCCTGCGCGTCGGAATGGGCCGCGTTGTCGTCCCCCATCGCGGTGTACGTGGCGTCGAAGCTGACGGCGGCATAGCTGGGCAGCGAGTACGCGCAGACGATCTGCAGCGTCAGTCCCGCGTGCTTGGCGTAGTTGGCGGCCCACCATGTGGCCTTGTAGCTGGCATTCGACCCGTCAACGCCGACGAGGATCGCTTTGTCGTTAATCATGACGACCTCCTTGAGTTATATGCGACGCCGCACCGGCGACGCCGCCCCCTGTGATTCCCAAGAATACCCCGATTCCGTTCGCCGCGCGTGAACGGCTCGGTCCGGACAACGAAAAAACGCCTCCCGTGGGAGACGTTTTCGCAGGGCCGCGAAGGCCGGAATACCGCGGATCGGACGACCGTCGGACGCGGATCGAACGACGATCAGATGATGCGGTAGTACTCGAAGGAGGCGTATACCGGCACGATCGAGACGCTCTTGCCGGGGCGGGGCGCGTGGATCATCATGCCGTTGCCCACGTAGATGCCCACGTGGCCGGAACGCCACATGAGGTCGCCGGGCTGCGGGTTGGACACCAGCGTGCCGTTGGCCTGCGCCCAGACGCGCTGCTGGGCGTCGGTGCGGGGCAGGCTGATGCCGAAGGCGGCGTAGACGTACTGGGTGAAGCCCGAGCAGTCGAAGCCGGACGGAGTGGTGCCGCCGTAGACGTACGGCACGCCCTGGAACTGGGCCGCGTAGGAGACGACGGCCGAGCCGTTGGAGCTGGTCGGAGCCTCGACGGAGCCCAGATCGAAGCTGGAGGAGGTGCCCGAGCTCAGCGAGGAGCGGGATCCCGAACGGGAGGCGGAGGCGGAGGACGAGGAGGATGCGGCGGACTGGGCGGCCTGCGCGGCTGCCGCAGCGGCGGCGGCCTCCTGCTGGGCCTTGGCCTCGGCGTCCTTCTCGGCCTGGGACTTGGTCTTGGGTACATCGAGCGATTCGATGCCGCCCCAGTTGGAGTCCTGCTCGACATCGGTGGAGGTCGATTCCTTGAGCAGGTCCTTACGTGCGGACGAAGCCTTCGGGAATGAACGCTCGGAGGAGACGACGCCGGAGGTACCGGCGGCGGCGGCAGCTGGCGCAATGGAAATAAACGCCGCGCAAACAGCCACGACGGCGATCACCATGGAAAGATAGTTCTTCAAGGTCTTCATCGGGACACCACCATAGCATCCCGTGACAACGAACCGCGACCCCGGATATCGTCTGACGGGCGACATCGCGCCGACACGCCGGGGATGATGAGATGAATCACACCGATCGGAAACGACCGGAAATGGTCAGAAGGCCGACCGATCAGTGCACCAGTGGATCAGTAGTGGATGTACTGGAAGTCGGACACGTTCGTGAACGTGCGGGACATCGTCTTGCCCTGCAGGGAGGCGCCGCACTCGGAGGTGGTGATGGAGCCGTCCGGGTTGATGCTCTCGACGATGGCGACGTGGCCGTAGACGGAGCTCGCACCCTCCTGACCGGTGCGGAAGACCATGATGTCGCCCACATGACGCGGGGTGTTGTCGACCCAGTAGCCGAGGGCGCGGGCGGAATCCGCCCACTGCGCGCCGTTGCCCATGTGGGAGCCGACCGGCAGGCCGAGCTGGTGACGGCGCACGTACACCCACCAGGTGCACTGGCTGAACTCGTAGGCGTTGCCGATGTCGCCGGTGGCGTGGTTCGGATCGAAGCCGGAGGGCAGCAGGCTGCCGTCGACGTCCATGAGCTTGGCCACGTTCTCGTTGTTGGCCAGGGACTTGGACATCTGCTTGACGTCGACGGACGCGGCGGAGTCGCTCAGGGACCAGGAGCCGTTGTTGGTGGTCTGCTTGGTGGTGGAGGAGTCGGAGGAGCCGGCGGCGTCGGAGGCGGTCGAGGAGGTGGCGGTGTCGTTGCCCGCAGCGGCGCCGTTCGCGGCGTCGGAGGCAGCGGTGTCGGACGTCTTGGCGTCGGTCGACGCGGAGGAGGAGGACGTGGCGTCGGAGGACTGTCCGGACGCGGTGGCGTCGGTCAGCGGGGTGCGCACGTCGGAGCGGGACGCGGCGGCGCCCACGCTCTGGATCTGCGTGGTGGTCGTGGCCGGATCGCTGGCCAGCGGCAGCAGGTCGTCGGTCGGGTTGGCGAACGCGACGGCGGTCGCGGCGGTGCCGGCGAGCGCGGCGAGGGACGCGGAGCCGACGATGAAGTTGCGGCGTTCGGCGGCGCGGGCGGCCTCGCGGATGGAGCGTCGCGACATCGGCGCGATCTCGTTGAGCTTCTGGGCCACCGCCGGCTCGAGGCCGAGGACGGCGCCGTTGCTGCCTGCCATCTGCATGGCGATGACGGTCCTGCGGGTATGGGAACCGCGCGCAGCGGTAAACAGATTGCCGGTATTACCGTTGCTTCGAATGGAAGACTTAGCCGCCTTAGGTGCAGCATGCTTCATAACAGAATCACTCCTTGCGGGCCGTCGTTGGACGTCCCCTAGGGGACGACGCATCACCGTCTCGATTCGCCACCATACAACGCGCCCCGGTCTTTGGGCAAACCTCGGCGGCTCGTCAAACGTTTTACGTTGCGCCTTGGACATCCGCGATTCACGCCGCGTTCATCGCCGGATTCCCTTGCGGCGCAAGGGTTCCCGCACGTTCCGAGGCGACGCCGGAAAATCGCCGGGTAAATTTTCCATGACGTACGTCCGGGAAGGCGGCCCCGCATCCGCGCCGCGACTATATATAAGGAACGTCGATGACGCACGATAACCGACGCCGAACATCCGAGATATCCGAAGGGCGAACGTCCCGTCCCCTAGGGGACACCCCGGCGCCACCGGATCGACCGCTCCTCCCCCGCGGTTCGCCTCCGCGCCCGGAATGCGGCCGGCCCTTCCCTCCATCCGCCCGATTGGCTAGGGTGGTGGGCATGGCCAATTCAGTGAAGATCCCTACCGACATGTTGCCCGAGGACGGTCGTTTCGGCTCCGGCCCGAGCAAGATCCGCCCCGAACAGATCGCCGCGCTCGACGCCGGCGCCACCACGCTGCTGGGAACCTCGCACAGGCAGACGCCGGTGCGCCAGCTGGTCGGTTCCATCAGGGAGGGACTCGAATCGTTCTTCAAGGTGCCCGACGGCTACGAGATCGTGCTCGGCAACGGCGGCGCGAGCTGCTTCTGGGAGATCGCCTGCGCCTGCCTGATCACGCGCCAGGCCGCATTCGGCACCTACGGCTCGTTCAGCGCGAAGTTCGCCGCCTCCGCGGCCAAGGCGCCGTTCCTCGAGGATCCGGTCGTCTTCAAGGGCGAGCCCGGCACCTACCGTCTGCCCGAGCGCACCGAGTACGTGGACGCGTACTGCTGGGCGCACAACGAGACGTCGACCGGCGTGGCCGCCCCGGTGCGCCGCGTGGAGGGCAGCGTGGAGCAGGGCGCGATCACGCTGGTCGACGGCACGTCCGCCGCCGGCGCCCTGCCTGTGGACGTCTCCCAGACCGACGCCTACTACTTCTCCCCGCAGAAGGCGTTCGGCTCGGACGGCGGCCTGTGGGTCGCTGTCCTCTCCCCCGCCGCGATCGAGCGCGCCGCGCGCATCGAGGCGAACGTGAACCTGCCGGGCGTGAACCGCTGGGTGCCGCCGTTCCTGTCCCTGACGAGCGCGCTGGAGAACTCCCGCAAGGACCAGACGCTCAACACCCCGGCCGTGGCGACGCTCATCATGATGGAGAACCAGGTACGCTGGCTCAACGACAACGGCGGCATGGACTGGTCCACCGCACGCTGCGCCAAGTCGGCCTCGCTGCTGTACTCGTGGGCCGAACGATCCGAGTACGCCCGTCCGTTCGTGACCGATCCGGACGCGCGCTCGCACGCGGTGGTCACCATCGATCTGGACGATGCGATCAGCGCGTCGGCCGTGGTGCAGGCGCTGCGCGAGAACGGCATCGTCGACACGTCCGGATACCGCAAGCTGGGGCGCAACCAGCTGCGCATCGGCGTGTTCCCCTCGGTCGAACCCTCGGACGTGGTCGCGCTGACCAGGTGCGTGGACTACGTTGTCGAGCATCTGTAACACTCCGAGGAGGATGTCCGACGTGACGAACGACCCTCATACCCGCGATACCCGCAACGAATCGCAGGGCGTGTCGAGCTCCGACCGGCGCGGCTGGCGACTGCGGTTCGCACCGATCATCGACCCCTCGGTGCGCCGCCCCGCCCCCAAGCCGGTGCGCGTGGACCTGCGCACCGTGTTCCTCATCGGCACGGGCCTGTGGACGCTGGCCCTCGTCGTGTGCCTGATCCTGGGTGCGCTGGAGTTCGACGTGGAGACCGCGCGGACCATCTGCGCCTCCGGCGTGATCGTCGGCGTGCTGATGCTCATCTGGGAGCATCTCGACCGGTGGGACTACCGCCGTCTCGGCCAGTAGCCCGCCCCTTCCGTCCTACTGCGCCAAGGGCAGGGACAGCGTGAACGTGCTGCCCTGCCCCGGCGCGGACCACACGGCGACGGTGCCGTGGTGGGTCAGCGCCACGTGCTTGACGATCGACAGGCCGAGACCCACGCCGTCGGCACTGCGCTCGGTCTGGTCCTTGCCCCGGTAGAAGCGCTCGAAGATGCGCCGCTGCTCGGACTTGGCGATGCCCTTGCCCTGATCGAGGACGCGGATCACCGCGTATTGCCCGGAATCGTCCTTCTGCGCCGACAGCGCGACGTATCCGCCGCGCTTCGAATACACGATCGCGTTCTCGACGAGCTTGGTGACCGCCGTGCGGATCTGGTCCGCCTCGCCGTTGACGACGAGCGAACGATCGCCGTCGAGACGCAGCTGTATGTCCTCGTCGGCGGCCGTACGCGCCAGCTGCGAGGACACCACGGCCAGCTGCTCCATCACGTTGAGACGGTTCGCGGCGGACGGCACGATCGGCTCCTGCGCCTTGATGAGCAGCAGCAGATCGGAGACCATGTGGTTGAGATGGTTGCTGGCCACACGCACGCGCCCCGCGTCCGCCCTCACCTTGGCGGGGTCGACGTCGTCGCGCTCGAGCTCGTCGGCCAGCCGGGAGAGGGCCTCCGTCGGGGAGAGCAACTGTTCGGAGACGTTGACGATGAACGAGTCGCGGATCTGGGAGAAGCGCACGGTCTCACTCACGTCGTCGATGAGCACGACGACGAACCGCGCGTCGACGCGGCCGACGGTCACCTTGAGCCAGTTCGGACGGCGCACGCCGTTGCTCTCGGTGTCCACCTGGATGCCGGCGCCGGAGGGCAGCGGCGGCACGAACCGTTCCGGCGTCTCGGTTTCGAGGTCGAACCGGCGGCGCCCGCCATGCTCGCGCACGTCGCGCACGGCCTTGATCACGGCCGGTTCGACGATGCTGTCGTCCTGCACGATGCCGAGCCGATACGCCTGCGGGTTGGCTCGGACCACATCCCCCTGCCGGTCGACGATCAGCGAGGCGCTGGGCAGGATCGACAGCAGCGATTCGGCCGATGCGTCAAGATCCGGGTCCTCGTCCTGGTCGGCGCGATGTCTGCGCCGGAACAGCCTGACCTTGTCCCCCAACTTGTTGCCCAGCCATTCGGTGAACGACGCCCCGCCGAGCAGGCGTTCCACGATCGGTTCGACGTGGTCGATGATGATCAGGACGACGGCGAGCACGACGGCCACGCCGATGATGCCGAAGACCGCGGAGACGATCAATGACGGCACAGGGGAGTCATACATGCCCTCCATTCTTCCACATCGGCGTGTTCCCTTGCGACGACATGCCGTGAAGCTGAACGCAGGGTGAACGTCCCAGTGAACGCGCGACCAACATCAGATGGCGTTTGCGCTACGTTGTCGCGCGCGCCGGCGTGAAATAATAGACTGAAGAATGGTTGCTATCTGAAGAGTAATCGGAAAAGAACGAAAGGCTGAAATGACAATGCGCGTTATCTTTAACGAGGAGATGAAGGCCGTCGCCGACGACCTCGACCGCATGGTTCAGGGCGTGCGCAAGTCCATCCGCGGAGCGGGCGACGCCCTGCTCAAGCAGGATGTCGAGGCCGCCCAGAGCGTTATCGACGGCGATATCGAGCTCGACGCCCTCGAGGAGAGCGTCATCGACCAGTGCGTCAAGCTGCTGGCCAAGCAGACCCCGGTCGCCACCGATCTGCGCATCGTCGTCTCCACGATGCGCCTGGCCACCACCTTCGAGCGCATGGGCGATCTCGCCAAGCACGTGGCCGAGACCTCCCGCCGCGCCTACCCCGCCTCCCCGCTGCCGGAGGCCGCCAAGGAGACGTTCCAGCAGATGCAGGACTTCCTCGACAAGACGTCCGACGATCTGGTGAGCATGCTCGCCGACCGCGACGCCAAGACCGCCGAGCGCATCATCGCCGGCGACGACGAGCTGGACGCCCTGCACCACAAGACCTTCGAGCTCGCGCTCGACGAGGACAACGACTTCACCCGCCAGCAGATCGTCGACGTGGTCCTGCTGGGCCGCTTCCTCGAGCGCCTCGGCGACCACGCCGTGTCCGCCGCGCGCCGCGTGGTGTTCATCGTCTCCGGCTTCGATCCGTCCAAGGAGCCGAGCCGCGACGAGGACGGCTCGATCGAGTGAACCGATCACGGTGATGCGATGATGCGACGGTCGCCCCGCGATCGATCGCACCGACCATCGAGGACTTCTCCCCGAGGGGAGACCCGAAACGACGCAACGGCCCTGTGCGGGTCTTGCGTCGTTTTGTTTTGTGCGTTGGCCGCATCGTCATGGCCGTCGTATCGGACGGAAAGGCGGGCGGCGACGGATACGGAATCATACGGAAGGAGCGGCCGGCGAGGTTGCCGCGCATACGGCATCCGTACATACGACAAGGGGAACGCCCCTTGCGGGAACGTTCCCCTTGCACTGACTTGCGTCAACCGTGAATCAGATCAGGAACCGAGGCTCACTTCTGGCCCTGGGCGGCGACGGCGGCGGCACCGGCGGCGGCGGCCTCCGGGTCGAGGTACTCGCCACGCGGCTTGACCGGCTTGAAGTTCTCGTCCAGCTCGTACAGCAGCGGGATGGCCGTCGGGATGTTGACCTTGGCGATCTCCTCCTCGGAGAGGTTGTCAAGCATCTTGACGATCGCGCGCAGCGAGTTGCCGTGGGCGGCGATCAGGACGGTCTTGCCGGCCTTGAGCTGCGGCTCGATGTCGGACTTGAAGTACGGCTCGACGCGCTTGACGACGTCCGCCAGGCACTCGGCCTCCGGAACCGGATCGCCGGTGTAGCGCGGGTCGTTGTTCTGCGCGTACTGGTCGTTCGGGTCGATCTCGGGCGGCGGGGTGGCGTAGGAGCGGCGCCACAGCATGAACTTCTCGTCGCCGTACTCCTCGCGGATCTCCGTCTTGTTCTTGCCCTGCAGAGCGCCGTAGTGACGCTCGTTGAGACGCCAGTTGCGCTCGACCGGGATCCACAGACGATCCGCGGCGTCCAGCGCGATGTTGGCGGTGTTGATGGCGCGACGCAGCAGGGAGGTGAAGACGATGTCCGGAAGGACGTTCTTCTCCTTGAGCAGCTCGCCGCCGCGCTTGGCCTCGGCCTCACCCTGCTCGGTCAGCGGGACGTCGACCCAGCCGGTGAACTGATTGGTTTTGTTCCATGCGCTCTGTCCATGACGGAGCAGTACTAGTTTGTAAGTCATACGGCCAGTCTACCGCCCCGAAATGCCGGACACGAGTATTCATCCCATGTTTTTCGCCGATGTTCGGACACGGGACGCCACTCCCCCGGGGACGTCCGACGGGTCCGTCCGCCCCGGCCCGCCCGTCACGCGCCCATCAGATACGCGCATCCGAAGGTCAGCGCCGCCGCGGGCGACAGCAGCACGGCCGCCGGCAGCGCCCTGCGGTATCCCCCGGTGCGCAGCGAGCGCACGGCGGCCACGCACAGCATGATCGACGCGGCCAGCGTCGCCGTCCCCGCGATCGCCGCCGCCACGTCCCACCATGGCATGCCGGAGCACGCCACATGACCGGTCGTATCGCCCGTTCCCTCGAAGAGCGTGCCGCAGCGGGGGTTCACCGCCGAACTCGCGACTCTGACGAGCGGCGCGTAGGAGGCGTACGACAGCGCAGCCATCACCACGGGGACGATCAGCGTCGCCTCGGCGAGCACGAGGCCGCGGTCCCGCCCCAGACGCACCATCCACGTGCGCTTGCCGTGGATCGCGTCGTCGTCGGCGTCACGCAGGTTGTTGACGCACAGCACGCCGACGGCGACGAGACCGAGCGCCGTGGCGGTCCAGACGACGAGGAAGGGGATCTCGTCGGACAGGGCGTACGACGTGCCGCAGGTGGCCACGAGCCCGAAGAACACGAACACCGAGATCTCGCCGAATCCGTGGTAGCCGTAGGGATGACGGCCGCCCACGTAGCACCAGCCGGCCGCGAGGCAGACCAGGCCGAGGCCGATGAACCACCAGTGCCCGGTGAGGATGGTGACGGCGAGGCCGCAGACGCAGGCGAGCGCCGCGTTGACGCCGGCGGCGAGCAGCACCCGCTTCGGCTCGACCAGTCCCGATGCGGTGAGCCGCTGGGGCTTGCCGCTGACGTCCTCGCCGGCGCCGCGCGATTCGTCCGCGCCGCGGACGCCGTCGGAGTAGTCGTTGGCGAGGTTGGCGGCGATCTGGAGGAACAGGGCGACGCCCGCGCACAGCAGCGTCACCGCGGCGTACCAGCCGGGCGAGGTCAGGCATGTGCCGTAGAGGTCGCCCGGATCGGGCCCCGGGCGGCCGCCGATCACCGGACAGGGTCTGTGCAGGTACGAGCCGCCCCACACACCCTCGAACACGGTGCTCCACATCGCCATGGACGCCGCGACGACCGGCGCCACCGCGAGCGGCAGCGTCTTCGGACGGATTCCCCTGAGCCACAGACCAAGATTCATGGTTCCCATCGTAGCTACCGTAGCTGCGGCGTCGACGTCTCCCACGGATACGGAGGTCCATCGCGAGAAAAAGTACCGCTGGGAACGAGCCAACGGTACTTTTTCTCGCGACATGGGCGAATCCCGAGAGAAAGTACCGCTGAGACGGACAAAGCGGCACATTCTCTCGGGACATGGGCACATTTCGAGAAAAGGGACCGCTGAGGTGTTCAGCGGTCCCTTGGCAAGGCAGATGTCGACGGTCTCTCAGCCGATGAGCGGCTTGACGAGCGGGAAGGTGATGGTCTCGCGGATCGTCGCGCCGGTCAGGGCGATGAGCAGTCGGTCGATGCCCATGCCCATGCCGCCGGCCGGCGGCATGCCGACGCCGAGGGCCTCGAGGAAGTCCTCGTCGATGTCGCACGCCTCCTCGTCGCCGGCGAGCGCGTCCTTGGCCTGGGCCACGAAGCGCTCACGCTGGACGACCGGGTCGTTGAGCTCGGAGTAGCCGGTCGCGAGCTCGAAGCCACGCACGTAGAGGTCCCACTTCTCGACGACGCCGGGCTTGGAGCGGTGGCCCTTGACCAGCGGGGAGGTCTCGACCGGGAAGTCGCGCACGAAGGTCGGCTCGTAGAGCTTGTCCTCGTAGAAGTGCTCCCACAGGTGCTCGACGAGCTTGCCGTGGTTCTCCACGTCGTCGCGCTCGACGCCGAGCTTGTCGGCGATCGCACCCAGATGCTCGACGGAGGTGCCGGGGTGCTCCGGGCCGCCGTTCGGGACGATCTCCTCGCCGAGCGCCTCGGACAGGGAGTCGTACATGCTGATGGTCTTCCACTCGCCGCCGAAGTCGTATTCGGTGCCGTCGAGCAGGGTGACCTTGTGCGAGCCGTAGACGTCCATCGCGGTCTTCTGCACGAGCTCCTTGACGAGCTGGCCGATGGTGTCGTAGGTACCGTAGGCCTGGTAGGCCTCGACCATCGTGAACTCGGGGGCGTGCGTGGCGTCGACGCCCTCGTTGCGGAAGTCGCGGTTGATCTCGAACACGCGGTCGATGCCGCCGACGAGGCAGCGCTTGAGGAACAGCTCCGGCGCGATGCGCAGGTAGAGGTCCAGATCGAACGCGTTCATGTGCGTGGTGAACGGACGGGCCGCGGCGCCGCCGTGGACGGTCTGCAGCATCGGGGTCTCGACCTCGATGAAGTCGTGGCCGGCGAAGGTGTGGCGCAGGGAGGCGACGGCCTTGGAGCGGTTGCGCACCATGTTGCGGATCTTCTCGTCCGCGATCATGCCGATGTACGGCTTGCGGGTGCGGGTGTCCTCGTTGAGGTCCTTATGCAGGGCCGGCAGCGGCTGGAGCGCCTTGGCGGCGATGGCCCAGTCGGTGGCGAACACGGACAGCTCGCCGGTCTTGGAGGCGATGACGCGGCCGCGCAGGTACAGGTGGTCGCCGAGGTCGACGAGCTGCTTGAACTGCTTGAGGGAGTCGGCGCCGATCTCCTTCTTGGAGATCATGCCCTGGATCTTCGTGCCGTCGCCCGCGGAGAGCTGGACGAAGTTGAGGCCGCCGGCGTTGCGGATGAACAGGACGCGGCCGGCGATGCCGACCATGTCCTCGGTCTCCTGGCCGGGCTCGAGCTTGCCGTCGTACTTGGCGCGCACGCCCTCGATGGTGTCGGTGACGTCGAGGTGGACCGGGTAGGGGTTGACGCCGTTCTCGAGCATCATGGCGCGCTTGGCGACGCGCATCTGGACCTGCTCGGGGTGCGCGAGCGGGCCGAACTCCTTGTTGGACGGGTCGACGGCCTCGTCCAGCGTGGCGCCGCCCTTGATCTTCTCGCGGATGGTCGCATCCTGCTTGAGGAGCATCTCCGCACGTTCCACGGTGGTCATCGCGGGAACGACGTTCTCGTCCTCGTTTGCTTGGGATTCTTGGGTTTCACACATAGCCACACAGTGTAGCGAGACCGAGATACACGCGACGGTGCCGTATGGGCACCGTATGAGTGCCGTATGAGTGCCGCATGGATGCCGCATAGGGGGAAGGCGCGGCATACGCGGGAACGCGCCCGCCGGCCGGGGCGGGCCGACGACGGGTTCCGACCGGAAATCCGGAGGAAAAATCCCGACGAAATCGATGACGGTTTCCGGCACGCGCCAAATCCCTTATCCGCAAAACCGTTGGAAATACTTGCGACACGCCGTAAGACCACCCGAATTTGCACCGCGACGCGATTCATGTAATATATCACCCGTTGCCAAACGGGCTGTAGCGCAGCTTGGTAGCGCGCTTCGTTCGGGACGAAGAGGCCGCGGGTTCAAATCCCGCCAGCCCGACAACTGAGGGAATCGCTGAGAAATCAGCGCTTCCCTTTTTTCATACCTCGGCACGGACCAGATCCATGCCGCCTCCCTCCGGCGCCGCGAGGGCATCCCGGCCGGCACGGGGAGCAGGGGAACACGGGAAGAGAACAAGAAGGGAAAGTGAGTCACCGATGAAGAAGAGTCTGCTTGCGCTGGCCGCCGGCGCGTTCATCCTCGGCGCCGCGGAATTCGTGATGATGGGCATCCTGCCACAGGCCGCCGCCGCGACCGGCGTGGACATCCCGACGGCCGGCCACTACATCTCCTCGTACGCGATCGGCGTGTGCATCGGCACGCTGATCCTAGTCTTCGGACGCAAGGTGCCGCCGAAGAACCTCATCGTCATGTTCATGGTGATCGCGCTGGTCGGCAACGCGATGAGCGCGCTGTCCGTGAACTCCGCGATGCTCATCGCCGCGCGATTCATCTCCGGTCTGCCGCACGGCGCGTTCTTCGGCACCGCGACCCTGATCGCCAAGACCCTGGCGGACAAGGGCAAGGAGGCGCAGGCCGTGTCGGTGATGGTGACCGGCCAGACCGTGGCGAACATGCTGGGCGTGCCCGCCGGCACGCTCATGGCGGAGTTCCTCTCGTGGCGTCTCGCCTTCGGCCTGCTCGCCGCATGGGCCGCGATGACGATCGTGCTCACGCTCGCATGGATCCCGTTCGTGCCGCCCGTCAAGGACACCGGCATCCTCGGCCAGTTCCGCTTCCTGCGCCGTCGCGGCCCGTGGGTGATCCTCGCGGCCGTGTTCACCGGCAACGCCGGCGTGTTCTGCTGGTGGAGCTACGTGTCGCCGTGGCTGCAGAAGACCGGCGGTTGGCCGGCCGCGCTGGTGCCGCTGCTCATGATGCTCGCCGGCTTCGGCATGGTCGTCGGCGGCCTGATCGGCGGACGCATCACCGACAACTGGCGTCACGCCGGCACCGCCGCGCTCGGCCAGTTCATCTCGATGCTCGGCCTGCTGATGGTGCTCGTCCTGCCGGGCAACCGCGCCGTCACCGCACTGCTCACGTTCTGGATCGCGTTCGGCCTGTTCTTCATCTCCGCGCCGCAGCAGCTGCTCATGACCGAGGCCGGCCAGGGCGGCGGCGAGCTCATCGCGGGCGCCGCCGTGCAGGTGGCGTTCAACTTCGGCAACGCGGTCGGTTCGGTCGTCGGCGGCACGATGCTCACCACGTTCGCGATGAACTACCGCTTCACCGGCCTGGGCGGCGTGCCGCTGGCGCTGCTGTCCGTGGGACTCCTCGTCTTCTACTCGTGGCGCTGCGAGGGCGACACCGAGGCCGCCCGACGCATGCGCGAGATCCACGTGTGATTTTGTGATTCATGGGATCCTCCCCATCCCGCCCGCAGGCGTACGTTCCTCCGGGCATTACCCGACGGAATCCGGTCGGACGTACACTACGCGACGGTCAACGTACGTTCGGCCGGATGGGCGGCGATAATCCCGAGGAACGTACGCCGGCAGGTGGGCCGACCGCGGGTGACGCAGCTCACAGTCGCAGTCCGGTCCGGCGCCGCGCGGTCTTCTAGACTTGAGGGCAGGAACACTCGACGAAGGAGACGGCATGGGCGATGACGCGATGGATTCGGCGCTTGAGGCGGCGCTGCTCGGCATGGAGGCGAAGCACGCGCACGACTTCGACCCGGACGACGATGCGGCGGCACAAGCCGGTACGGGCACAAGGTCCGATAACGGCGCCGACACCGACGGGGACGACTCCCCCACCTTCGACACGCAGGAGTTCCTTAGAGGCCTCGACGCGATCTTCGAGGCGCACGACGCCGCGGAGAAGGCGGGACCGTACCTCGAACAGGCGATGGTCGACGCGGAGAACGCCGGCGACGACGCGGGCCTGCTGACCGTCCTCAACGAGACGATGGGTTTCTACCGCTCGCAGGGCCGTCACGAGGAGAACCAGTGGATCGTGCAGCGCGCGATCGAACTGGCCCTGCGCATGGGGCTTGAAGGGTCCGAGGCGTGGGCGACGACGCTCATCAACTGCGCGACCGCGATGCGCGCCGCGAAACGCTACGATCAGGCCGAGGACCTGTACAAGCAGGCCCTCGCGTGCGCGGAGAGGAACTTCGATCCGAAGGACCGCCGGCTGGCGGCGCTGCACAACAACCTGTCGATGCTCTACAGCGAGACGGGACGCATCCACGAGGCGGAACTGGAACTGCGCGAGGCGCTGCGCGTCGTCGAGGTCTCGAGCGTGAATCCCGACGCAGACATCGACGTGGCCTCGTCGCACACGAATCTGGCGCTCGTGCTGCTTGAGGAAGGCAAACTCGAGGGCGCCGACTGGCATGCGTCCAAGGCGCTGGAGATCTACCGGACCGGGCATCTCGAGCATTCGGCGCACTACGCGTCGGCCCTGGCCGGACTCGCGCAGGTCAGGTACGCCGAGCACCGCTTCGACGACGCGGTGACGCACTACCGTCAGGCACTGGTCGTGATCGAGGAATGCTACGGCAGGAACACCGACTACTACCGGATCACCGAGTCGAACCTCAGGGAGGCCGAGGCGAAGGCCGCCGGGTCGACCGGAACCGCCGCTCCGTCCACGGAGCCGGCCGCGGGATCGGCCGAACCGGAGGATTCGGCGGCACCGGAGCCGACCGCCCCGCCGGCATCGCCCGTCTCCCC